>NZ_JACHLI010000007.1 GCF_014204515.1 Pseudomonas nitroreducens | reverse complement strand
TCGTTCAACTGTTCGGGCTTTGGTCAGAGGACGGCGCAAGGCAGCTTGGGCTCCTACTCGTGCTCGAACACTGCGGACCTGCAGCTTGCCTTGCGTCGCTCTCACCTACGATCGTATCGGGAAAGGCAGACACAAGCGGACCTTGTCCGCGAAATCTGCCCGGCGCCCCTGAAAGATCCGGCGGAAAGCGGATCACTTCGCGGACAAGGTCCGCTCCTACAGGAAGCTATTCAGCGCCGCTTGCTACCGCCCAACAGTGCGCCCATCAACCCGCGCACCAGCTGTCGGCCGATCTGGTTCGCCGCTTGGCGCACCACGGTCTTGCTGACCTGGCTGGCCAGGGAGCCGAGGATCTCGCCGGCCATGCCGCCAAAGTCGGTGCCGGCCCCCTTCTGCTCGGTGGGCGCCATCTTGTCGTCCGCGCGGCCGGTGAGCTTCTCGTAGGCGGACTCGCGGTCGATCGGCTGGTCATAGCGGCCAGCCAGGGGCGAACGGCGGATGATGTCGGCGCGCTCGGCATCGCTCAGCGGGCCGATACGCGACTGTGGCGGCGCCACGGCCACGCGCTGGACCATGGCCGGCGTGCCCTTCTCTTCCAGGGTGCCGACCAGCGCCTCGCCGATGCCCAGTTCGGTAAGCACCTTGAGCGTGTCGAGCGCCGGGTTGGGACGGAAGCCGTCGGCGACCGCGCGCAGGGACTTCTGCTCCTTGGCGGTGAATGCCCGCAGGCCGTGCTGGATGCGCAGGCCCAGCTGTGCCAGCACGTCGTCCGGCAGATCACCGGGCGA
Organism: Pseudomonas nitroreducens; assembly: GCF_014204515.1. GTDB lineage: Bacteria > Pseudomonadota > Gammaproteobacteria > Pseudomonadales > Pseudomonadaceae > Pseudomonas > Pseudomonas nitritireducens_A. Next base: position 250,347 of record NZ_JACHLI010000007.1, on the reverse strand, counting down.
CTGGGTGACGAAGTAGACGCCCACGCCCTTGGAGCGGATCAGCCGCACCACCTGCTCCAGGCGGTCCTGCAGGGCCTTGGGCGTGCCGTTGAACAGCAGGTGCGCCTCATCGAAGAACAGCGCCAGGATCGGCTTGTCCGCATCGCCACGCTCGGGCAACTGCTCGAACAGCTCGGCCAGCAGCCAGAGCAGGAAGGTGGCGTAGACCTTCGGCGCGTCGTGCACCAGCTTGCTGGCGTCCAGCAGGTGGATGCGCCCGCGGCCGTCCGCCTCGGGACGCAGCAGGTCCTCCAGTTGCAGCGCCGGCTCGCCGAAGAACGCCTCGGCGCCCTGTTGTTCCAGCAGCGCCAGGCGCCGCAGCAAGGCCTGGGACGAGGCGCCGGTGAACAGCGCACGGTCCTCGCCGAGGATTTCCGGATGCTCCTTGAAGTGGTTGAGCAGCGCCTTGAGGTCCTTCATGTCGAGCAGCAACAGACCTTCACGGTCGGCCACCTTGAACGCAGCGAACAGCGCCGCCTGCTGGCTCTCGGTCAGCTCCAGCAGGTTGGCCAGCAGCAGCGGGCCCATCTCCGACAGGGTGGTGCGCAGCGGATGGCCGGTCTTGCCGGCGACATCCCAGAGGCTCACCGGGTAGGCGCGCGGCTGGTAATCCAGCCAGGGCATGCTGGCGATACGCTCGGCGACCTTGCCCTGGGGATTGCCGGCAGCGGCGATACCGCAGAGGTCGCCCTTGATATCGGCGGCGAACACCGCGATGCCGGCATCGCTGAAGGATTCGGCGAGGCGCTGCAGGGTCACCGTCTTGCCGGTGCCGGTAGCGCCGGCGATCAGGCCGTGGCGGTTGGCGAGCTTCCAGGACTGGCCGACCGGCTGGCCGTCGGGACCTGCGCCAATGATGAGTTCGTTCGTGGCTGACATCCGTTGTTCCCCTTCAGTGGGCCTGACACCGTGAGTGCATCGCACAAGAGTGGCGCGTCCGGCCGCCCTGCGCAATCGGCTAGGACGGGACTTTGAAGACGTGCCGGAGATAGCGCAGGAAGTTCTCGTCCTTGCACTGGGTCTTGCCTGGCGCGTCGGAGATCTTCGCCACCGGGTGGCCGTTGCAGGCGGTCATCTTCAGCACGATGTTCATCGGCTGCACGCCCGGTACATCGCAGGTGAAATGCGTGCCGATGCCGAAACTGACGTCGATGCGCTCGCGCAGCGCCCGGTAGATCTCCAGCGCGCGTGGCAGGTTAAGGCCGTCGGAGAACACCAGGGTCTTGGTCTGCGGATCGATGCCGAGCTTCTCATAGTGCCGGATGGCCTTTTCCGCCCACTCCAGCGGGTCGCCGGAATCGTGGCGCAGGCCATCGAAGAGCTTGGCGAAATACAGGTCGAAATCCGCCAGGAAGGCTTCCATGGTGATGCAGTCGGTCAGCGCGATGCCCAGCTGGCCGCGGTACTCGCGGACCCAGGCATCCAGCGCGGCGGCCTGGCTGTCGATCAGCCGCGGACCGAGCTGCTGGTGGGCCATCAGCCATTCATGGGCCATGGTGCCCAGGGGCTTCACGTTCAGCTCGCGGGCCAGGTGGACGTTGCTGGTACCGACGAAGTGCCCCGGGAAGCCATCGCGCAGGTCGCGTACCACCGCCTCCTGGACCCGGTAGGAAAAGCGTCGACGGGTGCCGAAGTCGGCCATCTTGAAGCCGGCCAGTTCCTCGGCACTGGCCTGCGCGCGCAGCCAGTCGAACTTCTCCTGCAGGCGCTCGCGCACCGAGCTCAGCGTGGTGCCCGGGTAGCGGTGGCGATTGCGCACTTCGCTGATGGTCGCCAGCAGCGGCACCTCGAAGAGGATCACATGCAGCCAGGGGCCCTTCAGGCGCAGGAACAGCTCGTCGTGCTCCACGCCCAGCTGCACGTAGCTGGGGTTGAAGCGGAACAGGCCGAGGAAGCGGATGAAGTCCGGCTTGAAGAAAGGGATGCGTTCGAGGAAGGCCAGGTCCTGCGGCGCGAAGGACAGTTCGGCCAGGCGCTCGATCTGCTCGCGCAGCGGGTCGAGGTAGGCGCGCAGGTCCTCTTCGTTGCGGCAGCGGAACTCCCACTCCACCTCGGCGTTGGGGTAATTGTGCAGCACCGCCTGCATCATGCTCAGCTTGTAGAAGTCGGTATCCAGCAGGTTCTGCACGGTCCGCCGGGAAAATACGCTGTCGCTCATGCTCGTCTCGTCGCAGGCATCGAACCGGCAGTCTAAACCCCTGGCCCACAAAAAACCCCGCCGAGGCGGGGTTTTGCGTCTTCAGCAGAGATCAGCGGGCCTTGCTGCCCTGGGACATGCCGAAGAGGAACAGCAGCAGGTCGTGGTCCGGACGAAGATCCTGCTGCTTGGCGCGCAGGTTGGCCGGCATCGGACAGCTGTCCAGCCCGCCGTGTCCGGAAATGACCGAAGGTCCTGGCTCATGCCAGGCCGCCGCCGCGAGGGTTGCTACCCCAAGCGCACCGATGAGGAGCAAACCTCGCGTAATTTCTAACTTCATGTCTGCAACCCTTTGATGGCGCTGCCAAACGCCGCTTGGTAACCATAGACAAATGCTTGCCACTGCGTCTCGGTCCACGACGAACGGCGTTTTACCTGACGAAGATCGTGACGAGCGGCGCGCTGGGCGCTGAAGCGCTGGCGGGCCTTTTCCATGTCGATCAGGGCTACTTCGATGCTGTCGCCGTCCACCCGCACGAATACGTGCTTGAGGTACAGGCAGCCGTGCTGCCAGCGGCCGGCGTTCAGTTTTGCAAGGGTACTACCGTAATGTTGCAGAATTCTTTGGTGCAGCGCGTCGCCCCAGCGCTCCTGATCGCCACGGGCATAGCAGTCTTCCAGGCTGCTGAAGCCATCCAGGGATTCGGTGACCAGCAGCGCCTGCCACTCGCCGTCCACCTTGCGGCAGCCGGCGTAGACCAGGGTCGGCACGCGCACGCCAAGGGCCTCGGCAGCCTTCAGCGCGTTGCGCTCGCGGATGGCGGTCGGATAGCCGAAGGGATGCAGGAGGTCGCGATAGATGTGGCCGACCTGTTGCTTGCGATACAGCATCCGGCCATCGGAGGTCAGGACACGCTGCACACCGCTTTCGCCACCACGCCGGCGATTGGGCTCCTCGACCCACTTGCCAGGCACCTGCAGCCAGCGGTCAATGGCGTTCTCACCGGAAATTTGCTGCAGCGACGCCAGATCAGCGGCCATCCATCACTCCTTACGCAGAATGTAGACCCGCCACATATGGATGAGCGGGACGAAATCAATGTGATCCTGGACCTTGAAACCAGCCTGGCGGAACTCCGCCTCGATGGTCTTGGCGGGAATCACGAAGCGGTTCTGGTAGGCGTGTTTCTTGCGATTCGACTCGGCGCGAGCACGTTTCCAGGATTTGAAGTTGCCATCGACCCACATCGACAGGATCACCGAATCGCGGGTCACGCGGTGAAACTCGCGCAACATCGTCAGGCGGTCATCGGATTCGCCGATGTGGTGCATCAGGCGCATCGAGAAGATGCTGTCGACAGCGTTGTCCGGAAGATCAACGGCAAAGGCCGAAGTCTGCAAAGGTCGGACGCGTTTTACAACCTCGTTCGGTTGACCGGCACAGGCCACGGCGATCATGTCCGCGGAATTGTCCGCGCCGATGATCACCCGGTTCTCCTTTTCGGCCAGCATCGGCCAGAAGCGTCCGGCCCCGCTGGGAAGGTCGAGCACCAGGTTGGGCTGGCCGGCGAGCTTGAGCGCCTGGCGGGCTATCTGGACATCTCGCCAGTGGGAAAGTTTCCGCGACAGACCGGCCTGATGTTTGCGCAGGTAACGCTCTGCATGCTGGCGGTCGTACTTGTGGGAGAACTCCAGGTCGACGGATTTGTCACTCATCGGATTTTTACCTTTCCCAATTTCAGGGCGAACGATACGAGCCAGCCTGTCATAGCCGGGTCGTGCACTTGTGAAGTTTTCGTCAAAGAACGGCTAGGCGAACTTCGAAGCGGCAGCCGTGGGGTTCCACCGGGCGCAGGGTGACGTCCCAGCCTTCGGAGGCGCAGATCCGCTTGACCAGCGACAAGCCCAGGCCAAGCCCCTCACCACGCGGGTTTTCGCCCCGCACGAAGGGTTGGAAGACCCGTTCTCGCTGCGCTTCCGGGATGCCGGCGCCGGTGTCTTCGACCCAGAAACCGTTGCCGGAAAGTTGTAAGCGGATACTGCCGGATTCGGTGTAATGCATGGCATTGCGCAATAAATTGCTCATGACCGAGCGCAGGAAGGACGCGTTGAACTGTCCCGGCATGGCCTGCTCGGGGAAATACTCCAGTTTCAGCCCTTTCGCCTCGATGGTGCTGCGCCACTGGCCGACCAGTTCATCACCGATCTGCCGCAACCCTGCCTGGGTGACGATGCCCATGTCCTTGCGCTGGGCGCGGGCCAGCAGCAGGAAGGTCTGCACCAGATCGCGCATCTCCTCCGCCGCGCTGGTCATCCGCCCCAGTTGCGCACGGGCCCGCGGGCTCAGGCCCGGTTCTTCGGCGAGCAATTCGCAACTGGTGGCGATCACCATCAGCGGCGTGCGCAGCTCGTGGCTGACGTCGCTGGTGAAGAGCTTCTCGCGGGTCAGCACGTCCTGCAGGCGCCCCATGGCGTAGTCGAAGGCCGCAGCCAGCTCGCCTACTTCGTCGTTGGCATAGTCCGGCGCCATCGGCGGTGCCAGCTCCAGCAACTGGTCGCGATGGCGGACCTGACGCGCCAGGCGCGATACCGGCTCCATGACCTTGCGCGACAGCAGCCAGCCGAGCAGCCCGGCCAGGGTGAGACTGAGCACGTAGCCGGTGACCACCGCGGCGTAGAGAATCTGCTCGCGCGCCTCGAAATCACTCTGGTCCTGCAGCAGCACCACACGGCGGCCATCGATATCGCGCACCAGCGCGTGGAACGACAGCTCGCCGTCGAACACCTCGTGGAAACCGTCGTCCAGGCGGCGCAGCGCCGGCGGCATGGCGTAGACACCGGCGCCGTCGCTGATGAAGAAACGCATCCCCGGATCGAGCTTGGGTGCCTGGCCGTTGCCCAGGTCCTCATTGATGATGCGGTCCAGCTCGCCGCCCAGGTCACGGGAAATCAGGCGCTCTTCGACGATATGCACGACGCCGACGATGCCGACCGAGAACAGGCCGCCGACAGCGGCGGTCATGAGTACGAAGGCAAAGACAATCCGTCGGGATAGGCTCTGCTTATACTCCATGCGTTTCTTCCGCCAGCTTGTAGCCGACGCCGTGGACCGTGTGCAGCAGCGAGGAGCCGAACGGCTTGTCGATCACCTGGCGCAGCTGGTGGACGTGGCTGCGCAGGCTGTCGCTGTCCGGGCAGTCGTCGCCCCAGACGGCCTCTTCCAGCACATCGCGGCGTACCACGTGCGGGCTCTTCTGCATCAGCACCGCCAGCAGCTTGAGACCGATGGGGTTGAGCTTGAGCGGCTTGCCGGCGCGGCTCACCTCCAGGGTATCGAGGTTGTAGCTCAGGTCGGCGACCTGCAGTTCGCGGCGACCGCCGCCCTGACTGCGGCGCAGTACCGCCTCGATGCGGGCGGCCAGTTCGGAGAGGGCGAAAGGCTTGAGCAGGTAGTCGTCGGCGCCGGAGCGGAAGCCCTGCAGGCGATCGTCGAGCTGGTCGCGGGCGGTCAGCATGATCACCGGGGTGTCGCGCCGCGCGTCCTCGCGCAGGCGCCGGCACAGGGTGAAGCCGTCCAGGCCCGGCAGCATCACGTCCAGCACGATCAGGTCGTAGTGGGCAGTGGCCGCCAGGTGCAATCCGGACAGGCCATCCTGGGCGCAATCCACCGTGTAGCCCTTGAGGCCCAGGTAGTCGGCCATGTTGGCCAGGATGTCCCGATTGTCTTCAACCAGCAGAATGCGCATGTGCTCTCCTTTTAAGCAGATGCATCCTAGCGTAACCAGCTTAAATGGAACTTAAACGCCTTTGACGGAATTTTCACATTCCATCGCCCGCCTTTTGCTCGACGGCACGCTCCAGCGTGCGCCGAAAACGGGAAGCGCGCCTCAGTCGTCCTCACCGGTAACGCCGAATTCGATCGGTGTCTTCACATAGAACAGCTTCACGCCCGCCACGCGGATGGCCTCGAAGATACGCTCGCACTCGGCCTCGCTCACCGCCATGGTGACTTCCTGGGGCTGGTCAGCCAGTTCGAAGAAGTGTGCGTAGTGGATGCGCCCGGTCTTGCCGAATCCTTCGCTGGCGGTCATCAGGGTGGCGCCGCGCACGCCTTGCCGGCGCGCCTCCTCCAGCAGCCACTGGGCCAGCGGCAGTCCGGCGTGCTTGCGGTCCTGCTGGGTGAAGAACTTCAACTGGAACCCGTTCATCGCTTCCTCCCGAGGCCCGCAGGCCCCTTGATCAGCGGGCCTAGCGGCCCATCAGCCAGTGCACCGACCAGAGGCCGGCCAGGGTCATCAGCAGGGAACCGGCCAGGTGCGTGGCGATGGTGCCCATCGCCCAGGCCAGGCGCCCTTGCTGCAGCAGTACGACGACCTCCGCCGAGAAGGTGGAAAAGGTCGTGAGGCCGCCGCAGAAGCCGGTGATGATCAGCAGCCGCCACTCCGGCGCGACGCCGGGCGTATTGGCGAAGAAAGCGATGGCGGCGCCGATGATGTAGCCGCCGACCAGGTTGGCGACCACCGTGCCAGGGGGCATCGAGGGCAGGAGGGTGTTGAGCTTGAGCCCGAGCATCCAGCGCAGCAGTGCGCCGAGAGCGGCTCCGAGGGAGACGGCGAGAATGGATTTCCACATGGTCCTGTCCTGGGAAAAGTGTTTTGGACAGGCTGCAGGCGAGCGCCTACGCGCCTTTCCAGGTCTATGCGTAGGCATCATCAGCCACGAGGGCGGTTGAAGGAGGAATGCCATCTCCTGCGCCGCAGTCTGGCATATCCGACGCCCATGAAAAAGCCCCGCCTAGGCGGGGCTTTTTCTTACAGCAGGTGCCGGGTGGCTTACATCATGCCGCCCATGCCACCCATGCCGCCCATGTCCGGCATGGCCGGGGCAGCCTTGTCGTCAGCCACTTCGGCAACCATGGCCTCGGTGGTGACCATCAGGCCGCCGATGGAAGCAGCGGCTTGCAGCGCCGAACGGGTGACCTTGGCCGGATCGAGGATACCCATCTCGATCATGTCGCCGTAGACACCGGTAGCAGCGTTGTAGCCGTAGTTGCCCGAACCCTGCTTGACCTTGTCGACCACCACGCTCGGCTCGTCGCCGGAGTTGGCAACGATCTGGCGCAGCGGAGCTTCGACAGCGCGACGCAGCAGAGCGATACCGACGTTCTGGTCTTCGTTGTCGCCCTTCAGGCCTTCGATGGCCTGCAGAGCACGTACCAGAGCGACGCCGCCGCCAGGCACCACGCCTTCTTCCACAGCAGCGCGGGTAGCGTGCAGGGCGTCTTCAACGCGGGCTTTCTTCTCTTTCATCTCGACTTCGGTGGCAGCGCCAACCTTGATCACGGCAACACCGCCAGCCAGCTTGGCCAGACGCTCCTGCAGCTTCTCACGGTCGTAGTCGGAGGAAGTCTCTTCGACCTGCTTGCGGATCTGCAGGACGCGAGCTTCGATGTCGGCTTGAGCGCCAGCGCCATCGATGATGGTGGTGTTTTCTTTGCTCAGAACCACGCGCTTGGCGTTACCCAGGTGCTCCAGGGTGGCGCCTTCCAGGCTCAGACCGACTTCTTCGGAGATGACGGTACCGCCGGTGAGGATGGCGATGTCCTGCAGCATGGCCTTGCGGCGGTCGCCGAAGCCCGGAGCCTTGACGGCTGCGACCTTGACGATGCCACGCATGTTGTTGACGACCAGGGTAGCCAGGGCTTCGCCTTCGACGTCTTCAGCCACGATCAGCAGCGGACGGCCGGCTTTGGCAACGGCTTCGAGGACCGGCAGCATCTCGCGGATGTTGGAGATCTTCTTGTCGACCAGCAGCAGCAGCGGGCCGTCGAGCTCGGCGACCATGGTGTCCGGCTTGTTGATGAAGTAGGGGGACAGGTAGCCACGGTCGAACTGCATGCCTTCTACGACGGACAGTTCGTTTTCCAGGCCCGAGCCTTCTTCAACGGTGATCACGCCTTCTTTACCGACCTTGTCCATGGCTTCGGCAATGATGTTGCCGATGGAGTCGTCGGAGTTGGCGGAGATGGTGCCGACCTGGGCGATGGCCTTGGTGTCGGCGCAGGGCTTGGCCTGCTCTTTCAGCTGGGCAACGATGGCCACGGTGGCCTTGTCGATGCCGCGCTTGAGGTCCATCGGGTTCATGCCGGCAGCGACGGCCTTCAGGCCTTCGTTGACGATGGCCTGGGCCAGAACGGTGGCGGTGGTGGTGCCGTCACCGGCAGCGTCGTTGGCCTTGGAGGCCACGTCTTTCACCAGCTGGGCGCCCATGTTCTCGAACTTGTCTTTGAGTTCGATTTCCTTGGCAACGGAAACGCCGTCCTTGGTGATGGTCGGAGCGCCGAAGCTCTTGTCCAGGATGACGTTACGGCCTTTCGGGCCCAGGGTGGCTTTGACGGCGTCGGCCAGGACGTTTACGCCGACCAGCATTTTCTTGCGGGCGGAATCGCCGAACTTAACTTCTTTGGCAGCCATGTTCTCTTTCCTCTAAATCGAATTCAGTGGGTTTGGCAGGGACGGACTGGATCAGTCTTCCAGGACGGCGAGGATTTCGGACTCGCCCATCACCAGCAGCTCTTCACCGTCGACCTTGATGGCGTTGCTGCCCGAGTACGGGCCGAAGACCACCTTGTCACCCACTTTCACTGCCAGAGCGCGAACTTCACCGTTGTCCAGCACGCGGCCGGCGCCGACGGCGACGACTTCGCCGCGGTTCGGTTTCTCGGCGGCGGAACCCGGCAGCACGATGCCGCCTGCGGTCTTGGTCTCTTCCTCGCTGCGACGGATGACGACGCGATCATGCAGAGGACGAAGCTTCATAGTCGTAACTCTCCCAAACTGTGATTTTCCAACGGCCAGATCGATGCCCGGCAGGTTTTATTGAATCCGGCGGTGCCGGTTTGCGTCCCGGCGGGCGAGACGCGTAAAGAGCAGCCTGTGCGTATGACAGGGACCTTGCGGTGACCGGTACATAAGGTCGCTACAAGGCATTTCAAGGGTGTGACGAAAAAAATTTTACCCGCGGCGGGGCGGCGGGCAGCGCTGCCCGCCCGATTTCAACGCAGGCGGTCGCGGTCTTCCTCGCGGCGCTGGTATTCGCCTTCGATTACGCTGGGCCCACTGCGGTGCTGGGCGCTCGGATCGTCGGCGAAGGCGCGACGACGCTCGGCCTGCTCCTGCATGCGCTGGCGCACGCGGCCGAGCATCAGTCGGCGGGTGAACGGAATCAGGCAGAGCAGGCCGAACACGTCGCTGATGAAACCCGGCAGCATCAGCAGCCCGCCGCCCAGGGCGATGACCAGGCCTTCGAGCATTTCCTGCTCGGGCAGTTCGCCGCGGTTGAGCCGCTCGCGGGCCCGCAGTGCGGTGGCGACACCGGCCACGCGCAGCACCGCGGCGCCAATGAAGGCGCCGGCGATGATCAGCAGGAGGGTCCAGCCCACGCCGATGACGCTGCCGACCTTGATCATCACGGCCAGCTCGATCAGCGGGAACAGAAGAATCAGAAACAGGGGAACTCGCATCGATGAATCCTTGGCGGGTCATTGCCCGGGTAGAAAGCTAGGTGGCGACGCCCCGTTGCGATTTCAAGGGATGGCACAGGGACGTTCAGGCCTGGATCACTTCATTGCCCGGCCAGACGTCCGCCCTGGCCAGTTGCACCAGCGCCTGGCGCACCGCGCCAGCGTTGCCGCAGGGCGCGGGGAACGGCAGCCAGTGCAGGCCCTGGCCGATGCGCAGGTGGAAACCTTCGGTATCAATTCCCGCCAGTTGCGGCTCCTTGCCGGCGGGCAGTCCGGCCAGGGCGACGTAGTGCTCGATGGCGTTGGCGTGGTCGCTGTTCATGTGCTCGACCATGCTTTTCTCCGCCTCGCCGACGAAGGGGTTGGCCAGGGGCACGCTGTCGGCGCCCAGCCAGTGGATATCGCCGAAGCCGCCGATGAAGCGCCACTGCACCGGTTGCAGCACCCAGAAATCGAAGTCGTGGACGATGTGGTAGTCCTGCGAGCCGGGGAAGTAGCGGTAGTAACGCTCGGCGGCGCCGGCGATGGCGTCGACGTCGTCGATCAGCCGCGCCTCGGCCAGCAGGGTCAGGCGGCCGGCGGCCTGGATGTCGTCGACGCCGCGCTCGCCGATCAGCAGGGAGCATTTGCCGTCCTGCTGCAGGTTATGGGTGTGCTGGGCGATCCGGCTGATCAGGATCAGCGGGTGGCCAGACTCGTCCAGGCAGTACGGCACCACGGAGCCGAAGGGGAAGCCGGGCCACTTCTTCGAGTGGGTGGAGAGGACGCCGCGGTATTCCTTGAGCAGCAGTTCTCGGGCATGCTTGGCAGCTTTCACGCTCAACTTATGACTCCTCGCAAAGAATCCGTCGTAAACGGACGGGCAGGACTGACTCTGTGCACAGCTGCCGGCGGGGCCTTTCACCAGAAACTGTTCGTGGGGTTGTTCCGATGCAATTGAAAGACAAGGTCATCATCATCACCGGTGGCTGCCAGGGCCTGGGCCGCGCCATGGGCGAGTACCTCTCCGGCAAGGGCGCGCGCGTCGCGCTGGTGGACCTCAACGCCGAGAAGCTGGACGAAGCCGTGACGGCCTGCAAGGCCGCCGGCGGTGACGCCCGTGCCTATATCTGCAACGTCGCCAATGAAGAACAGGTTACCCACATGGTGGCCCAGGTCGCCAGCGACTTCGGCGCCATCAACGGCCTGGTCAACAACGCCGGCATCCTGCGCGACGGCCTGACCATCAAGGTCAAGGACGGCGAGCTGAGCAAGATGAGCCTGGCGCAGTGGCAGGCGGTGATCGACGTCAACCTGACCGGCGTGTTCCTCTGCACCCGCGAAGTGGCGGCGAAGATGATCGAGCTGAAGAACGAAGGCGCGATCGTCAATATTTCCTCCATCTCCCGCGCCGGCAACATGGGCCAGGCCAACTATTCCGCGGCCAAGGCCGGCGTTGCCGCCGACACCGTGGTCTGGGCGAAGGAACTGGCGCGCTACGGCATCCGCGTGGCGGGCGTGGCGCCCGGCTTCATCGAGACCGACATGGTCGCCAGCATGAAGCCCGAAGCCCTGGAGAAGATGACCGCTGGCATCCCGCTCAAGCGCCTGGGCAAGCCGCTGGAGATCGCCCACTCGGTGGCCTACATCCTCGAGAACGACTACTACACCGGCCGCGTGCTGGAGCTGGACGGCGGCCTGCGCCTGTAATCCGTCCGGCCATGAAAAAGCCCCGCCATGTGCGGGGCTTTTTTATGCTCTTCGTAAGAGCGAGCTTGCTTGCGAACAATTCCACCCCAGTGCCGAGCGGTTCGCGAGCAAGCTCGCTCCTACATAAACAGACTCCCTCTTACATGAAGTTGACCTACCAGCCCACGCCCAGGCCAACGGTGTAGCGGCGCTCGTTGACGTCGCCGTCGTTGCCGCTGAGCTTGTCCCACTCAGCCTTCAGGCTCAGGGACGCCCAGGAGGTCAGCTTGTAGCGGATGCCCGCCTCGCTCTCCAGCTCGTAGTCGACGTTGGAGGCCAGCGGCTTGCTGACTTCGCCGTTGGTGAACAGCTCGAACTGCTTGGCCAGCAGGTAGCGGTTGTAGTCCCATTTCAGGCTGGTGCTGTAGAAATGGGTCTTCTCGTCGTCGACGAACTCGTAGTCGTTGCGGTTGACCAGGGTCGCCAGGGAGAACGCGCCCAGCTCGTTGTCCCAGAACTGGTAGCCCGGACCGGTACCGATGGTGCGTTTCTTCTGCAGGTCCTCGATCCAGTCGCGCTTGTACTGCGCCTGGCCCTGCCAGAACCAGTGTTCGTCGAGGAAGCGGTCCAGGGCGTATTGCGCCGAGTAGTTGTCGGTGCTGACCTGGTTGTCCTTCTTCTCGCGGTTGTACTCGCCCTGCAGGTTATGGCGCCAGCGGCCGTGGCGGGCGTTGGTCTTGAAGTCGATGTCGTAGTCCTCGACATCGTTTTCCGCCTGCTTGTGGTCCAGGGAGAAGTCGACGTTGCCGGTCCACACCCAGTCCTCGAGGATCGGCTTGGGCGGCATCATCTGCTCGATCTTCGCCAGTTCCACCTCGCGCGGCTGGCCGTTGACCAGCGTGACCTTGCCCTCGTCCGGCGAGGCCTTGAGGCCCTTGGAATGCTCGCCCTGCTCGTCGTCGTACTTCACCAGCAGGTTCTGGTCGGTCTCCAGGGTCTTGATCTTGTCCCATTTCAGGGTGATCTCGCCGCCGTAGTCGGTCGCCAGCAGCAACTTGCCACCGTCGTAGAGCTTGACGGTGCCGGTGAGGCGGTCGCCGTTCTTCAGCCAGACGGTGTCGGCGAGGGCGGAAAGCGAACAGGAAGCGAGGGCAACGGACAGCAGGGCTCTAGAGAACATGAGTCGGATTCAACTGGACTGAGTGGGCAAAAAGCCGGGCATTATCCAGATACCCGACACTAGAGCAACGACTGACCGGCCGAGATGCAGGGAGTTCACCATCCCTGACAGATGGGTCTCAGGAATTTTCCGATTTGTCAGTCCTGCGCCAGCGGATATGCTGACCATCGGCCTGTCTACCACGACGCTTTCGATGCCCAATCCCAAGTCCCGCCGGCCCGCCGGCTCCCCTCCCGCCGATCTCGGCCTGGAAAGCCTGCAGGTGCGCCGCGAGGCGATCTTCCTGGTGATCGCCCAGGTACCCGAGGGCTGCGTGATCACCTACGGCGATGTCGCCCGCCTGGCCGGCCTGGGCCGCGCCGCGCGCCTGGTGGGCCGGGTCATGAGCCAATTGCCCGACGGCACGCGCCTGCCCTGGCATCGGGTGATAGCCGCTGGCGGACGCATCAGCCTGCCGATCGGCACCGTCTCGGGTAACGAGCAACGCGCACGATTGCGTGCCGAGGGTGTCAGAATCCATAACGATCGGGTGGACATACGTCGGCACGGCTGGCCTAGCGGTGAGCAGTCCGAGTAGAGTTCGCGTAATTTTTCGTCCTGCTGGAAAACATCCCCCCATGAAAGAGCACTCCTGGCGAGAGGCATGGATTGCCTACAAGTCTCCCGCCAGCCTCGCGCTTTTGCTGCTGGGTTTCGCCGCCGGCCTGCCGTACATGCTGGTGCTCTCCACCCTCTCGGTGTGGCTGCGTGAAGCGGGAGTCGCCCGGGAAACCATCGGCTTCGCCAGCTGGATCGGGCTGGTCTACGCCTTCAAGTGGGTCTGGTCGCCGATGCTCGACCAATGGCGCCTGCCCTTCATCGGCCGCCTGGGCCGACGCCGCTCCTGGCTGGTGTTCTCCCAGGGGCTGATCGCCATCGGCCTGCTGGGCATGGCGCTGTGCAACCCGCAATCGCACCTGAACTGGCTGATCGCCCTGGCGATGGTGGTGGCGTTCGCCTCGGCCACCCAGGACATCGCCATCGATGCGTATCGCCTGGAAATCGCCGAGAACACCCGCCAGGCCGCGCTGGCCGCCTGCTACATGACCGGCTACCGGGTCGCCGTGCTGTTCGCCACCGCCGGCGTGCTGTTCCTCGCCGAATGGGCCGGCTCCAGCGTCCTGCACTACAGCCAGTCGGCCTGGGCGCTGACCTACGCGGTGTGCGCGCTGGCCATCCTGCCCGGCCTGATCACCACCCTGCTGATGAAAGAGCCGCCGGTGAACGTGCAGCCGCAGGCCGGCAGCTCGGCTTTCGCCTTCAATCACCAGCTGCTCTCGGTGCTGACCCTGCTGGTGCTGCTGATCTCGGTGCCGGCCATGCTCACCGCGCTGACCGCCCAGGCATGGCCGCGTGCCGCGCTGTACGGCATCTTCATCGGCATCTGCATGACGCCCCACGGCCGCCGGCAGATCCGCCCGGTGCGCGAGCTGCTGTCGAAGGTGCGCCGCCCGCTGCTGCTCGCCGTGCACGGCCGCGGCCTGCCGCAGTTCGACTTCGTCCACCAGGCCGTCTCGGTGATCGTGCTGATCATCCTGCTGGTCACCGGCACCGCCTTCATCAACATGGCCGAAGCCGGCAAGTGGTGGCTGGCGATCCTCTACCTGCTGATCTCGCTGAGCTGCATCTCCGCGCCCGGACGCCTGCTGATGGCGCCGGTGCTGACGCCGATCACCGAGTTCGTCCGCCGCTACCGCTGGCAGGCACTGCTGCTGCTCGGGCTGATCTCCACCTACCGGATGTCCGACACCGTCATGGGCACCATGGCCAGCGTGTTCTACATCGACATGGGCTTCTCCAAGGACACCATCGCCACCGTCAGCAAGCTGTTCGGGGTGATCATGACCCTGGTGGGCGCCGCGGCCGGCGGTGTGCTGATCGCCCGCTTCAGCATCCTGCCGATCCTGTTCATCGGTGGCGCGGCCTCGGCCGGGACCAACCTGCTGTTCGCCGTCCTGGCGCAGATGGGCGCCATCGACGATCCGCACCTGCTCGGCCAGAGCGTGTTCACCCTGCTCGGCGCGCTGGAGCCCCACGTCACCATGCTGGTGGTGACCATCATGCTCGACAACTTCAGTGGCGGCCTGGCCACCTCGGCCTTCGTCGCCTACCTGTCGAGCCTGACCAACCTGAAGTTCTCCGCCACCCAGTACGCCATGCTCAGCTCCACCATGCTGCTGCTGCCGCGCTTCATCGGCGGCTATTCCGGCACCATGGTCGAAAGCATGGGCTACGAGCGCTTCTTCTTCGTCACTGCCCTGCTCGGAGTACCGACCCTGCTGCTGATCGGCTGGCTGTGGCTGCGCCGCAGCAACGACCTGACCAACGGCGCCAGCGAAGAAGCTCCGACGCAACAGCCCAGCGCAGAGCGCAACTGATCCAGCAGACATGAAAAAGGCCGGCGAATGCCGGCCTTTTTCATGTCCATGCCATCGATCAATCCGCCAGCACGGAATCCTCTTCGCCCTTGACCACGCGCACCACCTTGCTCGGTGCCAGGTCGATGCTGCTGTCGAGCAGACGCAGGCGCACCTGCTCATTGAGCATGAAGGTCACCGCCCAGTAATCCGAGTTGGCGGTCCACAGACGCAGCGACAGGGTCACCGAGTTCTCGCCCAGGCCGGCGACCACCACCACCGGCGCCGGCGACTTGAGCACGCGCGGATCGTCCGCCAACTCCTTGAGGATGGCGCGGGCGCTGTCCAGGTCGGCGTCGTAGGCGAGCTTCACGTCGAAGGTCACCTGGCGGGTGGTCTGCGTCGAGGTGTTGGTGATGATGCCGTTGGACAGCGCGCCGTTGGGCACGATGACGGTGCGGTTGTCACCGGTACGCAGCACGGTGTGGAAAATCATGATGTTGTCCACGGTGCCGGACACGCCCTGGGCCTCGATCCAGTCGCCGATCTTGAACGGGCGGAACAGCAGGATCAACACGCCGCCGGCGAAGTTCGACAGGCTGCCCTGCAGCGCCAGGCCGATGGCCAGGCCGGCGGCACCAATGGCGGCAACGAAGCTGGTGGTCTGGATGCCGATCATCGAGGCCACGCTGACCATCAGCAGGATCTTCAGGATGATGTTGACCATGCTGCCGATGAAGCCCTGTAGCGTCTTGTCCACATGCTTGGTGGACAGCATCCCGCCCACGCGGCGGGTGAACAGGTTGATCACCCACCAGCCGATCAGCAGGGTCAGCAGCGCCAGCAGGGCATTGCCCAGGTAGGCCAGGGCTATCGGAGTCCAGGCCTCCGCGCTGTTCATCATCTGCTCGTAATTCATATCCATAGGTGCAGGCCCCTTGTCTATTGCCATTCCAAAAACAAAACCGCCATGGCAAGCCATGGCGGTCGGGTGTTCGCCGAGCGACTCTCTAACTGCGACGCCACAAGGGCGTTGAGGTTCCGCAGCGGTGCAGTCGGCAGCGCAGATCAGTCGCGGAAGTTGTTGAACTGCAGCGGCATGCCCAGGGACTCACCGCGCAGCAGCGCAATGGCTTCCTGCAGGTCGTCGCGCTTCTTGCCGGTGACACGTACCTGCTCGCCCTGGATGGCGGCCTGGACCTTGAGCTTCTTGTCCTTGATCAGGGCGACAATCTTCTTCGCCAGGTCCTTGTCGATGCCCTCGCGGAAATCGACTTCCTGCTTGACCACCTTGCCGGAGGCGAAGGAATCCTTGATCTCCATGCACTGCGCGTCAATCTTGCGTTTGACCAGGCTGGAGCGAAGAATGTCGAGCATCTGCTCGAGCATGAAATCCGCCTCGGCGGTCAGGGTGATGGACTTTTCCTTGGCCTCGAAGCTGCACTTGCCCTTCAGGTCGAAACGGCGGTCCAGTTCCTTGGTGGCGTTATCCAAGGCGTTGGTCAGTTCGTGTTTGTCCAGTTCGGACACCACGTCGAACGAAGGCATGACATCTCTCCAGATGGACGGCGCGATGCGGTTCACAGTCAGCATCGAGCCTGGCTTGACGATAAAAATGCGCGGTCATTATAACTGACAGACAAGACCGCGCCCGGCCTCTGACGCCCAGAGCCGGCATTTCCTATCCGTTTCCGAGACAATCCATGCCTACCAACCATCTCAGCATCCTGGTGGTCGATGACGCCAAGTTCTCCAGCGCCATGATCGGTCGCGCGCTGAGCCAGGCCGGCTACCAGAACGTGCGCTTCGCCAGCAGCGCCAGCGAGGCCCTGGAAGTCCTCGAGAAACACCCGGTCAGCGTGCTGCTCGCCGACTGGCTGATGCCGGAGATGGACGGCCTGGAACTGACCGCGCGGGTGCGTCAGCTCGACGAGAGCGGCGACCACTACACCTACATCATCCTGCTCACCGGCAAGGAAGGCGACAGCGCCCTGGCCGAAGCCTTCGACCGCGGCGTGGACGACTTCGTCAGCAAGTCGGCGATGAACGAGCAACTGGTGCCCCGCGTACTGGCCGCCGACCGCCTGAGCAACACCCTGCAGCGCCTGCTGATGGAAAACCGCCTGCTCACCGAGAACATCACCAGCCTGGAACAGCGCAACCTGGTGGACAGTGCCACCGGCCTGGGCAACCAGCGCTACCTGAAACAGAAACTGGCCGACAGCATCCGCCAGGTGGAATCCCGCGGCGGCGCCGTGTGCTACATGCTCATCGGCCTGCCGGAGCTGGTGGAATTGGGGCAGAAGCACGGCCAGTCGTTCCAGAACGAACTGCTGCACGGCGTCGCCCGCCGCCTGCAGCAGCTGGTGCGACCGCTGGACGTGCTGGCGCGCCTGGACGACCAGCACTTCGGCCTGATCACCCTGCTCGAAGACCTGCAGGAATGCTCGCCCAGCAGCTTCCGCCGGCTGCACGAGGGGCTCAACCTCAAGGCCTTCAAGACCAGCGAGGGCTTCATCACCCTCAAGGCCGGCATCAGCCTCGTCGGTCTGGACGCCAAGGCGCTGCCGCTGGAGGTCGAACAGCTCATGCAGCAGGGCCGTTCACTGCTGCCCGACGCCTATGCCAGCGGACGAATCAATGCCAGCCGGCTGACCGGCCTGCGCTAGACTTCGCGGTACGCCCCGTCACTGCGAAGTCCCCTCCATGACCTGGACCATCCTCGGCGCCGGCAGCCTCGGCTGTCTGTGGGCCGCCCGCCTGTTCCGCGCCGGCCTGCCGGTGCGCCTGCTGCTGCGCGACCGCCAGCGCCTCAATGC
This sequence comes from Pseudomonas nitroreducens, assembly GCF_014204515.1. Classification (GTDB taxonomy): domain Bacteria; phylum Pseudomonadota; class Gammaproteobacteria; order Pseudomonadales; family Pseudomonadaceae; genus Pseudomonas; species Pseudomonas nitritireducens_A. Next base: position 232,586 of record NZ_JACHLI010000007.1, on the reverse strand, counting down.
CTACCGCGCCCTGGGTGGCATCACCCTGGTGGAAGACGGCCGCGCGAGCCTCTACCCGATCCCGGCGGAAACCGCCGCCCAGGGCGCGCCGATCCAGCGCCTGCTGCTGGCCTGCAAGGCCTATGACGCCGAGTCCGCCGCCGCCAGCGTGGCTGCACGCCTCGCTCCGGGCGCCGAATTGATCCTGCTGCAGAACGGCCTGGGCAGCCAGCAGGCGGTCAGCGCCCACCTGCCGCGTGCCCGCTGCCTGTATGCCTCCAGCACTGAAGGCGCGTTCCGCGAGGCCGACTTCCGCGTGGTCTTCGCCGGCCAGGGCCAGACCTGGCTGGGCGACGAAGCCGGCGGGCCCGCGCCGGACTGGCTGGCCGACCTGCAGCGCGCGGAGATTCCCGTGCAGTGGAGCGAGGACATCCTCGAACGGCTGTGGCGCAAGCTGGCACTGAACTGCGCGATCAACCCGCTCACGGTGCTGCACCAGTGCCGCAACGGCGAGCTGGCCAGCCATCCGGCGGAAGTGGCCGGGCTGTGCGACGAACTCGGCCAGTTGCTCCACGCCACCGGCTACCCCGCCGCCGCCAGGGAGCTGCAGGGCGACGTGGAGCGGGTGATAGCGGCTACCGCGGCGAACTTCTCCTCCATGTACCAGGACGTCGCCCAGGGCCGGCGCAGCGAGATCGCCTACCTGCTCGGCCATGCCTGCCGCGAGGGCGAGCGCCTGCACCTGGGGCTGCCGCAGCTGCGTGCGCTGCACGAACGACTGCGCGCCTGCCTGGTGGCGCGCGGATTGCCCGACAACTGATGGCGGGCTACCCTGCCCGCCTCTTCCGTTTTTCTCCTTGACGCGCCCATGCCTTCACCCATGAACCTGCGCCAGCGCCTGGAAGACCTGCCGGTCGGCCAGAAAATCCTCGCCGCCCTGCTGGTGCTGCTGGCGACTGTGATGCTGGTGGCCAACCTTGCCTTCATCAGCGCGGCCTACTGGATCTCCCAGGACAGCGTCGCGCCCCAGGCCCTGCAGACCATCGGCCGACTGATCGCCAACCCGGCGCTAAGCGAACCGGCCCTGTCCTCGCCGACCCAGGCCCAGGTCCTGCTGCGCCAGCTGGACGATTACCAGCCGCTGCGCGCCGCCGCGCTCTACGACAGCAATGGCGAACGCATCGCCCAGACCCCGAGCAACGGCCCCATCGCCCTGCCCGAGCGCCTGGACCACCTGGAACGCTGGCGCCAGCACGAGTACCGCCTCAACGCCCTCTTCGAGCTGCCCCAGGCCGGTCGCAACAGCGGCTACCTGCTGCTGGTAGCCAGCAGCGAGCTGCCCGGCGCCTTCTACACCGGCACCCTCACCGCCAGCCTGGTGATCCTGGCCGTGTCGGTGCTGCTCTGGCTGCTCATCGCCCAGCAGATCCGCCGCCTGATCACCCGGCCGATCCGCAGCCTGGAAGAGCTGTCGCGCCAGGTCACCCGCGAAGAGAACTACGCCCTGCGCGCCGAACGCGGCAACGCCGACGAGATCGGTCGCCTGGCCGACGCCTTCAACACCATGCTGACCCGCATCGAAGCCCGCGAGCAGCAGCTCAAGCGCGCCCGCGACGATGCCCAGGAAGCCGTCGAGCAGGCCCAGTCGCTGGCCGAGGAAACCCGCCGCTCGAACCGCAAACTGGAGCTGGAAGTCCAGGTGCGCAGCAAGATCGAGAAGAAGCTCACCGGCTTCCAGCACTACCTCAACAGCATCATCGACTCCATGCCCTCGGCGCTGATCGCGGTGGACGAACAGCTCTACGTCACCCAGTGGAACCAGGAAGCCAGCCAGCTCTCCGGCACCAGCCTGGACGACGCGGTGAACCAGCCGGTGTTCCTCGCCTTCCCCTCGCTCAAGCCGTTCCTGCCGCAGCTCACCCGTGCCGCCGAGCAGCACAAGGTCGAGCGCGTCGAGCGGGTCACCTGGGCCCTCACCGACGCCCCGCGCCACTACGCCCTGACCTTCTACCCATTGATGGGCGGCACCGGCCGCGGCGCGGTGATCCGCATCGACGACATCACCGACCGCCTGGGCATGGAAGAGATGATGGTGCAGTCGGAGAAGATGCTCTCCGTCGGCGGTCTCGCCGCCGGCATGGCCCACGAGATCAACAACCCGCTGGGCGCCATCCTGCACAACGTGCAGAACATCCGCCGGCGCCTGTCGCAGGAACTGCCGAAGAACCTCGAGGTGGCCGGCGAAGTGGGCGTGCGCCTGGACGACCTGAACCACTACCTGGAAGCGCGGGAGATTCCCAAGCTGATGGACGGCATCCAGTACGCCGGCTCCCGCGCCGCCAAGATCGTCACCCACATGCTCTCCTTCAGCCGCCGCAGCCACCGGCAGATGGCCGCCTGCGAGCTGCCGGCATTGCTGGAACAGGCGGTGGAGATCGCCGGCAACGACTTCGACCTCACCGGCGGCTTCGACTTCAAGTCGCTGGAGATCGTCCACGAGTACGACCAGCGCCTGGGCCCGGTGCCGGTGATCGCCAACGAGATCGAACAGGTGCTGCTCAACCTGCTGAAGAACGGCGCCCAGGCCATCCACCTGCGCGACGACGAAGAGGAAGGCGAGTACGGCCGCATCACCCTGCGCACCCGGCTCAATCCGCCGTGGGCGGAAATCCAGGTGGAGGACAACGGCTGCGGCATGCCGGAGAACGTGCGCAAGCGCATCTTCGAACCCTTCTTCACCACCAAGGAAGTCGGCCAGGGCACCGGGCTGGGCCTGTCGGTCTCGTACTTCATCGTCACCAACAACCACAAGGGGCAGATGGAAGTGCAGTCCGAGTTGGGCATGGGCACCTGCTTCACCATCCGCCTGCCGCTGACCGCCGAGATTTCCCCGCCGCTGCCGCTATTGGCGCAGGGCGACAAGGAGCATTGAGCCATGGGCAATCGCCTGTCGAAGATCTACACCCGCACCGGCGACGCCGGGGAAACCGGCCTGGCCGACGGCCGCCGCGTGCCCAAGCACCACCCGCGGGTGGAAGCCATGGGCGCGGTGGACGAGCTGAACAGCCACCTCGGCCTGCTGCTGGCCGGGCTGAACGAGGCGCGCAGCAGTGCGCTGGAGGAAGTGATCGGCGTCCTGGCACCGATCCAGCATCGCCTGTTCGACCTCGGCGGTGAGCTGGCGATGCCGGAGTACCGTGCGCTGAACGACGCCGAAATCGAGCGGCTGGAAACGGTGATCGACCGCTGGAACGAGGAACTCGGGCCGCTGAAGAACTTCATCCTGCCCGGCGGCTCGCGCCTGGTGGCCCTCGCCCACCTGTGCCGCGCCCAGGCGCGCAACGCCGAACGCCGCTGCCAGCAGCTGAATGTCGAGGAACCGCTGGAAGGCGCAGGCCTGCGCTACCTCAATCGGCTATCCGACCTGCTGTTCGTTGCCGCCCGCTTCATCGCCCGCCGCCAGGGCGTGGAAGAGATTCTCTGGCAGGCTGCTGAAAAGCCGGCCTGACCCTTCCCACGGCCACTTGCGGCAATGACGACAACGGCCGGCGAGTTGGTAACTGCCGTAGGAGCGGACCTTGTCCGCGAAATCCAACGCGGCGGAAGACTTTCTGCCGGGTAGCGTCCCCGGCATCACGCCCACTCATGGCGCATAACGTTCGAGCACCGAGGCGGCGGCAGGACATCGCGGACAAGCTCCGCTCCTACGTGACGAGGTATGTCGGCGCCAACCTGTAGGAGCGAGCTTGCTCGCGAACAAGCCGGGCATCGGTGCCAAGCGGTTCGCGAGCAATAACGATGGCGTCCCCTCGCTCCTACAACAAGCCTTCAGTGCGGCGCTTGATCGGCCTTCGGCCAGAACGCACGAATCCCCGCCACGCCCTGGGCACCGGCCTGCCAGGCGCGCTCGATGTCCTGCGGACCGACGCCGCCGAGCAGGAACACCGGCTGGTTGAACCCATCGATCAGTTCGGCCGCCGCTTCCCAACCCAGTGCCGGCTCGCCCGGATGGCTCTCGGTGGGCTGCACCGGCGACAGGGTGACGAAATCAACACCCATGCGCACGGCCAGCTCCAGCTCCTCGGCACTGTGGCAGGAAGCCGCCAGCAGACGCTCGCGGGGGAACGGCCGGCCGTTGGGCGCGCACTTGCGCAACTGCTCGGAAGTCAGGTGCCAGCCGGCCGCCGGGAAGTCGCCCAGCCACTCCAGCGGGCCCTTGAGCATCAGCTGCGCCTTGCCGGCGCACAGGCCCTGCACGTCGACGGCGAGGTCGCGGTACTCAGGGCTGTACATGTTCGGCGCGCGCAGCTGGATCAGGCGGATGCCGCTGGCGACAGCAGCGCGCACGCCCTGCACCAGTTGCGGGATTTCCAGGCCGTCGGGAGTGATCAGGTAACGATCGGGCAGGCGCGCGGCCTGCACGATGGGCTCGTTGGCCGCAGGGAATTCGTAATCCACCAGGTCGCGCGGGGCGACCCAGGCCAGCGGCTGCCCCTCGGCGCCATGGGGCGCGCCGGAGAAGGCGGAGACTTCCCAGACGTCCAGCAGCACGTGCTTGTCGCTGTAGTCGTGCTGCACGCGGATCAGCGGGCGCGCCTGCTCGACGTCGATGCCCAGCTCTTCCTTCAGCTCGCGGGCCAGGGCGACCTGCACCGCTTCGCCCTCCTCCACCTTGCCACCGGGAAACTCCCAGAGTCCGCCCTGGTGCTTGTCGTCCGGACGGCGGGCGATCAGTACCCGGCCATCGAGTCCGCGAATCACGGCGGCGGCGACATGTACTCGTTTCACAGTGCTACTCCTCAATCCGATCCGGGCAGGGCCCGCGCAGAGGGGCATTCTACCGTCATTGGCGACCGGGATCAGGCGCGTTCGACCATCGCCGCGTCCAGCCAGGGACGGAACGCCGGCCAGGCGTAGATCGCATCCACGTAGTTCTGCGTCTCGATGGGCAGGGTCACGCAGTAGCTGCGCAGGCGCGTGGCAATGGGCGCGTAGAAGGCATCGGCGATGCTGGCGTGGCCGAACAGGAACGGGCCGTCCTGGCCGAACTGCTGGCGGCACAGCGCCCACAGCTCAACGACGCGGGCGATGTCCGCCTCCACTGCCTCGGGCACGTCCACCAGGGGCTGGTTGCGCTGGATATCCATGGGCATGTGCGAACGCAGCGCCATGAAGCCACTGTGCATCTCGGCGCAAACCGAACGGGCCAGGGCGCGCGCGGCTTCGCCACGGGGCCAGAGGTGGGCTTCGGGGAATCGCTCGGCGAGGTATTCGGCAATCGCCAGGGAGTCCCAGATCAGCCCGTGCTCGCACTTGAGCGCCGGCACCTTGCCGCTGGGCGAGTGTTCGCGGATACGCCGGGTGACGTCCTGACCGCCGAGGGGAATGAGGACTTCCTCGAACTCGGCGCCGGTGAGCTGCATGGCCAGCCAGCCGCGCAGGGACCAGGAGGAGAGATTCTTGCTGCCGATGATCAGGGTGAGGGACATGGACGCGATGCTCTTGAGGGTCGGTCAGAAGACCTTAGAGCGCGGCAGCCATGAAAACAAATTCCCGATTTTCATCTATCCATGAAAATCGGGAATCCGGCGTAAAGCTGCAAGCTGCAAGCTGCAAGCTGCAAGCTGCAAGCTGCAAGCCGGGAAGCTTTTGCTTATGGCTTGCAGCTTCAAGCTTGTCGCTGCCGTCAGGTGCGATATTCCGCGTTGATCTTCACGTACTCGTGGGACAGGTCGGTGGTCCAGATGGTCTCGCTGCAGGTGCCGCGGCCGAGATCGATGCGAATGGTGATCTCTTCCTGGGCCATGACCCTGGCGCCCTGGTCCTCGGTGTAACTGGTGGCGCGGCAACCACGGCTGGCGATGGCCACGTCGTCGAGGAACACGTCGATCAGGCTCACGTCCAGGTCCGCCACGCCGGCACGGCCGACGGCAGCGAGGATGCGGCCCCAGTTCGGGTCGGAGGCGAACAGCGCGGTCTTGATCAGCGGCGAGTGGGACACGGCGTAGCCGACGTCCAGGCACTCCTGGTGAGTCGCGCCGCCGTTCACCTGCACGGTGACGAACTTGGTGGCGCCTTCGCCATCACGGACGATGGCCTGGGCCAGTTCCATGGAGACTTCCAGCACCGCCTGCTTCAGCGCGGCGAACAGCGCACCAGTGGCCGCGGTGATTTCCGGCAGCGCAGCCTGGCCGGTGGCAACCAGCATGCAGCAGTCGTTGGTGGAGGTGTCGCCATCGATGGTGATGCGGTTGAACGACTTGTTCGAGGCATCACGCAGCAGGTCCTGCAGCACGGCCTGGGCCACCTTGGCGTCGGTGGCGATGTAGCCGAGCATGGTCGCCATGTTCGGCTTGATCATGCCGGCGCCCTTGCTGATGCCGGTGACGGTGATGGTCACGCCATCGTGCTGGAACTGGCGGCTGGCGCCCTTGGGCAGGGTGTCGGTGGTCATGATGCCGGTGGCGGCGTCGGCCCAGTTATCCACCGACAGGTTGGCCAGCGCGGCGGGCAGCGCGGCTTCGATCTTCTCGACCGGCAGCGGCTCGCCGATCACCCCGGTGGAGTAAGGCAGCACGGCGATTTCCGGCACGCCGGCCAGCTCGGCCAGCTTGGCGCAGGTACGGCTGGCATTGGCCAGACCCGGCTCGCCGGTACCGGCGTTGGCGTTGCCGGTGTTGGTCAGCAGGTAGCGCACCGGGCCCAGGAAGCGCTTGCGCGCGAGGATCACCGGAGCGGCACAGAAGGCGTTGGTGGTGAACACGCCGGCCACGGTGGAGCCTTCGGCGCAGCGCATCACCACGATGTCCTTGCGGCCGGGTCGCTTGATGCCGGCGGAGGCGATGCCGAGTTCGAAACCGGGGACCGGGTGCAGGGTGGACATGGGGCCGAGACCAACAGCCATGTGGCGCGCTCCTATCGAGTCAGAGAATCTCTAGTCAGAGAATCGAGTCGGTGAATCATCTGATCGGTGGATCAAATGAGCAAAACGCCGCGAGCGGCAGGGCCGGTCGCGGCGTTGGTATCAGGGTCGGGAGGGGTTATTCCACCTGACCGTGGCAGTGCTTGTACTTCTTGCCGGAACCGCACGGGCAGGGCTCATTGCGGCCGATCTTGGCGTCGTTGCGGACCGGTTCCATCGGCACCACGTTATCGGTGATATCCGCCAGCTCACCCTCTTCCGGCTCGCCGGTGACCTGGTCCATGGACGGCGCCTCGGCGTGCTGGAACTGCATGCGCTTGGCCATCTCCTCGGCTTCGCGGCGCAGACGGGCTTCTTCTTCGGCCGGGTCTTCGCGGCGCACCTGAACGAAGGACAGCACGCGGATGGTGTCGCGCTTGATGGAGTTGAGCAGTTCCTGGAACAGGTTGAAGGACTCGCGCTTGTATTCCTGCTTCGGGTTCTTCTGTGCGTAGCCACGCAGGTGGATACCGTGGCGCAGGTGATCCATGGTGGACAGGTGGTCCTTCCACAGATCGTCCAGCACGCGCAGCAGCATCTGCTTCTCGAAGGTGCGCAGGGCTTCGGCGCCGGCGAGGTCTTCCTTCTCGTTGTAGGCGGCCACCAGCTCGGCGAGGATCTTCTCGCGCAGGGTCTCTTCGTAGAGCTTGTCGTCTTCGTCCAGCCACTGCTGGATCGGCAGCTTCAGGCCGAAGTCGCTGTACAGCGAAGCTTCCAGGCCGGCGACATCCCACTGCTCGGGCAGCGACTGCGGCGGAATGTGGTTGTTGATGGTGTTGTTCAGCGTGTCTTCGCGGAACTCGACGATGGTTTCGCCGATGTTGTCCGCCGCGAGCAGGGTGTTGCGCATGTGGTAGATCACCTTGCGCTGCTCGTTGGCGACGTCGTCGAACTCCAGCAGTTGTTTACGGATGTCGAAGTTGCGGCCTTCGACCTTGCGTTGGGCCTTTTCGATGGCGTTGGTCACCATGCGGTGCTCGATCGCTTCGCCCGGCTGCATGCCGAGGGCCTTCATGAAGTTCTTCACCCGATCGGAGGCGAAGATGCGCATCAGGTGGTCTTCCAGCGACAGGTAGAAGCGGCTGGAGCCCGGGTCGCCCTGACGGCCGGCACGGCCGCGCAGCTGGTTGTCGATACGGCGGGATTCGTGGCGCTCGGACGCGATCACGTGCAGGCCACCCGATTCGATGACCTGCTGGTGACGCTTCTGCCAGTCGGCCTTGATCTGCGCGACCTGTTCGTCGGTGGCGTTCTCCAGCGCGGCGACTTCCACTTCCCAGTTGCCGCCCAGCAGGATGTCGGTACCCCGACCGGCCATATTGGTGGCGATGGTGACCGAGCCCGGACGACCGGCCTGGGCGATGATCTCGGCTTCCTTCTCGTGGTACTTCGCGTTCAGGACCTTGTGCTGGATACCGGCCTTTTCCAGGAGCTGCGAGACGTACTCGGAAGTCTCCACCGAAGCGGTACCCACGAGGATCGGACGGCCCAGCGCCTGGCACTGCTGCACGTCGGTGATGATGGCGGCGTACTTCTCGTCCTGGGTCAGGTAGACCAGGTCGTTGAAGTCTTTACGCGCAACCGGCCGGTGGGTCGGGATCACCACCACGTCCAGGCCGTAGGTCTGGCGGAATTCGAAGGCCTCGGTGTCGGCGGTGCCGGTCATGCCGGCCAGCTTGGTGTAGAGGCGGAAGTAGTTCTGGAAGGTGGTCGAGGCCAGGGTCTGGCTCTCGGCCTGGATCGGCAGGTTTTCCTTCGCCTCGATGGCCTGGTGCAGGCCCTCGGAGAGGCGGCGGCCCGGCATGGTACGGCCGGTGTGCTCGTCGATCAGCAGGACCTGGTCGCCCTGGACGATGTATTCCACGTTGCGGTGGAACAGGGTGTGGGCGCGCAGCGCGGCGTAGACGTGGGTCAGCAGGCTGAGGTTGTGCGCCGAGTAGAGGCTCTCGCCCTCGGCCAGCAGGCCGTTCTGGGTCAGCAGTTCCTCGACGTAGGCGTGGCCCTGTTCGTTGAGTTCGACCTGACGGGTCTTCTCGTCGATGCTGTAGTGGCCCTGCTGGGTCACCTGGCCTTCGACTTCCTCGACATGGCGCTTCAGGCGCGGGATCAGCTTGTTGATCTTGATGTACAGCTCGGAGCTGTCTTCGGCCTGGCCGGAGATGATCAGCGGAGTCCGCGCCTCGTCGATGAGGATGGAGTCCACTTCGTCGACCACGGCGAAGTTCAGTTCGCGCTGGAACTTGTCTTCCAGGCTGAACGCCATGTTGTCGCGCAGGTAGTCGAAACCGAATTCGTTGTTGGTGCCGTAGGTGATGTCGGAGGCGTAGGCAGCGCGCTTCTCTTCCGGCGGCTGGAACGGGCTGACGATGCCGACGGTGAGGCCGAGGAACTCGTACAGCGGACGCATCCAGTTGGCGTCGCGGCGGGCCAGGTAGTCGTTCACGGTGACCACGTGCACGCCTTTGCCGGACAGGGCGTTCAGGTAGACGGCCAGGGTACCCACCAGGGTCTTGCCCTCACCGGTACGCATCTCGGCGATCTTGCCTTCGTGCAGGGACATGCCGCCGATCAGCTGGACGTCGAAGTGACGCATGCCCATCACGCGCTTGCCGGCCTCGCGGGCCACGGCAAAAGCTTCCGGGAGGATCTGGTCGAGGGTTTCGCCCTTGGCGACGCGCGCCTTGAACTCTTCGGTCTTGGCCTTCAGTTGCTCATCGGAAAGCGGGACCATCTGGGGCTCGAGTGCATTGATGGCCTGGACCTGCTTGGCCATGCGCTTCACTTCGCGCTCGTTCTTGCTTCCAAAGAGTTTTTTCAACAAAGGCGCAAACATATCGACTGGGTCATCCGAACTGGAGAATTGGAGGGCTGCCCGACTGGCTGGCCGCGGCGCGGAACGGCAATGAAGCGGGCATTCTACCCGGAAACATCCGGGAGAAAAGTGCCGAAGTCATCCTTGGAAGCTTCGCATCCTGCGCGCTTTCCGGCAATGCATGGGGCGACAACTTTCGATCCGTGTGGGTGATATGGTGACGCAGGCGGGCAACTTCAAGGGCCACGATGGCCTATGGCCCGACCCGCATCTGTTACCATCTTTCCTTATTCATCCCCCGGTTCCTCACCATGGCCTTCCGCCCCCTGCCCGCCCAGGCGATGACCAAGCTGCTGCGCGAAGCCAAGCCGCTGCAGTCGCTGTTCGTCCAGGCCCAGCGTCTGTCGCGCCTGCAGGAACTGCTCGATGCGCAACTGCAGCCGGCTGCACGGCCGTTCTGCCGCGTCGCGTCCTGGCGCGAGGGCAGCCTGCTGCTGGTCGTCACCGACGGCCACTGGGCCACGCGCCTGCGCTACCAGCAGAACCGCCTGCTGCGGCAACTCGCCGCCCACGAGGAGTTCACCGGGCTGGTGCGCATCCTGTTCAAGGTGCAGCCGGTCACCCAGCCGGCAAGGCCGGTCAATACCAACCAGCTGACCGCCGCCGCTTCCGCCACCTTGCAGGAGGCCGCCGACGGCATCTGCAACAACCCGCAGCTCAAGGCCGCCCTCGAACGCCTCGCCAGCCGCAGCCGGAAACCGTCCGAAGAGTAATCCGCCAGGCACTAAACAGCCGGCATAAAAAAAGGCCACCCGAGGGTGGCCTTTGAAGTTATAGCTGAAAGGAGGAGGTTCCTTATACGGCCGCAGCGGGTCGCATATAGGAGATCGGCGCGGTCTTGGCGTCCTCGAAGGTCACTACTTCCCAAGCGTCCTTGTCTGCGATGAGGGTACGCAGGAGACGGTTGTTCAGGGCGTGACCGGACTTGTAGCCGATGAACTCGCCGATGAGGCTGTTACCCAGCAGGTACAGGTCACCAATGGCGTCCAGGATCTTGTGCTTGACGAACTCGTCCTCGTAACGAAGACCGTCTTCGTTGAGCACTCGATACTCGTCGACCACGATGGCGTTCTCCACGCTGCCACCAAGCGCCAGGTTCTGCGAACGCAGCATCTCGATGTCGCGCATGAACCCGAAGGTACGGGCGCGGCTGACTTCCTTGACGAAGGAAGTGCTGGAGAAATCCACCACGGCTTTCTGGGTGCGACCTCGGAAGACCGGGTGATCGAAATCGATCTCGAAGCTCACCTTGAAGCCGTCGAACGGAACGAAGGTGGCGCGCTTGTCGCCCTCTTCCACCGTCACTTCGCGCTTGATACGGATGAACTTCTTGGCCGCTTCCTGCTCTTGCAGGCCAGCGGACTGGATCAGGAATACAAAGGGACCTGCGCTGCCGTCCATGATCGGTACTTCCGACGCGGACAGCTCGACATAGGCGTTGTCGATACCCAGGCCGGCCATGGCCGAGAGCAGGTGCTCCACGGTATCCACCTTGATGTCACCCTTGATCAGGGTGGTCGACATGGTGGTTTCGCCGACGTTCGAGGCACGGGCGGGAATTTCCACCACGGGGTCGAGATCGGTCCGGCAGAACACGATGCCAGTATCGACGGGAGCCGGCTTCAGGGTCAGGTAAACCTTCTCCCCGGAGTGCAGGCCGACACCGGTCGCCCGGATGATGTTCTTCAAGGTGCGTTGTCTGATCATGGCTTTGGCCGCTTTCGCGCAAGTTGCGAACTGTTGTCAACAATGGGCGGCGATGATAGCAGAACCGCCCTTTGCTGAACACCAATCACATTGATACTCCTGATAAATCGACTCAATCGGCCTGGCGACGCAGGAAGGCCGGAATGTCCAGGTAGTCCAGATCGTCCTGCGGGTTCAGCTTGGCCGCGGTGGCTGCGCCGCCGTGGCTCTGGTTGCGCATGACGGTCGGACGGTCCAGGTCGCGGTAGTTCACCGACTGCTGCTCGCGCTGAACCGGAGCCTGGCTGCTGACGGCCTGGGTCTGAACGGTGTTGTCGACGACCTTGACCGGTTTTTCCAGGCGCGCGCCCAGACCGGTGGCGACCACGGTGACGTGCAGCTCGTCGCGCATGTCCGGATCGATCACGGTGCCCACCTTCACGGTGGCGTGCTCGGAAGCGAACTGCTCGATGATGTTGCCCACATCGGAGTACTCGCCCAGGGACAGGTCGGGACCGGCGGTGATGTTCACCAGGATGCCGCGGGCGCCCTGCAGGTTGACGTCTTCCAGCAGCGGGTTGCGGATCGCCGCCTCGGTCGCCTCGCGAGCACGGTTCGGACCGCTGGCGCAGCCGGTGCCCATCATCGCCATGCCCATTTCGCTCATGACGGTTTTCACGTCGGCGAAGTCGACGTTGATCATGCCCGGGCGCTTGATGATGTCGGAGATACCGCGAACGGCACCGGCCAGTACATCGTCAGCCTTGGCGAAGGCGGCCAGCAGGCTCGCGTCCTTGCCCAGGATGGTCAGCAGTTTTTCGTTCGGGATGGTGATCAGCGAGTCGACGCTTTCCGCCAGCGAGCGGATGCCCTCGTCGGCGATCTGCATGCGCTTGCGACCTTCGAACGGGAACGGACGGGTGACCACGGCCACGGTGAGGATGCCCATTTCCTTGGCAACCTCGGCAATGATCGGCGCAGCACCGGTACCGGTACCGCCACCCATGCCGGTGGTGATGAAGACCATGTCGGCGCCTTCCAGGACTTCGGCGATACGCTCGCGGTCCTCTATGGCGGCCTGGCGGCCTACTTCGGGGTTGGCGCCAGCGCCCAGGCCCTTGGTCACACCCGGGCCGAGCTGCAGCACGGTGCGCGCGGCGATGTTCTTCAGCGCCTGCGCATCGGTGTTGGCGCAAATGAATTCGACGCCATCAACGTTGTTCTTGGCCATGTGGTTCACGGCGTTGCCGCCGCCACCACCTACGCCGATCACCTTGATGACTGCTGTTTGCGGGACGTTATCTACCAGTTCAAACATTTCCCCTCTCCTTCCTTTCTAGTTGTGTTGCCTACGTTTACCGCGGTGGTAAATCAGAAATTGCCCTGGACCCAGCGTTTGAGCTTTTCCAGTACCGGTGTCTTGGGTTCGTCGCTGCTGAAGCTGCTGCCGGACAGGGAGATGCCGTCGGATTGCTTTTGCAGTCCGTACAGGAGCAGCCCCACACCGGTGGAATAGATCGGATTGCGCACGACGTCGGCCAGTCCCTTGACGCTGTGGGGTACGCCCAGGCGTACCGGCATGTGGAAGATCTCCTCGGCCAGCTCGACGGCGCCTTCCATCTTGGCGGTGCCGCCGGTCATGACGATCCCGGCTGGAATCAGGTCCTCGTAGCCACTGCGGCGCAGTTCGGCCTGAACCAGGGTGAACAGCTCGTCGTAACGAGGCTCGACCACTTCGGCAAGCGCCTGGCGCGACAGTTCCCGCGGCGGACGATCACCGACGCTGGGCACCTTGATGGTTTCGCCGGGGCCGGCCAGTTTGGCCAGTGCACAGGCGTAGCGAATCTTGATTTCCTCAGCGTACTGGGTCGGGGTACGCAGCGCCATGGCGATGTCGTTGGTGACCTGGTCGCCGGCGATCGGGATCACCGCCGTGTGGCGGATCGCGCCCTCGGTGAAGATGGCGATGTCGGTGGTGCCGCCGCCGATGTCCACCAGGCACACGCCCAGTTCCTTCTCATCCTCGGTGAGCACGGAATAGGCCGAAGCCAGCTGCTCGAGGATGATGTCGTCCACTTCCAGACCGCAGCGGCGCACGCACTTCTCGATGTTCTGCGCGGCGTTCACCGCGCAGGTCACCACGTGCACCTTGGCTTCCAGGCGCACGCCGGACATGCCCAGCGGCTCGCGCACGCCTTCCTGGTTGTCGATCACGTAGTCCTGGGCCAGGGTGTGCAGCACACGCTGGTCGGCCGGGATGGCCACGGCCTGGGCCGCGTCCAGTACGCGTTCGATGTCGGCGCCGCTGACTTCACGATCGCGGATCGCCACGATGCCGTGGGAATTCAGGCTGCGGATATGGTTGCCGGCAATCCCGACGAAGGCCGAGTGGATACGGCAGCCCGCCATCTGCTGGGCTTCATCGATGGCGCGCTGGATCGATTGCACTGTGGACTCGATGTTGACCACCACGCCCTTCTTCAGGCCGCGGGACGGATGCGTCCCGATACCGACGATTTCCAGCTTGCCATCGGCCGCCACTTCACCCACCAGCGCCACCACCTTGGAGGTGCCGATGTCGAGGCCGACGACCATTTTGCCGCTCTGCACGCTTGCCATGTTTATCGAAGTCTCCTCAACTCACTGCGCGGCGGTGGTCTGAGCCACCGTCGCTTCCGGCACCGGATCGCGCCAACCCACGGCCAGGCCGTTGGGGTAGCGCATGTCGATGCGGGCAATTTTCGTAATCTGTTCTTTCAGCGCCTTGTCGTAGATGGTCACGAACCGGCGAATCTGTTCCACCGCGTGATCGCGGCCCAGCATGATCTCCACACCCTGTGCGGTGCCCAGGGTCCAGGCGCCGCGCGAACTCATGTCCAGGCTGGCGATGGTGAAGCCCAGCGGGCGGAGCATCTGGCTGAGAATCTGGTACTGCTGCATCACTTGCTGCTGAGCACGCTGCGGGCCGGACAGGCGCGGCAGGTGCTCGTAGTTGGCCACTTCACGCGGGGCGAAAGCCTGACCCTGGTTGTTCAGCAGGGCTTCGTCACCCCATCGGGCGATGGGCAATTGCTCGTCCAGGCGGACCACCACCTGGTCGGGCCAGACGCGGCGCACCTCGGCATGGGCGATCCAGGGCATCTGCTCCAGCTCCTGACGCATGCCGGCCAGGTCGATGGTGAAGAAGCTGGCCGACACGTAGGGGCTGATCCGCTGCTGCACGGCCGCCTGGCTGATGTAGCTCAGGTCGCCTTCCACGCTGACCTTGGCAATCGGCCGGTCCGCGTAGGGCAGCACATACTGCGCGCCGTAGTAAGCGCCACCGCCGAGCACACCCAGCACCAGAGGCCACAGCAGCACCTTCAGGAAGCCGAAGCTGGGCTTGGGCATGCGGGCGCTGAGCGGCTCCTTGGCCACCAGACGGCTGGCGCCGCGCGGCACCGGCTTGCGTGCAGGGGCACGGCCGATTCCGGGATTCTGGTGACGAAGCTGCGCGCCGTTCATGACTTACCCCCTTGCCTCGACGCTGTCGGCGAGGATCGCCAGCACCAGCTGCTGGAAGTCCAGGCCGGCCGCGCGCGCGGCCATGGGCACCAGGCTGTGGTCGGTCATGCCCGGTGCGGTGTTCACTTCCAACAGCCAGAAGCGCCCTTGGGCGTCCTGCATCACGTCGGTCCGACCCCAGCCCTGGATGCCGAGGGCATCGCAGGCGCGCGCGGTCAGGTCCTTGAGTTCCTGCTCCTTGTCGGCATCGAGGCCGCAGGGAATCTGGTACTGGGTATCGTTGGCCAGGTACTTGGCGTCGTAGTCGTAGAAGGTGTGCGGAGTGCCCAGTCGAATGGGCGGCAGCACCTGGCCACGGAGGATCGCCACGGTGTATTCGGGGCCGCTGATCCACTGCTCGACCAGCACCTGCGGATCGTATTTCGCGGCATCGGCCCAGGCAGCGATCAGTTCCTGCTCGCTGTTCACCTTGGCCATGCCGATGCTCGAACCCTCGTTGGCCGGCTTGACGATCAGCGGGAAACCGAGCTTCGCCGCAGCAGCGCGGCAATCGTCCTCGCTGGCCAGCACGGCGTGGTCGGGCGTCGGCAGGCCCAGGCTCAGCCACACGCGCTTGGTGCGCAGCTTGTCCATGGCCAGAGCGGAAGCCAGCACGCCGCTGCCGGTGTAGGGAATACCGGCGATCTCCAGCAGGCCCTGCATGGTGCCGTCTTCCCCGCCACGGCCGTGGAGGATGATGAAGGCGCGGTCGATCTTCTCGCGGGTCAGACGCTCCAGCAGGTCGTCGCCCACGTCGATGCCGAAAGCGTCGACGCCTGCACCCTGCAGAGCCTGCAGGACCATGGCGCCGGACTTCAGCGACACCTCGCGCTCGGCGCTCTTGCCACCATACAGCACGGCGACGCGACCGAAGGCGCGGGGCTCGAGGGCGGATTTGAGGGCGTCACTCATTGCTTCTTCCCCTCGACGCCCGCAGCGGCGGCGCCGAACATCGGATTCTTGATCAGTGCCGGAGCCAGCCCGCCGATATCACCGGCGCCCTGGCAGAGCAGGATGTCGCCCGGACGCAGCAGCGGCTTGAGCAGCGAGGCGAGGTCGCCGCCACGCTCCAGGTAGATCGGGTCGAGCTGGCCGCGCTGGCGGATGCTGTGGCACAGGTGACGGCTGTCGGCGCCGGGAATCGGCTCTTCGCCAGCCGGGTAGACCTCCATCAGCATCAGCACGTTGGCCTCGCCCAGTACCTGCACGAAGTCGTCGTACAGATCGCGGGTACGGCTGAAGCGGTGCGGCTGGTAGACCATCACCAGACGGCGCTCCGGCCAGCCGCCGCGCACGGCCTTGATCACCGCCGCGACTTCGCGCGGGTGGTGGCCGTAGTCGTCGACCAGCATCACGCTGCCGCCCTGCACCTGCAGGTCGCCATAGACCTGGAAGCGCCGGCCGACGCCCTGGAAGCCGGACAGGCCCTGGACGATGGCTTCGTCGGAGATGCCTTCATCGGTGGCGATGACGATGGTCGCCAGGGAGTTCAGCACGTTGTGCAGGCCGGGCATGTTCACCGAGACGTCCAGCGGCTCGCGCTCGGGGCGCAGCACGGTGAAGTAGGTGCGCATGCCTTCCTGGCGGATGTTGATGGCGCGGACGTCGGCGTCCTCGCTCAGGCCGTAGGTCACGGTCGGACGGGCGACCTGCGGCAGGATCTCACGCACTACCGGGTCGTCCACGCAGACCACCGCCAGGCCGTAGAACGGCAGGTTGTGCAGGAAGTCGACGAAGGTGCGCTTCAGTTTGTTGAAGTCGCCGCCATAGGTGCTCATGTGGTCGGCGTCGATGTTGGTGACCACCGAGACCATAGGCTGCAGGTGCAGGAAGCTGGCGTCGCTCTCGTCGGCCTCGGCCACCAGGTAACGGCTGGTGCCCAGCTGCGCGTTGGTACCGGCAGCGTTCAGGCGGCCGCCGATGACGAAGGTCGGGTCCAGGCCGCCGGCGGCGAACACCGAGGCGATCAGGCTGGTGGTGGTGGTCTTGCCGTGGGTACCGGCGACGGCGATGCCGTGGCGATAGCGCATCAGCTCGGCAAGCATCTCGGCGCGCGGTACCACCGGCACGCGGCGATCCAGCGCGGCGGCGACTTCCGGGTTGGACTTGTTCACCGCGCTGGACACCACCAGCACATCGGCGCCGTCGGAGTTCTCCGCGCGATGGCCGATGAAGATTTCTGCGCCGAACTTCTGCAGGCGCTCGGTGACCGGCGACGCCTTGAGGTCGGAGCCGGAGACTTCGTAGCCGAGGTTGAGCAGCACTTCCGCGATACCGCACATGCCCACGCCACCGATGCCGACGAAGTGGATGCGGCGGATGCGCCGCATGGTGCGGGTGACGCCAGTGGGTTCCTTAACCACGGGCCACCTCCAGGCAGGCATCGACTACCGTACGGGTAGCCTCGGGCTTGGCCAGGCTGCGAGCGCGAGCGGCCATGCGGGTCAGGGAATCGGGATGCATCAATACCTCGGACAACTGCGCGGCCAGTTCGGCGGCGCTGGTAGATTTCTGTGGCAGCAGGAGGGCCGCGCCCTCGCGCACCAGGAATTCGGCGTTCTTGGTCTGGTGGTCGTCGATCGCGTGGGGCAGCGGCACCAGGAAGGACGCAAGGCCAGCGGCGGTCAGCTCGCTGACGGTCAGCGCGCCAGCGCGGCAGATCACCAGATCGGCCCAGGCGTAGGCCGCGGCCATGTCGGCGATGAACGTAGCTACGTCCGCTTCGACACCGGCGGTGCGATAACGCTCCGCGGTAATTTCGTCATGCTGACGGCCGGCCTGATGGCGAATGGCCGGACGGATTTCCGCAGGCACCTGTGCCAGCGCTTCGGGCAGCAGCTTGTTCAGCGGCTCGGCGCCCAGGCTGCCGCCCAGCACCAGCAGGTTGACCCGGCGACCGGCCAGCGGCGCGCGGGCGCCCTCTTCCAGGAACAGCTCGACGCGCACCGGGTTGCCGGTGGTCAGGCGCTTGGCGCTGCTGTCGAAGGTGTCCGGGAAGGCTTCGCAGACCCGTTTGGCCAGCGGCGCTAGGCTGCGGTTGGCGGTGCCGGCGACGGCGTTCTGTTCGTGGATCACCAGCGGCACGCCGGACAGCTTGGCCGCCAGGCCGCCTGGGCCGGTGACATAGCCACCCAGACCAAGCACGCACACCGGCTTGAGCTGGCGTACCACGCCCAGCGCCTGGAACAGCGACTTGAGCAGATCGAACGGCGCGCGCAGCAGGGACTTGAGGCCCTTGCCGCGCAGGCCGCTGACGTTGATCAGGTGCAGCGGCAGGCCGGCCTTGGGCACCAGGTCGTTCTCGATGCCGCGCGGCGTGCCCAGCCAGTGCACGCTGTAACCGCGCGCCTGGAACTCACGGGCGCAGGCCAGGGCCGGGAACACGTGTCCGCCGGTGCCGCCAGCCATGATCAGGACGTTACCTTTCATCGGCAAAGTCCTCTTCGCTGAATTCATATTCCTCGCTGCCCATCACGGTGCGGCGTTCCCATTCGATGCGCAGCAGCATTCCCAGCTGGGCACAGCAGATCACCAGAGAGCTGCCGCCGTAGCTGAGGAATGGCAGGGTCAGGCCCTTGGTCGGCAGCAGGCCGACGTTCACGCCGACGTTGATCAGGAACTGGCCGATCCACAGGAAGGCCAAGCCGTAGGCAACGTAGGCGGAGAAGTACTGTTTCGACTGCTCGGCCCAGATGCCGATGTACAGCGCGCGCAGGCTGACGAAGACGAACAGCGCGACAGTGGCCATGGCACCAACGATGCCCAGTTCTTCGGCGAGCACGGCGAACACGAAGTCGGTGTGCGCTTCGGGCAGGTAGAACTGCTTCTGGATGCTGTTGCCCAGGCCCATGCCGGTCCAGCCGCCACGGCCGAAGGCGATCAGCGCCTGGCTGAGCTGGTAGCCCGCGCCGAACTGGTCGGCCCAGGGGTCGGTGAAGTTGGTCAGGCGCGCCATCCGGTAAGGCTGGGTCTGGATCAGCAGAACCACAGCGCCCACCGCCAGAGCGACCATCAGGCCGAAGCGGAACAGGCCCACGCCGCCGAGGAACAGCATTGCCGCAGCCGCGCCCATCATCACCACGGTGGCGCCGAAGTCGGGCTCGCGCAGCAGCAGGCCGGCCATGGGCAGCAGCACCACGAACGGCTTGAAGAAGCCCAGCCAGCTCTCGCGCACTTCTTCCTGGCGACGCACCAGATAGCCGGCCATGAAGATCACCACGAAGACCTTGGCGATCTCCGAGGGCTGGATGTTGAACAGGCCGAAGCCGATCCAGCGCATGGAACCGTTCACCTCGCGGCCGATGCCGGGGGTGATCACCATCACCAGCAGCAGGAAGGCCACGGCGAGCAATTTCCAGCCCCAGCGCTGCCAGGTTTCCATCGGCACCATCATGGTCACGCCGCAGGCGACGAAGCCGATGGCGAGGTAGATCAGGTGACGGACCGAGAAGTACAGCGGGTTGCCGGACTGCGCCGCAGCGACTTCGGAGGAAGCCGAAGTGACCATCACCAGGCCGAGGCCGAGCAGCGCCAGACAACCCGCGAGCAGCGGGAAGTCGATGTCGATGCCGTTGCGGCTGATCAGCGGGGACGGATAGGGGCGCAGGAAGGAGAACATCAGGCGAGCTCCTCCACGGCCTTGGCGAACAGGCGTCCGCGTTCTTCGTAGTTCTTGAACATGTCCAGGCTCGCGCAGGCCGGCGACAGCAGCACGGCGTCACCCGGCAGGGCCAGGTCGGCAGCGTGCTCGACGGCCTCTTCGAGGGTATTCACGCGGACCTTGGGAACGGCGTTGCCGATGGCAGCACTGACCAGCTCGGCATCGCGCCCCAGCAGCACCACGGCGCGGCAATACCGGGCGACCGGCTCGCGCAGGTCGTGGAAATCAGCACCCTTGCCGTCGCCACCGGCGATCAGCACCAGCTTGCCGTCGATATCGGCGCCCAGGCCTTCGATGGCCGCCAGGGCGGCGCCGACGTTGGTGGCCTTGGAGTCGTCGTAGTAGTTCACGCCGTTACGCTCGCGTACCCACTGGCAGCGGTGGGCGAGACCGGCGAACTCGCGCAGGGTCTGCAGCATCGGCTCGAACGGCAGGCCCACGGCATGCCCCAGCGCCAGCGCCGCCAGGGCGTTGGACTGGTTGTGCGCGCCACGGATCTTCAGCTCGCGGGCCGGCATCAGCGACTCGAACTGGAAGGCCAGCCACTTCTCCCCGTCTTCCTCGATCAGGCCGAAGCCCTTGAAGTCCGGCTTGTTGGTGCCGAAGGTCCAGCACGGCACGGTGTCGGCGATCAGCGGGCGGCTCAGGGCATCGGCGCGGTTCACCACGACCTGCTTGGCGCCGCGGAAGATGCGGTGCTTGGCCAGGTGGTAGTCGGCCATGCCGTCGTAGCGGTCCATGTGGTCTTCGCTGACGTTCAGGCAGGTGGCGACTTCGGCGTTCAGGCGCTCGCAGGTTTCCAGTTGGAAGCTGGACAGTTCCACCACGTAAAGCTCGACGTCATCGGCCAGCAGGTCCAGGGCCGGGGTGCCGAGGTTGCCGCCGACGGCGACGCGCTTGCCAGCTGCCTTGGCCATGTCGCCCACCAGGGTGGTGACGGTGCTCTTGGCGTTGGAACCGGTGATGGCGACGATGGGTGCCTTCGCGTGACGCGCGAACAGGTCGACGTCGCCGGACAGGCGTACGCCACGGGCAGCAGCCTCGATCAGCGCCGGCACGCGCAGCGACAGGCCCGGGCTCACGTAGAGCTCCTGGGCGCGGCAGAGGAAATCGGCATCGAGGTCGCCGCAGCGCACCTCAACCTGCGGATACTGCTCGCGCAGGGTTGCCAGCTCCGGCGGATTCGCGCGCGTATCGGCCACGGCAAAGGGCACGCCCTGGCGCGCCAGGTAGCGCACCAGGGACATGCCGCTCTTGCCGAGGCCGACAACGATGCGGAATTGGTCGGAAGCGATCAGGCTCATGCTCGATCAGTCCTCAACGCAGTTTCAACGTGGCCAGGCCGATCAGCACGAGAATCACCGTGATGATCCAGAAGCGCACGATCACGCGCGGCTCCGGCCAGCCCTTGAGTTCGAAGTGGTGGTGGATCGGCGCCATGCGGAACACCCGCTTGCCGGTCAGCTTGA
The DNA here is from genome assembly GCF_014204515.1 of Pseudomonas nitroreducens. Taxonomy (GTDB): domain Bacteria; phylum Pseudomonadota; class Gammaproteobacteria; order Pseudomonadales; family Pseudomonadaceae; genus Pseudomonas; species Pseudomonas nitritireducens_A. Next base: position 211,416 of record NZ_JACHLI010000007.1, on the reverse strand, counting down.
AGGAAGCGACCTGGATCACCACCGACAGGGTTTCCATGACGAACACGCCGCCCATGATGAACAGCACGATTTCCTGGCGGACGATCACGGCGATGGTGCCCAGCGCAGCGCCGAGGGCCAGCGCGCCGACGTCACCCATGAAGACCTGGGCCGGGTAGGTGTTGAACCAGAGGAAGCCCAGTCCCGCACCGACGATGGCGCCGCAGAAGATGATCAGTTCGCCGGCACCCGGCACGCTCGGGATGAACAGGTATTCGGCGAATTTGATGTTGCCCGACAGGTAGCAGAAGATCCCCAGCGCACCGCCGACCATCACGGTGGGCATGATAGCCAGGCCGTCGAGGCCGTCGGTGAGGTTCACCGCGTTGCTGGAGCCGACGATGACGAAGTAGGTCAGCACCACGAAGAAGATGCCCAGGGGGATCTCGACGTTCTTCAGCATCGGCACGATCAGGGTGGTCTCGACCGGCGTCTCGGCGGTCATATAAAGGAAGATCGCCGCGCCCAGGCCGAATACCGACTGCCAGAAATACTTCCAGCGGCTCGGCAGGCCACGGGAGTTCTTCTCGATCACCTTGCGGTAGTCATCAACCCAGCCGACGGCGCCGAACAGCAGGGTCACGGCCAGCACGACCCACACGTAGCGGTTCGACCAGTCCGCCCAGAGCAGGGTGCTGATGGCGATGGCGGTGAGGATCAGCGCGCCGCCCATGGTCGGCGTGCCTTTCTTGGACAGGTGCGATTGCGGACCGTCGTTGCGCACCGACTGGCCGATCTGGCGGATCTGCAGGGTGCGGATCATCCACGGGCCCAGCCAGAGCGACAGGACGAGCGCGGTCAGCACGCTCAGGATGCCGCGCAGGGTCAGGTACTGGAAGACGCCGAAGCCCTTGTAGAACTGTTGCAGGTACTCGGCGAGCAGCAGCAGCATTTAGTGACTCTCCTCGGAGGAACCACAGAGCGCCGCGACGACCTTGTCCATCGCCGCGCTGCGGGAACCCTTGATCAGAATGGTGGTTGTCGAAGCTTCTTCGGCCAGGGCCCGGATCAGGCTGGCCTGATCGGCGAAGTGCCGGCCCGCGGAACCGAACGCCTGCACGGCGTGGCTCATCAGCGGACCGACGGCATAGAGCGCGGCGACTTTGCCAATGGCGTAGGTTCCCACTTCGCGGTGGGACGACTCCGCCCAGGCACCCAGTTCGCCCATGTCCCCGAGGACCAGGACGGTCCGGCCGGAAAAGCCGGCGAGTATATCAATCGCCGCGCAGATTGAAGCCGGGTTGGCGTTGTAGCTGTCGTCGATCACACGCATGCCGTTCGTCGCCAGCTGAGCTACCGCGCGACCCTTGACCGGCTGCAGGTTCTGCAGGCCGGCAACGATCCCGACCAGCGGCACGCCAAGGGCGTGGGCGGCAGCGGCGGCGGCCAGCGCGTTCGTGACGTTGTGCTCACCCAGCAGATTCAGCTGGATGGCCGCCTCGCCGGCCGGGTCCTGCAGGGTGAAGCCGGGGCAGCCACGGGCGTCGCGCTGCACATCGCTGGCACGGAAGTCGGCGCGCGCGTCGTGCAGGCCGAAGCTGGACACCCGGCGACCGGCGGCGCGGGCCTGCCAGGTATCAAAGGCCTTGTCGTCGCGATTGAGGATGGCCACGCCATCGGCGGCCAGCCCTTCGAGAATCTCGCCCTTGGCCAGGACGATCTTGTCCTGGCCGCCGAACTCACCCACGTGGGCGGTGCCGGCGTTGGTGATGATGGCGACCTGCGGGCAGGTCAGCGCCACGGTATAGGCAATCTCGCCGACGCGGTTGGCGCCCAGCTCGATGACCGCGCTCTGGTGCTCGGGCGCCAGTTGCAGCAGGGTCAGCGGCGCGCCCAGGTCGTTGTTCAGGTTGCCGCGGGTCGCCAGGACTTCGCCCTGGGTGCGCAGGATGCTGGCGAGCATTTCCTTGACGGTGGTCTTGCCGCTGGAACCGGTGACGGCAGCGACACGGCCGGTGAACCCGGCACGGTTCAGCGCGCCGAGCTGGCCCAGGGCGACGCGGGTATCGGCCACCACCAGTTGCGGCAGTGGCGCATCGGCGACTTCGCGTTCAACCAGCGCGGCGACTGCACCCTTGGCGGCGACGTCGGCAAGGTAGTCGTGACCGTCGAAGCGCGGCCCGGTCAGGGCAATGAACAGCTGGCCCGGTGCGATAGCGCGGCTGTCGGTGCTCACGGCATCGAACGAGACGTCGGCACCGACCACGCGGCCTTGCAGCGCGTCGGCAACTTCAGTGAGCGACAAGGGCTTAAGCACGTTTCACCTCCCAGGCAGCCAGCGCCTTGGCGGCTTGTTCCAGATCGGAGAACGGCTGGCGAACGCCGTCGATCTCCTGGTAATCCTCGTGCCCCTTGCCGGCCAGCAGCACGACATCGTCGACACCGGCGCAAGCAATCAGGCGGGCAATGGCCTCACCGCGGCCGGATACGAACTCGACCGCCTCGGGCTTGGCGAAACCGGCACGGATGTCGGCGATGATCGCCTCGCTCTTCTCGGTACGCGGGTTGTCGTCGGTGACCAGCACGCGATCGGCGTGCTGCTCGGCAATCTGCGCCATGATCGGGCGCTTGCCGCGATCACGGTCGCCACCGCAGCCGAACAGGCAGAGCAGTTGGCCGTGCACATGGGGGCGCATGGCCAGCAGGACTTTCTCCAGCGCATCCGGGGTGTGGGCGTAATCCACCACCACCAGCGGCTTGTCACCGCCGCCCAGGCGCTGCATGCGGCCGATCGGGCCTTCCAGCTGCGGCAGTACCTTGAGCACGTCGCCCAGCGGGTAGTCCAGGCCCAGCAGCGCGCCGACCACGGCCAGCAGGTTGCTCAGGTTGAACTTGCCCAGCAGCGAGCTGCGCAGCAGGCCTTCGCCCTGCGGCGTGACGATCTGCGCCTGCACGCCGGCGTCGCTGAACTTCGCTTCGCGGCAATAGATATAGGCCGACGGGTCACTGAGGCTGTAACCCATCAGGCGGGATTCGTGGGACTCAGCGGCCAGTTGGCGACCGAAGTCGTCGTCCAGATTGATCACCCGGCAACGCAGCCCCTGCCAGGCAAATAGCTTGGCCTTGGCGGCACCGTAGGCTTCCATCGAGCCGTGGTAGTCCAGATGGTCGCGGGACAGATTGGTGAACACCGCCACGTCGAAGCCCAGCGCGGCGACGCGGCCCTGCTCCAGACCGTGGGAAGATACTTCCATCGCCACCGCTCTGGCGCCGGCCTGCTTCAGGCGTGCCAGGGTCGCCTGCACCGCGAGCGGGTCGGGCGTGGTGTGACGGCCGCTTTCCAGCGAACCGTAGAAACCGGTGCCGAGCGTGCCGACGATGCCGCAGCGCTCACCGAGCAGGTCCAGCGCCTGGGCCACCAGTTGGCTGACGCTGGTCTTGCCATTGGTGCCGGTGACGCCGACCAGGTCGACGCCGCGGCTCGGCTCGCCATAGAAGCGCCCGGCAATGGCCGACAGCTGCCGGGCCAGGCCCTTGATGGCGATCATCGGCACATCGCTGGGCGGCAGGTCGGTGGCGCCTTCGGCTTCGTAGGCCACGGCGGCAGCGCCCAGCTTGAGGGCGGCAGCGATATGGCCGCGGCCGTCCTGGCTTCCACCCGGTACGGCGAGGAACAGGTCGCCTGGCTTGACGGTACGGCTGTCCAGGGTCAGCTCACGGATCAGTTCGCCGCTTTCGGCCTGGGGCAGCAGCTGGTTGAGGCTCATCGGCATCAGCCACGCCCTCCTTTGGTAGCGGGCGCAGCTTCGGCTTGCTGCTGCGGGGTCGCCGGCAGATTGTCTGGCGGCACATTCATCAGGCGCAGCGTGCCGGACATCACCTTGCTGAACACCGGAGCAGAAACCAGGCCACCGAAGTAGCCGGCCTTGCTGGGTTCGTCGATGACGACCACGGCGACATAACGCGGGTTGTTCATCGGCGCGAAGCCGGCGAACAGGGAGCGATAGGAGTTCTCGGCATAGCCCTTGGTGCCGGTGTTGGTCTTGCGCGCGGTACCGGACTTGCCGGCCACGTGGTAACCCGGCACCTGGGCGCGGTACACGCCGTTGGGCGCTTCGATCACTTGCTGGAGCATGCCCTGCATGGTCTTGGCGACCGGCTCGGGAATGACCTGCACGGCATCGGCCGGACGATCGGCGCGGACCATGGTCAGCGGCACGCTGCGGCCGTTGTTGGCCAGCGCGGCATAGGCATGGGCCAGCTGGATGGCGGTCACCGAGAGGCCGTAGCCGTACGACAGCGTGGCCGTCTCGGCCTTGCGCCACTCGCGGTAGTTGGGCAGGTTGCCGACGCGCTCGCCGGGGAAGCCCAGGCCGGTGTCCTGGCCGAGGCCGACCTTCTGCATCACGTTGTAGATGGCTTCGCCGCCGATATCGAAGGCGACCTTGCTCATGCCGACGTTACTGGAGCGGATCAGGATGCCGGTCAAGTCCAGCACCGGGCCTTCGGTACGCGATACGTCGCGGATGGTGTAGCGGCCGATCTGCAGGGTGCCGGGGTAGACCTCGACCTTGTCGGAGGGCTTCCAGCGGCCGGTTTCCAGGGCCGCGCTCATGGAGAACGGCTTCATGGTCGAACCCGGCTCGAATACGTCGATCATGGCGCGGTTGCGCATCATCGCCGGCTGCAGGTTGCGGCGGTTGTTCGGGTTGTAGGTCGGCTGGTTGGCCATGGCCAGCACTTCGCCGGACTTCACGTCGAGGATCACCAGGCTGCCGGCCTTGGCGCCGTTCTCTACGAGCGCATTGCGCAGTTCGCGGTTGGCCAGGTACTGCAGGCGCAGATCGATGGACAGCGCCAGGGTCTTGCCGGCCTTGGCGTTGCGGGTGACCTGCACGTCACGGATCAGGTGCCCGCGACGATCCTTGAGCACCTGGCGCTTGCCCGGCACGCCGGCCAGCCAGCTGTCGAAGGCCAGTTCCACGCCCTCGCGACCACGGTCGTCGACGTCGGTGAAGCCCACCACCTGCGCAGCGACTTCGCCAGACGGATAGAAGCGGCGGAACTCTTCCACCGAGTACACGCCGGGAATCCGGTGCGCTTTCACCTGGGCCATTACGGCTTCGCCCTGCTCCGGGGTCATGCCGCGGACCAGGTAGATGAATTCCTTGTCGGCATTGGCATCCAGGCGCTCGCTCAGCGCGGCCTTGGGCTGGCCGAGGGCGTCGGCGAGGAAGCCCCACTTCTCGCGCTCCAGCACCAGCTCCTTGGGGTTGGCCCAGAGGGTGGCGACCGGGGTGCTGACCGCCAGCGGCTCGCCGTTGCGGTCGGTGATCAGGCCGCGGTGCGCGGGAATGGAGATGTGCCGCACGCTGCGCGCATCACCCTGGCCCTTGAGGAAATCGTGGTCGATGACGTGCAGGTCGACGATCCGCCAGGCGATCGCCGCCACCATCGCCAGCAGCAGGGCGATGACGACGCGGAAGCGCCAGGGGTAGCGAGCGCCGGCCAGGTCTCTCATGGCGCCACCATGATGATTTCGGTCGGATCGGGCACGCGCATCTTCAGCTGGTCGGTGGCCAGGCCTTCGATACGGCTGTGGGCCGTCCAGGTGCTCTGTTCGAGGATCAACCGGCCGTACTCGGCCTGTGCCTTGTCGCGCACGTTCAATTCAGAGAACAGCGTGTTGAGCAACTGGCGGTTCCAGTACGCGCTGTAGGAAACGGAAATCGCCGACAGAAGTACGCCGATGAATAGCAGCAACATGAAGAAGCTGCCGGTAGGCAGGCGCTTGGAGAAGAGCCGGCTCATCTGAGCTTCTCCGCGATGCGCATGACCGCGCTGCGCGAGCGCGGGTTGGCCTTGAGCTCGGCCTCGGAGGCGTAGACCGGCTTGCCGATCAGCTTCAGGCGTGGCTCGAAGGGTTTGACCTGGATCGGCAGGTTGCGCGGCAGGTTGTCTGCCTCGCCCTTCACCTGACGGCGCATGAACTGCTTGACGATGCGGTCTTCCAGCGAGTGGAAGCTGATCACCACCAGACGGCCGCCCACGGCGAGACCTTCCATGGCAGCCTCAAGGCCGCGCTCCAGATCGCCCAGCTCGTTGTTGATGAAGATGCGCAGGCCCTGGAAGGCACGGGTCGCCGGGTTCTTGCCCTTCTCCCAGGCCGGATTGGCCTCGGTGACCACGGCGGCCAGGTCGGCAGTGCGCTCGAAGGGCGCTTCTGCCCGGCGCTGGACGATGGCGCGGGCCATGCGCTTGGCGAAACGCTCTTCGCCATAGTCCTTGAACACGCGGGCGATTTCGTCTTCCGCAGCCGTGGCGATCCACTGCGCGGCGCTGACGCCCTGGTCCGGGTTCATGCGCATGTCCAGCGGGCCATCATTGAGGAAGCTGAAGCCGCGCTGCGGATCGTCCAGCTGCGGCGAGGACACGCCCAGGTCCAGCAGAACCCCGTCCACGCTGCCCTGCAGGCCGCGCGCGGAGAACTCCTCGGCCATCTCGGCGAAGGACCTTTGCACAATGACGAAGCGGCCGTCTTCGGCCGCCAGTGTTTTTCCCGTCGCGATCGCTTGGGGGTCCTTGTCGAACCCGAGCAGTTGACCGCCTGGGCCAAGCCTGCCGAGCAAGGCCCGGCTGTGCCCTCCCCTGCCGAACGTCCCGTCCACATAGCGGCCGCCCTCCAGGGGGGCCAGCGCTTCGACGGCCTCCTCGAGCAGAACGGTGATGTGTTGGAAGGTACTGGTCACAGGCAGGCTCACAGAATAAGGTCGCGCAATTCATCCGGCAGGCCGCCGGGTTCTTTGATGGCTGCGAGGTCGGCCTCGGCAACCGCATTCCACTTGTCTTCGTCCCACAGCTGGAACTTGTTCAGCTGGCCGACCAGCATGGCTTTCTTGTCCAGGCCTGCGTACTCGCGCAGGCGCGGCGGAATGAGAAAACGCCCGGCGCTGTCGAGCTCCAGGTCAACGGCATTACCAATCAGCAAACGCTGCAGGCGCCGCGTTTCTTCACGCAGCGAGGGCAGCTCGCGCAGCTTGGCTTCGATGAGTTCCCACTCGGGGAGGGGGTAGACGGTGAGGCAGGTGTCGACGGCATCAATGGTGACGATGAGCTGGCCAGCACAACGCGAAACGAGCTCGTCACGATACCGACTCGGCATCGCGAGGCGCCCTTTGGCGTCGAGACTGATGGCGTTAGCTCCGCGAAACACGTCAGCGCTTCCCCTGTGGTTGGCTATCCATGCCTGTTGATCCCACTTTTACCCACTTCGTACCACTTCCGCACACTATAGAAATCCGCGCTCCCCACCGTCAAGGCGAGTCGGAGGGGAAAAATCCTTACAGGACCGAGATTTAGCGTGCTTTTGCGAGGTTCGGGGAGGGATTTTGACGCGCTGAAAAACAGAAAAGCCCAGTGTTTTCAAAACACTGGGCTTTCATACTTAAAGTGATTTCTTAAGTTCTGCACTTCTTCCGGTCAGCGACAAATGGTCATGTGGGAAGAAGTGGAGGAAAAGTGGTGAGAGTCGATCTGTAAGCCGGGTTCTGTCGAGGACAGCCATTCCTCTGGGACATACATCACTGCATGCCTCAAGCGATCTACCCGAACCCAACGCGGGCCGCGCCAATGGGTTCCTATTTGATCTTGCTCCGAGTGGGGTTTACCTAGCCACGAACTGTTGCCAGCCGCGCGGTGCGCTCTTACCGCACCTTTTCACCCTTACCGGCGCTTGCGCGCTTAGGCGGTTATTTTCTGTGGCACTTTCCGTAGACTCGCGCCTCCCAGGCGTTACCTGGCACTCTGCCCTATGGAGCCCGGACTTTCCTCCACCCCATGATGCGGAACATCACGAGACAGCGACTGTCCAATCGACTCTCAGTCCGCAAGGTTAGCGGGTGACGGCGCTCAGGACAAGCTCAAGCCTTGCCCTGGCGCTCCAGCGCGATCTGGTAAAGCTGATTCTTGCGCGCCCCGGTAATCTCAGCCGCCAGCGCTGCCGCGCGTTTGACCGGCAGTTCCGCCAGCAGCAGATCGAGCACCCGCAGGGTCTGCGCATCCACCGCCTCATCGCCTTCCGGCGCTGGCTTGCCGGCCACCAGCAGCACGCATTCGCCACGCTGCTGGTTGCTGTCGGACGCGACGAATTCGCGCAATTCGCCCAGCGGCAGCCCCTTCAGGGTCTCGAAGGTCTTGGTCAGTTCGCGAGCCAGCAGCGCCGGCCGTTCGTCGCCAAAGATCGCCGCCATGTCCTCGATGCACTCCAGCACGCGGTGCGGTGCCTCGTAGAAGATCAGCGTGCGCGGCTCTTCCAGCAATGCCTCCAGGCGGCCCCGGCGCCCTGCAGCCTTGGCCGGCAGGAAGCCCTCGAAGACGAAGCGATCCGACGGCAGGCCGGCCGCCGAAAGCGCCGCGATCAGGGCGCAGGCACCCGGCACCGGCACCACCGGGATACCGGCGGCGCGCGCCTGGCGCACCAGGTGGTAGCCCGGATCGGAAATCAGCGGCGTGCCGGCATCGGAAATCAGCGCGACATCTTCGCCAGCCTGCAGCTTGGTCAGGAAACGTCCGCCCTGCTCCCGCTCGTTGTGCTCATGGCAGGCCGCCAGCGGCGTCTGGATGCCGAAGTGCTGCAGCAGGCGCACCGAGTGGCGGGTGTCTTCGGCGGCGATGAGCGACACGTCCGCCAGCACCTTGAGCGCACGAGCACTGATGTCGTCGAGGTTGCCGATGGGGGTGGCCACCACATAGAGAGTGCCTAGAGTCACGCGGGAGAACCTCACCGAAAGCGTCGGAAAAGACGCATTGTATCCCGATTCCGGCAGCCGCCATCGCGTCACCCTCGCCGCTTGGGTACAATCGGCAGCTCTTTGAATGCGTCACGAGAAGCCAGACATGATCGCTCGCCTGCGTCCGCTATCCGCTCTGTTCCTTGCCGGCATGCTCGCCGCCTGCGCGTCCTCCCCGTCGTCCACTCTCGGCGAGCTGCCGCGCACGCCGGACGCCAGCATCGAACAGCTGCTGCAGCAGGCCTCCACCGCCCAGCCGGACGAAGCCAACGTACTGCGCCTGTCCGCCGCCGACCTGGCCTACAAGCAGAAGGATCTCGGCCGCTCCACGCAGATCCTCGATCAGATCCCGATGGACAGCCTCAAGCCCGCCCAGCAGGTGTTCGCCAGCACCCTGCGCGCCCAGCTGGAACTGGCCCGCAACAAGACCAAAGCCGCCCTGAAGGCCTTCGACAACCCCAACTTCCAGCGCCTGGGCGAAATGCCGGTGGACCTGCAGGCCCGCGCCGGCATGGTCAAATCCCTGGCCCTGGCCGCCGACGGTCAGGCCCTGAGCGCCGCCCGCGAGCGCGTGTTCATCGATCCGCTGCTCAATGCCGAGGCCGCCAAGGCCAACCGCGAGGAAATCTGGAAACTGGTTTCCAGCCTGCCGGTCGAGCAGATGCAGGCCAGCAGCAACGAAGGCGACCTGAACGGCTGGCTGGAACTGGCGCGCATCACCAAGACTTCGTCGACGCTCAAGGAGCAGCAGGCGAACATCGACCAGTGGGTCGCGCAGAACCCGGATCACCCGGCCGCCAAGCAACTGCCGGACGCCCTGACCAAGCTCAAGTCGCTGGCCGCCCAGCCGCTGAACACCATCGGTCTGCTGCTGCCGCAGCAGGGCCAGCTGGCTTCCGTCGCTCGCGCCCTGCAGGACGGCTTCCTCGCCGCGCACTACCAGGCCCAGCAGGGCGGCCAGGCGCAGCCGGCGATCAAGCTCTACGACAGCACCCAGGTCCGCTCGCTGGACGAGTTCTACCGCCAGGCCCAGGCCGACGGCGTGCAGCTGGTCGTAGGCCCGCTGGAGAAGAACCTGGTCAAGCAGATGAGCAGCCAGCAGCAACTGCCGATCACTACCCTGGCGCTGAACTACGCCGATGGCGCCCAGGAAGGCCCGGCCCAGCTGTTCCAGTTCGGCCTGTCCGCCGAGGATGAAGCCCGCGAAGTCGCCAACCGCGCCTGGAACGACGGCATGCGCCGCGCCGTGGCCCTGGTGCCGCGCGGCGAATGGGGTGACCGTGTACTCGCTTCCTTCAGCCGCAACTGGCAGGCCGCCGGCGGCACCCTGATCGCCGCCGAGCATGTCGACCAGCCGGTCGAACTGGCCCGGCAGATCGCCGACCTGCTGCAACTGCGCCAGAGCGAAGGCCGCGCCAAGCGCCTGCAGGGCGTGCTCGACAGCAGCGTCGACACCCAGCCGTCGCGCCGCCAGGACATCGATTTCATCTTCCTCGCCGCCACCCCGCAGCAGGCGCGCCAGATCAAGCCGACCCTGGCCTTCCAGTACGCCGGCGACCTGCCGGTCTACGCCACCTCCAACCTGTACACCGGGGTGAACAACCCGGCCCAGGACCAGGACCTGAACGGCATCCGCTTCTGCGAAACGCCGTGGCTGCTGAACCCGAACAACGCCCTGCGCCAGCAGGTCGCCGCGCAGTGGCCGGCGGCCAACGGCAGCCTCGGCCGCCTCTACGCCATGGGCGCCGACGCCTACCAGCTGGCCCCGCGCCTGCCGGAGCTCAAGGCAGTACCGAGCATGCAGCTCGACGGCCTGACCGGCACCCTCAGCGTCAGCGCCAGCCAGCGCGTCGAGCGCCGCCTGCCCTGGGCCGAGTTCAAGAACGGCCAGGTCCAGGCGCTGGAGAACAGCGGTATTTGATCGGCAACAGCCCTACCCAGCAGGCCGGGCGGCAGGCCGAAGCCGCCGCCCTGGCCCACCTGCAGCAGCATGGATTGCGCCTCCTGGCGCAGAACTGGACGTGCCGCCGCGGCGAGCTTGATCTGGTCATGCTGGACGGCGATACAGTAGTATTCGTCGAAGTTCGCTCCCGCCGGCATTCCGCCTGGGGAGGAGCGCTGGAGAGCGTGGATTGGCGCAAGCGTGAGCGCCTGACCCTTTCCGCCGAACTCTTCCTGCAACAGAACGCCCGCTGGAGCAGTCACCCCTGCCGGTTCGACATCGTCGCCATCGACACGCGCGGCCCAGGCTCCGCAGGGCACTTGAACTGGATTCCCAACGCTTTTGACACCTGATCAGACGCCCGACGAAAGGTCACACCTGATGGACATGCAATCCCGTATCCGCCAGCTCTTCCATGCCAGCATCGAGACCAAGCAACAGGCTACCGAGGTGCTCATCCCGCATATCGAGCAGGCCAGCATGGTCATGGTCAACGCCCTGCTGAACGAGGGCAAGATTCTCTCCTGCGGCAATGGCGGCTCCGCCGGCGACGCCCAGCACTTCTCCTCCGAGCTGCTGAACCGCTTCGAGCGCGAGCGCCCGAGCCTGCCGGCGGTCGCCCTGACCACCGACAGCTCGACCATCACCTCGATCGCCAACGACTACAGCTACAACGAAGTCTTCTCCAAGCAGATCCGCGCCCTGGGCCAACCCGGCGACGTGCTGCTGGCGATTTCCACCAGCGGCAACTCGGCGAACGTCATTCAGGCGATCCAGGCCGCACATGATCGCGAAATGGTTGTCGTAGCTCTGACCGGCCGCGACGGCGGCAACATGGCATCGTTGCTGCTGCCCGAAGACGTGGAGATCCGCGTTCCGGCCAAGGTCACCGCACGCATCCAGGAAGTCCACCTGCTGGTCATCCATTGCCTGTGCGACCTAATCGACCGTCAACTGTTCGGGAGTGAAGAATGACCCGTACCCCTCTGATCGCAGCCGCACTGGCCGTGACCATGGCACTGGGTGGCTGCAGCAGCTTTGTCAGCGCCACCCGCGACAAACCCATCGACGATGACAAGGGTACCCGTACCCTGGGCAGCAAGATCGACGACTCGCTGATCGAAACCAAGGTGGCGGTGAACGTCGCCAAGGCCGATGCGGACCTCGACCGCAACTCCCACGTCGTGGTGATCAGCTACAACGGCGTGGTGCTGCTGGCCGGCCAGACGCCGCGCGCCGACCTGAAGAACAAGGCCGAGCAGGCCGCCAAGGAAGTGCAGAAGGTCAAGACCGTGCACAACGAGCTGCAGGTCCTGCAGCCCTCGTCCCTGGCCGCCCGCAGCAACGACACCTGGCTGACCACCAAGATCAAGAGCCAGATGCTCGCGGACGCCAACGTGCCCTCCACCCGCATCAAGGTCCTGACCGAGAACGGCATCGTCTACATGCTGGGCCTGGTGACCCGCAAGGAAGGCGACCTGGCCACCCAGGTGGTGCAGGGCGTGGACGGCGTGCAGAAGATCGTCCGGCTGTTCGAGTACATCGACTGACCGGGCCATTGGTTGCAGCAATGCAGGCATGAAAAAGGCGACCCTCGGGTCGCCTTTTTTATTACTTCACCACCTTCAGGCTCGGCCGGCCACTGGGGCGCGGCGGCTCGTCGGAAGGGCCGTCATCGGGCAGCTCCTCGTCATCGGTGGGCACCGGCGGCTCCAGGTCGAAGACCATGCCCTGGCCGTTCTCCCGCGCATAGATGGCCATCACCGCCTGGGACGGGACGTACAGGCCCTGGGCAACACCACCGAAGCGACCCTCGAAGCGGACCGCCTCGTTGTCCATCTGCAGGTGGCGCACGGCGGTCGGCGAGACGTTGAGCACGATCTGCCCGTCACTGGCATAGCCCGGTGGCACGCGTACACCCGGGTACTCGGAGTTCACCAGGATATGCGGGGTGCAGCCGTTGTCGACGATCCACTCATAGAGGGCTCGCACGAGGTAGGGACGACTGGAGTTCATCATCGGGCTCCTTAGCGCATATCACGTTCGATAGAAGACAGGCTGGCACGGAAAGTCTCCCGTGCAAAATTCCGCTCCATGTAATCCAGCAGAGGCTTGGCTGGACGGGGAAGTTCAATGCCCAGGATCGGCAGGCGCCAGAGGATCGGCAACAGGCAGCAATCCACCAGGCTCAGATCGTCGCTGAGGAAGTAGGCCTTGTCGGCGAACAGCGGCGATACACCCGTCAGGCTCTCACGCAATTCCTTGCGCGCCAAGGCGCGCTCGGCTTCCTTCTGGCGCTTGTCGAGGATGCGATCCACCAGGCTGCACCAGTCGCGCTGGATGCGATGCACGAGCAGGCGGCTGTTGGCGCGGGCCACCGGGTAGACCGGCAGCAGCGGCGGATGTGGATAACGTTCATCGAGGTATTCCATGACCACCGTCGATTCGTAGAGCGCGAGATCGCGATCCACCAGGGTCGGCAGGCTGCCATAGGGGTTCACTTCGGCGAGTTTGGCCGGGATGTTGCCGACAGGCACGTCGATGACATCGGCGACGACGTTCTTTTCCGCCAGCACCAGGCGCACGCGATGGCTGTAATGGCAGGAAGGGTCGGAGAAGCAGGTGAGCTTGTTGATGGCGGCCATGCCGCGCGCCTCCTCGCAGGATTTTCTTGTGGGAGGTAGAAAAACGCACGCGCGCCCCGGAGGGCGCGCGCTTGTTACTACGACGGGTGATGCTTAGTGCACGTCCTTCCAGTATTCGCGCTTGAGCAGGTAGGCGAACACGAAGAAGAAGGCCAGGAACAGCAGGACGTAGGTGCCGATGCGGTGGGAATCCAGCTTGTTCGGGTCAGCCGAATAAGCCAGGAAGGTCACCAGGTTCTTCACCTTCTCGTCGAACTGGGCTTCGGTCAGCTGGCCCGACTTCGGCACGATGGTCAGCTGGTCGCAAGCCTCGTGGGTCAGCGGGGTGCCAGTCAGCGGATCGTACTGCTTCTTGCCATCCTCGACGACCTGGACCTGCTTGCAACCGACGACCTGGCGACCCTGCAGGCTCACCAGCACGTTGGGCATGCCGACGTTCGGGAAGACCTTGTTGTTCACGCCCCACGGACGCTTGGGATCTTCGTAGAACGAACGCAGGTAGGTGTACAGCCAGTCGGCGCCGCGTACGCGGGCCACCAGGGTCAGGTCCGGCGGCGCAGCACCGAACCATACCTTGGCGTCAGCCGGCTTCATGCCGATATCCATGTGGTCGCCGATCTTGCCGCCGGTGAACACCAGGTGGCTCAGCATCAGCTCTTCGGGGATACCCAGATCACGGCCGACACGCTCATAGCGCTGGAACTTGGCACTGTGGCAGCCCATGCAGTAGTTGGCGAAGGTACGCGCGCCATCCTGCATGGCGGCCTTGTCGGTCAGGTCGATGTCGACCTTGTCGAGGGCCGGGCCATGGCCTTCGGCGGCAAAGCCGAAGACGGGCAGCAGAGCCAGAACAAATGCAGCGAATTGCTTTTTCATCAGCCAGTCACCCTTTCCGGAACCGGTTTGGTTTTCTCCATCCGGGTGTAGAACGGCATCAGGATGAAGAAGGCGAAATACAGAATGGTGCACAGGCGCGACAGCGTGGTGCCCAGCGGCGACGGCGCTTGCGAGCCGTAGTAGCCGAGGATCACGAAGGACACCGCGAAGATCACCAGCCAGATCTTGCTCAGCCAGCCCTTGTAACGGATCGAGCGCACCGGGCTACGGTCGAGCCACGGCAGAACGAACAGTACGGCGATGGCGGCACCCATGGCGATCACGCCCATCAGCTTGTCCGGAACGGCGCGCAGGATGGCGTAGAACGGCGTGAAGTACCACACCGGAGCGATGTGCTCGGGGGTCTTGAACTGGTTCGCCATCTCGAAGTTGGGCTTCTCGAGGAAGAAACCGCCCATTTCCGGGAAGAAGAAGATCACGGTGCAGAAGACGAACAGGAAGACCACGACACCGACGATGTCTTTCACGGTGTAGTACGGGTGGAACGGGATGCCATCCAGCGGGATGCCGTTCTCGTCCTTCTTCTTCTTGATGTCCACGCCATCGGGGTTGTTCGAGCCGACTTCGTGCAGCGCCAGGATGTGCAGCACGACCAGGCCGAGCAGGACGATCGGCAGCGCGATCACGTGCAGGGCGAAGAAGCGGTTCAGGGTGATGCCGGAGATCAGGAAGTCACCACGGATCCACTGGGCCAGGTCTTCGCCGACCACCGGAATGGCGCCGAACAGCGAGATGATCACCTGGGCACCCCAGTAGGACATCTGGCCCCAGGGCAGCAGGTAGCCCATGAAGGCCTCGGCCATCAGGGCGAGGTAGATCAGCATGCCGAAGATCCACACCAGCTCGCGCGGCTTCTGGTAGGAGCCGTACAGCAGGCCACGGAACATGTGCAGGTAGACGACCACGAAGAACGCCGATGCACCGGTGGAGTGCATGTAGCGGATAATCCAGCCGTAATCTACATCTCGCATGATGTACTCGACGGACGCGAAAGCTTCTTCGGCCGACGGGGTGAAGCTCATGGTCAGCCAGATACCGGTGAGGATCTGGTTAACCAGGACCAGCAGTGCGAGGGAGCCGAAGAAGTACCAGAAGTTGAAGTTCTTCGGGGCGTAGTACTTGCTCAGATGGTCTTCCCACATCTTGGTCGCGGGGAAGCGGGCATCGACCCAAGCCATGAACTTGTTCATCAGGCTTTCTCCTGGTCCACACCGATGGTCAACTCGTCACCATCAAGCGAATAGGGCGGAATCGGCAGGTTCAGGGGCGCGGGCTGTCCCTTGTAAACGCGGCCGGCGAGGTCGTAATGGGAGCCGTGGCACGGGCAGAAGTAGCCACCCTTCCAGTCCGGACCGAGGTCAGCGGGAGCGACTTCGGGGCGGAAGGTCGGCGAGCAGCCCAGGTGGGTGCAGATACCGACGATCACCGCCAGTTCCGGCTTGATCGAACGCACCTTGGGATCGACATAGGTCGGTTGCTCCGAAGCCTTCGACTCGGGGTCAGCCAGTTGCCCATCCAGGGTCGGCAGCGCGTCGAGCATTTCCTTGGTGCGATGCACCAGGAACACCGGCTTGCCACGCCATTCGGCGATGACCTGCTGGCCCGGCTCGATCTTCCCTACGTTGACCTTCACCGGCGCGCCGGCAGCCTTCGCCTTGGCACTAGGGAACCATGACCCCACGAACGGGACCGCAGCTCCGACCGCTCCTGCCGCGCCAACCACCGAGGTGGCCGCGACGAGGAAGCGACGCCGGCCTGCATTCACGCCGTCATTACTCATTCAGTCGTCTCCCATCAGCTTCAAGCCTGTTCAAATCAGGCTTTTAAGTAAAAATTCGAGCCGCGCAAAAAATTCGCCAAATGGTAAAGAAAAGCCCTTGTGATGACAAGGTAATAGCCTGTTACGCAACCCCTGGAGCCCTTGCGCCGCGCGGCTTACGCGGATGCGACACCTTGCCGCACGAACTTATTGAAGACATAAAAAAACGCCCAGTCCAAAGGAACTGGGCGTTTTTTTTCGAAGCGTCGAATTAACGCTTGGAGTACTGCGGACGCTTACGCGCTTTGCGCAGACCGACTTTCTTACGTTCAACTTCGCGGGCGTCGCGAGTGACGTAGCCGGCTTTACGCAGCGAGCTGCGCAGGGTCTCGTCGTACTCGATCAGGGCGCGGGTGATACCGTGACGGATCGCACCGGCCTGGCCGCTTACACCACCGCCGACGACGGTGACGTAGATATCGAACTTCTCGGTGTTCTCGGTCAGCTCGAGCGGCTGACGGACAACCATGCGAGCGGTCTCACGACCGAAGAACTGCTCGATGGAGCGGTTGTTGATGGAGATTTTGCCAGTACCCGGACGCAGGAAGACGCGAGCGGTAGCGGTCTTACGACGGCCAGTGCCGTAATTTTGAGTCGCCGACATGATGAGCTATCCCGTTAAATCTTCAGTTCTTGAGGCTGCTGAGCGGTGTGCGGGTGGTTGGCACCCTTGTACACTTTCAGCTTGCGGTACATGTCGCGGCCCAGCGGGTTCTTCGGCAGCATGCCTTTGACGGCAGTCTCGATAACGCGCTCAGGAGCCTTGGCGATCAGCTTCTCGAAGTTGATCGACTTGATACCGCCCGGGAAGCCCGAGTGATGGTAGTACATCTTGTCGGTAGCTTTGGCGCCAGTGACACGAACCTGCTCGGCGTTGATGACGACGATGTAGTCGCCGGTGTCAACGTGCGGGGTGTATTCCGGCTTGTGCTTGCCGCGCAGGCGGGTAGCAATTTCGGTAGCCAGACGACCCAGGGTCAGGCCAGCAGCGTCGACGACGAACCAGTCGCGCTTAACAGTTTCTGGTTTCGCGGTATAAGTTTTCATTCGTTATAGCCTCAGGGGCCGCCTGAAAATAAGACGGCGAATCTTACTGGACAGTGGTTGCCTTGACAAGTCAAGGACAGCCGAAGACAGACACGAATTGGGGCTCGGGTCGGTGTGCGTCCGTAACGACTAGATGTATCGATCGGCAGGCTTTGGCATCCCCCACCGATGAAAGGCTGCGGAATTATGCAGATTCCGGCAGAATTTTCAACCGTCTTACGCACTTGTTTTCATGAGGAGAGCTGCATGGAGTACCGCCCGCTTGGCCGCACCGAACTGAAAGTCAGCGCCCTGTGCCTGGGGACCATGACCTGGGGCGAGCAGAACAGCGAAAGCGAAGCCTTCGCGCAGATCGAGAGGGCCAAGGCCGCCGGTCTGAATTTCATCGATACCGCCGAGATGTACCCGGTACCGCCACGTGCGGAAACCTACACCCGCACCGAGCAGATCATCGGCAACTGGTTCGCTCAGCGCGGCGATCGCGCCGACTGGGTACTGGCCAGCAAGATTGCCGGCCCGGGCAATTCCATCAGCCATATCCGTGACGGCCAGCCCCGCCTCGACCGCAAGAACATCGTGGCGGCGCTGGACGGCAGCCTGAAACGCCTGCAGACCGACTGGATCGACCTCTACCAGTTGCACTGGCCCGAGCGCAGCACCAACTTCTTCGGCCAACTGGGCTACCAGCACAAGGAAGAAAGCTTCACGGCGCTGGAAGACACCCTTGAAGCGCTCGACGAGCAGGTGCGCGCTGGCAAGATCCGCCACATCGGTCTGTCCAACGAGACCCCGTGGGGCACCATGCGCTTCCTGCAGATCGCCCAGGAGCGCGGCTGGCCGCGTGCGGTGTCGATCCAGAACCCCTATAACCTGCTCAACCGCAGCTTCGAAGTGGGCCTGGCGGAGATTGCCATCCGCGAGCAGATCGGCCTACTGGCTTACTCGCCCCTGGCCTTCGGCATGCTCTCGGGCAAGTACTTCGGCGGCGCGCGCCCGGCCAATGCGCGGATCACCCTGTTCAGCCGCTTCACCCGCTACACCAACCCGCAGACCGCCAGCGCCTGCGACCGTTACGTGACACTGGCCCGCGAGCACGGCCTGGACCCGGCGCAGATGGCCCTGGCCTTCGTCACCAGCCGGTCGTTCGTGACCAGTAACATCATCGGCGCGACCAACCTCGAACAGCTGGAGGCCAACCTCGGCAGCTTCGAGCTGAAGCTCTCCGATGAGGTGCTGGCCGGGATCGAGGCGATCCACAAGGATCAGCCGAACCCGGCGCCCTGATAGAAGCGGCTACAGGCGGCAGGCTTCAGGCGGCAGGCAAGAGCCAGCCGCCCCGTTCTGGCCTGTGTCTGTAGCCTGTAGCCTGCAGCCGCTCTATTAAAGCGCCCTGGCGATGATCTCCTTCATGATCTCGTTGGTACCGGCATAGATGCGCTGCACTCGCGCATCGGCCCAGGCGCGGGCGATGGGGTATTCCCACATGTAGCCGTAGCCGCCGTGCAGCTGCACGCACTCATCGAGCACCTTGCACTGCAGGTCGGTGGTCCAGTACTTGGCCATCGCTGCTGTGGGCACGTCCAGCTTGCCTTCCAGGTGCTGCTCCAGGCAGCGGTCGACGAAGACCCGGCCGACCTGAATCTCAGTGGCCATTTCGGCGAGCTTGAAGCGGGTGTTCTGGAAATCGGCGACGGACTTGCCGAAGGCCTTGCGCTCGCGGGTGTAGTCCAGCGTCCACTTCAGCGCCGCTTCGGCCGAGGCCAATGCGCCAAGGGCCACGGTCAGGCGTTCCTGGGGCAGTTCCTGCATCAGGTAGATGAAGCCCTGCCCGTCCTTGCCCAGCAGGTTTTCCTTGGGGATGCGCACGTCCTGGAAGAACAGTTCGGAGGTGTCCTGGGCCTTCATGCCGACCTTTTCCAGGCGCTTGCCCTTGCTGAAGCCCGGCGTGCCGGCTTCCACCAGGAACAGGCTGGTGCCCTTGGCACCGGCCTTGGGATCGGTCTTGGCGACCACGATCACCAGGTCGGCCAGCCAGCCGTTGGTGATAAAGGTCTTCGAGCCGTTGATCACGTACTCGTCGCCATCCAGCACGGCGGTGGTCTTCACGCCCTGCAGGTCGGACCCGGCGCCCGGTTCGGTCATGGCGATGGCCGAGACCATCTCGCCGGACACCAGTTTCGGCAGGTAGCGCTGTTTCAGCTCTTCACTGCCGTAGTGAAGGATGTAGGGCGCGACGATGTCCGAGTGCAGCGAGAAGCCGATGCCGGTCAGGCCCAGGCGGCCGATTTCCTCGATCACCACGGCGCTGTAGAGGAAGTCCGCGGCCATGCCGCCGTAGGCCTCGGGCAGGTGCGAACAGAGCATCCCGGCCTCGCCGGCCTTGTTCCACAGCTGGCGGTCGATGTGGCCGTCCTTTTCCCACTGGGCATGGAAGGGCACCGCCTCCTGTTCGAGGAACTTGCGGACGCTGTCGCGGAACAGCTCGTGGTCGGAACTGAACAGGGTTCTGGGAATCATGCGCTGCACCTGCGGATCGATTGTAGGAATTATTGGAAGGCCGACTGTAGGCCAGCACGAACCGCTCTGCACTGGACACTTTCGCCAAAAAATAAGACGATCCAGCCGCATCATGACCACTTCAGCGTCATGCAAAGACATCCATAAGAAGTACAACAACCGATGCCCAACCCAGCTTCCCGCGTGCTGCGCCGTGTCAGCATTCTCGCCACCCATGGCGTGTTCGGCTCCACCCTGATGCAGGCCAAGGACTTTTTCCACATGGCCGCCCTGCGCCATGGCCGCCAGCAGGGCCTGGGCCTGCAACCCAGCTTCGAAACCCGCATCATCAGCCCCGATGGCCAACCCGTACTGAGCTTCAGCGGCGACATGCTGCCGGCGCAGGGCGCACTGGACGAACCGGAGCTGATCATCCTCCCGGCTTTCTGGGGCGACTTCGATGAGTTGCTCAACCGCCACCCGGAAGTCCTGCCCTGGCTGCGCGAACGCCACGCCGCCGGTAGCGTGCTCTGCGGCGAAGTCTCCGGGGTGTTCTGGCTGGCCGAGGCCGGTTTGCTGGACGGCAAGGAGGCGACCACCTACTGGCGCTTCTACCGCGAGTTCGCCGAGCGCTATCCCAAGGTGCTGCTCAACCCCGACAAGCACATCGCCGACGCCGACAACATCTACAGCGCCAGCGGCCTGACCTCGGTGCGCGACCTGTACATCTACCTGATCGAGCACTTCTGCGGCGCCGCCGTGGCCCAGGGCGTGGCCCGCGACATCCTCTACGAGGTGCAGCGTAGCTACACCCCAGGTCGCCTGGGCTTCGGCGGGCAGAAGCTGCACCACGACCCGGCGATCCTGCAGATCCAGCACTGGCTCGAAGAACACTTCTGCGACAAGTTCCGCTTCGAGGACGTGGCCCGCGAGCACGGCATGAGCATCCGCAACTTCATGCGGCGCTTCCAGGCGGCCACCGGAGACAAGCCGTTGCACTACCTGCAGCGCCTGCGTATCGAGACCGCGCGCAACCTGCTGTCGACCACCCGCAAGAGCATCAAGACCATCAGCTACGAAGTCGGCTACGACGACGCCAGCTTCTTCGCCCGTCTGTTCAGACAGCACACCGGGCTGTCGCCGAATCATTACCGGCGCCAGTACGAGCAGAAGGAAGCCTGAAACAGGCCATCCCTAGGATGGGTTCACGTCACCGGAGGCCGCCCTATGATCAGGGCAGCTCCCCACAACAAGAACCCGACGGGATATCGCCATGCGCCGCTTTCTGCTTGCCCTGCTGGCCGTCTTCAGCCTCAACGCTGTGGCGGACGACACCTGGAAACCCTTCCCCTACGACCAGAGCGCCTTCGACTACAGCGGCGACAAGCTGCGTGAAGCCTGGCCGCGGCTGACCCGCGGTTTCGGCGCCAACTACCCCTTCCCGGATGCGGACTGGGTGGTGACCATGGCCACCCGGCACCCCGAGGCGCTGGAGAAGACCGTGGCCGCCGGCACCGGCTTCAGCGGCAAGCCGGAAGAGGCGCAGGTCTACGCCGAGAAACTGCAGGACGTCTGGCGCAAGGTGTTCCGCGGCGACTTTGCCCAGGCCAAGCAGGATGGCCTGGCGCTGGGCGTCGGCGGGCAGGTGCCGGGCATGTTCGCCCAGGTGCTCTACGCCATGTTCCTGGCGCCGAATCAGGACGAGAAACAACGGCTGCTGGAGGAAGTCATCAGCTACACCGACGAGGCCGGCCCGCTGCTCAACGCCGACCCCATCGCCCAGTTCGGCCGCGCCTACGCCAAGGCCCGCCTGGCCGAGGACCTGCCGGTGCCGGTGGTGCTCAAGCGCGGTTACACCAGCGAGATCCCCAAGGAACTGGACGCCCTGCTGGCCAAGCAGCCGAACCAGCCGTTCGCCCTGGCGCTGTATGGCGGCTACGAGGCGGGGGTGATCCGCAAGGTCGGCAAGCTGGTGGGCAAGATGACCTACGGGGTCAGCGCGGACAAGATGGAGCAGTACTTTGCCCGCTCGTTCCGCGCCTCCGACGACCTGCCCATCGGCCACTACGAATACGCCAACGCGCTGGGCTACGTGTACGGCGAAGACGAGGAACAGAAGGCACTGGAACAGTTGAAGAAGGCCGTGGCGATCAAACCGATCAATGCCATGGAAGCGCTGGAAGTGGCCCATGCCCAGCAATTACTGAAGAAGGCGCAGCAGGAGATGGCGCAGCGCTGATGGTTGCAGGCCACGCGGAATGGCTTTCCTGTAGGGGCGAACTGGCTCGCGACCCGCCCAGCACCTGAGCTGCCGGAGAAGTGTTCGCGAGCAAGCGCGCTTCTACGAAGAGCTGAAACGAAAAAGGCTGCCCTTGGGCAGCCTTTTTCGTTCGCCGGACCGTCAGGGACGGTGCGGGCGGCTCAGGTATTCGTGGGACTGCATCTCCAGCAGGCGGCTCAGGGTGCGCTGGAATTCGAACTCCAGGCGACCACCGGTGTACAGGTCCTTGAGCTCGACCTCGGCGGAGAGGATCAGCTTGACGTTGCGGTCGTAGAACTCGTCCACCAGGTTGATGAAGCGGCGGGCCATGTCGTCCTTGGCCACGCCCATCTGCTCGACGTTGGAGATCAGGATGGCGTGGAAGATCTTCGCCAGCTCGATGTAGTCGTTCTGGCTGCGCGGACCGTCGCACAGCTCGCGGAACTCGAACCAGGCCACGTCATCGCAGGTGATGCGCGCGCGGATTTCGCGGTTCTCGATCATCAGTGCGTCGTCGCGGGTGGCCGCGGCGCACTCCGGGGTCAGCGCCTTGAAATCGCGGGTCATGGCCTGCTCGGCCTGCTCGGACAGCGGCCAGTGGTACAGCTCGGCCTGCTCCAGGGCGCGCAGGCGGTAGTCCACGCCGCTGTCGACGTTGACCACTTCGGTGTGCTGCTTGACCAGGGCGATGGCGGGCAGGAAGCGGGCGCGCTGCAGACCGTCCTTGTACAGGCCGTCCGGCACGATGTTGGAGGTCGCCACCAGGCTGACGCCGTTCTTGAACAGCTCTTCCAGCAGGGTCGCGAGGATCATCGCGTCGGTGATGTCGGAGACGAAGAACTCGTCGAAGCAGATCACCCGGGCCTCGTCGGCGAAACGCTTGCCGATGATGGTCAGCGGGTTCTTCTCGCCCTTGAGGGTCTTCATTTCCTCGTGGACGCGCTTCATGAAGCGGTGGAAGTGCGTGCGCATCTTCTGCTTGAACGGCAGCGCTTCGAAGAAGGTGTCGACCAGATAGGTCTTGCCACGGCCGACGCCGCCCCAGAAGTACAGGCCCTTCACCGGCTCCTGGGACTTCTTGCCGAGCAGCTTGCCGAACAGGCCGGTCTTGCCCTTGTCGGCGGCGACCAGCTCGTCGTAGAGGCGTTGCAGATGCTTCACGGCGTTCGCTTGCGCGGCGTCGTGGAAGAAATCGGGGCGTTTGAGGTCTTCCTGGTAGCGCTGAAGAGGCGTCATGATCGGTAGCAAGGCAACGAAAACGGGGGCGCACACTTTAGCGGCGCCCCCGTTGCTTGGCAATTGGCCGGTAGTCGGACCGGCCTGCCGACCCTCACTCCTGGGGAGCGAGAGCCTCGCGCAGACGCTGCATGGCGGCGTCGCGCTCTGCGTCGGTGGAGAACTCCGGACTGTAGGCCACGGCTTCGCCATCCAGGCGCACGCTGAAGGCGTTCAGCTCAGCGTGCAGGTCCAGCTCCTCGGCCTGCAGGCGCTTGGTTACCTGGCCGGCGGCCTTGCCATCGGCGAAGGCGACGGACAGCAGCAACTGCTCGCCGGCGGCATCCAGCAGACGGAAGCGGAAGCCGTCGTCCTCGCGGAAGCTGACGAAACGCGCAGCCTTGGCGGCCTTCTTCTTGCCTTCGGTCGCCACCTGCACCTGCTCGCGGAACGAGCGCAGGCCGACGGACTCACGCAGCTCGCCGAGGAACGGCGTGGCGATGCGGCGGGCCTTGGCGGCACCGGCCAGGAGGATGTCCTCCAGGTCAGCCGGGCGGGTGATCAGCGCGTGGTAGCGCTCGCGGGCCTCGCCCAGTTCGTTGTCGAGCAGTTCGAACAGGCGCTGCTTGGCTTCGCCCCAGGCCAGACCACCAACCAACTCGGCGCGGAACGCCGCCTGTTGCTCCTGGGTGGAGAAGGCCTGGTAGAGGGTGAACAGGTGCGAGTTGTCCGGGTCCTTCGCCTCGCCCGGCGCGCGGGAGTCGGTAACGATGCGCGCCACGGCGTCCTTGAGCTGCTTGGCGCTGCCGAACAGCGGGATGGTGTTGTCGTAGCTCTTGGACATCTTGCGACCGTCCAGGCCCGGCAGGGTCGCCACGTCTTCCTCGATCACCACCTCGGGCAGGGTGAACAGTTCCTTGCCGTTGCCGAACAGGTGGTTGAAGCGCTGGCCGATGTCACGGGCCATTTCCACGTGCTGGATCTGGTCACGGCCGACCGGCACCTTGTGCGCGTTGAACATCAGGATGTCCGCGGCCATCAGCACCGGGTAGCTGTACAGGCCCATGGTGACGCCGGCGTCCGGGTCTTCGCCGGCCTCGACGTTCTTGTCCACCGAGGCCTTGTAGGCATGGGCGCGGTTGAGCAGGCCCTTGGCGCTGACGCAGGTGAGCAGCCAGGTCAGTTCGGGGATTTCGGGAATATCGGACTGGCGATAGAAGGTCGCCTTGTCCGCATCCAGGCCGCAGGCCAGCCAGGTGGCGGCGATCTCCAGGCGCGAACGCTGGATGCGCGCCGGGTCATCGCACTTGATCAGTGCGTGGTAGTCGGCCAGGAAGTAGAAGGAATCGGCCTGCGGATCGCGGCTGGCGACGATCGCCGGGCGGATGGCGCCGGCGTAGTTGCCCAGGTGCGGAGTACCGGTGGTGGTGATGCCGGTCAGGATACGGGTCGTCATGGGAATCCAGGAATCAACGCAATGGAAAGGTCGGGCCGGATGGTAACGCGGCGCGCCGACCTAGGCGAGCCGGGCCTGTATCAGGTCCTTGAGCTCGATCAGCTTGCCGTGGAAGAAATGGCTGCAGTCGGGGATGCGGATCAGTTCGTGAGGCTTGCTCAGCTCGGCGCTCCAGGCATAGACGCGCTCGGGCGTGACCACTTCGTCGGCCTCGGGCTGGATCACCGTCAGCGGGCAGCGCTCGGGCAGGTCGACGTCGAAGCGCTCCACCGGCGGCGCCAGCATGAACAGTTGCGCCAGCTCGGCGCCCTGCTCTTCCAGGCGCTCGGCGGCATTGCCGGCCACGCAGGAGCCGAAGGAGAAGCCCATCAGCGTCAGCGGCAGGCCCGGATGCTGCCCGGCGAGCCAGTGTGCGGCAGCCAGCGCGTCGTCGATCTCGCCACGGCCTTCGGCATAACTGCCGGCGCTCTGACCCACGCCACGAAAATTGAAACGCAGGGTGGCGTATCCTGCATCGCGAGCAGCGCGCTGCAGGGTGGCGACCACCTTGTTCTGCATCGTGCCGGCGAACAGCGGATGCGGATGACAGATCAGCGCGACACCCTGGGCGTCTGGCGTGGCAAGGTGCAGGGCTTCCAGCTGGCCTTCGGGGCCGTCGAGGAACAGGGGGATTTCGCGGGTGGTCAAACAACAGCTCCGTGACCCCGTGGCGGGTCGTCTCGTCTAGCTCAATACCTGCGCAGGCGGCGAAGCATTCGCCACGGTATACAAGCACAGGTGCAAGCCGCTAACGTAAAGCAAAGCCGTCTATAGAGGAAGGATTCGCGTGGAACAGTCCCTCACCACCTGGTTGCTGCCGCTACTCGCCCTGATCGTCGGGGTCGGCATCGGCTTTCTGATCGCCCGTCTGCTGCCCAATGCTGCGCCGAACAAGCTGCAGCGTCAGGTGGACGACATGCAGGATCGTTTCGATAGCTACCAGCGCGAAGTGGTGACCCACTTCACTACCTCCGCCAACCTGATGAAGAGGCTCACCCAGAGCTACCAGGACGTCCAGGAGCACCTCTCCGAGGGCGCCGAACGCCTGGCCCTGGACGAGCAGACCAAACAGCGCCTGCTGGCCGCCCTGCACACCGACGAGTACCCGGAGCGCCGCGAGCGCCTGACCCCGCCGGCCAACAACGAGGCGCCGCGCGACTATGCGCCCAAATCCGGCGACGGCCCCGGCACCCTGGACGAGACGTACGGATTGAAGAGCAAGTACTGAAGTCCAGCCCACAAAAAAGCCCCGCCATGGCGGGGCTTTTTTTTGCCTGCACTGAAACATCTTTTGTAGGAGCGAGCTTGCTCGCGAACTGCTTGATACCTCGTCATCCGGCAAGGTTCGCGAGCAAGCTCGCTCCTACATGAAGCACGCCGGTTAATCACCGCTCGTTGCAAAGAAAAGCCCCGCCAGGGCGGGGCTTTCCTCAATGCGAAAGAGCCAGCATCACCAACGGAAAGTCACGCTACCCAGCAGGGTGCGCTCCTCGCCCCAGTAGCAGCGCCCGGCGTTGTTGCAGCCGGCGACGTATTCCTTGTCCAGCAGGTTCTTCGCGTTCACTTCGGCGGACCAGTGCTCATCGAGCTGGTAGCCGACCAGTGCATCCACCAGGGTCACGTCGCCCGTGTCGAGTTTGCCGTAGAGCGAGGCCGGGGTGTAGGCGAAGGTGCTGTCGAAGTGGCGCACGCCGCCGCCCACGCGCAGGCCCTTGAGGTAGCCGTCGAGGAAGCGGTAGGTGCCCCAGGCCGAGGCCTGGTTGCGCGGTACGCCGGTCATCTGGTGGTCTTCCAGTAGCGAGCCGGGGGCGTCCTTGGTGATGCGCGAATCGGTGTAGGTGTAGGACGCGGTCAGGCTGAGGTTCTCGGTGACGTCGCTGTTGACCTCCAGTTCCAGGCCCTTGGCGCGGCTTTCGCCGACCTGGCGGTAGTCGCCCACCACGCTGTCGTAGATGACGTCGTCGGTCTTGCGCAGGTCGTAGAGCGAGGCGGTCATCGAGGTGTTCCAGCCCTTGGGCTCGTACTTCACGCCGATCTCGTACTGCTCGCTGGTGGTCGGGTCGAGGGTGCCGGACTTGCTCGACGTCTGCTGGGTCGGAGCGAAGGCGGTGGAGTAGCTGACGTAGGGCGACAGGCCATTCTCGAACTGGTACATCAGGCCGGCCTGCCAGGTGAAGTCGTGGTCCCAGTAGTCGAGGTCGGCCAGGCCGTTGGTGGTGCCGGCGCGGTTGCGGTACTGGCTGTTGACCTCGTCCAGACGCCCGCCGAGCAGGGCGATCCAGTTGTCGTAGCGGCTTTGCAGCTGGCCATAGAGGCCGTACATCTTCTGCTCCAGCAGCGCGTCCTGGACGTGGATCGGCGTGCTGGGCTTGGTGGTCCAGACCGGATCGAACACGTTCACCGAGCCGCCGGCGCCAGCGTCCCAGTCCTGGTTGAACGAAGTGCGGTCGAAACTCGCGCCGACCAGCACGGTGTTGGCCAGCTCGCCGGACTGGAAGTGCCCCTCGAACTGGTTGTCCAGCGAGTAGGTCATGGACTTGTTGTAGCGGTCGTAGGCGGTGAAGTTGACGTTGGTGCCGAAACCACCGTTGTTCAGGCTGCCCGGCCACATCTCGCGGCGGTCGATGCGCGACTGCATGTAGCGCGAGTTCTGGCGGAACTGCCAGGTGTCATCGAGCTGGTGGCTGAACTCGTAGCCCAGGGTCCAGGTTTCGCGTTCGAAGTTGTCCCAGTCCGGGTTGCCCGGCAGCGTGCTCTTGCTGATCTTGCCGTTGGGGTTGTGCAGCAGGGTGCCGGCCGCCGGGTAGCCCAGTTCCATCAGCGTTCGGTCGCGCTGGTAGGTGGAGAGCAGCGTCAGCGCGGTGGCGTCGTCGAAGTTGAAGGTCATCGACGGCGCGATGTAGATGCGGTCGTCCGGCTGGTGATCGACCTGGGTGCCGGAGTCGCGCCCGAGCATCACCACCCGGCCAAGGATGTTGCCTTCGTCGGTCAGCGGACCGGAGACGTCCACGCCCAGCTGCTTGCGGTCGTGGGAGCCGTAGGTGAGCTGCACCTCGCCGCGCGGATCGGCGGTGGGCCGCTTGCTCACCAGGTTGACGATGCCGCCCGGAGCGTTCTCGCCGTAGAGGATCGAGGTCGGGCCACGGAACACTTCGACGCGCTCCAGGCCATAGGGCTCGCTGCTGGTGTCGTAGCGGTTGCCCTGCACGCGCAGGCCGTCGCGCAGCAGGCCATAGCCCCAGTCGGTGGCGTTGAAGCCGCGAATGAAGAACAGGTCGCCGGCCTGGCCGTCGCCGGCGGCGAACGGCGGGGCGAAGATCCCCGGTACGTAGCCGAGCACATCGGTCAGCGTCTGCGACTGCTGGTCCTGCATACGCTGGCGGGTCACCACCGAGATCGAACGCGGCGTCTCCGCCAGGGAGGTGCTGGTCTTGCCCGCGGTGGAACTGACCTTGGCGTTGTAACCCTTGTCTGCCAGCTGCTCGCCGCTGATGCCGGTGCCGATGACCGAGGTCGAATCCAGCTGCAGCACCGAACCGCTCGGATCCGGCTGCAGCACGTAGCCGCCGGATTCCTGGGCGATCGCCTGCAGGCCGGTGCCATCCAGCAGCAGCGCCAGTGCCCGGTCGACGCTGTAGCGGCCATTCAGGCCCTGGCTGGATTTACCGGCGGTGAGGTCGTTGTGACCGACCAGGTAGATGCCGGCCTGGCTGCTGAACTGGTTGAGTGCCGCCGCCAGGGCGCCCGGCGCGATGTGGTATTCGTGCGTGGCGCTCTGCTCCGAGCCGGACGCGGCTTGGACCGGCGCGGTGGGCAGGGTCAGCGCAGCGGCGCTGCACAGCGACAACGAAATGGCCAGCGCCAGCGGTCGCCGGGCGAAGCGGCGCGAGGATTGAGTGGACAAGTACATGGGGTTCCCTGGTTCGGTGCAGTGGGTAGAAGTGCGTTCTCAGGAGTGACCGAACGAGAAACCAAAAGGGGAACCTGAACGGAAAGATTTTTTCCGGCGCCTCAGACGGACTCGATGCTGACCCACCAGGAAGTCAGGCGCTCGACCCTCACCGGCAGGGCGGCAGCCAGCAGGCGCAGGGCCTGATCGGTGTCGTCCAGGGGGAAGGCGCCCATCACCGGCAATTGCGCCACCGCCGGATCGCAGCCCAGGTGCCCGTGGCGATAGCGCCCCAGCTCCTCGACCAGTTGCCCCAGCGGCATGTCCTCGGCGGTGAGCACGTGGCGCACCCAGGACTCGCCCGCGGTCTGCGCCGGCGCCACCTCGCCGATGGCCAGGCGGGTGAAATCGGCCCGCTGGCCGGCTTGCAGCACGCGGCGCTCGCCGCTGTCGGCAGTACGGATTTCCACCGCGCCGCCGTAGACGTTGAGGCGCGTGGCGTCGCCCAGTTGCTTGACGGCGAAGCGCGTGCCCAAGGCGCGCAGACGCCCGTGTTCGGTCTCGACGAGGAAGGGCCGCTGTGCGGCGTCCTTGGCGGTATCCACCAGCACTTCGCCGAAACGCAGGCGCAGCAGGCGCTGCTCCGGGCCGAAGTCGGCATCCACCGCGCTGACCGCCGCGAGCCACAGGTGGCTGCCGTCCGCCAGGATGGCTTCGCGGGTCTCGGCGGTGCTCGTGCTGTAGTCGGCGCTCCAGCCCTGCACCAGTCTCGGCAGCGCGGTACCGCGCCAGGTGCCCCATCCCAGCAGTGTGCCGGCGCCCAGCACCAGCAGGCTTTTCAACCCCTGGCGGCGGGACAGCTGGCGCTCGCCGCTGGCCTTGAGCACCCGCCCCGCCAGCTGGCGCTCGCCCTGCAGCGGTGCAAAACGCTGGCCGATACGCTCCACGTAATGCCAGGCAGCCTGGTGCTCGGCGTGCTGGTCGAGCCACTGACGCCATTGCGCGTGCGTCTGTGCAGAAGGGTTCTCGTCCTGCAGCAGCACGTACCAGTTCGCCGCCTGCTGGAGACTGGCGTGGCTGAGGGTGCCGTCAGTGCGGTTCATTGCACCAGCACTCCGTCCAGCTCGGCTTCCAGTACGGCGCAATGCAGGAAAGCCTGGGCCAGGTACTTCTTCACCATGCGCTCGGACACGCCCAGCTCCACGGCGATTTCGCGGTAGCGCAGGCCATCCAGCTGGGCCAGCAGGAAAGCCCGGCGCACCTGGACCGGCAGACGCAGCAACAGGGCATCCACCTGGTGCAGGGTTTCCAGGATCAGCGCCAGCTGTTCGGGGGACGACTGCACGGCTTCGGGCTGGGCGGCCAGGGACTCCAGCCACGCCTGTTCGAGCTGCTGGCGGCGCCAGTGGTCGACGACCAGGCCACGGGCAATGGTCGCCAGGTAGGCGCGCGGCTGTTCGAGGTACACCGCCACGCCCCTGGCGCGGACCATGAGCACGCGCAGGAAAGTATCCTGGGCCAGGTCGGCGGCACGTTGCGAACAGCCCGTCTTGCGCCGGATCCAGCCCTGCAGCCAGCCATGGTGGTCGGCGTAGAGGCGATGCATGTCGTGATCCGCCAGTTGTGTACGACCCAGTAGCGACACCGCCGCACCTGCTATTCAGCAAATAATAATCAGTCGCATTATATGCAGGTGCAGTTCGACAGCAATAGCCATCTGCCAGTGAATCTTCGCAGGTCGTCCCAGAGGCTGTTCGTAGGAGCGAGCTTGCTCGCGAACATTGCCTGGACAGCAGCATTTCAGGAGGTTCGCGAGCAAGCTCACGCCTACGCAAAGCAAAAGAAAAAGCCCCGCAGGTGCGGGGCTTGTTCACAACGCGGGGGCGATCAGATCGCGCCGCGCTGGCGCAGCAGGTCGAGAACCGCCTTGACGCCCTCGTCCACCGACTGGCTCTGGGTGTCGATCACCAGGTCGGCATCCAGCGGCACGTCGTAGGGGAAGGACTCGCCCGGGATGTTGTCCTGGCCGGCAGCGTACAGACCCTGCGGGTCGCGTTCGCGGCAGACCTGCGGGGACGCCTGGACGTAGACGGTGACGAAGCGCTCGGCGCCGATCAGCGCCTTGCCCTGCTCGCGGCCTTCGGCGCTCGGCGCGACGAAGGCGCACAGGCTGATCAGGCCGGCTTCGTTGAACTGCTTGGCCACATGGGCGGTACGCAGCCAGTTCTCGTTGCGACCGGCGCGGTCCTGCGGCAGGCCCTTGTTCAGGTCATGGCGCAGGTTCTGGCCGTCCAGCACGTAGACTGCGCGGCCCATGTCGAACAGCTTGCGCTCCACGGCGTAGGCCAGGGTGCTCTTGCCGGCGCCGGACAGGCCGCTGAACAGCACGGTGGCCGGCTGCTGGCCGAAGCGAGCGGCGCGTTCCTCACGGGCGACATGGCCGCCGCCATGGTGCACGGCGGCGCCCTGACCGGCCTGCGGCGCGGCGATGATCATGCCGGCGCCGACGGTGCCGTTGGTCAGCCGGTCGATGACGATGAAGGCGCCGGTGGTGCGGTTCTGGCCGTAGCCGTCCAGCGCGATGGGCGCATCCAGGCTGACCTTCACGCGAGCGATCTCGTTGAGCTTGAGTTCGCTGCCGGGAGTCTCTTCCAGGGTATTCACATCCACCTTGTGGCTGATGCTCGGGATCGAACCCGGCACGTAGCTGGTGGCGCGCTTGATGTCGTACTTCTTGCCCGGCAGCATCGGCTCTTCGGCCATCCACACCAGCATGGCGTCGAAGCCGTCGGTGACCTGCGGACGGTTGTCGGCATGCACCAGCATGTCGCCGCGGGAAACGTCGATCTCGTCTTCCAGGGTCAGGGTGACGGCCTGGCCAGGACCGGCCTGTTCCAGCTCGCCCTCGAAGGTAACGATGGACTTGACCTTGCTGCCCTTGCCCGACGGCAGCGCGACGATTTCATCGCCCTTGCGCACGACGCCGCTCGCCAGGGTGCCGGCGAAGCCGCGGAAGTTCAGGTTCGGGCGGTTGACGTACTGCACCGGGAAGCGCATGTCGTCGAGGTTGCGGTCGCCGGCGACTTCCACGGTCTCGAGGATTTCCATCAGCGACTGGCCGGTGTACCACGGCGAGCGCTCGGACTTGTTGACCACGTTGTCGCCCTTGAGCGCCGACATCGGCACGAAGTGCAGGGAGTTGGTCTTCAGGTTGATCTTGTCGGCGAACTGCAGGTAGTCGGCCTTGATCTGCTCGAACACGCTCTCGTCGAAGTCCTTCAGGTCCATCTTGTTGATGGCCACGACGATGTGCTTGATGCCCAGCAGCGAGGCGATGTAGCTGTGCCGGCGGGTCTGGGTCTGCACGCCGTAGCGGGCGTCGATCAGGATAATGGCCAGGTCGCAGGTGGACGCGCCGGTGGCCATGTTGCGGGTGTACTGCTCATGGCCGGGGGTGTCGGCGATGATGAACTTGCGCTTGGCAGTGCTGAAGTAGCGGTACGCCACGTCGATGGTGATGCCCTGCTCGCGCTCGGCCTGCAGGCCGTCCACCAGCAGCGCCAGGTCGACGTCGTCGCCGGTGGTGCCGACCTTCTTGGAATCCTTGGTGATAGCTTCCAGGTGGTCTTCGTAGATCATCTTGGAGTCGTGCAGCAGGCGCCCGATCAGGGTGCTCTTGCCGTCGTCGACGTTGCCGCAGGTGAGGAAGCGCAGGAGTTCCTTGCGCTCGTGCTGGGCCAGGTAGGCGAGGATGTCCTCGCTGATCAGATCGGATTGGTGACTCATTTCATTCGAGCTCCAAGCTGTAAGCTTCAAGCGGCAAGCTTGTCAGTGCACAGCTAGACAGAAATTTTGCTGATCAACCCGTGCAGCATTCGCGACAGCTCACGGGCTTCATTAATCCATTCAGTTGCAAGTGGCTGCGCAAGGTAGCCAATTTCAGCGCCGATCATCACCTGAGTCCTGAGTTCTCCGCAGGAGCCCTTGGCAATCCAGAGAAAGCGGCATTTTTCCTTGTCGCTTTCCCTTTCCATCCCTTCAGCGATGTTGCTCGGAATCGAAAGCGCAGATCGCGTTATCTGATCCCTGAACCCCAAGTCGCGGCACTCCGCCATCGACTTGAAGACCGCAACTGCCAGGCGCCTGGATCGCTGCCAGACTTCGAGCTTCTCAAAATCCATGCCGACGACCTCAGCTCGCTTTTACTTGCCGCTTGCCGCTTGCAACTTGCAGCTCTTCGTCAGAAGTACCCCTGACGTTTCTTTTCTTCCATCGAACCGGCCTGGTCGTGGTCGATGACCCGCCCCTGGCGTTCGCTGGTCTTGGTCAGCAGCATTTCCTGGATGATTTCCGGCAGCGTGGTTGCCGTGGACTCCACTGCGCCGGTCAGCGGGTAGCAGCCCAGGGTACGGAAACGCACCATCTTCTTCTGGATGCTGGCCTTCTGCTCGGGCGTGAGATGCTCGAGGATGCGCTCGTCGTCGATCATGATCAGCGCGCCGTTCATCTCGATGACTTCGCGCTCTTCGGCGAAATACAGCGGCACGATCGGGATCTGTTCCAGATAGATGTATTGCCAGATATCCAGCTCGGTCCAGTTGGACAGCGGGAAGACACGGATCGACTCGCCCTTCTTCACCTTGCCGTTGTAGACGTTCCACAGTTCCGGGCGCTGGTTCTTGGGGTCCCAGCGGTGCTTGCTGTCACGGAAGGAGTAGACACGTTCCTTGGCGCGGGATTTCTCCTCGTCGCGGCGGGCACCACCGAAGGCGGCGTCGAAGCCGTACTTGTCCAGCGCCTGCTTCAGACCCTCGGTCTTCATCACGTCGGTGTGCTTGGCACTGCCGTAGGTGAAGGGGTTCATGTCCTGCGCCACGCCATCGGGGTTGATGTGGGTGAGCAGGTCCAGGCCGTATTCGCTGACCATCTTCTCGCGGAAGCGATACATTTCCTGGAATTTCCAGCGGGTATCGACGTGCAGCACCGGGAACGGCAGCTTGCCGGGGAAGAAGGCCTTGCGCGCGAGGTGCAGCATCACCGCGCTGTCCTTGCCGATCGAGTACAGCATCACCGGGTTGTCGAACTCGGCGGCGACCTCGCGAATGATGTGGATGCTCTCGGCCTCCAGCTGTTTCAGATGCGTCAGTTTGTCGACCATGGCTACTCACGGAATTGCTTATGGACGGCCGGCGGGCCGTAGACGAGCGCGCACTCTATCACAGCGCAAGGCTCTAACCGGGGAGCGGGTTATACCGAAAAAATATACTGATATAGCCATCCGCGCTCAGTTGAGCAGCGGGTATCCAGCGAAGCATCCGCCACCTCCCCGGGCCCCGATTAGCGGACTCGCAAGGCATCTGCTGAAGTCCTTGGGAAGGATCAGTGCAGGACTTTTCCTGCAACAGTGTCAGCCTCGTACAACCGGCTCCCGACTTGTGCCTGCGCGGCACTGCGCTAGCATAGCGACCACGTTTTCCTGTCCCAGAAGATTTCCCATGCGCCGCATCGCTTTCACCCTGCCTTTGTTCCTCTTCCTCTGCGCGTGCAGCAGCAAACCGACCCCCGCTCCGCAGCCGGCGCCGAAACCCAGGGCGCCGACGCTGATCACTCCCAGTGCCCACCCGGCTTTCGGCTCGGTGCAACCGATCACACCACTGCGCGGTGACTACGCCAACAACGCCAACGCCAACCGTTTCATCGACCGGATGGTCAGCCAGTACGGCTTCAACCGGCAGAGCCTGCACGACCTGTTCGCCCAGACCCAGGAACTGGACTGGGTGATCCGTCTGATGGATCGCCAGGCGCCCACCTACACCGCGCCCAGCGGCCCGAACGGGGCCTGGCTGCGCTACCGGAAGAAATTCATCACCCCGGACAACGTGCAGAAGGGTGTGCAGTTCTGGAACGAATACGAAGCCGACCTGCAGCGTGCGTCGCGCACCTACGGCGTGCCGCCGGAAATCATCGTCGGCATCATCGGCGTGGAAACCCGCTGGGGCCGGGTGATGGGCAAGACGCGGATCATCGACGCGCTGGCCACCCTGTCGTTCTCCTATCCACGCCGCGCGGAATTCTTCAGCGGCGAGCTGGAGCAGTTCCTCCTGCAGGCGCGCAAGGAAGGCGTCGACCCGCTGTCGCTGCGCGGCTCCTACGCCGGCGCCATGGGCTACGGGCAGTTCATGCCCTCCTCCTTCACCAAGTACGCGGTGGACTTCGACGGCGATGGCCACCGCGACCTGTGGAACCCGCGCGACGCCATCGGCAGCGTGGCCAACTACTTCAAGCAGCATGGCTGGGTCACCGGCGATGCCGTGGCGATCCCGGCCATCGGCCAGGCGCGCTCGCTGGAGGATGGCTTCAAGACCCAGTACCCGATCAGCGTGCTGGCCAACGCCGGCCTGCGCCCGCAGGGCTCGCTGGGCAACCACCAGAGCGCCAGCCTGCTGCGCCTGGACGTGGGCAACACCTACCAGTACTGGTACGGCCTGCCGAACTTCTACGTGATCACCCGCTACAACCACAGCACGCACTACGCGATGGCGGTGTGGGAGCTGGGCAAGGCGGTGGACCGCCAGCGCCACGGCTACCGCTGAGGCGCCCACGAAAAAGCCGGCTCACTGAGCCGGCTTTTTTTATCCCATGCGCTGGGGTGACCTGTAGGAGCGAGCTTGCTCGCGAACCTTGGCGCGGTGCCGAGGATTGTTCGCGAGCAAGCTCGCTCCTACAAGTAAAGCCGCCGCATCAGGCCGGGTTCGGGCAATCGATGAACAGGTGCTCGATGGCGAAACGCTTGGCCAGGTAATCCCCCAGCGCCTGTACGCCGTAGCGCTCGGTGGCATGGTGGCCGGCGGCGATGAAGCTGATGCCGTTCTCCCGCGCGCTGTGTACGGTCTGCTCGGAGACCTCGCCGGTCAGGTAGGCATCGACGCCCGCGGCAATCGCCTGGTCGATGTAGCCCTGGGCGCCACCGGTGCACCAGGCGATGCGGCGGATCGGCTGGCCGCCGTCCACCAGCAGTGGCTCGCGGCCCAGCACGTCGCGCACGTGGATGGCCAGATCGCTGGGCAGCATGGGTTCGGCCAGCGAGCCGAGCAACACGATGGAGCGCGGGTTGCCCGGCTCCAGCGGGCCTTCGATGTCGAAGCCGAGCTGACGGCCCAGCTGCACGTTGTTGCCGACCTCGCCGTGCAGGTCCAGCGGCAGGTGATAAGCCAGCAGGCTGATGTCATGGTTCAGCAGGGTCTTCAGGCGACGCTGCTTCATGCCCACCACGCGGGCATCCTCGCCCTTCCAGAAATAGCCGTGGTGGACCAGCACCACATCGGCGTCCGCCGCCACGGCGGCATCCAGCAGCGCCTGGCTGGCGGTGACGCCGGAAACGATGCGGCGCACCTGCGGACGGCCCTCGACCTGCAGGCCGTTGGGGCAGTAATCCTGGATCTTCGCCGCGTCGAGAAAACGGTCCGCTTCCTCGACCAGCGTGCTCAGTGCGATAGCCATCGAAATTCCTCCAACAACGGCGGCGCGCGTCTATTTTCTTGGCTCGCCGCCCGTATAATGGCCGCCACCCTATCGGCCCTCCCCCGGCCAAGCAACCCCAAGGATTTTCTTCGATGCTGAAGGCCCTGCGTTTCCTCGGCTGGCCCGTGCTGGTTGGCGTGCTTCTGGCGCTGCTGATCATCCAGCATAACCCGCAATGGGTCGGCCTTCCGCAGCAGGAAGTGCACCTGCAACAAGCCCCGCTGCTCAGCCGCATCCAGCAGGGCCCGGTCAGCTACGCCGACGCCGTGACCCGTTCCTCGCCGGCGGTGGCCAACCTGTACACCACCAAGATGGTCAGCAAGCCGAACAACTCGATGCTCGACGACCCGCTGTTCCGGCGCTTCTTCGGCGATAACCTGCCGCAGCAGAAGCGCATGGAGTCGAGCCTGGGTTCGGCGGTGATCATGAGCCCCGAAGGCTACCTGCTGACCAACAACCACGTGACCTCCGGCGCCGACCAGATCGTCGTGGCCCTGCGCGACGGCCGCGAGACCATCGCCCGCCTGGTGGGCAGCGACCCCGAGACCGACCTCGCGGTGCTGAAGATCGACCTCAAGGACCTGCCCTCGATCATGCTCGGCCGCTCCGACGGCATCCGCACCGGCGACGTCTGCCTGGCCATCGGCAACCCCTTCGGCGTCGGCCAGACCGTCACCATGGGCATCATCAGCGCCACCGGCCGCAACCAGCTGGGCCTGAACACCTACGAGGACTTCATCCAGACCGACGCGGCGATCAACCCGGGCAACTCCGGCGGCGCGCTGGTGGACGCCAACGGCAACCTGATCGGTATCAACACCGCGATCTTCTCCAAGTCCGGCGGCTCCCAGGGCATCGGCTTCGCCATCCCGACCAAGCTGGCCCTGGAAGTCATGCAGTCGATCATCGAGCACGGCCAGGTGATCCGCGGCTGGCTCGGCGTCGAAGTGCAGCCGCTGACTCCGGAACTGGCCGAGTCCTTCGACCTCAAGGACAAGGCTGGCATCGTCGTCGCCGGCGTCTACCGCGACGGCCCCGCCGCCAAGGCCGGCCTGCTGCCGGGCGACATCATCCTGAATATCGATGGCGAGGCCGCCAGCGACGGCCGCCGCTCGATGAACCAGGTGGCGAGGACCAAGCCGGGCGAGAAGATCAGCATCGAAGTGCTGCGCAACGGCAAGCCGGTGACGCTCAACGCCGAAGTCGGCCTGCGCCCGCCGCCCGCGCCCAACGCCAACTGATCCAGCGCTCCTTTCCAGAGCAATGAAAAACGGCGCCCGAGGGCGCCGTTTTCTTTTCCAGCAAAAGCCTTACAGCTTCAGCCGCAGGGCATCGATCAGAGCCTGGTTCTGCTCCTCGGTGCCGATGCTGATACGCAGGAACTGGTTGATCCGCTGCTGCTTGAAATGGCGCACGATCACGCCCTCCTCGCGCAGGGCCGCGGCCAGTTCGGCGCCGTCGCGCTGTGGGTGGCGGGCGAAGATGAAGTTCGCCGCCGACGGCAGCACGTCGAAGCCCAGGGTCATCAGCTCGGCCACCAGCTTCTCGCGGCTGTGGATCACCGCGCTGCAGGTCTGCTCGAAGTAGGCCTGGTCCTCGAAGGACGCCACCGCGCCGGCCAGGGCCAGACGGTCCAGCGGGTAGGAGTTGAAGCTGTTCTTCACCCGCTCCAGCGCCTCGATCAGGTCCTCGTGGCCCACCGCGAAGCCGACCCGCAGGCCCGCCAGCGAACGCGACTTGGACAGGGTCTGCGCCACCAGCAGGTTCGGATAGCGGTTGACCAGGGAAATCGCGGTTTCGCCGCCGAAGTCGACGTAGGCCTCGTCCACCAGCACCACGCTGTCCGGGCTGGCCTGCAGCAGGCGCTCGACGGCTTCGAGCGGCAGCAGGCAACCCGTGGGCGCGTTGGGGTTGGGGAAGATGATGCCGCCGTTCGGGCGCGCGTAATCCTCGACGCGGATCTGGAACTGCTCGTCCAGCGGCAGCGCTTCGAAGTCGATGCCGTACAGACCGCAATAGACCGGGTAGAAGCTGTAGGTCACGTCGGGGAACAGCAGCGGCTTGCCGTGCTGGAACAGCGCGTGGAAGGCGTGCGCCAGGACTTCGTCCGAGCCATTGCCGACGAAGACCTGGGAGGTCTTCACGCCGTGGTACTCGGCGATGGTCTGCTTGAGGCGGTCGGCATTCGGGTCCGGGTACAGGCGCAGCGTGTCGTTCAGCTCGGCCTGGATCGCGGCGACCACCTTCGGCGACGGGCCGTAGGGGTTCTCGTTGGTGTTCAGCTTGACCAGCTTGGCCAGCTTCGGCTGCTCGCCCGGAACGTAGGGGACCAGTTCCTTGACGAAGGGACTCCAGAATTTGCTCATCGGTTACTCACTCTTGCCGTCAAGGATGCGGAACTCGGCGCTGCGCGCGTGGGCGGTCAGCGACTCGCCGCGGGCCAGGATCGAAGCGGTCTTGCCCAGCTCGGAAGCGCCCGGCGCGGAGCAGAAGATGATCGAGGAACGCTTCTGGAAGTCATACACACCCAGCGGCGAGGAGAAACGCGCGGTGCCGGAAGTCGGCAGCACGTGGTTCGGCCCGGCGCAGTAGTCGCCCAACGCCTCGGCGGTGTAGCGGCCCATGAAGATGGCGCCGGCGTGGCGAATCTTCGGCAGCCAGCTTTCCGGGTTTTCCACCGACAGCTCCAGGTGTTCCGGGGCGATGCGGTTGGCAACCTGGCAGGCCTGTTCCTGGTCGGCGACCAGAATCAGCGCCCCACGGTTGGTCAGCGAGGTGCGGATGATCTCGGCGCGTTCCATGGTCGGCAGCAGCTTCTCGATGCTGGCGGCGACCTTGTCCAGGAAGGCGGCGTCCGGGCTGACCAGGATCGACTGCGCGTCCTCGTCGTGCTCGGCCTGGGAGAACAGGTCCATGGCGATCCAGTCCGGATCGGTGCCGCCGTCGCAGACCACGAGGATTTCCGAGGGGCCGGCGATCATGTCGATGCCCACCTGGCCGAACACGTGGCGCTTGGCGGTGGCGACGTAGATGTTGCCCGGGCCGACGATCTTGTCCACCTGCGGCACGCTCTCGGTGCCGTAGGCCAGCGCGGCCACGGCCTGGGCGCCGCCGATGGTGAACACGCGGTCGACGCCGGCGATGCAGGCGGCCGCGAGGACGATCTCGTTGATCTCGCCACGCGGGGTCGGCACCACCATCACCACTTCGGCGACGCCGGCGACCTTGGCCGGAATGGCGTTCATCAGCACGGACGACGGGTAGGAAGCCTTGCCGCCGGGCACGTACAGGCCGGCGCGGTCCAACGGGGTAACCTGCTGGCCGAGCACGGTGCCGTCAGCCTCGGTGTAGCGCCAGGAGTCCTGCTTCTGCTTCTCGTGGTAGCTGCGTACGCGCTCGGCCGCGGTTTCCAGCGCCTCGCGCTGGGCCGGGGTGATGCGGGTCAGGGCCAGTTCCAGGCGCTCGCGCGGCAGGATCAGGTCAGCCATGGACTTGGCGTCGACGCCGTCGAAGCGCTGGGTGAACTCCACCACGGCGGCGTCACCGCGCTCGCGCACGTCGGCAATGATGTCCAGCACGCGCTGGTTCACCGACTCGTCGGACACGCTTTCCCAGGAGAGCAGATGGTCCAGATGACGCGCGAAGTCCGGATCGGCGGCGTTGAGTCGACGGATTGCGAAGGGTGCGGTCATAGCTGGCCTCTTTAATTGGCATGATCTCGGGCGCCGCAAGACTATCAAGCCTTCCGTGCGGGCACCCGAGAAAATTTGGCTATGACACGGATAGGCGGCCGCGACCGGAGTCGCGGTATGAATTACGCCCGGTGTCGAGACTCCACCGCTTCGCGCAGGGTGTCGATCAGGGCCTGGATGCGCGCATGCTGCATCTTCATCGAGGCCTTGTTCACCACCAGACGCGAGCTGATGTGGGCGATCAGTTCCTGGGGTTCCAGGCCGTTCGCACGCAGGGTGTTACCGGTATCGACCACGTCGATGATCTTGTCGGCGAGGCCGATCAGCGGCGCCAGCTCCATGGAGCCGTACAGTTTGATCACATCGACCTGGCGGCCCTGTTCGGCGTAGTAGCGCTTGGCGACGTTGACGAACTTGGTGGCCACGCGCAGGCGGCCCTTGGGCTCCGGCGCGCCGACCGCACCCGCGGTCATCAGCTTGCAGTTGGCGATCTTCAGGTCCAGCGGCTCGTAGAGGCCCTGGCCACCGTACTCCATGAGCACGTCCTTGCCGGCAACGCCGAGGTCGGCGGCGCCATGCTCGACATAGGTCGGCACGTCGGTGGCGCGCACGATCAGCAGGCGCACGTCATCGAGGGTGGTGGGGATGATCAGCTTGCGGCTCTTGTCCGGATTCTCGGTCGGCACGATGCCTGCCGCTGCGAGCAGCGGCAGGGTGTCGTCGAGGATCCGGCCCTTGGACAGGGCAATCGTCAGCATCGTCTGGTTCTGCCTCAGCCCGGTACGCGGCGGATCTTGGCGCCGAGCAGTTGCAGTTTCTCTTCGATGCACTCGTAGCCACGGTCGATGTGGTAGATGCGGTCGATCATGGTGTCGCCATCGGCCACCAGGGCGGCGATCACCAGGCTGGCGGAAGCGCGCAGGTCGGTCGCCATGACCGGTGCGCCCTTGAGCTCCTCGACGCCGGTGACGATGGCGGTGTTGCCTTCGACCAGGATCTGCGCGCCCATGCGGTTCATTTCATAGACGTGCATGAAGCGGTTCTCGAACACGGTCTCGATGACCGCGCCGGTGCCTTCGGCGATGGCGTTCAGGGAGATGAACTGCGCCTGCATGTCGGTGGGGAATGCCGGGTACGGCGCAGTGCGGATGTTCACCGCCTTCGGCCGGTTGCCCTTCATGTCCAGCTCGATCCAGTTGCTGCCGGTGGTGATGTGTGCACCGGCTTCGACCAGCTTGGCCAGGACCGCCTCGAGGATGGTCGGATCGGTGTCCTTGAGCTTGACGCGGCCACCGGTGGCCGCCGCGGCGACCAGGTAGGTACCGGTCTCGATGCGGTCGGGCATGACGTTGTACTTGGCACCGCCACCCAGGCTCTTCACCCCGTTGATGACGATGGTGTCGGTACCGGCACCCTGTACATCACCGCCCATGGCGTTGATGAAGTTGGCCAGGTCGACGACCTCGGGTTCGCGCGCGGCGTTTTCCAGCACCGAACGGCCGTTGGCCAGCGCGGCGGCCATCATGATGTTCTCGGTACCGGTCACGGAGACGGTATCGAAGAAGAAGTGCGCGCCCAGCAGGCCGCCAGCCGGAGCCTTGGCCTTGATGTAGCCGCCTTCGACGCTGATCTGCGCGCCCATGGCTTCCAGGCCGCGGATGTGCAGGTCCACCGGACGCGAGCCGATGGCGCAGCCGCCGGGCAGCGCCACTTCGGCTTCACCGAAGCGGGCGACCATCGGGCCGAGCACGAGGATCGAGGCACGCATGGTCTTCACCAGTTCGTACGGCGCCACCAGGGTCTTGATGGTGCTGGCGTCGACTTCGACGTTGAGTTTCTCGTCGATGATCGGCTGCACGCCCATGCGACCGAACAGCTCGATCATGGTGGTGATGTCGTGCAGGTGCGGCAGGTTGCAGACGGTCACCGGGGTGTCCGCCAGCAGGGTGGCGGCGAGGATCGGCAGCGCCGAGTTCTTCGCGCCGGAGATGCGGATCTCGCCATCGAGACGAGTGCCGCCGGTAATGATCAGTTTGTCCATTGCAATATTCCCCGTGGGCTCAGGAACGCTCGGCCCAGGCGGCGCGGCTGAAGAATTTCATGGTGACGGCATGGATGGCGCCCGAGGCGATCCAGTCGTTCAGGTGGGCATAGATCTGTTGCTGGCGCTTGACCGGGCTCAGGCCCGCCAGTTCGTCGCTGATCAGGTTCAGCTGGAAATTGCAGCCTTCGCCTTCGCCTTCCACTTCAATCTGGGTACCTGGCAGTTTCGATTCCAGGAAGTTTTTGACTTCTACGGCCTGCATGCTCAACCTCGTTCGGCGCCCTACGCGCGCGGGTCGGCAATGATACAAAAAAGCCCCCCGCCTGCGAACCCCGGCAGGGGAAGTCGCGGACGGAGGGCCTTTTCAGTGTCTCACTGCTGTAACGGCAGAATCTCCAGCAGACCGCCAACCTTGGCGATCTCCTGCATTTCCTTGGGCATACCGGCGATCTGCAGCGATTTCCCGGCTTTGCGCGCATCACGGGTGAACGACAGCAGCAGCGACAATCCGACGCTGCTGGAGCGCTCCACTGCCGAGCAGTCCAGGTGCAGTGCACTGGCCTTGCTGGCGGCGATCAGCCGGCCGCCCTGCTCACGCAGGTTCGGGCCGGTGCTGTAATCCAGCACCCCGGCCAGCGCCAGCTGGCCTTCGGCGCGCTCCGTGATACTGCCCTGGGTCATTGCGCGCCGCCTTCCGGCTGGCCCTTGGCAGCGTCCTTGGCGTTGGCGACCACCTGGCCCCAACCGGCGATGGTCTTCTCCAGGTCGTTGCGGTTCTTCTGCATGGAGTCGGCGAACTGGTCACGGAACAGCTTGCCGATGTTGATGCCGTTGATGATCACGTTACGCAGGCGCCAGTCGCCGCCCTGGTTGACCATGGTGTACTGCACCGGATAGACGGCACCGTTGCCGCCGACCACCTGCATGTTGACCGAAGCGCGATCCTGCTCCTGCTTGCCGGTGTTC
Source organism: Pseudomonas nitroreducens (assembly GCF_014204515.1). GTDB lineage: Bacteria > Pseudomonadota > Gammaproteobacteria > Pseudomonadales > Pseudomonadaceae > Pseudomonas > Pseudomonas nitritireducens_A. The sequence goes on along the minus strand of NZ_JACHLI010000007.1, from coordinate 168,720 downwards.
AGCACGCGGATGTCCTGGTTGTCGTATTCCAGCAGCGCGTTGCCGTAGAACTGGAACAGGCTGTTCTTGAAGGTCTCCTCGAAGCGCTTGATCTGCTCCGGAGTCGCCTGGCGCGAATACTTGACGGTCATCACGCCCTTGGCGATGCCTTCGGAGTCCACCACCGGGCCGAGGATGCGGTTGAGGGTGTCGTAGAAGGCCTGGGGATTGGCCTTGTAGCTGGCCTTGTTGGTCTTCAGGTCCGACAGCAGGCTGTCGACGGTCTGCTGCACGACCTGCTGGGCGGTCTGCTCGGCCTGGGCGAACAGCGGCAGGATGGCGAGCAGGACCAGGAAGCCGCGGCGCAAGGTTTTCAACATGGAGTGAGTCCTCATTTCTTCGAGTCGTCTTTGTTGACCGAATTCAGCAGGAACTTGCCGATCAGGTCTTCCAGCACGAGTGCCGACTGGGTGTCCTTGATGGTATCGCCTTCCTTGAGCAGCTCTTCATCGCCACCAACGCTGATGCCGATGTACTTCTCGCCCAGCAGGCCGGCGGTGAGGATGGAGGCGGTGGAATCGTCCGGCAGGTTGTTGACCTGGCGGTTGATCTCCATGGTCACCCGACCACGATAGCTGTCGTGATCCAGGTCGACCGCGGTGACCTTGCCGATGGTGACGCCGGCCATGGTCACCTTGCCACGCACGGTGACGCCGGCGATGTTGTCGAAGTAGGCGTACAGCTTGTAGGTGTCACCGGTGCCGCCCACGGTCAGTCCGCTGACGCGCAGGGCCAGCAGCAACAGGGCCAGCAGACCGGCCAGAATGAACAGGCCTACACCGATTTCCAGGGTGCGGGTTTGCATCAGAAGTCTCCAAACATCAAAGCGGTCAGGATGAAGTCCAGCCCCAGCACGGCCAGGGAGGCATACACAACGGTACGGGTGGTGGCGCGGCTGATACCTTCGGAGGTAGGCTCGCAGTCATAGCCCTGGAACACGGCGATCCAGGTCACGACGAAGGCGAACACCACACTCTTGACCACGCCATTGAGAATGTCCTTGGTGAACTGCACGCTGTTCTGCATGTTCGACCAGTACGAGCCGTCGTACACGCCCAGCCAGTCCACGGCCACCAGGGCGCCGCCCCAGATGCCGACCACACTGAAGATAGCCGCCAGCAGCGGCATCGAGATGAAGCCGGCCCACAGGCGCGGGGCGATGATGTACTTGAGCGGATCGACGCCGATCATCTCCAGGCTCGACAACTGTTCGGTGGATTTCATGTTGCCGATCTCGGCGGTCAGCGCGGAACCGGCACGTCCTGCGAACAACAGACCGGTCACCACCGGCCCCAGTTCACGCAACAGCGTCAGCGCCACCATCTGCCCGACGGCCTGCTCGGAGCCGTAGCTGGCCAGGATGTTGTAGCCCTGCAGGGCCAGCACCATGCCGATGAACAGGCCGGAGACGACGATGATCGCCAGCGACAGCACGCCGACGGAATAGAGCTGCTTGACCAGCAGCTGGAACGCGCCGCTGTGCACGCCGCGACCGAAGATCGCATGCACCAGGAACAGCGTCGAACGGCCGAGCGCCTCGAGCACGTCGAGGCCCGCTCGCCCGAGCAGGCGAATTCGCTCGAGCGGTGAAGTCTTGCGCATCAGCGTTCTCCCAGCAGATCGGCGCGGTAATCGCGGGCAGGATAGTGGAACGGCACCGGGCCGTCCGGGATGCCCTTCATGAACTGGCGCACGCGGGGATCGTCCAGACCCTTGAGCTGATCAGGCGTGCCATGGCCGAGCACACGGCCGTCGCCGACGATATAGATGTAGTCGGCGATGCTCGCGGTCTCCGCCAGGTCGTGGGAGACCACGATGCTGGTGATGCCCAGGGCGTCGTTGAGCAGGCGGATCAGGCGCACCAGCACGCCCATGGCGATCGGGTCCTGGCCGACGAAGGGCTCGTCGTACATGAGGATCTGCGGGTCCAGCGCGATGGCGCGGGCCAGCGCCACGCGGCGCTTCATGCCGCCGGACAGCTCGTCCGGCATCAGCTCCACCGCCCCGCGCAGGCCCACGGCCTGCAGCTTCATCAGGACGATGTCGCGGATCATCTCGTCGGGCAGTTCGGTGTGCACCCGCAGCGGGAAGGCGACGTTCTCGTAGACGTTCAGGTCGGTGAACAGCGCGCCGCTCTGGAACAGCACGCCGAACTGCTTGCGCATGTCGAACAGGTCGCTGCGTCCCAGGCTCGGGAGGTTCTGGCCGTTGACCCACACCTCGCCCTTCGACGGACGCAGCTGGGCGGCGATCAGCCGCAACAGGGTGGTCTTGCCACAGCCCGACGGCCCCATGATCCCGGTGACCTTGCCGCGTGGAATGCGGATGTCCACGTTGTCGAAAATCGTACGCGCGCCACGCTTGAAGCTCAGGCCCTTCAGCTCGACCGCGTATTGGTCATTGGTGCTCATAGAACTCCTTTCATCACGGCACTGTCCCTTGCTCCGTCTGTCTCACGGCAGACACACGGCGCGACAGGCCGAACGGCCGCGAACTATAACACCCCGCCAAGGCCCGCCCCAAGGGCTGCTAAGGCGCTGTTAAGGCTCAGTTCAGCAAAATGCGGTCAACATGAGATGTCTGTGGTGAAGCCGGACCCGCTTTCCCGTTATAATCTCGCACTTCATTTCGCCCCACGCCTTTGGAACATGAGCCAGAATCACGAATTCATCCAGTCGGCACAGCGCACCATCCGCCTCGAGCGCGACTCGGTGGACGCCCTGCTGCCGCGCATCGGCGCCAATTTTTCCCTCGCCTGCGAGCTGATGCTCGACTGCAAGGGCCGCGTGGTGGTGGTCGGCATGGGCAAGTCGGGGCACATCGCCCGCAAGATCGCGGCGACCCTGGCCAGCACCGGCACCCCCTCGTTCTTCGTCCATCCGGCCGAGGCCAGCCACGGCGACATGGGCATGATCACCAAGGACGACGTGGTCCTGGCGCTCTCCAACTCCGGTTCCACCGCGGAAATCATCACCCTGCTGCCGCTGATCAAGCGCCTGGGCATCACCCTGATCAGCATGACCGGCAATGCCGAGTCGCCGCTGGCCAAGGCCGCCGCGGTCAACCTGGACGCCAGCGTGGAGCACGAAGCCTGCTCGCTGAATCTGGCGCCGACCTCCTCCACCACGGTCTCCCTGGTGCTCGGCGACGCCCTCGCCATCGCCCTGCTGGAAGCCCGCGGCTTCACCGCCGAAGACTTCGCCTTCTCGCATCCGGGCGGCGCCCTGGGCCGCCGACTGTTGCTGAAAGTGGAAAACATCATGCACGTGGGTGAAGCATTGCCGCAGGTCTCCCCCGGCACTTCGCTCAGCGGCGCACTGCTGGAAATGACCCGCAAGGGCCTGGGCATGACCATCATCCTCGGCGCAGACGGCCGCCTCGCCGGCGTATTCACCGACGGTGACCTGCGTCGCACCCTGGACAAGGGCCTGGACGTGCGCCAGGTGACCATCGACCAGGTGATGACCGTGCACGGCAAGACCGCCCGCCCGGACATGCTCGCCGCCGAAGCCCTGAAGATCATGGACGACCACAAGATCAACGTGCTGGTGGTGGTCGACGACAAGGAACATCCGGTCGGCGTGCTGCATGTCCACGACCTGACCCGCGCGGGAGTCATCTGAATGACCGCAGACCTGCTGCAACGCGCGAAGGCGGTACGCCTGGCGGTGTTCGACGTCGACGGCGTGCTCACCGACGGCAAGCTCTACTTCCTGCCCGATGGCGGTGAGTTCAAGACCTTCAATACCCTGGACGGCCAGGGCATCAAGATGCTGATGAACTCCGGTGTGCGCACCGCGATCATCACCGGTCGCTCCAGCCCGGTGGTCGAGCGCCGCGCGCAGAACCTGGGCATCAACCACCTGTACCAGGGCCGCGAGGACAAGCTGGTAGCGCTGGACGAGCTGCTCGCGCAACTCGGTCTAGGCTATGAGGAAGTCGCGTACCTGGGCGACGACCTGCCTGACCTGCCGGCCATCCGCCGTGCCGGCCTGGGCATGGCGGTCGCCAGCGCCGACGCGTTCGTGCGCCAGCACGCCGACGGCGTGACCCAGGCTCGTGGCGGCGAAGGCGCCGCGCGCGAGTTCTGCGAACTGATCCTGCGCGCCCAGGGCAATCTCGAAGCCGCCCAGAGCGCGTACCTCTAGAGCCGAACATGCCCAAGACACTCCGCCAGAAGCTACTGCTCGCCCTGATCGCCATCGGGCTGATCGCCCTGGGCTACTACTGGAACGTGCGCCTGGACTTCAGCGAACGCCAGCTCAAGTCGCAGACCAGCGATTCCATCGATTTCTACGTGGTGAACGCCAAGAGCGTTCAGTACCGCGTCGACGGTTCCCTCGCCTACGAGATGACCGCCGACAAGCTCGAACACCTGAAAGCAACCGATATGACCCTGGTCACCACGCCGGACCTCTACTTCCACCGGGAGAACGAGCCGCAGCCGTGGCATGTCCAGAGCGTTCGCGCCGAGGTGGGCCCGGAAGGCAAGGAAGTCGAACTGATCGATGACGTGCGCGTTGCGCGCACCGACTCGCAGAACCGCACCCTCCTGCTCAACACTACCCGCATGACGGTGTTCCCAGACAAGGACTATGCGCAGACAGAGCAACCCGTGAAGATCACCGAACCCAACGGTGTGACCACGGCCGTCGGCATGAAAGCGTATCTGAAAGACAGCCGGATGCTCCTGCTGTCCAACGTAAGAGGTCAGCATGAGGCTCGTTAACACCCTCCCCCTTTTCTTCAGCCTCGTTGCCGCCATTGGCAGCTCTGCCGCCTGGGCACTTCCCACCGACCGGGAACAGCCTATCCGCGTCCAGGCCGACAGCGCCGAACTGGATGACAAGCAGGGCGTGGCCGTCTATCGCGGCGACGTGGTAGTGACCCAGGGCAGCATGAAGCTGACCGGCAACACCGTTACGCTCAAGCAGAACAAGAACGGCGACATCGAGGTCGTCACCTCGGTCGGCAAGCCTGCCTACTTCGAGCAGAAGCCGGCGCCGGACAAGCAGATCACCCAGGCCTACGGCCTGACGATCCAGTACTTCGTCACCCAGAACCGCGTCGTGCTGATCGACCAGGCCAAGGTGATCCAGGAAGGCAACACCTTCGAAGGCGAGAAGATCGTCTATGACACCCAGCGCCAGATCGTCAACGCAGGCCGCGCCACCGGCTCCCAGGTGACCACCCCGCGCCCGCGTATCGACATGGTCATCCAGCCGAAGAAGAAGCAGGATCAAGCGCAGTAATGGCTACCCTCACCGCCCAGCACCTCGCCAAGAGCTACAAGAGCCGGCAAGTCGTCCGCGATGTCAGCATGAGCATCGAGAGCGGGCAGATCGTCGGCCTGCTCGGTCCCAACGGAGCGGGCAAGACCACCTGCTTCTACATGATCGTCGGCCTGGTGCGCGCCGATCAGGGCATCGTGCGCATCGACGAGCAGGACGTCACCCACCTGCCCATGCATGGCCGCGCCCGCGCCGGCATCGGCTACCTGCCGCAGGAAGCCTCGATCTTCCGCAAGCTGTCGGTGGCGGACAACATCGGCGCGATCCTGGAAACCCGCAGCGACCTCGATCGCGCCGGTCGCCAGGAAGCCCTGGAAAGCCTGCTCGAGGAGTTCCACATCCACCACATCCGCGACAACCTCGGCATGAGCCTGTCCGGTGGTGAACGCCGCCGCGTGGAAATCGCCCGCGCCCTGGCCAGCTCGCCGAAGTTCATCCTGCTCGACGAACCCTTCGCCGGCGTCGACCCGATCTCCGTGGGCGACATCAAGCAGATCATCCACCACCTCAAGGCCAAGGGCATCGGTGTACTGATCACCGACCACAACGTCCGCGAGACCCTGGATATCTGCGAAACGGCGTACATCGTCAACGACGGTCAGCTGATCGCCGAAGGCAGCGCCGAGAGCATCCTCGCCAACGACCTGGTGAAGGAAGTCTACCTGGGCCACGAGTTCCGCCTCTAAGCGCACCTGGCCGCGCCCGGCCTGGGCGCGGCAGCTCCATCCCTCCCCCACGCGTGGCGCGGCCCGTCGGCCATTCCGCGACGTATCCGCCTGCCTGGACTACCCTGGCGCAACCGGGTTGTAACGAAAGGTCGACAGGGCCTAGGCAAAGCGTCCAAACTCAGGCATATAATTTGCTTCCTCGCGGCGCCCTGGCGTCCGTAGTCGTGGATATGGCGCGCTTTGCGCCAGCGAACAAGGTGCCAAGTTCCAGCCATGAAACCATCGCTAGTCCTCAAGATGGGCCAGCAGCTGACGATGACTCCGCAGCTGCAACAGGCCATCCGACTGCTCCAGCTGTCCACGCTGGACCTCCAACAGGAAATCCAGGAAGCCCTGGAGTCCAACCCGATGCTGGAGCGCCAGGAAGAAGGCGAGGACTTCGACAACAGCGACCCCATGGCCGACGGCGCCGAATCGGCTACCAACGGCAGCACCAGCAGCTCCCAGGACAACTTCCAGGAGAGCTCCACGCCCAACAACGTCGACAGCATCGACGAAGACCAGTGGGCCGAACGCATCCCCAACGAACTGCCGGTCGACACCGCCTGGGAAGACATCTACCAGACCAGCGCCAGCAGCCTGCCCAGCAACGATGACGACGAGTGGGATTTCACCTCCCGCACCTCCGCCGGCGAAAGCCTGCAGAGCCACCTGCTGTGGCAGCTCAACCTCCTGCCGATGTCCGATACCGACCGCCTGATCGCCCTGAGCATCATCGACGGCATCACCGATGACGGTTACCTCGACGAATCCCTCGACGACATCCTCGCCTCCATCGACCCCGAGCTCGGCGTGGAGATGGACGAGGTGGAAGTCGTCCTGCGCCGCGTGCAGCAGCTCGAACCGGCCGGCGTCGGCGCGCGCAACCTGCGTGAATGCCTGCTGCTGCAGTTGCGCCAGATGCCGGCCAAGACCTACCTGCAGGCCGAGGCCATCCGCCTGGTCAGCGACCACCTGGACCTGCTCGGCAGCCGCGACTACACCCAGCTGATGCGCCGCATGAAGCTCAAGGAAGACGAGCTGCGCGAAACCATCGAGCTGATCCAGTCGCTGCACCCGCGTCCCGGCTCGCAGATCGAGTCCGGTGAAGCCGAATACGTGGTGCCGGATGTCATCGTTCGGAAACATAACGAACGCTGGCTGGTGGAGCTGAACCAGGAAGCGGTGCCGCGCCTACGAGTGAATTCGCAGTACGCGGGCCTGGTGCGCCGCGCCGATTCCAGCGCCGACAACACCTTCATGCGCAACCAGTTGCAGGAGGCGCGCTGGTTCATCAAGAGCCTGCAGAGCCGCAACGAGACGCTGATGAAGGTGGCGACGCAGATCGTCGAGCACCAGCGCGGCTTCCTCGAATACGGCGAGGAAGCGATGAAACCGCTGGTCCTGCATGACATCGCCGAAGCGGTGGGCATGCACGAGTCGACCATCTCCCGCGTCACCACGCAGAAGTTCATGCACACGCCGCGTGGCATCTTCGAGCTGAAATATTTCTTCTCCAGCCACGTCAGCACCTCCGAAGGCGGCGAATGCTCGTCCACCGCCATCCGCGCGATCATCAAGAAACTGGTCGCGGCGGAAAGTCCGAAAAAGCCATTGAGTGACAGCAAGATCGCTGGTTTACTGGAGGCACAGGGCATTCAAGTGGCACGTCGCACCGTCGCCAAGTACCGGGAGTCCCTAGGAATCTCTCCCTCCAGCGAACGCAAGCGACTGGTATGACGTTGATCCACGCCAAAGTGTTCCGGCGGCAGGCCACCTAACCTGCCACTTACACACGGCAACAAGGAGAAAGCGGTATGCAAGTCAACATCAGTGGACATCAACTGGATGTGACCGACGCCCTGCGCGACTATGTCGGCGAGAAACTGAGCCGGCTGGAGCGCCACTTCGACAAGATCACCAATGTTCAGGTCATCATGGAGGTCGAAAAGCTGAAGCAGAAAATTGAAGCCACCCTCCACATCGCCGGTGGCGAAGTGGTGGCCTGCGCGGAACATGAAGACATGTACGCGGCCATCGACCTGCTCACCGACAAACTCGACCGCCAACTGATCAAGCACAAGGAAAAGTACCTCGAACGCCAGCAAGGTGTCGGTGTTCGTTAACCCCTCTCTATGATCCGACTTGAGCAAATCCTGACCCCCGGCCGTTCCCTGGTGAACGTGCCGGGCGGCAGCAAGAAACGCGTCCTCGAACAAATCGCCAACCTGGTGGCTCGCGAGCTGCCGGGTTTCGATTCCCAAGACATCTTCGACAGCCTGGTGGCCCGGGAGCGCCTGGGCTCCACCGGCTTCGGCAACGGCATCGCGATTCCGCACTGCCGCCTGCCCGGCTGCCAGTCGCCGATCAGCGCCATCCTGCACCTGGATCACCCGGTGGACTTCGACGCCCTCGACGGCGCGCCGGTCGACCTGGTGTTCGTGCTGCTGGTGCCCGAGGCGGCGACCGAGGAACACCTGGAACTGCTGCGGCAGATCGCCTCCATGCTCGACCGCTCCGACGTCCGCGACCGCCTGCGCCACGCCGCCAACGGCGAGGACCTGTACCGGATCGTCGTGGACTTCCAGAATAACGGGCACTGAGCATGCGCCTGATCATCGTCAGTGGGAGATCCGGCTCGGGCAAGAGCACCGCGCTCAACGTGCTCGAAGACAACGGCTTCTACTGCATCGACAACCTGCCGGCCAGCCTCCTTCCGGACCTGGCCCAGCGCGCCCTGCTGCACACCGAGCTGCTGCACCCGCAGGTCGCCGTCTCCATCGACGCGCGCAACCTGCCCAGCCAGCTGCAACGCTTCCCCGAGCTGCTGCAGGAAGCCCGCGACAAGCACATCCAGTGCGACGTGCTGTACCTCGATGCCGATGATGAAACGCTGCTCAAGCGCTTTTCCGAGACCCGCCGGCGCCACCCGCTGACCACCGATACCCGCTCGCTGGCCGAAGCCATCGCCGACGAGACCAACCTTCTGGCGCCGATCGCCGACCTGGCCGATCTCAAGCTCAACACCACCAACCTGAACCTCTACCAGCTGCGCGACGTGCTCAAGCTGCGCCTGCTGAACAAGCCCGAACTGGGCACGGCGTTCCTGGTCGAATCCTTCGGCTTCAAGCGCGGCATGCCGGTGGACGCCGACCTGGTGTTCGACGTGCGCTGCCTGCCCAACCCCTACTGGAAGCCTGAGCTGCGCGAGCACACCGGGCTGGAAGTGGAGGTCCAGGAGTACCTGGCGGCACAACCGGACGTCGAGGAGATGTACCAGGATATCCTTGCCTACCTGAACAAGTGGCTGCCGCGCTTCGCCGCGAGCAACCGGGCCTATGTGACCATCGCCATCGGTTGTACCGGCGGCCAGCATCGCTCGACCTATATTGCCGAGCGCATCGGTCAGGCCCTCAAGGAAACCCTCACCAACGTACAGATTCGCCACCGCGACCTGAGCTAAGCAGCGACAGACAACAAAAGGACAGCCCCTCGCGATGCCCGCCCTCGAAGTCACCATCATCAACAAGCTTGGCCTGCACGCCCGTGCAGCGGCCAAATTCGTCGGCGTCGCGGGTCGTTTCCCCTGCCAGGTGCGCGTGGGTCGCAACCCCGAGAGCACGGTCGACGGCAAGAGCATCATGGCTGTGATGATGCTGGCGGCCGGCAAGGGCACCAACTTGCACCTCGCCGCCGAAGGCGAGCAGGAAGACGAAGCGCTGAAGGCGCTGGTCGAGCTGATCAACAACTACTTCGACGAAGGCGAGTGACGCGCCGGGCCCTCAGCCCAGCGACGTATCCAGCACCATCATCAGACAGAAGCCGATGATCAGCCCCTGGGTGGCCTGCGCCGCGTGGCCGCGCCGCTGGGATTCGGGAATGATCTCGCGCACCACCACGTAAAGCATCGCACCGGCCGCCGCGGCCAGCCCCCAGGGCAGGAACATCTGCGAGATACCGATGAGCCAGGCGCAGAGCACCGCGAACAGCGGCTCGACCAGCCCGGAAGCCGCACCGGCCAATGCCGCCTTGCCGCGCGAGACGCCGGCCCCTGCCAGCACCAGCGCAATCGCCAGTCCTTCGGGGACGTCCTGCAGCGCAATGCCTAGTGCCAGGCCGCTCGCGCCCTGCACTTCGCCGCCGGCGGCAACCCCGACAGCCATCCCCTCTGGAATGTTGTGCAGAACGATGGCAGCGACGAACAGCAGGATGCGCGCCGGCACCTGGCCTTCGGCGACGCCCTGGATATTCGCCTGGGCGTCCTCCAGCACACGCCCGAACACCGCGAGACCGAAAGCTCCCAGGGCCAGGCCGAGGCTGACCAGCAGCGAGGCTAGCCAGGTCGGGCGGCCGGCGGCTTCCGCGGCCTCCAGCGCCGGCAGCAGCAGGGAAAAGGCGGTGGCCGCCAGCATCACTCCGGCGCCGAAGCCGAGCATGGCGTCGGCGATGCGCGCCGGCATGCTGCGCACCAGCAGCACCGGCACCGCCCCCAGGGCGGTGCCAAGCGCGCAGAGCATGCCGCCGTGCAGGGCCAGGTACATCGGTGCAGACAGGGATAGCCTCGCCAGCAACATCAGGTGATTGACCACCAGCACACCGCCGCCGAGGACAATGCTCAGTCCCAGCAACCAACGCAAATTGCGTCCTCCGCTTTCACGCAGACTCTGCACGATCAGACGCATGGGACGACCCTGGGTTTCATCCTTGTCCCCGTACCTGCTGCGCCAGTCGATAGCGCCGCAGCACCTCCGGCCAGGCGACCACGTTGTAGAAGGCGGCGATGTATTCCGGCCGGCGGTTCTGGTAGCGCAGGTAATAGGCGTGCTCCCAGACGTCCAGGCCGAGGATCGGAACGTTGCCCAGCATCAGCGGGCTGTCCTGGTTGCCGCTGCTTTCCACCAGCAACTTGCCCTGCGGGTTGACGCTCAGCCACGCCCAGCCGCTGCCGAAGCGAGTCAGCGCAGCCTTGGTGAAGGCCTGGCAGAAGGCGTCGTAACCGCCCAGTTCGGCATCGATGGCCTGGCGCAGTTCTTCCTGCGGCTGGCCGCCGCCATCGGGCGCCATCACGGTCCAGAACAGCGAGTGGTTGGCATGGCCGCCGCCGTTGTTGATCACCGGCCCACGCAGGGCTTCGGGGAGGCTGTCGAGCTTGCGCAGCAACTGCTCCACCGGCACTTCGGCGAACTCGGTGCCTTCGAGCGCGGCATTGAGGTTGTTGATGTAGGTCTGGTGGTGCTTGCTGTGGTGGATTTCCATGGTCTGCGCATCGATGTGCGGTTCCAGGGCGTCGTAGGCGTAGGGCAAGGCAGGCAGGACGTGAGGCATCTTCGAACCTTCTGTCAGTGGAAGTGCACGGAATCAGTGGTAACGCATGGAATGCACGGCGGTGAACAGACCCGGACGCAGTTCTACTGCGCCCTGACGACGCAGCAGGCGCTGGGTACGCGGGTAAGTGCCGTGCTCGCCGATGAAATTCAGCAGCTCGACGTAGGTCCGGCGGCTGTGCTGCACCGCCGCCGCACGCAGTTCGGAGCGCTTGCGCAGGTCTTCGCCCAGGTACAGCAGGCGCTCGTGGCAGGCGCAGAGGTACTCGGCGGTCTCTTCCGGCTGGCCCAGCTGCAGATGCAGGTCGCCGAGGTTGTGGTGGGAGATGACGAAGGCCATCACCGCTTCCTCGGCGTCGTGCCAGCGGTCCAGCAGCACCTGCGCCAGCGCCAGGGCGTGGAGGTAGTGCTCACGGGCATCGATCAGTTCCTGACGAATGAAGCAGCGGTTGCCCAGTTCGATGGTGCGTTGCCAATGACGCATGGCAGGTTCCTCCAGCGGGTGGGGCGGACTCAGAGTCCGCCGGCGGTGAGCTTCTCGGGATCGAGCAACTGCTCGAGGCGGGCTCGGTCCAGATCAGTGTTTTCCAGCGCGACCTCGATGATCGGGCGCCCTTCGCGATAGGCCTGCTTGGCGATCTCCGCAGCCTTCTGGTAACCGATGATCGGGTTCAGCGCGGTGACCAGGATCGGGTTGCGCGACAGCGCTTCGCGCAGGCTCGCCTCGTTGACCTTGAAGCTGGCGATGGCCTTGTCCGCCAGCAGGCGGCTGACGTTGGCCAGCAGGTGGATGCTGTGCAGCAGGTTGTCGGCGATCACCGGCAGCATCACGTTCAGTTCGAAGTTGCCGGACTGCCCGGCGACGGCGATGGTGGTGTCGTTGCCCATCACCTGGGCGGCGACCATGGCGGTGGCTTCCGGAATCACCGGGTTGACTTTGCCCGGCATGATCGAAGAACCCGGCTGCAGCGCCTCCAGCTCGATCTCGGCGAGGCCGGCGAGCGGGCCGGAATTCATCCAGCGCAGGTCGTTGGCGATCTTCATCAGCGCCACGGCCAGCGCCTTGAGCTGGCCGGAAGCAGCCACGGCGATGTCCTGGGCGCCGATCAGCGCGAAGAAGTCGTCACCGGGGCGGAACGCCAGGCCAGTCAGGCCGTTGAGTTCCTCGCAGAAGCGCGCGGAGAACTGCGGATGGGCATTCACCCCGGTGCCCACGGCCGTGCCGCCCTGGGCCAGCTGTTGCAGGGCCGGCAACTGCCCTTCGATGCCCTGGGACGCCTGGCGTACCTGCTGGGCCCAGCCGCCGAGGACCTGGCTCAGGCGCACCGGCATGGCGTCCATCAGGTGGGTACGGCCGGTCTTCACGTGCTGGTGCACCGCCTTGGCCTTTTTCTCCAACGTCGCGTGCAGGTGATCCAGCGCCGGCAGCAGGTGCTGGTGGATCTCCAGCGCCGCGCTGATGTGGATGGTCGAGGGAATGATGTCGTTGCTGCTCTGCCCGCAGTTGACCTGGTCGTTGGCGTTGACCGGTTTGCCCAGGCGGCGGCTGGCGAGGGTGGCGACCACTTCGTTGGCGTTCATGTTCGAGCTGGTGCCCGAGCCGGTCTGGAACACGTCCACCGGGAAGTGCTGCTGCAGGTCGCCGGCCAGCAGTTCCTCGCAGGCGGCGACGATGGCGGCGCCGGTTTCCGCGTCCAGCTGTTCCAGGCTGACATTGGCACGCGCCGCAGCCGCCTTGGCCAGCAGCAGGGCGCGGATGAACGGACGCGGCATACGCTGGCCGCTCACCGGGAAGTTGTTCACCGCCCGCTGCGTCTGGGCGCCATACAGCGCCGAAGCCGGCACCTGCAGTTCACCCATGCTGTCGCGTTCGATACGGCTGTCAGTCATTCTCGATTCCTTCTTGCAGTCTCAGGGAGGGCGCCATCTCTTGCTGCGCCATGCGCCGGGCCAGCAGGCTCAGGCGTTGGCGCTGGGCGGTCGAAGTCGCCAGGCGTTGCAGTTCACGCAGGGGGAGATAGGCGTGGTCCAGGCAGAGCACGCGCCAATGCCAGGGCAGCGCGATGTCGCGGCTGCTGTCGAGCAGCAGCGCGAAGCACTTCTCGAACAGGCGCCAGGCCGGCACCGGTTCCCAGGCCGCCAGGTAACGCGCCTCACCGAGGAATTGCTCGACCAGGCGCGGCTCGTCCGGCTCCAGGGCACAGCGGATGCGGGTACCCAGGCGGTACCAGCGGTCGGTGATCGAGCTGTCGACGTCGGCGAACATGGCAATCTCTCAATCGATAATGAGATTGATTATTGTTTCCGAGAGACAAAAAAACAAGCCGCGTGAACGCAAAGGTCCGCGCGGCTGCTCTGGAGAAGAGTTCGGAGAAAAGCTGGACGCCGCGGCCAGCGGGGCCGCGACGGGTGGATCAGTTGCCGGCGACCATCATCTTTTCGATGAGCACGGAGCCGGTGTGCAGGTTGCCGCGGTACTCCACGTCGTTGCCGATGGCGACGATGTTGCGGAACAGGTCGCGCAGGTTGGCGGCGATGGTGACTTCCTGCACTGGGAACTGGATTTCACCGTTCTCTACCCAGTAACCGCCGGCGCCACGGGAGTAGTCGCCGGTGACCAGGTTGACGCCCTGCCCCATCAGCTCGGTGACCAGCAGGCCACGACCCATGCGGCGGATCAGGGCGGCCTGGTCCTCGTCGCCATGGCTGACGAACAGGTTGTGCACGCCGCCGGAGTTGGCCGTGCTGGGCATGCCCAGCTTGCGCCCGGAGTAGGTGCCGAGCACGTAGGAGACCAGTTCGCCGCCCTCGACGAAGGGCTTGGCGTAGGTCGCCAGCCCATCGTTGTCGAACGACGCGCTGCCCAGCGCACCGCGCAGCAGCGGGCGCTCGTCCAGGGTCAGCCACTCCGGGAACAGGCGTTGGCCCAGCGCGCCTTCGAGGAACGAAGACTTGCGATACAGGCTGCCACCGGAGATGGCACCGAGGAAGTGGCCGAACAGGCCGACTGCGACTTCCGGGGCGAACAGCACCGGGACTTCGGCGGTCGGTACCGGACGGGCTCCCAGACGGCTGGCGGCGCGCTCGGCGGCGCGGCGGCCGATGGATTCGGGCGTCGCCAGCAACTCGCCGCGGCGGTTCACGTCGTACCAGTAGTCGCGCTGCATCTGCCCTTCGAGCTCGGCGATCATCACGCAGCTCAGGCTGTGGCGGGTGCTGGCGTAGCCACCGGCGAAGCCATGGCTGTTGCCGTAGACGCGGCAGCCCTGGTGGGTATTCAGCGTGGTGCCGTCGGCCTTGGTGACACGCTTGTCGGTGGCGAACGCGGCCGCTTCGCAGGCCAGGGCGCGCTCAATGGCCTGGTCGGGGGTGATCGACCAGCCGTGGTAAAGGTCCAGGTCCGGCAGGTCGCGGGCCATCAGGGCCGGATCGGCCAGGCCGGCGCAATCGTCCTCGGAGGCGTGCTTGGCGATGGCCAGCGCCGCCGCCACGGTTTCGCGGATGGCGTCTTCCCCAGTGGCCGAAGTGCTCGCCGAGCCCTTGCGCTGGCCAACGTACAGGGTGATGCCGAAGCCCTGGTCGCGGTTGAACTCGACGGTCTCGACTTCCCCCTGGCGCACCGAGGTCGACAGCCCCTGCTCCACCGATACCGCCACCTCGCAGGCGCTGGCGCCCTGCCGGGAAGCCTCGGCGATGATCCGCTCGACCTGCTCGCGCAGTTCGGGAAGGACCTCCGGGCTCACTGCCGGGTTGTGTTCGCTCATTGCATGCCTCTCCTGTTCATGGTCCGGCCCCGCCATCAGGCGGCGGCGACCGGCGCGGGCCGGACAAGCGGCCCCTGACTCGTTATCATGGCGGCGTTTTCAACGAGACCCCCGCCATGGCTGAAATTCACGATGACGACTCGTCCTTCGATGAGAAGAGCAAGTCGCAAGTAAAACGCGAAATGCACGCGCTGCAGGAACTCGGCGAGCGCCTGACGACGCTCAAGGCCGACATGCTCGACCGCATGCCGCTGACCGATCCGCTGCGCCGCGCACTGGAAGAAGCTCCCAAGCACAAGGCCAACGCCGCCAAGAAACGCCACCGGCAGTTCATCGGCAAGCTGATGCGCGACCAGGACGTCGAGGCCATCCTCGCCCTGCTGGAACAGGTCGACACCTCGACCCGTCAATACAACGAACGCTTCCACGCCCTGGAGCGCTGGCGCGACCACCTGGTGACCGGCGGTGACGCGGCGCTGTCGGCCTTCTTCGGTGAATACCCCGAAAGCGATCGCCAGCACCTGCTCCAACTGATCCGCCACGCCCAGCACGAGGCCGCTCACAACAAGCCTCCGGCCGCGGCGCGGAAGATCTTCAAATACATCCGCGAACTGGACGAGATCAAACGCGGCCTGCGTTGAGCGGCCGCGCACATCCCCTCCAGCCTCACCGGCAACTGCCTCAGGCGCCCGTGCCGCCGACGGTGATGGCGTCGATCTTCAGGGTCGGCTGACCGACACCGACCGGCACGGACTGGCCGTCCTTGCCGCAGGTGCCCACGCCGCTGTCCAGCGCCAGGTCGTTGCCGACCATGGACACCCGGCTCATCACTTCCGGACCGTTGCCGATCAGGGTCGCGCCCTTCACCGGGCGGGTGATCTTGCCGTTCTCGATCAGGTAGGCCTCACTGGTGGCGAAGACGAACTTGCCGCTGGTGATGTCCACCTGCCCGCCGCCGAGGTTCGCGCAGTAGATGCCGCGCTCGACGCTGGCGATGATTTCCTGCGGATCGCTCTGCCCGGCCAGCATGTAGGTGTTGGTCATGCGCGGCATCGGCAGGTGCGCGTAGGACTCACGGCGGCCGTTGCCGGTGCGCGCCACGCCCATCAGGCGGGCGTTGAGCTTGTCCTGCATGTAGCCCTTGAGGATGCCGTTCTCGATCAGCACGTTGCAATTGGTCGGCGTGCCTTCGTCGTCCACCGACAGCGAACCGCGACGGCCGGCGATGGTGCCGTCGTCGACGATGGTGCACAGGCTGGAAGCGACCTTCTCGCCGATGCGCCCGCTGTAGTTCGAGCTGCCCTTGCGGTTGAAGTCGCCTTCCAGGCCGTGGCCCACGGCTTCGTGCAGCAGCACGCCGGACCAGCCGGCGCCCATCACCACCGGCAGGCTGCCGGCCGGCGCAGGCACCGCTTCGAGGTTGACCAGGGCCTGGCGCAGCGCCTCGCGGGCATAGCTCATGGCGCGGTCTTCCTGGAGGAAGTACTTGTAATCGGTACGTCCACCGCCGCCATGACCTCCACGCTCGCGGCGGCCGTTCTGCTCGACGATGACGCTGACGTTGAAGCGCACCAGCGGGCGGATATCCGCGGCCAGCGAACCGTCGGCTGCGGCGATCAGCACCTGGTCCCAGACGCCGGCAAGGCTCACGGTGACCTGCTGGATGCGCGGATCGAGGGCGCGGGTGGCGGCGTCGATCTTCTGCAGCAGTTCGACCTTCTCGGCACGGCTCATCACGTCCAGCGGGTTTTCGCCGGCGTACAGGCGCGTCGGCACCACGGCCTGGAATGCCTGGACCTTGCCGTTCTGCCCGGCGCGGGAGATCGAACGGGCGGCGCGGGCAGCCTGGATCAGCGCTTCATGGTTGATCGCGTTGCTGTAGGCGAAGCCGGTCTTCTCGCCGGACTGCGCGCGCACGCCGACGCCCTGGTCCATGTGGAAGCTGCCTTCCTTGACGATGCCGTCCTCGAGCATCCAGGACTCGGAGACCTGGCTCTGGAAGTACAGGTCGGCCGCATCGATGCCTGGACCGCTCAGCTCGTGCAGGATCGGCGACAGCTGGTCGATATCCAGACCACCGGGGGCCAGCAGGTGCTGGCTGACGGATGACAACAGTTCGCTCATATTCACTCCGTACGCGCCGGTCGTGGTTCGACCGGCGGGAAAAATCTTCTGTGCCGGGCAATCGGCATGCGCTGCCGGACCGCCGCCTGTTCCTCGCTGTCGCGCTCGGCCAGCAGTACGGCCTCGCCCTTGGCCTGTTCGGCGAGGACTCGTCCCCAGGGGTCGACGATGGCCGACTGGCCCCAGGTTTCCCGTCCCTTGGGGTGGGTTCCGCCCTGTCCGGCCGCCAGCAGGTAGCACTGGGTCTCGATGGCACGGGCACGGACGAGGATTTCCCAGTGCGCCGCGCCGGTCACCGCGGTGAAGGCCGACGGGGCGCTGATCAGTTCCGCGCCGGCTTCGCGCAGCGCGGTGTAGAGCTCGGGGAAGCGCAGGTCGTAGCAGACCGTCAGACCCAGGCGCCCCACCGGCGTATCCGCCACCACCACGCGCTGGCCGAAGGCGTAGTCATCCGACTCGCGGTAGCGGCCACGGGCGTCGGCGACGTCCACGTCGAACAGATGCAGCTTGTCGTAGCGCGCCGCCACTTCGCCGCGTTCGTCCACCAGCAGCGAGCAGGCGTTGGCCTTGGCGTCGGGCTGGCCTTCGGGCGGCAGCGGCAGAGTGCCGGCGACTATCCACAACCTGAGGTCGCGGGCGGTGCTTTTCAACCAGGGCAGGATCGGCCCGATACCCTGGGCTTCGGCGCGGCCGAGCTCGGCGAGATCGCGGCGGCCCATGGCGGCGAAGTTTTCCGGCAGCACGGCGAGGCGCGCACCGCTCTCGGCGGCCTGTTCGAGCAGGCGACGGGCGGCGGCGAGATTGGCCAGGACATCGTCCTGGCTGACCATCTGGATGACGGCAAGGGACATGGCAAGCTCCGGTAGTGCCTGGGTTTCATGCTAACCGATGGCCGCACAGTCTGCTCAACGGGGTTTTTCGAAGGGTTTCTCGAAGGCGATGGTCGGACTCTGCCAGGGGCCCTTGACGCTGTACTGCACGCTGGCGAAGCGCGCGACCTTGTCGCCCAGCAGCTTGTCGACCACGAACAGCGCGCCACCGATGGCCGGTGCGCCGACGATCAGCGCCGCCAGCGGCAGGTTGTTGGTCACCGGCAGGGTCACCAGCAGCTTGGCGTCGATCTGGTCGTGGGCCATGTCCAGGGTGCCGTTGAGCTCCAGGTTGCTCGACGGCCCGTCCAAGCGCAGCGGCTCGCGGGTGAAGTAGACGCCGTCGGTGGCGGTGAGCACGCCCTTCACCCGGTCGTAGCTCAGGCCCTTGCCCAGCAGGTCGGAGAAGTCCAGGCGCAGGCGGCGGTTGATGGCGTTGAAGTTGAGCAGGCCGAACACCCGCAGGGCGTTGGCGCCGCCTTCCACTTCGACGAACTGGCCCTTGCGCAGGCTGGCGTCGAGGGTGCCGCCGAAGCGCCGCAGGTTCAGCGCTGCCGGCGAGCCCGGCCAGTTGCCGTTGATGTCCACGCGGAAGCGCTCGCTGGTCACGCTGGGGGCAAAGTCCCAGGCCTTGAGCACGTCGGCCAGGTTCTTGCCTTCGAGCTGGCCCTGGAAGGTGCTGCGCGCGCTCGCTCCCGTGCCGTCCCAGCGCAGGTTGCCCTTCACCGAGAGGCCGCGCAGGTCCAGGTTGACGTCGTTGAAGCCGGCGCCGGTGGTGGTCGGGCGCAGGTTGAAGCTCCAGGCGCCCACCGGCTGGCCGGCCTTGAGGACCTGGCGGATGCTGACGTCCATCGGCGGCAGGCTGCGCGGATCGATGTTCGCCAGCGGGTCGGGCTGCTCCACCGCCTTGGCCGAGTCGATGGCCTCGCCCTTGGGCAGGTCGATGCGGTCGAGGGCGATCTGGATCGGCCGCGACTTGTTGTCCGGCAGCGTGATCTTGCCGGACACCAGCGAGCTGACCAGGCCGAGCTGCCAGCTGCTGTCGACGCGCAGCAGGTCCAGGGTGAGGTTTTCCAGGGTCTGGCCGAAGCCCTTGAAGCGGCCGATCTGCACATCGGCGCCGCGCAGCAGGCCGGCCGCTCCTTCGACGCCGCTGTTGGAGTACTTCTTCGCGACCGCCATCCAGGCATCGGCATCGACCTCGTCGACCTTGCCGCGCACCTGCACGCCGCTCCAGTTGGGCAGCACCGCCGGATCACCGCCCAGGCGCAGCACGCCGCGGCCGACCAGTGGCTGCTCCGCCGGGGCGGCATAGGCCAGGCTGGCGCGGTCGCCGTAGGTCGCCCAGTAGCGTCGCTCGGCGCCTTCCAGGGTCATGCGCCACTCGCTCTCGCGGGTTTCCTGGGCGGCCTTGCCCAGCGGCGCCGGCAGGTCGATGGTCACGCCCTGCAGGTTGGAAGCGACCTGCAGCTGGCTGTCCTTGCCGTCCAGCAGCAGGTTGAGCTGGAACGGCACCTTGCCATCCACCGGCAGCTGCTTCTGCACCTTGGCCCACTCCAGCAGGGACTTCACCGCGACCTGTCCGCCCACCAGCACACGCGTGCGCGGCACGCCGTTGCGGCCCTCGGCGCGGATGCTGCCGGTGATCCGCGAACCGAGTACCTGGGCGGCGACGTTCTGGCCGCTGAGGCCGCTGTCGGTGTCGTAGCGGAACTTGCCCTTGACCTGCTCCAGGTTCAGCTCGGGTTTGGCGATCTTCAGCCGGGCCTTGTCGGTGTCGAAGTCGACTATCACCCGCGCCTTGCTCACCTCACCCTTGGCCAGCGGGATATCCAGGTTGAGGTGGCCGCTGAGGTCACCTTCGCCTTCCCAGCCCTCGAAGGTATGACTGGCGCCGATCGGCGAGTCCTGCAGAATCTTCAGGCCATCGACCAGATTGCTGTCGATATCGCCATTGACGTGCAGGTGCGAAGGTTCGCCCGGCGCCGAATGGGGAATCTCCACCAGTACATCGCGCACCTGGCTGTTGAGTATCTGCCCGGAGCTGGCATTGATGCTGACGCCGGTATCCTCCACCCGCACCTCCCCCTCTGCCTTGCTCAGGCCGGGCCAGCCGGGCTGGTAGTCGAGCACGCCGTCGTGGACCTTGAAGTACAGGGTCATGGCGTGCGCCTCGGGGGCCGAATGCTTCTGCAGCGAGCCCTGCCAGAGGAAATAGCCCTGCTCGATGCGCCCGCTCTTGATCGAGCCCTTGAGCCAGGCGGCGAGGTCCTTGCTCATCTGCGGGATGACGGTGGGCAGGTACTTGCCGGTGTAGCGCGCGTCGCCGTTGCTCATGCCGACGCGCAGGTCCATGTAGTCTTCCAGCTCGGGGTCGCGCATCAGGCGGATCAGCATGTCGCCGGCCAGGGTGCCCTCCTCGCCCTCCACCTTCATCAGGTGGCTGCCAAGGGTGAAGGCCTCGTCATTGAGCTGGAAGAACAGACGGGCGTGGGCGCTGCGGTAGCGCCACGGCTCGGGGAACAGCGTCGCCAGGTGCAGCATGAAGTCCTGGGCATTGGCGTCCAGCGTGCCGCCGCCGAGGTTGCCGCTGAAGGTGCCATCGACGTTGGCCACCGCGGGCACGTCATGGAAGGCGCTGACGCCGACCTTCTCCAGGTTGGTGGCGTAGGCCACGCGCTCGGCGCCTTCGCGCTGCGGCCAGTAGTCGAAGTTGACGTTGTGCAGCACGCCGTGGGGCTTGAGGCCGTCCAGCCATTCGACGGCCTTGTCCGGCAGCGGCGCCAGGGCGGTGATCATCGGCGCCAGCGGTGTCAGGTCGAGGCGGTCGGCGCGCAGCTGCCAATGCTCCTCGTCCTTCATGCGCCGGGTCAGCTCCAGCTCCACTTCGCCCCAGCGGGTATCGCCCAGATTCGCCGCCAGGTCGGCAACGCGCAGGTCGAAATCGTCGCCCTGGCGCTGGAAGAACAGGCTGACGCCGAGGTCGCTCAGGCTCACCGGCTTGCGCTCGCCCAGGGCGGCGTCGATCTTCGGCGCGTTCAGGCGCGCCACGGCCGCGACCGGCACGCCCTGCTCGACCGTTGCCCAGAGTTCCCCACCGGCCTTGGCCTGGGCCAGCCGCCAGGCGCCGGTCAGGCGCTCGGGCAGCCATTGGGCCCAGTCGGCCTGGGGCAGGCTGAGGTAGACCTGCGCCGAACTCTTCGTCCAGTCATCGCGGTTCAGGCGGGTTTCCAGGCGCGCCGCCACCGGCTCGCCGCCCGGCAGGCTGAAGCGCGCTTCCAGGCGCTGGCGGCTGCCGCTGCGCAGGGTCATGCCGACGTAGTTCAGCGACAGCGGGTTGGCCTGCTGCGGCAGCACGGTCAGTTGGCTGTCCATCAGCGACAGCCGGCGCGGGGTGAGCAGCAGGTCGATGAGCTTGCGCGGGTCGGTGGCGGTGTTGCGGTTGGGCAGGCCATCGGCGTGCCATTGGCCGGCCTCGTCCTCGCGCAGGGTCAGGTGCAGGCCTTCCAGCTCCAGGCTGTCGACGCGCGGCTGGCGCGCCATCAGGCTGCCGAGGATGTCCGGGGTCAGGCGCACGCGCTCCAGGCGCAGCGAGTCGTTGCCCTCGCCCAGCTGGATGTCGCGCACCACGATGATCGGGCTGAAGCCGCGCCAGTGCCCTTCCAGCGCGCCGATGCCCACCGGCAGGCCAAGCTGCTGGCTGGCCTGCTGCGCGAGGTCGTCGCGGTACTCCGCCACCAGCGGCACCAGTTGCCGACCCAGGCTGACATACAGCGCGAGCAGCACCAGGCCCAGGGCAAGCAGCCCGAGCACGAGACGCAGCGTGGTGGCGAGCAGGCGGCCGGCTTTTTCCATGTCAGCCGGATACCGGGGTGCGAAGGATCATCGGGCGGCCTCCCAGCCTTGGACAGTCGATCAGGGTCTGACAGTGTGGAACAGGTAAAGCTCCGCAAACCCGCGGGGCAAAGCGTTCCCCACCCGCAACGCAGCGCCGTGCGACGCGCTGCTCAAAGCAGGACAACGTCGTACTGCTCCTGGGAGTACATGGCTTCGACCTGGAACTTGATCGGCCGACCGATGAACAGCTCCAGATCGGCGACGTTGCCCGACTCCTCGTCGAGCAGACGGTCCACCACCTTCTGGTTGGCCAGCACCAGGTAGGAGTTGGCCTGGTAGGCCCGCGCCTCGCGGAGAATCTCGCGGAAGATCTCGTAGCAGATGGTCTCGGCGGTTTTCAGGTTGCCGCGCCCCTGGCAGCACGGGCAGGGCTCGCAGAGCACCTGCACCAGGCTTTCGCGGGTGCGCTTGCGGGTCATCTGCACCAGGCCCAGCTCGGTGATGCCGATGATGTTGGTCTTGGCATGGTCGCGTTCGAGCTGCTTCTCCAGGGTGCGCAGGACCTGGCGGCGATGCTCCTCGTCTTCCATGTCGATGAAGTCGATGATGATGATCCCGCCCAGGTTGCGCAGGCGCAGCTGGCGGGCGATGGCGGTGGCGGCCTCGAGGTTGGTCTTGAAGATGGTCTCTTCGAGGTTGCGGTGGCCGACGAAGGCGCCAGTGTTGACGTCGATGGTGGTCATCGCCTCGGTCGGGTCGATGATCAGGTAGCCGCCGGACTTGAGCAGCACCTTGCGCTCCAGCGCCTTCTGCACCTCGTCCTCGACCCCGTAGAGGTCGAAGATCGGCCGCTCGCCGGGGTAGTGCTCCAGGCGGTCGGCGATTTCCGGCATGAGTTCTTCGACGAACTGCGTGATCTTCTGGAAGTTCTCCCGGGAATCGACGCGAATCTTCTCGATCCGCGGATTCACCAGGTCACGCAGGGTGCGCATGGCCAGGGACAGGTCTTCGTAGATCATCGTCGGCGCGCCGACGGTCTTGATCTGCGCGTCGATCTGGTCCCACAGGCGGCGCAGGTAGCGGATGTCGGCAAGGATCTCGTCCTCCCCGGCGCCCTCGGCGGCGGTGCGCAGGATGAAGCCGCCGCGCTCGACGATGCCTTCGGCCTCGACGCACTTGGCGACCACCTGCTTGAGGCGCTCGCGCTCGTGTTCGTCCTCGATCTTCAGGGAAATGCCGACATGGCTGGTGCGCGGCATGTAGACCAGGTAGCGCGAGGGGATCGACAGGTGCGTGGTCAGGCGTGCGCCCTTGGTGCCGATGGGGTCCTTGGTGACCTGCACCACCAGGCTCTGCCCTTCGTGGACCAGCGCGCCGATGCTCTCCACGGCGCTGCCCTCGCGGGTGGAAATCTCCGCGGCGTGGATGAACGCCGCGCGCTCCAGGCCGATGTCGACGAAGGCCGCCTGCATGCCCGGCAGCACCCGCACGACCTTGCCCTTGTAGATGTTGCCGACGATCCCGCGGCGCAGCGTGCGCTCGACGTGGACTTCCTGCAGGACGCCGTTCTCCACCACCGCCACGCGCGATTCCATCGGCGTGATATTGATCAGGATCTCTTCGCTCATGCGCCCTTCCTTATCGCGCCCGGAGTCTTGCCAGCGCTACTTTCCGATCAAGACTGCCAGCTAGGGATGGAGAAGTCAGCCAGCAATGCCGAGGTTTCGCATAAAGGCAGGCCGACCACGGCGCTGTAGCTGCCCTCGACGCGGCTGACGAAGATCGCCGCGAGCCCCTGGATAGCATAGCCACCGGCCTTGTCCTGGGGCTCGCCGGTTTCCCAGTAGCGCTCGGCTTCCTCGACGGAAATCTCGCGGAAGGTCACCCGGCTGCTGACCACGCGGGCTTCGCAGCGCTCGCGGTCGGCCACCGCCACGGCGGTCAGCACCTCGTGCTCGCGCCCGGACAGCTGGCGCAGGGTGGCCAGCGCGTCGTCGCGATCCAGCGGCTTGCCGAGGATGCGCCCATCCAGCACCACGGCGGTATCGGCGCCGAGCACGCAGACGTCGGCGCGCTGGGCGAGGAAGTTCAGCCCCGCCTGGGCCTTGCCGCGAGCCAGGCGTTCGACATAGGCGAGCGCCGACTCGCCGGGCTGCGGCGTTTCGTCGATGGAGGCGGGCACGATATGGAACGGCAGGCCGATCTGGGTGAGCAGCTCGCGGCGGCGCGGCGAACTGGAGGCGAGGTACAGCTGGGCCATCAGGGACTCCGAAGCGGGTCCGCGCGACGCGGGCCCGGCGATTGCCCCGCCAGGGGGGCGATCAGTTGATGTTCAGGCGCAGCCGCAGGGCCCGCAGCAGCGTATAGACCCAGGGCCAGAGCAGCGCGCTGACCAGCGCCGGCAGGAGGAACACCAGGGTCGGCGGGCGGTTGCCGGTCAGGGCGCTGATCCACAGCTGGACCAGTTGGGCGAGACCGAAGACCACCAGCAGCACCAGGCACTGCTGCCAGATGGGGAACATGCGCAGGCGCTGATGCAGCGCCAGCACCAGGAAAATGATCAGGCTGAGGATCAGCGCGTTCTGTCCCAGCAGGCTGCCGTACAGCACGTCCTCGGCCACGCCCAGCACCCAGGCGCTGAGCATGCCGACCTTCTGCGGCAGGTAGAGCACCCAGTAGGTGAGGAACATCGCCAGCCACAGCGGACGGCCGATCTCCATGAAGCTGGGCATCGGCGCCACCGACAGCAGCAACGCCAGCAGCAGGGTCAGCCAGATCGCCCAGCCGTTGTTGGAGCCCTGTGCGGCCATCAGTGTCGGGCCCTTGCATCGGGATGCGCGGCCGGAGCGCCGGGCGCTGCGGGCGCAGTGCCATTATGGCCACCCGCCGGCTGGGCCGCTGGCGTGACAGGTGCAGACGGTGCGGCCGGTGCGGCCGGTTGCGCGCCGTTATGCGGCGGCGCGGTCGGCGACGTGGCGGCACCGGGCGCGGCAGACTCGGCGGCCTTGCGGTCGGCTTCGGCCTGGGCTTCGGCGGCATCGGTGGCGCGCTGCTCGGGCGTGCGGCTGTCAGTGAAGACCAGCAACACGTAGCGGCTGCGGTTCATCTTGGCGGTCGGCACCGCGCGGATGGTGGCGAACGGCCCGCCGGTGTCGTGCAGCACCTCCTTGACCACCGCCACCGGGTAACCGGCGGGGAAGCGCTGGCCAAGGCCGGAGCTGACCAGCAGGTCGCCTTCCTTGATATCGGCGGTGTCGGCGACGTAGCGCAGTTCCAGGCGTTCCGGGTTGCCGGTGCCCACGGCGATGGCGCGCAGGCCATTGCGGTTCACCTGCACCGGAATGCTGTGGGTGGTATCGGTCAGCAGCAGCACGCGCGCGGTGTAAGGCATGACCTCGACCACCTGGCCCATCAGGCCGCTGGCGTCGAGCACCGGCTGGCCCTGGAACACGCCGTCCTTCTCGCCCTTGTCGATCAGGATGCGCTGGGTGAAGGGGTTGGGGTCGACGCCAATCAGCTCGCCCACCAGCACCTTGTCGTCGACCAGCGCGGAGGAGTTGAGCAGCTCACGCAGGCGCACGTTCTGTTCGGTGAGGGTGGCCAGCTTCTGCAGGCGGCGCTGCATCAACAGTTGCTCGGCCTTCAGGCGCTCGTTCTCGGCCTGCAGCTCGCTGCGGCTGGTGAACTGGTCGCGCACGCCTTCCCACGCACGCACGGGGAAATCGGCGACGCCATAGAAAGGACTCAGCACGAGGCCCATCTGGCTGCGTACCGGTTTCAGATAATCGAAGCGGGCGTCGACCACCATCAAGGCGACCGACAGGACAGCGAGCACCAGCAGGCGCGCGCCCAGCGAGGGCCCTTTGGAGAATATCGGTTTGATGACCGGCTCCTAGCTGTGCGAGGTCGGTTGAAGTTTCACCAGCAAAGACGAAACGTCAACCAACCTTTACAGAACTTTCCTACCTTATTCGGTGGAAAGCAGGTCCATCGAATGACGGTCCATCATTTCCAGCGCCTTGCCGCCGCCACGGGCGACGCAGGTCAGCGGGTCTTCGGCGACGATCACCGGCAGGCCGGTTTCCTGGGCAAGCAGCTTGTCCAGGTCGCGCAGCAGCGCGCCGCCACCGGTCAGCACCAGACCGCGCTCGGCGATGTCCGAAGCCAGTTCCGGCGGGGATTGCTCCAGGGCGCTCTTGACCGCCTGGACGATGGTCGCCAGGGATTCCTGCAGCGCTTCGAGCACCTCGTTGGAATTCAGCGTGAAGCTGCGCGGTACGCCTTCGGCCAGGTTGCGGCCACGGACGTCGACTTCGCGGACTTCGCCGCCCGGGAAGGCGGTGCCGATTTCCTGCTTGATGCGCTCGGCGGTGGATTCGCCGATCAGGCTGCCGTAGTTGCGGCGCACGTAGGTGACGATGGCTTCGTCGAAGCGGTCGCCGCCGACGCGGACGGATTCGGCGTAGACCACGCCGTTGAGGGAGATCAGGGCGATCTCGGTGGTGCCGCCGCCGATGTCGACGACCATGGAACCACGGGCCTCTTCCACCGGCAGGCCGGCGCCGATGGCCGCGGCCATCGGCTCTTCGATCAGGTACACCTCACGTGCGCCGGCGCCCAGGGCCGATTCACGGATGGCGCGGCGTTCCACCTGGGTGGACTTGCACGGTACGCAGATCAGCACACGCGGGCTGGGCTGCAGGAAGCTGTTCTCGTGCACCTTGTTGATGAAGTACTGCAGCATCTTCTCGCAGACGCTGAAGTCGGCGATCACGCCGTCCTTCATCGGACGGATGGCGGCGATGTTGCCCGGGGTACGGCCCAGCATGCGCTTGGCTTCGGTACCGACCGCTACCACGCTCTTCTGGCTGCCGTGGCTACGAATGGCGACCACGGACGGTTCGTTCAGGACGATGCCGCGCTCGCGCACATAAATAAGGGTATTGGCAGTGCCCAGGTCGATCGACAGATCACTGGAGAACATGCCACGCAGTTTTTTGAACATTGGAAAGAAACCCATAGGTGGCGCGTGGGTGAAAAGTGCGCGGGTAAAAAAGTGCGGCAAACTCTAACAATGACGGGGGTTTTGGGCAAGGCGGCAATTTATGCTAGATTCCTCGTTTTTCGGGCCTGCCGGCCCGTCCCAGCGGCCTTCGACCATTCGCCGCGGGTTCTGTTCCCTGCCCCACCCATTCCTTCCGGCCAGGTCCAGTTCGAACCGGGCCGCTCTAGCTGGAGACCCCGATGGCGCTTGAACGCTCCGACGTGGAAAAGATCGCCCACCTCGCCCGTCTGGGCCTGGCGGAAGCCGACATTTCGCGGACCACCGACACCCTGAACAACATCCTCGGCCTGATCGACGCCATGCAGGCGGTCGACACCGACGGCGTGGAGCCCCTGGCCCACCCGCTGGAAGCCACGCAGCGCCTGCGTGCCGACGCCGTCACCGAGGAGAACCGCCGCGAAGCCTACCAGGCCATCGCGCCGGCCGTGGAAGACGGCCTTTACCTCGTCCCGAAAGTCATCGAGTAAGCGCTAAGGACACGGACATATGCTGCATCAATTGACCCTCGCCGAAGTCGCCCGCGGACTCGCCGACAAGCAATTCTCCGCCCAGGAACTGACCACAGCCCTGCTCGCGCGCATCCAGCAGCTCGACCCGCAGCTGAACAGCTTCATCACCGTCACCGAGGAAAGCGCCCAGGCCCAGGCCAGGGCGGCCGACGAGCGGCGCGCCAAAGGCGAGACCGGCGCCCTGCTCGGCGCACCGATCGCCCACAAGGACCTGTTCTGCACCCAGGGCGTGCGCACCAGTTGTGGTTCGAAGATTCTCGATGCCTTCGTCTCGCCCTACGACGCCACCGTCGTCGAGCGCCTGGCCGACGCCGGCACCGTGAGCCTGGGCAAGCTGAACATGGACGAGTTCGCCATGGGCTCGGCCAACGAATCCAGCCACTACGGCGCGGTGAAGAACCCCTGGGACACCTCCCGCGTACCGGGCGGCTCCTCCGGTGGTTCCGCCGCCGCCGTGGCCGCGCGCCTGATCCCGGCCGCCACCGGCACCGACACCGGCGGCTCGATCCGTCAGCCGGCGGCGCTGACCAACCTCACCGGCATCAAGCCCACCTATGGACGGGTTTCCCGATGGGGAATGATCGCCTACGCCTCCAGCCTCGACCAGGGCGGCCCGCTGGCCCGCACCGCCGAGGACTGCGCGCTGATGCTCGGCGCCATGGCCGGCTTCGATCCGAAGGACTCCACCAGCGTCGACCAGCCGGTGGACGATTACCTCGCCGCCCTGGCCAAGCCGCTGACCGGCCTGCGCATCGGCCTGCCGAAGGAGTACTTCGGCGCCGGCCTGGACAGCCGCATCGCCGACACGGTGATGAAAGTGGTCGAGCAGCTCAAGCAGCTCGGCGCGGTGGTCAAGGAGATTTCCCTGCCGAACATGCAGCACGCGATCCCTGCCTATTATGTGATCGCGCCCGCAGAAGCCAGCTCCAACCTGTCGCGTTTCGACGGCGTGCGCTACGGCTACCGCTGCGAGGACCCGAAGGACCTGCAGGACCTGTACAAGCGCTCCCGCGCCGAAGGCTTCGGCGCCGAGGTGAAGAACCGCATCATGGTCGGCACCTACGCGCTTTCCGCCGGCTACTACGACGCGTATTACCTGAAGGCTCAGAAAATTCGCCGCCTGATCAAGAACGATTTCGTCAGCGCCTTCGCCGAAGTCGACGTGATCCTCGGCCCGACCACGCCGAATCCGGCCTGGAAGCTGGGCGAGAAGAACAACGACCCGGTCGCCCAGTACCTGGAAGACATCTACACCATCACCGCCAACCTCGCCGGCATCCCGGGGCTGTCCATGCCCGCCGGCTTCGTCGATGGCCTGCCGGTGGGTGTCCAGCTGCTCGCGCCGTACTTCCAGGAAGGCCGCCTGCTCAACGTCGCGCACCAGTACCAACTGGTCAGCGACTGGCACAAACAAGCACCGGCTGGATTCTGAGGACGACACACATGCAATGGGAAACCGTGATCGGGCTGGAAATCCACGCACAGCTCTCCACCCAATCGAAGATCTTCTCCGGTAGCGCCACCACCTTCGGCGCCGAACCGAACACCCAGGCCAGCCTGGTCGACCTGGCCATGCCCGGCACGCTGCCGGTGCTGAACCAGGAAGCCGTGCGCATGGCCTGCCAGTTCGGCCTGGCGATCAACGCCGAGATCGCCGAGCGCAACGTCTTCGCGCGCAAGAACTACTTCTACCCGGACCTGCCCAAGGGCTACCAGACCAGCCAGATGGACCACCCCATCGTCGGCAAGGGGCATCTGGACATCACCCTGGAAGACGGCACCATCAAGCGCGTCGGCATCACCCGCGCGCACCTGGAAGAAGACGCCGGCAAGAGCCTGCACGAAGACTTCCACGGCATGAGCGGCATCGACCTGAACCGCGCCGGCACGCCGCTGCTGGAGATCGTCTCCGAGCCGGACATCCGCAGCGCCAAGGAAGCCGTGGCCTACGTCAAGGCGATCCACGCCATGGTGCGCTACCTGGGCATCTGCGACGGCAACATGGCCGAAGGCTCGCTGCGTTGCGACTGCAACGTCTCGGTGCGGCCGAAGGGCCAGGCCGAGTTCGGCACCCGTGCCGAGATCAAGAACGTGAACTCCTTCCGCTTCATCGAGAAGGCGATCAACCACGAAGTGCAGCGCCAGATCGAGCTGATCGAGGACGGCGGCAAGGTCGTGCAGGAAACCCGCCTGTACGACCCGAACAAGGACGAAACGCGCTCCATGCGCAGCAAGGAAGAAGCCAACGACTACCGTTACTTCCCCTGCCCGGACCTGCTGCCGGTGGTGATCGAGCGTGCCTTCCTCGAAGAACTGCGCGGCCAGCTGCCGGAGCTGCCGGACCAGAAGCGCGAGCGCTTCGAGAGCCAGTACGGCCTGTCCGCCTACGACGCCAGCGTGCTGTCCGCCAGCCGCGAGATGGCCGACTACTTCGAACAGGTACAGACCACCTGCGGCGACGCCAAGCTGGCGGCCAACTGGGTGATGGGCGAGCTGTCCAGCCTGCTCAACAAGGACGGCCTGGAAATCGAGCAGTCGCCGGTATCCGCCCAGCACCTGGGCGAGATGATCCTGCGTCTGAAGGACGGCACCATCAACGGCAAGGCGGCGAAGACCGTGTTCGCCGCCCTGGCCGAAGGTGAAGGCTCGCCGGACGAGATCATCAAGGCCAAGGACCTGGTGCAGAACACCGACTCGGGCGCCGTCGAGAAGCTGCTCGACGACGTACTGGCAGCCAACGCCGAGCAGGTCGAACAGTACCGCGCCAGCGACGAAGCCAAGCGCGGCAAGATGTTCGGCTTCTTCGTCGGCCAGGCCATGAAGGCCGCGAAGGGCAAGGCCAACCCGGCGCAAGTGAACGAACTGCTGAAGAAGAAGCTCGAAGCCTGAGCCCAAACTTCAACGACGCCGGGCTTGCCCGGCGTTTTTTCGTCCGGAGGTTCGATGCTGCGACCCATGGCCCTCGTCGGCTGCCTGGCCCTGCTGGCCGGCTGTAGCACCACGTCATACGACAGCGATTCGGAGGTCTCCGGCCGCGGCTACCGCGCCGAAGGCACCGCTTCCTATTACGGCAAGGCGCACCATGGCAAGCGCACCGCCAGCGGCGAGCGCTTCAACCAGAACGCCCTGACCGCCGCGCACCGAACCCTGGCCTTCGGCACTCGGGTGAAGGTCACCAACCTCGACAATGGCCGCAGCGTCGTGGTGCGCATCAACGACCGCGGGCCGTTCGGCCGTGGGCGCATCATCGACGTCTCCAAGGCCGCCGCCGAACAACTCAACATGCTGCGCTCCGGCACCGCGCCGGTACGCCTGGAAGGACTCTGAAGGAGCTGGAATGAGCAACGACAACCGCAAGGCCGGCGAGCAGGTTCGCCGGGAAGTGATGGGCGACGCCTTCGTCGACCGCGCGCTGAACAACGCCACCGACTTTACCCAGCCGTTGCAGGATTTCGTCAACGAGCACGCCTGGGGCGGCGTGTGGAACCGCGAGGGCCTGCCACGCAAGACCCGTAGCCTGATCACCCTGGCTGCGCTGACTGCGCTCAAGTGCCCGCAGGAGCTGAAGGGCCACGTGCGCGGCGCGCTGAACAACGGCTGCACGGTGGAGGAGATTCGCGAGGCGCTGTTGCATTGCGCGGTGTACGCCGGGGTTCCGGCGGCTATCGATGCCTTCCGCGCGGCGCAGGAAGTGATCGAGGCTTGGCAGGCGGATCAGCAGGGCTGATTTCAGGCAGCGCCAACAGGCGCTGTTCGCGAGCAAGCTCGCTCCTACGAAAAGCGTATCCAACTTTGGCTCTGGCTCTGGCTCTGGCTCTGGCTCTGGCTCTGGCTCTTAAAAGTCTTCCGGAGAAATATCCGCGCACTCCGAAGTGCCCCTTTCAGGAGGCCGAAGGTGATCGGAGTTTCAGGGGTTGAGCGACATGGAGGTCGCGAGAGCTGCGATGGGCCAGGGACGGCCCTTCGTCAGGGGGACGCCTAGTTCGGGCCCCTGAAACTCCGAAGAACCGAGGGTACTTTTCGCGAAGCGAAAAGCCGGATGTCAGGGGCAAGACCTTTGCCTACTTTGGGTCGTTTGCCAAAGTAGGTCGCCCGAGGGGGGCGAAACAAGAAGGTCGCGCGCACGCCGAAGCGGCGCTGAAAGCCTTACCCCCAAGCAGAAGCCGCGTACCCCAATAGACGCCGAGCTCGCAGCGTTCAGTAGGTAGGGCGCATAACCCGGAACGGGTTATGCGCCAAAGCCGCGACGGCGGATAACGCTGGCGCGTTATTCGCCCTACAAACCGAGCGTGGCGTGCCCCTGTAGGAGCGGACCTTGTCCGCGACAGGTTCGCCTCGCGCCGGAGCCCATCGCGGACGGAGTCCGCTCCTACGAGAGCTTCAGATTGCAGTCAGGGATAACTGAACCGCTTCACCAGGGTCAGCTCCCCCGGCTGACGCATCGGGATCAGGAAGGACTCCTGCTTCTCGTTCACCGTCCCCTCCTCCGTGACGATGGTCACCTGCGCCGTGGTCAGCGGCTTGGCCGCGTTGACGTCGCCGGAGCTGTCATCCGAACTCCAGCCACCACCGTAGTAGTTCACGTAGACCAGATACTGGCCCTTGAGCGGCGTCGGGCTGGCGATAATCTCCGGGCCGTAGCCGGTGGTCACGTCGACGTCCTGGGCCGCGCCGTTGGGCAGCGAGCGGTTGCCGTACCAGACGTGGCCGCCATCGGGCGTCACCAGGTGCAGGTCGAGGTCGGTGTTGTCCGAGTCCCAGGACAGCAGCACCCGCAACTTGGCTGCCACTTCACCGCCGCCACCGCCATGGTAGAACTGCACGCGCTTGTGCTGCTGGCCGTTCGGGCTGATCACCTCGACGCTGTTGGAGCCTGCCGGGAAGGCAAACGGACGATCGAAACTGCCATCGTTTTCCACTCGCATCGGCATCGCCACGCCATTGACCACCAGGCGCGCCGGCTCCTTGCTGTCCTTGGGCAGGCCACGGATTTCGCCGCGGATGCGCGCGGTGTCGGACTGGTCGTCCCGCGAGTTCACCGAGGACGCCGGGTAGTTCACCGTCTGCCGGAAGTCGGCCTTGTCGCCGTCGCCCGCGCGCCAGCCGCCCAGCGGGGTGTCCAGGCGGATCGGCGAGTCGGCGGCCTGGGCGCCCAGCGGGATCAGGCTGGCGAGCAGGGTCAGGCGGAGCGCATGGGCGAGTGTCATGGCGATCATTCCAGTATCAGGCGACGGGCCAGGCTTTCCACGTAGCCCTCGTCTTGTCCGTTGGGGTGCGCCTGGAAGGCCAGGTGCAGGTATTCGTGAGTCAGGTCCAGGCGATCCTGCTGGGAGTACAGGCCGCGCACGAAGATGCGCTGGCGCTCGCGGTCGACATAGGGGCGGCCACTGCTCAGGCGGCAGACGGCGAAGGACTGCAACTCTTCGTAGCCCGCCTCGCCTTCCAGGCGCGGCCGCCAGTCGCGGCGCTGCGCCTTGAGCCAGCGCTCGGCCTCGGGCAGCGGTTGGCAGGCGGCGATCGGGTTGCTCCAGCGGCTGAGGCTGGTGCGCGGGAAGGCGCGAGCAAGAATGGCGTCGTAGCGCAGGCCCTTGGCCGCCTGCTCCTGGGCATCGCGCCAGGACAGTTTCGACTGCCCGGCCTCGTCCGAGTGATAGGTGACGGTGCCGCCGGCCAGGACCAGATCGGCGGTCCAGGCGGCGATGCCGCGCGCCGCCTCGCTGGCCGGGCGCGGCGCCACGCGCTGGCGCTGGCTGCTGTCATCGATGCTCAGGCAGTCGCCGCGCGGCGCGCCGTTCTGCAACAGGTAGGTACGGATGGTCACCGCCAGCGCCTTGGCCGCTTCCGGCGGCGTGGCGGAAGCCTCGCGGTCGAGCACGCGGGCGACGTATTCCTCGCGAGACAGGCGCGCGGTGAGGCGCGGGCCCTGCGCATCGCGTTCGAGGAAAAGGTCACCGCTGCTGTTCACATCAAGGCGGACGCCATTGGCGAACAGCACGTTCTGCCGACCTTGCAGCAGGCCTTCGGCAGCCGGTTGGTTGCGGGCGTCGTAGACCTCTTTCAACGGATAGCGGCTGAACAGTCCAACCTCCACGCAGCGCCCAGGATCGCTGGGCCAGGGCGCAGGCAAAGCCGCACCGATGGCATTGCCGTACTTGGCCAGCATTGTCTTGCTGGTACCCGACCCGCGCGCCCAAAGCGGCGTGCCATCGACCAGCCAGCCGGCGAAACCACCTTCGCGCTTGCCACCTTCGTCCCAGCTCCAGGTCTTGATTCGCAGGCGTCCGCCCAGTGCAGCCGGTGCGCGGCCTTCGTCGGCGGCCAGGCTGACGTCGAGCAGCACCTTGCGTGCCTGCTCCTGAGCCGGCAGGTGTTGCAGCTGATCAAGCAATTCGGCGACCGGGACCTGGGTCTGCGGCGCCAGCTTGTCCAGCTGGGCGATCCAGGCCGGCGCCTGGCGCGCCTGCCAGTACTGCTGCCAGAGCGCGCCATCGATGCCCAGGCGCTGCGGCTGGAAATACAGGCCGCAGGATTTCACCAGCGCGGCGTCGCGCTCGATGCTCTGCCCGGCGGAACAGCAATAGACCTCTTCGCGGCTCTCGCCACGGCACTGGTAGGCCGGCTCCTGCTGGCCGGTGTCGCTGAGCCAGGCATAGACGAAAAGTTTCCACAGGCTGCCCAGCGGCGCGTGCAGGTCCGCCGGCAGCGGCTGGCGGTCGAGTACCTGCTGCGGCCCGAGCCGCAGCAATTCATCGCCCTGTGCGGTGCGCCAGGCCAGTTGCGCCTGCTCTTGCCCGCCGGGCGCCGCGAGGGCGCTCAGCGGCAACAGCAGGATCAGCCCGGCCAGGCACGCGCGCATGGCTTACTGGACCTTGATCTTCGCCAGGGCCGGCTGCTGCTCCAGCGCCTGCTCCTGCGGCGCATACAGGCGCTGATAACGCGCCGGCGGCAGGACGAACTCGCCCTTCTGCGAGAAGCGCACCAGGTGGCGGAAGCGAAGCTCGCCACTCAAGGTATCCACCGGCACACCGTAGAACAGGTCACCCGGCTCGTTGCGTGCGCGCTCCAGGCTGGTCGCCTCGACGCCGCCCAGGCCGCTGATCTGCAGGCCCCAGGTGGTGCGCTCGACGTCCGCGCCCGGCGGCAGCGGCACTTCCAGCATGCCGTAGCGCAGGGCCTGGGCCTGATCGGTGCTGAGGGTCACTTCATCCAGGTACAGCTCGTCGCTGGACAGCGGCTTGTTGCCCAGCTCTTCGGCCTTGAAGTTGAAGGCCTCGTCGCCCGGCACCAGGCGCAGCAGGCGGCGCTTGATGGTCACCGGCAGTTGGCTGGCCGGAGCCTCGGCGCTGCGGAAGGTGAGCGAAGCGTTGAGCGTGCGTGGAGGCGCGGCGCTCAGATCGAGCTGAGCCGGAGCCTGTTGGCCCTGCCATTGCCAGAAGGCATCGCCAGTGGTGCTGCGGCCTTGCTTCCAGTCCGCCACCGGCTGCGGCAGTTCCGCCGCCGGAGCGGCCGCTACGGCACGCTGCGTCCAGGCCAGGGCCAGGGCGCGCTCGAGGGTGGACTGCTGCGGAGCGAGGCTCTGCAGCAGCGTACGGGCGCGGCTGGCATCCACCGGACCGCTGTAGAGCTGCACCGCGCGGGCGAACGGCTGCTCGCTGGTATTCAGCTTCAGGCGCGCGCCATCCAGCTGCTTGGCGAAGCCCGCCGGCAGCGCGACCTTGTTCTGCTCGGCGAGGCTGGCGGCGAGCACGCGGGCAACGGCCAGGCCCAGCTCGGAATCCGGCTGGCCCATGACCAGGCTGCCATCGATGTCGAGCTCGTTGATCGACTTGGCCGACTCACCGTCGCCGGCGTTCTGCAGGTCGGTGAGCAGGCCGCTGACCAGGGTCTGCACCGGCAGCTGCATGTCGCGGGCGAAGGCCAGGATCAGCGCGCGCTGCAGCAGCGGCGTGGCGCTGGCGCGCGCGGAGTACAGCTCCAGCACGCGCTGCCAGTGATCCGCCGGCAGCTGGATTTCCAGCGCGCGGCTGGCGTACCAGTCGGCGTAGTAGGCGTAGGCGGTGAGGAAGGCATCGTTGTCTTCGCCGCCCCACCAGGTGAAGTAGGCGTCCGGACCGGCCATCTGCACCAGGCGCAGGCGGCTGGTCTGCAGGATCAGGCGCAGGCGGTCACGTACGCGCGGCTCGGCGCTGGCCAGCGTCGGGTAGGCGATGCTCAGCGGCAGCAGCTGGCTGGCGGTCTGCTCAACGCCGCCCCAGGGATAGTCGAGCAGCGCGTCGAGATTGCCGCGCAGCAGGGCCTGGGCGCTGTCGTCCAGCCGCAGGGTCACGTCGCGGGCATCCGCCGGCAGTTGCAGCGGGGTGTTCTGCGCGTTGACCTGCAGCGGCCTGGACTGCAGCACCTGCCAGCTGTCGGCCACCAGGCTGAAGTGCACGCCGAGGCTGTCGCGTACCTGCCCGTCCTGGCGCAGCTCCATGCTCCAGTCGCCATCGCTGAGCGGCTGCTGCGGCAGGGCGATGTAGTTGACGCCACGCTTGAGCTCCAGCGCCTGGGTCTTCTCCGCGCCGTTGGCGCGGATCAGCAGTTCGGCCTTGGTGTCCTGCTCGCCCTGGTTGAAGACGAACAGGCCGAGGTCCGGCGCATCCCCCGTGCGGAAGCGTTTCGGCCCGCTCCACTTCAGGTACAGCGGTTTCTCGGAGCGGATGAACTGTTTCTTCTGGCCGACCTGGCCCTGGTCATCCATGGCGCGGGCGGTGATGCGCCAGCGGGTCAGGGAATCGGGCATGCGGAACTTGAACTGCGCCTTGCCGTTGGCATCGGTGACCAGCTCCGGTTCCCAGGCGGCGGTGTCGACTTCCTCGCGGCGCGGACGCTCCAGCACCTTCACCCCACGCTCGCTGCGGTTGGCGCGGCCGGGCGCGCTGGGCGTGCCGGGCAGTGCGACATCGTAGCTGATGAACGCCAGGCTGGCGCTGGTGCGCACGTTGTTGCGGCGCGGGTGGTAGAAGAACTGGTCGATGCCCGGAGCGATCTCCGGCTGCAGCGCGTAGATCATCTCGTCCACCACGCTGACGGTGAGGTGGCTGGAGACCGGCTTGCCGGCGTAGGCGGTGTCGAGGTTGACGGTCACCGTCTCGCCCGGCTCGTAGCGTTCCTTGTCGGTGCTGACGGCGATCTCCACCTGCGGCACGGCGACCTTGATGCCGGCGTTCTGGAAGCTGTAGTCGCCGCTGCGGGTGTAGAGCACGGAGAAGGTCAGGTTCGGCGAGAACTCCGGTTTCACCGGGATGCGTGCGCGGTACTGGGTCGGGTTGAGCTTTTCCAGCTTCAGCCAGTCGCCGCCCTTGGACAGCAGTGCGGTGGCCTCGACCTTGTCACGCTCCAGCGACAGCAGCGCATCGTCCACGGCTTCCGGGAAGGTGATCAGCGCCAGGGCTTCTTCACCGGCCTGGTACTCGGCCTTGTCGAGGACGATCTCCACGGTGCCCGGCACGGCCTTCACGCCGTCGCCGCTGACCGAGTGGCCGGTGCCGCCGAGCAGTTGGCCGGCCTTGTCGCGCATCTCGACGCTGTAGGTGCCGGGCTTGTCGAAGGTGATGGCGAACTTGCCGCCGTCCACCGCGCCGTCACCGCTGCTGCGGTCTTCCAGGCGCAGCCAGCGGTAGGCGGTCGGCTGGATCTGCGTCTGCTGTTCGGCGGCGTAGCTGAACTCGACCTTGTCACCGGCGGCGCTGAAGCGCTGCGGCGCGCTCACGCGATAACGCGCGGCGCCACGCTCGATGAGGATTTCCTTGCTGGTCTTCACCCGGTACGCGGCGCCATCGCTGGCGAACACGGTGAGCATGTAGCGGCTGGGCTTCTCCGCCGCCGGCAGGTCCAGTGCGGCGCGGCCCTGGTCGTCGGTGGTGATCTGCGCGCTGGTCAGCTCCACGGGGAACTGGCCCAGGTACTGCAGCTCGTTGTCCACCATGGACAGCTGCTGGGCGCGCAGGCTCAGTTCCAGGCGCGCATTGGCCACCGGCTTGCCGTCCGGGTAGAGCAGGATCAGGTTGCCCTTCACCGGCTCGCCGGTCTTGAAGTCGGGCTTGGCCAGGTCCAGGGAAATTTCGAAGTGCGGCTTGATGTACTCGGCGACGCGGAAGGCGCTGCTGTAGGTCTGGTCGCGGTAGTCGAAGCGCAGCTCGTAGCCGCCGGCGACGGCGTTGGCCGGCAGCTGGAAGCGACCGTTGGTGCCGCTCCTGGCGTCGTACTTGAGGTCCAGGGTCTGCAGCGTGGTGCCGGCGGCGTCGATCACCGACAGGCGCAGCGGCGCGCTCTGCGGCGACTGCGATTCGCGGGAGTTCTTGAACTCGCGGCCGACGATCTTCAGCGACACCCAGTCGCCCGGACGGTACAGCGGGCGGTCGGTGAAGGCGTAGAGCTTGGTGTCGTAGATTTCGCTGTCGTAATAGAAGTTCTCGGAGACGAAGACGCCGCCCTCCTCGTCCTCGCCGATCACGAAGGAACGCTCGGGGCTGACGTGCTGCAGGCGCAGCAGGCCGTCGGCGTCGCTGCTGCCGCTGCTCATCACGCCCAGGCCGTCGGTCCACAGCACCTTGGCGCCGCCGACCGGCGTGCCTTCATGCTTGCGCGCGGTCCACACCAGCAGCTCGTTACCGGCGATCTTGCTCACCGCAACGCTGTTGGAGACGAATACCACGGTGGTCGCGCGGTATTTGCCCACCAGCGCTTCCACCAGATAGAGGCCGGGCTTGAGCTTGCCCAGCGGCACGTAGACGTTGCCCGGGGCGACGTTGATGAATTCGCTGGAGGAACCGGCGAGGGTGACTTCCTTCGGCGGCTGGATGGGCTTGGCGTCCCACAGCGGGTAGCGGAACTGGCTGACCAGCGGCAGGCCGGGAATCGGCGCGTACTGCGGCTGCGCGTCATAGGGCGTGGGCGCGGCGATGGCATTGCCCATCTTCAGCTCGGGCACCACCTCGGTGACCTGCTGGCGCGACTCGTAGGAGAAGGTCCGCTGCATCACCCGACGCGACTTGCGGTACCAGTTGTCCCACAGGTAGGCCAGGGTGTTGGACAGCCCTTCGCCCTTGAACTGGCCTTCGGACAGCACACGGTGCAGGTTCTTCTGGCGCTTGAGGAAGTCCAGCGGCTGGTCGATGCGGTAGACGCGGATATCCGCACCGCCGTAGGGCTCCATGCGGTAGCGACGGTAGTCGCGGCCCGGTGCTTCGAGGCGCACCTTGGCCACTTCGTCGGAGGCGAAGCTGGAGTCGGCGAGCAGGAAGAACGACTCGCCGGCCATGGGCGTGTAGCCGCTGGCCGGGACGTCGTCGTCCGCCTGCACCAGTGCGGGAGCGGCGGCGAACAGGCCGACACAGGCCAGGGCAGCGGCAACGCCGCGCAGCGTGTTCATCGGGTCAGGAAGGACAAGCGATAGACGCCGATAAAGTTGGGATTGGATTCGTCGGGTATCCATCGGGTGTCCTTCCATGTCATGAGTTGTTGCAGGCTGACCGAGCGCATGCCGTTGTCGGTCGCCGTACGAGTGCCGGTGTGGTAAGCGATGTCGCGGCCCATCCAGATCATCAGATGCTGGTCATCGCCCTGGTCGAAGAACATCAGGTCGCCCGGCCGGGCCTGGTTGAGGTCGCGGCCGACGAGCTGGCTGTTGTACTGAATGAGTTTGATCGCGTTGACGTAGGGGCCGCTCTTGCCGCCGCCCTGCTGCCAGCTCTGCGCCAGATTGCGCTGGGCATCGGTGAGTTGCAGCTCCGGCGGCAGGTAGCGGTTGGACATGCCGTTGGCGCGCAAC
The DNA here is from genome assembly GCF_014204515.1 of Pseudomonas nitroreducens. Taxonomy (GTDB): domain Bacteria; phylum Pseudomonadota; class Gammaproteobacteria; order Pseudomonadales; family Pseudomonadaceae; genus Pseudomonas; species Pseudomonas nitritireducens_A. Next base: position 129,379 of record NZ_JACHLI010000007.1, on the reverse strand, counting down.
CACTTGGCGTCATGCACCTTCAGCGCCTCGTTGGCGGCGAAGCGCACGAGGCCGGCGCAGTCCTGCTGGTACCAGCGCGGGTTCGGCCCACGGCGCAGCTGCTCCTCGGCGATGCGCACGAACCAGGCACGGAACACCTGGGTCTGCTGCGCATCCAGCGCCGGCTCGGTTGCCTGCGCCAGCGTGGCGACCAGCAGACCGGCGAGCAGCGTGAGGGAAGCTCGGATCACAGCGCCTTCCAGTCCAGCGGCAGCCATTTCCATTCACCGCTGGGCTCGCTGCCGGCCGGCAGGGTCAGGGCGTAGGAACCGTTGCCGGCGAGCGTCTTCAGGCGCGGCAGGAGCAGCGTGTCGGCGGCGTTGCGGAATACCGGCTCGATATCCTGCGGCAGGCTGTCGAGGGTCTCGCGCTTGAGCAGGTCGGAAAGCGTCTTGGGCGCCAGATAGGCAGGCACCAGGGCATCCTTGGGCAGCACGTCGGCCAGCGGCGGGTAGCGCTTGGCCAGGGTATTGCGGGCCTTGTCGAGCAGCTTGTCGTCGATGGAGAACAGCAGCGTGTTGCCATCGCGCAGCAGGCTGACGCGGAAGAAGCCGTTGCCGCTGACCTGGTCGGGATTCTCCGCCTCGCTGGCCGGGTACTGGCCGAAGCGCGAGCTGACCTGGCGCTGCCACAGGTGGCCTTCGCCCTCGGCCTGGCTCTGAACCGGGAAGACCTTCTCGTCCACGTTGGCCTCGTAGGCGCCGACCATGCTGCCGAACAGCTTGCCCAGTTCCTCGTCCAGCTCCGGACCGGCCGGGGCGTCGAGCTTCACCGCCAGCAGCGGCGAATGCAGGCGCGAATCGGGGTACCAGCACAGGCCGGCAGCGCCGGAGAGGTGTTCGGAGAAGGAAGCGGCCATCTTCGCTTCAGCGCCCAGTTTCACCAGCATGTTGTCGTACAGGCCCGGTGTCACCGGCAGTGCCACGCAGGCGCTGGCGCCCATGGGCATGGCTTGCCAGACGGGGGTGAAGTCCAGGTCCGGCTGGCGCGCCACTTCGTTGAGCGCCAGGTAGCTGTGCCAACCGCCTTCCTTGCCCTGCTCGAAGCGGACGCCGGCGAAGGTCGGGATGAAGCGCTGGTAGCCCATGGCGAGCACACCGGCGCCCAGGGTGATGCGCTGCTTCAGCTCACCACGCGGCTCCAGGCCGAAGTCGCTGGCGAACAGCGGTTCGCCTTCCAGCGCCGCGCCCAGATCCTTGGCCACGGCCGCATCCGGCTCGCCCAGATTGTCGTATTCCGGATTGGGGAAAAGCATCTTCGGGTTCGACAGCACCAGCATCTGGTCGCCGCGGGAGACGAACAGCAGGGTTTTCTCGGCGCCGTAACGCAGGCTGTAGACCGGAGTGGCGCCGCCCTTCACCTGGATTTCCGCAACTTTCTTCAGCTGGGTGTCATCGGCCGCGACCTTGGCCAGCGGCTCCAGCACCTTGGCCAACCCGCCGCGCTTGAGCACCAGCAGGAAGTCGCGCAGGCGGCCGTCGGCGCCGCGCCACAGGGCGACCTGGGCCGGCTGGTCGAGCAGCTCCTCGATCACGCTGTCCTTCAGGGTCAGGTCGTGCTCGTAGACGATGCGTCGCAGGGTGCCGGTCAGACCCAGACGGTCGGCGTTGTTCTCGTAGTAGAAGACGAAGTCCTCGGTGAGCACGTCGCGCAGCAGCGGCACTTCCAGCACTGCCTTGGGCAACTGGCTGAGGGAGGCGCTCTCGAGCAGCGCGTCCGGGCGCTTGAGGTCACGCACGACTTCCGGGTTTTCCGGCGCTTCCAGGGTCCCCACCGGCGCCGAGTGGAAGGCGGGAATCAGGCCGAAGGCCAGGGCCAGTCCGCCGGCCACCAGGGCGGCGGCGAGCGCACCGATGGCGATCAGCGGGCCACGGCGTTGAGGCTGTGCGGCCGGGGCGGCGGGAGTGCTGTCTGGGCTGCTGGTTGGAGTGTTGTCGCTCATGGATCGCTGGTCCCGTGTCATCCCTGCGAGGGGCGAATTCAGTAATTGAAGGTCTTCACCAGCACCAGATCGCCGATGGTGCGCATGGGCACCACGAAGGTCTCGCGCTTCTCGTTGATGGTGTTTTCGTTGAACACCAGGTTGATCTCGGCGGTGATCACATCCTGCTCGTGATTGCCTTCCTGGAAGTTGTACCCCTGGCTGGCGTTGTAGTTGCCCCAGTAGTTGACGTAGACCAGGTAGGTGCCGTGCAGCGGCGCGGCCATGGTGAACATTTCCGGGCCGGGGCCGTCGACGCCGTCCGGGTCGAGGCCGCCGCCGTTGCTCAGCCGCGGGTTGGCCCAGAAGGCATGCTGGCCGTCGGGCGTGACGATATGCAGGTCGAGCTCGGCCTTGGGGTCGTTCCAGCCCAGCGCCAGGCGGATGCGCGGCGGAATGCGGCTGTTGTTGGCCTCGTAGAACTGGATGCGCTTGAGGGATTTGCCCTCGGCGCTGGCGACTTCGACGCTGTTGCTGCCGGCGCCGAAGTTGTAGGGGCGGACGAACTTGCCTTCGGCGTCGGTGTACAGCGGCAGCGGGTTGCCGTTGAGCACCAGGCGCTGGGCGCGGTCGACGCCGGCCACTTCGCGCAGGTGGCCCTCGATCAGGCTGCGGCCACGCACGCCGCCACGATCGATCGGCGGTGTCGGGTAGGCCACGCGAGGCACGCTGGGGTCATCGGTCAGGCCGGAATAGCGCCAGCCGCCGGTCGGGCTGCTGATCTCCGCACTCGGTGCGGCAGCGACCGTCGCAGCCAGGAAACTGGCTGACAGAATGAAGACGGCAGGTACCAACCGACGCGTGGGCTGCATGAACATTCCTTGATCGTGCATAGCGGGGGGAGCCAAATGTAACCGGTCTTGTCGATGCGCGGAACGGACTTCGCGCGGCGTTGCGAAACAGAGCTATCTTTCAGAAATTTCCTACAAGACATATAGCTTTTGACGCAATAGCAATTGGAAGAACCTCGCCTCCAGGCGAGTCACATCCAGCCGCCCCACTGCAGGACGAAGATGCCGACGTTGGTGGTCAACGCCGCCACCAGGGTGGTGATGACGATGATCGACGCCGCCAGTTCGTGGTTACCGTTGGCCGCGCGGGCCATGACATAGCTGGCCGCCGCCGTGGGGCTGGCGAAGTAGAGGAACAGCACGCCCAGTTCGGCGCCACGGAAGCCCAGCGTCCAGGCGACGGTGGTGCAGATGAGCGGCAGCCAGACCATTTTCATCAGGCTGGCGCTGACCGCCAGACCACCGCTTTCACGCAACGAGGCCAGCGACAGCGTGCCGCCGACGCAGACCAGCGCCAGCGGCAGGGTCATCTGTGCGAAGTAATCGGCGGAGGTCAGCAGCCATTGCGGCAGGCCGATGCCGAACCAGGAGAACGGCAGCGCCGCCAGCACGCTGATGATCAGCGGGTTGCCGATGACGTTGCGGGCGATGCTCAGCGGGTCGGACTTCAGACTCGGGCTGTAGATCGCCAGCACCACCGAGGACAGCGTGTTGTAGCAGAGGATCACCAGGGCGGCGAGCACCGAGCCCAGCGCCAGGCCGTGCTCACCGTAGAGGCTGGTGGCCAGGGCTAGGCCGATGATGCCGTTGTTGCCGCGGAACGAACCCTGAACGAAGACCCCGCGGTCCGCGCGCGGCACCCGCCACGCCGCCCAGCCCCAGGCCAGCAGGAAGCCCGCCAGGGTCGCCGCGCAGAAGTACAGCAGCACCTGCGGACGCGCCGCGCTGTGCAGGTCGGAATGGTAGATGCCGAGGAACAGCATCGCCGGCATGGTGGCGTTGAACACCAGGGCCGAGGCGGTCTGGATGAATTCCGGATTGATCGCGCCGACGCGGCGCAGCAGCACTCCGAGGAACAGCATGGCGAAGACCGGCGCGGTGATGGCGAAGGTCTGGAGCAGGAGTGCGAGCATGGAACACGGGCGTCCGGGCGGTGGGAGCGGCAATCATAGCAAGCTAAGTACCTGTCCCGCCGCAGTCGATCAGGCTTCGCTCGGCTCTTCCTGCAGCGGCGCCGGCAGCTCCAGCGGACGTGGCGCCTCGTCGTCGGCCAGGCGGGTCAGCTTGCCGTCGACCGTGGCGCCGTTTTCCATGCTCAGCTGGCGGTACTGGATGTTGCCGACCACCCGTGCGTTGGAGTGCAGCTCCAGCAGGTGCTCGACATACAGGTCGCCGATGATGGTGCCGTCGATCAGCGCGTCGTAGCTGCTGACGTTGCCCTCGATCCGGCCTTCCGCGCTGAGCGCCAGCAGGCTGGCTGCGCCGGGCTTGTGGCAGACATTGCCCTTCACGGTGCCGAGGATCTTCAGGCCATCCTGGAACTGCAGGTTGCCGACCAGATCGACATTGCCCGAGAGCAGGCTGGAGAACTTGTCCACCGACACCTGCGGAGCCTTCTTCTTGCTGTTGCTGAACATCGCTTTTCCCTTGCGCCCGCGGCGCCCATCACTTGCCAGGTTTCTGCTGGCGGAAGAAGGCCAGCTCGGTCTTGAGTTTCTTGATTTCGGCCGACATCGCATCGATACGCCGCATCAGTTGTTCGCCATTGGCGTGGTCTTCCTCGACCTGCAGGCGCTTTTCCTCCAGGTCCGCGGTGAGCTGGGCAATCTGCGCATGCAGCGCGACCAGCTCCTGCGCCTGCTCGCGCACCTGCGTATCGCTCTGGCTACGCAGCATCCAGATGCCTGCCAGCACCAGCAGCCCCAGCACCACCAGCACCGCCATCGACCGACTGAGCCAGGCCGAACCACGGGGCACATGGGGACGATGTTCGGCGCGCAGCAGGTCGCGGGTTGACGTTTTTTTAATCCGCGGCCAGGCCATCGCTGTCGATTTCCATGCCGCCCAGGGAGAGGAAGTTCTGCGGGTCAACGAATTCGCCGTGGTAGAGCACCTCGAAATGCAGGTGCGGCCCGGTGGAGCGCCCGGTCGAACCGACCTTGGCGATTTCCTGCCCGGGCAGGACCACGTCGCCCACCTTCACCAGCAGCTTCGAAGCGTGGGCGTAGCGGGTCACCAGGCCATTGCCGTGATCGATTTCCACGCGGTTGCCATAGGACGGATTGGGCCCCGAAACGATCACCCGGCCACCTGCGGCAGCATGGATGGCGGTTCCCGTCGGGGCGGAGAAATCCTGTCCGGAGTGGAAGGCCAGGTGGCGGTTGAACGGGTCGACGCGATTGCCGAACGGCGAGCCCAGGCGCGCCTGTTCCATCGGCCGGCGCGCGGGGATGGTCATGAAATCGGCGTTGCGACGTGCGACCTGATCCATCAGCAGGTCGAATACCCGTCGCAGGCACTTGGCCGAATGCTCGTTGCGCTCCAGGTCCGCGGCCGCGCCGGGCAGCGGTTCTGCACAGGGCCGGGGGGGCAGCAGGATGCCGCCTTCGCCCTTGCCAGCAGCGGGCTTGGACTTGGGTCTGGGGACGAGTTCCGGATCGACCTTCGCCAGCTTGCGGGCGATCTCCTCGTGGCTGTCCACGGCCTGGAGCAGGTAGGTAGCGTCCTTTTCCAGCACCTGCAGACGACCGGCCAGCTCGCCAATGCGCTCGGCAGTGAAGCGCTCCGTGGAATCCCCTTCGGCCTCGTTCACCGGCTCGGCCTGAACCACCTGGGTGACAGGTGCGGCGCCCGGATTGGCGCGGCCGATCCAGAAACCGCCGGCAAAGGCCGCCAGTGCGCCGGCCAGGGCCACGCAAGCGCCCACCAGCAGCAGACGGCGCGAGTCGACCAGGCGCAGGTCCGAGCGGGTCAGCGCCTGGCGTGTGGGGGAAAGGGAGCTCATATCGGTACCATTGGATGCACATTCAACCGGCCGCTCGGCGACCGGGCGCACAGGGTACCTGTTATTGAGTCACCCGCAGTGATCAAACACTGGAAAATGGTAACAAATAAGAAAAAATCATTCTGTCTATGAAAACTTTCAGATGATTCCCACCAGAGACCTCCAATCATCCCAGTGAATCAAACTGCCACTACGCCGGCAGGACCGCTTCCATTTCCTGCAGGCGATGTTCTTCCAGGCGCAGCTGACGCGGGTGGAAGCGCTTGAGGCTGGCCCGGTGGCCAATGCTGACCAGCGTGACGTCGGCAAGCTGCTCCAGCAGTACCTGATAGAGCGCAGCCTCATCGGCCTCGTCCAGGGCCGAGGTGGCCTCGTCGAGGAACAGCCATTGCGGCGCGTAAAGCAGCGCACGGGCAATCGCCAGACGCTGCTGCTCGCCCGGGGAGAGCACGCGCTGCCAGTGGTCGGCTTCATCCAGGCGCGCCGCCAGGGTGTCCAGGCGGCACAGGTGCAGCACTTCCTTCATGCGCTGGGCATCGTGGCTGTTGCCGGGTTCCGGGTAGCAGAGGGCTTCGGCCAGGGTGCCAATGGGCAGGTAGGGCTTCTGCGGGACGAACAGGCTGCGCCCTTCGGGCATCTGCACCACGCCACTGCCATAGCGCCACAGGCCACTCATGGCGCGCAGCAGGGTGCTCTTGCCGCCACCGGAAGGGCCGCCGATCAGTACGTGCTCACCGGCGTTGATGGTCAGGCGGGTCGGCTCCAGCAGTTCGCGGCCATTGCCCAGGCTCAGGGTCAGGTCGTGCAGCTGCAGGCTGCTGCCGGTCTTGCGCACGTCGATATTCGCCGCTTCCTGGGTGGTCTCGGCCATGGCGCCGCGGAAGCTCAGCAGACGATCACTGGTCGCCCGCCAGCTGGCGAGGCTGGTGTAGGCATCGATGAACCAGCTCATGCTGTCCTGCACGTTGCTGAAGGCGGAGTTGATCTGCATGAGCTCGCCCAGCTGGATCTGCCCGGAGAAGTAGCGCGGAGCGGCGACGATGAAGGGGAATACGGTGGCGATCTGGGCGTAGCCGGAGGTGAAGAAGGTCAGGCGCTTCTGGACTTTCATCAGCTCCCAGAAGTTGCCCCAGACGTTGCGGAAGCGGCTCATCAGGCGCGCGTTCTCGTTGGCCTCGCCGTTGTACAGGGCGATGCTTTCGGCGTTCTCGCGCACCCGCACCAGGCCGAAGCGCAGGTCGGCCTCGTAGCGTTGCTGCTGGTTATTCAGGCCGATCAGGCGACGGGCGATCAGGTGCGTGAGCCAGCTGCCCACCGCTGCGTAAACCAGTGCCACCCAGAACATGTAGCCAGGGATGGTGATGCCGAACAACTCGATGCTGCCGGAAACGCCCCAGAGGATCACCGAGAAGGACACCAGGCTGACCACGTTGCGGATCAGGCCCAGGCCGAGGCTCAGGGTGGTGCTGGTGAAGTTGTCGAGGTCTTCGGTCAGGCGCTGGTCGGGGTTGTCGGTGTGGCCGCGCTGCTCCAGGCGGTAGTAGCTCTTGTCGCCCAGCCAGGCGGCGAAGTGTTTCTCGGTCAGCCAGCGGCGCCAGCGGATGGTCAGCATCTGGGTCAGGTACAGCCGGTAGACCGCCGTGAGGATGAACACCGCGGCGATCCCGGAGAACATCAGCATCAGGTGGATGAAGCTGTTCAGATCCTTGTTCTGCAGGGCGTTGTAGAAGTCGCGGTACCAGCTGTTGAGCCAGACACTGAGGGCCACGCCCACCAGCGAGAGGGCGATCACCACGATCAGCAGCAGCCAGGCCATGCCCTTTTCTTCGCTGCGCCAGTAGAGCGCGGTGAGGTGCCAGACGCGGTGGAAGAAGCGACTGCGAACGGCATCGTTCGCGGCGCGGTACTCGGCGCTATCGGTCATGGGGTCGGCTCGCACGGCTGTACATACAAAAAAGGAGCGCTCATTGGCGCTCCTTCGTGTTATCGATCGCTTAACGCCTCACCGGGCGCTTCTGCAGCTTACGTTGCAAGGTGCGCCGGTGCATACCCAGCGCGCGGGCGGTCGCGGAGATGTTGCCGTCATGTTCGGCAAGCACGCGCTGGATATGTTCCCACTGCAGGCGGTCGACCGACATGGGGTTTTCCGGCACCAGGGTCTCCAGGTCCGCATGTTGCGACAGCAGTGCGGTCAGCACGTCGTCGGCGTCGGCCGGCTTGCACAGGTAGTTGGTGGCGCCGCGCTTGATCGCTTCCACCGCGGTGGCGATGCTGGAATAGCCAGTGAGGATCACCACGCGCATCTCGGCGTCGAGCTCCAGCAGCTTGGGCAACAGGACCAGGCCGGAGTCGCCGTCCATCTTCAGGTCGAGCACGGCGTAGTCGGGCAGATCTTCCTTGGCCATGGCCAGGCCTTCCTCGGCGGAGCCGGCGACCGACACCCGCAACCCGCGACGGGTCATGGCGCGGGCCATGACGCGGGTAAAGGTGGCATCGTCGTCCACCAGCAGCAGGTGGGGCTGCTCTTCGCCTTCGAACAGGATCTCTTCGCTCATGGTACTTCCTCGCGGGCGTGGCTCTCAGGCCACGCCGTAGCTTCTGGGCAGACGCAACTCGGTCAGAGTGCCGCCATCTTCATGGTTATACAACTTCACCGTTCCACCCGCGCGGGTCACGCTGGCCTGGCTGAGGAACAACCCCAGGCCGAAGCCCTTGCCCTTGGTGGTGAAGAACGGCTTGCCGAGCTGTTCGGCAATCGCCAGCGGCACGCCGGGGCCCTGGTCGCGGATGCTCAGGCAGATTTCACCGGCATCCCAGTCCAGGCGGATGTCCAGATCGTCCGGACAGGCGTCCGTCGCGTTATTCAGCAGGTTGAGCAGCGCCTGGCTCAGGTCGGTGGGCGGAATCATCCGCGGCGCCTTGCCCTTGCCCAGCGTCTGGTAGCGATAGCTTGCCTCGGGGCGCATCAGGTGCCAGCGCCGCAGCACGGCTTCGACCCATTCGTTGGCGCCCTGCTCTTCCACCGCCTGGCGACGATCCGCCTCGGCGGCGCGCACCAGGTGCTGCAGGGTGGTCTTGCAGAGCTTGACCTGCTCCTGCAGCAGGGCGAGATCTTCCTGCAACAGCGGCTGGTCGGCATTGGTCTGGCGCAATTCCTTGAGCAGTACGCTCATGGTCGCCAGCGGCGTGCCCAGTTCATGGGCGGCGCCGGCGGCCTGGGTGGCGACGGCCAGCAGCTGCTGGTCACGCATGCCTTCCTCGCGGCGCTGGGCCTGCAACTGCTCCTGGCGGCGCAACGACTCGGACATGCGGGCGACGAAGAAGGTGATCAGCGCGGCGGCCAGGGCGAAGCTCAGCCACATGCCATAGATCAGCAGGTTATCGCGCTGCCCGGAGGCCATCTCCAGCGGGTGGAACCACACCAGCAGCACCGTGTAGCTGGCCAGGGCGAGGCCGGCCAGGACGATGGTGTAGAGCCACGGCAGGGTCGCCGCGGCGATGGTCAGCGGCACCAGGTAATAGGAGACGAAGGGATTGCTCGAGCCGCCCGAGTAATACAGCAGCACGCTGTGGATGATCAGGTCGCAGGCCAGCTGGACGGCATACTCCAGCTCGGTGACCGGCCACGGGCCGCGCAGGCGCAGCGCGGTGCCCAGGCACAGCACGAGGGAGACGCCGAGGGTCACGCCCAGGGCGAGCCAGGGCAGCTGGATCAGCTGGGCCTTGTAGGCAAGCCCGACGGAGCCGGCCTGGGCGGCGAGCACGAGAATACGGATGAGCGTCAGATGCAGGAGGTTCTGACGACTGGCGGACAGCTGGAAAACCGGTGGGCGCATGGTGAATTCCGGAATTTGCGCGAGTATAGCCAAGTGCCCCCTCTCCTTTATGCGGCATAGCGCCACAGCATACTCCAGCGCACCCGCCGCTCGCCGCTCCCGGCTGAAACAATTGGTGACATCCGTCATCAACCCGAACGCGACACCCGCCTCGTCAAAGGGTCTGACAGTCCTCGCCGCTGCCTCTACTAAGCTGTGGCCCGGACACTTTTCTGGAGCAAGGAGTCACCCATGTCTGTACTGAAGAAACCCTTCACCGCCATCGCCGCCGCCATCGCCCTGTGCGCCACCAGCCTCGGGGCCATGGCCGACGAGCCGCGCTACAACCAGGTGTCGCTGCGCGCCGAGGTCAGCCAGGAAGTTGCCCACGACCTGATGCACGTGACCCTGTTCAGCGAGAGCCAGGGCACCGACCCGGCCAAGCTCGCCGGCGAAACCACCACCGCGCTGAACGCGGCGGTCGAACAGGCGCGCAAGGTGAAGGGCGTGACCGTCAGCCTGGGCAGCCGCAACAGCTACCCGGTGTATGACGACAAGGGCCAGAAGATCACCGCCTGGCGCGAGCGCGCGGAAATCCGTCTGGAAAGCACCGACTTCGCCGCCCTCTCCCAGCTCACCGCCGACCTGCTGGGCAAGTTGAAGATGGGCAGCATGGACTTCAGCATCGCCGACGCCACCCGCGCCAAGAACGAGGACGCGCTGATGAAGGGCGCCGTGGATGCCTTCAAGGCCCGCGCCCAGGTACTCACCGACGCTCTCGGCGGCAAGGGCTACAAGCTGGTCAGCCTGAATCTGAATACCTCCGGTGCGCCGCGGCCGATGCCGATGGTGCGCATGGCGGCCGCCAAGTTCTCCTCCATGGACTCGGCCCCGGCGCAGGAAATCGAAGCCGGCACCAGCCAGGTCACCGTCAGCGCCGACGGAACCATCGAGGTGCAGATGCCGTAACACGCTCGGCCTCTTGCAGCGCGGCGTTTCCGGGAACCGGGACGCCGCCGCCTGAGCGCACGGTTCCCATTGTCGAAATTGCGACATTCCCTTGCACCCGCGTCACAACTTCTACACTGATCCGCGTCAGCCGCTTGCACCCGGCATGTGCCGTGCATAGCTTCACGCAACGCAGCCCACAAGGTTGTGCCTCGATGACAACCAGAATAAACAGAGGTCCGTATGCGTCATAACGCCGTCATCCGCTCCATGATTGCCGCTGGGCTGATCGCCAGCGCTCCGCTCGCCCACGCCGCCAACAACCTGGTCTACTGCTCCGAAGGCAGCCCCGCAGGCTTCGACCCCGGCCAGTACACCACCGGCACCGATTTCGACGCCTCGGCCGAGACGGTGTTCAACCGCCTCACCCAGTTCGAGCGCGGCGGTACCCAGGTCATCCCGGGCCTGGCGGAGAAGTGGGATGTATCCGATGACGGCAAGACCTACACCTTCCACCTGCGTTCGGGCGTGAAGTTCCACACCACCGACTACTTCAAGCCGACCCGCGAGTTCAACGCCGACGACGTGCTGTTCACCTTCAACCGCATGCTCGACAAGAACCATCCGTTCCGTAAGGCGTACCAGACCGAATTCCCCTACTTCACCGACATGGGCATGGACGCGAACATCGCCAAGGTGGAGAAGGTCGACGACCATACCGTCAAGTTCACCCTCAACGAAGTCGACGCCGCGTTCATCCAGAACCTGGCCATGAGCTTCGCCTCGATCCAGTCCGCCGAATACGCCGACCAGCTGCTCAAGCAGGGCAAGGCCAGCGACATCAACCAGAAGCCCATCGGCACCGGCCCGTTCGTGTTCAATCGCTACCAGAAGGACGCGATGATCCGCTTCAAGGCCAACCCGGACTACTGGAACAAGGGCGAGGTGAAGATCGACAACCTGATCTTCGCCATCAACACCGACGCCTCGGTGCGCATGCAGAAGCTCAAGGCCAACGAGTGCCAGGTCACCCTCTTCCCGCGTCCCGCCGACCTGGAATCGCTGAAGAAGGACGCGAACCTGAACATGCCCTCGCAACCGGGCTTCAACCTCGGCTACATCGCCTACAACGTCACCCACAAGCCCTTCGACAAGCTCGAAGTGCGCGAGGCGCTGGACATGGCGGTGAACAAGAAGGCGATCATCGACGCCGTCTACCAGGGCGCCGGCCAGCTCGCCGTGAATGGCATGCCGCCGACCCAGTGGTCCTACGACGACACCATCAAGGACGCCGGCTACAACCCGGAGAAGGCCAAGGAACTGCTGAAGAAGGCCGGCGTGGCCGAAGGCACCGAGATCACCCTGTGAGCCATGCCGGTGCAGCGCCCGTACAACCCCAACGCCAAGCTGATGGCCGAGATGCTGCAGTCCGACTGGGCCAAGGTCGGCATCAAGGCCAAGATCGTCACCTACGAATGGGGCGAGTACATCAAGCGCGCCAAGGGCGGCGAACACGACGCCATGCTGATCGGCTGGAGCGGCGACAACGGTGACCCGGACAACTGGCTGGGCACCCTCTACGGCTGCGACGCCGTGGACGGCAACAACTTCTCCAAATGGTGCGACCCGGCCTACGACAAGCTGATCAAGGATGCCAAGCGCACCCCCGACCAGGCCAAGCGCACCGAGCTGTACAAGCAGGCCCAGCACATCCTCAAGGAGCAGGTGCCGATCACCCCGATCGCCCACTCCACCGTGTACCAGCCGATGCGCAAGACCGTGCAGGACTTCAAGATCAGCCCGTTCGCGCTGAACTCGTTCTACGGCGTCAGCGTCGGCAAGTAAGGCCAATGGCCGCCGGCGCTCGCCGGCGGCCGTTGCACGACCCGCACCGCGCATGCCCCGCCACTGCCTCGCAGGCCTTTCCGGGATCCTCCTGGCGAGCCTGCTCGGCTGCGCGCCGGCATTGGGCCAGTCCCTGGTGGTCTGCACCGAGGCCAGCCCGGAAGGCTTCGACATCACCCAGTACACCGCCGCGACCACCGCCGATGCTTCGGCCGAGACGGTGTTCGAACGCCTGGTGCAGTTCGCCCCCGGCAGCACCCGCGTGGTGCCGGCGCTGGCCGAAAGCTGGACGATCAGCGACGACGGCCTGCAGTACACCTTCACCCTGCGCCAGGGCGTGAAGTTCCACAGCACCGACTACTTCAAGCCGACCCGCGACTTCGCTGCCGACGACGTGCTCTGGAGCTTCCAGCGCCAGCTCGACCCGCAGCACCCGTGGCACAAGCTGGCTCCGCGCGGTTTCCCCTATGCCGAAGCGATGGGCCTGCCCAGCCTGATACGCGCGGTGGAAAAGCTCGACGACCAGCATGTGCGCTTCACCCTGAACCACCCCGAGGCGCCCTTCCTCGCCGACCTGGCCATGGGCTTCGCCTCCATCTATTCCGCCGAATACGGCGACCTGCTGCTGGCGGCGGAAAAGGCCGACCAGCTGAACAACCTGCCCATCGGCACCGGCCCCTTCGTCTTCCAGCGTTATCAGAAGGACGCCCAGGTGCGCTTCGCCGCCAACCCCGACTACTGGGGCGGCAAGCCGAAGATCGAGCGCCTGCTGCTGGCGATCACCCCCGACCCGAACGTGCGCATCCAGAAGGTCAAGGCCGGCGACTGCCAGATCGCCGTCTACCCCAAGCCCACCGATATACCCGCGCTGCGCCAGGACGCGAAGCTGAAGGTCGAGGAACTGGACTCGCTGCTGGTCGCCTACGTCGGCATCAACACCCGGCACAAGCCGCTGGACGATGTGCGCGTGCGCCAGGCGATCAACCTCGCTTTCGATCGTGACGCCTACCTGCGCGCACAGTTCGGCGAAGGCGCCGCCAGCCTCGCCGTGGCGCCCTACCCGCCGACGTTGTGGGGTTCCGATCCGCAGCTCAAGGTCTGGCCCCACGACCCGGCGCGGGCCAGGCAATTACTGGAGGCCGCCGGTATCAAGCCCGGCCTGAAGCTGTCGATCTGGACCCGCCCCGGCGGCGGACCGACCAACCCCAACCCCGGCATCGGCGCGCAGATGCTGCAGAGTGACCTCGCGCAAGTCGGCATCCAGGCGGACATCCGGGTGTTCGAGTGGGGCGAGTTGATCAAGCGCGCCAAACAGGGCGAGCACGACCTGATCTTCATGGGCTGGGCCGGCGACAATGGCGATCCGGACAATTTCCTCACGCCGAACCTGTCCTGCGCGGCGGCGAAAAGCGGCGAGAACCAGGCCGGCTGGTGCAACGCCGAGTTCGACGAACTGCTGCGCCAGGCCCGCGCCATCACCGACCAGGACACCCGCGCCGGGCTGTACCGCCAGGCGCTGGCGATCTACCAGCGCGAGGCGCCGTGGATCGCCCTGGCGTATCCGAAACAGTTCGCCGTGGTGCGGCCCGGCGTGAGTGGGTTTACCTTGAGCCCGCTGGGGTCGAACAACTTCTCGCGGGTTGAACTCGCCCCGTAGGAGCGGACTTCGTCCGCAATGGGGTCCGGTTCGATTCAGGCCTATCGCGGACGAAGTCCGCTCCTGCGCATGGATTTGCTCCGCAGCGGGAGTTGCCCCCAAGCGATCAGGCCTTCAGGTCGAAGGGATCGTCCACCGAATGGCTTGGCTGGGTGAACCAGCGCGGGCCTTCGGCCGTCATGTAGAAGTGGTCTTCCAGGCGGATACCGAATTCCCCCGGCACGCAGATCATCGGCTCGTTGCTGAAGCACATGCCGACGTCCAGCGGCGTGGCGTCGCCACGCACCAGGTACGGACCTTCATGGATATCCAGGCCGATACCGTGGCCGGTGCGATGCGGCAGGCCGGGTAGTGCGTAGTCCGGCCCCAGGCCACCGGCTTCCAGGCAGCGGCGGGCGGCGGCGTCCACCTGCTCGCAGGGCGAGCCGAGCATGGCGGCAGCGAACGCGGCCTGTTGCGCGGCCTTTTCCAGATTCCACAGCTCGCGCTGGCGCTCGCTGGGCGTGCCGAACACGTAGCTGCGGGTGATATCCGAGTGATAGCCGAACAGCTGGCAGCCGGTGTCGATCAGCACCATATCGCCGTTGCGCAGCGGACGCGGCTGGCGCACGCCGTGGGGGAAAGCGCTGTCCTCGCCGAACAGCACGATGCAGAAGGTCGAGCCCGGCGCGCCCACCTGCCGGTGCGCCGCCTCGATGAAGCGCGTCACCTCGGTGCTGGTGATGCCTTCGCGCAGGATGCTGGCGGCGGCCTTGTGCACCTGCAGAGTCATGTCCTTTGCCTGCTGCATCAGCGCCAGCTCGGCGGGCGACTTGCAGCGACGGCAGCGTTCGATCAGCACACCGGCGTCCACCAGATGCACCTTGCCCGCGGCCTGGCGCAGGCGCTCGACCATGCCGAACGGCAGGCTGGGTGAAAGCCCTACTCGTGCGCCATCGACCACTTCGATGTCCGCCAGCATCACGGCCAGCAGGGCGAAGGGGTTTTCATGTTCGGCCCATACGCTGATGCTGCCGGGCAGCACCTGCAGATCGCGGACGGTGCCTTCCTCGAACGCCGGGGCGATATAGCGCACCTCACCCCGCGCCGGCACCAGTGCCCCCACCAGCCGCTCGCTGGGGTTCCACTTCAGGCCGGTGAAATAGACCAGCGAGGTACCGGCATCGACGAACACCGCCGCGATCCCCTGGTCCTGCATCAGGCCCTGCAGCCGGGCGATCCGCGCCTGGAACTCCCCGAGGACAATGGGACGAGCACCCGCCGTCATCACCGACAATTGCGCCAGCGCCTGCTCGGGGCTCGTGCCCCCTACTCCCAATGTCATGCGACTCTCCCGAGGAATGAAACGACGCGAAATTTAAGCAGCACTGAAATTTCTGGTCAAAGGCTTTCGCTGCCCAGCGTCTCCCGGGACGATTACCGCCCGCTGATGGCTCGATGCTTCCACCCGGCGAGGACACTGGTATGCTGCCGTCGTCCCACGAGAGCCTAGCCAATGTCTGCAGATCGCATCGGAGAACGCCTGCGCCGTTATCGGCGCGCGGCGAAGAAAACCCTGAACCAGGTGGCCGCCGAATCCGGTCTCACCGCCAGCTTCCTGTCCCAGGCCGAGCGCAATCTCACCGGCGTTTCCCTGTCCTCCCTGGCCAGCATCGCCCAGGCGCTCGACGTCCCCCTCAATGCCCTGTTCGACTCGCCGCCGCAGATCCCGCCCGATTCCCATCAGGGCGAGCGGGTGCGCTACACCATCGAAGGCCAGCCGTTGAGCTACGAGCGACTATCCAGCAGCTTCCCCGGCAACCAGTTGAACGCGGTGAAGGTGACAGTGCCGATCGGCTATGAGTCCGAGCTGATCACCCACGACGGTTCGGAGTTCGCCTATGTCCTCAGCGGTCGCCTGGCCTATGTGATCGACGGTCACACCTACCCCCTGGGCCCGGGCGACTCCGTCCACTTCGACTCCGGCAAGCGCCACTGCCTGCGCAATACCGGCGACAGCGTGGCGGAAATGCTCACCGTCACCACCCTGCCGTTATTCGGCGAGCATCCCGCTACCTGATTCACAGGAGCGCAAAATTTTCAGTGGCACTGAATTTTCAGTTGAACTTAATTTCAGCCTGACTTAATTTCGGCGTCGGCATGGCCGGGCACCGCCCAGCCCTGAACGAACAGGCCCCATCCGGCCCGGTTCGATCCAGCCGGCTGCTAACCCGATCGGTGCGCCGGCCCCTCAGAAAAACAAGAATGAGGTCAGGCAATGCGCAAGATGCGACGTAATCCCCTGCAAGCACTCGCCCTGGGCAGCTTGCTGATCGCCGGCTCCGCGGCCCACGCCGCCTCCACCCTGGTGTACTGCTCCGAAGGCAGCCCGGCGGGCTTCGATCCCGGCCAATACACCACCGGCACCGATTACGACGCCACCTCCGAAACCCTGTTCAACCGACTGGTGCAGTTCCAGCGCGGCGGTACCGAGGCGCAGCCGGCCCTGGCCGAGAGCTGGGATACCTCCGCCGATGGCAAGACCTGGACCTTCCACCTGCGCCCCGGGGTGAAGTTCCACACCACCGAGTACTTCACGCCAAGCCGCGACTTCGACGCCGACGACGTGCTGTTCACCTTCAACCGCATGCTCGACAAGGACCAGCCGTTCCGTAAGGCGTACCCCACCGAATTCCCCTACTTCACCGACATGGGCCTGGACCGCAACATTGCCAGGGTGGAGAAGGTCGACGAGATGACCGTCAGGTTCACCCTCAACGAAGTGGACGCCGCGTTCGTGCAGAACCTGGCGATGAACTTCGCGGTGATCCAGTCCGCCGAGTACGCCGGGCAGTTGCTGCAGCAGGGCAAGGCGGCGCAGATCAACCAGAAACCCATCGGCACCGGGCCCTTCGTGTTCAGCCGCTACCAGAAGGACGCGCTGATCCGCTTCAAGGGCAACAAGGACTACTGGAAACCCGAGGACGTGAAGGTCGACAACCTGGTCTTCGCCATCAACACCGATGCCTCGGTGCGCATGCAGAAGCTCAAGGCCGGCGAATGCCAGATCAGCCTCAACCCGCGCCCGGCGGACCTGGAGGCGCTCAAGCAGGACCCGAACCTGAACATGCCCTCGCAAGCGGGCTTCAACCTCGGCTACCTGGCCTACAACGTCACCCATGCGCCGCTGGACAAGACCGACGTGCGCCGCGCGCTGGACATGGCGATCAACAAGCAGGCGATCATCGACGCGATCTACCAGGGTGCCGGCCAACTGGCGGTCAACGGCATGCCGCCGACCCAGTGGTCCTATGACACCCGCATCAAGGGCCAGGCCTACGACCCGGAGCAGGCCAAGGTGCTGCTGAACAAAGCCGGCGTCGCCAAAGGCACCGAGATCACCCTCTGGGCCATGCCCGTGCAGCGTCCGTACAACCCCAACGCCAGGCTGATGGCCGAGATGATCCAGGCCGACTGGGCCAAGGTCGGCATCCAGGCGAAGATCGTCAGCTACGAGTGGGGCGAATACATCAAGCGCGCCCACGCCGGCGAGCACGACGCCGCGCTGTTCGGCTGGACCGGCGACAACGGCGACCCGGACAACTGGCTGGCTACGCTCTACGGCTGCGATTCGGTCGAGGGCAACAACATCTCCAAGTGGTGCGACCGCGACTACGACAAGCTGGTACGCCAGGCCAAGGCGACCACCGACCACGAGCAGCGCGTCAGCCTCTACCAGCAGGCGCAGCAGCGGCTGGTGCAGGAATTGCCGATCAGCCCCATCGCCCATTCCACCGTCTACCAGCCCATGCGCAAGTCCGTGCAGGGCTTCCTGATCAGCCCCTTCGGGCGCAACTCCTTCTACGGCGTGGCCAACCAGCCCTGACCGCCACCCCGACCCCGGCGGCCCAGGCCGCCTGAGCGCCAGCCCGGCACAGATCGGGCGGCACTATCCGCCTTCCCCTCCGCCTGCCGGCTCCCCCATCTGCTCGATGGGTGGAGGGGATGCATTCGTTGCTAGGAAAACCGACAACAACAAGGAGCAACCATGCACTATCCGACCCTCACCCGATCCCTGCTCGCCCTGGTCATCGGCGCTGCATCCACGGGCACCGTCCTGGCCGCCGAGGAAGCTTCCGGCCAGGCGGCTGCCAAGGGCTTCATCGAGGAGCAGAGCCTCAGCCTCAGCACGCGCAACTTCTTCTCCCGCGAGCTGATGAAGGACAGTTTCCACTTCAACATCAAGAAGGACGGCTATACCGAATCCACCCACAGCCGCTACACCTGGGTCCAGGGCAGCCAGCTCAAGTACCAGTCCGGCTACACCCAGGGCACGCTGGGCGTGGGCCTGGACGTGGCGGGCTTCCAGGCGATCAACCTGGAACGCGGCCACGGCCGCATCGCCGGCGGCGGCAACCGCACCCTGGCCGACAGCGACGGCGACGCCGTGGCCGAGTGGTCGAAGATCGGCCTCGCCAGCCTCAAGCTGCGCGCCTCCAATACCATCCTGCGGGCCGGGCGCCAGCAGCCGGAAACGCCGGTGTTCAACCCCATCGACAACCGCGCGCTGCCTTCCTCCTTCGACGGCCTGAGCCTGGTCAGCAACGAGTTCAGCGGCCTCGACCTGCAGGGTGGCACCTTCACCCGCGCCAGCCCGCGCACCGGCTCGGACCGCGAGCATTTCACCACCGAATACGGCACCCGCGAGGTGCGCGCCGATCGCTACAGCTACCTGGGTGGCAGCTACGCGATCAGCGACCAGCTCAAGGTCACGGCCTACGGCGGCCAGTTCGAGGATGTCTGGAACCAGTACTACTTCGGCGCCTCCCACGACCTGGGCGACCCCGCCAGCCTGGCGCTCAATACCAGCCTGAACTACTACCACACCGGCGATACCGGTTCGCGCAAGGCCGGCTACATCGACAACGACATCTACAGCCTGGCCTTCACCCTGACCCACGGCGCCCATGCCGTCCTGCTCGGCTGGCAGCAGGTGCGCGGCGACGAGTACTTCGACTACGTGCACGAGACCTCGGCCATCTACCTGGCCAACTCGCTGCTGTCGGACTACAACGGCCCCAACGAGAAGTCCCTGCAACTGCGCTACTCCACCGACTGGGCCGCGTTCGGCGTGCCGGGGCTGGCCACCATGGCCTGGTACGCCAAGGGCTGGGGCATCGACGGCACCCACTACGATGGCGACCGCAACGGCGCTTATGGCAACTATGCCGAAGTGCGCAACCAGGACGACGAAAAGCACCACGAGCTGGGCCTGTCGGCCAGCTATACGCTGCAGGACGGCCCGCTCAAGCGCAGCAGCTTCCGCCTGAGCTACATGAAGCACCTGGCCAGCCAGAACCAGGTGGACGGCAGCGTCAACGAGATCCGCCTGGTCAGCACCCTCCCCTTCAACCTGCTGTAAGGAGTACCGCCATGCCCCTCTCGCGCGTGATTCCCCTGCTGCTGGCATTGAGCAGCGGCACGGTCCTGGCGCAGAACCTGGTGGTCTGCACCGAAGCCAGCCCGGAAGGCTTCGACATCGTGCAGTACACCGGCGCGGTGACCGCCGATGCCAGTGGCCAGACCGTCTTCAATCGTCTGGCGGATTTCCGTCCCGGCACCACCGAAGTCGTGCCGTCCCTCGCGCAGAGCTGGGAGGTCAGCCCCGACGGGCTGACCTACACCTTCCACCTGCGGCCGAACGTGAAGTTCCACACCACCGACTACTTCAAGCCGACCCGCGCCTTCAACGCCGACGACGTGCTCTGGACCTTCCAGCGCCCGCTCGATCCGCGGCATGCCTGGCACGAGTCCTCCGCCCGCGGCTATCCGTACTTCGACGCCATGGGCATGCGCGAGCTGATCAAGGCGGTGGAGAAGGTGGACGACCTCACGGTGCGCATCACCCTGAACCACCCCGAATCACCATTCCTGGCCGACATGGCGATGGACTTCGCCTCCATCTACTCCGCCGAATACGGCGACCAGCTGCTCGCCGCCGGCAAGCAGGGCCAGCTCAACAACCAGCCCATCGGCACCGGCCCCTTCGTCTTCCATCGCTATGCCAAGGACGCCCAGGTGCGCTTCCGCGCCAACCCGGACTACTTCGCCGGCAAGCCGAAGATCGACAACCTGGTGTTCGCCATCACCCCGGATTCCAACGTCCGGTTGCAGAAGATCCGTCGCAACGAGTGCCAGATCGCTCTCTATCCCAAGCCGTCGGACGTTCCCGGCCTGGCGCAGGACAAGAACCTGGCCGTGGACAGCATCGATGCGCTGCTCACCACCTATGTCGCTCTCAATACCCGGCACAAGCCGCTGGACGACGTGCGCGTGCGTCAGGCGATCAACCTGGCGTTCGACAAGAAAGCCATGCTGGATGCCGTCTACGGCCCCGGCGCCGCCACACCGGCCATCAACCCCTATCCCGCCACCCTGCTGGGCTACGACAAGGACCTGGCGGATTGGCCGCACGACCCCGAGCGCGCCAGGGCCCTGCTCAAGGCGGCGGGGGTAGAGAACCTCAGGCTGACCCTGTTCACCCGCAACGGCAGCTCCTCGACCATTCCCAACGCGGCCCAGATGGCACAGATGCTGCAGTCCGATCTGGCCCAGGTGGGCATCACCCTGGATATCCGCACCCTGGAATTCGGCGAGCTGATCAAGCGCATCAAGGCCGGCGAACACGACCTCTCGTTGTACGGCGGCTGGGCGGGCGACAACGGTGACCCCGACAACTTCCTCTCGCCCAACCTCAGCTGCGCCGCAGCGAAATCGGGCGAAAACCACGCGTTCTGGTGCGATCAGCGCTTCGAGGCACTGATCCAGGAAGCCCGCCAGACCAGCGATAGCGCAAAACGGGCGGAACTTTACAGAAAGGCGACATCCATATTCCACGAACAGGCCCCGTGGATTCCCCTGGCCCATCCTAAGCTGTTCAATGTGCGCCGCAGCAATATCGAGGGCTACACCATCAGCCCGCTGACCAAAAACAACTTCGCCGATGTTCAGATCCAGTAACCGGCGAGGTCATAAGAAACCGGCGCCCGTCGTGATCCGACGGGTAGCCGCTCGATGAGGAGCCCCCGACCACCATGCTGAGTTTCATCGCACGCCGATTCGGTCTGCTGATCCCGACCTTCTTCGGCGTCACCCTGCTCACCTTCGCGCTGATCCGCCTGATTCCGGGCGACCCCGTGGAAGTGATGATGGGTGAACGCCGCGTCGATCCGCAGATGCATGCCGAGGCCATGCACCGCCTGGGGCTCGACAAGCCCCTCTACCAGCAGTACCTCGACTACATCGGCAACCTCGCCCAGGGCAACCTCGGCGAGTCGCTGACCACCCGCGACAGCGTCTGGCACGAGTTCCTCACCCTGTTCCCCGCGACCCTCGAACTGTCCCTGGCCGCCCTGCTGTTCGCCGGCGTGTTCGGGCTGCTCGCCGGGGTGATCGCGGCGCTGAAACGAGGCTCGCTGTTCGACCACGGGGTGATGACCATCTCCCTGGCCGGCTACTCCATGCCGATCTTCTGGTGGGGCCTGATCCTCATCATGCTGTTCTCCGTGTCCCTGGGCTGGACGCCGGTGTCCGGGCGCCTGGACCTGCTCTACGACATCGAGCCGAAAACCGGCTTCATGCTCATCGACACCCTGCTCTCGGATGAAGAAGGCGCCTTCCTGGACGCCGTACGCCACCTGATCCTGCCGGCCATCGTGCTGGGCACCATCCCGCTGGCGGTGATCGCCCGGATGACCCGCTCCTCGATGCTCGAAGTGCTGCGCGAGGACTACGTGCGCACCGCCCGCGCCAAGGGCCTGTCGCCGGCCCGCGTGGTGTTCGTGCACGCCCTGCGCAACGCCATGATCCCGGTGCTCACCGTGTTCGGCCTGCAGGTCGGCACGCTGCTGGCCGGTGCGGTACTGACCGAGACCATCTTCTCCTGGCCCGGCATCGGCAAATGGCTGATCGACGCCATCGGCCGCCGCGACTACCCGGTGGTGCAGAACGGCATCCTGCTGGTGGCGACCCTGGTGATCCTGGTGAACTTCATCGTGGACATCCTCTACGGCCTCGCCAACCCACGCATCCGCCACCAGCGCTAAGGAGCCCGTGCAATGAGTGCTGCAAGCAAAGCTCCCGCCAGCGACCCGAGCCTGGTCTACCCGTCCCCGCTGAAGGAATTCTGGCAGGCCTTCTCGCGCAACAAGGGCGCGGTGGGCGGCCTGCTGTTCATGCTGGTCATCGTGTTCTGCGCGCTGTTCGCCCCCTGGGTCGCGCCCCATGACCCGAGCGAGCAGTTCCGCGACTTCCTGCTCACCCCGCCGCTGTGGCTCGAAGGCGGCAATTCGCAGTTCCTGCTGGGCACCGACGAGCTGGGCCGCGACCTGCTCTCGCGCCTGATGCACGGCGCGCGGCTGTCGCTGATGATCGGCCTGACCTCGGTGCTGATCTCGATGATCCCCGGCATCTTCCTCGGCCTGCTCGCCGGCTTCTCGCCGACCCGCCTGGGCCCGGTGATCATGCGCCTGATGGACATCATGCTGGCGCTGCCCTCGCTGCTGCTGGCGGTAGCCATCGTCGCCATCCTCGGCCCGGGCCTGATCAACACCGTGATCGCCATCGCCATCGTCTCGCTGCCGGCCTACGTGCGCCTGACCCGCGCCGCGGTGATGGGCGAGTTGAACCGCGACTACGTCACCGCCTCGCGCCTGGCCGGCGCCGGCACCCTGCGCCTGATGTTCGTCACCGTGCTGCCCAACTGCATGGCGCCGCTGATCGTGCAGGCCACCCTGAGCTTCTCCTCGGCGATCCTCGACGCCGCCGCCCTGGGCTTCCTCGGCCTCGGCGTGCAACCGCCGACGCCCGAGTGGGGCACCATGCTGGCCTCCGCGCGCGACTACATCGAACGCGCCTGGTGGGTCGTCTCGCTGCCCGGCCTGACCATCCTGCTCAGCGTGCTGGCAATCAACCTGATGGGCGACGGCCTGCGCGACGCGCTGGACCCGAAGCTGAAGAATGCGGCGTGAGGAAGGCCCCCATGATGACCTTCGCACTGACTGTAGGAGCGAGCTTGCTCGCGAACCTGCAATCCCCCGCGTCTCCTGTTCGCGAGCAAGCTCGCTCCTACAAAAAGATGGAGACCGCCGTATGAGCCTCCTCGACCTGCGCAATCTCTCGGTGCGCTTCGGCGACCGCAACGCCATCCCCGTCGTGGATGGCCTCGACCTCTCGGTGGACAAGGGCGAAGTCCTGGCCATCGTCGGCGAATCCGGCTCCGGCAAATCGGTGACCATGATGGCCCTGATGGGCCTGATCGACGCCCCCGGCATCATCACCGCCGACACCATGCAGTTCGACGGCACCGACATGCTGCGCCTGAAGGGCCGCGAGCGGCGGCGCATCGTCGGCAAGGACATCGCCATGGTCTTCCAGGACCCGATGACCGCCCTCAACCCCAGCTTCACCGTCGGCTACCAGATCGAGGAAGTGCTCAAGCTGCACCTCGGCCTGCGCGGCAAGGCGCTGCGCCAGCGCGCCCTGGAACTGCTCGAACGGGTGGAAATCCCCGGCGCCGCCCAGCGCCTGGACGCCTACCCGCACCAGCTGTCCGGCGGCATGAGCCAGCGCGTGGCGATCGCCATGGCGATTGCCGGCGAACCCAAGCTGCTGATCGCCGACGAACCCACCACCGCGCTGGACGTGACCATCCAGGCGCAGATCATGGAGCTGCTGCTGAACCTGCAGCGCGACCAGGGCATGGCGCTGATCCTGATCACCCACGACCTCGCCGTGGTCGCCGAGACCGCCCAGCGCGTCTGCGTGATGTACGCGGGGCAGGCAGTGGAGATCGGTGAAGTACCGGCGCTGTTCGACCTGCCGACTCACCCGTACACCGAGGCGCTGCTCAAGGCGATCCCCGAGCACAGTGCCGGCGAGGAGCGCCTGGCCACCCTGCCCGGCATCGTCCCCGGCAAGTACGACCGCCCGCAGGGCTGCCTGCTGTCGCCACGCTGCCCCTACGTGCAGGACAACTGCCGCAGCGTGCGCCCGGCCCTGGAAGCCCACGAGCGCGGCGCCGTGCGCTGCTTCTACCCGCTCAACCTGAACACCGAGGTGGCCCGATGAACGCCGTTCTGACCGCCCGCGACCTGACCCGTCACTACGAAATCTCCCAGGGCCTGTTCAAGCCCCACGCCCTGGTGCGCGCGCTCAACGGCGTGTCCTTCGACCTGCAGGCCGGCAAGACCCTGGCCGTGGTCGGCGAATCCGGTTGCGGCAAGTCCACCCTCGCCCGCGCGCTGACGCTGATCGAGGAGCCCACCTCCGGCTCGCTGCAGATCGCCGGCCACGAGGTGAAGGGCGCCGACCACGACACCCGCAAGCAGCTGCGCCGCGACGTGCAGATGGTCTTCCAGAACCCCTACGCCTCGCTCAATCCTCGGCAGAAGATCGGCGACCAGCTGGCCGAGCCGCTGGTCATCAACACCAGCCTGTCCCGCGCCGAACGCCGCGAGCGCGTGCAGGCGATGATGAAGCAGGTCGGCCTGCGCCCCGAGCACTACCAGCGCTACCCGCACATGTTCTCCGGCGGCCAGCGCCAGCGCATCGCCCTGGCCCGCGCCATGATGCTGCGGCCCAAGGTGCTGGTGGCGGACGAACCGACTTCGGCGCTGGACGTGTCGATCCAGGCCCAGGTGCTCAACCTTTTCATGGACCTGCAGCAGGAGTTCGGCACCGCCTACGTGTTCATCTCGCACAACCTCGCCGTGGTCCGCCACGTCGCCGACGACGTGCTGGTGATGTACCTCGGCCGCCCCGCCGAGATGGGCCCGGCGGACAAGCTCTACGAGCGCCCGCTGCACCCCTACACCCAGGCGCTGCTGTCGGCGACCCCGGCGATCCACCCCGATCCGGACAAGCCCAAGATCAAGATCCAGGGCGAACTGCCCAACCCGCTCAACCCGCCCAGCGGCTGCGCCTTCCACAAGCGTTGCCCGTACGCCACCGAGCGCTGCAGGAGCGAAGTGCCGGAGCTGCGCCTGCTCGATGAACGCCAGGTGGCCTGCCACCATGCGGAGCAGTTCCTGAACTGATGCGAAACGGGCCGGTCATACGCCGGCCCCTCTTTCGGAACCAACTGCGTCCGACAACGCAACGAGAACAGTCCTATGGACTAGTCCCGACAGTCCCGCCAGGGTGGCACCCCGCCACGCCTGCATCGCCGTGGCCGTTATCCACAAGGTCACTGTCTGCATGCTGCCATTCTTCCTTCTGCTCATCCTGATCACCGCCATCGTCGCCAACGTCCAGCTGCACAAGTGGAAGCGTCAGCGGCGGATGGACGTGCGCGCGTCGGTGAAGTCGCAGAAGAAACCGGCAACCAGGAAGAAAGCCCGGGGAGAACTCGATCTCGACGAAATCGACTGGAACGGCCTCGACCAGGAAGAGCTGGATTTCGAGACGCCTGCGCCCGTACCAAAGCCAGCTGCCGAGCCAGCCCGGGCCAAAGCGCCGATTCCGCCAGCGCCGCCTGCACCACCCGCGCCAGCCAGACCAAAAGCCGAACCTGTGGACGATTTTTTCCCGCTGGAGCGCGCGCTGCCGCCGGGGCAGTTGTCCGCCGCCCAGCGCGACGAGGCCATGGCCTATCTGCTAAAGGCCAGCCTGCACATTCCCACGCCTGACCCAGGCGAAAAGCACGTGGTGCTGGACATGGACGACGGCAGCTACGTGCCGGTGGCCACGCATCCGGCAGCCGCCGCCATTGCCCTGGGGCACCTCGCCGAGAATCTGAAGTCCTGCAAGGGCGCGCAGCTGCTGCGCGAACTGCGCGGCCAGGAACTGGGCCTGCTGGTGGTCGCGCGCAATCCGCAGAAGCCCTCGGTGGCGCGGTTGTGGAAGATCCAGCCCGAAGACCTCTGACAAACAATCCACGTCTGCGGCCTTGCACGGTCACATCCGGCCCCCGTAGGAGCGGACTCTGTCCGCGATAGATTGCCGGCAGTTCTGAGCGGGCCTGATGCACATCGCGGACGGAGTCCGCTCCTACGCCCCCTAAGCTTTTTGTAGGGCGCATAACCCGGAACGGGTTATCCGCCACGACTGCGGATAACGCCGTAGGCGTTATGCGCCCTACGGTAGCGATCGGCGGCCGCTGGAGCTTTTCCTACGCTCAGAAAGGCGACGGAGTAGACCTGCAGGAGCGCAGGTCGCCCTCCTACAGGTCGCGGAGCAGCGCCAGGCGCACGCCGAAGCCCAGCAGGATGCCGCCGAAGCCCCACTGCTGAACGCGCTGCATCGTTCGATGCCGTGCCAGCCAGCGCCCCATGCGCTCACCGCTGGCCGCGTAGAAGCTGTCGAATCCCAGCCCGACCACCACCAGCACGCCGCCCAGCAAGGCGAACTGCAGCGCCAGCGGGCCGTTCTGCGGCTGGATGAACTGCGGCAGCAGCACCGAGCAGAACAGCAGCGCCTTGGGATTGAGCAGGTTGGTCAGCAGGCCGCGGCGAAAGGCACGCCGGTAACTGACGGTGGATAACCCGGCCGCGCCGGTCGCGACGGGCAAGCCCAGCGGCGCGCGCAATAGCTGCAGGCCGATCCACGCCAGGTAGAGACCACCGCCGATACGCACGGCGTCGAAGGTCCACGGCGCGGTGCGGAACAGCAGCGCCAGCCCGGTCGCGGCCAGGATCACATGGCAGCCCCGCGCCACGCCCAGCCCGAGGGCGGTCGCCAGGGCCGCGCGGCAGCCGTCACGGGCGCCGGTGTGCAACAGGAGAATCATGTCCGGCCCCGGCAGCAGGTAGACCATCGCCAGGGCCAGCAGGAACACGCCGATATCCACAATTGCAGCTCCGAAGCAGTGATTGCGGATAAGGATTCTATGCCTGAAGGCCAAGGCAGGTACTTGCGTATTCAACCAGCGTGACGCTATCAATTGGCATACCCTGCCAATACAAAACAATGTCAGTGAGCATTCATGCCAATCCCGAAACTGGACGCCTACGATCACCGCATCCTCGCCGCCCTGCAGCGCGACGGCCGCCTGACCAACGTGCAGCTCGCCGAGGAAATCGGCCTGTCTCCCTCCCCTTGTCTGCGCCGGGTGCGCATCCTCGAAGAAGCCGGAATGATCCGTGGCTACCACGCCGAACTGGGCCGCGACGAAGTCGGCCTGGGGCTGACCGTGTTCGTCGGGGTGAAGGTCGAGCGCCACAGCGACAGCAGCGCCGCCGCCTTCCGCCAGGCAGTGATCGACCTGCCCGAGGTCATCTCGGTGCACCTGGTCAGCGGCGAGTCGGACTTCCTCCTGCAGGTGGTACTGCCCGACCTGCGCGCCTACGAGCAGTTCCTCACCGGCACCCTGCTCAAGCTTCCAGGCGTCAGCGACATCCGCAGCAACTTCGCCATCCAGACGGTAAAGGAGTCGGCACCGCTGCCGCTGCAGCACCTGCCGAAGTAACGGAGATTGCGCGCAAGCCGCCGCGCGCCTATCATTCGCCACCTTCCCATCCACCGACAGCAAAGGAGAGACATCATGCAAGCACTGATCACCCTTTGCAGGTCGCGTCTGGCGTAATCGCTTCCCCGCCGCCCCTCCGGCGGCATCGCATTGCCCGGCTCCGGCCTGCCCCCATCCTCTTTTTTCGTTTCATTCCTCATGGGATTGGACAATGGGCAATTGCATCCAAAATCTGTCCGACGGCATCACCCTGATCGCCGCGGACGACACCTGGATCGAAGGTAAAGCGATCCAGCAATTAGAAACCACCGCCCGCCTGCCGGGCATGCAGCGAGTTGCCGGCATGCCGGACCTGCACCCCGGCCGCGGCTACCCGATCGGCGCGGCGTTCTTCTCCACTGGCCGCCTGTACCCGGCGCTGGTGGGCAACGACATCGGCTGCGGCATGGCGCTGTGGCGTACCGATATCGCCACCGCCAAGCTGAACCTGGACAAGCTGGAAAAGCGCCTGGGCAACCTCGACGGTCCGCTGGACGACGACTGGAGCGAGCGCATCGCCAGCTTCAACCTGCCACCCTGCGGCCACGAGCATTCGCTGGGCACCATCGGCGGCGGCAACCACTTCGCCGAGCTGCAGCAACTCGACCAGCTCTACGACGAAGCCGCCGTGGCAGCCCTCGGCCTCGATCGCCGGCACCTGCTCCTGCTGGTGCACAGCGGCTCCCGCGGCCTGGGTGAAGCCATCCTGCGCGAACAGGTGGACCGCTTCAGCCATCAGGGCCTGGAAGCCGGCACTGGAGAGTGCGCGCACTACCTGGCCCGCCACGACGGTGCGCTGCGCTTCGCCGAAGCCAACCGCCAGCTGATCGCCCTGCGCATGCTCGACCGCCTGCGGGCGGATGGCGCCCAGGTGCTGGACGTGAACCACAACCTGGTCAGCCCGGCGCAGGTCGAAGGCGTCGACGGCTGGCTGCACCGCAAGGGCGCGACGCCGGCGGATCGCGGGGTGATGGTCATCCCCGGTTCGCGCGGCGACTACAGCTACCTGGTGGAGCCGGTGGCCGATCCGCGCAGCCTGTTTTCCCTGGCCCACGGCGCGGGTCGCAAGTGGATGCGCAGCGAGTGCAAGGACCGACTCTCGGCGCGCTACCGCGTCGAGCAACTGGCCCGCACGGCGCTGGGCAGCCGGGTGATCTGCGGTGATCGCGGGTTGATCTACGAGGAGGCGCCGGAAGCCTACAAGGCCATCGACTCGGTGGTCGGCGCGCTGCGTGAAGCGGGGCTGCTGCGGGTACTGGCGCGGCTCAAGCCGGTGCTGACCTACAAGACCCGCGGGGAGTGCTGCTGATGATCCTGTTGCAACTCTCCGCGGCCCAGGGGCCGGACGAATGCGCGCTGGCCGTGGCCAAGGCCCTGCAGCGCCTGCTGCGCGAGGCCGAGGCCAGCGGCACCGAGGTCCAAGTGATAGAGGAGGAAGCCGGCCCACGCCGGGGCACCCTGCTCTCGGTGCTGCTGGCGCTGCAAGGCAACCGAGCGGCCGAGCTGGCCGAGGACTGGAGTGGCACCCTGCAATGGGTCTGCGCCAGCCCTTACCGGCCCAGCCACGGACGCAAGAACTGGTACTTCGGCGGCGCGCGGTTCAGTGCGCCGCCGGCCAGCCTCGAAGGTGAAGTGCGCTTCGAAACACTGCGCTCCTCCGGTCCAGGCGGGCAGCACGTCAACACCACCGACTCGGCGGTGCGTGCCACCCACGTTGCCAGCGGCCTGAGCGTGAAGGTGCAGAGCGAACGCAGCCAGCACGCCAACAAGCGCCTGGCGCTGCTGCTGATCTCCCGCAAGCTGGAGGAACGCGCGGAGCAGGCCAGTAGCGAGCTGCGCGCCGAACGCCGGCTGGTGCATCACCAGCTGGAGCGCGGTAATCCGCGCCGGGTGTTTCGCGGCGAGCGCTTCGAAGGCTGATTTCAGCCGCAGAAGAAGCGCAGGAACGCGCGCAGGTCCGCCTGCGCCTGTTCCACGCTGGCCGGGGCAAAGCGCACTACGCTGTGCGCCGGGCATTGCGCCAGGCGGCCGATGTCCAGCGGGTGCAGCACGCCCAGCAACGGGTAGCCGCCCATGCTCTGGCGGTCGGCCAGCAGGACGATCGGCTGGCCGTCCGGCGGCACCTGGATGGCACCTTCCACTATCCCCAACGACCATTGCCGGCGAGGCGCAATCAGCGCCTCGCCGCGCAGTCGCACGCCCATGCGGTCGGACTGCGGGCTGACCGGCCAATCTTGGGCGAAAAAGCTCTGACGCTGTTCGTCGCTGAAAACATCCGCGCCGGGCAGCACTCGCAAGGTCGGCGGCTCGCGGTAATCCGCTCGATAAGGCCAGGGCACGCTGGCACCGCGAGTGAAGCGTTCGGCCAGGGCCGCGCACTCCAGCAGATCGCCCGCCGCCAGCGGCTGGCCATTGCCGGCCAGACCGCCGAGCTTTTCCCGCGCCTGGGTCGCGACGCTGCCCAGGACCGGCTGCGCCTGGAAACCTCCGGCGACGGCGAGATAAGCCCGCAGCCCGGCGCGGGCAAAGCCCAGTTTCAGGCGTTGCCCCGTCCGTATGCGAAAGCGCGACCAGTCCGGCAGCGTCTCGCCGTCCAGGGTTGCCGGTAGCTCGGCGCCGGTCAGCGCCAGCCAGGTATCCGCCTGCGCCTCCAGCTCCACACCGCCCAGGGTGATCTCCAGCAAGGACTCGCCATGGAGGTTGCCGACCAGGCGATTGGCCCAGGCCGCCGCCGGTTTGTCCACGGGCCCACCGGGCGACACGCCCAGGTGCTGCCAGCCCTGCCGACCGCCATCCTGCAGCAGGCACAGCGGGCCGCAGGCGATGACTTTGAGGCTCATGACCGGCCCCCAGCGGAGCGATAAGCCGCCTCGTCGATGGGCACGAAGCGCACCCTGTCGCCCACCGCCAGAGGGCAAGGCGGCTCGCGATGCGGATCGAACAGGATCTGTGCGGTGCGCCCGAGCAGGTGCCAGCCACCGGGCGAGGCCTGTGGATAAACCGCCGTCTGCCGCTCAGCGATCGCCAGGCTGCCGGCGGGCACCAGTGTGCGCGGCGTCGCCCGGCGCGGCAGGGAGAGGCGCTGGTCCAGCTCGCCGAGGTAGGCGAAGCCAGGGGAAAAACCGATGGCGCCGACACGGTAGTCGCGGCCGGCGTGCAGGTCGATCACCTGGGCTGGGCTGATCCCGCAGAGACGGGCGACTTCCGCGAGGTCCTCGCCGGCGTACCACACGGCGATTTCATGCAGGCGCCCGCTGACCTCGCCGTCCAGATCGCCGGGCCACTCCGCCAGGGCCGCCTGCACGCGGCTATGCAGCTGTGGGAGATCGATGCGTAGCAGGTCGTAGTGCAGCAACAGCGTGGTCCAGCCCGGCACGCAATCGGTCAGCACTGGGCCGAGCTCGTGACGAAGTCGCTCGGCCAGGCGGGCGATACGCAGTGGCAGCGCGTCGCCAGGCTGCTCGGCCAGGGTGATCAGCAGCGCCGTGGCGCCGAAGGCTTCGACGCGGATCATGCCTGGTCCAGCAGGCCACGCAGGCGCCGCAGCACCGCCAGGGACTCGGGGTTGTCGCCATGTACACAGAGGCTGTCGGCGCGCAGGCGCAACGGGTTGCCGTCGATGTCCGGGAACGGCTCGCCACGGGCGATGGCCAGGGCCTGGTCGAGGATGTGCTGTGGCTCGTGATGTACGGCGTTGGGCAGACGGCGTGGGGCGAGCTGGCCATCGGGCAGGTAGGCGCGGTCGGCGAAGGCTTCGAACATCAGCGGCACGTCGGCCACGTCGGCCAGTTGCAGCTCGCGGCGGTTGTCGGCCAGGGCCAGCACCATCAGCGGCAGGCGCTTGCGGTAGGCGGCGCAGGCGTCGAGCACCGCCGCGAGCAGCGCGTCATCGCGCACCAGGTCGTTGTACAGCGCGCCGTGGGGCTTCACGTAGGCCACCTGGGTGCCAGCGGCGCGGCAGAACGCATCCAGCGCGCCGATCTGGTAGAGCACCAGGGCGTGGACTTCCTCGGGCGAGCAGCTCAGGTGCCGGCGGCCGAATCCGGCAAGGTCCGGGTAGGCCGGGTGCGCGCCGATGCTGACGCCCTGCTCCACCGCCAGCTGCACGGTCCGCTGCATGGTCAGCGGGTCGCCGGCGTGGTAGCCACAGGCGAGGTTGGCCTGGTCGATCAGCGGCATGGCGTGAAGGTCGTCGCCCATGCGCCAGGCGCCGAAGCTTTCGCCCATGTCGCAGTTGAGCAGGATTCGCGTCGTATGCTCGGTCATCGTTCTCGTCTTCCTCCCATCATTCCCACATGGTAAATCAGACAATCACCTATGGCCTTCGGAGAATACTCAGTCACGTTCAGAAGGCGTACTATCGCCGGTCTATACCCGCTGAAAGTTTCCCCGAATGATCAAAGCCGCCATTCTGGCCGCCTTCGGCCTGAGCATCGTTTATGTCCACCTGCGTGGGCAGGTGCGCCACAAATTCACCCGCCAGCTGAGCGACCACTCCAGCTTCCTGGCGCCGATCAACTGCCTGATGTACCTGTTCTCCAGGGTACCCAGCCGCCCGTACCTGGCGACCGAGCAGTTCCCCGACATGAGCCTGCTGACCCAGAACTGGGAAACCATCCGCAGCGAAGCCCTGCACCTGCGCGACGCCGGCAGCATCAAGCGCTCCGACCAGCTCAACGACGTGGGCTTCAACTCCTTCTTCAAGACCGGCTGGAAGCGTTTCTACCTGAAGTGGTACGACGACAGCCACCCGTCCGCCGACGCCCTGTGCCCGAAGACCACCGAACTGCTGCGGCAGATTCCGTCGGTGAAGGCGGCGATGTTCGCCGAGCTGCCACCGGGCTCGCGGCTGGTGCGCCACCGCGACCCCTACGCCGGTTCGCTGCGCTATCACCTGGGGCTGCTGACGCCCAATGATCCGGGCTGCTTCATCGAGGTGGACGGCGAGCGCTACCACTGGCGCGACGGCGAGGCGGTGGTGTTCGACGAGACCTATATCCACTACGCGGAAAACACCACGGACCATGACCGGGTGATCCTTTTCTGCGATATCGAGCGGCCACTGAAGTACCGCTGGGTGACGGCCTTCAACCGCTGGTTCAGCCGCAACGTGATGGCCGCAGCCGCCTCGCCCAACGACGCGGGCGACAAGACCGGCGGCATCAACCGCGCCTTCGCTTCGCTGTACAAGATCCGCCTGCAGGGCAAGGCGCTGAAGAAGCGCAACCGCAAGCTGTACTACCTGCAGAAGTGGGGGTTCTTCGCGGCGGTGCTGGCGGTCTTCCTGTGGATATGAGGCGCAGGGTTTAAGCGCCCTCCTAGCAAAAGGCCTCCGCATTCGCGGGGGCCTTTTTGTTCGCGCCATTGGAGGAGCCCTGCGTAGGGCGAATAACCTGGAACAGGTTATCCGCCGGCTGCCCATCGGCGGATTACGCTGGCGCGTTATG
Organism: Pseudomonas nitroreducens; assembly: GCF_014204515.1. Lineage (GTDB taxonomy): Bacteria > Pseudomonadota > Gammaproteobacteria > Pseudomonadales > Pseudomonadaceae > Pseudomonas > Pseudomonas nitritireducens_A. The sequence goes on along the minus strand of NZ_JACHLI010000007.1, from coordinate 96,369 downwards.
CGCCCTACGAAACTGGATCTGAGCCAGGTCCTGAAATCAAGAAGGCCTCCGCATTGGCGGGGGCCTTTTTGTTGGTGTGCCGGGGGAAGACATCGCGGACGGAGTCCGCTCCTACGCCGGGTTACACCTTGTGCCAACCGGTATTCGTAGGAGCGGACTCCGTCCGCGATTGGCTACACCCAGCGTCGGATCAATAAACGTCGCGGCGATAGCGCCCGCTCTCCAGCAGCGCCTCGACCGCGGCATCGCCGAGCATCTCGCGCAGGGCGCGGTCGACGCCTTCGGCCATGCCCTGCAGGCTGCCGCAGACGTAAATCACGGCGCCGTCGTCGAGCCACTGGGCGAGCACTTCACCGCTGGCGCGCAGGCGGTCCTGCACATAGATTTTCTCGGCCTGATCGCGGGAGAAGGCGACGTCCAGACGCTGCAGTTCACCACGCGCGAGCATGCCTTCCAGCTCCTCGCGGCAGTAGAAATCGTGGGCGATGTTGCGCTCACCGAACAGCAGCCAGTTGCGCGAACGGCCCTCGGCGACGCTCGCCTGCAACAGCGCGCGCAGGCCGGCGATGCCGGTGCCGTTGCCGATCAGGATCAGCGGGCGATCCTCCTCACTCAGGTGGAAGCTGCGGTTGCGGCGCAGGCGCAGCAGCAGGTTGCCATCCACTGGCAAGTACTCGGTCAGCCAGCCGGAGCAGATGCCCAGCGAGCCGTCGGCGTGCTGCTCCTGGCGGACGATCAGCTCCAGGGCGCCTTCGCTGCGCAGCGAGGCGATGGAGTACTGGCGCACCGAGAGCTTGATCAGCGCGTCGTAGACCGCCTGGCCATGCTGGCCGACCAGGTGTTCGAGGTTGCCCGGCAGCAGGCAGCCGGCCAGGGCGTCCTTGAGCGGCATGGCCAGGCCATCCACCTGCACCTTCGCGGCGCCATCCAGGCCAAGCCGTTCGAGCCAGCGGGCGACGAGGACGTCCGGTTGGCGCGGGATGATTTCCACCAGATCGCCGGCAGCCCAGTCGATCTGCGAATCGCTCGGTGCGCTCAGGCGCAGCAGCCACGTGGATTCGCCCTGGCTGCCTGGGTTGAGGTGCTCGCGGCCGCTCAGCGTCCAGACCTCGAAGGCCGGCGCGGTGAACGCCACCTGCGGCGCGCCACCGGACAGTTCGGCCAGGCGCACCTGCCAGTCGTGCAGCGCGGCGGCGTCGCCGTTGTCCACTTCCACGCCATCGAACAGCGGGCGCGCGCCCTGCCCTTGCAGCCAACCCTGCAGACGCCGGGCGAAGCCGCAGAAGTGTTCGTACTGGCGGTCGCCCAGGGACAGCATGGCAAAACGCAGGTCATTGAGACCCAGGGCCTGGCCTAGCACCTGGCGCTCGAAGCCGCGGGCGCTGTCCGGCGCTTCGCCTTCGCCGAAGGTGCTGACCACGAACAGCGCGTTGCGGGTCTGCTCCAGCTGCGCGCGGTCGAGCTTGCCCAGCGGCTCGACGCGCACCGGCAACCCGGCGGCCTGCAGCTGGCCGGCGCTCTGCCAGGCGAGTTGCTCGGCGAAACCGCTCTGGCTGGCGTAGCCCACCAGCCAGGAGTCGGCGCCGCCTGCGCTGTTATCCAGTGCGCCACGGGCGGCCAGCGCCGCGCGTTTCTTGCGTCGGCGGTCGAGGTAGAGCAGCCAGCCGGTGATGAAGAACAGCGGCATGGCGAGGCTGGCGAGCATCATCAGGATGCGCCCGGTGAGGCCGAAGTAGCTGCCCACGTGCAGGGCGTAGACGCTGGTGAGCAGTTGCTTGCCGGCGCTGCTGTCGTTGTAGCGGCGATCGCCCAGCAGCTTGCCGGTGGCCGGGTCGATGGTCATCTCGTTGAAGGCGCGCTCGTGGGCGGCGTCATCGAGGAGGTAGAACACGGTGGCCGGCTGGCCCTTCACCGGCGGCAGGCGCAGGTTGTAGGCGGTCATGGCGGCGCCGCCGGTCTGCTGGATGGTGTTCCAGATGGCGCTGGCGTCCACTACCGGCGGCGGGCCTTCCGGCGCCGGGCCGCGCTTGCCGCCGCCACGCTGGCCGCCCTTGGCCTGGCCGGCGGGGGCGTCGTCGAGCAGCTTGAACAGGCCGTTGCGGTACCACTCGTAGGACCAGTACAGGCCGGTCAGCGAGGCCAGCAGGTAGAACATCAGGCACCAGGTACCGGCCACGGCGTGCAGGTCCCAGTTGAAGGCGCGGCCCTTCTTCGCCCAGTCGAAGGTCAGCCAGGTACGCCAGTTCAGCGCCTGGCGCGGCCAGCGCAGGTACAGACCGGAGAGGCAGAAGAAGATCAGGATCAGGGTGCAGGCGGCAGTGATCCGCTGCCCGACTTCGCCGGCGGCGAGGAAGCGGTGCAGCTGCATGATGAACATGAAGGCGCCCTCGCCCACCGGCGCGGGCAGTGCCTGTGCGGTGTACGGGTCGACGTAGCGCGATTCGCCACGGCGCTGGCCCGGCGGCGGGGTGAAGAAGATACGCGCGGACTCCACGCCCTCGGTCTTCAGCCAGAGGAAGGCGACCTTCCTGCCCGGCTCGGCGCTCTCCACCCGGTGGATCAGTTCGTCCATCGGCAGCACGGCGGCGGCACGCTTTTCCACGACGAGACTGTCGGGGTTGATGGCGCGCAGGATTTCATCCTGGAACGACAGCATCGCCCCGGTGATGCCCATCAGCGCCAGCACCAGACCTGCGCTGATGCCGAACAGCCAATGCAACTGGAACAGGACTTTCTTCAACACCGCGGCTTCACCTTCGGACACCCATCACGCAGGGCGGGCATTTTAATGAGAATGGCTCGCAAGCGCAGCCGATTTAACAATCTTTACCCTGGCCTTACCTGCGGCGGACAAGCCAAGGCCCGGATATAGAAAAGCCCCGGCCAAGGAGCATCGGCCGGGGCGGGTCACCAGCGTTGCGCGACCTTAGAAGTGGAAGTTGGTGGACAGCAGCACGGTGCGGCCGGCCGCCTGCGACGCGTAGTGCGCGGCATAGGCCTTGTCGAAGTACTTCTTGTCGAAGACGTTCTGCACGTTGAGCTGGAAGTCGACGTTCTTGCTCAGCTTGTAGGCGGCCATCGCGTCGTAGCGCCAGTAGTCCGGGACATACATGGTGTTGGCCACGTCGCCGTAGACCTTGTCGACGTAGAAGGTGCCGCCGCCGATGGTGGCGTTGGGCAGTACGTCGTAGGTGGTCCACAGGCTGAAGCTGTTTTCCGGGGTGTTGGGCATCCGGTTGCCGTCGTTGGAGGCGGCGGCGGCGTTCACCGTGCCGCTACGACCGGACTTGCCCGCCTTGACCAGCTCGCTGTCGAGGTAGCTGTAGCCGGCGAAGACCTTCCACTTGTCGGTCAGCTTGCCGCTGGCGGACAGCTCGATGCCGTCGACGCGGGACTGGCCAGCGTTGTCGTAGGTCTGGTTGGAGACCAGTACGCGGGCGTTGTCCTTGTCGGTGCGGAAGATCGCTGCGGTCAGCTCCAGGCGCTCGTCGAGGAAGTTCCACTTGGTGCCGATTTCGTAGTTGGTGGTTTCTTCCGGCTCCAGGTTGTTCTTCACCGCGAAGGTGTCGACGGCGTTGCCGGTATCACCGTTGTCCAGCATCGAGCCCGGCGGCGTTGCGGAAGTGGCGTAGGACGCATAGATGCTGCCGTTGGGCGCCGGCTTGTAGACCACGCCGGCCTGCCAGTTCCAGAAGCTGGAGCTGTCCTCGAACTTGGTGGTCGGGCTCACGCCGTGGTTCTTCGCGGTGGTCTCGAAGCTGTCGAAGCGCGCGCCGAGGTTGACCTGCCACTGCTCGTTCAGGTCGATGGTGTCGAAGCCGTAGATCGCCTTGGTAGTGGCGACGGTGTTCAGCGGCTTGTAGTTGCGGACGATGCTGCCGTTCCACGGATCGTGCGGGTTGGGGTTTTCCAGGCTGGTGCAGTTGTAGCCGCTGGGCGCGCCGACGATGGCCGGGCGGCACTTGTTGGCGCCAGCGCTGGAACCGGTGTTGGTGTTCACCGTGTAGCCGTCGCGCTTGCTGTCTTCGCGGGTGAACTCCAGGCCGGTGGTGAAGCTGTTCTTGAAGCCGCCCAGGTAGAACTCGCCGAACAGGTCGGTCTGGTTGGTCGCGGTGGTGGTGGTGCTGATGCGGTTGTTGTTGCGCCGCCAGACCGTGCCGTTGTTGATGTTGCCCTGGCTGTCGTCGGGCTGGGTCCAGATGTAGTCCTGGTGCGCCGTGCCGTAGCGCGTGGTGTTGCGCAGGCTCAGGTTGTCGTTGAAGTCCTGCTCGAAGGTGATGGTGCTGGTGTCGATGCGGCTCTTCTGGAAGTCGCGATCCTCCAGGCCGTAGTAGTTGTCGCGGTCGACGTTCACCGGCTTGTCGGGGTTGTGCTTGCTGCGGTCGGCGCTCTTGGCGTACGGGATGCCCGAGTCCGGGGTGTCGTCGCTTTCCAGGTGGTAGTGGCTGACGGTCACGCGGGTCGGGCCGTTGAGGCCGAAGGTCACGGACGGCGCGATGCCCCAGCGGCTGGCGTCCACCGCCTGGCGACCGGCGACGTTCTGGTCGTGGGTCATCAGGTTGAGGCGGAAGGCGGCGTTGCCGTCGAGGAACTCCTGGTTGGTGTCCAGGGTGTAGCGACGGGTCTGGTCGGAACCGTAGGTGAAGCTGCCGTCGGTGAAGTTGCCGGCCTTGGCCTGCTTGCTGATCAGGTTCAGGCTGCCACCGGCGGAGCCGCGGCCGCCGAAGGCCGAGTTCGGGCCCTTGCTGACTTCGATCTGCTCGAGGTTGAAGACCTCGCGGGACTGCGCGCCGGTGTCGCGGACGCCGTCCACATAGGTGTCGCTCTGCGCGTCGAAGCCACGGATGAACGGACGGTCACCCGTCGGGTTGCCACCCTCACCGGCGCCGAAAGTGATGCCCGGCACGGTACGCAGGGCGTCCTGCAGGGTCAGCGCGCCGGTGTCCTTGATCACCTGTTGCGGCACCACGGTGACCGAGCGCGGCGTATCCAGCAGCGGCGCGGTGTACTTCTTCGACGCGGACTTCTCGACGTTGTAGGTGGTCGGGTCCTGCTGCTGGCCGACGACGGTGTCGGCGTCCAGGGACAGCACGTCCTGGCCGGACTTCTTGTCCGACGCCTCGGCGGCGTGGGCCAGGTGGGTGCCGGACATGGCGGTGATCGCCACGCCGACGGCGGAAACCAGCAGACGCGGCTTGCTGCCGGCGAACTCGGTGGATTGACGCGACATCGAAACTCCCTCCCCAGGGGCTCATGAAGGCCGCGCAATCTATTGCAATTGAGAAGCTGCATCAATTCGCAAACATTCCTATACGCATATGATTTACAACATTTACACTTTCTCCCTGTCGGAAGTAGGGGTATGCCGGTGTACCGATATGTTGCAAATCATTATCATTGGCAAATTATCCAGTTCTGACGGAATCGCCCCATGCTGCTGCACATTCCCGGCGTCTTCACCCGCGATGAGGTGACGCGCATCCGCGCTGCCCTGGAGCAGGCCGAATGGGCCGACGGCAAGGTCACCGCCGGCTACCAATCGTCCCGCGCCAAGCACAACCTGCAACTGCCGCAGGACCACCCGCTGGCCCGCGAGATCGGCGAAGCCATGCTGCAGCGCCTGTGGAGCAACCCGCTGTTCCAGTCGGCAGCGCTGCCGAGCAAGGTCTTCCCGCCGCTGTTCAACCTCTACACCGGTGGCGGCTCCTTCGACTTCCACATCGACAACGCCGTGCGCGATACCCAGGGCGGCCGCGAGCGGGTTCGTACCGACGTGTCCTCGACGCTGTTCTTCAGCGACCCGGACGACTACGACGGCGGCGAACTGGTGATCCAGGACACCTACGGCACCCAGCAGGTCAAGCTGCCGGCCGGCGACCTGGTGCTCTACCCCGCCACCAGCCTGCACAAGGTCAACCCGGTGACCCGCGGCGCGCGCATCGCCTCGTTCTTCTGGACGCAGAGCCTGGTACGCGAGGACAGCCAGCGCGCCCTGCTGTTCCAGATGGACCAGTCGATCCAGGCGCTGACCCGTGACGTGCCGGACCATCCGGCGCTGATCGAGCTGACCGGCACCTACCACAACCTGCTGCGCCGCTGGGTGGACGTCTGACCTGCCATGAGTTTCGTCCTGCGTCGCACTGAAGAAATCAACGTCGAAGACCTCACCGGCCAGTTGGCCGACGACCCGCGGCAGACCGCCCGGCTGATCCTCGCCGGGGCCCGCGAGGGCGACCTCGAAGCCCAGGCCCTGCTCGGGCAGATCCTCCTCGACGGCCACGGCATCGAGCAGGACGTGCCCCTGGCAGTGACCTGGTTCAGCCTCGCCGCCGACCGTGGCCACGCCATGGCGCGCAACATGCTCGGGCGTTGCCTGGAGCACGGCTGGGGCTGCGCCAGGGACGAAGCCGCCGCCGCCCGCCAGTACGAGCTGGCGGCCCGGCAGAAGCTCGACTGGGCGATGTACAACCTGGCCAACCTGCTCTCCACCGGCCGTGGCGTGGCACGCGACGATGCCCGCGCGCTAGAGCTGTATCAGAGCGCGGCAGCGCTGGGTCACGCCAAGTCGATGAACCTGGTCGGGCGCTTCCACGAGGAAGGCCTGGTGGCGCCGCAGAACCTGGAAAGCGCGCACCAGTGGTACCGCCGGTCAGCCGAGGCCGGGGATTTCCGCGGCCAGTTCAGCCACGCCTCGGTGCTGGCCGAGCGCGGCGACCTGCCAGCCGCGCGCATCTGGCTGGAGCGCGCGCTGCAGGGCGGCAACCTGAACTTCCTGCGGGTCGCCCGCCAGCAACTGGCCGCGTCCATGCCACCAAGCCTTTCAGAGCTGACCCTGGCCTATTTCCAGAAGGCTGCCGAACTGGGCGATGACTCGGACCTGCATCAACTTGCCGAGCATCTGGGCGCCGTCTGACACGCCTTGACGTAATTTTCACCAACGCTTTGCTAGCTTCGCCAGCCATCCTGGCTGCCGGAACCTTCGGCGGCCGCCCGGCAACAATGAGGCGCAAGTGTCGAACACCAACTCTCCTGCAGCGCGCAAAGGCGTGGACTGGGCCGCCCTGGGCTGGCTCCTGCTGTTCTTCTGGTACTTCTCCGGCGTTACCCAGGCGCTGATCCTGTTCAGCGGCACCACCGGCTTCGCCGGTTTCCGCGACGCCTTCTTCCTCAGCAGCCTGTGGCTCGCACCGCCGCTGCTGCTGCCGCGCTTCACCAGGGGCATCGCCGCACTCATCGGCCTGGTGCTGTGGGGCGCCTCGCTGGTGGGCCTGAGCTACTTCGGCATCTACAAGCAGGAGTTCTCGCAGAGCGTCATCTTCGTGATGTTCGAGTCCAACACCGCCGAAGCCGGCGAGTACTTCAGCCAGTACTTCAGCCTCTGGCTGTGCCTCGCCCTGCTGGTCTACAGCGTGGTCGCCGTACTGCTGTGGAAGCGCATCCGCCCGATCAGCATGCCGGCCTACGCCCGCGTGCCGCTGGCCGTGCTGCTGGTCGTGCTGAACCTGTTCTACCCCTTCTACAAGCAGATGGTCACCCAGGAGCGCACCTTCGCCCAGGCACTGGAAAAGGTGCAATCGCGCATGGAGCCGGCGGTTCCCTGGCAACTGGTGGTCGGCTACGTCCAGTACCGCCAGCAGCTGGACAACATGCAGAAGCTGCTGCAGCAGAACGCCTCCCTGCCGCCGCTGCAGAACCTCAAGGACAGCAGCGGCGACGAGCCGCGCACCCTGGTGCTGGTGCTGGGCGAATCCACCACCCGCCAGCACATGCACCTGTACGGCTACAACCGCGATACCACGCCCAACCTCGACGCCCTGGCGGCCGGCGGCGAGAACCTGACCGTGTTCAACAACGTGGTCGCGCCGCGCCCCTACACCATCGAGGTGATGCAGCAGATCCTCACCTTCGGCGATGAGCAGAACCCGGACAAGTTCCTCACCGATCCGTCGCTGATCAACCTGATGAAACAGGCGGGCTACAAGACCTTCTGGATCACCAACCAGCAGACGATGACCAAGCGCAACACCATGCTCACCACCTTCTCCCAGCAGACGGACGAGCCGGTGTACCTGAACAACCAGCGCAACCAGAACGCCAGCCAGTACGACGGCGTGGTGCTGGCGCCGTTCGAGAAGGCGCTGCGCGATCCGGCGCAGAAGAAGTTCATCGTGATCCACCTGCTGGGCACGCACATGGACTACCGCTACCGCTACCCGGACGAGTTCGCCTACTTCAAGGACCGCCAGGGCGTGCCGGCGGCACTGTCGGATGACCAGGTGGAGACCTACAACTTCTACGACAACGCAGTGCGCTACAACGACTTCGTGGTGTCGAGCCTGATGAAGCGCTACTCCGAGTCCAACGCCAACGGCTTCATGCTCTACCTCTCCGACCACGGCGAGGAGGTCTACAGCTCGGGCAACCACGACCGCCTGGGCCGCAACGAGACGGACCCGACCCGGCCGATGTACACCATCCCCTTCATGGTCTGGACCTCGCCGAGCTGGCAGGCCGAGCACCCGCGCAACCTGCAGGCGCTGGCCAACCGCTCGTACAGCAGTTCGCACCTGATCCACACGCTGTCGGACCTCGCCGGCCTGAGCTACGACCACTTCGATCCGACCCGGAGTGTGGTCAACGCGCAGTTCACCGATGCCCCACGCTGGATCGGCGACCCCTACGCGAAGGACGGTCTGCACGAGTTCGACAAGCTGCCGCAGGACAAGGCTGCGCCGCAGGAGATCGCCACCCAGGCCAAGGCGCCGGCCACGGCGCAGGCTCCGGTAAAGCCGCAACCCAATGAGGGTTGAGTTTGCCGTGATGTGATGAAAACGCCCCGCTGTGCGGGGCGTTTTTCTTTCCGCCCCGCACTGCTCAACCTGCAGGACGGGCGGCGGCCCAGGCCGTGCCCGCGATCCGCCGACAGGGCCGGCGCCCGCTGGCCGGCTCCGATTTATCCGGTTGCGTAGGAGCGGACTTCGTCCGCGATGTCTTGCCTCAGTTTCAGTGTTCCTGCGCCGCTTCGGTGTGCGCGCAGACTCTCTGTTTCGCCCCCTCGGGCGACCTCCTTTGGCAAACGCCCCAAAGGAGGCAAAGGTCTCGCCCCTGCCATCCGGCTTTTCGCTTCGCGAAAAGTACCCTCGGTTCCTCGGAGTTTCAGGGGCCCGCCGCGAAGGGCCATCCCTGGCCCATCGCGGCTCTCGCGACATCCATGTCGCTCAACCCCTGAAACTCCGATCACCTTCGGCCTCCTGAAAGGGGCACTCCGGAGCGTGCGGATGTTTCGCTGGAAGTCTTGAAAAACCAGAGCCTGGGCTGGGCAAGACGCCGTGGTATGACTATTCGTAGGAGCGGACTCCGTCCGCGATGGTCTCAGGCGCGATGCGGACCTTTCGCGGACGGAGTCCGCTCCTACGAGGGGCACCAACGCAAAAGAAAAAGCCCCGCATCAGCGGGGCTTTTTCAGCAAGGACGAAGCCTTACAGGTAGAACGCCTTCAGCGGCGGGAAGCCGTTGAATTCCACCGCGCTGTAGCTGGTGGTGTAGGCGCCGGTGGACAGCCAGTACAGGCGGTCGCCAGCGGCCAGGTTCAGCGGCAGGCCGTACTTGTAGTGCTCGTACATGATGTCTGCGCTGTCGCAGGTCGGGCCGGCGATCACCACTTCTTCCAGCTCGCCCGCCTTCTCCACGTGGATCGGGAACTTGATGGACTCGTCCATGGTTTCGATCAGGCCGGAGAACTTGCCCACGTCGGTGAACACCCAGCGCTCCACCGCGGTGCGCGACTTGCGCGCCACCAGCACGACTTCGCTGACCAGGATGCCGGCGTTGGCGATCAGCGAGCGGCCCGGTTCGAGGATGATTTCCGGCAGCTCGTCGCCGAAGTCTTCCTTGAGGAAACGGATGATCTCTTCCGCGTAGGTTTCCAGGCTGTTGGTCTTGGCGATGTAGTTGGCCGGGAAGCCGCCGCCCATGTTGATCAGCTTCAGCTCGATGCCGTCCTCTTCCTTCAGGCGCTCGAAGATGACCTTCACCTTGGCGATGGCCGCGTCCCACACGCCGATGTCACGCTGCTGCGAACCCACGTGGAAGGACACGCCATAGGGCACCAGGCCCAGGTCGCGGGCCAGCACCAGCAGGTCCATGGCCATGTCGGACTGGCAGCCGAACTTGCGCGACAGCGGCCAGTCGGCCGAGGTCGAGCCTTCGGTGAGGATGCGCACGTAGACCTTGGAGCCCGGTGCGGCCTTGGCGATATTGCGCAGGTCGGCTTCGGAGTCGGTGGCGAACAGGCGCACGCCCTTCTCGTAGAAGTAGCGGATGTCGCGGGCTTTCTTGATGGTGTTGCCGTAGCTGATCTGCTCGGCGCGCACGCCGGCCTTCATCACCTTGTCCAGCTCGTAGATGGAGGCGATGTCGAAGTTCGAACCCTTGTCGCGCAGCAGCTCGGTGATCTCGGTGGCCGGGTTGGCCTTCACCGCGTAGTAGATCTTGGCGAAGGGGAAGCAGCCGGTCAGCTGGTCGTAGGCATCGGCGATGGTCTGCTTGTCGATGACGACGAAGGGGGTTTCCTGCTTGTCGGCAAACGCCTTCATGCGCTGGAAGGTTTCGGGGGCGAAGTAATCCTCGACCTTGATGGACATGGTTGGGACTCCAAATGGCAGAACAGGTTATTCGTAGGGGTGAAGCTGAACGTCGAATCCGTTTCCCCACTTTGGTTCGCCTACTTCCCAAGGCATGTCGCCGAGCATTACCGATACCGGGCAAAGGCACCGGCTATCTCTCGTCGTCAGTACTTGAGCCGGATGGATCGTTTCCAGCATGGACGTTCGGGCGCGAACTTTAGGACCTGAAGTTCTTGAGTTCAACCCTGAATTGCCGCTTTTTCGCATCCCTTTGTCGCACTGCCGGTTGACTGTTTCAGATACTCAACAAAATGCACGGAATACCGCACAGAACGGGGCTTTCGACGGGTTTCTGCATCATCGTGCTACTGGATTAACGACCGGTGACAGAGGGGGGAGTTCAGTGGATTGGGATGGGTGGTGCGGGGGGGGATTTTCTTGAGAGGTGCAGTGGGGAAAATCGGAGCTGGGCGCCCCTCTCCCCCGCCCTCTCCCTGAAGGGAGAGGGAGTATCCGAGTTGCCTGGAACTGCTGCGCTCTCTTGACGCATCAGCGTCAGACGAACCACGGTCCGACACTTAGCTGCGATCCAGTCCCCTCTCCCTTCAGGGAGAGGGTTAGGGAGAGGGCAGCAGTCCGCTGCGGAGTCCGCGTTGGCGGGAAAAGCCAGGCGCCCTTTTCAATCAGGAGGCCTGCGCCACCTCCGCCGGCGACACGATAGTGGTCTTGCGCCCACGCGAGCGCCCGGAGCTCAGGTAATCGGCAATCGACTCCTGCGTCACCTCGCCGAGGAACTGCCCTTCGGCATCCAGCACCGGCAGCCACGAGCTGTTGAACTCGTACATGCGCGACAGCAGGATGCGCAGGTGCTCGTCGTGGCTGGCGGTGACGCGGAACTCGTTGAGGAAGTCGCTGCACACGCCGTCCTTGCGGCGCATGTCCTTGCGGCGCACGTAGCCCAGGCCCTTGCCGTTGGCATCGACCACCACCAGGTAGCGGCGATCGTCTTCCTCCATCTTCTCCACCGCCTCGGCGACGCTGGTCCCGGGGCTGGCGGTGACGATGCTGCTGTCGGCGGCATCCTCCGCGCGCACCAGCAGCAGGCGCTTCAAGGTGCTGTCCTGGCCGGTGAAGGCGCTGACGAACTCGTCCGCCGGGTGTGCCAGCAGGGTGTCCGGGTGGTCGTACTGGAGCAGGCGGCCGCTCTTGAACACCGCCACCTTGTCGCCCAGCTTGATCGCCTCGTCGATGTCGTGGCTGACCATGATCACGGTCATGCCCAGCTTGCGCTGCAGCTCGAAGAACTCGTTCTGGATCGACTCGCGGTTGATCGGGTCCACTGCGCCGAAGGGCTCGTCCATCAGCAGCAGCGGCGCATCCGCCGCCAGCGCGCGGATCACCCCGATGCGCTGCTGCTGGCCGCCGGACAGCTCGCGCGGGTAGCGCGACAGGTACTGCTTGGGTTCGAGCTTGACCATGGCCATCAGCTCGCGCGCCTTCTCCTTGCACTTCTGCTTGTCCCAGCCGAGCAGGCGCGGCACGACCATGATGTTTTCCTCGATGGTCATGTTGGGGAACAGGCCGATCTGCTGGATAACGTAGCCGATCTGCCGGCGCAGGGTCACCTCGTCCAGTTCTGCGGTGTCCTGGCCATCGATCAGCACGCGCCCGGAGGTGGGCTGGATGATGCGGTTGATCATCTTCAGCGTGGTGGTCTTGCCGCAACCGGAGGGGCCGAGGAACACGCAGATCTCGCCCTTCTCCACGGTCAGGCTGACCTTGTCGACGGCGCGGAATTCCTTGCCGTCCTTGAGGGTGAAGGTCTTGGTCAGTTGGTCGAGTTCGATCATGTTCAGTCTCCTGTCTGCGGGCGCAGGCCCTTCGGGGTGAGCGCACGCTGCAACCACTGCAGCAGCAGGTCGGCGGCGATGGCCAGAAGGCTCACCAGCACGGCGCCGACCACCAGCATGGGCATGTTGGATTGGCTGATGGAATTGAGGATGAGCACGCCCAGGCCGCCAGCGCCGATGACGGCGGCGATGGTCATCACGCCGATGTTCATCACCACGGCGGTGCGTACGCCGGCGAGGATCACCGGCACGGCAATGGGGATGTCGACCATCCGCAGGCGCTGCCAGAAGGTCATGCCGATGCCCTTGCCGGCTTCGCGGATGCCGGGCTCGACGTTGGTCAGCGCCAGGTAGGTGTTGCGCAGGATCGGCAGCAGCGAATAGAGGAACACCGCGGTAATCGCCGGCAGCGGGCCGAGGCCCTGGCCGATCTTCGAGTAGAGCGGCAGCATCAGGCCGAACAGGGCGATGGAGGGGATGGTCAGCACCACGGTGGCGGCGCCCTGCAGCGGGCCGGCCAGCCACTTGAAGCGGGTCATCAGCACGCCCAGCGGCACGCCGACGACGATGGCCAGGCCCACGGCGATGGACACCAGCATCAGGTGCTGCAGGGTCAGTTGCCCGACCTGGACCCAGTCCAGGCGGGAGATCACGGTCATGAAGTCCATGTCAGTTGTCCTCCCCGGTTGCCTGATCGTTGGCGGACTGGGCCTTGTCGCCGAGCAGCTTGTGCTCGCGCAGGAACTTCTGCGCCACGCGCTGCGGCGGCTCCTGCTCGATGTCGACCTGGGCGTTGAGTGCCTGCATGGTCTTGTCGTCGAGCAGGTCGGAGATCGGCTCGAACAGGGTCTTGAGTTCCGGGTGCTTCTGCAGCGCGTCGGCGCGCAGCACCGGGGCGGCGTTGTAGAAGGGGAAGAAGTGCTTGTCGTCTTCCAGCACGCGCAGCTTGAAGTCCTTCAGGCGGCCGTCGGTGGTGTAGACGAGGCCGACGAACACCTGGCGATTCTTCAGCGCGGTGTAGACCAGCCCGGCATCCATCTGCCGCACGTCGTCGCGGGTGAAGTGGAAGCCGTACAGCTCGCTCATCGGGCCGAGGCCGTCGGGGCGCCCGGCGAATTCCGGGTCCATGGCGAACAGGTGGGTCTTCCTGTCGCCCTGCTCCTTCATCACCCGCGCCAGGTCGCTCAGGGTACGCACGCCGAGCTTGTCGGCCTGCTCCTCGGGCATCGCCAGGGCATAGGTGTTGTTGAACGGCGCCGGCTTGGGCCAGACCAGGCCCTTCTTGCCGTCCAGCTCGCGGACTTTCGCCAGCGACTGCTGGGCGTCGAGCTTGTCCTTGACCTTGTTGTAGACGATCAGCGACGAGCCGGTGTACTCCCACACCAGGTCCAGCTGGCCGCTCTGCTGGGCGCTGCGCGCCAGCGTGCTGCCCAGGCCGTTGGTGACCTTCACCTCGTAGCCCTTGCTCTGCAGGTACTGCGCGGTGATGGCGGTGAGGATGCGCTGCTCGGTGAACGGCTTGCCGCCGATGCGGATCACGTCGGCCGCGTGCGCAGCTCCCGTGGCGGCGGCGAGCAGCAGGCCCAGCGCGCCCAGCAGAGGTTTCATAAGAATTCCTTTCATTGCGTCAGCCCCCGTTCCAGCACGGTGCGGCTGAACAGCACCACCAGGCCATCGAGCACCAGCGCCAGCAGCGCGGTGCACACGGCGCCGAGCAGCAGCTTGGATTGGTCGTCCAGGGCGATGCCGGGGAAGATCAGGCTGCCCAGGCTGTTGGCGCCGATCAGGAAGGCCAGCGGCGCGGAACCGACGTTCAGCGCCAGGGCGATGCGCACGCCGCCCATTATCAGCGGCACCGCATTGGGCAGTTCGACGCGCCAGAGCACCTGGCGCGGGGTCATGCCGATGCCGGTGGCCGCTTCCTTGAGCGAGGCCGGCACAGCGCGCAGGCCTTCGTAGGTGTTGCGCACGATGGGCAACAGCGAGGCGAGGAACAGCGCGAGGATCGCCGGGCCGTTGCCGATCCCGACGATCGCCAGGGCGATGGCCAGCACGGCCAGCGGCGGGATGGTGTTGCCGACGTTGAACACCTGCATCAGGCGCTCGGCCTGGCCCTGCAGGGCCGGACGGCTGAGCAGGATGCCGGCGGGGATACCGACCGCAACGGCGGCCAGCATGGACACGAACACCAGGAACAGGTGCGCCTGCAGATAGAACAGCAGGTCTTCGCGGTACTGCCACAGGGTGGCGGGGGTGATCCAGTGGATCAGCAAAGCCAGCACAACGACTGCAAAGCAGACGCCGAACAGGGCCTTGCCCGTGGTGGTCTTCACCATGGTTGGGGGACTCCCTTCGGGTGCGCGACGACTGGCATCGCCACGCTCACTTGACGCTCGGCCCCGTCCAGAAAGCTAGTTGGGACCGCAATTAAACGCGACCAGAATCAAGCACTTGCAAATGGCAGGCGGATTGTCGTCGCGAAGGGATGGACCCCTTCGCGTGCCGTTGCGTTCAATAAAATTGCCATCCTTCTGCCATCGCGCAGCGCCGCATTCGCCCGTAGCCCCCATGGTCCGGGGGCTAGGGCCGAGAGAATTTTTTTCAAAAAAACCGCTGAACCGACTGAACCATCACCGTTCGCGACTTGCCCAACGCCGAATGCGCCCGGCGATGACGCTCAGCGGTTATCATCGGATTCCTTTCGCGTGCCCCCGACCCATGGATAGGTCACTCGGGGCCGGCGTCTTGCCTACCACGGAGATACATCGCCATGCTTGATCTGGCCGCAGCGTTCATCGCGCTGACCACCCTGCTCACCTACGTCAACTACCGCTTCATCCGCCTGCCGCCGACCATTGGCGTGATGGCCACCGCCCTGGTGTTTTCCTTCGTTGCCCAGGGCATGTCGCTGATCGGCTATCCGGTGCTGGAGGTCGAGATGCAGCAGATGATCAGCCGCATCGACTTCTCCGACGTGCTGATGACCTGGTTCCTGCCCGCCCTGCTGTTCGCCGGCGCCCTGCACGTGAACCTGTCCGACCTGCGCAACTACAAATGGCCCATCGGCCTGCTGGCCACCTTCGGCGTGCTGATCGCCACCACCGTGATCGGCTACCTGGCCTACTACACCTTCGCCCTCTTCGGCTGGCACGTGGACTTCATCTACTGCCTGCTGTTCGGCGCGCTGATCTCGCCCACCGACCCCATCGCGGTGCTGGGCATCCTCAAGTCCGCCGGCGCGCCCAAGCCGCTGGCCACCACCATCGTCGGCGAGTCGCTGTTCAACGACGGCACTGCCGTGGTGGTGTTCACCATCCTGCTGGGCATCCTGCTGGCCGGCGAGACGCCCACCGCCACCACCATCGCCTGGCTGTTCGTGCAGGAGGCCATCGGCGGCATCCTGTTCGGCGCGGCGCTGGGCTACGGGGTGTTCCTGATGATGCGCGGCATCGACCAGTACCAGGTGGAAGTCATGCTCACCCTGGCCCTGGTGATCGGCGGCGCGGCGCTGGCGGCACGGCTGCACGTGTCGGCGCCGATCGCCATGGTGGTGGCCGGCCTGATCATCGGCAACCAGGCGCGGCAGTACGCCATGTCCGACGAGACGCGGCGCTACATCGACAAGTTCTGGGAGCTGATCGACGAGATCCTCAACGCCCTGCTGTTCGCCCTGATCGGCCTGGAACTGCTCCTGCTGCCGTTCAACTGGCTGCACGTGGTGGCCGCCTTCGTCCTCGGCGGCGCGGTGCTGGTCTCGCGCCTGCTCACCGTGGCCCCGGCCATCCTCGTACTGCGGCAGACCGAGAACGGCCGCCGCCAGGTACCCGCCGGCACCATCCGCATCCTCGTCTGGGGCGGCCTGCGCGGCGGCGTCTCGGTGGCCCTGGCGCTGTCCCTGCCGCTGGGCGAGCAGCGCGACCTGATCCTCAGCCTGACCTACGTGGTGGTGCTGGTGTCGATCCTGCTCCAGGGCCTGTCCATCGGCCCGCTGGTACGCCGTCTCTACAAGGGCGCCGAGCCGGTCGCCGACAGCGACCACTGACGGCCCCTGCCAGGGCCAAGCGCCTTGCGTCGCCGGGTCTGCCGGCGACGCTGCGCTTTACGCTATAATCCCGCGCTTTTCGGGCCGCTCGCCGCCCGTCTTCACCGAATCGACCAGGCACCCATCCATGAGCATCCAAGCCGCCGAAGTCGCGAAGCGCCGCACGTTCGCGATCATTTCCCACCCCGACGCCGGTAAGACCACCATTACCGAGAAGCTCCTGCTGATGGGCAAGGCGATCGCCGTCGCCGGTACCGTGAAGTCGCGCAAGTCCGACCGCCACGCCACCTCCGACTGGATGGAGATGGAGAAGCAGCGCGGCATCTCCATCACCACCTCGGTGATGCAGTTCCCCTACCGCGAGCACATGATCAACCTGCTCGACACCCCCGGCCACGAAGACTTCTCCGAAGACACCTACCGCACCCTGACCGCGGTGGACTCGGCATTGATGGTCCTCGACGGCGGCAAGGGTGTAGAGCCGCGCACCATCGCCCTGATGGAAGTCTGCCGGCTGCGCGACACGCCCATCGTCAGCTTCATCAACAAACTCGACCGCGACATCCGCGACCCCATCGAGCTGCTCGACGAGATCGAGGCGGTGCTGAAGATCAAGGCCGCGCCGATCACCTGGCCGATCGGCTGCTACAAGGACTTCAAGGGCGTGTACCACCTCGCCCAGGACAAGATCATCGTCTACGTGCCGGGCCACGGCCACGAGCGCATCGAGACGAAGGTCATCGACAAGCTCGACTCGGACGAGGCGCGCGCGCACCTGGGCGACCTCTACGACAACTTCCTCGAAGAGCTGGAACTGGTGCAGGGCGCCTGCCACGAGTTCGACAAGGACGCCTTCCTCAAGGGCGAGATGACCCCGGTGTTCTTCGGTACCGCGCTGGGCAACTTCGGCGTCGACCAGGTGCTCGACTGCATCGTCGACTGGGCCCCGCAACCGCTGGAGCGCGGCGCCCACGAGCGCACCGTGGCGCCGACCGAGGAGAAATTCTCCGGCTTCGTGTTCAAGATCCAGGCGAACATGGACCCCAAGCACCGCGACCGCATCGCCTTCATGCGCATCTGCTCGGGCAAGTACGAGAAGGGCATGAAGATGCGCCACGTGCGCCTGGGCAAGGACGTGAAGATCGCCGACGCGCTGACCTTCTTCTCCAGCGAGCGTGAGCAGCTGGAAGAGGCCTTCGCCGGCGACATCATCGGCCTGCACAACCACGGCACCATCCAGATCGGCGACACCTTCACCGAAGGCGAGGCGCTGGGTTTCACCGGCATCCCGCACTTCGCCCCGGAACTGTTCCGCCGCGTGCGCCTGAAGGACCCGCTGAAGTCCAAGCAGCTGCGCCAGGGCCTGCAGGAACTGGCCGAGGAAGGCGCGACGCAAGTCTTCTTCCCCGAGCGCAACAACGACATCATCCTCGGCGCCGTCGGCGTGCTGCAGTTCGACGTCGTCGCCAGCCGCCTGAAGGAGGAATACAAGGTCGAGTGCGCCTACGAGCAGATCAACGTCTGGTCCGCGCGCTGGATCGAGTGCAAGGACGAGAAGAAGCTCAAGGAGTTCAAGGACAAGGCCTTCGAGAACCTCTCCGTGGACGGCGGCGGCCACCTCACCTACCTGGCCCCGACCCGCGTCAACCTGAGCCTGATGGAAGAGCGCTGGCCGGACGTCACCTTCCGCGCCACCCGCGAACACCACTGAGTTCGCCGCTCACGAAAAACGCCCGCCTTGTGCGGGCGTTTTTGTTGATACCACCCTCGACTCGTGCGCCGACGTCTTCCTTTGCGTAGGAGCGGACTCCGTCCGCGATTGGCCTCCAGCGCGATGCGGACCTATCGCGGACAGAGTCCGCTCCTACGGGATTCAGTCCGTAGGGCGGATAACCTGGAACAGGTTATCCGCCGACCCATCTGCACGGCGGATAACGCTGACGCGTTATGCGCCCTACCAGACTGAGCTCGCCGCTCGCGAACAACGCCCGCCTTGTGCGGACGTTTTTGTTTGCACCACCTTCGGCGGTTGCGCCGATGGAGCCCTTTGCGTAGGAGCGGACTCCGTCCGCGATTGGCCTCCGGCGCGATGCGGACCTATCGCGGACAGAGTCCGCTCCTACGAAATGCAACAGCCCATCACGGATCGAGCGCGCCGGAGCTCCAGGTGCTGGAGGTAGTGCTGCCGGTCAGCTTGGCGGCGATGGCGCCCTGGGGGATCAGGCGGTCGCGGTAGCGCGTGGCGAGCAGGCCGGCCTGCGGGGCGCGCAGGATGTGCTCGCTGCTGGCATCGCCGGGGCGCGAGACGATGCGGCCGAAGCGCTCGCCCGCCTCGATCCACTCGCCCAGTTCGCGCTCGAATACCAGCACGCCGGCGGCCGGGGCGAACACGGTTTCCATGAAGCCCATGGGCGTGGCGACGCCCTTCCATTGCGGCAACTCGCCCGCGTCGGTGACGACACCGCGAGCACCGAGGAAGCGATACAGGCCGTCGGCATCCTGCTGCGCCAGCGCATCGCTGACGTCGCCCTGGCCGCGCAGTTCGACCGTCGCCACCAGGCGTCCATCGAAACGCTGCTCGGCCAGCCACGGCGCGATCACCACCTCTTCGAAAGCGCCATCGCCATCGCCTTCCCAGATGATCGCCAGCTCCGCGCGCAACGCCGCTGCCAGGTCCTGCGCGGCGGGCCAGAAGCACTCGTGGACGTAGACGTACTGCAGCGCCTCGTCGTCGGTGTGCAGGTCCAGCACGATGTCCGCCGGCGCTGCCAGTTCGGCCACGCGCTTCTGCCACAAGGTGAGGTTGTCGAGGGTGCCACTGGCAGCCGCCGAGGCGATGAAACCCCGGTTGAAGTTGCGCGAGGTGGAGTCGTGGTTGCGGCCGAGAATCCGCCCCTGGCGGAACTGCCCGATGCCGATCGGATTGGCCTGCGGCACCACCGTCACCGTACCGTTGAGAGCGCCGCGCTCGGCAGCCTCGCGCAGGCGCGGCAGCAGCTCGTGGAGCACCAGCATGCCGGCAATCTCATCGGCGTGCACACCGGCCTGCAGGTGCACCTTCGGCCCCGGTTTGCCGCCATTGATGCGCCAGGCATGAACACGCAGCTCACTGCCGGAGTCGCCCGGCACACTGAAGGATACGTCGCTGATCATCCGCCCTCTCTCCTCTGTCTGGTCTCTGTCTGCTCTCTAGCCAAAAGGCCCGTGGAAATCTTCCGCGGCGCCTCCTAGTATCGAAACCGTTCGCCGGCTGACGGCACCACGCAACACAGGACACCGCCCCTTGGATATCCCCCGCCAGAAAGCCCAGCGCGCCACCTCCGAGGAACGCCGCGACCACCTGGTCCGCGCCTGCCTCAAGTGCCTGATCGCCGATGGCCACGCGGGCATCTCGGTGCGCCGCATCGCCAGGGAAGCCGGTGTCGCCGTGGGCCTGGTCAACCACCATTTCGGCAGCATCGACGCACTGGTCGCGCAGGCCTACGAAACCCTCGCCAGCGAGGTCACCCAGGCGCTCTACCAGCAGGTCGACGCGGTCGGCGACGACCCTGCCGCACGCATGGAAGCCTTCCTCACCGGCTCCTTCTCGCCCCAGGTGCTGGACCCGGACCTGCTCAGCCCCTGGGTGGTGTTCTGGAGCCTGATCCGCCACTCGCCGCCGGTGAACCAGGCCCACGAGCGCGGCTACCACAGCTACCTCGCCATCCTCGAAAAACTCATCAGCGAACTCGCCAGCGCCGAAGGCTTCAGCGTGGCGCGTCCGCGCCTGGCCGCCATCGGCCTCTCCGCCATGCTCGACGGCCTGTGGCTGGAGTGGTGCCTGAACCCCGCGACCTTCAGCGCCGCCGACGGCCTGGAACTCAGCCGCTGCTGGGTCGAGGGACTTCGTCGCGGCGCCTACGCCTGAAGTGTGGCAACAATCTGCTGCGCGTCGGCTGGATGTCGTTGGGCGCCGCTCTCAGATGCCCGAAGACCGGCGCAAACGCCGCTCTTCGGGCGACACCTGCCTGATCCAGCGCTGGCTTGCCAGATCGTCAGGCGCGCCGAGAATGTTCAAACCGCCGTTCTTGCCCGCCGCTTGCCGAACCAGGAGCGCTGCACCGGCTTGGTCGTCTCGCGACGGACCGGCGTGGTGCGCTCCAGCAGCGCGAACAGCGCCTCGATGATGAAGGTCAGGCAGATGTAGATCGCCGCCACCAGCAGCAGCGGCTGGTAGACCTGGAAGGTCTGCGCGCGCACCACGTTGGCCGCGCCGAGCAGGTCGACCACGGCGATGGTGGAAGCCAGCGCGGTGGACTTGAGCAGCATCACGCTCTCCCCCGCCAGGGTCGGCAGCAGCAGGCGGATCGCCCGCGGCAGCCACACGCGATACAGCACCAGCTTGCGGTTCATGCCGAACGCCGCCGCCGCTTCCAGCTCGCCGCGCGGCACGGCCTTCAGGCCGCCGCGCACCACCTCGCCGACATAGGCGCCGACCGAGAGGATCAGCGCGATGACGATGTACCAGAAGCCATCACGCAGGTACGGCCAGAGGAAGCTGCCGCGGATCAGCGGGAACTGCGCGAACAGGCTGCCCAGGCCGTAGTAGAAGATGTAGATCTGCACCAGCAGTGGCGTACCGCGGATCACGCTGGTGTAAGCCAGCGCCAGGCGCGAGACCAGGAAATTGCGCGACATCCGCGCCAGCGCCACGCCCAGCGCCAGCACGAAGCCCAGCGTGGCGGAAATCAGCAGGATCACCAGGGTGGTGCCCAGGCCCTTGAGCAGCAGGGCACCGTAGACGAATAACCAGTGTTCGTTCATTGCCGTGCCTCGCTCAGACCGCCGGAATCCAGCGGCGGAAGCGCCGCTCCAGGTAGCCGGAGAACAGGTTGGAAAGCACGGTGAGCACGTAATACAGCGCCGCCGCGGTGAGGTAGAAGGTCAGGTAGTGACGGGTCGAGCCGGCCGCCTGCTTGGCGGTGTAGAGCAGCTCGTTGGTGCCCACCACGCTGATCAGCGCACTGTCCTTGATCAGGTTGACCCACAGGTTGGCCATCCCGGCCAGGGCGTTGGGCGCCATCATCGGCAGGGTCACCCGGCGGAACAGGCCGAAGCCGTGCATGCCGTAGGCGCGCGCCGCCTCGATCTGGCCATAGGGAATCGACTGGATGGCGCCGCGGAAGATCTCCGAGGCGTAGGCGCCCTGCACCAGGCCGAGCACGACGATGGCCACCATCATGCCGTTGAGCTTCACCTGGCCGTAGCCCAGCCACTCGAAGAACTGGTTCAGGCCCATGGAGCCGACGTAGAACAGCAGCAGGATCAGCAGCAGTTCCGGCACCGCCCGGCACAGCGTGGTGTAGCCACGGGCGAGCATGGCCAACGGGCGTGGGCCGTTGATCTTGGCGCTGGCCGCAGCCAGGCCGATGAGCAGGCCGACCAGGAAGGCGCCCACGGAAATCTGCAGGGTGACCAGCAGGCCCTTGAGCAGGGCCGGGCCCCAGCCCGTTGGGCCGAAACCGATCAGGTCGAAGATGCTTTGCATGGCCGTCTCCAGGAAGGGAGGCTCAGGGTCACCCCGTGCCCGCCGCGGGCACGGGTCCAGCTCAAGCCAGGATCACTGCTTGGGCGCGACACTCATGCCGAAGTACTTGTCCGACAGTGCCTTGTAGTCCTCGCTGGCGAGCAGCTTGCCGATGGCGTCGTCGAGCTTTGCCTTCAACTCGGTATCGCCCTTGCGCAGGCCGGCACCGACGCCGCGACCGAACAGCGGGTCGTACTTCACCTCGCCCTTGTTGACGATGCCGGCCGCCTGGGCGTCCGGCGACTTGACGAAGGACGCCACGGCGATGCCGTCGGCCATCATCAGGTCGATGCGCCCGGCCACCAGGTCGGCGTTCACCGAGTCCTGGGTGTCGTAGTAGCGCACGTCGGCGATCTTCTCGTAGTACTTCTTCAGGTAGTTGGAGCTGACGGTGGAGATCTGCACGCCGATGGCCTTGCCCTTGAGGCCCTCGGGGGTGATCTGCACGTCCACCGCCTGCGGCGCGGCGACGGCCACGGGGGTGTCGTAGTAGGGGCGGCTGAAGGCGATCTGCTTCTCGCGCTCATCGGTGATCGACAGGGAGTTGAAGATCACGTCGATCTTCTTCGCCAGCAGCGCCGGGATGATGCCGTCCCAGGCCACTTCGTCGATCTCGCAGGTAGCCTTCATCTCGGCGCAGACCTTGCGGATCAGGTCCGGCTCGAAGCCGACCCAGCTGCCATCGGGCTGCTTCTGCGAGAACGGCGGATAGGGTTCGGCGGCCAGGGCGAAGCGCAGCGTCTCGGCCTGGGCGCTTGCCACGCCGGCCAGCAGCATTGCCGCCCCCACCATCAGATTGCACAGACCTTTCTTGCTCATCGTGATCCCCTGCTTTGTTTTATTTAGTGTTGGGTCACGCTCATCGATGCGCCGTCAGCGCGGCATCGGTCAGCGATTCTGGTGCGCGTTGACGAACTGCCGGCAGCGTTCGCTGCGCGGCCGCGAGAAGACCTCCTCGGCGGTGCCCTCCTCCTCGATCAGGCCCTTGTGCAGGAACGCCACATGACTGGACACATCGCGGGCGAAGGCCATCTCGTGGGTGACCAGGATCATGGTCCGCCCCTCCTCGGCCAGCGAACGGATCACCTTCAGCACTTCGCCCACCAGCTCCGGGTCCAGCGCCGAGGTCGGCTCGTCGAACAGCATCACTTTAGGCCGTACCGCCAGCGCCCGCGCGATGGCCACGCGCTGCTGCTGGCCGCCGGACAGAAACGCCGGGTATTCATGGCGCTTCTCCGCCAGGCCGACCCGCTCCAGCAGCGCCTCGGCGCGCTCACGGGCTTCGGCCTTGCTCTCATGGAGGACGAAGGTCGGCGCCTCGATCAGGTTTTCCAGCACGGTGCGGTGCGGCCACAGGTTGAAGCTCTGGAACACCATGCCCAGCTGCGAGCGGATGCGCGTGAGCTGTTTCTGGTCGGCCACCATCGGCTCGCCGTGGCGGTTCTGCGCCAGCGCGATGGTCTCGCCGCTGACGGTGACCGAGCCCTGGTTGGGAATCTCCAGCATGTTGATGCAGCGCAGCAGGGTGCTCTTGCCCGAGCCGCTGGCGCCGATCAGCGAGATCACTTCGCCTTCGCGGGCCGACAGCGACACGCCCTTGAGCACCTCGAAATCGCCGAAGCGCTTGTGGATATCGCGGACTTCGATCACCGGTTTCGAGGCAACGACCGGCTCTTGTAGGAGCGGACTCCGTCCGCGATCGGCATCGGCACGAGGGACATCGCGGACGGAGTCCGCTCCTACGCGACCCGAGGATGCCGGCAGCGACTCGACGAAGCG
Source organism: Pseudomonas nitroreducens (assembly GCF_014204515.1). Taxonomy (GTDB): domain Bacteria; phylum Pseudomonadota; class Gammaproteobacteria; order Pseudomonadales; family Pseudomonadaceae; genus Pseudomonas; species Pseudomonas nitritireducens_A. The sequence goes on along the minus strand of NZ_JACHLI010000007.1, from coordinate 72,507 downwards.
GATGATCCGCGCACAGGCCTCCGCCATGCTCTCGTCGCTCAGCCCGAAGGACAGGCGTACGAAGCCTTCCGCCTGCGGGCCGAAGGCCGCAGCGTCGAGTACCGACACGCCGGTGGCATGGAACAGCTGCCAGGAGAAGTCCAGCGAGCTCAGCCCGGTGTCGCGCACGTCGACCATGACGAACATGCCGGCCTCGGGCGACAGCACCTTCACCCGCGGGCAATCGCTCAGCGCGGCGACTACCAGGTCGCGGCGGCGGCGGTAGATCTCGCGCATCTCCACCACCACCTCGTCGTGACGCTGCACCGCCACCAGGGCCGCCTCCTGGATAAAGCCCGGCAGCCCGTAGAACATGTTCAGCGCAAGGTTTTCCAGGTGCCCGACCAGGGTCTTCTCGGCGACTATCCAGCCGGTGCGCCAGCCGGTCATGGCGTGGGATTTCGACAGGCTGCCGATGCTCAGGGTGCGCTCGGCCATCCCCGGCAGCGCGGCGAAGCTCTGGTGCTCGCGCTCGAAGGTCAGGCCTTCGTAGACCTCGTCCACCACCACCCAGAGGTCATGGGCCCGGGCCAGTTCGGCAATGGCCAGCAGTTCGTCGCGGTTCAGTACGACGCCGGTGGGATTGTTCGGGTTGGCGAGGAAGATCGCCTTGGTGCGCGGGGTGATCGCTGCGGCGATGTCGGCGGCCACCGGGCGGAAGCCGTTGTCCGGGCGGGTCGGCACGCCCACCAGCACGGCGCCGGTGGACTTCAGCGTGGCTTCGTAGGTGACGTAGACCGGATCGAAGGTGACGACCTCGTCGCCCTTCTCCAGCAGGCACATGGCGGCGGCGAACAGACCGTTCTGCGCGCCGGCGACGACGATGACGTTCTCCGCCGTCACGGCCTGCCCGCATCGTCGCTGGTGCAGCTCGGCGATGGCCTGGCGCAACGCCGGCTTGCCGGCCACGTCGCTGTAGTGCGTATCGCCGCCACGCAGCGAGGTGACGGCGGCTTCGGTGATGAATTCCGGGGTGGCGAAATCGGGGTCGCCCACGCTCAGCACTATCACGTCGCGACCGGCGCGCTGGGCGGCGATGGCGGCGTAGTGAATGTCCCAGGCGGCAACGCCGGGTCCGACCATCCTGTCCACAAGCGACGAATAACGCATGCAAGGGCCTCATCCGAATGACGGAAAGTCCTACGGATTAGTCCGAAGGAACGTGGGGCCACCTTAGCCAAGGATGAACGACTGTTCAACAGTGTTTTCCGACACATCCATGTCGCTTTCAGAACGTTCAGTCACTGGACTACAGCAGGCCCAGGGGTATTCCCAATTTTCCTTAAGGAATTTGCCGATCAACGGATTCCTCACAAGCACTTAACGGGTTCTTAACCATCCGGGTCGTAGCTTTCGCTCACCTTGAGACAGAGCCGCCGGCCTTTGGAATCCGATATGGAAATGCCTTTCCTCCCCTTCTCCCGCCCCAGCATCGGCGAGGACGACATCCAGGCAGTCAACGAAGTCCTGCGTTCGAGCTGGATCACCACCGGCCCGAAGAACCAGGAGCTGGAGCAGCGCTTAGCGCAATCCATCGGCTGCCGCCACGCTGTCGCGCTGTCCTCCGCCACCGGTGGCATGCACCTGGCCCTGCTGGCCCTGGGCATCGGTCCGGGTGACGAGGTGATCACCCCGTCGCAGACCTGGGTCTCCACCGCCAACATGATCTGCCTGCTGGGCGCCACGCCGGTGTTCGTCGATGTCGACCGCGACACCCTGATGACCGACGCCGCCCGCATCGAAGCCGCCATTACCCCGCGCACCCGCGCCATCGTCCCGGTGCATTACGCCGGCGCGGCCTGCGACATGGACCCGATCAACGCGCTGGCGCGCCGCCATGGCATCGCCGTGATCGAAGACGCCGCCCACGCCGCCGGCACGCAGTACCGCGGCCGTCCCGTCGGCCAGAGCGGCACGGCGATCTTCTCCTTCCATGCGATCAAGAACCTGACCTGCGCCGAAGGCGGGATGTTCGTCACCGACGACGAAGCCCTGGCCAACCGCGTGCGCACCCTGAAGTTCCACGGCCTGGGCGTGGACGCCTATGACCGCCTGACCCACGGCCGCAAGCCGCAGGCCCAGGTGGTGGAGCCCGGCTTCAAGTACAACCTGACCGATATCAACGCCGCCATCGCGTTGTCGCAGCTGCCCAGGCTCGAAGCGCTCAACGCCCGCCGCGCCGAGCTGGCCGCCGGCTACGCCGAGCGCCTGGCGCACCTGCCGGTGCAGCCGCTGGCACTGCCGAGCTACCCGCAGCACCACGCCTGGCACCTGTACATCCTGCGCATCGACGCCGAGCGCTGCGGCCTGGATCGCGACGCCTTCATGCAGGGCCTGCAGGAGCGCGGCATCGGCAGCGGCATCCACTTCATCGGCAGCCACCTGCACAGCTACTACCGCCAGCGCTTCCCCGACGTCCACCTGCCCGCCACCGAGTGGAACTCGGCGCGGATCTGCTCCATCCCGCTGTTCCCCGACATGACCAACGCCGACCAGGACCGCGTGGTCGACGCCATTGAACACCTGACTCGGTAACGCCACCGTGAAACCCTATCCGATCGATCTCGTGTCCATCGTCATCCCGGTGTACAACGAGGAGGCCAGCCTCCCCGAACTGCTGCGCCGCACCACCGCCGCCTGCGAGCGCCTCGCCCGCCCGTACGAGATCGTGCTGATCGACGACGGCAGCCGCGACCGCTCCGCCGACCTGCTGCAGGAAGCCGCACAGGCGCCAGGCAGCCGGGTGGTGGCGATCATCCTCAACCGCAACTACGGCCAGCACGCCGCGATCATGGCCGGCTTCGAGCAATGCCAGGGCGACCTGGTGATCACCCTCGACGCCGACCTGCAGAACCCGCCGGAGGAAATCCCGCGGCTGGTCGAGGAAGCCGCCAAGGGCTACGACGTGGTCGGCAGCGTGCGCCAGCAACGCCAGGACTCCGCCCTGCGCCGCTGGCCGTCGAAGCTGATCAACCTTGCCGTGCAGCGCTCCACCGGCGTGGCCATGAGTGACTACGGCTGCATGCTGCGCGCCTACCGCTCGAGCATCGTCAAGGCGATGCTCGCCTGCCGCGAGCGCAGCACCTTCATCCCGATCCTGGCCAACAGCTTCGCCCGCCACACCACCGAGATCCAGGTCGCCCACGCCGAGCGCGAGCACGGCGAGTCGAAGTACGACTTCCTGCGCCTGATCAACCTGATGTTCGACCTGGTCACCTGCATGACCACCTCGCCGCTGCGCCTGCTGTCCTTCGTCGGCGGCGGCATGGCGCTGGCCGGCTTCGCCTTCGCGCTGCTGCTGGTGGTGCTGCGCCTGCTGTTCGGCGCCGCCTGGGCCGGCCACGGCGTGTTCGTGCTGTTCGCCGTGCTGTTCATGTTCACCGGCGTGCAGCTGGTGGGCATGGGCCTGCTCGGCGAGTACCTGGGCCGCATGTACAACGACGTCCGCGCCCGCCCGCGCTTCTTCATCGAACGCATCGTGCGCGCCGATACCCCGCGCGCCCAGCTCACCCCTTCCTCTTCCTTCGAGTCCATCCAGCCATGACCCAGCAGACCATCGTCTTCGCCTACCACGACTTCGGCTGCGCCGGCATCGAAGCCCTGCTCGCCGCCGGTTACCAGATCGACGCCGTCTTCACCCACGCCGACGATCCCCAGGAGAACCGCTTCTACGGCTCCGTCGCCCAGCTGTGCGCCCGTCTCGGCATCCCCGTGCACGCGCCGGAGGACGTCAACCACCCGCTGTGGATCGCCCGTATCCGCGAGCTGCAGCCGCGTTTCATCTTCTCCTTCTACTACCGCCACCTGCTCAACGAAGAGCTGCTGGCCTGCGCCAGCCAGGGCGCCTACAACCTGCATGGCTCGCTGCTGCCGCGCTACCGTGGCCGCGCCCCGGCGAACTGGGTGCTGGTCAACGGCGAAACCGAGACCGGCGTGACCCTGCACCGCATGGTCAAGCGCGCCGACGCCGGCGGCATCCTCGCCCAGCAGAGCGTCGCCATCGGCGCCGACGACACCGCGCTGGTGCTGCACGGCAAGCTGCGCGAAGCCAGCCGCGAACTGCTCGCCGCCGCCCTGCCGGCCCTGGCCCGCGGCGAACTGCAGGAAGTCGCCCAGGACGAATCGCGCGCCAGCTACTTCGGCCGCCGTACCCCGGCGGACGGCCTGCTCGAGTGGCAGCGTCCGGCCCGCGAACTGCACAACCTGGTGCGCGCCGTGACCCAGCCCTACCCCGGCGCCTTCGCCCCGGTGGGCGAGCGCAAGCTGATCGTCTGGAGCTCGCGCGTCGTCAGCGGCAATGGCGGCAAGGCGCCCGGCTCGGTGCTGGCGGTTGATCCGCTGCGCATCGCCTGCGGCGAAGACTCGCTGGAAATCCTCGCCGGCCAGCAGGGCGGCAACGGCCTGTTCCTCGCCGGCCCGCAACTGGCCCGCGAGATGGGCCTGGTGGAAGGCTCGCGCCTGCACGGCGCCAGCGGCAAACCCAAGCGCAAGACCCGCGTGCTGATCCTCGGGGTCAACGGTTTCATCGGCAACCACCTGTCCGAGCGCCTGCTGCGTGACGGCAACTACGAGGTCTATGGCCTGGACATCGGCTCCGACGCCATCGAGCGCCTGAAGGGCAACCCGGACTTCCACTTCGTCGAGGGCGACATCAGCATCCACACCGAGTGGATCGAGTACCACATCAAGAAGTGCGACGTGGTCCTGCCGCTGGTGGCCATCGCCACGCCCATCGAATACACCCGCAACCCGCTGCGCGTGTTCGAGCTGGACTTCGAGGAAAACCTCAAGCTGGTGCGCTACTGCGTCAAGTACAACAAGCGCGTGATCTTCCCCTCCACCTCCGAGGTGTACGGCATGTGCACCGACGCCAACTTCGACGAGGACAGCTCGAACCTGGTGGTCGGCCCGATCAACAAGCAGCGCTGGATCTACTCGGTCTCCAAGCAGCTGCTGGACCGCGTCATCTGGGCCTATGGCCAGAAGGGCCTGAGGTTCAGCCTGTTCCGTCCGTTCAACTGGATGGGCCCGCGCCTGGACCGCCTGGACTCCGCGCGCATCGGCAGCTCCCGCGCCATCACCCAACTGATCCTGCACCTGGTGGAAGGCACGCCGATCCGCCTGGTCGACGGTGGCGCGCAGAAGCGCTGCTTCACCGACGTGGACGACGGCATCGAAGCCCTGGCACGCATCATCGACAACGAAGGCGGCCGCTGCGACGGGCAGATCATCAACATCGGCAACCCGGACAACGAAGCCAGCATCCGCCAGCTGGGCGAGGAGCTGCTGCGCCAGTTCGAGGCCCACCCGCTGCGCGACCAGTTCCCGCCCTTCGCCGGTTTCCGCGAAGTGGAAAGCCGCAGCTTCTACGGCGACGGCTACCAGGACGTGTCGCACCGCAAGCCGAGCATCGACAACGCCCGTCGCCTGCTGGACTGGCAGCCGAGCGTGGAGCTGGCCGCGACCATCGGCAAGACGCTCGACTTCTTCCTCCGTGAGGCCCTGGCCGAACGTTCCGGCGGCGTCCCCCACGCCATCCCACTGCAGAAAAGCATCGCCTGATGAGAGCGGGACTGCGCATCGATGTCGACACCTACCGCGGCACCCGTGACGGTGTGCCGCGGCTGCTGGACATGCTCGACGAGGCCGGGGTCAAGGCCACCTTCTTCTTCAGCGTCGGCCCGGACAATATGGGCCGCCACCTGTGGCGGCTGATCCGCCCGCAGTTCCTGTGGAAGATGCTGCGCTCCAACGCGGCCGGGCTGTACGGCTGGGATATCCTCCTGGCCGGCACCGCCTGGCCGGGCAAGCGCATCGGTCGTGACCTCGGTCACCTGATGCGGCGTGCCCGCGAGGCCGGCCACGAAGTCGGCCTGCACGCCTGGGACCACCACGGCTGGCAGGCCAACGCCGGGCGCTGGAACTCCGAGCAGCTGACCGAACAGATCCGCCAGGGCCTCGACACCCTGGCCGACATCCTCGGCCAGCCGGTGGAGTGCTCGGCGGTGGCCGGCTGGCGCGCCGATGAACGCACGGTCGAAGCCAAGGAGCGCTTCGGCCTGCGCTACAACAGCGACTGCCGCGGCACCTCGCTGTTCCGCCCGCTGCTGGCCGACGGCCGCGCCGGCACCCCGCAGATTCCGGTGGATATGCCCACCTTCGACGAAGTGGTCGGGCCGCAGCTGCCGGCGGCCGCATTCAACGACTTCATCCTTTCACGCTTCGACATGGACGCCCTGAACGTGTACACCATCCACGCCGAAGTCGAGGGCATCCTCATGGCCCACGACTTCCGCCGCCTGCTGGGCCAGGCCCGCAGCCAAGGCATCCGCTTCGTGCCCCTGGGCCGGCTGCTGCCGGACGATCCCGCCAGCCTCGCCGTCGCCCGCCTGGTGCGCGGCGAACTGGCCGGCCGCGAAGGCTGGCTGGGGGTGCAGCGCCCATGAAGCGCCTGGCCTACCCGACGCTGCTCGCCGCCTTCTTCCTGTGCATCCTGCTGCCCATGGGCTTCCACGGCCTGTGGATTCCCGACGAGTCACGCAATGCGCAGATTTCCCAGGCCATGCTGCAGAGCGGCGACTGGGTGTCGCCGCACCTGCTCGGCCTGCGCTACTTCGAGAAGCCCACCGGCGGCTACTGGCTGACTGCGGCCAGCCAGGCGCTGTTCGGGCAGAACCTGTTCGGCGTGCGCTTCGCCTCGGCGCTGGTCACCGCATTGAGTACCCTGCTGGTCCTGCTGGTGGCCCGCCGCCTGTGGAATGACCCGCGGCGCACCTGGGCCGCCGGCGTGCTCTACCTGAGCTTCGGACTGATCGCCGGGCAGGCCGGCTATGCCAACCTCGATCCGCAGTTCACCCTGTGCGTGAACCTCAGCCTGGGCGCCCTGTGGTTCGCCTTCGATGCCGCCACCCCACGCGGCCGCTTCGCCGCCTGGAGCCTGCTGGGCGCCGCCTGCGCCTTCGGTTTCATGACCAAGGGCTTCCTCGCCTTCCTGCTGCCGGTGATCGTCGCCCTGCCCTACGCCGTGCTGCAGAAGCGCCTCGGCCAGTTGTTGCGCTACGGACCGCTGGCGGTAATGGTCGCGGCCCTGGTGAGCGCGCCCTGGGCACTGCTGATCCATGCCCGCGAGCCGGACTTCTGGAATTTCTTCTTCTGGCACGAGCACATCCGCCGCTTCGCCGGCGACGACGCCCAGCACGGCCGCCCGTTCTGGTTCTTCGTGCCGCTGCTGCTGGCCAGCGCGCTGCCCTGGGCCGTGCTGGTGCTGCCGGCGCTGCGTGACGGCGTCAAAGGCTGGCGCGCGCCGAAAACCCTGTTCGTACTGCTCTGGCTGGTGATGCCGTTCCTGTTCTTCAGCCTGGCCAAGGGCAAGCTGCCGACCTACATCATGCCGTGCTTCGCTCCGCTGGCCCTGCTGATCGCCGACGCCATCGGCCGTGCCCTGCAGCAGCGTCGGCTGCTCGCCCTGAAATGCAACGGCGCGCTCAACCTGCTGCTGGGCAGCGGTGCGCTGGCCGGCCTGCTGTTCATGCAGGCGCGCCACCCGCAGTACCACGACGAGCTGCCCAGCGTGCTGATGATCGTCCTGGTCTGCGTCGCCTGGATCGTCACCGGCCTGCTGCAGCTGTTGCGCCCCACGCGCTTCTGGGCCGCGCCCGCGCTGGCCGCCTGGCTGCTGGTGGCCCTGGTGCCCAATGCCATGCCGAACAAGCTGATCGATAGCAAGATGCCCGACCAGTTCATCGCCCAGCACCTGGAAGCCCTGCGCGGCGCGCGCAGCCTGCTGAGCAACGACCTCGGCGCGGCCACCTCGCTGGCCTGGCGCACCGGGCGCAGCGACGTGACCCTGTTCAATACCGAAGGCGAACTGAAGTACGGCCTGCGCAACTATCCCGAAGGCCAGGGCCGCAGTATTCCCGACCAGGACATCCGTGCCTGGATCGACCGCGCCCGCGCCGAGGGCTCCATCGGCGTGGTCATGCGCGTCAACAGCGATGACGACGAAGCCGAGCTGGCGCTGCTGCCCAGCGACGCCATCAGCTACCGGCAGAACCACATCGTGGTGTTGCTGATCCCGCAGGCCGCGCCATGACCGCCCTGTTGCTCGCCGCCGTGTGCCTGCTGACCTGCCTGGGCCAGATGGCGCAGAAGCTCGCCGTGGAAAGCTGGCGCGACGCGCCGGCCGGCATCGCCGCCAGGCTGTTCTCACCCTGGCTGCTGCTGGCCGTGGGCTGCCTGGGCGGCGGCCTGCTGCTCTGGCTGCTGGTGCTGCAGCGCCTGGAAGTCGGCGTCGCCTACCCGATGCTGAGCCTCAACTTCGTGCTGGTGACCCTGCTGGCGAGCCGCCTGTTCGGCGAGCACATCGACGCCCGCCACTGGCTCGGCGTGGCGCTGATCGTCGCGGGCGTGGCGCTGCTGGGGATGCACGCATGAAGCCCGGCATCGGTTTCGCCCTGGGCAGCGTGCTGCTGGTCAGCAGCGCCCAATTGGGCATGCGCTGGAGCATGACGCGCCTGCCCACGCACTGGCCCTTCGACCTGGCACAACTCGACCTCGCCGCCCTGTCGGCGCTGGCGGGCGCCGTGCTGGCCTATGCGCTGTCGATGCTCTGCTGGCTGCTGGCGCTCAGGCACCTGCCGCTGAGCCGCGCCTACTCCCTGCTCAGCCTGAGCTACGCCCTGGTCTACCTCGGCGCCGCCTGGCTGCCCGGCTTCGGCGAGCCGCTGAGCCTGTCACGCACCCTGGGCGTCGCCCTGGTGATTGCCGGGGTGATCACCATCAACGCGCCGCGCCGGCACGACAGAACAACCGTCATCAAACCCAGTGACGCTCGCAGCGAGCGAGTGCAGCTGGACTGACCCCATCCCGCTTCGAGCCCATATCGGGAGAGCACAGCATGAAAATCAGCGTATTCGGTATCGGTTATGTGGGCCTGGTGCAGGCCGCCGTGATGGCAGAGGTCGGCCACGACGTCCTGTGCATGGACATCGACCAGGACAAGATCGCCAAGCTCAAGCGCGGCCAGATCAGCATCTTCGAGCCGGGCCTGGCCGAACTGGTGAAAGACAACCTCGAAGCCGGGCGCCTGCGCTTCACCCATGACGTCGGCGAAGCCGCCGCCCATGGCCGCGTGCAGTTCATCGCCGTCGGCACCCCGCCGCTGCCCAACGGCTCGGCCGACCTGCGCGCCGTGCTGGCGGTGGCCGAAGGCATCGCCCGCCACCGCACCCAGCCGGTGATCATCGTCGAGAAGTCCACCGTGCCGGTGGGCACCGGCGACCAGGTCAAGGCGCATATCCAGGAAGTGCTCGCCGAGCAGGGCCGCAGCCTGGACTTCGAGATCGTCTCCAACCCCGAGTTCCTCAAGGAAGGTTCGGCCCTGGCCGACTGCCGCAAGCCCGACCGCATCGTCATCGGCTGCGAGAGCGCCCAGGTGCTGGATGTGATGCGCGAGATCTACGAGCCGTTCAACCGCAACCACGACCGCATCCTCAGCATGAACCTGCGCAGCGCCGAGCTGACCAAGTACGCGGCCAACTGCATGCTCGCCACCAAGATCAGCTTCATCAACCAGATGGCCGAACTGGCCGAGCACCTGGGCGCCGACATCGAAGCGGTGCGCCAGGGCATGGGCGCCGATCCGCGTATCGGCTACCACTTCATCTACCCCGGCTGCGGCTACGGCGGCTCCTGCTTCCCCAAGGACGTCCAGGCACTGATCCAGAGCGCCGACGAAGCGCATTGCTCCAGCGACCTGCTGCGCGCCGTGGAAGCGGTGAACCAGCGGCAGAAGAACAAGCTGTTCGAACGCATCCACAGCTACTACGGCGGCAAGCTCAAGGGCCGCACCTTCGCGCTCTGGGGCCTGTCGTTCAAGCCCAACACCGACGACATGCGCGACGCCCCCAGCCGCGTGCTGATGGAAGCGCTCTGGGCGGCCGGCGCCAAGGTCCGCGCCTTCGACCCGGAAGCCATGCCCGAGGCCCAGCGCCTGTACGGTCACGATGAGCGCCTGACCCTGATGGGCACGCCCGAGGCCACCCTCGGCGGCGCCGACGCCCTGGTGATCTGCACCGAATGGCGGCAGTTCAAGGCGCCGGATTTCGACCTGATGAGCAGCCGCCTGAAGGCCCCGGTGATCTTCGACGGGCGCAACCTGTTCGACCCCGAGCGCCTGAGCCGTTACGGCTTCGAATACTTCCCCATGGGCCGCGGCGACTCGCACCGCCTGCCAGTACCGGTGCCGGCCACCGCCCCGGTCAGTCGGCACAAGCGCAGCGCCTGAGGCGAAGCACGGGGGCCGGCGCGACGCCGGCCCCCAGGCTCAGGGCAACAGCCAGAGCGTGTGCGGCGCTGCGAGCCCCGGATAGCTCTCGTCCCGGCCGTACAACTCCACCTCGCGCCGCTCGCGCAGGGCCTCCTGGAACAGCGGCTGCAGCTGCTCCGCGCTGCCCCAGACCGTCAGCGTCCGGCCCTCGGCGCGATCGTCGATCACCACAGACGGCACATTCACCAGTTGCAGGTTTCCAGCCTGGCCAATGAACGCCTTGGCGCTGTCGTCCGCCAGGCGATAGCGCTGCCCGGCGAGCGAGCGGTCATTGGAGATATCCGCTGAAACCGGGTGCCTTCCCGGTTTGATATGGCTGACCGGGCGGCGGCTGCCGTTGTGGGTGAAGCGCGTCAGCACCGGATAGTGCAGGCGCCCGAACTGCCCCTCGATGCGCTGCCAGCGTGCTGCCTTCAGACGGTACAGCGAGGTGGTCCAGTAGCCTTCGCTGAAGTCCATGGTCAGCAGTTGTGCATGGCCATCGCGCTTCAGATCGAGCAGGTCCTCGACACCGTTGCGAGCGGGGCCGGAATAGCCCCACACACCCAGGTAGACCGGCCGCCCGGAGTCCTCGAAGGTAAGGATGCCCAGCCCCGCCGTCGGCGCCAGGCCCACGCCGGTATTGGGCAGCCAGAACACCAGGTCGTCGAGGCCGTTGCGATCGAGGTCGGCCTGGTAGATTTCACCCTCGCCGGCCGCATTGCTCATCGAACCGGTGCTCAACCGCCAGGGCTTGCCGGCCTTGTCCCGGCCCTGGAACAGCCAGCCATCGGCGCTGCGCTGCATGCTCACGCCTGCGGCGCCCGCGGTGAAATGGCGCACCGGCGGCGGCGGGCTGTCCGGGTCTTCATCGGCGTAGGTGACCCGCGCCACCTCACGCATCGGCAAGCGATTCGCCAGCTCCTGGTCAGTCAGCGGTACGTAGGCCCGCTCGGCCGCCTGCACCGCCAGACAACCGAACAGGCACAGCAGTCCCCATCCTCTCGCACGCATAGCCACTCCCTGGTCTGCCCCTGCGCAAAGGCGCCAGTGTCGCCGAACGGCGGCGGAAATACACGGAGTCGGGCCAGCGCCCGCCGAATGTGGTGGCCGGCCTAGCCGCGTCCCGCCGCCTGCTCGCCCATCACCAGCAGCGGCGCCGCCTCGGCACGCTTGAGCACTGCATAGAGCACGCCGGTGACCACGCTGCCCAGGGCGATCGCCAACAGGTAGAGCAGCGCATGGTTCATCGCGTTGGGGATCAGCAGCACGAACAGCCCGCCATGGGGCGCCAGCAGCTTGCAGCCGAACAGCATCGACAGCGCGCCGGTCAGCGCACCACCGACGATGCTCGCCGGGATCACCCGCAACGGGTCCTTGGCGGCGAAGGGAATCGCCCCTTCTGAGATGAAGCACAGCCCCAGCACCAGCGCTGCCTTGCCGGCCTCGCGCTCGCTCTGGGCGAACTTGCGCCGCGCCAGCAGCGTGGCGATGCCCATGCCGATGGGCGGGACCATGCCGCCGGCCATCACCGCGGCCATCGGCGCATAGCTCTGCGAAGCCAGCAGGCCGACGGAGAACGCATAGGCCGCCTTGTTGATCGGCCCGCCCAGGTCCACGCACATCATCCCGCCCAGCAGCAGGCCGAGCAGGATCGCGTTGGTGGTGCCCATGCCGGCGAGGAAGTCGGTGAGCGAACGCATCATCGCCGCCACCGGTGAACCCACCACGTAGATCATCACCAGCCCGGTGAACAGGCTGGCCAGCAGCGGAATGATCAGGATCGGCTTGAGCGCCGCGACGCTGGCCGGCAGCGGAATCCATTGCGCGATGGCGCGCGCCGAGTAGCCGGCGAGCAGGCCGGCGACTATGCCGCCGAGAAAGCCGGCGCCCAGGGTGCTGGCCAGCAGGCCGCCGATCATCCCCGGCGCCAGCCCCGGGCGGTCGGCGATGGACCAGGCGATGTAGCCGGCGAGCATCGGCACCATCAGCTTGAACGCGGCATCGCCGCCGATCTGCATCAGCGCCGCCGCCAGGGTGCCCGGCTGCTTGAAGGCCTCGATGCCGAAGACGAAGGACAGCGCGATCAGCAGGCCGCCGGCCACCACCATCGGCAGCATGAAGGACACGCCGGTGAGCAGGTGCTTGTAGACGCCGCGCGCCTCGCTTCCGGCCGGCGCCGCCTGGCTGCCGGCGGACGAGGCGGATTCCGCCGTCGCCTCCTGCAACGCGCGCTGGATGATCTCCTGCGGCTGCTTGAGCGCCACCCCGGTGCCGCAACGGAATATGCGCTTGCCGGCGAAGCGCACGGGGTTGACCTCGATATCCGCCGCCAGCAGGACCACATCGGCAGCGGCGATTTCCTCAGCGCTCAGCGGGTTGCGCGCGCCCACCGAACCCTGGGTTTCCACCCGCAGCTCGATGCCCATCCGTTGCGCCGCCTGCTGCAGCGCCTCGGCGGCCATGAAGGTGTGCGCCACGCCGGTCGGGCAGGCGGTCACGGCGACTATCTTCGCCGCCCTGTTCTGCTCGGCGGGCAAGTTCGGCGCTTCATCGCCCGACCAGATCACCGCTTCCTGCAAGGCGCGCTGGAGGAACACCGCCGGCTCGGCCAGCGCCTCGGCCGGCCGTGCCTGCACCAGGCGCTTGCCGGCGAAGCGCGAGAGGTCCAGTGGCTGCGCGCTGACCACCAGCACCCAGTCGGCGGCGGCGATCTGGCCTTCGCTCAACTGGCGTTCCGGATGCTGCGGATCGCGTTGTTCGACACACACCGACCAGCCCAGGCGCTCGGCCGCCGCGCGCAGCAGGCGAGCGCTGAGCACGCTGGAAATCTGGCCGTTGGGGCAGGCCGTGATCAGGGCAAGGTTCATCGTCATACCTCTTGTTGTTCTGTCGCTCAGGGCTGACTCGCAGCCAGGGCCTGAACCTGTACGGCGTCTTCGATGCGTTGCAGGCGCTGTACATCGCCGATACCGAACTCCAGTTGCGTGACCGCCAGCGCGGCCACCGCCGTGGCCTGGCGCAGGATGCGCTCGGCCGGCCAACCGGCGAGCAGGCCGTGGACCATGCCGGCCAGCAGCGAGTCGCCGGCGCCGACGGTGCTGGCGACCTCCACCTGCGGCGGCACGGCCTGCCAGACGCCCTGCGGGCCGAACCAGCGCACCCCCGCGGCGCCCTGGGAAAGCACCACCTGCCCGACGCCACGAGCGCGCAGCGATTCGACCTGCGCGGCCAGCTCCGCGTCGCTGCCAGCCAGTTGTCCACAGGCCTCGCCCAGTTCCTGGTCATTGGGCTTGATCAGCCAGGGCGCGGCTTCGATACCGGCGCGCAGGGCGGCGCCACTGCAATCGAAGGCGACCTTCAAACCGTGGCCCTGTAAGCGCAGCAGCAAATCGCGCAACCACTGCGGATCGACGCCGCGCGGCAGGCTGCCAGCCACCACTGCCAGCTCGAAATCACCAGCGATCAGGTCCAGACGATCGAGCAGTGCGTCCTGCTGGCTGTCGCTGACCTGCGGGCCAGGCCCGTTGATGTCGGTGATGCGTCCGCTGCTTTCGGCAAGCTTGATGTTGCTGCGGGTCTCCCCCGGCACGCGGACGAAGGCGTCGATGAAGCCACGGCGCCGGAACAGCGCCTCGAAGGGCTGCGCGTTGTCCGCGCCGAGAAAGCCGGCCACGGTCAGCGAATGCCCGAGGTCGGCCAGCACCTGGGCGACGTTCACGCCCTTGCCGGCGGCCTGGCCGAGTAACGCCTCGCTGCGGTTCACCTCGCCGGGCGCAAGCGTCGGCAGGCGCACGGTGAGGTCCAGCGCGGGGTTCAGGGTCAGGGTCAGAATACGGGCCATCAATGCACCTCCGGCAGGGCCAGGGCGACACTCTGGCGCACGTCCGCCGCCGAGCACAGGCCCAACGCTGCCTGCGCCAGCTCGCAGGAGGTCGGCAGGTCCAGCTCGCGGACCCGCGCCTTCACCAACGGGATGCTGCGCGCCGAGACGCTCAGCTCGTCCACCCCCAGGCCGATGAGCAGCGGCACCGCCAGCGGGTCGGCGGCCAGCTCGCCGCACACCCCCACCCACTTGCCGTGGGCATGGGCGGCGCGCACGGTCATGTCGATCAGTTGCAGCACCGCCGGGTGCAGGCCGTCGGCCTGGGCGGACAGGCTCGGATGGCCGCGGTCGATGGCCAGGGCGTACTGGGTCAGGTCGTTGGTGCCGACGCTGAAGAAGTCCACCTCGCGCGCCAGCACCGGCGCCAGCAGCGCGGCGGATGGCACCTCGACCATGATGCCCAGTTGCAGGTCGTGTTCGCCGCCCAGCTCCTTGCAGAGTTCAAGGGTGAGGTCGCGGGCCTGCCGCCACTCCTCCACCTGGCCGACCATGGGGAACATGATGCGCAGCGGCCGTCCGCCGGCAGCGCTGAGCAATGCCCGCAGCTGGGTGCGGAAAATCTGCGGGCGCTGCAGGGTCAGGCGCACGCCGCGGATGCCCAGGTAGGGGTTGGCCTCCTCGGGGATCGGCCAGTAGGGCAGCGGCTTGTCGCCGCCGACATCCAGCGTGCGCGCCACCAGCGGGCGCCCGTCGAGGGCATCGAGCACGCGACGATACTCGGCTTCCTGGGTCGCCTGGTCGGGCGCCTGGGGGTTGTCCATGAAGACGAATTCGGTGCGCAGCAGGCCGACGCCCTCGGCGCCCAGCTCCACCGCCTTCGCCGCGCCGGCGGTGTCGCCGAGGTTGGCGCAGACTTCCACGGCATGCCCGTCGCGAGTAACGGCCGGCTCGTGGCGGCGCGCCTCGGCCTGCTCGGCGCGGCGCTGGCGCAGGTCGCGCTGGCGCCAGGCGGCCTGCAGCGTCTGCGCGTCCGGCGCAATGCTCAGCTCGCCCTTCTCGCCATCGAGCAGCAGGGCGGTGCCGGACTCCAGCGCCAGCACGCCTTCGCCGGCGCCCACCAGGGCAGGAATGCCCAGCGCTCGGGCGATGATCGCGCTGTGCGAAGTCGCGCCGCCGCGTGCGGTAACGATGCCCGCGACCTTCTCCGGGTCCAGTCGCGCCACATCCGACGGGCCGACCTCGTCCATCACCAGGATGTAGGGCTCAGCGGGTTCCACCGCGCTCTCGACGCCGCACAGGTGCGCCAGCACGCGGCGACCGACGTCACGCAGGTCCGCCGCGCGCTCGGCCAGCAGCGCGTCGCGCAGGGCCTCCTGCTGGCTGGCGACACGCTCGATCACCTCGCTCCAGGCTGCTTCGGCGCTGGCACCGGTGGCGAGGCGCGCCTGCACCTCGGCGAGCAGTTCGGGATCATCCAGCAACGCCTGGTGCGTGGCGAAGATGTCGCGGATCGCCTGCACCTCGCTGCGCTGCACCAGCGCCTCGATCTCGCCGCCGATGGCCGCGCGGGCCTGGTCCAGGCGCTGGCGCTCCGCCTCGGCGCCCGCGCCACGTTCGGCGTAGTCGAAGGCCCGCACGACCTGCAGATAGGCCGGTCCGCTGGCGATCCCCGGCGACGCGGCGATGGCCTGCAGTTGCGCGCCCGCTTCGGGAGCCCGCACGGCCTGAATCTCCGGCTCGGCCAGGTGGACCGTTTCGACGATCAGTTCGAGGGCTTCCGGCAGCGGCTCGACTGCCTCGCCCAGGCCCTGCTCCACCGCCGCGCGCACCGCAGCCAGCGCGGCCTCGGCGATTTCCGGCTCGGCGAAGAACTCCAGCATCTGCCCGCGCCGCGCGCCGAGGCTGAGCAGCTTGCTGAGGCTGCGGATCGACACCGGGGCGCTGTCGCCTTCGGCGATGCGCACACGGATTTCCCCGCTGAAGTCCCGCGCCAGCAGCATCAATACCTGCGCCGGGCGCGCGTGCAGGCCGTGGGGGTTGGCCAGGGGGACGCGTACGCTGGGCCAGTCCACCGGCAATTCGCCGCCCAGGGCCTCCAGCAGCGCACGCACGGAAGTGGCGCCAGCCAGCTCCTCGGCGCGACCATCCACCAGCAGATCGCAAAGGCGCGCGAACACGGCGTCGTGGGCGTCGCCCTGGCGGGCCAGGCAGAACAGCCCACGCACCGGTTGGCCGGCATGGCTCAGCTCGCGCGCGGGGGTAACGAATACCAGGCCGGGGCGGGTGACGCACTGCTCGCTGTCCTGCCACCAGAGGCCGGCCCCCAGCGGCAGCGCTTCCTGGTCATGCAGCGCGGCGGCGAATCCCGGAACGACGCAGCCGGCCTTCTTCAGCCGGCGTGCGCCGACCAGGGCCAGCTCGTCGAAATCCTCAGCGGCGACGCCCAGGCCGACCAGGTGTTCGTCGAACAGCAGCGGCTGTGGCGCTCCGTCCTTGAGCAACTGCAGCAGGTCCTCGGGCTTCTGCGCCGCACGCAGCGCCGCGCCCACTTCGCCGTCGCCCAGGGCGCGGGTGAGCAATTGCAGCAGGCGCAGGTGCTCGTCGGACTTGGCAGCAATGGC
Source organism: Pseudomonas nitroreducens (assembly GCF_014204515.1). Lineage (GTDB taxonomy): Bacteria > Pseudomonadota > Gammaproteobacteria > Pseudomonadales > Pseudomonadaceae > Pseudomonas > Pseudomonas nitritireducens_A. Next base: position 55,715 of record NZ_JACHLI010000007.1, on the reverse strand, counting down.
GATGGCCAGGTGCACGGTCTGCCCGTCGCCCCAGTGCACGCCCTCGGGAAAATGCATCAGGCGCACGCCGGTGCGTTGCACCAGATGGCGCGTCTGCGGGGTGCCGTGGGGAATGGCGATGCCCTGGCCGAGGTAGGTGGAGCCCTGCGCTTCGCGGGCCTGGATGCCGGCGAGATAACCCGCGGCGACCAGTCCGTCGTCCTCCAGGGCCGCGCCGAGCATGGCCAGCGCGGCCTGCTTGTCGGCAGCGCGCTGGCCCATGCGGACCTGCTGCGCGTTGAATTCGAGCATCGTGTTCTCCTCACCGGCGCTGGCGCGACCCGGCGTTGGGGCGGTTATCCGCTTGTACGGTGATCAGCTTAGAAGTTGCAGCGCAGGAACAGGGCTCAGGCAATGCTGCGTGCACGATGCTGAATCGTTTCACCTATTGAGACTGGCACGTTACTCGATAATGCGTGATCCTTGAAGCCCCCCTTATCGGCAGCATCCCGCGTTGAAACTCAGTGATATCGCCCGCCTGGCCGGTGTTTCGGTCACCACCGCCAGCTATGTGATCAACGGCAAGGCCGTCCAGCGCCGCATCAGCGCCGCCACGGTGGAACGCGTGCGCGCGGTGATCGAGGAGCACGGCTACCACCCCGACCAGCAGGCCGCCAGCCTGCGCCGCGGCCAGACCCGCACCCTGGGCTTCGTCCTCCCGGACCTGGAGAACCCCAGCTACGCCAAGCTCGCCAAGCTGCTGGAACAGGGCGCCCGGGCGCGCGGCTACCAGTTGCTGATCGCCTGCTCGGACGACGAGCCGGACACCGAGCGCCAGGTGCTCAGCCTGTTCCGCGCGCGACGCTGCGACGCTTTGATAGTCGCCAGTTGCCTGCCGGCCAGTGACGAAAGCCATGGGCGCCTGCAGGCCGACGGCGTGCCGATCATCGCCGTGGATCGCCAGCTCGACCCGCAGCGCTTCTGCTCGGTGGTCAGCGACGACCGTGATGCCAGCCAGCGCCTCACCGCCAGCCTGCTGAAACCGGCGCCGCGCAGCATCGCCCTGCTCGGCGCGCGGCCGGAACTGATCATCTCCCAGGAGCGTGCCGCGGGCTTCCGCAGCGCCCTGCGCGACTTCAAGGGTCAGGTGCTGATCGAACACGGCGAAACCTTCAGCCGCGACTGCGGCCGGCGCCTGATGGAAGAGCTGCTGGCCGGCCAGGGGCAACTGCCCGACGCGCTGATCACCACCTCCTACGTGCTGCTCGAAGGCGTGTTCGACGTCCTCCAGACCCGCCCCGAAGGCTGGCCGGCCGGCCTGCGCATCGCCACCTTCGGCGACACCCAACTGCTGGACTTCGTCCCGCTCAAGGTCAACGCCATCTCCCAGCAGCACGCGCTGATCGCCGATCGCGCGCTGGACCTGGCGCTGGCCGCCATCGAGCAGAACAGCTACACCCCCGGCGTGCACCCGATCCCGCGCAACCTCAAGCTGCGCACGGAGTGAGCTGATGCGCCTGATCGACACCCACAACCACCTGGACTGCCCGGACTTCGAGCAGGACCGCGCCGCCGTGCTGCAACGCAGCCGCGAGCTGGGGGTGGAGCGCCAGGTGCTGCTGGGAGTATTTCGCGAGAACTGGGAAGACGTCTGGGCGCTGGCGGACAGCGAGCCGGGCCTCTACGCCGCCCTCGGCCTGCACCCGATCTACCTGGCGAGGCATCGGCCGGAGCATATCGTCGCGCTACGCGAATGGCTGCAGCGCCTCGCCGGCCACCCGAAGCTCTGCGCGGTGGGCGAGATCGGCCTGGACTACTACCTGGAAGACCTCGACCGCGATGCCCAGCAGGCCCTCTTCGAGGAGCAGCTGCGTATCGCCATCGACTTCGAGCTGCCAGTGCTGCTGCACGTGCGCCGCGCCCACGCCGCGATGATCGCCACGCTCAAGCGCTACAAGCCCGCACGCCAGGGCATCATCCACGCCTTCGCCGGCAGCCGCGAGGAGGCCCGCGAATACCTCAAACTCGGCTTCCGCCTGGGCCTGGGCGGCGCGCCGACCTGGCCGCAGGCCAACCGCCTGCGCAAGGTGGTACCGGAGATTCCGCTGGAGTCCATCGTGCTGGAAACCGACTCGCCGGACATGGCGCCGGCGATGTACCCCGGCGTGCGCAACAGCCCCGAGCACCTGCCGGATATCTGCGTGGCACTGGCCGAACTGAAGGGCATCAGCCCCGAGGAACTGGCCAGCGCCAGCACGCGCAATGCAATGGAACTGTTCGGCTGGAAATGACGGTCGGGCTTTGCGTAGGAGCGGACTCCGTCCGCGATCGGGCTCACTGCTCGCCGGAGGCCAATCGCGGACAGAGTCCGCTCCTACGGATACGCACGCAACTCTTGCGCTTGCGCACCCGCACCCGCACCCGCACCCGCACCCGCTTTTGAGGTCTTCCAGAGAAACATCCGCACGCTCCGGAATGCCCCTTTCAGGAGGCCTCGTTGAAGCGCAGTTTCAGGGGTTGAGCGACATGGATGTCGCGAGAGCCGCGATGGGCCAGGGATGGCCCTTCGCGGCGGGCCCCTGAAACTGCGCTTCAACGAGGGAATTTTTCGCCTAAGCGAAAAACCGGATGAAGGGGCAAGACCTTTGCCTACTTTGGGTCGTTTGCCAAAGTAGGTCGCCCGAGGGGGCGAAACAGGGGATATCAGCGCACGCCGATGCGGCGCAGAAGCCTCCAGTTCGATCGCGAGCAAGCTCGCTCCTACAGATTCACCGACAAACCGACGCCCGTGAGATGGGGTGCATCCATGCGACCCACGGACATCGGCCTGCTGGCGAAACCCGATGACGGGACGGCCTGCGCAGGCCGCCCCCGAATCCATGACGATCAGACGCGGAACGCGCCGATCAGCCGCTTGAGCTCCACCACCTGCCCGGCCAGTTCGCGACTGGCGCGCTCGGTCTCGCTGGCGCCTTCGGAGGTGCGCTCGCCAGCCTGGTTGATCTCGACGATGTTCTGGTCGATGTCGTGGGCCACGGCGGTCTGCTGTTCGGCAGCGGCGGCAATCTGCTGGTTCTGGTCGACGATGGCGCCCACCGCGCTGAGGATGTTCTCCAGCGCCTGCTGCACCTGGGCCGACTGGCTGACGGTGCCGTCGGCGGTCTGGTGACTGCTGCCCATGGCCTTCACCGCGGCGCCGACGCCGTTCTGCAGGCGCGCGATCATCTGCTCGATCTCTTCGGTGGACTGCTGGGTGCGCTTGGCCAGGGTGCGCACCTCGTCGGCGACCACGGCGAAGCCCCTGCCCTGCTCGCCTGCTCGTGCAGCCTCGATGGCAGCATTGAGCGCCAGCAGGTTGGTCTGCTCGGCGATGCCCTTGATCACGTCCAGCACGCGGCTGATGGAAGCGCTGTCGGCGGCCAGTTGGTTGATCACTGCCACCGATTCATCGATCTCGCCGGCCAGGCGCTGGATGCTGCCCACCTGGGACTCCACCAGGGCGCGGCCGCTGGTGGTTTCCTGGTTCACATTGTGTGCGCTGCCCACTGCCACGGCGGCGCTGCGCGCCACTTCCTGGGCAGTCGCGGCCATCTGGTTCATCGCGGTGGCGACCTGCTCGATCTGGTTGCGCTGGCCAGCCACCGCCTGGTTGCTCTCGGCGGACACCGACTCCACGCGCACGGTCTGCCGCTCGACTTCGCTGACGGTGCGACCGACCTGCTCGATCAGGTCGTGGATCTTCGACACGGTCTGGTTGAACGCATCGCCCAGCTCGCCCAGTTCGTCGCGGCTCTGGGCCTGGAAGTTGACGGTCATGTCGCCGGCGGCAACGCGCTCCATCATCTTGCCCAGGCTCTTCAGCGTAGTGCGGGTCGAGACGTAGAAGCCGCCATAGAGGTAGACGATGGAGACGAACACCACCAGCAACGCCACCACCAGCAGCACCATCTGCCGCTGCTTGCTGGCCAGGCGCGCCTGCAGGGCGCCATCGACGAATTGCAGGACGTGGTCGTCCAGGCGGTAGGTCTGCTCCATCGCCTTGCTGACCTGCTCGTAGAAATCGAGCCACGGCGTGTCGAGGGTGTCGGCCATCACCACCTTATCCTCGAACAGCTTGCCCATCGCCTTGATGGTTTCGCGGCTGGCCTGGGCATCGGCGGACAGCTCGCTCTGCGCCGCGGCGCTGGCGCCCAGGGCATCCTGCAGCTTGAGGCCGTACTCGGCGTGGAGCTTCTCCAGCTCCTGCAGCAGGTCATCGAGCTTGCTGCTGGTGGAGGAATTGAGGAAGCCCTGGCCGAGCGCGCTGGCGCCCATGGTGCGGCCCTGGCTGAGGGTCTCGGTGACGTGCGGGGTGCCGGAGGTGATCAGCTCGGCGAGCTGACGCAGGTCGCGGGCGTCGTCCTGGCTCAGGCCGGCCTGGGACACCAGCAGCTTGTTGAACACCTGGACTTCGCTGAGCAGGCGCGCGGCCATGGCGGACTTGCTCTGCAGCGAACCCTCGGCGTCGACGCCCTTCAGGCTGGCCAGCAACTCGTCGCGCTTGGCGGTGAATTCGGCGATCTGTTCGGCATCGGCGGTCACCGGTTGCAGGCCGCCGATCTGTGCCTGCAGGTCCTTGTGCAACTGACCGATGCGCGAGTCGAGGCCGCCGGACTTGCTGGACTGGCCGAGCACGCCGTTGATCTGCAGCAGGTCGTTGTAGGCTTCGAGGTTGCGGCGGATCTTCAGCCCGTCGCCGATCAGTTGCAGGCTTTCCAGCTCGGCGCGGGTGCTGACGAACTGCCCGTAGGAATCGCGCACCAGGTAGAAGTTGGTGATGATCATCGGCAGGAAGAACAGCACGCTGATCAGGCTGAACTTCATGCCGAAGCTCAGACGGTTCATCAGCGCGATGGCCGGATAGAGCACGGTCCTCACAAAGACGTCTCCTGTTCCCGTTATTGTTATGTCGCTTGTCGGGGATGGTACGGCGCGCCCTGGATGGGTCGTCGCCGCGAGCGCTCAAGGTGACCGGCAGTGACTGCCACCCCGCGCTCAGGTCTGGATGTGTACCTGATATCGGCAGGGAGTTCTGTAACTTAAGGTTAAAATGCCATCACCGGACCGGCGGGCGCCGGCCCGATCCGGGCGTTTCAGAGCAGCAGGGTCCAGATGGCGAACACTGCATACCAGAGCACGGCGGAGCGCACCAGCAACTGCCACAAGGCATCCAGGCTGGCGACACCCTTGGCGCCCAGCCCGCCTTCGTTGAAGTCCTCGGCCACGTAACCGGCGCGCGCGAGCAGACGAGCGGCAGGCACGTCCCAGGCCAGCAAATCGTGCAGCAGCATGCGGGTGACCGCGACGAAGTTGCCCACCAGGGCAAAACTCAGCACCAGCGCCCGCGCCGGCAGCCAGTCGAAGGCGTGCCGCAACTGCGCCGCGCGTTCGCGCAGCGCCGGCTGGCGGCCCTGCTCCGCGGCAATCGCCAGCAGCCGGTAGGCCAGCGCGGCCACCGGGCCGAGCAGCGCGTACCAGAAGATCACCGCGAAGAACGCCTGGTAGGCCTGCCACACCAGCGTGCCCTGCACCTGGGCGAGGAGATCGTCGTCGCCCTCGGCCTGCACACCGAGGTCGCGCTCGGCCACGTGGTAGGCGCCCTGGGCATCCTCGCGGCGCCAGGCATCGCGGAACGGGCCGATGGCGCGCAGCACGTCGCCGCGGCCCAGGCTCCAGAGCACCACCAGCAACTGCACCGGCAGCGCCAGCAGGCCATAGGCGACCGGATCGAGAATGGTCAGCAGCAGCGCCAGCAACAACAGCGGCGGCAGCACGGCCACCAGCATGCCCAGCCAGGGCCGCTCGACCAGCGCCTTGATCCCGCCCACTGCATCCAGCCAGCCCAGCCACAGGCCGTCACGCTGTATCCGCGCCCGCCAGCCGGAGAACTTCTCGATCAGCAGGACCAGCAACAGCACCAGGAAACTCATGTCGACTCCTTCTTCGCGGCACGCTCGGCGCCGATATCTCCGAGGAAACGCGGCCAGTCGAACGACTCGCCAGGGTCGGTCTTGCGCTGCGGGGCGATGTCGCAGTGGCCCTGGATGCGCGCCGGGGTGATCGCCGGGTAGACCTTGCGCAGCTGCCGGGTCAGCTCGGCGAGCACCTCGTACTGGCGGTCGCTGTAGGGCTCGGTATCCGTCCCCTCCAGCTCGATGCCGATAGAGAAGTCGTTGCAGTTCTCGCGACCGTCGAAACTCGACACGCCGGCGTGCCACGCGCGCGAATTGCAGGAGACGAACTGGAACAGCGAGCCGTCGCGCTCGATCAGGAAATGCGCCGACACGGTCAGGCTGCAGATGCTGGCGAAGTACGGATGCTCGTCGGCGTCGAGGCGGTTCTGGAAGAACTCCTGCACCTTGCAGGTACCGAACTGGCCGGGCGGCAGGCTGATGTTGTGGATCACCAGCAACGACACCTGCTCGCCGTCGGGGCGGGCGTTGAAGTTCGGCGAGGGGCAGCGCTGGGCGTCGAGGCACCAGCCGGATTCGGGATCGATCTGCATGGAGGCTCCTTGGCAGAGCCCCACTCTAAAGCAGGCGGCGGGGGAAATGCACTCGCTGGCACGCGGCCAGCGGGCTCAGGCGTTCTTCAGGCGGCGCAGGTTGCCGATCACCGACTCCAGCGCACGATCGAACAGCAGGGCATCGTCGAGCAGGCGCACGGCGTTGCGGCGGAACTCCACGGCCAGGCCCATGCGGGTCTTCTCCAGCACCTTCATGCCAGTGCGGTTGACGAAGATGTAGCGACCGCTGGGACGGATCACCGCGGCCAGCTTGCAGCGCAGCTTGTGTTCTTCGTCTTCCTGGATCTCCACCCAGCTGCCGACACGCAGCTCGTCGACCTTGCGCAGGCAATCGTCGTCTTCGGCGAAGACTTCCTCGGGCTCCACGGTGCGGGCTTCTTCGGGCGTGGCCAGGACGATTTCCTCGACCACCGCGACCATGCCCGCCTGCGGCGCCTCCGGCATGACCGCTGCCGGCTCATCCAGCGGCTCGTCGAGCAGCGGCAGGTCATCGTCCGCATCGAGCAGCGGCGCTTCCTCGACCTGCTTGTAGCGCTGGAAGGCCTGCACGTGCAGCCCTTCCAGGCGGCTGAAGAATTCGCCGGTGGAGAACGGGTCGAAGGCGGCGGACGTCAGGCCGTCGCGCAGCGACTTGAGCAGTTGCGGGACCATTTCCAGCAGGCGCAGACGCGAATCCGGATCCTCGTGGGGCTCCACGCTCCAGATCAGGTCGTCCATGGTCGCCAGGGCGGCTTCCCACTCGGCGGAATGGGTACCGTGCTTCAGGCAGGTGAGCAGCAGCACCTTGCTCCAGGCTTCCTGCAGCAGGCGCACCACCACTTCGGGGAGCGTGCGGCCGAGCAGGCGCTGGTTGAGCACGCTCTCGACGTCCTGGCGGGCCAGTTCGGCGCGCGCGCGGCCCTCTTCGGCATCGCGGGTGCGCTGTTCCAGCAGGTCGCTGCGGCGGCGCTCGTCACCGGTGAAGGCAACGAACTCGTCGAGCATCTCGGAGAAGATCGCCGGGTCGTCGACGAAGTCGTTGAGCAGGCGCATCACCACCTGCTCGATCTTCTGGTACAGGTGGTCGCGCTGGCCGTCGGTCTGCTCGGCCCAGCCCAGGGCGGCGGAGGCGATCTCGTTGAGCAGGCGACGCGCCGGATGGCTGCCACGGCTGAAGAAGGTCTTGTCGAGAACCGCGACCTTGAGCATCGGGATCTGCATGCGGCCGATCAGGGCCTTGAGCGAATCCGGCAGGGTGCGGTCGTCGAGGATGAATTCGAAGAGCATCGAGACGAGGTTGATGACGTCCTCGTCGACCTGGCCGACCACGCGGGAGCGGCCGCTCTTGCTGCTGACGCGGGTCAGCAGGTGATCCAGGTGCTGGCGTACGTCGATCTCATCGATGGTCTGCGCCGGCAGGTGCGACTGCAGGTGCGAGAGCAGGCGCATCAGGTCGTTGCTGCTGATCGGCACCGCATCGGCCGGCATCGGGCGACTGGGTGCAGCGCCATCGCGAACCTGCGAGAGCAGCTCGCGCAGGGCAGCGAAGGCGGCCTGACTATCGGCGTCCATGTAATGAGCCGCGACGCCCGGTACGCCCGGCTCGGCGCCGGCGGACGGGGCCGCTGCCTGGCTGCTGGGAACGGTGCGTTGCGGCGGACGGCGCAGCGGCACCGACTTGAGCTCCGGCAGCACGCCCAGGGCGATCAGGCTCTGGTTGGCTTCCGCATAGAGGTGCTCGGCATCGGCCAGCACATACTTCTCGAAGAGCTTGAGGATGATCAGCTTGACCTTGATCTCCACGCCCAGGCCGCGGCAGGCCTCAAGGAAGGCCTCGCAGAGCTGGCGCGGACCGAGCGGGTTGCTCTTGTCCTCGACCTTCTTGCTGACCAGGGTATTGATGCGGGTGGTGAGGTGCGTGAGGGCGACACCGTCGCGGCTCATCACCTTGGCGACCATGGCGTCGAGGGCGACGGACTCTTCCAGCTCGTCGTTCTGCACCAGGGTCAGGTTGTCGTAGGAAACGCTGTCGAGGCTGGGGGCCTTGCCTATCTCGTACTGATTGAGATTGGCGAAGTTCTCGAAGACTTTCTGCAGGAAGCCACGCTCGATACCCTTGCGCTTGAGACGCAGGTCGCGCATGGCTTCGAAATAGGCGCTCTGTTCGGCGTTGTTGGCGGCACGGTCGGCCATCTCGAACAGGGTATCGTCGGCGTTGTCGAACAACGCCTGCATGGCATGGCGCAGCTGCACGGCCACTTTGTCGCGCACGGCAACGAGCCCCGCCGGCAAACGCCCGGAGAACGAGGTTTGCGACTGCTCGCTGGCCTGCTTGTTCAGCGGCACTACATTCGCGTCGTTCTGCATCGCAAGTCTCCTGCCGTCAGACCCATCTGGCGGCACCAACAGTCATCGAAGCGTCATCCGTAACGTCAAATTAGTGGCGTCAAAAAGCGGAAAGATTCAACGTCATTATAGGGAAGCTTCTTACGCAACCAAGAGACATTTCACGCATTCTTGAAGAAATTCACATAGCCGCAGGCACCGTCCGTCAGAGAAATCGCAGGAAAGCACAAAAAAACGCCGCCACTGCCCGCCACGCACCCTCCTCCGTATAATCGCGCCACTGCGAACAGGAGCCTTCCATGCCCAACCTCACCCTCGCCGAGCTGACCGGGGAAATCCAGGCCAACGTCCGCGCCGCACTGGCCGAAGACGTCGGCGGCGGCGACATCACCGCGCAACTGATCCCCGCCGAGCGCGACGCAACCGCCCGTATCATCACCCGCGAGAACGCCATCGTCGCCGGCAGCGCCTGGGTCGACGAAGTGTTCCGCCAGATCGATCCGCGCGTGCAGGTGAACTGGCAGGTCCGTGACGGCGAGCAGGTCAGCGCCGACCAGACGCTGTTCACCCTCGAAGGCCCGGCCCGCGCCCTGCTCACCGGCGAGCGCAGCGCGCTGAACTTCCTCCAGCTGCTGTCCGGCACGGCGACCCGCGCCCGTCACTACGTCGATCTGGTGCAAGGCACCGGCGTGAAGCTGCTCGACACCCGCAAGACCCTGCCCGGCCTGCGCCTGGCGCAGAAGTACGCGGTCACCTGCGGCGGCTGCCATAACCACCGTATCGGCCTGTTCGACGCCTTCCTGATCAAGGAAAACCATATCGCTGCCTGTGGCGGCATCGCCCAGGCGATCTCCGCGGCCCAGCGCATCGCCCCCGGCAAGCCGGTGGAGATCGAAGTGGAAGACCTGGACGAACTGCGCCAGGCCCTGGACGCCGGCGCCGACATCGTCATGCTCGATGAACTGAGCCTGGACGACATGCGCACCGCGGTCGCCCTCACCGCCGGCCGCGCCAAGCTGGAAGCCTCCGGCGGCATCACCGAGGCGACCCTGCGCACCATTGCCGAAACGGGCGTGGACTACATCTCCATCGGCACCCTGACCAAGGACATCAAGGCGCTCGACCTGTCCATGCGCCTGAGCCTGTAAGCAGCCACATCCGCCTGCAGACCTGCCGACAGGATCACGCGCGCCGATTCGTCCGCCTCTGACATACTCAGGTGCGGCCGAACCGGCGAACGAGCACAGGGAGCGCAGGCGCGAACATGACGAAACGGATTCTGTTGACCGGGGGCTGCGGCTATATTGGCTCCCACATCTGCCTGGAACTGATCGAGCAGGGCTTCCGCCCCATCGTCCTCGACAACCTGAGCAACAGCTCGGTCATTCCACTGCAGCGCATCGAACAACTGACTGGCCAGGCCATCCCCTTCGTGGAGGGCGATGTCCGCGACGAGGCCGTCCTCGATCGACTGCTGCGCGACTTCGACATCGACGCAGCCATCCACCTCGCCGGCCTGAAGTCCGTCGCCGAATCCGTCGCCGATCCCATCGCCTACTACCAGACCAACTTCGCCGGCACCGTGACCCTCTGCCAGGCCATGCAGCGCCACGGCGTGAAGCGCTTCATCTATAGCTCCTCCGCCACCGTCTACGGCATGGCGGCCGAAAGCCCGATCCGCGAAGACGCCCCCACGGGGCCGGCCAGCCCCTACGGCCAGTCCAAGTTGATGGCGGAGATCGCCCTGCGCGACATCGCCCGCGCCGATCCGCAGTGGAGCATGGCCATCCTGCGCTACTTCAACCCGGTCGGCGCCCACGCCAGCGGGCAGATCGGCGAGCACCCCAACGGCATCCCCAACAACCTGATGCCCTATGTGTCCCAGGTTGCCACCGGCAAACAGCCCTTCATCCGCGTATTCGGCAACGACTACCCGACCCCGGACGGCACCGGCGTGCGCGACTACCTGCACGTCAGCGACCTCGCCAGCGCCCACCTCGCCGCCCTGCGCTGGCTCGACGGCGACAACGGCGCGAAGACCTTCAACATCGGCACCGGCCGCGGCTACAGCGTGCTGGAAATCATCCGCGCGTACGAAAAGGCCTGCGGCCGCGAACTGCCTTTCCAGTTCCTCCCCCGCCGCGACGGCGACATCGCCAGCTACCACGCCGACCCGACCCTGGCCGGCGAACAACTGCGCTGGAGCGCCAGCCGCAACATCGAAGACATGTGCCGCGACGCCTGGAACTGGCAAAGCCAGAACCCTTCCGGCTACGCCTGACACCTTTTCTGCGCCCAACAAAAAGCCCCGCTACAAGCGGGGCTTTTTGGTGAAACTGGTGCCGGTAAGAGGAATCGAACCCCCGACCTTCTCATTACGAATGAGCTGCTCTACCGACTGAGCTACACCGGCTAATTTCGCGGGGCGGAAGTTAGCACCACGCCAAGGCCAAATCAATTCTGAGGAACGTATAGCGTCGTTTCCTTCAGCGCTTCCTGCACCGGGAGTACGCCCTGTAAATCACGCTGGATACGATCATCATCAACAGCAAAGCCGTATGCCACCACATGCAATCCGTAAAGGATATCGCGTGCGATCACAACACGACGAAAACCCACTGAGAATAATTCGCTCGCCAGAGAACTAGAAGTAAATGCGGTCTTATGTGCCATGAACAGGTTGCCCGCTTCCATGGAAGGCCGGTGCCCATACAAGATATCCAGAGCCGCAATAGGTCCTGCACTACAGTCGTACAACGGACTGTCGACACTGCCGCTCTCGACAATAGCCTGGGCGACCGAGAGGACGTCAGGGCACTTCAGAATCAGAGCACCCTCCGGCTTCAAGACACGAAGGAACTCGCTGAGCGCAGTTCGCACCTCGTGAGGATACAAGTGCTCGATATTGTGTGAAGAAAACACCGCATCGACCGAACAGTCTTCGACGAAATCCATATTCAGCATCGACGCGACGATATCCGGCTCCACACCCTCATCAATATCGAGACGAACCTCATGCCATTCGCCCGTTTGGAAAAGTGCAGGCAAATCTCCAAGACGGGAAGGACCACAGCCGACATGCAAAACCGATTGTATGGACACCAAGTACACTCACCGTTGTCTATTTGAGCTCACGCACTTTGGTCATTGCCAGCACAAGACCTTCAGTAGCCATCTTCACGAACGCCTCGGGATACCCCAGCTCCGTCAACTGCCAGCGGAAGGTATTGGCGAACATCGCCTGACGCATGAATCCAATCTTCGAGTTCACACGGTACTCGGAGGCTTTGGCGTAAAGTCCTTCGAGGATCTTAGTCACCTTATTGACGGATAGAACCTTGGAAGAACCATCAACCAGCTTGGGCGGCAAGGTTTTCGACAGCTCCTCTGCCAATCCGACAGCATATTCGCGCGCGCTTGCTCCGGTGAAGAATGCAATCAACCCCACGCCACTAACCTCTTTGAATATCTGATATCTCCGGAAACCAACGCATCCGGAATGGAAAGATCAGCCGCGGCAAGAAGCCGGCATAACTTCGGTCGGCGTACCGCTGCAGACCCATGTTAGCGTGCCAGCGGTCCATGTGGGCTGCAGGACCACTGTCACCGCACGCCCCACAGAAGTGGTGGCTGCAGATCCGGTCACCGTGACCACACCATTGGATGCAACAGTCGCACCGGTGACTCGCCCTACAGCCGTGAGTGTGCAGCCAGAGCCGTTGGCGGAACCGGCCAACTGCGACATCTCCGTAACACAGGTGCGAGCGCTGCCTGCCGCGAGCAACAATTCGCTCACCCGCGCCTTGACCACGTAATTCTGATACGAGGGAAGGGCAATCGCCGCCAGAATTCCGATGATGGCCACCACAATCATCAGCTCGATGAGCGTGAAACCTTTCTGAATCGTCTTCATGCGCACCTCTGCCAAAAAGCAAACAGGCGGCAAATTCGCCGCCTGTCGACCTAGATATCGGCACCGATCTCGGGAATCTGCCGGCGCTTCGATATCCATGGGTACATGCCACAAGGCCCACCTTCGTTGGAAGGTGAAAGCCAGTGGCCGACGATCAGCCGCGGCAGGAGCCCGGCATAACTTCGATCGGAGTACCGCTGCAGGCCCAGGTCACAGTGCCGTTGGTCCAGGTCGGAGCAAGGGTCACAGTTACCGCACGACCTACCGAGGTAGTTGCCGCGCTGCCAGTGACGGTAATGGTGCCGCCGGAGGCTACGGTGGCGCCCGTCACACGACCAGTCGCGGTGATGTTACAACCGGAAGCGTTCAGAGTACCTACCGATTGGGAAACTTCGGTCACGCAGGTACGAGCACTGCTCGCCGCCAGGATCAGTTCCGATACACGAGCTTTAACGGTGTAGTTCTGGTATGCCGGCAGAGCGATGGCCGCCAGAATGCCGATGATCGCTACGACGATCATCAATTCGATGAGGGTAAAGCCCTTCTGAAGCGATTTCATGCTTTTCTCCTTGGATTTTGCGGTATACGAAGGCCGCGCAATCTTTCGAAGCAAGTACGATGCCAGCTTCATAATTCACTCCTAACCTTGTGAAGCGTGTCAAACAACTTAGCGAAAGGTCGGACAGTGATCCAATCCAGATACTTACTGGTCGGTCAGGTAAAGCGTCCGCAAAACCAGCATAGCGTCCAGCCCGCTCCTCAACGGAATGGATACTCCTTGAGGGACTACCCGAGACTTGGAGGCCCGCAGGCGAGCATGCTTCTCCGCCAGCGTCATGGCGTAGCGTCGCCACTGATCATCCCGCGGCATGTCGAATACCCGCCTCGCGACGCCCAAACCTGGCACGGCAGCAAGGCGCAAACCTGCCTGAGAGGCCCTGAATGACCATTCCACCTCGGCCAGGCAAACCACATCCTCAGCACCTTCGTCCAGTTCGACTGCAGCAAATGCCGAGCGGCGCGCGACGATCAACCCACCTTCGAGTGCCTCGATGTCTTCCGAGTAGCGTTCACTCGAGTAGACACACAATTCATCCACACCGCCCCCAGAAGGCAGGATCAGCGCGCCACTAGGCGCACCTTCGTCCACCTCGAACCATAGCGGCGACAGCAGTTGGCGCGTGCCTGCAGGACCTACGACATCGAAGCGCTCCATCGCCAGAATGGCCTGGCGGTGAAAATCTGGAGACAAGATCGCCACATCCTCGTGCAGCAGCACAATGAGATCGCTACGCGCCTGGCCAAGCAACTGGCGATATGAAACAGCGCGAGAGACAGCCCTGCCGCGCAACAACTCGAAACTCTGCGGAGGCAGAATAGCTTTCAATCCCTGGCTGATTTCGGCGAACTTCGCATCGCTGTCGCAGTGCACCAGAACGGAAAGGAAGCCCTCTCCCGATCTCACCGTGGTATCGGGTTTCGCAGTCCGGGCACGGGCGACAGCCTGATAGACACGAAGCGACAGTGCGTATTTTTCGGCGTCCTCAGTAGGCGCAACAAAGCTGTCGATTCCATTCATAGCTTCGACATTAAGCCCCAGCAGTATCTGCAGCCGCGCGAGCGCGAGAGCCACCTGCGGATCGAGCGGCCTTTCCATCGACTGGCTGGCGGCGACCAGGCTGTCATAGCCTTGTTGCGGCCCCTCCTGGTGCTCGAGCACTCTCGCCAGTAGGACGTGCGCCTCCAGACATTTCGGATAACGATTAAGGCAATATCTGACAATTCTTGTCACCGCACCGTAATTGCCACTGCGATAAACGGTTGCTGCACGTTCAACCAGAACCGACTCGGGCAAAACCTCTCGCTCGACATCAGAAAAATCTACTTCCGAGTCACTCTCCAAGGCTACCAAGCAAGCAGCCTCGAATTGACTTGCATACAATTGACCATTGCCCAGCGGGGAGGCCAAGAGCTTGGTGCGCATACTCGCACGGATGTCCACCAGGCGCTGCGTGTCGGTTGCGAGTGCTACCGCCCGCTCGACATAGTCATCCAAATGATCCGCAATAAGGTCCTGCAACCCCACTTCGCGGAGCATCGAACTTCCCATGCGAGACAGCAGGATGTCGCCCTGCAGTGTCACCAGAGGCACCCCCATCCACAGCGCAAAAGCGCTTGTCGTGCCACCGTTGAATGGGAAAGTGTCGAGGATCAGGTCTATTTCTGCATAAGAGCTGAATAGCGCTGCCGGTTGGTCCGGCAACACTAGATCGACTCGCGCAAGCTCGATACCCGCACCCACCATACGAGAGGCAAAGTGCTCGCGGGAAGAATGATCCTGAAAGTTTATGGACTTGATAATCAAGCGGCTACAAGGCACTCGCTCGAGAATTTCTCGCCAACTGGCGAGCATGCTGACTGAGACTTTTCCAATATTGCCATAGCAGCCAAAGGTTACATAGCCCTTCTCCACCGATGGAGGCGGAGCGGGATCAGGAGTCGGCTCCAGAGGGTTAAAACACCAGAAAGTATTGGGCAGGCGCAGCAATCTCTCGGAATAAAACCCTTCGGTTCCCTCAGGCGCAGCATGCTTATCGACTACTTTATAATCGATCTGCGAAAGTCCGGTTGTGGGTGGATAGCCGAGCGCAGTCATCTGCACGCGTGCCAACCGGCGACGTAAGTATCCGGTGCGATTAACGGAAGTATGCCCAGCCAATTCAACAAGAATATCCAAATCATCATCGAGAACAATTTTCTCGAAGTCGGCGTCCATCAACCCTGGAATATGGCGAAAATAATCACAGCGCGACCTAATTAATTCAGTCTGCGCATCAACAGCGCCAGATTCATAGTACGCATATATCTCGAAGCGATCACGATCATGCCCCTCCAGCAACGGCCTGAAGAAATAACGAACCGAATGCTGACGCATATCTGGCGACAAATAACCAATCCTGATTCGCCCAGACCTTCTCTCTTCACCGTCACGCACCGGTGCCAGCCCAATATCTGGCAATGTATCAGCCCAGAAAGCATGCTCCGCATATAAATGCGCAGAGCTGACCGACTCTACCGAGCAGCTATTAAATAAATAATTCTCGGCAAATCGCGCGTCATCGAACTCTTTCAACCACGCAGAAAGGAAAAGCTCTCTCCCCTCTTCAGCCTCCCCCCAGCTCGTCTTGATCCGCGCCATTGCCGAGTCGATATAGCCCGCATCCGGCATCAGCTTGCGTGCATCCTGCAAAATCTCCAACGCCCGCGCACTTTCGTAGGATTCACTCAAGCTGGCTGCATAGTTGACCTGGGCTGGAACAAAGGTATCGTCCACGAGCGCGGCCTTTTCGAAGTAAAGCCGTGCTTCACCTTCACGCCCGAGGATCATCAAACTGGCAGCAAGGTCATTCATCGCTACAGGATTGTAGGGATCAATGGCAAGCACGGCTTCGAAAGCCTCGATGGCTTCCAGCACCTGCCCCTTGTCGCGATGAGCACCTGCTTTGGCAAGCAACTGCCCGACATCCGACACAGCGACAGCCGGCCTCTTCGCCGCAAACAACGTTTTAACCAACCCCCAGAACATGCAGCCCACTCCCCGTAAATTTTGACCTTGGCAGGCTCCACACAAGAAAGATGCGGGCCAGGTCACACTCATTGAAATAGAGCAGCAATCATACTAACCTGCAATTTTGGAAGCAGAGCCAGCCAAGAGCCACATATGAACGATATCGTAAACCTTACGGGACTCGCCAAGCAACTTGTATTAACCGGGCTCCTAGATGAAAAAACTGCAACCCAGGCTTACATGCAAGCGAAGAAAGACAGGATCCCGCTACCAACCTTTCTTTCGCAAAATAAAATAATAGACAGCCTGAAAGTCACCGAAGTTTCTGCCGAACAATTCGGCATTGCTTACTTCGACTTAAGCACACTTGATAAGGAATGGATCCCCAAGGAGCTGGTTTCCGAGAAGCTGGTACGACAGCACCGCATCATCCCTTTATGGAAGCGCGGCACCAAACTTTTCATCGGAATATCTGACCCCACTAACCATCAAGCCATAACCGACATCCAGTTCAGTACCGGCCTGACCACTGAAGCGATCCTGGTCGAAGACAATAAACTGGGCGAAGCGATAGAAAAACTGTTTGAAAGCAGTTCGGACAGCCTTGCCGATCTCGCCGATGTAGATCTCGATGGACTGGATCTGGAAACCGTCGATGAATCGAAGCAGGACAACACCTCGACTTCCGACGCCGATGACGCCCCCGTCGTACGTTTCGTCAATAAAATGTTGCTTGATGCCATCAAAGGTGGCTCCTCCGACTTGCACTTCGAGCCTTATGAAAGGATTTATAGAGTTCGCTTCCGCACTGACGGAATGTTGCACGAAGCTGCCAAACCCCCCATTCAACTGGCCAGCCGAATTTCCGCACGTCTGAAAGTGATGGCTGGGCTGGATATTTCCGAGCGCCGTAAGCCGCAGGACGGCCGCATCAAAATGCGTGTTTCCAAGACCAAGTCGATCGACTTCCGCGTGAATACGCTGCCAACCCTGTGGGGTGAGAAAATTGTCATGCGGATTCTCGACTCTGCCAGCGCGCAAATGGGAATCGATGCCCTGGGTTATGAAGAAGCACAGAAGCAGCTTTACCTCGACGCCCTCAAGCAACCCCAGGGCATGATCTTAGTGACCGGGCCTACTGGTTCCGGCAAGACTGTGTCGCTCTATACCGGCCTTAATATTCTCAATACATCGGATATCAATATTTCCACGGCTGAAGATCCCGTGGAGATCAACCTGGAAGGCATCAATCAGGTCAACGTCAACCCTCGTCAAGGCATGGATTTTGCGCAAGCTCTCCGCGCCTTCCTGCGCCAGGATCCCGACGTGATCATGGTGGGCGAAATCCGTGACCTGGAAACGGCCGAAATCGCCATCAAGGCTGCGCAGACCGGGCACATGGTGATGTCGACCTTGCACACCAATAGCGCCGCGGAGACTCTGACGCGCCTGTTGAACATGGGCGTAGCGTCGTTCAACCTGGCCACCTCCACCAACCTGATCATCGCCCAACGCCTAGCCCGCAAGCTTTGCTCGCATTGCAAGAAGGAACATGAGGTTCCTCAGGAAACGTTGCTGCACGAAGGGTTCCCCGCAGACAGCGTCGGCAAATTCAAGCTTTATTCCCCTGTAGGGTGCGAAAATTGCAAGAACGGCTACAAGGGACGTGTGGGTATTTATGAAGTGGTTAAAATCACGCCCGCCCTACAGCGCATTATCATGGAAGAAGGCAATTCCATTCAGATCGCCGAACAGGCCCGCAAAGAAGGCTTCAACGATCTGCGCACCTCGGGCCTGCTCAAGGCCATGCAAGGCATCACCAGCCTCGAGGAAGTCAACCGCGTGACCAAGGATTAATCCATGGCGGAAAAAGTATTGAAGAGCAGTGTCTTTACCTGGGAAGGCACTGATCGCAAGGGTGGGAAGGTCAAAGGGGAGCTGTCGGGGACCAATACGGCCTTGATCAAGGCCCAGTTGCGCAAGCAAGGCATCAACCCGACCAAGGTACGCAAGAAGGGCATTTCGCTGCTGAGCCGTGGCAAGAAGATCAAGCCCATGGACATCGCCCTGTTCACCCGACAAATGGCGACGATGATGGGCTCTGGTGTCCCCCTGCTGCAATCGTTCGACATCATCGGCGAGGGTTTCGATAACCCGAATATGCGTAAGCTAGTCGAAGAGGTTAAACAGGAAGTCGCATCAGGTAACAGCCTGGCTAACTCACTGCGCAAGAAGCCACAGTATTTCGATGATCTCTACTGCAATCTGGTAGACGCTGGCGAACAATCCGGCGCTTTGGAAACTCTGCTGGATCGAGTGGCGACTTACAAAGAAAAAACCGAATCGCTTAAGGCGAAGATCAAGAAGGCGATGACCTATCCGATCGCCGTGGTGGTGGTGGCAGTCATCGTTTCCGCCATCCTGTTGATCAAGGTAGTCCCTCAGTTCCAAGCCGTTTTTGCCAACTTTGGAGCGGAGCTTCCAGCATTCACTCGAATGGTCATCTCTCTTTCAGATGTCCTGCAGGAGTGGTGGTTCATCGTACTGATAGCGCTCTTTGCAGCCGCGTTCGCACTAAGGGAGCTTCATCGGCGCTCCGAGAAGTTCAGGGACTCCGTTGATCGCGGCGTGCTTCGGGTACCCATAGTCGGCGATATCCTCTACAAGTCTGCCGTAGCAAGGTATGCACGCACGTTGTCGACCACCTTCGCAGCGGGTGTTCCCCTGGTCGAAGCTTTGGACTCCGTTTCCGGCGCGACAGGCAACGTGGTCTTCCGCAACGCGGTGAACAAGATCAAGCAAGACGTTTCTTCCGGCACTCAGCTCAACTTCTCCATGCGCACCACGGGTGTGTTCCCCAGCATGGCTATCCAGATGGCAGCCATCGGCGAAGAGTCCGGCTCGCTGGACAACATGCTGGATAAAGTTGCTGGTTACTACGAAGAAGAAGTGGACAACGCCGTCGACAACCTCACCACCCTGATGGAGCCGATGATCATGGCTGTGCTGGGTGTTCTCGTGGGTGGCCTGATCATCGCCATGTACCTGCCGATCTTCCAACTGGGCAACGTCGTCTAAATCATGCCTGTTCTCGACTTCCTGGCCAGCACCCCGCTGGCCTTTGTTTTATGCGTCCTCGTGCTCGGCCTGCTGGTTGGCAGCTTCCTCAATGTGATGATCCATCGCCTGCCGAAGATGATGGAGCTGGGCTGGCAGCGGGAGGCCAGGGAAGCGTTGGGGTTGCCTGAGGAACCCTCCACGGGCACCTATAACCTGATCCTGCCGAACTCGCAGTGCCCCCAGTGCGGTCATGAGATCAAGCCTTGGGAAAACGTTCCGCTGGTCAGTTGGCTGGCGCTGCGCGGCAAGTGTTCTTCATGCAAGGCGCCGATCAGCAAGCGCTATCCGCTGATCGAGCTGGCCAGCGGCGTGTTGTCGGCATACATCGCCTGGCATTACGGCTTCGGCTGGCAAGCCGGCGCCATGTTGCTGCTGGGCTGGGGTCTGCTGGCGATGAGCATGATCGACGTCGATCACCAGCTGCTGCCGGACGTCCTGGTGCTGCCGCTGCTCTGGCTGGGGCTGATCGTCAATTACTTCGGGCTGTTCACCAACCTCGGCGATGCGCTCTGGGGCGCAGTGTTCGGTTACCTGAGCCTATGGTCGGTGTACTGGCTGTTCAAGCTGATCACCGGCAAGGAAGGCATGGGCTACGGCGACTTCAAGCTGCTGGCGATGCTGGGCGCCTGGGGGGGCTGGCAGGTGCTGCCGCTGACCATTCTGCTGTCGTCCCTGGTGGGCGCGGTGCTGGGCGTGATCATGCTGCGCCTGCGCAACGCCGAGACCAGTACGCCGATCCCTTTCGGCCCCTATCTGGCGATTGCCGGCTGGATTGCGCTGCTCTGGGGTGATCAAATAACCGCGACCTATCTGCAGTTCGCCGGTTTCCGCTAGCCGTCTCCCACGCCGAGTCTCTTCGGCGCTTCCGGACGGCCGGCGGGACGGCTGAAAGGAGAACGATGAAACCCTGGATTCTGGGCCTTACCGGCGGAATCGGCAGCGGCAAGAGCGCCGCCGCCGAGCATTTCGCCTCATTGGGCATCCACATGGTCGACGCCGACCATGCCGCGCGCTGGGTAGTCGAGCCTGGCCGCCCTGCCCTGGCGAAGATCGTCGAGCGTTTCGGCGACGCCATGCTGTTGCCTGACGGCCAACTCAACCGCGCCGCCCTGCGCGAGCGCATCTTCAAGGCCGAAGAGGAACGTCGCTGGCTGGAGCACCTGCTTCACCCGCTGATCGGTCAGGAGATCGCTTCCAACCTGGCGCAGGCGCAATCGCCCTACGCCATCCTGGTCTCGCCGCTGCTGGTGGAGTCCGGCCAGTACCGCATGACCCAGCGCGTGCTGGTGGTGGATACGCCGGAACATCTGCAACTGGAGCGCACCATGCGCCGCGACCAGGTGTCCGAAGAACAGGTCCGCTCGATTCTCAAGGCCCAGGCCTTGCGCGATGACCGACTCAAGCACGCGGACGACGTGCTGCTCAACGATGGCGACCTCGACCACCTGCACCAGCAGGTCGAGCGTCTGCATCAGTTCTATCTCGGCCTGCGTGGAGGACAACCATGAGCCAACCCCTGACCGTGGAATGCCCGACCTGCGGCGCCCCAGTTGAATGGACTGCCAAGAACGAATACCGGCCCTTCTGCTCGCACCGCTGCAAGCTGATCGACCTCGGCGCCTGGGCGGCGGAAGAGCACGCGATTCCGGGTGACAATCTGGAAGACGAGTTGTTTTCCGGCGATCTGGACAAGCCGCGCGGGCACTGAGTCTGCCCTTGTAGGAGCGAGCTTGCTCGCGAGCCACTGCAAGCACTGTCATCGACGGTGGTTCGCAAGCAAGCTCGCTCCTACGAAAAGCCAAAAGCCGCCTTTCGAGGCGGCTTTTTCGTTCAGGGCCGCATGAAGGTGTAGTCCCTTTCCGTATCCAGGTTATCGGCGAGGAAGTTCAGTTCCGCACCCAGATCGGCCTCGCTACGCACCTGGGCATTGGCCTGCACCACCACGCTCAGCAGCGCCCTCAGGGTCAGTTGTGGGTCCTGTCCGGCCGCCTCGGCCTCGATCAGCAGTTCCTGGAGGCGCTGTTCGGCCCAGCTGTGAATGCTCATTGGCAATCTCCTTGCGAAGGGGGGCCAAGCTTCCCTGATACTGGGAGGTTTCCGAACTGACCTGGATCAAACCGCCGGAGCCATGGGTCTCACCGATGGCCGAACATCAGCGCGGCTCATCGTCATCCTTCCACGGTGCCTGCAGGTAGCGCGTGCGGTTGAAGGTTTCCAACCAGTCCGGATAGAAGACCACCAGCCCGGTGACGATGGTGCCGTTGATGAAGGCCTCGGGGAACATGATCAGCCAGAGGTAGCCGATGAAATCCTCGATCCATGGCGGCATCGGGAACAGCCCGTCCATCCATAGCAGACCGAGGCCCAGCAGCAGGCTGCACACCGCCGCCAGCGCCGCCGGGAAGAAGCCTGAACAGAAGATGTAGACGAACAGGTTGCGCGGCTGCCGGCGCTCGACGAGGATCGCCGCCAGCTCGGTGATGACCACCGGGATCAGCACCAGCAGGATGCCGTTGACGCCAATGGCCGCCCAGTCCTGGCGGCCGATGGCGCACAGGCCGAGCTGCGCGACCAGGCCAACGATGATCGCCAGCGGCCAGTCCAGCAGCAGGGTTACGGCAGTCATGCCGATGAAGTGGAAGGACACCCCGGAAGCGAAATCCCGCCGCACCAGCCAGAGCAGGAACAGCCCGAGCATGGTGCCGAACACCAGATGCTGGCGGCGGAAGTCGCTGACCAGCTCCAGCCACGGCGCGCGCCAGATGGCCCAGGCGACGATGGGCAGGTAGATCGCCCAGCCGATCTCCAGAGTTTCCGCCGACAGCAACTGCGCGGCGATCACGGCGTGCCTCGCTCCAGCGCCTGACGCAGGGCCTGGGCCGAATCGAACTGCTGGGTAGTGACTACCTGGCCATGCTCCAGTTGCAGCCAGGTCACCGCGTCGGCCTGGGCTGGGAAGCGGCTGGCCACCCGCGGTTCGCGATCGAGCAACACGCGGTAGGTGTAATCGCGCATGGCGGGGACGGCGAACATCTTCGAGATGGGCGCGGGCATGCGGCTGATATCGGCAACGAAGGCGGCATTGCGCGCCTCCAGATAGCCGGCCGGGCGATCCGCCAGCGCGGCCTTCACCAGCTTCGAGCCGGCCATGTCGTGGGCCACCAGCAGGACCTTGAGGTCGGCGTTCGCCGTGTAGGGCTTGTCGAACTGGTCCAGCAAGGTCCAGCCAATGGCGGGCGCATCCTGCGCCACCGCCACGCTCGCCAGAACCATCCACAGCAATCCGCCCAGCAGTCGTCTCACGCTTCCCCCTCGTCCGCAACGGTCAATGATTGGCAACAGTCTACACCGCACTGGACGCCCGCCCGCTGCCGCCAGCAACTATGCTGGAGGCATGAACGAGTCCGACTATCTGCGCCTGCTGACACGCCAGGCGGAACAAGCCAACGACTTCCTCTCCAACTCGCGCAAGTGGGAGCGGGAGTGCTGGGCCTGCCAGCGGCTGCTGCAGGCACTGAAGGTGCCGTATCGCCAGGAAGACTTCATCGCCCCCACGCAGCAACCGCCGGACGTGCTGTTCCGCGACGCCAGCTTCGAGGTGTTCTTCGTCCTCGATCAGGGCCGCCGGCTCAACGAGGAGTGGAAGGAAGAGCTGCTGCGCCGGCGCATGGCCCAGAGTCTTAACCAGTTGATCCGCCGCGAGCAGCGTCCCAAGCGGATTCCCTGTGCGGAATTGCAGGCGCGCCTGGCGCCGACGCTGCGCAAGAAGGCGCACAACTACACCGAGCGCGGCATCGACCCGCGCGAACTGGATCTGCTGGCCTTCGTCAGCCTCAAGCGCGAGACGCCGGACTTCAACACGCCCTTCCCCCCACCCACCGAGTACCTGCGCCAGGGTTGGCGCTCGCTGTCGGTGGTCGGCCCGACTTTCGCCCGCGTGCTGTTCGCCCATAGCGATGCGCCGGATTTTCTGCGCGGTAGCCTGGGCCGCAGCATCCTGTTCGACATGGGCGTCGGCCTGTAAACAGACGCCCACGCAAAGCTGCATTGATCGGCGGCGCATTGAGAGGCCGCGCAAGCCCTACTAGAATGCTCGACATTATAAACGGAGGCCGCCCATGCCCAGTCGCCTGAGCCCCGAAGACCAGCAGAAGGTCGATCAGTACCTCAGCTCTCCCGTCCACCAGGTCGAACGCCAGCCGTTCAAACCCTGGCTGATGATGGGGGCCTTGCTCGCTGTGGTCATCGCCCTGGGTTTGCTGAGCCGCCTCCTGGCCTACCTTGCGTGAGCGCCGTGCCGCCACGGGCCGATACAGGATTCCTTAAGCTATGAGAATGCACCATGTCCCATCGTATCGTGATCGTCGGCGGCGGCGCCGGCGGGCTGGAGCTCGCGACCCGTCTCGGCCGCACCCTGGGTAAAAAGGCCAAGGCGCGCATTACGCTCGTCGACGCCAACCTCACCCACATCTGGAAACCCCTGCTGCACGAAGTCGCCGCTGGCTCGCTCAACTCCTCCGAGGATGAGCTGAACTATGTCGCCCAGGCGAAATGGAACCACTTCGAATTCCAGCTCGGCCGTCTCGACGGCCTGGACCGCGCGAGCCAGCGCATCCAGCTCGCCGCCACGCTCGATGAGCAGGGTGAAGAGCTGGTGCCGGCACGCAGCCTGGAATACGACACGCTGGTCCTTTCCATCGGCAGTACGACCAACGACTTCGGCACCCAGGGCGCCGCGGATCACTGCATCTTCCTGGATACCCGCGAGCAGGCCGAGCGCTTCCACAAGCAGCTGCTGACCCACTACCTGCGCGCCCACGCCGGGCAGGACAAGGACGACCAGATCAGCGTTGCCATCGTTGGTGCCGGTGCCACCGGCGTCGAGCTGTCAGCCGAGTTGCACCACGCCGCGCAGGAGCTGGCAGCCTACGGCCTGACCGGCATCCAGCCGCAGAACATGCGCATCACCCTGATCGAGGCCGGCCCGCGCGTATTGCCGGCGCTGCCCGAGCGCATCAGCCGCCCGGTGCACCAGACGCTGGAGAAGCTCGGCGTGCGCGTGCTGACGGGTTCGGCTGTGCAGGAAGTGACGGCCGAAGGCCTGCGCACGGCAGTGGGCGAGTTCATTCCGGCGAGCCTGAAGGTCTGGGCCGCGGGCATCCGCGCGCCGAGCCTGCTCAAGGACATCGATGGCCTGGAGACCAACCGCATCAACCAGCTGGTGGTCCGCCCTACCCTGCAGACCACCCGCGACGACAACGTCTTCGCCTTCGGCGACTGCGCCGCCTGCCCCATGGGCGACGGCAGCGACCGTACCGTGCCGCCCCGCGCCCAGGCTGCGCACCAGCAGGCTTCGCTGCTGGCCAAGGCCATAGTCGCGCGCCTGGAGGGCAAGCCGCTGCCGGAGTACCGCTACACCGACTATGGCTCGCTGATCTCGCTGTCGCGCTTCAGCGCGGTGGGCAACCTGATGGGTAACCTGATGGGCAGCGTGAAGCTCGAAGGCTGGCTGGCGCGGATGTTCTACGTGTCGCTGTACCGCATGCACCAGATGGCGTTGTACGGGCCGTTCCGCACGGCGTTGCTGATGATCGCGGATCGTATTGGGCGCAGTACCGAGCCGCGTTTGAAGCTGCACTGATCGGATAGCTATCGCGGACGGAGTCCGCTCCTACAAGATCAAAAGCCCCTCACCCTAACCCTCTCCCGCAAGCGGGAGAGGGGACAGTTCAGTGCAGGTTGGCACCTCAGTATCAGCCGGCACGGACGGCCCCTCTCCCTTCGGAGCGGGGCGCGTAGCCAGGGTTGGGGTGAGGGCAACGCTTGGCACAAGCCTCCAATCTCGCTCCCACCAAAAGATGCCAGGCACAAAAAAGCCGCCCCGAAGGGCGGCTTTTTCGTTGCAGCGAGCAGCCTTACAGCGCCGCCAGCATCGACTGGGCCGGGATGGCCTGGAAGTCGATGGACATCATCAGGCTCAGCACGCTGATCGCGATGATGGAGAAGGCGAACAACTGGCGCGCCCAGCGGCGGTCGTCTTCGGCACTGAAGCCTTTGACCGCAATGAACAGCCACCAGGCACTGACGGCCAGCGCCACCACCAGGTAACCGTAGCCGGCGAAGCCGGTCACGGTCAGCAGCAGGGTCGCCAGGCCGAAGGCCACGACGTAGTAGAGGATCTGCTTCTTGGTCGCTTCGATGCCCCGCTCCACCGGCAGCACGGGAATCCCGGCGGCGCGGTAGTCGTTGAGGCGGAAGATCGCGATGGCGTAGCTGTGCGGCATCTGCCAGAGGCAGAAGATCAGCAGCAGCACCGCCGCGCCCATGTCGAAGTGACCGCTGGCGGCGCAGTAGCCCACCACCGGCGGCATGGCTCCGGAGAGACTGCCGACCAGCGTGCCGTAGACCGAGCTGCGCTTGAGCCAGAGGCTGTAGAGCACGACGTAGACGAAGAAGCCGAACGCAGCGAGCAGGGTTGCCTGTACGTTGGTCTTCCACATCAGCAGGCCGAAGCCCGCCGCGCCGAGGACCACGCCGTGGGCCAGGGCGGCCTTCAGCGAGATCTGCCCGGTCACGGTGACACGGCTGCGGGTACGCTCCATGAAGCGATCGATGTCGCGGTCGATGCAGTTGTTGAATACACAACCGCTGGCAACGACCAGGGACAGGCCGATCACGGTGGCCAGCAGCAGCATCGGGTCAACGCTGCCGCGGGCGGCGAGGAAGTATCCCCCCGCCACCGCGATCAGGTTGCCGAAGATGATGCCTGGCTTTGCGACCAGCAGGTAACGCTTGAGTTTCACGGCATCGGCCCTCAGGGCATCGGCATCATCAGGGTGTCTGCGGTGTAGATGATCCACAGCGACAGACCGACCACCAGCAGGATGATGATGGCGGTGAAGATGAATGCCATGACGTTCCAGCGACCTTCGGAGCTGAAGTTCATGTGCAGGAAGCAGATCAGGTGCACGACGACCTGGACCAGACCCAGGATCACCATGGTCAGCAGGGTGGCGTGACGCGAGAAGCCGCCGTCGATGACCATGTAGAACGGGATCGCGGTCAGGATCACCGAGAGCACGAAGCCGATGGCGTACGAGCCCAGGCTGCCGTGGCCGGCACCGTGGTTGTCGTTGCCGTGGGCGCCATGGGAGTCGTGATGATGTGCAGCAGCGGACATTACAGAGCCCCCATCAGGTAGACGACGGTGAAGACGCAGATCCAGACGATGTCCAGGAAGTGCCAGAACAGGCTCAGGCACATCATGCGGGTGTTGTTCTGCGCGGTCAGGCCACGGGTGCCGATCTGTGCCATCAGCACCAGCATCCACAGCAGGCCTGCGGATACGTGCAGGCCGTGCATGCCGACCAGGGTGAAGAAGGACGACAGGAAGGCGCTGCGGCTCGGGCCGAAGCCTTCGACGATCAGGTGATGGAACTCGTTGAGTTCCATGCCGATGAACGCGGCACCGCAGAGGAAGGTCACGCCCAGCCAGGCGATGGCCTTGCCCTTGGCACCCTTGTGCGCGGCCAGCATGGCCAGGCCGTAGGTGCAGGAGGAGATCAGCAGGATCGCGGTTTCGACGGCCACGTAGGGCAGTTCGAAGATGTCCTTGCCGCTCGGGCCGCCGGCCGTGTGGTTGACCAGCACGGCGTAGGTGGCGAAGACGCTGGCGAACAGGATGCAGTCGGTCATCAGGTACAGCCAGAAGCCGAAGACCGTCATGCCGCCGCTGTCGTGCGCGTGGTCGTGGTCGTGCGCCGCTTCGTGCGTATCGACCAGGTGTTGATTCAGTACTGCCGTCGACATGGTTTTATACCTGCTGCGCGGTGGCGAGTTTCTGGAAGTTGGCGTTTTCGATGCGCTCGATCTCATCCGGCTGGACGTAGTAGTCCACATCGGTGATGTAGCTGCGCACGATGACCGAAGCGATCATGCCGACGAAGCCAACGCCCACCAGCCACCAGATGTGCCAGATGGCGGCGAAGCCGAAGATGAAGGCGAACAGCGCGATGGAGAAACCAGCGGCGGTGTTCTTCGGCATATGGATCGGTGCATAGGCCGGCAGCTTGCGGTACGCGGTACCGGTCTGCTTCATCTCGTGGAACGCGTCGATGTCGTTGACCTTCGGCAGTTCGGCGAAGTTGTAGTACGGCGGCGGCGAGGAAGTGGACCATTCCAGGGTACGGCCACCCCACGGGTCGCCGGTCAGGTCGGCCAGCTTGTCGCGGTTCTTGATCGAGACGAACAGCTGGATCAGTTGGCAGGCGATACCGAAGAAGATCAGCACGGCGCCACAGAAGGCCACCACCATGTACGGCTGCCACATCGGGTTTTCGTAGTGGTTCAGGCGACGGGTCATGCCCATGAAGCCGAGTACGTACAGCGGCATGAAGGCCATGTAGAAGCCGACCAGCCAGCACCAGAACGAGCGCTTGCCCCACTTCTCGTCCAGCTTGAAGCCGAAGGCTTTCGGGAACCAGAAGACGAAGCCGGCCAGGTAGCCGAACACCGCACCACCGATGATGGTGTTGTGGAAGTGGGCGATCAGGAACAGGCTGTTGTGCAGCAGGTAGTCAGCGCCCGGGATGGCCAGCAGAACGCCGGTCATGCCACCGATGGTGAAGGTGACGATGAAGCCCAGGGTCCACAGGATCGGGGTGTCGAAACGCAGGCGGCCACGGTAGATGGTGAACAGCCAGTTGAACAGCTTCACCCCGGTGGGGATGGAGATGAGCATGGTCGCCACGCCGAAGAAGCCGTTGACGTCGCCGCCCGAGCCCATGGTGAAGAAGTGGTGCAGCCACACGGTGAAGCCGAGGAAGGTGATCGCGGCGCTCGCCCACACCATCGAGGTGTAGCCGAACATTTTCTTGCCAGCGAAGGTCGCGGTGACTTCGGAGAAGATACCGAAGGCCGGCAGGATCAGGATGTACACCTCAGGATGGCCCCAGGCCCAGAAGAGGTTGATGTACATCATGGCGTTGCCGCCCAGCTCGTTGGTGAAGAAGTGCATGTCGAAGTAGCGGTCCAGCGACAGCAGGCCCAGGGCCGCGGTCAGGATCGGGAACGACGCAACGATCAGGATGTTGGCGAAGGTGCAGGTCCAGGTGAAGATCGGCATCTGCATCAGCTTCATGCCGGGGGTGCGCATCTTGAACACGGTCACCAGGAAGTTGATACCCGTGAGCAAGGTACCCATACCCGATATCTGCAGTGCCCAGATGTAGTAGTCCACACCCACGCCCGGGCTGTAGGCCAGCTCGGACAGCGGCGGGTAAGCGACCCAGCCGGTACGGGCGAATTCGCCCAGGCCCAGCGAGACGTTCACCAGCATGGCGCTGACGACCAGCAACCAGAAGCTCAGCGAGTTCAGGAACGGGAACGCCACGTCGCGTGCGCCGATCTGCAGCGGCACGGCCAGGTTCATCAGACCGGTCATGAAGGGCATGGCCATGAAGATGATCATGATCACGCCGTGAGCGGTGAAGATCTGGTCGTAGTGTTCCGGCGGCAGGTAGCCGTGGTTGGCGCCTTCAGCCAGCGCGAGCTGGCCGCGCATCATGATGGCGTCGGCGAAGCCGCGCAGGAGCATGACCAGGGCGACGATGATGTACATCACGCCGATTTTCTTGTGGTCGATGGACGTCAGCCACTCGGTCCACAGGTAGGTCCACTTGCGGTAGTAGGTGATCGCGCCGAACACGCCGAGCGCCGCGAGGGCGACGACAGCCAGCGTGATGACGATGATCGGCTCGTGATACGGCACGGCCGACAGTGTCAGTTTCCCGAACATCTGCAGTTACTCCTGGCTCGGATTCATTTGCATGCCAGGCATGCCTTGCATGTTGCTCATGTCGTGGCCCGCCATGGCGGTCTCGTCATGGGCTTTGCCGTGCTCGCCGCTCTCGGCCTGCTCTTTGGCTTCGTGGGCCTTGGCCATTGCGTGGCCAGCGTGTTCCCACTTGTTCAGCACGTGGGAGAACAGCTCGGGGCTGACGGTGGCGAAGTAGGTCGCGGGGACGTTCTCGGTGGGTTTCACCAGCTCCGGGTACTGATCCAGGTTCAGGGTCTGCTGCGAGGCCTTGACCTTCGCGACCCAATCCTGGAAGCCCTGCTCGGAGGTGGAGATGGCCTTGAACTTCATGCCCGAGAAACCGCCGCCGCTGTAGTTCGCGGAGATGCCGTCGAACACGCCTTCTTCGTTGGCGATCAGGTGCAGCTTGGTCATCATTCCGGCCATGGAGTAGATCTGGCTACCCAGCTGCGGGATGAAGAACGAGTTCATCACCGAATCCGAGGTGATCTGGAAGTTCACCGGGGTGTCTTTCGGGAAGGCGATTTCGTTGACGGTGGCGATGCCCTGTTCCGGGTAGATGAACAGCCACTTCCAGTCCAGCGAGATGGCCTGGATGGTCACCGGCTTGACCTCGGAGTCCAGCGGACGATACGGGTCCAGCTTGTGGGTGCTCTCCCAGGTGATCCAGCCGAGCACGGCGATGATCAGGCAGGGAACCAGCCACACCACCAGCTCGATCTTGGTCGAGTGGGACCAGTCCGGCATGTAGGTGGCTTTGGTGTTCGAAGCCCGGTATTTCCAGGCGAAACCGAAGGTCATCAGGATGACCGGCACCACCACGATCAGCATCAGCAGGGTTGCCGTGATGATCAGGGACTTCTCGTCGGCGCCGACCTGCCCTTTCGGGTCGAACAGCGCCATGTTGCAACCACCGAGCATCAGCATCGGCAGCCACGCAAGTCTCTTCAAAATTCCTGTGTACTGCTCTTTTTTCATCATGCGGCCTTAGTGGATGAAAATCGCTTCACCGCCCATGAGCCTTCGCCAGACATCGCTCGACGACTCGTTACCCGCGACCCTTCCAGGTCGCCTGCCAGGGCTGTCATGGATTCACGAACGCGGCCGCAGGGATTCCGGGCAAAGGGAGGTCGCCCGGTATTCGCGATGCGAAACCGATTTCGTCAGCTGATTCGTTCCGTGATTGTTCAGCGTGGGGTGTCTGGACTGGCGCTCGTTTCGGACACGCGCGTCGCACACCTAATGCACGAGGGGATTGCCCGCCTCGTCTTATGACAGGAGCCCACCGATGGCAGCCCCCTGTTGTTATGCCGCTGCACCGATGGGTGAACACTGGCCATGATCTGCGTCAGTGCGACTCAGCGATTTGGGGGTAGGAAATGGACGGCGGGTATTACAAAGCATTTCAGAAACCCCTTTCAAGGCCCATTCTGCCCATTTTTAACAAGATATTTTCTCAGCCAGAGAAACAGTCTTGGGCACAATCGCTCAGAAAACGACCAATTCACTCAGCCGGCGCAGGGCTATTGCCTCCCTGCCAGGGGCTTGCACGCGCGTGCCATGGGACTGTGTCAGAACCATGAAACACGCGGCTTCCAGCGCATCGGGAGAGCAGCCTGGAGAACGGCCAACGCCTTTGGCAAAGACCTTGCCATGACGGCGATCAAGAACCTTTTCGAAAGCGCTGAATACGCCCTGCGCACCCTGCGACACATCGACGCAGCGGAACTTTTGCAAGGCGCAAAGTCATTCAAATTGTGACGATGGTGCAGGAAGTGCACCTGCGGGAGAAACTCTTCACGGCATGCCCGCACATACTCACGGACGAGTCGAGCCATCACGACCGCCGTGGCGGACATGTCGGAAAGAGGGGGTGGTGCCAGAGGCTGGGCAGTCTGCCGCGCCGCTCGATCAGCGGGTGGCCGACTCGTCGCCTGGAGCCAGCCAGGCCATCAGGCCGCTGGTTTCAGCGCGGATGCGCAGGTCGGAAGTCTTCGCGTCGAAGTAGGTATCGGAAGCCGCGATCTGCGCCGTGTAGTACTCGTTCTCAGCGATCAGCACATCCAGCAGGGTGCGCTTGCCCAGGTGATACCACTGGTCATAGAACATCTTGCGCACGCGGTCGGATTCGGCGAGCAGCGCCTGGTAGTCCTGGACCCGCGATGCCGACAGGTCACGCTGCTCGGCCAGGTTGCGGATCAGGTATTCCGACTCGCGCCGCGAGCTCTCCATCTTCTGCTCCGCCGCATTGGCCCGGGCATAGGCCGCACGTTGCGCCGCCGAGGCAGAACCGCCGGAGAAGGCCGTCCACTCCACCGCCAGCCCGGTCGACCAGGGCTCCTTGTTATCGAGCATGTTCTCGCCGGTGTTGCGACCCACGACCCAGTTCAGTTTCGGGAAACGCGCGGACTTCACCGAATCGGCGTTGGCCAGCGCAGCTTCCTTCTCCCAGCGTGCCTGACGTTGGGACGGCGTGTCGTTGAGCTGGGCCAGCGCATCCTGCATCGGCATCGGCGTCCAATCCCACTTGGCGTTGGCCGGCACGGTAATGTCTTCGCCCACCAGCTTGGCCAGGGTCGTCTTGGTCTGCTGCAGTTTGGACTGCACCAGGTCACGAGCCGTTTCTGCCTGCAGCAGGCGCGAACGGGCCTGCACCACTTCACTGCGTCGACCGGGGTCGACCTCGGCAATCTGCGACAGCATATTCACCAGCTCACGCATGCGCGCCACGTAACGGTCGCTGATTTCCAGCGAATTCTGCTGGTGGGCCAGCTCCACCACCGATGAAGCCGTGTTGTAGGCCACCGAGACTTCAGACTGCGCCTTGGCTTCCTCCTGGGCGTTCGCGGTGTTCTTGCGGCTGTCGATGGTGTGGCCGATAGCGCCGAAGTCATACACCGGGGTAACCATCTGCACCGTGGTGGAGCCGTTGTTTTCGTAGTCGCTCTTGCTGCTCTGCAACGTCTTGGACGCGGCGCTGATCTGTACCTGCGGCCAACGCGCGCCCTTGGCCTGATCCACGTCGCCCTTGGCCGCCTGCCAATTGGCATCGGCCTGGCGCATTTCCGGGCTGATGCGCAATGCCGTGCCCACCAGTTCGCGGATGTAGGCCAGCGAAGCTTCGTTGCTGCCCAGGCTGCTGACCGCTACACCGGGCTTGATCTCCTCCGGCAGGCTCAGATCAAGCTTGGCTGCCGGAGCCTTGTCAGGACTGGCGGAAGGCGTCTTCGCCTGTGCCGGTTGAGAGCGCTCCACCGGGGCGACCGGTTGCTTGGTTTCGGAAGGCGTCGCAGTAGCGATGGAGGCCACCAGCTCGCCACGCAACGCACCGCCGGTCAGTGTCACAGCAGTAGCTTCCTTGGGCTGGGAATAAAAGCTCAGCGCCCCGCCCAGGTTGTCATCGGCCAAGACGGCGTCGACACCAGCGCCCAGCGAGGAGATCGCCGCGATCAGAGCGGAACGGCAGAATCGCCAACGCTTTCCAGAAGGTTGATAGGAGAAGTCTTTAAGGGTTTTCATTGCTGTCATCTCTCGCGGAAAGCCTCACGCGCTTTCAGCGCAGGCTTGAGTATGTAATCCAGGATGGTTTTTTCCCCGGTACGGATTTCCGCGGTCGCGGTCATGCCGGGAATGATCGGGAAATGCTTGTCGCCCTTGCTCAGTTCCGCTTCGTCGGTACGTACCAGAACGCGGTAGAACGAGGTGTCCGGACGGCCCGCACGGGCCATCTCGTCATCCTTGATGGTGTCGGGACTGATCAGCTCGACCTTGCCGGTGAGGCCCCCGTAGATGGCGTAGTCGTAGGCGGAAATCTTCACCGTGGCTGGCAGGCCGGGGCGCAGGAAGGCCACGTCGGCAGGACGGATCTTTGCCTCGACCAGCAGGCGATCCTCCAGCGGGACGATCTCCATGATGTCCTGCCCCTGCTGGATCACCCCGCCAATGGTGTTGACCCGCACGTTCTTCACGATGCCCTTGAGCGGCGCAGTGATAGTGGTGCGCTTCATCACGTCCTCGCGGCCGGCGGCGCTTTCCAGGGACTGCGCCAGTTCGCTCTCCACCCGCGTCAGATCGGCGTTGGCATCGGAGCGGTACTTGTTGCGCCGCTCGCTGATCTGCAGGTTGAACTCGTTGGCCTGGCGCTTCATGCGCAGGATCTCCACATCGGAAATCAGGCCCTGCTTGGCCAGTCGTTCGGACACGGTCAGTTCGCCCTGAGCCAACGACAGGCTCTTCTGCAGGCCGGCGATGCCATCCTCCAGCGCATGACGGCGGGCGTTATAGGCTTCCGTCTCGGCCTCGACGATCGAAGGCACCGCCTTCACGTCATCAGGGAATACCAGCGGCTGGCCGTAGGCCTCCGATCGCAGGCGGACCAGCTGCCCCTTGAGTGCCAGAGCCTTGGACTGCGCTTCGCGGTAGCTCGCGTTGGCGCGGGTCGGGTCGATCTTCAGCAGAACCTGCCCCGCCTCCACCACGTCGCCTTCCTTGACGTTCATCTGCTCCAGAATGCCGCCCTCCAGGCTCTGGATGACCTGCTCGCGACTGGAAGGAATCACCCGGGCCTCGCCCTTGGTGATCTCCTCCACTCTGGCGAAGTAGGCCCAGACGATGATTCCGGTAAAAACTGCCGCGATCAGCAGCAGTACCACGGTGCTCGCCGTTGTCTTCTGCGAGATCAGCGCCGCCTGCAGATCGGAGACGTAGGACAGGTCGTTCTCACGCAGACGCGCCACTTCCTTGGCATAGGGAGTGATGTTCGGCGCCACGGCCTTGGCGGGTTCCACCACGGCCGGCACCGACGCTTGGGTGTCAGGGGTATCAGTCATCGCATGTTCACCGAGTAGCGGCCGGGGCCTTGCCCGGCGCAGCAGAGTTGTTGGCCTGCAGGGCACGCAGCACTTCATCCTTGGGCCCATCGGCAACGATCTGCCCGGAATCCACGACGATCAGCCGATCGATCTGCTCCAGCACCGAGAAGCGGTGCGTGACCACCACCAGGGTGCGTCCCTGGGTGGCGCTCTCCAGGCGCTGGAGGAACAGGCGCTCGGTCTGCATGTCCATGCCGCTGGTGGGCTCGTCGAGCAGCAGCACCTGGGGCTGCAGCAGCAGCGAGCGCGCCAGGGCGACCAGTTGGCGCTGCCCGCCGGACAGCGCCTGGCCCATCTCGCCCACCGGACGGTCGTAACCCAGCGGATGGCTGGCCGCGACCGCATCCAGGCCGGTCAGCTTGACCACGTGGACCAGCTCCTCGCTGGTCGCCGAGGGTTTGCCGATCACCAGGTTGTCGCGCAGTGAACCGAAGAACAGGCGCGCGTCCTGGCCGACAAAGCCGACCGCGGAGTTCCAGTCCGCCGGGTCGATCTGCTCGGCGTCGATGCCATTGATCAGCAACTGGCCTTCCACCGGCTGGTAGAGCCGCGCCATGACCCGCAACAGGGTGGACTTGCCGCTGCCGATACTGCCGACGATGGCGACCCGCTCGCCGTGCTTGATCGTCAGGCTGATGTTGTTCAGCACCGTGGGGCGCGGCTGCATCGGTGGCGCCGGGTAGGAAAACTTCAGGCGGCGCAGCGACAAGGTGGCGTTCTTCGGTGCATCCAGGTAGCGCCGGCTGTTATCGCGAACCGTGGGAATCTCCATCAGCTGGTTCAGCGAGTGCAGTGCGGTCTTCGCCTGCTGGTAGCGCACCGCCAGACCCACGGCGCTGGCCAGCGGGGCCAGGGCACGGCCACTGAGCAGCACCATGCCGACCAGCGCACCCTGGGTCATGTCGCCATCGCCGATCCGGTAGACGCCCCACAGCACCAGCATCACGGTAGTCAGCTGGGTGATCAGCGACACCGAGTTGGCGGCCATGTTGGACAGCGCCTTGGTCTTGATCGACGAGGCAGCCAGCTGGGCGCTGAAGTCTTCCCAGCGACGCAGCATGCTGCCTTCGGCGTGGGTGGCCTTGAGCGTCTCGACGCCCTCGATCGCCTCGATCAGCAGGCCATGCTTCTGCGAGGCCTCGCGAAGGTTTTCCTTCATGAAGCGAGACAGCGGCAACTGGATGTAGGCGCATAGCCCCAGCAGAACGATCATCGAGCCCAGCGGCACCATCGCCAGCGGGCCGCCGATGAGGAACAGGACGAAGATGAACAGCAGGACGAAGGGCAGGTCTGCCAGGGTAGCCAGCGAAGCCGAGGTGATGAAGTCGCGGACCGACTCGAACTCGCGGAACTGGTTGGCGAAGGAGCCGGCTGACGGCGGCTTGTGCTCCAGTCGAACCTCCAGCAATTGACGGAACAGGATCGAGCCCAGGATCAGGTCGGCCTTCTTGCCGGCGCTGTCGATCAGGAAGGCGCGCACCTGCCGCGAGGTGAATTCGAAGCCAATCGCCAGCAGCACGCCGGCCGCCAGCGACCAGAGGGTGACATAGGCCTGGGTCGGCACGACCCGGTCGTACACGTTCATGATGAAGAAGGTGCTGGCCAGCGCCAGGACGTTGATCAGCAGGGTGGCCAGGGCGGCGCTGTAATAGAAGCGGCGGTACTTCCACAGCGTGGAGAACAGCCAGTGGCCCTTGCCTTCCCCTCGCGGGATCTCGGTACGCGCATCCGGAGCAGGTTTGGGACGCACCAGCAGCGCGTAGCCCAGGTAGTTTTCCTGCAGCTCGGCCGCACTCAGGGTGATGCTGCCGCCACCCGCCTCGGGCACCAGCAATTCGAATTCCTCGCCGCGGCGGGCGACCAGGATGCGCGCCTCGCCATTGCGGAACAGCAGCATCAGCGGGAACAGATAGGAAGACAGCTCCGCGGGGCGCCGCTTGACCCAGCCGGCGCCGATGCCAACCTGTTCGAGCATGCGTACGACCATGCTCGGCCGCAGGCGTTGGTCGCGCGGCAAACCCGCGTACAGAGACTCCAAGGACACCGGACGCTCGAAGTGGGCGCAGAACCAGCGTACCCCCGCCAGCAGGCTGTCGTTATCGGAAGAAACGCCCAGGTCGACCTCGGTCGTCATGGGCGTTGGAGAGGGATTCATGGCGCGCACCTTAAGGGGAGGAGAAGCTGTGCGCATGGTAGAAATGCCCCGATTCCACGGGCATCAGAAAACCCTGATTGGGCTGACGTACCTTTCCTTCGCCTGACTAGGCGAATGCCCCGGCCCTCTTCAAAGGTCGTCCGTGAACGGGAAAACCGTGACGTGAAGCCGGCTTGGTTCCCAGGCAGCGCAGCGTTCCGGCGCCGCTGGAAAGTCGAGGGCAAGTTCGCCCGACAGCAGGCGACGCAGCCGCTCCTGCTCGCTACGGTCGCCAGGCCCGAGGCGACTTGCAGCAGGATTCAGGCGCAAGAGGACACGCAGGGCATCTGAAGAACCAGGCAAGACAAAGGCCCCTTCCGGGGCCTTTGTTGTTCCGCTCCTGGCGCTATGCAGGACCGAGGTGGGCGATCGAAACGCCAGGGCACCTGAACCCGCAGGCCGGGGTTACTCCTGGCCGTTCTGGATGATCACCTCCACGCGGCGGTTTGGCGCGTTGCAGGCGATGCGGGCATTGCGCGAACCGCTTTCGCACTGCACCACCGGCTCGGAGCTGCCGCGGCCGCTGGCGTGCAGCAGGCTGGCCTGGATGCCCTGTTCCTGCAGAACACGGCGGATGGTTTCGGCGCGCTGCTGGGACAGACGCAGGTTGGCTGCGGCTTTGCCGATGGAGTCGGCGTGGCCGACTACATCGATGCTGCTGACGTTGGGCTGCTGCTGGATGTCCTGTACGGCCTTGTTCAGCATCTCGCGACCTTCAGGGGTCAGGTCCTTGTAGCCACTCTTGCCGAACAGGAAGAGTACGTCGCTGCGCAGGGTGAGCTTGGTTTCACCCTGGCACGGCACTACCGAGCTGGCACGGCTGATCACGTGGATCTGCCGGCGCAGGCCTTGCAGGCTCTGCTCGGCTTCGCGGCCGGTGTGCACGATCGGCGTGCTGCCGGTGAGCGGGGCTTCCAGGACGTAGGTCTGGCCGCCACTGAGCTTGGCGTAGCTCTGCGGGTTGCGCTTGCCGGTATACAGCGGCGCGTCGCCGATGTAGGTCTCCAGCGAGTGCTCGCCGGCCGGGGTGCAGAAGGTGGTATAGCCGCCGGGCATCAGGGCGCTCTGCAGCTGACCGTCAATGTAGACGTGGGCGGCTTCCTTGCCGGTGTCGTTGCCGCGGAACATGACGATCTGCGACTGATTGGCAGCCACGGCTTCGACCTTCTGATAGGGCTCGCCGTAGATTGCTCGGTTGCTGGAGGCCGCCAAGCTCTCGGGGGTTTGCAGCCCCACGCATACGGCTGCCGCCAGCACTGCAAAGGCCAGGCGCCACGAGTGTTTGGACTGCGCGGCGCGCGGTTGGATCATTTGCGAAATCATTTAGGAACTCTCTCTGGCCTCACCCATGGGATGAGGCGGCGTTCTTCGGAGGGGGGAGGGGTTCGCACCCCGCCCCCCTTGCCGGGATTGGCTTAGATGATGGTGCTGGTGACGGCTTGCTTGATCAGGATTTCGGCATCCAGCTGGCCATAGGTGTACACGTTGTAGGTCGCGCCACCGATGTTGGCGGTACCGGCACTGGTCCAGGAGCCGAAGGTCGCACCGTGGTCATGCAAGGCATGCAGTTCGACCTTGTCGCCAGCATCACCATCGACCATGACCTGGACCTTGCCGTCCTTGCGGAACAGATCGGTTTCGCCCAGGTGCAGCACATCGTTCAGCGAGATCTTCAGGGTGTTATTCCCAGTTCCGGTGATGTCGAATTTCTCGATGCTGCTGATCTTCGCCGCGCCGCTGTCGCCGGTGAGCGAACGAAGATCCAGGACCTGGTTCGCGCCGGTGAGCTTGAGCGTGTCCACCCCGCTGCTACCGAAGATGTGCGCCGAGTCCTGGGCGAAGTACTCCACCGGATCGACCAGCATCGCCACGACATCGCTCTCCACCGTCACATGCGTGACCGAGGACGAAACGCTGGTGACGTGCGTACGAACCTGGTCACCGACGATTTCAATGCGACCGATATTGTTGCTGTCGCTTTCGTAGGTGAACGTGAGGATGTCGTAGGTCCCGACGCTGTTCTTCATCTCGACCGTGTCCAGCAACTTGCCGGTGGTGTCGAAGATTTTCAGCAGAGCCTTGTTGTCCTTGGTCGGAGTGGCTTCGACACCGGTGAGCGAGACTTCGACCTTGGAGCGTGCCGAGTCAAACGTCAGCACCGCGGACTTGCCTTCCTCGACAGCCATGGAGCCTGTCGCCGAGTTGGTCCAGGGTGCCCCGGAGATCGTCTTGCTCGCAGAGCCGGTGATGGTGAACCCACCCGCATCGCTGTGGTATCCCACCAGTGAGCCGCCGCCGGAGAAGGTGCTGGTGGTGAACGCCTGCGCCTTCCACTCGACATTCTTGGTCACGCTGCTTTCGCCAAAGTAGGTTTCCCAACTGTTGTCGATCAGCTTCTGCCCCGAAGGAGCGGTGGGTGCCAGCATGGTGGTGAAGTTGTCCAGCATCAGGCCGTTGGCATCCTGGAACACCTTCACCTGGCCGATATTGATACCTTGCGGCGCCGTGTAGGAGACCTGAACGTAGTTGAAGGTACCGCCACCGTTATTGGTGGTATTGCGGCTGAAGACCAGTACGCCATTGGTGTCGTACACCTCCATCTTCGAGTAGTTGCCGGGAATGCTCTTCTCGGTTTCCAGACCCCAGAGGTTGTAGGAGAACGACTGCACCGGCTGGTCGAAGGTGAAGATCGCCGCCGACTCATTGATCTTGCTCGAGCCGGTACCGATGTACAGGTACGGTCCGTCCAGGTTGTGGTCTTCGGCACTGCGTACGGAGACCGAGCCTTGCGAAGTCAGGGTGAAATGCCCTTCATCGCTGTGGAAGCCCGAACCCGAGGTGCTTTTGCCCACTTCATTGGTAAAGGTGTCGTTGAACCCCGGCCCGTGGTAGACCTGATTGAACTTGAGGGAGTCCAGGACAATGCCACCGCCGGCCTTGCCGTCGTTGCCGACGCCATCGCCATAAATCATCACCTTGCCGATATCCGTACCGACGGGAGCGGCGAAGTTATAAAGCTTCGAAGCCGCCGGCCCACCCGAACCGTCAGCCAGAACCTTCGTATCCGAGATGATGTTGCCCTTCGTGTCGAAGACCACTACTCGCGAGCCGCCCTGCTGGTTCTGCAGATCGCTGATGCAAATGGCGAAGTTCGCGACCGGCTGGGTGAAGCTGATCTCGGCGTAGTGGCTCTGATTCGACGAGCTGCCATCGTTTTTGATCTGCAAGCCCGCATTCGAGCTGCCCGTAGCATTCGCGTGGGCGAGCTTGGTGTTGGAGTTGATGGTGACGCCACCACCCTGGTAGATGGTCATGTTGTTCTGGGCGATGTCGATGTCCCGCTGCAGGTCATCGATGGCCAGGGTACTCCAGCCTTCGCCGAACAGTTCAACCACAGCACTCTGAGGGCTCACCTGGCCTTCGGTAGTCACGATCTGCGCGCTGACCGAGAAGTCCCATTGACCGCCCTGGGCCTTGGTCTGCTCGGCAGGGACCGCAACGGTCAGCTGGCCCGCGGAAATGTCAGCCTGCGTCAGTACCTGGTCGTAGGTCGTGTTGCCCCAGATGATGTGCAACGTATCGCCAGCCTTGGCATTGGTGCCATCCAGCGAAACGTCCATTTCATTGCCCTCGGCCGCCTGCACCGAGGTATAGATACCGTCGCTGCCAGGAATGCCGGTGATCGTCGGCGCACCGATAGCGTCAAGCAGTGTCACTTCCCGGCTGACCACACCGTTCTCGGCCACACCGTTCTCCACGATACGCGCCTGGATGATCCAGCTGGCATCATGGGAATCGGTATCCACCGCGACCCAGTCAAGACCGGACGCTGTCGCATCCTTCCAGGTGGCTCCGCCGTCGAAGGACACCTGGACCTTCTGAGCGGGCGTCAGCTCCTCCTGGAGCTTGCCGTACACCCCGCGTCCCGCCGAGCCATCGGCCGTCGCGAAGTTGCTGGCATGGGCCTGGTCCAGGCCGGTGTCCTTGCTCATGCTGGTGATCGAAACGTTGTTGACCCGCACTTCATAGGGGTGCACCGCCGTGATGCTGCCCGTATTGCCCGCCGCATCATGGGCAAGCAGGGTGGCATCGATGCTGTGGGCGGAGTGATCGACCAGCTTGCTGCCTGGAACGTCCACGCTCCACTTGCCGTCAGCCCCCACGGTGGCGCTGTAGGTAGTGCCGTCAAGCTTGAAGCTGACTTTGTCGCCCGCAGTGAACTCACCGATAACCGTGCCGCTGACGGTCACGTTGCCGGACGCCTCGGCAATGTTGACGGAGTTGTCGGCCGTGACGTCGTCGATGGTCAGCTGCGTTGAGTCCGCATCCGGGCCCGAGTAGTCGGTGACGATGCTGAACGGCTCGGACTTGGCGCTGGTGTTGCCGGCCTTGTCGGTGGCGGTGACTTCGAACTCGTGTTCGCCTTCACCGATCGGCGTGGTCGGGGTGTAGCTCCACTGGCCGTCCTTGTCGGCGGTGGTGCTGCCCAGCTTGGCGCCGTTGTCGTAGACGATCACGATGGAGCCCGCTTCGGCCTTGCCCGACAGGGTCGGGGTGGAGTCGTCGGTGACGCCGCCATTGGCAACCGGCCCCTGGATATTGCCCACGTCGTCGTAGACCTGCTCGATGCTCGGGCGGGTCGGCGCGGTGGTATCGACGCTGAAGTCGAATTTCGCCGGGGTACTGTCGTTACCGGCCTTGTCGGTGGCGATGGCTTGAATGCTGTGCGCACCTTCGGCCAGATCGGCGCTCGGCTTGAAGCTCCAGTTGCCTTTGGAGTCGGCGGTGACGCTGCCCAGTTCGACGTCGCCGTCGTAGAGCTTGATCAGGCTGCCGGCCTTGGAAGTGCCCTGGATTTCCGGGCGCTTGTCATCGGTGACGCCGCCGTTGGCGATGTCGCCGGTGATGCTGCCCACGCTGTCAATGACGTGGCTGATGCTGACGCCAACGCTGGTGGTGTCCGTATCCACGTGGAACGGATCGCTCTTGCCGCTGCTGTTGCCCGCCGGGTCCAGGACCTCGGTGGAGAAGGCGTGCGGGCCGTCTTCCAGTGCTTCGGTCGGGATGAACTCCCACTTGCCGTCGGGGCCGACCTCGACTTCGCCGATCTTCTTGTCATTGTCGTAGATGATGACCTTGGCTCCCGGCTCGGCGTCGCCGCTGAAGGTCGGGCGGTTGTCATCGGTGGTATCGCCATCGTGCAGCGGGCCGGTGACATCGCCGACGTTGTCGGTGATGACCAGGTCGGTCACGTTGGCCGGAGCACTGGTGTCGACGCTGAAGTCCCACTTGCCGGTGGGGTCGCTGACCACGCCGACGCTGTTGGTGGCGGTTGCATGGATTTCATGCTTGCCGTCGGCCAGTTCGCTGGTGGTGATGCTCCAGTTGCCTTTGCTGTCGGCGGTGGTGCTGCCGATCAGGGCGCCGTTGGCGTCGTACAGGCGCACGACGCTGCCGGCCTGGGCAGTGCCCGCCACGGTCGGGGTGTTGTCGTCGGTGACATCGCCCTTCTGCAGGAAGCCCTGGTACGGGCCGACGTCGTCATAGACGCTGACGATGACCGGGGACTGGGGCGCGCTCTGGTCGAGGGTGATGCTGTATTTCTCGGTCGGCGCAGTGACGTTGCCGGCGGCGTCGGACTCTACCGCGGTCAGTTCGTTGAGACCCGAGATCAGCGGCAGTTCCGGCTTGAGCGACCAGTTGCCGTCGGCATCGACGATGGCGGTGCCGATCTTGTGGTTACCTGTGCTGTCCTTGCTGTAGACGGTGATCAGGTCGCCGGCGCTGCCGGTGCCGCTGATGACCGGACGTGCATCGTCGGTGGTGCCGCCGTTGGCGATATTGCCGGTGACGGTGCCAACGCTGTCTTCCACGCCGGTGATGGCCAGCTTGCTGGCATCCGGAGCGGTGTAGTCGGTGACGATGTTGAACGGCTCGGACTTGGCGCTGGTGTTGCCGGCCTTGTCGGTGGCGGTGACTTCGAACTCGTGTTCGCCTTCACCGATCGGCGTGGTCGGGGTGTAGCTCCACTGGCCGTCCTTGTCGGCAGTGGTGCTGCCCAGCTTGGCGCCGTTGTCGTAGACGATCACGATGGAGCCCGCTTCGGCCTTGCCCGACAGGGTCGGGGTGGAGTCGTCGGTGACGCCGCCATTGGCAACCGGACCCTGGATATTGCCCACGTCGTCGTAGACCTGCTCGATGCTCGGGCGGGTCGGCGCAGTGGTGTCGACGCTGAAGTCGAAGCTGGCCGGACCAACGCTGTTGCCGCTCTTCTCGACCGCGCTGGCCTTGATGCTGTGTGCGCCTTCGGCAAGGTCGCTGGAGGGGGTGAAGCTCCACTGCCCCTTGGTGTCGGCAGTCGTGCTACCCAGGACAGTAGCGCCATCCTTGAGCGTGACGATGCTGCCAGCCTTGGCTGTGCCCTGGATCTCCGGACGCTTGTCATCGGTGACGCCGCCATTGGCGATGTCACCGGTGATGCTGCCGGTGCGATCGATGACGTGGGTGATGCTGATGCCGACCTTGGCGGTATCGACGATCACAGCCAGCTTGTCGCCCTGGCCACTGCTGTTGCCCGCCTTGTCCAGCACCTCGGTGGTGAATTGGTGATCGCCATCGGCCAACGGCCTGACCGGAGAGAATTCCCATTTACCGTCGGCATCGACATCGACGCTGCCCAGTTTTACGCCATTGTCATAGATGATGACTTTGCCGTTGGGCTCAGCTTCACCGCTGAACAACGGACGGTTGTCATCGGTGGTATCGCCTTCATGCAGCGGGCCGGTGACATCGCCGACGTTGTCGGTGACGACCAAGTTGCTGACGTTGGACGGTTTGCCGGTATCAACACTGAAGTCCCACTTGCCGGTGGGGTCGCTGACCACGCCAACGCTGTTGGTGGCGGTGGCATGGATTTCATGCTTGCCGTCGGCCAGTTCGCTGGTGGTGATGCTCCAGTTGCCTTTGCTGTCGGCGGTGGTGCTGCCGATCAGGGCGCCGTTGGTGTCGTACAGGCGCACGACGCTGCCGGCCTGGGCAGTGCCCGCCACGGTCGGGGTGTTGTCGTCGGTGACATCGCCCTTCTGCAGGAAGCCCTGGTACGGGCCGACGTCGTCATAGACGCTGACGATGACCGGGGACTGGGGCGCGCTCTGGTCGAGGGTGATGCTGTATTTCTCGGTCGGCGCAGTGACGTTGCCGGCGGCGTCGGACTCTACCGCGGTCAGTTCGTTGAGACCCGAGATCAGCGGCAGTTCCGGCTTGAGCGACCAGTTGCCGTCGGCATCGACGATGGCGGTGCCGATCTTGTGGTTACCGGTGCTGTCCTTGCTGTAGACGGTGATCAGGTCGCCGGCGCTGCCGGTGCCGCTGATGACCGGACGTGCATCGTCGGTGGTGCCGCCGTTGGCGATATTGCCGGTGACGGTGCCAACGCTGTCTTCCACGCCGGTGATGGCCAGCTTGCTGGCATCCGGAGCGGTGTAGTCGGTGACGATGTTGAACGGCTCGGACTTGGCGCTGGTGTTGCCAGCCTTGTCGGTGGCGGTGACTTCGAACTCGTGTTCGCCTTCACCGATCGGCGTGGTCGGGGTGTAGCTCCACTGGCCGTCCTTGTCGGCGGTGGTGCTGCCCAGCTTGGCGCCGTTGTCGTAGACGATCACGATGGAGCCCGCTTCGGCCTTGCCCGACAGGGTCGGGGTGGAGTCGTCGGTGACGCCGCCATTGGCGACCGGCCCCTGGATATTGCCCACGTCGTCGTAGACCTGCTCGATGCTCGGGCGGGTCGGTGCGGTGGTGTCGACGCTGAAGGCAAATCGGGACGGGTCGCTGACCACGCCTGCCTTGTCGGTGGCAATGGCGGTGATGGTGTGTGCGCCTTCGGCCAGGTCCTTGGTCGGAGCAAAGCTCCAGTTGCCCTTGGCATCGGCGGTGACGCTGCCCAGGACGACGCTGCCGTCATAGAGTTTGACGAGGCTGCCAGCCTTGGCTGTGCCCTGGATTTCCGGGCGCTTGTCATCGGTCACGCCATTGAGTGCGATATCGCCAGTGATACTGCCGATGGCATCGATCACCCGGGTGATGCTGACGCCAACAGCGCTGGTGTCCGTGTCCAGATGGAACGGCTCGCTCTTGCCACTGCTGTTGCCCGCCGGGTCCAGCACTTCGGTGGAAATGGCGTGCGCGCCATCATCCATCGCGGCGGTCGGGGTGAACTCCCATTTGCCGTCAGGGCCGACCTCGACTTCGCCGATCTTCTGGTCATTGTCGTAGATGATGACCTTGGCTCCCGGCTCGGCGTCGCCGCTGAAGGTCGGGCGGTTGTCATCCGTGGTGTCGCCATCGAACAACTGGCCGGTCTTGGGGCCGACGTCGTCGATCACAACCAGGTTGGATACGTTGGACGGTGCGCCGGTATCGACGATGAAGTCCC
Source organism: Pseudomonas nitroreducens (assembly GCF_014204515.1). Classification (GTDB taxonomy): domain Bacteria; phylum Pseudomonadota; class Gammaproteobacteria; order Pseudomonadales; family Pseudomonadaceae; genus Pseudomonas; species Pseudomonas nitritireducens_A. The sequence continues at coordinate 10,932 of NZ_JACHLI010000007.1, read as the reverse complement.
ATTTGCCGGTGGGCTGACTGACCACGCCAACGTCGCTGGTGGCGGTGGCATAGACTTCATGCTTGCCGTCGGCCAGGGCTGCGATCGGGGTGATACTCCAGTTGCCGTCGGCGTCGGCGGTGGCGCTGCCGATCAGGACATTGGCGTTGTCGTAGAGCTTGACCAGGCTGCCGGCCTGGGCAGTGCCGTTGATGGTCGGCTGGCTGTCATCGGTGACATCACCTTTCTGCAGGAAACCCTGATACGGACCCACATCGTCGTACACGTTGACGATGACCGGTACGTCCGGCTCGTTGGTGTCGAGAGTGATGCTGTAAGGCGCGCTCGGTGCAGTCGCGTTACCGACCGCGTCGGTCTCCACCGCGGTCAGCTCGTTCAGCCCGAGGATCAGTGGCAGTTCCGGTGTCAGCGACCACTTTCCATCGGCGTCGACAATGGCGGTGCCGATCTTGTGGTTACCGGTGCTGTCCTTGCTGTAGACGGTGATCAGGTCGCCGGCGCTGCCGGTGCCGCTGATGACCGGACGTGCATCGTCGGTGGTGCCGCCGTTGGCAATATTGCCGGTGACGTCGCCAACGCTGTCTTCCACGCCGGTGATGGCCAGCTTGCTGGCATCCGGAGCGGTGTAGTCGGTGACGATGTTGAACGGCTCGGACTTGGCGCTGGTGTTGCCGGCCTTGTCGGTGGCGGTGACTTCGAAGCGGTGTTCGCCTTCGCTGATCGGCGTGGTCGGGGTGTAGGTCCACTCGCCGTCCTTGTCGGCGGTGGTGCTGCCCAGCTTCTCGCCATTGTCATAGACGGTGACGATGGAGCCCGCTTCGGCCTTGCCGGACAGGGTCGGCGTCGGATCGTCGGTCATTCCGCCGTTCTGCACCAGGCCCTGAATGGCGCCCACATCGTCGAGAACCTGCTCGATGCTGGGCCTGTTCGGCGCCGTGATGTCGATGCTGAAATCGAACTTCGCCGATTCGCTGGTGTTACCCGCCTTGTCGGTGGCCTGGGCAGTGATGCTGTGCGCACCTTCGGCCAGGTCCTGGGACGGGGTGAAGCTCCAGTTGCCGCGGCTGTCGACGGTGGTGCTGCCCAGCTCTACCTTGCCGTCGTAGAGCTTGACGAGGCTGCCGGCCTTGCCGGTGCCCTGGATCTCCGGTCGCTGGTCATCGGTCACACCGTTGGGTGCAATGTTGCCGGTGATGCTACCCACGTCATCGATCAGACGAACGATGGCCACTTCGACGGCAGTTGTGTCCGTGACCACATGGAACGGATCGCTCTTGCCGCTGCTGTTGCCCGCCGGGTCCAGCACCTCGGTGGAGATAGCGTGCGGACCATCCTCCAGCGACTCGCCGGGGATGAACTCCCACTTGCCATCGGGGCCGACCTCGACTTCACCGATCTTCTCGTCATTGTCGTAGATGATGACCTTGGCTCCCGGCTCGGCGTCACCGCTGAAGGTGGGACGGTTGTCATCGGTGGTATCGCCTTCATGCAGCGGGCCGGTGACATCGCCGACGTTGTCGGTGATGACCAGGTCGGTCACGTTGGCCGGAGCACTGGTATCGACGCTGAAGTCCCACTTGCCGGTGGGGTCGCTGACCACGCCGATGCTGTTGGTGGCGGTGGCATGGATTTCATGCTTGCCGTCGGCCAGTTCGCTGGTGGTGATGCTCCAGTTGCCTTTGCTGTCAGCGGTGGTGCTGCCGATCAGGGCGCCGTTGGTGTCGTACAGGCGCACGACGCTGCCGGCCTGGGCAGTGCCCGCCACGGTCGGGGTGTTGTCGTCGGTGACATCGCCCTTCTGCAGGAAGCCCTGATAGGCGCCCACATCGTCGTATACGCTCTCGATGGTCGGAGCGGACGGTTTGCCCATGTCCAGGGTGATGGCGTAAGGCTGGCTGATAGCCTCGTTGCCCGCCGCATCGAACTCATGCGCGGTCAATTCGTTCAGACCAGAAACCAGCGGCAGCTCCGGGGTCAGCGACCAGGTGCCGTCTGCTGCAACGGTGGTGCTGCCGATCGGATGATCACCGGTACTGTCCTTGGCATACACCACGATAGTGTCGCCAGCAGTACCGGTACCGCTGATGGTCGGGTGTGCATCGTCGGTGCTGCCACCCTTCTCGATATTACCGGTCACCAGGCCGATATCATCGAGCACGCCGGTAATCGCCAGCTTGCTGGCGTCCGGAGCGGTGGTATCGATCTCCACGTGAATGAGAGTCGCCTTGCTTTCGTTACCGGCAGCGTCAGTCGCCGTGATGACGATGTCGTTGCCACCTTCGCTCAGCTCTTGGCTCGGGGTTACAGTCCAGTCGCCGTTGGCATCGGCTTTGGTGTGAACCTCTTCGCCCGAGGGGAAGATCACCTTGACGTCGGCGCCCGGTTCGGTCCTGCCATCAATGGTCGGGCGCGTGTCGCTGGTGATGCCATCGCCCTTGATGCCGGTGTCGGACGCCGGATCCAGCCAGGCCTGCGGAGCTTCCGGAGCCAGGGTGTCGATTACCACGGAAATGACCAGCGGCTCGCTGCTGTTGCCGGCAGGATCGGTGGCGACGATGATGATGTCGTTGTTGCCCTCGGGCAGATCCTGGGTCGGCTTCGCCGACCAGTCGCCGTTCTCGTCAGCCTGGGCAATTACGCTTTCGCCGCCAGGGAAGACAATGGTGATCTGGGCGCCCGGCTCGGTATTGCCCTCGATGGTCGGCCGGGTATCACTGGTGATGCCGTCGCCCTTGATGCCGGTATCGGATTCCGCGGCCAGATGCGCTTCGGGCTCCGCCGGAGCATCGGTGTCGATAACGACGCGGATGACGACCGGCTCGCTCTGGTTGCCCGCCGGGTCGGTGGCGATCACCGTAATATCGTTATTGCCTTCGGGCAGCGGCAGAGTCGGAGTGATCTCCCAATCGCCGTTCTCGTCAGCCCTGACGTGGATCTCTTCGCCGGTGGACGGGATGGTGACGCTGATGTCGGCACCCGGCTCGGTATTGCCGCTGATGGTGGGCTGGGTTTCACTGGTGATCCCGTCACCCTTGATGCCGGTGTCGGAATCCGGGTCCAGCCCGGCCTTCGGCGCTTCCGGAGCGGTGATGTCGATGATCACCGGAACAATGATCTCGGTCTGGTTGCCGGCAGGATCCTGCGCGATCACCTTGATCTCGTTCTCGCCCTCGGGCAGCGGCTGGGTCGGCTTCGGAGCCACCCACTCGCCATTGTCGTCGACCTTGGCAATCACCGTCTCGCCAGACGGGAAGATGATGATGATGGTATCGCCCGGCTCGCCACCACCGTGGATGGTCGGCGTATCGTCTTTGCTGTAGGTATGACCGTTGTCGGTCCTGGAACCTTCGATTTCCGCGGTTGGCTCGGCAGGTGCGCCGGTATCGACGACAATATCCACGACCGGCAGGTGGGCGCTGGGCTTCTGCCCCGGTACCTGCTGCGTGATATCGATCTGGTGGGCGCCATCGGCAAGTGCCGGGTAGAACGACCAGGTGCCGTCCGCCGCTACCGTGGTCGAGCCAATTTCCTGGCCATTGTCGAACACACGGATGATCGCGCCAGGAATGCCGACACCGCAGATTTCCGGATGCGAGTCGTCGGTGATATCACCGTTGTGCAGTTCGCCCTGGATCGGCCCGACATGGTCGATTGCCTTGACGTCCGTCGGAACGCCGCTGGTCTTCTTCTTATCATCCTGCTGCTGGTTGTGATGGATGATCGCTGCCGTTGCCACGCCTGCAACCACGCCCGCCAGGGCCAGCATCGGCCACAGCAGGAAGCCCGCTGCATCGTCGGTCTCACCCGACAGTACCGGCATCGGCCCAAGGCCCGCGCCACCCAGGGCGATCGGTGCACTCTCGCCGTCCGCCAGCAGCAACTGACCGTAGAATCCTTCGCCGTCCGTGCGCACGTACGCGTAGAGCTGACCGTTCTCAGCAACGCCATAGAGCTGCTGCTCCATGCCGTCGGCATAGAAATTCTCGAGGGTCAGATCAGCCTTGTCGCTGCCTTCGAAGGAGATCAACAGATCCTTGCCGACGCGCTTGACCGTCACGTTCTCCGGCGCGATGTCACCATTCTCGACCTGGAGCAGGTACTTGGTGCCCGCCTTGGCCTTGACCTTGCCGCCGGTCTTGACCGCCACCTTCATGGCTGCGTTCTGAGTGACGGCGATGAGGCCGATATTTTCGATTGCCATTTAAGCCCACCTCGGGAGGGATACAGAATTTTCGAGGGGGGGAGCTTAATCAGCAGGGGCAATGGGGGAGATCAGAACACTCTGACCGTCAGGCCGAGTTATCTGAACACCTGCGTGGAAGGTGAAAGAAATCGACCACAATCAGAAAGGGATTCTTCCGACGAGAAATCTCTTCAAGCATCAGAAAGCATCCAGGAATGTGAAGAACCAATCCTTCACCCAGAATCCTGATCCTTAGAACGAAAGCCACTGAAGTCGATGTCGGACTCCAACCATCCAGGCGGAATCAGCGCACTTCCGGCGTCATGCAACGAGAAAATCCCTGAAGGAAAACAAAAAAGCCCGCCTTTTCAGGCGGGCTTCTCAGCGAAGGGAGTGCTGGACTCCGCTTCGAGTGCCTGCTTTGCACAGGCACCTTTAATATGGTGGGTCGTGTAGGATTCGAACCTACGACCAATTGGTTAAAAGCCAACTGCTCTACCGACTGAGCTAACGACCCAAATGTTGGTCGGGGTAGGGGGATTCGAACTCCCGACATCTTGCTCCCAAAGCAAGCGCGCTACCGGACTGCGCTATACCCCGTTTGAAAGTTGGCTCCGCGACCTGGACTCGAACCAGGGACCCAATGATTAACAGTCATTTGCTCTACCGACTGAGCTATCGCGGAACTTAGAACCTTCAATCTCCTCCACTTCGCTTCCGGCTTCACCGGAATCCCGTATCAGAGGCGCGCCATTTTACGTATATCGAAACGCCTGTCAACACTCTGATCCAAAAAGTTTTTCTGTGCTTTGCAGGGAGCCGGACTGGTTGCTATATCTGCATGGAAAAACACGAGTGATCCCCGCGGGCGTACACGCCACGATCACGCACAGGATGGCCATGAGCAGCAAGGACACCCCTCCCCCCTCCCCCATCGCCAGCCGCATGATCCAGCCCCGCTTCGGCGAACTGGTCCAGGGCTGCCGCCAGCTGGCGATGAATCGGCTCGCCGAACTGCTGGGCAATGTCTTCGCCCAGGTGGACGACACTCTTTTCGAATGCGCGGAGAAAGCCGAGAACAACCAGGTCCAGGCGCTGTTCTTCGACAGCATGCGGGAAATCCGCCGCGAGCGGCCGAACCTGGAGCGTTACTACCACCAGCGCATCGCCCAGGGCCTGAATGACTTCCTGGAAGGCAAGCTGCCGCTCGCCGAGCCGCTGGAGGAGCTGGACGTGGACCAGCTGACCCTGGTCGGCAACGAGGAATACGAGGAGACGCTGCTGGTCACCAACATGGTGAATCAGGTCCGCGCACACTGCGCACAACTGCTGTTCGCCCTCGACCAGCGCCTGGCGCTGCTCAACAACGGCAGCAAGCTGGGCGAGGAGCGCAATCCGTTCGGTCCCCAGGCCATCGCCCAGGCATTCCGCGACACCCTGGCGCGCAGTGACTTCCCGCTGCGGATCAAGACCATCCTTTATGTGCTGTTCGATCAGCAGGTCATGCAGCACCTGCAGCCTTTATATGAACAGTTGAACCAGCGCCTGGCCGAGGGCGGCATCCTGCCGAACCTGAAGTACCGCCCCCAGGGGCAACGCCCCGCCCCGCCGCCTCGTCCCGCGGCGGCGGAAAAGCCGACCGGCGGCATGCCAAGCCCGCCACCGCTGCAGCCCTACTACAACGTCGGCGAACTGCCGGAGACGCCCCCGGCCGACCGCAACGCCCTGTTCGGCGGCCTCGCCGTGCTGCTCGCCGAGCACCGCCGGCGCGGCGACAAGGCGACCCTGTTCGGCAACAGCCAGAGCATCGTCAGCTTTGGCCCGGCCACCGCCACCACGACCTACAGCGCCAACGAGCTGCTGGAAGCCTTGAACCGCCTGCAACGCGAGTCTGCCCAGGAAATGGCCCAGCGCCTGCGCCAGCCGCAACCGGTGCAGGCGCTCAAAGCCGACCTGCAGCGCCAGCTGGAAGCCAAGGCCGCACAGCCGGGCAACACCCGCCTGACCGAGCAGGAAGCCGACGTGATCGACCTGGTCGGCATGGTCTTCGACTTCATCCTCGACGACGAGAACCTGCCCGACAGCTGCAAGGCCACGCTTTCCCACCTGCACACGCCGTTCCTCAAGGTCGCGCTGCTGGACAAGCAGCTGTTCACCCAGCACCACCATCCGGCGCGCAAGCTGCTCAACGCCATGGCCCAGGCCGGCGTGCTGTACGGCGGCGAGGGCGAGGAGCGCAACCTGCTGGCGAAGATGCACTGGATAGTCGAACGGGTGATCCAGGACTTCGCCGGCGATTTCGGCCTGTTCGACACCCTGCTGGGCGAGTTCAACGAGTACGTCGGCAACCTGCGGCAGAAGGTCGAGCTGCGCGAACGCCGCGCCATGGAGGCGGCGCGCGGGCGCGACCGCCTGCTGGCGGCCCGCGAGCAGGCGCTGGAGGCGATCGGCAAGGTCACCCGCGAGCGCGAGCTGCCCGAGCTGGTGCGTAACTTCCTCGACATGAGCTGGTGCGATGCTCTGACCTTCATCGTTCTGCGCAGCGGCGAACACAGCGACGAATGGAAGCGTGCCTGCGAAGTGGCCGAACAACTGGCCTGGAGCGTCACGCCGCTGGACGAGGAAGGCCGCCTGCACCTGCGCGACCTGCGCGTCGGTCTGCTGGACGACCTGCGCAAGGGCCTGGAGGTGCTGGGCGGCTACCACGAAGACGGTATCCGCCGGCTGCTGCAGGACCTGGTGGCCTGCCAGCACGCGATCCAGGCCAAGCAGCCGCAGATCGCCGCCCAGCTCAAGCAGGAACTGCCGGAAAGCCCGCTGGGCGCCATGCTCGGCGCCGAGGGCCATACCCTGGCCAAGCCCGGCGGCGAGGCGCTGTCCGAACGGGTGCGAGTGTTGATGAAGGAACTCAGCCACCTGGAGTTCGGCACCTGGTTCGAGTTCAGCGACACCACCCCGGCGCGGCGCCTCAAGCTGTCGTGGTTCAGCCCGACCACCCGCAACTACATGTTCGTCGACCACACCGGGCAGCGGGTGGCGGTCAAACCCATAGTGCAGTTGGCCCAGGAAATGGAAGCCGGCAAGGTCCGCCTGGTGCCGACGGAGCACTCCGCCCCGCTGATGGACCGTGCCCTGAGCGCGATCTACCGGGTCCTGCAACGCTTTACCTCCGGGCGCAGCCCGGCTCAGAACTGAAGGAGCAGTCGATGTCAGAACGTCGCCAGCACAGCCGGCAGCAGACCGGGCTGACCGTGGAAGTCTTCGACCGCCATTCCGGGCGCAGCCTGGGCCGGCTCGCCGACCTGTCCGCCGAGGGCTTCATGCTCTGCGGCGCGGACGTGCCGGAAGCCGACTCGGTGTGGGATTGCCAGTTGGTGCCGGCCCCGCCGCTGGACGAGATCGGCGTGATCCAGCTGGGCGCGGACTGCCTGTGGAGCCGCGCGGGCCTGGACGGCCAGCTGGGCTGGGCGGGCTTCCACATCATCGATATTGCCGAGGACCAGGCCGAGCTGATCGAGCAACTGTTGGGCCTGCTGGGCGGTGCACGCGAGACCGACTGAGCATCGGCTCCTACCAGGAGATTCCGCCGCTGACCACCCTGTGCAGAAGCGGACTCCGTCCGCGATGGCATCCGCCGCGATTCCGACTTATCGCGGACCAAGCCCGCTCCTGTGCGTCGTGATCCGGCCGGTGAGCCAGCCTGTAGGAGCGAGCTTGCTCGCGAACCCGTGCCCCGCAGCAGAGTCTGTTCGCGAGCAAGCTCGCTCCTACAAAAGCCCCATGAAAAAGCCCGCCGATTGGCGGGCTTTTTCTTAGGCCTCGGCTCAGGAGAAGACGATCTCGTCGTTCTCCACCCGGGCATGGATCTGCTGACCGGGGAGGAACTTGCCGGCGAGGATCAGTTGCGCCAGCGGGTTCTCGATCCAGCGCTGGATCGCACGCTTGAGCGGGCGAGCGCCATACACCGGGTCGAAACCGACCGCGATCAGCTTGTCCATGGCCTCGTCGCTCAGCTCCAGGCCCAGCTCGCGCTCGGCCAGCCGCTTGCGCAGGCGGCTCATCTGGATCTGGGCGATACCAGCGATCTGCTCACGGGCCAGCGGCTCGAAGACCACCACCTCATCGATCCGGTTGATGAATTCCGGACGGAAGTGGCTATTCACCGCATCCATGACTGCAGCCCGCTGGGCCTCGCGATCCCCCACCAGCTCCTGGATCTGCGCCGAGCCCAGGTTGGAGGTCATCACCACCACGGTATTGCGGAAGTCCACGGTCCGCCCGTGACTGTCGGTCAGGCGGCCATCTTCCAGCACCTGCAGCAGCACGTTGAAGACGTCCGGGTGAGCCTTCTCCACCTCGTCCAGCAGCACCACGGAGTAAGGCTTGCGACGAACGGCTTCGGTCAGGTAGCCGCCCTCTTCATAACCGACGTAGCCCGGCGGTGCGCCGATCAGGCGAGCCACGGAGTGCTTCTCCATGAACTCGGACATATCGATGCGCACCAGCGCTTCCTCGGTATCGAAGAGGAACTCGGCCAGCGCCTTGCACAGCTCGGTCTTGCCCACCCCGGTCGGGCCGAGGAAGAGGAACGAGCCGCTGGGCCGGTTCGGGTCCGCCAGGCCGGCGCGGGAACGCCGCACGGCGTTGGAAACCGCCACCACCGCTTCGTTCTGGCCGATGACGCGCCGGTGCAGCTCGTCTTCCATGCGCAGCAGCTTCTCGCGCTCGCCTTCGAGCATCTTCGACACCGGGATGCCGGTCCACTTGGCGACCACTTCGGCGATTTCCTCGTCGGTCACCTTGTTGCGCAGCAGCTGTTTCTCGGTCTGGCCGTGCTGGTCGACCATCTGCAGGCTGCGCTCCAGGTCCGGAATGGTCTGGTACTGGATGCGCGCCATGGTTTCCAGGTCGCCCTTGCGCCGCGCGGTTTCCATTTCCTGCTTGGCCTGCTCGATCTTCTGCTGGATCTGTGCGGAACCCTGGACCTCGGCTTTCTCCGATTTCCAGATTTCCTCGAGATCGGCGTACTCGCGTTCGAGCTTGGCGATGTCTTCCTCAAGCTTGGCGAGGCGTTTCTTGGTGGCCTCGTCGTCTTCCTTCTTCAGCGCCTCGCGCTCGATCTTCAGCTGGATCAGGCGGCGCTCCAGGCGATCCAGCGCCTCCGGCTTGGAGTCGATCTCCATGCGGATGCGGCTGGCGGCCTCGTCGATCAGGTCGATGGCCTTGTCCGGCAGCTGGCGGTCGGTGATGTAGCGGTGGCTGAGCTTGGCCGCGGCGATGATCGCGCCATCGGTGATGGTCACGCCGTGGTGCACTTCGTAGCGCTCTTTCAGGCCACGCAGGATAGCGATGGTGTCTTCCTCGCTCGGCTCATCCACCAGGACTTTCTGGAAGCGGCGCTCCAGGGCGGCGTCCTTCTCGATGTACTGGCGGTATTCGTCCAGGGTGGTGGCGCCCACGCAGTGCAGCTCGCCACGGGCAAGGGCCGGCTTGAGCATGTTGCCGGCATCCATGGCGCCCTCGGCCTTGCCGGCGCCGACCATGGTGTGCAGTTCGTCGATGAACAGGATGACGCGGCCTTCCTGCTTGGACAGCTCGTTGAGCACGGCTTTCAGGCGCTCCTCGAACTCACCGCGGAACTTGGCGCCAGCGATCAGCGCGCCCATGTCCAGCGCCAGCAGGCGCTTGTCCTTCAGGCCGTCGGGCACTTCGCCGTTGACGATGCGCTGGGCCAGGCCTTCGACGATGGCGGTCTTGCCGACGCCGGGCTCACCGATCAGCACGGGGTTGTTCTTGGTACGGCGCTGCAGGACCTGGATGGTGCGGCGGATTTCATCGTCACGGCCGATCACCGGGTCGAGCTTGCCGTCCTCGGCGCGCTTGGTCATGTCGACGGTGTACTTGTCCAGCGCCTGGCGCGATTCCTCGGCGTTAGGGTCATTCACCGCCTCGCCGCCGCGCAGGTTGGCCACGGCGTTTTCCAGGGCCTTCTTGGACACGCCCTGGCTGGTCAGCAGCTTGCCGAGCTTGGTGCTGTCGTCCATGGCGGCGAGCAGCACGAGTTCGCTGGAGATGAACTGGTCGCCCTTCTGCTGGGCCAGGCGGTCGGCCTGGTTGAGCAGGCGCGCCAGGTCCTGCGACAGGTTCACGTCGCCGGTGGGGTTCTGGATCTTCGGCAGCGTGTCCATCTCTTTATTCAGAGAGGTACGCAGCGCCGGGATATCGAAGCCGACCTGCATCAGCAGGGGCTTGATGGAGCCGCCCTGCTGGTCGATCAGGGCGGACAGCAGGTGCACCGGCTCGATGGCCGGGTGGTCATGTCCGACGGCCAGGGACTGGGCATCGGAGAGTGCAAGCTGGAGCTTGCTGGTCAAACGGTCGATTCGCATGAGGGTCGTCCTTCCTTTCTATGGCGGGCCGGAGCGATGAGTGCCCCTGGTCACGACTAACCCGCCGGGATGCCAGATAGATAAGGACGATTTTGGCCGGTTCAAGCCATTTGGCCATGACACCCGTCAGATGATGCTGTTGAGAGCCGCGCAGGAGCGGACTCTGTCCGCGTTCGATAAGCCACTATTCCGAGCTGCCGGTAACACATCGCGGACGGAGTCCGCTTGTGTCTGCCTTTCCCGATACGATCGGAGGTGAGAGCGGCGCAAGGCAAGCTGCAGGTCCGCAGTGTTCGAGCACGAGTAGGAGCCCAAGCTGCCTTGCGCCGTCCTCTGACCAAAGCCCGAACAGTTGAACGA
>NZ_JACHLI010000006.1 GCF_014204515.1 Pseudomonas nitroreducens | reverse complement strand
CGTGCCACCTTTGCACTGGACTGCTCTGATCGCGAAGTGATGAGCTGGGAGGCGAGTACCAATAGCCAGACCGGAAATACCGTGCGTGATGTCATGCTCGCCGCCGTAGAAAGTCGATTCGGCAACGACTTACCTGAACGACCAGTCGAATGGCTCACCGACAACGGAGCACCGTACGTGGCCAAGTTGACCCAGTCCTTTGCCTATGACATCGGACTGATCCCGCTGACCACACCGGTATGCAGCCCGCAAAGCAACGGAATGGCCGAGAGCCTGGTGAAGACAATCAAGCGTGATTACATCGCCTTCATGAGCAAACCCGATGCGCCCACCGCCATTGCCTCCCTGGCCAAGGCATTCGAGCATTACAACGAACACCACCCACACAGCGCCTTGAACTACCGATCCCCAAGGGAATTTCGGCGGCGCAAACAGGCAGCAAAATTAGCGTGAGTCCCTGTACTCAGATGCGGGGAGCAGACCAGAAATAAAGAGTCGCCGCTTATATGTAGTAAAGTTACGGATATACGACACTGCGAATGATAATGTTTATCATTTATAGAGTGCCGATTTATTGCGGACAAATACCTCGAAAGTACTATTCGACCAAAGCCGAAGTGCCGCCACACTAAGCATCCAGAGCCGCGCCAACAGGGCGCTACGGGAAATGCAAAAGCCTTTTGCCCGAAATAGAAGCATCTGTTTGTGTTGGAAAAATTTACTTGCTGAAGGCTTTGGGCATAAAATTGGAAAGATGACCTGAACCCTTAGCTCACTATCCTTGAGTTGTCGGGTTCGCAGTAGTCGGGCCTTGCGCCCTGAACCCAAGACATTCGTTATTTGTAGGAAGGAGTATCGGCATGCCCAATCCAGCTGAACTTGCAGCTCAACACTGGGCACTCGCCGCCTTCCTTTTAGGAGTGGTGGGCCTGCTCGCCTTCATGCTAGGGGTTTCCAGCCTGCTTGGCAGTAAGGCATTTGGTCGCAGCAAGAACGAACCGTTCGAATCGGGGATCGTTCCTACCGGCAGCGCCCGCCTGCGCCTGTCGGCAAAATTCTATCTGGTCGCGATGCTCTTCGTGATCTTCGACGTCGAAGCCCTCTTCCTCTTCGCCTGGTCCGTGTCCGTCCGTGAAAGCGGTTGGGCCGGTCTGATCGAGGCAACCATTTTCATAGCAATTCTGTTGGCAGGTCTTGTCTACCTGTGGCGTATCGGCGCGCTCGATTGGGCGCCGGCGGCACGTCGCGCACGGCAGGCGAAGCTAAAACAATGAGGCTTTGGCGATGCAATACAAACTTACCCGGATCGATCCGGATGCGCCCAATGATCAATACCCGATCGGCGAACGCGAAACGGTAGAAGACCCGCTCATCGAAGGGCAGGTCCACAAGAACATCTTCATGGGCAAGCTCGAGGATGTTCTCAACGGTGCGGTGAACTGGGGTCGCAAGAACTCCCTGTGGCCGTACAACTTCGGGCTGTCCTGCTGCTACGTGGAGATGACCACGGCGTTTACCGCGCCGCACGACATCGCCCGTTTCGGCGCCGAAGTGATCCGTGCATCGCCGCGCCAGGCTGACTTCATGGTCATCGCCGGCACCTGCTTCATCAAGATGGCTCCGGTCATCCAGCGCCTGTACGAGCAGATGCTGGAACCCAAGTGGGTGATCTCGATGGGGTCGTGCGCCAACTCCGGCGGCATGTACGACATCTACTCGGTCGTTCAGGGGGTCGACAAGTTCCTCCCCGTGGACGTGTACATCCCCGGCTGCCCGCCCCGTCCGGAGGCGTTCCTGCAAGGCCTGATGCTGCTGCAGGAATCCATCGGCCAGGAGCGTCGTCCGTTGTCCTGGGTTGTAGGCGATCAAGGCGTCTATCGCGCCGACATGCCTGCCCAGAAGGATCTCAAGCGCGAACAGCGCATTGCGGTCACCAACCTGCGCAGCCCCGACGAAGTGTGATCCGGCCCTCCACGAGAGGCCCGTTTTCACTCCACCGTTGACCGAGTGACTTAAAGACTATGAATGCAGACTCCGCTCTGTACATCCCGCCTTACAAGGCAGACGACCAAGATATCGTCGTCGAACTGAATTCCCGCTTTGGCGCCGAGACCTTCACCGTCCAGGCCACCCGCACCGGCATGCCGGTGCTCTGGGTTGCCCGTGAGCGCCTGATCGACGTCCTCACCTTCCTGCGCAATGTGCCCAAGCCGTACGTCATGCTCTATGACCTGCACGGTGTCGACGAGCGCCTGCGCACCCACCGTCGCGGCCTGCCGGGCGCCGACTTCAGCGTGTTCTACCACCTGATGTCGCTCGAGCGTAATAGTGACGTGATGATCAAAGTGGCCTTGTCCGAGGGCGACCTCAACCTGCCCACCGCCACCCGTATCTGGCCGAACGCCAACTGGTACGAGCGTGAAGTCTGGGACATGTACGGGATCACCTTCACCGGTCACCCGCACCTGACCCGCATGCTGATGCCGCCGACCTGGGAAGGTCACCCGCTGCGCAAGGACTACCCGGCGCGCGCCACCGAGTTCGACCCTTACGCACTGTCCGCCGCCAAGCAGGATCTGGAGCAGGAAGCCCTGCGCTTCAAGCCCGAAGACTGGGGCATGAAGCGCCACGGCGAGAACGAGGACTTCATGTTCCTCAACCTCGGCCCGAACCACCCGTCCGCCCACGGTGCGTTCCGCATCATCCTGCAGCTGGACGGTGAAGAGATCCTCGATTGCGTTCCGGAGATCGGCTACCACCACCGTGGCGCCGAGAAGATGGCCGAGCGTCAGTCCTGGCACAGCTTCATCCCCTACACCGACCGCATCGACTACCTCGGCGGCGTGATGAACAACCTGCCGTACGTGCTCTCGGTCGAGAAGCTCGCCGGCATCAAGGTGCCGCAGCGCGTCGACGTCATCCGCATCATGATGTCGGAGTTCTTCCGCATCCTGAACCACCTCCTCTACCTGGGTACCTACATCCAGGACGTGGGCGCGATGACCCCGGTGTTCTTCACCTTCACCGACCGCCAGCGCGCCTACAAGGTCGTCGAAGCCATCACCGGCTTCCGCCTGCACCCGGCCTGGTACCGCATCGGCGGCGTCGCCCACGACCTGCCGCGCGGCTGGGACAAGCTGGTCCGCGAATTCCTCGACTGGATGCCCAAGCGCCTGGACGAGTACGAAACCGCCGCCCTGAAGAACAGCATCCTGCGTGGTCGTACCATCGGCGTTGCCGCGTACAACACCAAGGAAGCGCTGGAATGGGGCACCACCGGTGCCGGCCTGCGCGCCACCGGCTGTGATTTCGACCTGCGTAAAGCCCGCCCGTACTCCGGCTACGAGAACTTCGAGTTCGAAGTGCCGCTGGCGGCCAACGGCGACGCCTACGACCGCTGCATGGTCAAGATGGGCGAGATGCGCCAGAGCCTGCGCATCATCGAGCAGTGCCTGAAGAACATGCCCGAAGGCCCGTACAAGGCGGACCACCCGCTGACCACTCCGCCGCCCAAAGAGCGCACGCTGCAGCACATCGAAACCCTGATCACCCACTTCCTGCAGGTTTCCTGGGGCCCGGTCATGCCGGCCAACGAAGCCTTCCAGATGGTGGAAGCGACCAAGGGCATCAACAGCTACTACCTGACGAGCGATGGCAGCACCATGAGCTACCGGACCCGCATCCGGACGCCCAGCTTCCCGCACCTGCAGCAGATTCCGTCGGTGATCAACGGCAGCATGATCGCTGACCTGATCGCCTATCTGGGCAGTATCGACTTCGTTATGGCCGACGTGGACCGCTGATCATGAGTACCCTTATCCAGACTGATCGTTTCGAACTCAGCGAAACCGAGCGCTCGGCCATCGAGCACGAAATGCATCACTACGAGGACTCCCGTGCGGCGTCCATCGAAGCCCTGAAGATCGTCCAGAAGCAGCGCGGCTGGGTGCCGGACGGCGCCATTCCGGCCATCGCCGACATCCTCGGCATTCCGGACAGCGACGTCGAAGGGGTTGCTACCTTCTATAGCCAGATCTTCCGCCAGCCGGTCGGCCGCCACATCATCCGCGTCTGCGACAGCATGGTCTGCTACATCGGCGGCCACGAGTCGGTGGTCGGCGAGATCCAGAAGCAGCTGGGCATCGGCCTCGGCCAGACCACCGCCGACGGCCGCTTCACCCTGCTGCCGGTGTGCTGCCTGGGCAACTGCGACAAGGCCCCGGCGATGATGATCGACGACGACACCTTCGGCGACCTGCGCGCCGATGGCGTCGCCAAACTGCTGGAGGCCTACGCATGAGTCGCCTCACCTCCTACGGCACGCCCAACCGCACCGCGCGCGCGGCCGAAACCCATCCGCTGACCTGGCGCCTGCGTGACGACGGCGCCCCGGTCTGGCTGGAGGAGTACCAGTCGAAGAACGGCTATGCCGCCGCGCGCAAGGCGCTGGCTGAAATGGCCACCGACGACATCGTCCAGACCGTCAAGGACTCCGGCCTCAAGGGCCGCGGCGGTGCGGGCTTCCCCACCGGCGTGAAGTGGGGGCTGATGCCCAAGGACGAATCCCTCAACATCCGCTACCTGCTGTGCAACGCGGACGAGATGGAGCCCAACACCTGGAAGGACCGCATGCTCATGGAGCAGCTGCCGCACCTGCTGGTGGAAGGCATGCTGATCTCCGCGCGCGCCCTCAAGGCCTACCGCGGCTACATCTTCCTGCGCGGCGAGTATGTCGACGCGGCCCGCAACCTGAACCGTGCCATCGAGGAAGCCAAGGCCGCAGGCCTGCTGGGCAAGAACATCCTCGGCAGCGGCTTCGATTTCGAGCTGTTCGTCCACACCGGCGCCGGCCGCTACATCTGTGGTGAAGAAACCGCGCTGATCAACTCGCTGGAAGGCCGCCGCGCCAACCCGCGCTCCAAGCCGCCCTTCCCCGCTGCCGTCGGCGTCTGGGGCAAGCCGACCTGCGTGAACAACGTCGAGACCCTGTGCAACGTGCCGGCGATCGTCGAGCACGGCGTCGACTGGTACAAGGGCCTCGCCCGTCCGGGCAGCGAAGACATGGGCACCAAGCTCATGGGCTTCTCCGGCAAGGTGAAGAACCCCGGTATCTGGGAACTGCCCTTCGGCCTGCCGGCCCGCGAGCTGTTCGAGGACTACGCCGGCGGCATGCGCGATGGCTACAAGCTCAAGGCCTGGCAGCCGGGCGGCGCCGGTACCGGCTTCCTCCTTCCGGAGCACCTGGACGCGCTGTTCTACGCCGGCGGCGTCGCCAAGGTCGGCACCCGTATGGGTACCGGTCTGGCCATGGCGGTGGATGACAGCGTCAACATGGTTTCCCTGCTGCGCAACATGGAAGAGTTCTTCGCCCGCGAATCCTGCGGCTGGTGCACCCCGTGCCGCGACGGCCTGCCGTGGAGCGTCAAGGTCCTGCGCGCGCTGGAGAAAGGCGAAGGCGCCCAGGGCGACCTGGAAACCCTCGAGCAGCTGGTCAACTTCCTCGGCCCAGGCAAGACTTTCTGTGCCCACGCACCGGGTGCCGTCGAGCCGCTGGGCAGCGCACTGAAGTATTTCCGTCCCGAGTTCGAAGCGGGCATTTCCCGCCAGGCTCAGGCCGTACAAGCACCGCAGACCGTCGGCGCTTGATGCTTTGATCGCCGGGCGGCAGCCGCCCGGCGTTGTTTCGTTGTAGTGCCGCGGCGTGCCGCCGGCCCGATGAAACCGTGATTTCTATTAGCCACGCCCGCTGACAACGGGCCAACGAAGACTTAGACCCATGGCCACGATCCACGTAGACGGCAAGACGTTAGAAGTCGACGGAGCGGACAACCTGTTGCAGGCCTGCCTCTCCCTCGGTCTCGACATCCCCTACTTCTGCTGGCACCCGGCGCTCGGTAGCGTCGGCGCCTGCCGCCAGTGCGCGGTCAAGCAGTACACCGACGAGAACGACACCCGCGGTCGTATCGTCATGTCCTGCATGACTCCCGCCACCGACAACACCTGGATTTCCATCGAAGACGAAGAGTCCAAGGCCTTCCGTGCCAGCGTCGTCGAATGGCTGATGACCAACCACCCGCACGACTGCCCGGTCTGCGAGGAAGGCGGTCACTGCCACCTGCAGGACATGACGGTGATGACCGGCCACAACCAGCGCCGGTACCGCTTCACCAAGCGCACCCACCAGAACCAGCAGCTCGGCCCGTTCATCTCCCACGAGATGAACCGCTGCATCGCCTGCTACCGCTGCGTCCGCTACTACAAGGACTACGCCGGGGGCACCGACCTGGGTGTCTACGGCGCGCATGACAACGTCTACTTCGGCCGTATCGAGGACGGTGTGCTGGAGAGCGAATTCTCCGGCAACCTGACCGAGGTCTGCCCGACCGGCGTGTTCACCGACAAGACCCACTCCGAGCGCTACAACCGCAAGTGGGACATGCAGTTCGCCCCGAGCATCTGCCATGGCTGCTCCAGCGGCTGCAACATCAGCCCCGGCGAGCGTTACGGTGAAATCCGCCGCATCGAGAACCGCTACAACGGCTCGGTGAACCACTACTTCCTGTGCGACCGCGGCCGCTTCGGCTACGGCTACGTCAACCGCGAAGACCGCCCGCGCCAGCCGCAGCTGATGCTGAGCAAGCAGAAGCTCTCGCTGGACGGCGCCCTCGACCAGACCGCCGCCCTGCTCAAGGGCCGCAAGGTCATCGGCATCGGTTCGCCGCGCGCCAGCCTGGAAAGCAACTATGCCCTGTCCGCACTGGTCGGCGCGCAGAACTTCTACAGCGGCATCTCCGCTGACGAACTGCAACGCCTGCAGCTGGTGCTGAAAGTCATGCAGGACGGCCCGCTGCCGGTGCCGACCATCCGTGACATCGAAGACCACGACGCGGTATTCGTGCTCGGCGAAGACCTGACCCAGACCGCTGCCCGTATCGCCCTGGCCCTGCGCCAGTCGGTGAAGGGCAAGGGCGAGGACATGGCCGCCGCGATGAAGATCCAGCCGTGGCTCGACGCCGCGGTGAAGACCATCGCCCAGCACGAGATGAACCCGCTGTTCATCGCCAGCCTGGATGCCACCCGCCTGGACGACGTCGCCGCCGAGTGCGTGCACGCCGCCACCGAAGACCTGGCCCGCCTGGGCTTCGCCGTGGCCCACGCCATCGATTCGAGTGCTCCGGCAGTAGCCGGCCTCGACGCCGAAGCCGCCGCCCTGGCTCAGCGCATCGCCGATGCCCTGGTCGCCGCCAAGCGTCCGCTGGTGATCTCCGGCACCTCGCTGGGCAGCAATGCCCTGATCGAGGCCGCGGCCAACATTGCCAGCGCGCTGAAGAACCGCGAGAAGAATGGCTCCCTGAGCCTGGTCGTGCCGGAAGCCAACAGCCTGGGTCTGGCTCTCTTCGGTGGTGACTCCGTAGAAGCCGCTCTCGAGCAGCTGACCTCCGGCGCCGCCGATGCCGTGGTGATCCTGGAGAACGACCTGTACCGCCGTGCCGACGCCGCTGCTGTCGACGCTGCCCTGGCCGCCGCGAAGATCGTCGTCGTCGCCGATCACCAGCAGACCGCCACCAGCGCCAAGGCCACCGTCCTGCTACCGGCCGCCAGCTTCGCCGAAGGCGATGGCACCCTGGTCAGCCAGGAAGGCCGCGCCCAGCGCTTCTTCCAGGTCTACGATCCGACCTACTACAACGCCGACAACCTGGTCCGCGAAGGCTGGCGCTGGCTGCACGCCCTGCACAGCACCCTCGAGGGCAAGCGTGTCGACTGGACCCAGCTGGACCACGTGATCGACGCTGTCATCGCCGCCAAGCCGCAACTGGCTGGCATCCGCGAAGCCGCGCCGAACGCTGCGTTCCGCATCAAGGGTCTGAAGCTGGCGCGCGAGCCGCACCGCTACTCCGGGCGTACCGCCATGCGCGCCAACATCAACGTCAGCGAGCCGCGTCAGCCGCAGGACATCGACTCCGCTTTCGCCTTCTCCATGGAAGGCTACGCCGGCAGCGCCGAACCGCGTCAGCAGATTCCATTCGCCTGGTCGCCGGGCTGGAACTCGCCGCAGGCCTGGAACAAGTTCCAGGACGAAGTCGGTGGTCACCTGCGTGCCGGCGATCCGGGCGTACGCCTGATCGAGGCCAAGGGCGAGGCCCTGTGGTTCAGCGAGATTCCCGCGCCGTTCCACACCGCCGCCAGCCAGTTCAAGGTGGTGCCCTTCTATCACCTGTTCGGCAGCGAGGAGAACTCCTCGAAAGCCGCCCCGGTGCAGGAGCGCATCCCGCAGACCTACGTCACCCTGGCGAAATCCGAGGCTGACCGTCTGGGCGTCAACGAAGGCGCGCTGATCCGCCTGACCGTCAAGGGCCAGGAACTGCGCCTGCCGCTGCGCGTGAGCGAAGAGCTCGGTGCCGGTCTGGTCGCCCTGCCGATCGGTCTGCAAGGCATTCCCGCCGGGGTCATCGGCGCTGTCGCTGAAGGCCTGCAGGAGGCTGCCCAATGAGCCTGATGAGCATGAGCTGGCTGACACCCGCCGTCGTCGACATCATCATCGAGGTCATCAAGGCCATCGTCATCCTGCTCGCCGTGGTCGTCTGCGGCGCGCTGCTCAGCTGGGTCGAGCGTCGTCTGCTCGGCCTCTGGCAGGACCGCTACGGTCCGAACCGGGTCGGCCCCTTCGGTGCCTTCCAGCTCGGCGCCGACATGCTGAAGATGTTCTTCAAGGAAGACTGGACCCCGCCGTTCGCCGACAAGATGATCTTCACCCTCGCCCCCATGATCGCCATGGGTGCGCTGCTGGTGGCCTTCGCGGTCATCCCGATCACCCCGACCTGGGGTGTGGCGGACCTGAACATCGGCATCCTGTTCTTCTTCGCCATGGCCGGCCTGACCGTGTACGCGGTGCTGTTCGCCGGCTGGTCGAGCAACAACAAGTTCGCCCTGCTCGGCAGCCTGCGTGCCTCGGCCCAGACCATCTCCTACGAGGTGTTCCTGGCCCTGTCGCTGATGGGTATCGTGGCCCAGGTCGGTTCGTTCAGCCTGCGCGACATCGTCGATTACCAGGCCGAACACATGTGGTTCATCATTCCGCAGTTCTTCGGCTTCATGACCTTCTTCGTCGCCGGCGTCGCCGTGACTCACCGTCACCCGTTCGACCAGCCCGAAGCCGAGCAGGAACTGGCCGACGGTTACCACATCGAGTACGCCGGCATGAAATGGGGCATGTTCTTCGTCGGCGAGTACATCGGCATCGTGCTGGTGTCCGCGCTGTTGGCGACCCTGTTCTTCGGCGGCTGGCACGGTCCCTTCGGCATCCTGCCGCAGATTCCGTTCATCTGGTTCGCCCTGAAAACCGGCTTCTTCATCATGATGTTCATTTTGCTGCGGGCCTCCATCCCACGCCCGCGCTATGACCAGGTGATGGCCTTCAGCTGGAAGTTCTGCCTCCCGCTGACCCTGATCAACCTGCTGGTGACCGGCGCTGTCGTGCTGGCCAGCCAGTAAGGAGTAGGACCATGATCAAGTACATTTTCGACGTGGTGCACGGCACCTACACCCAGCTGCGCAGCCTGGTGATGATCTTCGGTCACGCCTTCCGCAAGCGTGACACCCTGCAGTACCCGGAAGAGCCCGTGTACCTGCCGCCGCGCTACCGTGGCCGCATCGTGCTGACCCGCGATCCCGACGGCGAGGAGCGCTGCGTTGCGTGCAACCTGTGCGCCGTGGCCTGCCCGGTCGGCTGCATCTCCCTGCAGAAGGCCGAGACCGACGACGGTCGCTGGTACCCCGAGTTCTTCCGCATCAACTTCTCCCGCTGCATCTTCTGCGGCCTGTGCGAAGAAGCCTGCCCGACCACCGCGATCCAGCTGACCCCGGATTTCGAGATGGGCGAGTTCAAGCGCCAGGACCTGGTCTACGAGAAGGAAGACCTGCTGATCTCCGGCCCCGGCAAGAACCCGGACTACAACTTCTACCGCGTTGCCGGCATGGCCATCGCCGGCAAGCCGAAAGGCGCCGCGCAGAACGAGGCCGAACCGATCAACGTCAAGAGCCTGCTGCCGTAAGGAGACGTCGCGTGGAATTCGCTTTCTACTTCGCCGCCGGCGTCGCCGTGCTGGCAACCTTCCGGGTCATCACCAACAGCAATCCGGTGCATGCCCTGCTCTACCTCATCATTTCGCTGCTCGCTGTATCGATGACCTTCTTCAGCCTCGGCGCCCCGTTCGCCGGCGCCCTGGAAATCATCGTCTACGCCGGCGCGATCATGGTGCTGTTCGTGTTCGTGGTGATGATGCTCAACCTCGGCCCGGCAATTGCCGAGCAGGAACGCAAGTGGCTCAAGCCCGGCGTCTGGATCGGTCCCGGCGCCCTGGCGGCCGTGCTGCTGGTCGAGCTGCTGTGGATGCTCTCGCGCACCCCGAGCGGGGTTGGCATCGGTCACACTACCGTGGACGCCAAGGCCGTGGGCATCAGCCTGTTCGGCCCGTACCTGCTGGTCGTCGAACTGGCCTCGATGCTGCTGCTGGCGGCTCTGGTCGCCGCCTACCACCTCGGCCGCCACGAAGCGAAGGACTAACACCATGAATGCAATCCCTCTCGAACACGGACTGGCGCTTGCCGGTGTGCTGTTCTGCTTCGGCCTGGTGGGCCTGATGGTACGACGCAACATCCTGTTCGTACTGATGAGCCTGGAAGTGATGATGAACGCCGCCGCTCTGGCCTTCGTGGTCGGTGGCGCCCGCTGGGGCCAGCCTGACGGCCAGGTGATGTTCATCCTGGTGCTCAGCCTGGCTGCGGCCGAGGCCAGCATCGGCCTGGCGATCCTGCTCCAGCTGTATCGCCGCTTCCACACCCTGGATATCGACGCTGCCAGCGAGATGCGCGGATGAACCTGCTGCCCCTTACTTTCCTGTTCCCCCTGGTCGGCTTCCTGCTGCTCTCGTTCTCGCGCGGCAAGTGGTCGGAAAACCTCTCGGCACTGGTGGGTGTCGGCTCCGTGGGCCTCTCGGCCCTCACCGCCTTCTGGGCGATCTGGAGCTTCCACGGCAACCCGCCCGCAGGTGGCGCCTACAGCCTGGTGCTGTGGCAATGGATGAGCGTTGGCGACTTCCAGACCAACTTCACCCTGTACCTGGACGGCCTGTCGGTCACCATGCTCGGCGTGGTCACCGGCGTCGGCTTCCTGATCCACCTGTTCGCCTCCTGGTACATGCGCGGCGAAACCGGTTACTCGCGTTTCTTCGCGTACACCAACCTGTTCATCGCCAGCATGCTGTTCCTGGTGCTGGGCGATAACCTGCTGTTCATGTACTTCGGCTGGGAAGGCGTGGGCCTCTGCTCCTACCTGCTGATCGGTTTCTATTACAACCACGTACCCAACGGCAACGCAGCGCTGAAGGCCTTCATCGTCACCCGCGTGGGCGACGTGTTCTTCGCCATCGGCATGTTCATCCTGTTCCAGCACCTGGGCACGCTGAACATCCAGGAGCTGCTGGTGCTGGCTCCGCAGCACTTCGCCAAGGGCGACCTGTGGATCAACCTGGCGACCCTGATGCTGCTCGGCGGCGCCGTCGGCAAGTCCGCGCAGCTGCCGCTGCAGACCTGGCTGGCCGACGCGATGGCCGGCCCGACGCCGGTCTCCGCGCTGATCCACGCCGCCACCATGGTGACCGCGGGCGTCTACCTGATCGCCCGTTGCCACGGCCTGTTCGAGCTGGCTCCGAACGTCCTCGAGCTGGTCGGCATCATCGGCGCCGTGACCCTGGTGCTGGCCGGCTTCGCCGCCCTGGTGCAGACCGACATCAAGCGTATCCTCGCCTACTCGACCATGAGCCAGATCGGCTACATGTTCCTGGCCCTGGGCGTCGGCGCCTGGGGTGGGGCGATCTTCCACCTGATGACCCACGCCTTCTTCAAGGCCCTGCTGTTCCTGGCTTCCGGTGCGGTGATCGTCGCCTGCCACCACGAGCAGAACATCTTCAAGATGGGTGGCCTGTGGAAGAAGCTGCCACTGGCCTACGCGAGCTTCGTGGTCGGTGGTGCGGCGCTGTCCGCCCTGCCCTTCCTGACCGCCGGCTTCTACTCCAAGGACGAGATCCTCTGGGAAGCCTTTGCCAGCGGTCACCAGAACCTGCTGATCGCCGGCCTGGTCGGTGCGTTCATGACCTCGCTGTACACCTTCCGCCTGATCTTCATCGCCTTCCACGGCGAAGCGAAGACCGAGGCGCACGCCGGTCATGGCATCAGCCACTGGCTGCCGCTGGGTGTGCTGATCGTGCTCTCCACCTTCATCGGCGCGCTGATCACTCCGCCGCTGGCCGGCGTCCTGCCGGAAAGCGCCGGTCACGCCGGTGGTGAAGCCAAGCACAGCCTGGAAATCGCCTCGGGCGCCATCGCCATCGCCGGTATCCTGCTGGCGGGCCTGCTGTTCCTCGGCAAGCGCCGCTTCGTCAGCGCGGTCGCCCAGAGCGCGCCGGGTCGCTTCCTCGGCACCTGGTGGTACCACGCCTGGGGCTTCGACTGGCTGTACGACAAGCTGTTCGTGAAACCCTATCTGCTGATCTGCCGCCTGCTGGGCGCGGACCCGATCGACAAGACCCTGGTCCTGGTCCCGCTCACCGCCCGCGGTGGTCACAAACTCCTCAGCCTCACCGAGAACGGCCGCCTGCGTTGGTACGCCGCTTCCCTGGTAGGCGGCGCCGCGCTGCTCCTCGGCGCGCTGCTGCTGGCTAATTGAATTCACGAAAGAGATTGAGCCCGACATGATTCTGCCCTGGCTAATCCTGATCCCCTTCATCGGCGGCTTCCTTTGCTGGATCGCCGAGTACACCAGCAAGACCCTGCCGCGCTGGGTCGCCCTGGGATCGATGGTCCTCACCCTGGCCCTGAGCCTGTGGGTGTGGCACACCGGTGACTTCCAGCTGGCCCCGGCGCCGGGTGGCGAGCCGCAGTGGACCCTGCAGTTCCAGGTACCTTGGATCGAGCGCTTCGGCATCAGCGTGCACCTGGCAATGGACGGCCTGTCCCTGCTGATGGTCGCGCTGACCGGCCTGCTCGGCGTGCTGTCCGTCCTCTGCTCGTGGAACGAGATCCAGCGCCGCATCGGCTTCTTCCACCTGAACCTGCTGTGGATCCTGGGCGGTGTGATCGGCGTGTTCCTCGCCGTCGACCTGTTCCTGTTCTTCTTCTTCTGGGAAATGATGCTGGTGCCGATGTACTTCCTCATCGCGCTCTGGGGTCATAGCTCGGACGACGGCAAGAAGACCCGCATCTACGCCGCCACCAAGTTCTTCATCTTCACCCAGGCCAGCGGCCTGGTGATGCTGGTGGCGATCCTGGGCCTGGTGTTCGTGCACTACAACAGCACCGGCGTACTGACCTTCAACTACGCCGACCTGCTGAAGACCCAGCTGCCGCCGCACACCGAATGGCTGCTGATGCTCGGCTTCTTCGTCGCCTTCGCGGTGAAGATGCCGGTGGTGCCGGTGCACTCCTGGCTGCCGGACGCCCACGCCCAGGCGCCGACCGCCGGTTCCGTGGACCTCGCCGGCATCCTGCTGAAGACCGCCGCCTACGGCCTGATCCGCTTCGCCCTGCCGCTGTTCCCCAACGCCTCGGCCGAGTTCGCGCCGATCGCCATGACCCTGGGTCTGATCGGCATCTTCTACGGCGCCTTCCTGTCGTTCGCGCAGACCGACATCAAGCGCCTGGTGGCCTACTCCTCCGTGTCGCACATGGGCTTCGTGATGATCGGCATCTACTCCGGCAGCCCGCAGGCGCTGCAGGGTGTGGTCGTGCAGATGATCGCCCACGGCCTCTCCGCCGCCGCGCTGTTCATCCTCTGCGGCCAGCTGTACGAGCGCCTGCACACCCGTGACATGCGCAAGATGGGCGGCCTGTGGTCGCGTATCCCGTACCTGCCGGCCGTGGCGCTGTTCTTCGCCACCGCGTCGCTGGGCCTGCCGGGTACCGGCAACTTCGTCGGCGAATTCCTGATCCTGCTGGGCAGCTTCAAGGTCGTGCCGGTGATCACCGTGATCGCCACCTTCGGCCTGGTGTTCGGCTCGGTCTACTCGCTGATCATGATCCACCGCGCCTACTTCGGCCCGGCCAAGTCCGACACCGCCATCGCCGGCCTGAACTTCCGCGAGCTCTCCATGGTGCTCGGCCTGGCGGTGCTGCTGATCGTGCTCGGCGTCTACCCGCAGCCGGTCCTCGACACCTCCGCGGCAACCATGCACGGCGTCCAGCAATGGCTGGGTGCCGCCCTCTCCACTCTGGCAGCACGGTAAGCGCGAAATGACCTTCACGATTCAACACTTCATCGCGCTCCTGCCACTGCTCATCACCAGCGCCACCCTGGTGGTGGTGATGCTCGCGGTAGCCTGGAAGCGTAACCACTCGATGGCCGCCACCCTCTCGGTGATCGGTCTGAACCTGGCCCTGCTGTCGATCTTCCCGGTGCTGAAAGTCACCCCGATCGAAGTCACCCCGCTGCTGGTGGTCGACAACTTCGCCTGCTTCTACATGGCCCTGATCCTGATCGGCGCCCTGGCCTGCACCACCCTCGCCCACGCCTACATGGAAAGCTTCCCGGGCAACCGCGAGGAACTCTACTTGCTCCTGCTGCTGTCCACCGCGGGCGGCCTGGTGCTGGTCAGTGCGCAGAACCTGGCCGGCCTGTTCATCGGCCTGGAACTGCTGTCGGTGCCGGTCTACGGCATGGTCGCCTACGCCTTCTTCAACAAGCGCACCCTGGAAGCGGGCATCAAGTACACCGTACTGTCCGCCGCCGGCTCCGCGTTCCTGCTGTTCGGCATGGCCCTGCTCTACGCCGAATCCGGCAGCCTGGGCTTCTCGGCTATCGGCGCTTCCCTGGCCGAAGGCACCAGCCATGGTCCGCTGCTGTCCATCGGCGTCGGCATGATGGTCGTTGGCCTGGGCTTCAAGCTGTCCCTGGCGCCGTTCCACCTGTGGACCCCGGACGTCTACGAAGGCGCCCCGGCACCGGTCGCCACCTTCCTGGCCACCACTGCCAAGGTCGCCGTGTTCGCCGTGCTGCTGCGCCTGTTCCAGATCGCTCCGGCGGCCCTGAACAACGGCCTGCTGCATGACGCCATCGCGGTCATCGCCATCGCCTCGATCCTGATCGGCAACCTGCTGGCACTGACCCAGAGCAACATCAAGCGCCTGCTGGGCTACTCGTCCATCGCCCACTTCGGCTACCTGCTGATCGCCCTGGTGGCGAGCAAGGGCCTGGCCGTGGAAGCAGTCGGCGTGTACCTGACCACCTACGTGGTCACCACCCTGGGCGCCTTCGGCGTGGTCACCCTGATGTCCACTCCGTACAGCGGCCGCGACGCCGACGCGCTGTTCGAGTACCGCGGCCTGTTCTGGCGCCGTCCGGTGCTGACCGCGGTGATGACCGTGATGATGCTGTCCCTGGCCGGCATCCCGCTGACCGCCGGCTTCATCGGCAAGTTCTACATCGTCGCCACCGGCGTCGAGTCGCAACACTGGTGGCTGGTCGGCTCGCTGGTATTGGGCAGCGCCATCGGCCTGTTCTACTACCTGCGTGTCATGGTCACCATGTACCTGGTCGAGCCGAACATGAAACGCCACGACGCGCCCCTGGACTGGGCCCAGCGCGCCGGCGGCATCATGCTGGTAGCCATCGCCCTGCTCGCCTTCTTCCTCGGCGTCTACCCGCAACCGCTGCTGGACATCCTCCAGCACAGCGGCCTGGTAGCCATCGCTGGCTAAGGTCGACAGGCAATAAAAAACCCCGCTTCGGCGGGGTTTTTTATTGGGTCAGGATTCAGCTTGCGTAGGGCGCATAACGCGCCAGCGTTATCCGCCACATTGCCAACGGCGGATAACCTGTTCCAGGTTATTCGCCCTACTCTGCTCTCGTAGGATGGCGTGGAGCGAAGCGATACCCATCACGGCCCGGCACCATCAGCATGGGTATCGCTGCGCTCCACGCCATCCTACAAAAGCTACAAGAGTCCTCCCTACTCCGCCGGCTTGGGCGCTTCGCCTTCACGGCCGGTGAACAGGTCCCACGAGGCCATGAACAGCGCGGCGATCAGCGGGCCGATGACGAAGCCGTTGAGGCCGAACAGCGACATGCCGCCGAGGGTGGAGATCAGCACCACGTAGTCGGGCATCTTGGTGTCCTTGCCCACCAGCAGCGGACGCAGGATGTTGTCCACCAGGCCGATCACCACCACGCAGAACAGCGTCAGCGTCACGCCCTGCCAGATGGCGCCGGTGAGCAGGAAGTAGGCGGCTACCGGCACCCAGATCAGCCCCGCACCGATGGCCGGCAGTAGCGACAGGAAGGCCATCAGCGTGCCCCAGAGCAGCGAGCCCTGGATGCCGAGGAACCAGAAGATCAGCCCACCGAGCGCGCCCTGAGTCGCGGCGACGGCGATGTTGCCCTTCACCGTGGCGCGGATCACCGTGGTGAACTTGGTGAACAGGTGCTGCTTGTGCTCGACGCTCAGCGGCACCGCCTGCTTGATGCGCCGGCCCAGGGCCGGGCCGTCGCGCAGCAGGAAGAACAGCAGGTAGAGCATGATGCCGAAGCTGATGACGAACTCGAAGGTGTTCTGGCCGATGCTGAAGGCCTTGGTGGCCACCAGTTGGCTGGCCTGCATCGCCCCTGCCGAGAGCTTTTCCTGCAGGCTGGACAGATCGGCGAGGTCAAAGCGTTCCAGCATCTGGTGCGCCCAGCCCGGCAACGCGGCGACTGCCTGCTGGTAATAGGTGATGAAGTTCAGCTCGCCGGACTTCAGCCGCTGGTAGACGACGGCCCCCTCCTGCACCAGCGCCCCGGCGATGAAGGTCACCGGCAGGATCACGATGAGGAAGCAGACCGCCAGGGAAAGCAGCGCCGCCAGGTTGTTGCGGCCATTCAGGCGCACCCGCAGGCGACGTTGCAAGGGGGCGAAGATGATCGCCAGGATGGTGCCCCAGAAAACTGCCCCGTAGAACGGCAGCAGGATCCAGCCGAAGGCCAGTGTCACCACCAGCAGCAGGGCGAGGAACGTCCGGTATTCCAGTTTCGATTCGAACATGAGCGGGTCCATGGAGGGATTAACCTGCTCATTAGTCAGCAGTTGCGCCTTCTAGTGCAACTTTCGCTGCGCGCCTTTTGCGCAACAGGGCCTCAGAGCACCATCGCGGCCACCCAGCCGAACGCCAGCAGCGGCAGGTTGTAGTGCAGGAAGGTCGGCACCACGGTGTCCCAGATGTGGTTGTGCTGGCCGTCGACGTTCAGGCCGGAGGTCGGGCCGAGGGTGGAGTCCGAAGCCGGCGAACCCGCATCGCCCAAGGCTCCCGCAGTTCCCACGATGCTGACGATGGCGAGCGGACTGAAGCCCAGGTGCACTGCCAGCGGCACGAAGATCGCCGCGATGATCGGCACCGTGGAGAAGGACGAGCCGATGCCCATGGTCACCAGCAGGCCCACCAGCAGCATCATGAAGGCGCCCAGCGCCTTGCTGCTGCCGATCCAGCCGGCGGCGCTGTCCACCAGGCTGGCGACCTGCCCGGTGGCGGTCATCACCGCGGCGAAACCCTGGGCGGCGATCATGATGAAGCCGATCATCGCCATCATCTTCATGCCTTCGGTGAACAGGTCGTCCGCTTCCTTCCAGCGCACCACGCCGGACAGCGAGAACACCAGGAAGCCCACCAGCGCGCCGAGGATCATCGAGTCCAGCAGCAACTGCACGGCAAAGGCCGCCGCCACCGCGACGCCGGCGACCAGCAGGCTCATCCTGCTGTAGGGCGTGTCGACCCGCTCGGCCTGCTCAATGCGTTCCAGGTCGTAGTCGCGCTTGCGCCGGTAGCTGAAGAACACCGCGATCAGCAGGCCGCTGAGCATGCCCAGCGCCGGGATCGCCATGGCGTGGGTGACGTTGAGGCCCTGCACGTCAACGCCTGCGCGGGCGACGTTGGCCAGCAGGATCTGGTTGAGGAAGATGTTGCCGAAGCCCACCGGCAGGAACATGTACGGGGTGATCAGGCCGAAGGTGATGACGCAGGCGATCAGCCGGCGGTCGATCTGCAGGCGGGTCAGCACATAGAGCAGCGGCGGCACCAGCAGCGGAATGAAGGCGATGTGGATCGGCAGGATGTTCTGCGAGGAGATCGCCACCACCAGCAGCAGGCCGACCATCAGCCACTTGAAGGCGCTTGAGCCGTTCCCCTCATGCCGACCGAGCATGGCCAGGGCACGGTCGGCCAGGGCGTGCGCCATTCCGGAGCGCGCAATGGCCACGGCGAAGGCTCCCAGCATGGCGTAGGACAGCGCCACCGTCGCACCGGCGCCCAGCCCTTCGTTGAATGCCTTGAGCGTGCCGTCGATGCCCAGCCCACCGAGCAGGCCACCCGCAACGGCGCCGGCGATCAGTGCGATCACCACGTGCACGCGACACAGGCTCAGCACCAGCATCAGGCCAATGGCGATCAGCACCGCATTCATTCCTG
This sequence comes from Pseudomonas nitroreducens, assembly GCF_014204515.1. Lineage (GTDB taxonomy): Bacteria > Pseudomonadota > Gammaproteobacteria > Pseudomonadales > Pseudomonadaceae > Pseudomonas > Pseudomonas nitritireducens_A. The sequence continues at coordinate 285,433 of NZ_JACHLI010000006.1, read as the reverse complement.
TCACTCCTAATAAGAGGCTCCGCGCCGGGCGCGGGCAAAAGGCGCGCACTCTGCCAAACACCCGGCGGGGTGTCAAAAGCCGTGTCGAATCAAGACGTTTCCGAGGTCGCCAACGAGACTTTCACCAGGACGAGCAGGCTTTTTGCCTCGCTTTCTGCCGCCCGTCGGCCAGGCACGTCAGAATCGCCTGTTTTCTGGCGTTTCGCCCTGTTGCGGGTCAAGAAGATGCGGGAAAGGCCGATAAACCGGGCATCCCAGGGCTTAGTTCAAACAAGGATTCCCCTCCATGCTGCTGCGCCGTCTCTCCATCCAGTGGAAGATCACGTTGCTCGCCGGGCTGTGTCTGCTCGGCGTCGTCTCGCTGCTCTCCGGCCTGTCCGTCTACCGCACGCAAACCAGCACCGCGCTGGTCAAGCAATCGAGCACCGAAATGCTCGACGAGGCCGCCAAGGCGCGCCTGCAATCGCGCGGTGAAGTCCAGGCCATGCGCATCCAGCGCTACATCATGGACGCCTACCAGTACGGCAAGGGCTTCTCGCGGCAGGTGCTGTTCCTGCGCGACCAGGCGCAGAAGCGTTTCCTCGATGCCTACGACCTGCGCGAAGACCTCACCCGCCAGGTGAAGACCGCGCTGGAAGGCAACCCGGAGCTGCTCGGTCTCTACGTCGCCTTCGAACCCGACGCGCTGGACGGCAAGGACAAGCTCTTCGCCGGCCAGGGCGAGCTGGGCAGCAACGATGCCGGGCGCTTCTCGATCTACTGGTCGCAGGCCACGCCGGGCCACCTGGAGTCCGAAGCCATGGCCGAATCGCTGCTCAACGACACCAGCCCCGGCCCCAGCGGCAGCGCCTACAACGCCTGGTTCACCTGCCCCAAGACCACCGGCCAGCCCTGCGTGCTGGACCCGTATTTCGACGATGTCGGCAACAAGCGCATGCTGATGACCAGTATCGCCTTCCCGCTGCAACTGGACGGCAAGGTCATCGGTGTCATGGGCCTGGACATCAGCATGGAGAAGCTGCAGGAGATCAGTGTCCAGGGCAGTCAGGAACTCTACGACGGCCAGGGTCGAGTCAGCATCGTCAGCGCCGCCGGCCTGCTCGCCGGGCACAGCGCCGATGCCTCCAAGCTGAGCAAGAACCTCAAGGAGGTCTACCCGAACCAGGGCGCAGACCTGTTGCAGGCGATTGCCGCCAACCATGAGCAGGTGTTCCGCCAGGACGACCAGTTGCGCGTGGTCGAGCCGCTGCAACCGATCCCCGGCTCCAAGCCCTGGGGCGTGCTGCTGGAAGTGCCGCAGAAGGTCCTGCTCGGCCCGGCCATCGAACTGCAGAGCGAGCTGGACGAACAGCGCGTGCAAGGCACCGTTTCGCAGCTGGGCTTCGGCCTGGTTGCCGCGCTGATCGGTCTGTTCGCCATGTGGCTCACTGCGCGTGGCGTAACCCGGCCGATCCTCGGCGTCGCCGCCATGCTGCGCAACATCGCCAGCGGCGAGGGCGACCTGACCAGGCGCCTGGACTACGCCGGCAAGGACGAGTTGGGCGAGCTGGCTGGCTGGTTCAACCGCTTCCTCGACAAGCTGCAACCGATCATTCGCGACGTGAAATCCTCAGTGCACGACGCCCGCGCCACCGCCGACCAATCCTCGGAAATCGCGAGCCAGACCAGCGCCGGCATGCAGCAGCAGTTCCGCGAAGTCGACCAGGTCGCCACTGCGTCCCAGGAGATGAGTGCCACCGCCCACGACGTCGCCAACAGCGCCGCCATGGCCGCCGATGCCGCCCGCGGCGCCGACGGTGCGACCCGCGATGGCTTGAGCGTGATCGACAACACCACCCGCCTGATCGACGAACTGGCCAGCGACATGAGCAGTGCCATGAGCCAGGTGGAAGGCCTGGCCGCCAGCAGCGAGCAGATCGGTTCGGTGCTGGAAGTGATCCGCGGCATCGCCGAGCAGACCAACCTGCTGGCACTCAACGCCGCCATCGAGGCGGCCCGCGCTGGTGAGGCCGGGCGCGGCTTCGCGGTGGTCGCCGACGAGGTGCGCAACCTTGCCAAGCGCACACAGGATTCGGTGGAGGAAATCCGCCAGGTCATCGAAGGTCTGCAGAACGGCACCCGCGATGTGGTGGGCGCCATGAGCAACAGCCACCGCCAGGCGCAGGACAGTGTGAGCCAGGTGGAACAGGCGGTAGCCGCGCTGAAGCGCATTGGCGATGCGGTGGGCGTGATCACCGACATGAACCTGCAGATCGCCAGCGCCGCCGAGGAACAGAGCGCGGTGGCCGAGGAGATCAACCGCAACGTGGCGGGCATCCGCGACGTGACCGAGTCGCTGTCGAGTCAGGCGCAGGAATCGGCGCAGGTCAGCCAGTCGCTGAACAAGCTGGCCAATCATCAGCAAGGGTTGATGGATCAGTTCCGCGTTTAAGGGCGATTCATTCGCGAGCGCCGATTTCCCAAGGGCGTTCGAACCGTAGGATGGTGTGGAGCGAAGCGATACCCATCGTTCGATTCGCCGTCCCCCGGAGCTCGGGCCTCCCCTCACCCCAGCCCTCTCCCGGAGGGAGAGGGGGCAGTCCGGCGCAGGCAGTGAGCTCGTCGCTCCATCTGCTCCATCGTCATCCAGCTAACTCCGATACGTCATCGCACTCCGAACGGTCCCCTCTCCCTCCGGGAGAGGGTTAGGGTGAGGGCCGCCCGCGCGCCGCTGCTCCCGTAGGAGCGGACTCCGTCCGCGATCCACCGGCAAGGCCGGCGCCAGGGCCGGTTCGCGAGCAAGCTCGCTCCTACAAGGTCCGCACCGAGCCTACCGGCTGAGGTAGGACCGAGGGGACGCCCAGTTCTTGCTCGCGAACCGCACGGCACCCTGCCAATCCAGGGCGAAATCCACCCCCAATAAATCCGATCACGCCACGCGCCGCGGCAACTCCACCACCACGCGCAGCCCACCCAGCTCGCTGCCGGCCAGCTTCAGGCTGCCGCCGCAGGCCGCGGCGATATCCCGTGCGATGCCCAGGCCCAGGCCATGCCCGGCTACCTGTTCATCCAGCCGGGTGCCACGCTCCAGCACGCTGTCGCGCTGATCTTCGGCAATGCCGGGGCCGTCGTCTTCCACGCTGAGCCGATAGCTCTCGGTGTTCTTTTCCACGGTCAGCCACACCTGGGCATCGGCCCATTTGCAGGCGTTGTCCAGCAGGTTGCCAAGCATCTCCAGCAGGTCTTCGCGATCGAACGGCAGGCGCGTGCCGGCCGGGCCCTGCCAATCGATAGAAAGGTGATCGCCGTGGATCAGCTTGAGCATCTCGCACAGGCTCGGCAGCTCGGCATCGCAGTCGAAGTGCGCGCCGGGCAGGGCTTCGCCCACCAACCGGGCGCGCCCCAGTTCGCGGGCCAGGCGCTGTTCGATCTGCTCCAGCTGCTCCTGCAGCACCCTGCGCAATTCGGGGTGTTCGCGCAGCTCCTCGCGGTCGGCCAGGCTGATCAGTACCGCCAGCGGTGTCTTCAGGGCATGGCCGAGATTGCCCAGCGCGTTGCGCGAACGCAGCAGGGTTTCCTCGGTGTGCTGCAACAGGTGGTTGACCTGCTCCACCAGCGGCTCCAGCTCCCGCGGCACCTGGCTGTCGAGCTGCGTGCGGCGACCTTCCTGCAACTGGGCGATCTGCTGACGTGCGCGCTCCAGGGGGCGCAGGGCACGGCGTACGGCAAAACCCTGGAACAGCAGGATCAGCAGCAACGCCAGCGCGCCGGCGCCCAGGCCGATATTGCGCAGGCGGTTGAAGCTCCTCAGCACGGGCGTGTAGTCCTGCGCCACGACGATGCTCAGCTTGCGCCCGTAACGCTTGTAGTCACCCCGGTAGACCAGCAGGCGCTGGCCTTCGGGGCCCTTTTCCAGCGCCTTGGCCAGGCCCTTGTCGCTGGGCAGGTTGATCTCGCTGTCCCACAGCGAACGGGAGCGCCAGTTCTGCTCGTCGAAGCGGATGACGAAATAGCGCCCGGAAAACAGCCGTTCGTAGGCCGCGTCGACCCGTTGGCCGTCCAGCTGCAACCCGGCCGGCCCACGCGTGATGGCCACCAGCAGGCTTTCCGCTTCGTCCTGCAGGCCGTTCACCAGGTAGCGGCGCAGGCCCTGGTCGAACAGCCAGAGCCCGGCCTGGACCAGCGCCAGGCCAAGCACCACCAGCACCACGCCCAGCCCGAGGCCGAGGCGGCGCTGGATCGACATCAATTGGCGGCCCCGTTGCCGGTGAAGCGATAGCCCTGGCCGCGGCGGGTCTCGATGATCTCGCGGCCCAGCTTGCGCCGCAGGTGGTTGATGTGCACCTCGATGACGTTGGAGTCGCGCTCGGTCTCGCCATCGTAGAGGTGCTCGGCGAGGTGCGACTTCGACAGCAGCTGGCCGGGGTGCAGCATGAAATAACGCAGCAGGCGGAACTCGGCGGAAGTCAGGTCGACCTCCTTGCCGCCCTGCTGCACACACTGCCGCGACTCGTCCAGGCTCAGCCCGGCCACTTCCAGCTGGCTCTGGTTGGCCAGCCCGCGGGCACGACGCAGCAGCGCCTGGATACGCAGCAGCAGCTCTTCGGGATGGAAGGGCTTGGTCAGGTAGTCATCGGCACCGGCCTTCAGGCCGTCAATGCGCTCGGCCCAGGAACCGCGCGCGGTGAGGATCAGCACCGGAATGGCCAGGCCCATGCCGCGCCACTCCTGCAGCACTTCCAGACCGGGACGGCCCGGCAGGCCGAGGTCGAGGATCACCAGATCGTAAGGCTCGCTGGCGCCCTGCACGGCGGCGTCGCGGCCGTCGGCCAGCCAGTCAACGGCATAGCCCTGGCGCGTCAGGGTCGCCAGCAGTTCGTCGGCCAGGGGCACATGGTCTTCCACCAGCAACAGGCGCATCAGTCGTCTTCCTTATCCTTGAGGATGCGGCCATCACGGGCATCCAGTTCCAGTTCGCGCACCACGCCGTCGACGGTGAGCAACTCCACTTCGTAAATGTAGTTGCCGTGCTCCTTTTCCAGCTCGGCTTCGAGCAAGCGCGAGCCGGGATAGCGGTTCATCGCGGCGGGAAGGATTTCCTCGAACGGGCGGATCACCCCTTCGCGGCTCAGGCGCAGGGCTTCGTCCTGGCTCAGGTCATGGGCCTGCGCGGCGCCGACCATGGCGAGCAACGCCAGGCCGAATAATCGCGCGCGGGACAGATCGGTCTTCATCAGTCGTCCTGGTGATCGGTGAGGACTTCGCCGGTAACCGCGTCCAGTTCGACGTCCCATTTGACGCCCTGGGCGTCCTTCAGGTCGACCTTGTACAGGTAGCGGCCGTGCTCCAGCTCAAGCTCGCTATCGTACACCGAACCGCCCGCATGCTTGGCCAGCGCGGTGCGGTTGAGCTCCTCGAAATTGCGGATGGTGCCGGCATCGCGCAGGCGCAGGGCCTCGTCCGGACCGATGTCGTGGGCCGTGGCGACGCCGGTGCCCAGCAGCAAGGCGGACAGCGCGGTCAGGGTCAGCAGCCATTTCATGGAGTACCTCCGTAGGAATTTCACTGCTGACAGGCTACGGCGAAGGACTTAACCCAAGCTGAATCGGCAAGACACATTCACCCCGTGAAGTATCCTTGATCCTTCCGTACAGGCTCTATAATCGCGGCCTGCCACAGCGAGGCCCGCATGACCGCCATCCAGATCAAGACCCCTGCCCTCACCCTCAAGGCCGGCGCCCGCGCGCTCCAACGCATCCGCGAGCAGGGCCTGTCCCCCGCCGATGTAGGAATCATCCCCGGTGCTGCCGGCGGCCCGAAAGCCCTGGGCATCCAGGGCCTGGACCTTGCGCTGTTTGGTGAATGGCTGCCGCGCGCGCCCCGCGAGCGCTCGCTGATCGGCGCTTCCATCGGCTCCTGGCGCTTCGCCAGCGCCTGCCTGCCCGACCCGGCCGCAGGCATCCGCCGCCTGGGCGAGCTCTACACCCAGCAGCGCTTTGCCCGCAACGCCAGCATCGGCGAGGTGTCGAAAAGCTGCGCGAAGATGCTCGACGACCTGCTCGGCGGCCACGACGCCAACGTGCTGGACAACCCCTGGTACCGCCTCAACGTGGTGGTGGTGAAGAGCCACGGCCGGCTGGCGCAGGACGGCAAGGCCAACCTCGGCCTGGGCCTGGGCGCAGTGATCCGCGACAACCTGGTCGGCCGCCGTCACCTGCACCGCCACTTCGAGCGGCTGATCATCCACGACGCCCGCCGCGCACCACCGCTGGAGGCGCTGTCGGACTTCCCCTCGCGCTACCTGCACCTGGGCCTGGCCAACCTGCGCCACGCCCTGCTCGCCTCCGGCTCCATCCCCATGGTCATGGAAGGCGTGCGCGACATTCCCGGTGCCGGACCCGGCACCTACCGCGACGGCGGCCTGCTGGACTACCACCTGGACCTGCCCTACCTGCCCGAAGGCGTGGTGCTCTACCCGCACTTCACCGACAAGGTCATCCCCGGCTGGTTCGACAAGGGCCTGCCCTGGCGCCGCGGCGACGCCGGCCGCCTGCAGGACGTCCTGCTGCTGGCACCGTCGAGGGAGTACCTGGCGGGGCTGCCGCACAACAAGCTGCCGGACCGGAAGGACTTCCACCGCTACCTCGGCGATGACGCGGGTCGCGAGCGTTATTGGCGCAAGGCGATGGACGAGAGCCGGCGCCTGGGCGACGAGTTCCTTGAATTGGTGGACAGCGGCAAGCTGGGCGAACGCCTGCAGCCGCTGACATAATCGGCGGTTTCGTCCTTCAGGCAGGGAACCGCCATGTCTCTACTCCGCAAACTCCAGACCCTTCCGCTGCTGGCCAGCCTCCTGCTGTGCGCCGTCGACACGCAAGCTGCGCTGGACGCGAAGGCGCAGCAGGAGGTCGGGCAATTGCTCACCTTCATCGGCCAGAGCGATTGCGTGTTCATCCGCAACGGCAGCGAATACCCCGCCAGCGAGGCTCGCGCGCATCTGCAGAAGAAGCTCGACTATCTGGAGAAGAAAGACCTTGTCAGCAGTGCCGAGGACTTCATCGAGCGCGCGGCATCCAAGAGCAGCATGAGCGGCAGGCGCTACGAGGTGAACTGCCCGGCCGGCAAGCAGGATGCCGGGGCCTGGCTGAACGACGAGCTCAAGCGGCTGCGTCAGGCCCGATAAGGCTATTGCGCACGTGCGTAGGAGCGGACTTCGTCCGCGATCGACCCGCGGCCGCTCAGCGGTGGGGAAGTCATCGCGGACAGAGTCCGCTCCTAAGCTGGCCGGAACGTGTACAAGCAGACCTTGCCCACGAACCGTTTCATGGGGAACTGCCGATCAAGGCCGTAGGGCGCATAACCCGGAACGGGTTATCCGCCGATTGCCTCATGGCGGATGGCTGATGGCGGACAACGCTGGCGCGTTATGCGCCCTACGATCCTGCACTAGGCTTCGCGATCAACTCGGTGCCGTGCCGTTCGCGAGCAAGCTCGCTCCTACAAGAGCACCCGCAGGCCTCCTGCAGGAGCGAGCTTGCTCGCGAACCGCCGATCAGCCCGGCTGCCCATCCACCCGCGGCTTCCAGAACATCGGCCCGTAGTGCCAGGTGAACAGCAGGAAAGCCGCCACCCAGCAAACCGCCGCGATGCTCAGGCCTTCCAGCGGCCACCAGATCACCAGCAGCACCCGCGCGACGACGCCCAGGTTGAGCAGCGCAAAGGCCCAGGCCATCACCTTCGGCGGCTGCAGCGGACGGCCGGTGTGGCCGAGGCTGACCCGCGCAACCATCGCCAGGATAAGCCCGCCGACGCCGCCCACGGTAAGCGCATGGATCGCCAGGCTCGGGTTGAAGGTCGGAGAGAAGTGCCACAGCGCCATGCCTGCCGGCGCCAGCAGCATCCACAGGTAGGCCAGGTGCAGCGACCAGAGCAGCGGCACGCCCCAGTAGTCCTTGTCATACCAGCGCCACAGGCGGATCAGATGCCCCACGGCCAGTGCGGCGAACATCAGGCCCACCAGCGGATGCGGGGTCAGGCCGATGCCGATAGCCGTCAACACCGCCACCAGCATCGTGCCGCCCAGCAGCGAATTATCCAGCCAGTTCCACGCCGGCACCTGGGCGCTGCGCCCCAGACCGCGCTGGGTGAAGAAGGGAATCACCCGGCCGCCGATCAGGCCCATCAGCGCCGCCACCAGCCAGAGAGCGCCCAATGCGCCGCCCCGCTGCCAGCTGTCGTTGCCGGTCCAGAGGCCGGCCATCACCAGTGCGTCGGCGAGCGTCAGCAGGCTCAGCACCGCGATGATCGGGTAGTTACGCTTCTGCCGCACCTGCCACAGGCTGCGGCCGATGAAGAAGGCCAGCGCCGGCAGGAACGCCAGTTCCAGCGCAGTGACCAGCCAGAGCGGAGCACCCACCAGCCAGCCCAGTCGCGCCGCCAGCCAGACCAGCGCCAGCAGCATCAAGGGTCTGCCGCTGACGCCGGGGCGGCCGGTCCAGGTCTGTACCGCGGTCAGCAGGAAGCCGGCGATGATCGCCGTGGCAAAGCCGAAGAGCATTTCATGCCGGTGCCAGGCCAGCAAGCCGCCCAGGGGTTGCCAGGCCGGCAGCACGCCGGCAAGGACCGCCGCCCAGGCCGCGATGCCGATCAGCGCAAACACTGCGCCGCCGAGGAAGAACGGGCGGAAGCCCAGGCGCCACAGCGGCGGGATGGTCAGCAGAGCCTTTCGATCAACCAGTAACACAGCAAGCCTCCCAGCCGTCCTTGCGCATCTGGTGCTGGGCGATCAGCCGCAGCACGTAACCCAGCTTCAATAATGTCGGGCCGAGGATGGTGAAGGCATGCGCTGCGACAATGCTTTGCAGGTTCAACTGGCCGTCGACGACATAGGCGCCGGCGATGCCCAGCAGCAGAAGCACCAGACCGCCGCTGAGCAACGACCAGGACATCGACAGGTTGCGTTGCGGGCAGGCAAAAAGACTTTCCATCACACACCTCCTCGGTTGCGCCGGCCCGCCCTCGGGCCGGCGCTCAGGTTCAGGCCTCCAGCGCGCTGGCCGGGCCGAAGAACTCGTAGTGGGACTGCTGCTCGGGCACGCCGATGTCGCGCAGGTGGCGCTTCACCTGGGCCATGAACGGCTTGGGCCCGAGGAAGTAGGCATCCAGGTCGCGGTCTTCCGGCAGCCAGTCGGCCAGCAGCTCACGGCTGAGGAAGCCTTCGACATGGGACGCGTCCTGCTCGCGCGGCTCGCTGTAGCAGAAGTAGTGCTTGAGCTGCGGATGCGCGTCGGACTGCGCCTCGACCCATTCGCGGAACGCATGCACGCCGCCGTGGCGGGCGCAGTGGATGAAGTGCACTTCGCGACCGGACTCCAGCGCCGGCTTGAGCATCGCCAGCGCCGGGGTGATGCCCACGCCCGCGGTGATCAGCGCCAGGGGCTTGTCGCCAGCGCGCAGGACGAAATCGCCGGCCGGCGGGAACAGGTCCAGCTCGTCGCCCACGCTCAGGCGGTCGTGCAGGTAGTTCGATACCTTGCCTTCGGGCTCGCGCTTGACGCTGATGCGGTACTCGCGGCCATTGGGCGCGTCGGACAGCGAATAGGTGCGGCGCACTTCTTCACCCGCGAGGTCCAGGGACAGGCCGATGTACTGGCCGGGCTGGAAGTCCAGCAGCGGCTCGCCGTCCAGCGGCTGGAAGTAGAAGGAGGTGATCTCCTCGCTCTCGGCTTCCTTGCGGGCGATACGGAAGCGCCGCGCGCCGCGCCAGCCACCCTGCTGCTGCTCGTTCTGCTGGTAGACCGACTCCTCCGCGCCGATCAGGATCTCGGCCAGTTGGCCGTAGGCGGCGGCCCAGGCGTCGATCACCGCGTCGGTGGCGATCTCCTCGCCCAGCACTTCACGGATCGCCCGCAGCAGGCAGCTGCCGACGATGGGGTAATGCTCCGGCTGGATCTGCAGGGCAACGTGCTTGTTGACGATCTTCGCCACCAGCGGGCCGAGCTGCTCCAGCTCATCGATATGGCGGGCGTACATCAGCACGCCGTTGGCCAGCGCGCGGGGCTGGTCGCCGGAGGCCTGGTGCGCCTGGTTGAACAGCGGACGAACTTCCGGGTACTCGCTGAGCATCATCTGGTAGAAGTGCTGGGTCAGGGTCTCGCCGCCGGTCTCCAGCAGCGGGACGGTGGCCTTGACCAGGGTACGGTGTTCGTTGGACAGCATGGACATCTCCTCGGGTTGGCCAGGCAGTGAGTGGGAGCTGCCTGTGCTTGCTGGAGGAGGTATTTCAGGAAGCGTGCCAATGCTGCAGCCCCGTATTTTCGGGCACCCTGAAGAAATATGAGTCATAATGACCTCAATTTTAATTAGTCAAAACGACTACAACGAGGTCAATATGACTCGCAATCCGTTGCTGGCCACCCTCCTCCCGCTGGTCGCTGACCTGTCCCGCGAGCTGCCCGATGACGAGCGCTACCGGCGCTTGCTGGAAGCCCTGCGCGGCCTGCTGCCCTGCGATGCCACGGCGCTGCTGCGCCTGGAAGGCGATCAACTGGTGCCACTGGCCGTCGACGGCCTGAGCCGGGATACCCTCGGCCGCCGCTTCAAGATCAGCGAACACCCGCGCCTGCGGGCCCTGATCGAGCATCCGGGGCCGACGCATTTCGCCGCCGACTGCGGCCTCCCCGATCCCTACGACGGCCTGGTGGAAGGCCTCCACGGCCACCTGGAAGTCCACGACTGCCTGGGTTGCCCGCTGCTGGTGGACGAGCAGCCCTGGGGACTGCTGACCCTCGATGCGCTGGACCCGGAGCGATTCTCCGCCAGCGATCTGGACAATCTCGAAGCCTTCGCCAGCCTGGCCGCCGCCACGGTCAAGGCCGGCCAGCGCATGCTCGATCTGCGGCTGCTCGCCGAGCACGAGCAGCAGCGCGCCGATGCCTACCAGCGCGCTTCCGGCGACCAGCCCAGGGAGCTGATCGGCCAGAGCAAGGCGCACCAGGCGCTGATGGGTGAAATCCAGGTGGTGGCCGGCAGCGACCTGAGCGTACTGATCACTGGCGAGACCGGCGTCGGCAAGGAACTGGTGGCCCAATCGATCCACGCCAACTCGTTGCGCCGCGGTAAACCGCTGATCAGCCTGAACTGCGCAGCACTGCCCGAATCCCTGGTGGAAAGCGAGCTGTTCGGCCACGTGCGCGGCGCCTTTTCCGGCGCCGTGGGCGCGCGAAGCGGCAAGTTCGAACTGGCCGATGGCGGCACCCTGTTCCTCGACGAAGTGGGCGAGTTGCCCCTGGCGATCCAGGCCAAGCTGCTGCGCGTGCTGCAGAGCGGCCAGTTGCAGCGCCTGGGCTCGGACCGCGAACACCATGTGGATGTGCGCCTGATCGCCGCCACCAACCGCGATCTGGCCGAGGAAGTCCGCGCCGGGCGCTTCCGCGCCGACCTCTACCATCGCCTGAGCGTCTACCCGCTGCGCGTGCCGCCGCTGCGCGAGCGCGGCAACGACGTGTTGCTGCTGGCCGGCTACTTCCTCGAGCAGAACCGCCCACGCCTGGGCCTGCGCAGCCTGCGCCTGACCCGCGAGGCCCAGGCAGCGCTGGCGAGTTACTCCTGGCCAGGCAATGTGCGCGAGCTGGAGCACCTGATCGGCCGCGCCTCACTCAGGGCCCTGGCGAACCATTCGCAGCGCTCGCGCATCCTCAGCCTGGGCGTCGACGATCTCACCTTGAACGCCTTGCAGCCCAGCGCCGATGAGCCCGCCGGCCACCCGCAGCAAAGCCCCCAGGACGCCGAACCCACTGGCGAACTGCGCCCGGCTACCGAGGCCTTCCAACGCCGCCTGATCAGCCAGAGCCTGGAACGGCATGCCGGCAATTGGGCCGCCGTGGCACGCGAGATGGGGCTGGACCGCGCCAACCTCAACCGCCTGGCGAAGCGCCTGGCGATCAAGTGAGCCGCTGGCCGGGTCCACCGGCCCGGCCAGCGCGATAGTGGTAGACTGTGCGCCCATTTTCCGGCCGGTCCGTCTTCTGACCGGCGATCGTCACAGAGCACGCTATCTTGGAACTGTTCAAGGGTTCCACGTTCTCTTACCTCCCAAAACCGCCGAGAACCTGAATCCTCGCCGAGCAAGCGATATCGCTTTATACGCAGTGTCGGCGAGTGTCATGCGGGACCTTCCCAGCCCACGCTATTTAGTACATCCTCCAGTACATCGAACTGAACCGACTGGGTGAATGTACTGATGGCGCTCACGGACACCGCCGTGCGGCAGGCCAAGCCGAAGGAAAAGGCTTACACGCTTGCTGACTCTCTCGGGCTAACCCTCTATATCGCTGCCAATGGCGTGAAAAGCTGGCACTTCCGCTTCACCTGGCTGGGAAAGCAGGCCCGCATATCATTGGGGACCTACCCAGAAATCGGATTGAAGGAGGCACGAGTTCGCCGGGATGAGGCGCGAGAAGACGTTGCGAACGGGGTCGACCCGCGCGAATCAAGGAAGGAGGCGAAGGAAGGCCAGATCGAGGCCCATGGACAGACCTTCAAGAAGGTCTATGAGGAATGGTTCAGATTCAGGGAGGGGACTATTGCGGCGGGGACTAGGAAGGGAATTCGAATCGCGATGGAGAATGACGTGTTGCCTGCTTTCGGCCAGCGGCAGATCACGTCTATACGGCGCGCGGATATCATCGCGCTGATCAGAAAGATCGAGGCAAGAAGTGCCATTACCTCAGCCGTGAAGACGCGCCAGTGGATCGGACAGGTATTCAAGTACGCTATTGCGACCGGCGTAACTGAGTCGAACCCAACGGCAGAGATGCACGCCGTCACCGAGAAGATCAATACCTACAAACATCGTCCCTTCGTCGACTTCGCTGAGATGCCGAAGATCATGAAAGCTATTCTCGAGTGCGAAACCGGCCATATGTACGTCACGGCGACGCTGCTGATGATCTACACAGCCTGCCGCCCTGGCGAGGTTCGATATGCGGAATGGGCTGAGATCGATCTACCATCCGCTACCTGGACCATTCCAGCTGCCCGGATGAAGATGCGTCGCGACCATGTCATCCCGCTGTCGCGCCAAGCGGTCCAACTGCTGGAATCCATGCTCCCCTTCTCCAAGGGATTCCGCTATGTCTTCCCGAACCGCAGCGACGTGAGCAGACCCATGGGCACGAACTACGCCACGATGACCATGGACTCATGCGGATATCGTGGTCGGCAATCGCCACACGGGTTCCGACATATGTTTTCGACCGAAATGAACCACCGCGGCTACAACCGAGACTGGATTGAGCGGCAGTTAGCCCATGCCGACTCAAGCTTCATCCGCGAGACCTACAACCACGCCACCTACCTTGAGCAGCGGCGCGGCATGATGCAGGACTGGGCGGATGCAATCAGCACTTGACCCCGCCTAGCCCGTTCTGGGCGCCCTACCCCTTCCTCTTCTCGTACCGCCCCATGTTCCACTCGTTGGCCAGCAGCGTCTTCAACTGATGAATGGCGACGGAGCTACCGCCAACCTTTTCCCGGTACTGCGCATGGATCGCCTCGAAGTGATCGTGCACTTCCGCCAGGACGCGACGGGAATGCTCCACCTCCAGCAGTAGCCGGCGGATGTCCTGGTCGCGATGCTTAACCCATAGGGCGCGCATCTCGTCCTTCAGGATTGGTTCGAATCTGGTGAGCTTGCTCATGACGACCTCATAACTGTATGCGCATACAGTACAGAGTCACGCCATGGCGTCACAGTGGCTATCGATCAGCGGATTCCGTCGTAAGCCGCTTCGCAGGCCAGCCCTCTCACTCGGGATTCGTCAGCTGCTTCTGCGTAGACACCCGCCATGCGGTCAACCTCTCCAAGCATGTCGGCAAGCACTCTGGCGCGCTGGGCTGCTGCCTTGCTTGCGGCGGCAGTGCAGGAATGGCGGCCGGCTTCAGCTGCAGCAATCCGGTCGGCGTACTTGGCGGCTGCGTCCCGCACGCGCTGATCAGCAGCGGCACTAGAATTAGCGCGCACCTGGTCAATCTTCCTATCTGCATCCTCGATCACCTTGTTGACGGATAGTTGACGGCGCTGCTCTTCGGCGTGCTCTCTGGCTTCGAAGGCCTCGGCGGCCTGCTGGTCTGCCTTCTCGTGCTGGTCCCACTTGGCCTGCCAGGCGGCATCCGTGCGCTCGCTCCCTTCGTGCCAGCCGCCGGCAGCAGCCAGAAACAGCGCCAGGCCGGCCAGCAGCGGCTTCCAGTTTGTGAGCAGCCAGGTCATGCAACTACCCCGCCCGCAGCACGGTATTGCTGCACCAGGTCTTCAAGGCGGTGCTCGCGTTGTTGGTAGCCGGCACCAGGAAGCGATGCCCATAAGTTCCGGCACTTCGCGATGGCATCGCGTACCCGGCCAGCCTGGATATCACCCAGCGCGCCGCGCTCGCGTATCTGCTGGATGGCCACGCGGTCCTGACTTTCAGGGCTGAAGTCCTTCAATTGCAGGAGGTCGCGGTACGGCTTCCACCAGCGGAACAGCAGCTGGTAACGACCGGCGGCAGTGGACGCCAAGCCTTTGCTGTTGACCTTCACGAGGATGTTCGGATGACCGGCGTAGTTGCTGAAAACGTTCGGCGAATCCAGCCCGCCGACAATCACGTCATAGCCGTCGTCCTTGGTGTAGCGGCTGGTCCGCGTCCCTTCCGACCAGGCCAGCATATCCAGGAAGGCGAGCACGTTCTTTCCGCCAGCAGCGGATGCGCTGATTCGAGCCATGTTTTCTCCAGGCGAAAAAAAGCCCGCGCTTGGCGGGCTATTTAGTTGATGACTACTCAGTTATTCGTTGCACTGAGCTTGGCCGGAGACGATCGAAATCGCCCCCATGCCTTCAACAGCAAGCTGTTCGCTGGCTTTTCGTATGCGCTATGGAGTACGCAGGATATACCAAGAACAAGCACAACCATCAGCGCTAACTGCGCAGCAACCGATGCAGGGTCATTGATATCGTAACTGAAGTACCTTCCTGTCACATAACCCAAGAACATCAAATGAACCATATAAAGACAGAAGGATGCCTCACCAAGATATACAAACACCTTTCCACTCAAAATTCTGGAAATCACTCCGCGCCCATAAGCAAAAACAAAGACACAAAATGTCATGGGCGCCAGATAAAACAGATCAAAACGCAAGTTTTGCGGAATATTCAACTTAATTGCAGCAACCATTGATGCCACAATAAAAATAACACTACCCACCTCTAAGCAGCTTGCAGTTCGCCAATTAAGCCAGGCGGCACTATTGGCATCGTATATCCGAAAAATCAAAATGCCGATGAGAAAGTCGATCAAGCGCGCGGCCGGATTTACGTCAAATACCCAGTATTGGGTAACGTCTAAATATACAAGTTGCAGAACAGCCAGGACAACTAGATATAAAACGATCATCCAGACTATCGCTCGAGTACTGAAAAACACTAGGAACATGAATGCCAGGTAGAAAAAGACCTCACAGGAGAGGCTCCACGACACAGCATTAAACCCCCAGAACACTGACATTTCCGGGTGCCAAGCTTGAAGCAACGTGGCGTTCAGGAGGAAGTGAAATTTGTCAACATACTCGAACCCGCCAACAAACAATGTGGCAAACACAACCAGAAGCAAAATATGCACCGGATAAATTCTGGCAAAACGCTTATATAGAAAACCCAACTTATTGAACGGCTTACTATCTGGATTATAACTATAAGAGATAATGAACCCAGAGAGGATATAGAAGAACCCTACGAAAGCTGCACCTTCCAGCGTAAACACTCGCACAACATCAACCAGATAACTGGAGGTTTCTTTTGTCCCCTGAAAGAAGTGGCATAGAAAAACACCAAAGGCAGCAAAAAATCTTAACGACGTTAACTGCCTAAGCTTCATATCCATGCCGTTCCAGATAAAAATCGCGACACTTATACCAAAAAAACTATGGCTTTGGAATACCTGCCAACTCACCGGATAACTTTATGAACGCTTCAACTCTTGGATCATGCTCAGCCACCTCACCTTGATTCGGATAGG
The DNA here is from genome assembly GCF_014204515.1 of Pseudomonas nitroreducens. Taxonomy (GTDB): domain Bacteria; phylum Pseudomonadota; class Gammaproteobacteria; order Pseudomonadales; family Pseudomonadaceae; genus Pseudomonas; species Pseudomonas nitritireducens_A. Next base: position 269,402 of record NZ_JACHLI010000006.1, on the reverse strand, counting down.
CTTCATCATCTTGGCGGCAGCTGAAGATTGAAACTACCTCGCGCTCTTCTTCACTTTCGAACTGAACAAACATAGCTCCCCCTAAAACTCATATGAAGAAATATCAATATTAATAGAATTGGGAGCCCCATTCGCCCCCCAGAACATTTTTTGAGCGGCCGCCAGGCTCAAATTAAAGTTACACCGAATAAACGGATTAGCTCCAGTGGAGGCCGAATTTATAGACGACATTTGATATCCGCACCCAACAATGTCCGCAGCAATAAAAAAGTTGAGGGCAGAGGCTCCGCTAGAACCAATTCCCAGCATTCCGCCAATCGCCAATGCATTTCGGGGAACAACCCCCGCAATGGAAAGAGAGGTTAACGATGCTACGGCAGTTGACGTCGAGAGAACGTTCCTGAACATGAAACCGACTTTCCGTCCAGACTGCGAGGCGGCCAGGAATTGACTGCTGGCGTTGGTCGGCCAGACGCTGACGAGCGACGAAGCAGTGTACCCGGCAGGCATGTTAGCGCCACCGTACACCTCGGGCGCAGTAATGCTGGTTGCGTTCACGCCCAGCAGCGCGCTCGCCCTCGTGGTCGGGTTGTAAATAGCGTAGATCGCCACGAAGCCATTCACCGGCGCGGTGCCGGTATCCATCCCTCCGGCTCCAGTCGTCGCAAGGTTGATTGTCTTGCTGAAGCTCGGAAGGCGGTATGCCAAGCCACCCAGTGCGCTTTCAAGGATCACTTCATCTGCCGTGAACGTCCCGCTGGCTGCGGCGGCCGACAGATATGCCTTCAGGTTACGCGCGGTGCCTACAACACCAGGGAGTTGACTGAACTGCACGGCATGCTGGCTCCGCGTAGCTGGGGTGCACTGCATTGCGCCGCCCGAACTTGCAACAAGAACCCAAGAGCCGCCAGCAATGGAGCTGTTCCATTGAACCCACACGTCGCCATTGGCAGCAATCTCACCTCCCTGCAGAGCGGCATGGGCAAGGCCCACAATGGGTTTTGCGCCTGTGCCATTGGGGTTGAAGGTGCTCGCGCCAGTATTGGCAGTCTTCGCCTTGAACTTCAGGACCATGCCGTCCACGAGCGAACCGATGGCCGGCGTATAGGCAACGACGTAGACATTCGCGGCGCCGGTGTCGGTGCCGAACACCGCGACGCCTGCCTGACTCAGGGCCTTGATGGAGGCAGTCAGTTGGCTGAACTGTGACTTGCTCGGCGTGATACCGGCCGCGGTGATGGTGTTCAGCAGTTCCATCATGATGGCATTCAGGAATTCAGCTGGAACGATAGTCGCGGCAATGCCGGTGGCTGGGTTGCCGTCAGTAAAGTAGCCGGCAGTTCCGGAGGAGGTGCTGGCGGGCTGCGTCCCTGCAGCCGATGGAATGTCGATTTGATACATAGGATCTCGCCTGGCTGAGTTGATGCAAAAAAGCCCGCACTCGGCGGGCTCGGGAGGATGTAGCTCGGACTAGACAACGCCGGGCGTATAGTGAAACTGGAGGATCGTATGGGCCGGAGCGGATGCACTGAGCTCGCACTCGAGCACCTTGTTCCCCCAACTCCCCAGTGGCTCACCCGCCGTAGACTGGCCGGCTCTGAAATGAATCACGGTGTCAGTCGATGCATTTACCGCCCAGGTGAAGAACCAGTCTTCATCGCCCAGTTGTTGACCGCACGCGCTCTGCCCACATCGAAATGGTGCGAACTGGGTGATGGTGACGGCGTAACCAAGACCGGCGGCGAAGGCCACAAAGAAGGCAATCGACTGTCCACCACTGTTCGCGAGCCGTGCTATCACCTGATTGCGGCGCGCCTGGATTGTTGGAGACGGCCCAGCACAGGGGTCAGGCAGTCCAAGCGTTGACTCCCACTCCGGCAGCATATCCGTTGCCGTTGCAGGGAACGCCCCGGCCAGCAGGCTCATCGCCGAATAACTCAGGCGCTGGAACGTGGGGGCGAAGCAGGAAACGGCCTGCACCTGTACCGAACCTGGCTCACGCTGCCACACGCGCCCACGGGGCAGCAGCCCAAGCAGCGCCGAGGTGAAGTCGGCGCTCGTGAATGATGGCTTGCTCATGATCAGATAAAGCTCACTGTGCCCAGGACCGGCAAGCGGCCGGCGACATTGACCAGGTTCCCGGTCGGCGAGGTGATGACGAACCCTTCAGTCCCTGAGATCGCTGCGATGGCGGACTCTATCGCCGATAGTGGAACCATCGAGCCGTCATTCAGCGGTGCCCCGTGCTCCAGAAAAACCTCACGGATGGCAGCTGCGATGGCGGACCGGGTGGTGGGCGTCGAGCTGTTCAGGCCGGTGATCGTGAAGTTGGTGATCGCCGGCAGCGGTGCACAGACGTAGACCATCGCGGTAACCGGCTGCTCAACGAAGATGCTATTAGCGACGATCAGTTGATCACCGGTAGCTGTGCTGCCAACGGTGGCCCTATTGTCACTGCTAGAGATGCCGTCGGTTCCCTGAGGGAATCCGTCGTGGCTCGCGTTCGCATCGTCGAGCATCACGAATACCACCACTGTGCCGGCACCAAAGCCACGAGGCTGACACCAGGCCCGCGTCACTCCAGGCACCGCGCGCGCCCACTCGGGGTAGTCAGTCGCAGAGCCGCCATCCGGAGTGTTTTGATAGGCCGCGAGCATGCGCTGGAATAGGCTCTCGTCGTCCTCCTGATCGGCGCCCCCAGTGATTGCCTGTGTCACAACGCCGCTGGAAGCGACTCCCGTCACGGCAGACCCCAGCGTCATCAGACTACCGGCGTCCGTATTGCCATTGGCGCCCGGAACATCGGCCAGCACGCTCACCACCACCGTGCCTGCCCCGGTGACCGTCGCGGGTGCGCTGATCGTGTACGTCACTGAGTCGCCACGCACGACCTCAGTACCGGCATCGAGCAGCTTCCCCGGCGTGCCTTGAAAGGTCGCTTGGCCACCAGCGGAAGACGCTGGCTTGCGATAGACCTTTTTCAGTGCTGCCCACGCCTCGAGGAACTCCCCTGTCGCGGTGTACGGCACCGCCTGCTTGGCGATCCAGTCAAGATACCCGTAGTTGAGATGGGCCAGGCCAGCCAGAGCGGTGCCCAGCACGTTCATGTTCGAGAAGCGCAGCAGCCCATCAACCGTCGGCAATCCTGCCGTGATGTCCGCGGCAACTTGCCCGCGCAGGTCGGAGAGTGTGGGGCGGGTATAGGGCATTGGGTGCTCCAGAAAGAAAAACGCCGCCATCAGGCGGCTTGAGTCGAAGTGCTCCAGGCCCAGCTGTATTTCAGCGGGACTACCGCTCCGTCATGGCGATTGATGGTGACGATGATGTCTAGCTGACTCCGGGAGACGATGGCCGTTGCCACCTGGATCGACGCTGCCACCTGGTCATCCAGCATCCATTTCAGCGCTTCAAGGCAGTAGTTCCGTGCCGTGTTGGCCACGTCCTGCACCAGCTTGGACCGATCCAGCAGCCACAGCCTCGATCCAATCGGAACCGGCTGGTCCAGATCACCCCACCAGCCGCGGCGATCATCGCTGCCGTCGGGCGGGATATCCTCATCGTTGGCGCGGCGATCAGTGAACAAGCTGATCAGCACCGCCGTGGCCAGGTCGTTCCCTGATGCCAGGGCACCGCTGTCGATGGACCAGTCACCAGCACCGTCTTCGACAATCCAGATCGTCGCGATATCGGTCATTGCTGCGGCGTCGGCACTGGGCCGCTCCCATGGTTGTGCTGGTTATAGAGGGCCCGGTCATCCGCCATGCTGCGTACAGCGTCGGTGATGTCACCGCCCGCCTCGATGCTGCCGGATACTTTCAGCAGCGGGGTATTGAGCAACACGCTATCGGTGGCATTCACGGTCACGGTGGTCGCATTGTTTACCGTGACCGGCGCGCCCTGGGCCTCCACGACGATGCCGCCGTCCTGCGTCAGATGGATCGACTTTCCCCATTGGTCGTACAGCATGGTTTCGCCGACCAGCAGTCCTTTAGGACGCGTTGCCTGGTGCCCGGTGGCAATGACGATGCCCTTCGAGCGATCACCGCCGAGGAAAACTAGGACCACATCCGACCCTTCGGGTGGCCGAGAGGTCAGCCCGAACTCAGCCAATCGCGGCGTGCCATCGCGGGTTTCCGCGTCGTTGAGTTTCACCTGGAGGACCTGCGCGCCCCGCGAGTCGTCGCTAAAGGTCACGCGCCCCCAGCCGATTGTCAGTTGCACTCGCCGCCAGAGACGGGACAGCACTCCCTCTTGATCTTGTTGGCTCATTGCGCCACCTGGCTGACGTCGCCCCACAAAGGGGTCAGGTTGATAGGTTGTGGGGCGAAGGCTTCAGGTGCCATCAGCGTCAGCGCCGCCGTGGTCCCTCGGTAAGCATCCCGCTGAAAGGTCACTTCACTGATCAGCAAGCCCTCTGACTCCAGCTTCAAGCGCGGCAGAGACACCGGCACTAGGGTATTGGGCTGCCAGAGCGCTCCGGCTGCATCCCGCCAACTGTCGGTGACCAGGTGCACCACACGTGATCGCCCGCGCCGGCGTGCCGCTTCCCATTTCGCCCGGAGTACGGCGATGTCGTTTCCCAGGCCGCCGCCTTCGGAGATGATGATGAGCCCGCGATGGCGCTTCACGTTCGGATCGGTCGCGGTGCCGATCAGGTTCCCACTGGCGCCCAGGTCCATCAGGGTGTCCGCCGACTGGATAAATGCGCTGTAGGTCGAGTAGCACTGGTCCGCCGAATAGCGGACGGAGGCCTCTTCCACGTTGTCACCCTCGCGGAACCCACTGGCGGCCTTCTGGCTGCCGACCCGGGTCAGGAACAGGCTTCCATCGGGCAAGTCATAGGCCAGCACCGCCGAAAACCGCGCCAGGCGGTCGATGATCTCGAAAGCGGACTCACCGAGCATCACGTTGGTCTGAGGCAGAATCACGAGGTCCGGCACGTCACTACTCACCGGGATGCCTACCGGCTGCCCACTAGCGCCGGCTGGGCCGTAGACCTGACCCAGCTTGGTCGCGACTCCCAGGATGTTGGCGTTGCTGATCTGCCCGCCCGGCCACTCTGCAGCGCAGTCGATCAAGTCCGCGCACTTGGAGCGCCCGGTCACACGGATTGAGTGACTGCTGCGGCTCATCGACGGGATGAAGTTGTCGATGTAGCCGGAAATGACAACGTCATCGCCCAGTCTCGCCTCGCACGACATTCCTGGCTCGATCACCAAGCGGGTCAGCTCGCCCGGGTACAGCTCGGTCAGGCCGATATCGAAGTCGCTCGGCAGTCGCTCTATCCCTCGGGTCACGCGGATTTCCGTCCAGCCGGTGACAACCTGGTCACCGACTGTCAGATACAGGTCGTCGTCAGCCATGCAGCCCTCAGCTAGACAAGGCCTTCACCGTGACAGGCATGAAGGCTGGATGAATGGGGTCGGCCTGCTCAACCAGCTCGTCCTCCCGTGAAGCGTCGCCATACAGCCGGCTAGCCATCGCCAGCGACGACATCGGCGCCCGGAATGTGAACTCCTGCAGCTGCGGCAGCGTTGCGCCCGTGCTGGTGAGCGTGGCCACCACACCCTTGCGCAGATCACGCAGAGACGAATAGCTGTCGTCATCGCCATTGTTGCCGGCAACCAGGATTTCCGCATCGATGATCGCGGTGACATAGCGCAGCGTGCTCATTGCCTCATCGTTAGAGTTCGGCGCATAGGTCGACACGGCGCGCGTCATCGCGGCAATGGCATAGCGCCGAATCAGCGCCGATGTGGCGCCCTGGGCAACCGACTGCCCAACGCCAACCGCGCTGCTGCTGGTCGGTTTGCTTGGGCTGTACGAGGCAATTTCGCCCAATAGCGAGATTGCGGTACCTGGGTCTGGAATACTCGCAGCCAGCGTCTCCACCGAGGATTGCGCGGCGGCGGTGAATTGATCGCCGGACTTGGCGTCCAGCGCCTGCGCGACGCTCTTCAGTTCAGCATTCGCCGCATCCACGGCCGCACGGTTGCTGGTGTTGGTTGCCAGCAGATCGGCCATGGTGGCGCTGTCATCCTTCGCTTTACGGCTATCGACGAAAGCGCTGCTGACGTTGCGGTTCGAATAGCGCCCGTTGTCGCCTGTGAGTAGCGCTGTCAGATCGGTGATGTTTCGCAGATCACGCGAAGCCCTGGAGCTGAGTTCGACGAAGCCCGCCACCACGCCCACCACAGCGCCAACGACCGCGCTGCCAAAGCGAATTACCCCCTCGACAGAATTGAGCACAGTAGTGACACCGCCAATCACCTGCCGGGAAAAGTCCAGCGCAGCGGACAATCCCAGCGCGCTGGCCAGCGAATCCAGCAGGTTGAGCGACGAGGAACTGACATTCGGAAACACGCGCTCGCCGTACTCGATGAAGAACAGGCTGATTTCGAAGTAACGCCCCATGTCCCATCGTTCGACCACCGAGAGGCCGCCTTCTGGAATGCTGACGTTCAACTCCCCGAGCGTCGGATGGATCAACATGCCGGGGCCTGCCTGCTCCGCCGCCTTCACCAGGGCATCCCGCTGCGCCATGACACTGCCGCCGCCATAGACCAAGCTATCCATCACCAGGAAGCCACGCATGCGATAACGCCTGGTGGAACGCCCCATGTCTTCCACGTACGGCCGATCACGGCCGGGGTACTCGTGCACCGACACCCGGCGACCAAAGCGCCCTTCACCGCCAATGACAGCAAACGGCACACCCCTAAAGCTGGCTCTGTACAGGCTACCTTGCCAGTTCTGGCCAGCAGCTGAGGCAATACTGGCGATGTCCGAAAGCAGACTCATGCGATTGCTCCAACTCCTGAGTAGGCGATGCGGCTGGTGGCCTGCGCATTGCCCTGGGTTTTCACCTGGGCCTTGGTGCCCTCTGGTGCGTTCTTCAACTCGACTTCGACGTGAACCTTGCTTTCCTGCACCTGGACGGCGCCGCTGCTGATTGGGCCCTGTGGAGCAGCAATTGACTCGGCCTGTCGGCCTTGCTTTGGCACCTCTCCTTCGATGGACTTGGGCCGCTCATTGCTCCGCGACATCATGGACTCGGCCAGTCGGCCTCGGTTGGACGCCTCTTCTTCGATGTACTTGGGGCGCTCATAGCGACGCGACACCACGGCCCCTGCCTCGCCCGCCGTTTTGGTGGCGCGCAAAGCATCGCCCGCTGCCCGCTCGTTGCCCTGGGTGAGTTCGTAGTTGACGAAGCCCAGTTGGTCCTCGAGCGTAGAGTTCTGGATGCTCTTGCCAGCCCATTTGCGGAACTCGGCCTGACGATCGGGGTGCCACTGAGCCACGCCATAGGCATCACCACCATCGCCCACAGCCTGCGGATCAAATCCGCTCTCGGTCGACAGGTTTGCCGCGATGCCGGCGGCCTGCTCCTTGGTCCAGCCGAAGTTCTGGAAGTACTTCGCCACCCTGCCGGCCATCTCGTTGCCACCGCGCACTTCGCCATTGGCGGCATCCGCCATGGCTTTGCGGCGGCTGACTTCGGCATCCTCGCCGTCGTTCAGGGTCCCCGAATAGAGCATTGCCCCAGCGCCCACCGCTGCTGTCGACAACGCAAGACCGGCGCCGGCCAGAAGACCGGTTCCGCGCCCGACAGCCAACGCCTCCTGTGCAGCCGAAGCGGCGGTTGCTGCCTTCTGCCACTTCCACAGCTGACCGACGAATGCCAGCACACCGATACCCGCGCGGGCCAACTGGGCGGTCAGGGAGATGACGCTGACCAGCACGCTGGCATTCATCACCACCGCCACTGCAATGGCAGCGTTCTCCCAGCCGCCCAGCCATTCAACGGTCTTTTCGATTCCCTTGAGGAAATCGGTCAAGCCGTCACCGATGGCCTTCCAGTTGATGCTACTCAGCCAGGCCGCGAAGCTCTTCGCCCAGCCTGCAACGTTGGTAGCGATAAGCTCGCGATTGACGGCCAGCCAGTTGGCGAACTGATCCACTAGCGGCTTCATCACCGGAATCAAAGCGTCGCCGATGGCATTCTTCGTTCCGTCGACAGCGACCTCCAGGCCAGCCAAGCTTTGCGCGAACGCCTTGGCACGCTGCACCGAATCGTTGCCCATCACGTAGCCGAGGCGGCTGGTCATCTGCTCGAACTGTTCGATTCCGGCGCTGCCTTGCCGCAAGAACGGCAGCATGCCGCCCAGACCGAGGTTGTTGGCAATCAGGGCCTGCACCTGCGGATTGGTTTCCTTGGCGATCGCATCGGCAATGGCCTTGTACTCGCCCACGACGTCATTGGCGCCGTCTTTGGTCCGCTTCAAGCCAATCCCGAGCTTGTTCAGCAGCATCAACGCGCCCTGGTTTCGGCCCCAGCGCGCGTCCTGCATCGTGGTGGCCAGCGCATCAAGGCTGCCGGTGGTGGTTTCGCTGTCGATACCAACCAACTTCGCCGCGCCCTGGAAGCTCTGCAGTTGCCCGGACGAGATGCCGATATTGCGCGCGCTGTTGTCGATGGAGCGCCCCAGCTTGGCCCAGTTGTTGGCGAGTGCCGCGATGCCGGCTACCGACCCGACGCCGGTAATCGCTGCCAACGGCGCGACCATTGAGGTTACGCCGCGTGCCGCGGTGGCGGCCTCCCTGCCGATGTAACCGAGGTTCTTGCCGATCTTATCGAAGCCGAGCTCCCTACCCAGCCCCTTAAACGACTTGCCGACCTGGGCGAAGGGGCGAGTCAGACGATCAATGCTGTCGTTGACCTTGCGGACCGTCGCGGTGGCCTTATCCACCGCCGAGATGGTGATGGAGAATGTGTTGTTACCCATTTCCTCGCTCCGCCATGCGCAGGGCCTGGCGGTTCCACCAGTCCAGCTCGTCGAGAGTCAAGGACCACGCTTCACGGGGTCCCCAACCGTAGTACTTGGTCAGTTCGGCAATCAGCTCTGGCCATCCTCCGGCTGACCACCGTCGGAAAAACCCGAGAGGAATTCGTTTGCCTGGCGCAAGTCGCGTTGACTCATCTTCTCGACGACGCTGCGCGGGATCTTGCCGATCAGGCCAATCAGGTTGATCGCAATGCCGATCGAGGTATCGGCGCGGCTGGCTTTCTCCAGCTCGCCCGCCGTTGGCTCGCGCAGTTCAACCGTTTCGTAGACCTGGGCGTCATCGCCCTTGCCGAGCGAGATGGGTTTGCTGAAAGTAATGATCAGGGTGTCTTGCATGAATCAGTTCTCCGTTACCGAGGGGCCTTCCCACTTCACTTCAATAGTGGCGTCGGTAGCCTTGTTTTCCTGGTCGTCGATCGCCCACATGTTGCGGCCAATGACGGTTTTGCCGTTGGCGAGTTCGCAGACCACCGTGACATTGCTCATGTCGTTGAGGTCGGCCATGCTCAGTCCGTTCGAGTCCCGCAGGGTGGCGGCGATATAGCCCTGGCGCGGCTTTTCGCTGTAGCCGTGCACACCATCCATGCCGAGCAGGGTTTCTCGCGACACCCCGCTGACCTTGTAGGAAAAGTCACCGGCCAGCATGTAGGTGGCGCCGTCGATCGACAGATACGCGGTACCGGCCAAGCGGTTCGTGTTGTCGCCCATGGTTGTCTCCTGGCGAAAAAATGCCGCCCGTAGGCGGCTGGATTCAGATCGCCCGGATTACAGGCGGAACTGGGCGAGCAGCGCGAAGATGCGCAGCTGATTGATCAGGGTGCCCGGCCAGAGCACATCGACCCTGTTGGGGTTGCTGCTGTTCTTCTCGACGATCAGCGCCTTGGCAAACTCTGCCGCGCCCTGCACGAATCCGTCGTACTCCAGCTGCTGGTATTGGGCGACCAGGTCAGCCTTGATGATGGCGGGTGTCACGATCGCTGAACCGGGCGCAAAGCGAGTGCCGTTGGCGGCCAGCTTGACCCTTGCATACTTCGAGGTGACCAAGGCCCGCTGTTGACGCAGCACGTACATCAGCAGGAACAGGGTCTCGATCTGGAGGTAGCTGTCGTCCGGCGAGCCGAAGCCGTTCTTCTGGTAGGTGGTGATGACGTTCTCCAGGGCAACCGTGCCGTCGCTCTGCACCATGAAGGTGGAGATGCCATCCCACAGGAGCGTGTTCCGCTCGCCCAGGTCAAAGCGCGAGGCAATCGGCGGCGCGAGCACCGTGCGCAGCGCCAGCGTCTGCAACGGACGACCTGGGTCAGCTCGCAGCGCCACCGCCGCGGTACCAGCCAGATCAGCCGCCCAGATCCACGCCGGCGAGGGCGAGTCGTTGAAGCCCAGGATCGTCTCGTGCTGGTTGTTGCGCGCGGTGCCCGCGGTGGCCAGGCTGGCCAGCGTTCCGCGCAGCGCAGCGAACACGTGGCCATACAGCTGGCTGGCATAGCTCCAGCGGCCACTCTGGTCGTTCAGCAGGTTCTTCAGCGCATTGAGCGATGCCGTGTCGGTGTAGGGGCTGACGATGAAGTCAAACGGCTCATCCCCCAGGTTGGCCAGCGCCGTGTCGAGCGTTGGGTTGGTTGCTCCGCCCGCCATCGCGGTGACTGCAATCGACAGACCGGCCGGAGTCGCCTCGCCGCCCGCGGTGCCCTGATAGTTCAGGCGCACATCGATGTCGTTGCCGGCGAGGCCTTTGTTCTTCGCCGTCAGGGTGACGGTCGACGTTGCGGCCGCGGCGGTGACCGGAAGGTCGGCTGTCGCATTGACCAGAGCAGCCAGCGCAGTGGCCACAGACGCCGCGGTGTCACTGGCGGTAACCACCTGACTGACCAACTGTCCGGCGATGTACAACGACACCACGCCCGTCGCCGAAGGCGTGCCGGTGATGGCAACAGTGCCGGTAGCTGCCGTGGCGCCGGCTGCGTCAGCGAGCGGCAGGAACCAGACCTCGCCGAAGCCATCAGCAGCGACATAGGCCGCAGTCATCAATGCCAGCATCGAGCCTGAGCCGCCCTTGGCCTTGGCATCACTGACACCCTGCCCCAGCACGGGAGTGCCGGCAACGGCATTACCGCTGGAGGTGATCTGGCCGATGATCAGCGTGCGCTGATTCTGCGCGCCGCTGTTCGCCTGGGAGTTGTCCACCTCGGCATAGAACAGAGGAACCCGCAGGTTCGACGGGATATTGCTGAATGGAACGGTCACGATGCGGCGCTCCCATCAAGTTCAGTTTGGGCCGCCTTGCTTTTCTTCGGCGGGGTTTTCGTGGCGTCACCACAGCTCAGCCGGCGCAACCAGTAATGGTCGTCGTCCGGCACGTCACGCCCTTCTTCGGGCAGAAAGTCCTTCTTTACCGGGTCCCGCACCAGCAGGCCTGGGGATGGGTATACGCGCATGGTCGGTCCTATGGCGTGAAGTCGATGGAAATGCCGCCCTCTGCTCGGCCATCAGGCCCAACAGTTCGCGGCGCCGGTTCAACAGCGTCAGGGAATGGCGGATTGGGGTACGTACCGGTCGGGTCGACAACGTTGGTCAGGTCGTCGGTGATGGTCAGTTGCTGCAACTCGTCCAGGTCGACCGGACAGAAGTCCTCCGGCCCCTGGTAGAACTCCATGCCGATGTCCACCACCAGCTCGGCCACCTCATCGCCGCCATCGCCGTTCTCCTTGAATTCCGAGCGCACGAAGGGGAATTGCTGAAGCTGACGCATGAGCGGCGTGTAGTTGATGACCGCCCGCTTGATCTGCTCCTGTAGCTGCTCGAGCGCCACCTGCGCCGCGACGGCACCAGCGTTGTTCGGCTGGTGCTTGACTGCCACGCGCGCGGAGATGCGGATCGTTACCGTCACCGTGAACTGAGGCGCGCCATTGCGCCCCAGCGACTCCATGTCTTCAGTTGGCGCGTGCAGATAGAGCATGGGGTACAGGCCGTTCCAGGTTGGCCAGGTCCGCGCGTAGTACACCCGCGCAGCCGCTGCAGTCTTTCCCGTCAGGGCCTCGACCGTGAGCAGCTGTAAGTCCGAGATCGTCGTCATGACATATCCCCCAGAATCAAGGTCACGGAGCCGTGGCTGTCCTGCCGCGGCTCAATGACGATGTAGCGCTTACGGGTGCGAGGGATGTAAACCTGATCGTCCTGCACTGGCAGAGCCTTGAGGCGCGCCAGGCGAGTACCCAGGACGGGCTTGGCATTGGTGGCGCCAAGCGGGTCGATCAGCTCGGTATCACGCCAGGCCTCGTCGAAGATGCCGTCGATGGCGTAGGGGGCGCCACTGACGGGGTAGTACATCACCACCTCGCCACCCTGCTCCCCCTCGCCAAAGATGTTCTCCAGCGGGGCCAGTACCAGCCCGTCCCAGTCGATCATTGCGCAAGCCTCACAGTGGGGCCTTCGGTGGCGATCACCCCCGGTCCCTGTCCTGATGGCGTGGCCGGTTCCGGATTGTCCGGATCGACCAGGAACCCGAGCTCGACGAGTCGCTTGAAGTCACGGCGACTCACCTTGACCGGTTTGCCGGCCTGAACCTTTCCCCCGTCGTCACCCACCACCGTTCGGCCTTGGGCCACGAGCGCCTCTACCATCGAGGCGCCCGATCCGGCGCCGGCCATCAGCCTGCACTCGGGGTGCAGACAGTGGCCGCCAGGCAGGCGTTGACGCGGCTGGGGATAACCAGCGGCGAGCTCTGCATCAGCAGGATGCGCTGCGCCGGGTCATTCTCCAGCCAGGTCTTGGGGGCATACGGCAGGGCCTGGTAGTTGAAGGCCGGGTCGAGGATCTGGCCGAAGGCGCGGGTACCCAGCATCTCGGGACCACTCATGATCATGCTGCCGTCGGGCAGCATCGGACGCTCGACACCGTTGTCGTCGATGTACCAATCGTTGTAGAGCCACAGGTTGTACTGGCCCCAGCGCCCTTTGAAAGCGGCACCACGAACGATGGTCGAACCGATCTGCAGCTCACCCACCTCGCTCTGTTTCGGGAAGTAGACGGCGCCGAAGACTTTCTCGTCGTTGGCGAATGCCAGCCAGGAACTGGTGGTGAACACCAGGTCAGTGGCCTGGGCGCCGGACAGCTGCAGCAGCAGGGTTTGCCATTCCTCGATGCAGGCCACCGGCACAGTGTCGCGACCGGCCGCGTTGAAGTTGGCGGCAACGCCCCATTGCTTGTTTCCGGCCAGGGCAACGGTGAGTTGAGGATCACGGCCGAAGTCCACCACCTCGGTGGGGAAGCCCTCGCCCTGCACCACCACCTTACCGGTGAGCATGGCAGAGGCTGCCATCCACTCGAGGCGGCGGTCGAGCATGTCGATCTGATCGGACATCTCGAAGGCGACGTTGGCCATTTCTCGCTCGGCGCCGGTCATGCCGCCGCCACCGATACGCTCGCCGATCTGACGCATGATCGGTTTGCGCAGGTCGGGGGCGCGCTTGTCCTTGATGTACGCCGGCTTGTAGGTGTTGGTCTGGTAACGACGCTGCTCTACCATCTTGCCCTGGACCAGCGGGCTGACGAAGGGTGCCATGCGGCGCAGACCGACATCCACGTCGATGGCGACGAATTCGGTATCGCTCATCTGGATATTGGGGAAGAACTTGTCCAGCAGGAATTTCTGCGGGCGCTTGAGGGTGGGCACCACCTGAATCAGGTCAATGGTGCTGAACGGGAACGAGCTGGCGGCGGTCATGTGGCCTCTCCATGCATTGGGATAGGTATTCCGGCCCACAAAAAAGCCCGCCGAAGCGGGCTTTTCTGGGAATTACCGAAGCGCCGTCAGGGCGCGGTGTTGTTCACCGGCGAAGCCGCCGATACCGAGTTTTTGGCAAACAGGCTGAAACGGCGCATGGCCGAGATCAGTTGGCTCAAGCCCCAGGAGGCATCGAAGATCAGCGCGCGCTCGTTGAACTCGCCCGCCACATAAGCACCAGTGGTGACCGGACCTGCCGAGGCATCGGCATCGTCGGCGAGAATCGCCACCGGGTCCTGACTGCCATCGGAGGCCGTGCGGACACACTGCACGTACGTGCCGACGGCATCGAACACGGTGAGAGTGAACGCATCGCCGGCAACGAACGCGGTACCGCCTGCGGTGATCGTGAAGTTGATCTCGGCGTTAGCAAACGCAGTGCCGACAGTGGCGACACCCAGGTCGTTGCCCTCGGGGTCGACGACCTTGAATTTCGTCGCCGAGGTCGCTGTCAGGGTGTAGATGCCGGTGTCAACGGTATTGCCCACGGTGATGGCGCCAAGGGTGCCGTTGCCGGTATTGCCGGAAGCCGCCGCGCCGAGCGTAGGGTTGGTGTTCTGCTGGCCCAGCACGGTGCCACGCAGGAGATTGCCGGCGCCGAGCAGGATGGGCTGAGTAACCAGGTTGCGCGCGTCAGCGATCAACTGGTCGGGAATGTACACCTGGGCGGTGATGCCCGGCTGTTGCGGATTGTCACGAATGGAGCTGGGAGTCAGCGACATGGTTGTCTCTCCAAAAAGGTTGTGAGGGATGGCTGAGTCAGTGTTTGCCTTGCGCGCGCTCGGCAGCACGGACAATGGCCGACGCTGTTTCCGTCATGCCGTTCGGAGTCTTGCCGCCATCGTCGTCACCCACCGGTTTGACGCGGCCAGACCCCATCCGCTCGCGCAAACCGCCCTTGCGGCCATCCGCGCGGGAGCCGGCACTCAGTGCCGCCATGGCGCTCGCCTGGCTCATGTTGGTGTCGAATGCGAAGACACAGGCCTGCTCGACGCTCCCGAGCTCCAAGCCATGGGCGACGATGGCGGCGCAGCGGCGGCGATCGGCAGCAACAGCCTTGCTGTTGGGCTTGTCGTCGTCATCCTCTTCATCCTCGGCGTCCGGGTCATCCTCAGCACGACGGCCCTTGGCCTTGCGGCCCTTCGGTTCGTCGTCCTCTTCATCTTCGGCATCCGGATCATCTTCGCGCCGGTCGTCATCGTCGTCGGCCGCTTTGCCTTTTGCCTTGCGGCCTTTGGGCTCGTCGTCTTCCTCTTCCCCGGCATCAGAATCGTCGGGATCATCCTCAGCGCGACGGGACTTGGCACGGCTGGATTTTTCGTCATCCTCGGCCGCGCGAGCGGACAGGCCCAGCAAATGGGCAAACGGCATCGCCGCGCCCAGGAGGGTGCGTTTGGTCATGGTGGTTCCTCTGGTGTAGGTGTTAGGCCAGCTCGGCGAGCAGCGCCCGGAAGGCGGCGTCGGGCGCCGCTACTGCATCGGCCAGGCCAATACCTACCCCGGCGCTGCCGAGATAGGTCAGGGCCTGCGTCCCGCGGACCTTGCTGGCCGCGATGTTTCGGTTGCGCGCGACGGTATCGACGAAGAGCTCGCCCATCGTGTCGATGTCGGCTTTGAATCGGTCATACGCCTCGGGGGCGAGCGGGATCTCGCCATGCCCATCAGTCTTACGGTCACCGTAGGCGATGAAGGTCACCTGCAGCCCTGCGGCTGTAAGCGCCTTCGAAAAATCGACATGCATGGTGATGACACCGATGGACCCAGTCCCGCCAGTGCGCGGCACATGGATGCGGTCGCCTGCACTGGCGATCGCGTAGGCTGCCGAGTACGCCACTTCGTTGAGGATCGACCAGATCGGTTTCGAGCCGCGCGCCGTGTAGATCGTGTCGACCAGGTCGAAGGCGCCGGCCACCTCGCCACCGGGTGAGTCGATGTCGAGCACTATCGCTGTCACCTGCGGGTCGTTGAGCGCCGTCAGAAACGCCTGGCGGATGCCGTCATAGCCGGTCATGCCGGACCACGGCCGCAGTGAGCCGGTCTTCTGCACAAGCGTGCCATGAACCGGGATCACGGCGATGTTACCGAGCAGGTCGTAGCCGGTATCACGGGCACCGCGTTCGGCATAACTGTAGCCGTCCCCTTCGAGTGCCATGGGGATCAAGTCGATGGCATCACCATTCATCCGCATCATGCGGGTGATGCCCAGGCGTTCGGCCAGCGCTGCCATGACCACCTCGGCCTTGGCTGGGTGGATGGCGAGCGGGACGTTGAACAGCCGCTGAGCGAGATGTGCAAATTGCATCAGGTCGGCTCCGGTTTGGTAATGGTCTGGCTGGCCGGGGTGTAGCCCGGCACCTGCATGCCCGCCCAGGTCGGCAGCGGGATGCCCAATTCGTTGAATTTTTCGATCTCGCGCTTGCGCTGCTCGAGGACCTCTTCGTAGTCCAGGCCCTGCTCCATGCACTCATGCTGCAAAGTCGACAGACCTGCATCCATGCCCAGCACGGCCCCTTGCTTCTCGGCGACAGGGTCGATCCAGCCACGCGCCGGGCCCATCCACTCCGCGCGGGAGTACATGGAGCGGCACTCCATGAAATGCGGAGCGCCGTGCGGCAGCGGGTAGTCGTCCACTTCCATCGACTCCTCGAGGAAGCAACCGAGGATCGGCTGAGCCGAGTTCATGGCGAAGTCGTTGCGGCGACGGGTTAGGGTCTTGTAGGCCTCCAGCAGTGCGCCTCGCGCCGAGCTGTAGTTGGTGTCCGACCAGTCGTGCGACATCTGCTGCGCAGAGAGCCCGGTAGCGCTGGCGAAATTGCGCAGGAACGACTTCTCGAACCCGGCGAAGTTGGAGTTCGGCCGGGTCGCCGACACCGCGTTGATTTTCTCGCCAGGGAACAGGATCGGTAGCCGCGTCTCCCCGAGCATGGTCCGGCGCCCATCGTGGAACGAGGCGCGTTGATCCTGGTAGGCAGACAGGTCCGTGTCATCGCCGAGCGCATCCGCCACAAGCGAGTGATCGAACGGGCTCTCGATGTACGCACCGAAGATCGAATTGATCACCGCAGCGTCTAACTCAACGGCGTCGTACTTGGCCAACATTTTCATGCGCTGCAGGATCGGCGTGAAAATGCCGGCACCACCACGATGCTGGCCAGCACGATCAGCGTCGAAGTCGTGAATCATGTAGGGGCGCCCGTGATCGTCTTCGCGCGGCACATACTCCCAGGTGACGCTATCAGCCGCCGCCCACCAGTCGCCCTGGTGAGCCTTGCGGATCCAGTAACCGCGTGCTGCGCCGTACTGGTCGACATCGACACCACCGCGACTGCTCTGGCTGTCGAACTGCTGTTGCGGGTTGCTCAAGCGGTCGGGGTCGATCAGTTGCAAGGCAGTGCCGTACCGCGCCCGGCCGGGGCCGATACGCTCCGGAATCCAGCACACCTGGACCAGGTTGTCGCCATCGATCAGCTTGTGCCGGAACCCCAGGCGCAGCATCTGCACGATGGTCAGCTTGCGCTGAGCGTCGCAATAGCGGCCCTGGTCGAACGCCCAGGAACGATAGTGCGCCGTCGCCACCTGGCCGAACTCATGTGCCCACTCCGCATCGAAGGCCTTGTTGCCGGTGTACGCCCGAAGAGCACGCCAGTCAGGCTTGATCAGCGGGCGAAAGTGGCCACCGATGGCGTTGTCGAGGATGCGGGTTACCGCGCCCGAGGCCCAGCCATCGTTACGCACCAGGTCGCGCACACGCGCAACGATGCGGTCGCGGTACATGTTGAGCTCACCGTCAGGCGAGCCCAGGTATGGCCGCCAGGCGGCAACGTGCTCGCCATAGGCATCGGCAGCGTCATAAGGAGCTCCGCCGCCCGGAGCCAGCATGCTGCCCCTCCCTGGGCGCACGGGGGCCAAGGGCTTCCCGTCGAGGCCTAGGATGGTCACTGGATTGGTCATCATTTGAACCAGAAGCGGACAGGTTTACGGGCTCTCGGCACAATGCCGAGTTGCATCTGCAGTTGCTGAATTACGTTGGCGAGCTGCGCCAGGTCAGCGCGGGTGTAGGTCACGCTGCGCGTGCCGTCACCCTGTGTATAACTGGCGCTCTCCACCTTGGTGCCGCTGGAAAGTTCCAGATAGGCCTTCTGGGCATTGGCCAACGAGATCAACAGTTGCTCGCGCGGAATCCCCGCCAGCAAGCTGGTTGCAGGGTTGTAGTTGCTGCGGATCATGATGTCTCCGTTATGCCAGACGACTGGCAAGCGATCGTTTGCGGGGCTTCTCGGTGATGACCATCGGGCCGCGGGCCTCTTCCGGGCGTTCGGCCTCATCAGCGATGTCCTGCTGATCGACTGTTTCAGGCCGCATGACAGGCGTGCCGATGGTGGCGTTGACCTCGTCCGCACGCTTGTTCAGCTTCAACCCCAGATGCATCAAGCCGCAGAGCGCGGCGTATGCGTAGACCCGGCAATCAAGTGCTTCGTTGGCGCGCCCAGGAGGCAACTCCCATACGCGATAGACTTGGCCGCCCGACGTCTTGCGAACCGACCGCTCAGCCGTAAGTTGCGCGAAGTAGTTGATGTCTCGGTCAACCGGGAAGTGCATGAAACCCGGACCATGAGCAGTCAAATGCAGTCGGGACCGTATCGAGTCTTTCGCAGCGTTCACACCAAGGATCACCGGGCGAAACGCCGACTTGTTACGCCTGCTCGGCGTCTTTGTCGGCCAGATTGGAGAACGCTTTCCCCCTACAGCTGATTCACCCTTGATCGCCCAGACGCGGCGGCCCAGGCGAGCCTTGGCAAAGTTGTAGACCTTCTGCGTGTGGCTGCCGCCAGAGTCATGACACACAGCCATGACTTCAAATCCACGGCCATCACCTCGATACCAGATGCGCTTCAGATAAGCGTCAAGGCGATCCCAAGGGTCGGGGGTTTCCATATCGCCTTCGATAACCTCGAAGTCGATGGACCAGCTCTCTTCATTCATTCCCCAGCCGACCACCTCACACTCGAACCGGTCATTCTGGGTATCCACGCCAACGGTGATAACGGCAACGCCGTCAGGAACCTCGGCCGGCCATACCTCGCAGCGTGCCGCCAAGCGATCTTCCTGTAGCGCCCGATCCCCGCGATCCTCATAGGTTTCACCAAGCACCAGGTTCACGAAAGTCTGGCGCATCAGTGGGTCGTCTTTTACCTCGAGCCATTCGGCAACTAGGTTCTTCCAGGATGCGTTGACAAAGAGGCTATAGGCGGCCCAGATATGGAAACCCGCGTGCCCCTTGAACGGTTGGGTGGCGCGCCACTCACCCCGGTTAACCATGTCCTCTTTTTCTTCTTCGAGGATCATGCAACCAGTGGCCTTGCAGACATAGAACACGCTTTCGGGGATGCCCTTACCGTGCTCATCTTTGTCCCACTTCATGCCGTATGGCGTGTCAGGGCCGCCCCATTCCAGAACTTGGTATTCGCCGCAATGGGGGCACGGAACGAAGTACCTGCGCTGGTCGCTGTTCGCGTAGCTCTTCTCGATGCGGCTTTCGCCTTTGACCGTCGGCGTACTGCCCAGGATTATTTTGCGGTTCCAGAAGGTCTCGGTCCGCTTGATCCCTAGCTTGATTTGATCGCCTTCCTTGCCGGCGCCCATAACCGGGTAGCCGTCGACCTCATCAAACTGGACAATTCGAGCAGTGATCCGGCGAAAGCCGCCAGGGCTGTTGGCTCCGACAAATGACATCGAAGCGCCATTACGGAATACCCGCTTGTTGATCTTCTGCTTCGAGTCCTTCTTCTTCAGATCGCCCACGATCTCAGCCAGCACCGGCGTGTCACGGAGCATTGGCTCGATTTCGGTGACGCTGTAGTCCTCAGCATCCTCAACTCGAGGCTGGACTACTAGGATTGGCGACGGGTCCTGGTGAATGTAATAGCCCGCGACGTGGTCGAGGATCTTCGTGTAGCCCACGCGGGCAGACTTCTGAACTGTGACCATCTCGACCGTCGGGTCGGTGATCGCATCCATAATTCCGTTTTGATAGGCGAATGCGTGAAACTTGCCTGTCTGGGCACTGGTTTCGCGTGAGAGCACCGCATGCTCCCTGGCCCACTGACTGAGCGTGAGCTTCGGTGGCGGCTGAATGTTCCGGCGCCTAGCCAGGAATAGCGAAGCGGTTAACGCCTCATATCCTTCCTGGTAACGACTACTACCGGTTGATCCCACTTCCATCTTGGGTCAACTCCTCAAGCGCTTCTACGATAATGCCGTGCAGAGCGTCTTGTATCTCCAGCACTGTTTTCAGACGACTGATGCGCGGAGCATGCTCCGAAGGAATCGCCAGCAGACGACTTCTCACCTTGGCGTATTCATCACCCACCGCACGGGCAACGTCCTCGACAGCAACGACCTGCTTCGAATCTCTGTCGTACTCAAGCTGCTCCCGCAGGGCGAGGTAGTTCTCCTTTACCCGCTTCGCCTCGTCGATAGACATATCGGCGCCAGTGGCGATCAGGATGCGAGCGGTCGCCTGCTCAGCAGTCTCGCCGGGCTTGATTGTTACCTGCGCAGCGCTGCGGGTAACGCCAGATTTCTTCGAAGCTGGCTTGTTACCCGCTTCGGCCTGGGTAACAACTTCGATGCCGTCCCGGCGATACTTCGCGATCAACGCGTTCGACGCATCGACATCCAACTCGCCGTCCTGAAACACAAGCCAGCCGCGCTCTTTCCACTTGGTGACGGTCTTTCGACTGACTCCGTGGATGGATGCGAATTCGCTCTGGTTCATGGCGGACCTTGTTACCTGTTACCCAAATTCAGAAAGTTTGCAGCTAGAGAGATATCGCGGCGCGCAATGCCCTCGATGCAGGATCGCTCAGGAGGGACCCATTGAGGGGGGGGTACCCCAACCGCCCTGGATGGTGACCCCTTCCTGCTCGGGTACTGCGCCTTCCTCCGGAGTCGGCGAGCGCCGGGATTTCGCTATGCTTGCCGGTCAAACCCAAGCCAAAGGCTCAACCAATGCCATCAGCAGAACAGATCGAACTGCATACCATCGACGTCGGTACGCTACTGGACCAACTCAGCGGGCTGCCAAGGGATACCCGACTCTCGTTCGGCGGACTCGACTTCTACCGAATCAAACGACGCGCACCGAACCTCGTGCAGATTGAGTTCAATCAATCGGTGTATCGCACGGCCGAAGATCTCTTGGTGGTTGAAGACCACCCACAATAGCCGCTGCATACACAGCAGCCCTCGAGATCGAAACGGGCGGGTAGCTTTCCTCTGTCCGCCCGTTGTGGATGCGCTTGAAACTGACGCGATCGTCATACACGTCCACCGCCCAAGACGAAATGGGCTGCTTGTCGCGGATATCCATCATGATCTCCATGCAATCTGAGTTATCTGGCAGTTGCCATGGCCTTCGCCATCGCTGCGCCGAACACGGCATTGAACCTGCGCGCCACCAGCGCCTCGGCGCGACTGCGGTAGTGCAGCTGCTTCTTCACTGGCAACGCATCACCGAATCGCAACAACAGCTTCAAGCGAGCGGCCTTCCCCTTCTTCGCCGGCAGCCGCTGCCAAACACCGTTGACCACACCGCCCTTGGTCTTCATCGGACCGATGTAGACATCAGGCCGCGCCTTCAACCTGGCCAGCAGTCGTCGAGGCAACTGGCCATTGGCATCGAGCCGAACGTTCTTCGGGTTGAGGATCGCCCGGCTGTTACCTGGCAGTGCATGTGCCCCACCCTCTTCATACGGCAGCAGGTAGCGGGCAGCGATGGGCTTCACGTAGACCTTAGCGGTCAGCGTGTCCTTCCGTGCCCCCTGAACACCCACCGAGTTCTTGGTGAAGCTCTTCGGGTTCTTGAAGGTCGTCGCGATGTTGCGGGTTTCGTCGGCCTGGACTTCCTTCGCCAGAGCGGTCAGCGCCTGCGCCGTGGCAAAGCCAAGCTGCTGATGAGCCAGTCGACTCAGCTTCTTGCTGATCTCCTTCACATTAGCGTGAACGGAAACATCGACAACGCTCACGGGCGTCGGACCTTGCGGCGCTCAACACCGTTCCAGCCCCAATCCTCCCGAAAAATCTGCGATCGGCGGCTCCATGCGTACAAAACAACCCCGAGGTGAAGCAGGACCGACGAGGGACTCACCCAGTAGCCGCGGGCGAGCTCGGTGAGAATTCCAAACGCACCGAGCGCAACCAGATAGAAAGCCACGCACAGCAACGGATGGTCGAGCAAGTGCACGGCGCGCAGATAATCCAGCGCCGCCGCCACCACCAGAATGCATAGCAGGGCATCCAGCGCGACGAAGACAGAGTTCATGGTCATGCACCTCGCTGGGGCAGAACGCGCTCTGCTAAGGCCTTTAGCCCAGGAATGATGTTCATGGCAGTCAGGCCAAGCGCGAAGGCTGTGCCACACAGGAAGGTCTCGTCGAGCTCCAGCCCCAGCTTCGGGGCGAAGTATGCCGCCACCGGCGCGGTCATGTACGTCGAGAACAGATAGCCGGTGAGCACCGCCATCGCTGCCTGCTTGCGAGACAGGCCTTTCAGAAGCCCCAGGGAAAGAATCGACCCCCAGAAGCTGGCGATGGCGACGCTGTATTTGGCGAACAACGCGCCAATACCAAGCGAGGTCGTCGGTTCCATTGGGCTCTCCAGTAGAGGCTCTCAGCTGCGGGGAGAGTTGTTTGTTACTTTCGTCTTCGAATGCCCAAACCAACTGTTAGGATCAGGTCGCCATCACACAGAAGGAGATTTCGATGGGCACGAAGCAGGTTGAGACAGGGCGATTCCAGGCGCGTGGCGAGTCCGGGCAGACCTTCACGGTTATCGAGTCCACTACCATCGTCCAGACCCAGTTCATGGATGGGTCACAGGACGTTGTCCATGGCAGCAAGGGCTATCGGGTAGTGGGCGGTGGTCCGTTAAACCGGATCAGCGAAAACGAGTTCGAGATCGCCGCCACTGGAGAGGTGCTAACGCGCATCTAGCCAGAAACGACAAAGCCCGGCGCTAGGCCGGGCTTTGCAGTGACAATTTCGAGGATGGGAAAGATGGTGCGCCAGCCGAGATTTTCTGTCAATACGTTATAACGAAACTTTTTCAGACAGCCTCGCACATCAGCGAGAGCGTGATCGACACGGGCACTAAGGCCTCCTTGTCTAGGTCGTCGCACGCCCGGAAGCAGGCAGCCACGAAAGGCTCCCATTCGCGGCCCCAGGACTCACTCGCCAGCTTCACGCCCCTCTCCATCTCCAGCCACTTGCGGAAGGCCTCCGGGTTCGGGATCGGATCAGGCATTGAGCTCTGGCCACCCTGGTGCATGCGGCGATACCGGTACAGCACACCGGCAGCAATAGCCTGCGCCCTGGCCATTGTCTTGGCGTAGAGCCGCTCTCCCTTGGCGAGCATCCCGGCATAAACAACGCCGAACACCAAGGTCTCTGCCTCTTCGCGCAGATCGTCTTCGGTGCCAGGGCCGTACATGTGGTGCCCGAAGGCCTGCAGCCTATGAGGAAGCGATGCAATCGCTTTCTGGATGGGTGCGGCAAGCGCCTGGTGAACCGCCCGCCCGGTGCTGATATCTCGTTCAGGTCGCGTCTGCTGCACGCCAGGGACGAACACCCACTGCGAGAGCTTCACTTCTTTGCCATTACTATCGAGCTCAATCAGCTTGCGCTCTACCCACCCGCCAGCCTCCACAATGCCCAAAGAGCCACGATCGATTGCCCCCGCCATAACGCTGTCCCAGGGCTGGTAGAAGGCGTCGTGCCAGGCCTGCCGCGCGCTGATCAGTTTCATTTCGGCTCTCCCCTGTGGTTTTCTGTGGTCGCCAGGTAGTTCGTAATTGCCTCCTTCGCCGCCTCGAATCCCTTGCACACCACCGCCATGAAGCCTTGCTCGTTGAGCCAGTCCAGCCAGTCAGCTTGATCCGACTGAAGCGCCCCGCCTCTCTCCCGCTTCAGCTCGATGAATAGCCCGGCGAAGCCATGGCGCGGGGTCAGTAGGTTGAGGTCTGGGTACCCTGCCCTAACCCCTTCCGCCTTGAGCTTCGCGGCCACCACTGCGTTGCGTTGGCCGCCATTCGGGCACGCAGCCAGGCGTCCGCGGAGCGACGGATACTGCATATCGAACCACTGGATCAAGGCAACCTGATCTTCATGCTCGGAGGGGATGCACGGCTTCCTGGGCTTCGCCGGAACGGTCTCGAATATGCTCATGCTCACACCACGATGGCCAGGTGCTCAGATGCCCGCGTGCAGGCGACGTACAGCGCACGGTTGAACTCGAAGTCACGGCGCATGCTGCTGAGGTCGCCCCAATCGACGATGACGGTATGGAAGGTGCTTCCCTGCGACTTGTGCGCGGTGATCGCGTAGGCGTGCCGCAGGGGCGCGAAGGCACGGCGGATGGCCCAGGTCTGCCCGGACACTTCCTTGGCCTTCTCCATCAGTTTGCGGCGCTGGGTAGCGTCTTGCTCTGCTTCTGCCTGGGTCTTGATCGCTCGCCACTCCGCCCAGCGCTGACGAATCGCTTCCTCAAGTTGGCCAGGAATGGCCGGGAACGCAGCGCGCACCAGTGAGCCTTCATCGCGACGAAGGAGCAGCTGGAAGTATTCAAAGTCGTACAGGCGTCCTTCCGCCCTGGCCACGTCTACCACCTCTAATTCTTCGCTGGTGATGATGCGGGCACTGGTGCCGGCGGAGATCAGTTCGCCGTTGCTGGCCTCCGCCATCTCTGTAGCGCGCATCTCCTCGTGAGCAATGACGGTCTCGCCCGGGCTGAACTCGCAGTCGGTGTAGCCATACAGCGCCTGGTGCAGGCGCGTGTTGTACTGCCGCACTTGCTTGTTGGTGTAGGCCACCACGCGGCAATCACCGCCACCTTGAAGTACTTGCAGTGCGATCTCGAATACAGCCGAGCTGCCGCCGGTGACGAATCCTGCTTTCGCCGGGCCATCCGCGGCAAGCGACTGGGACAGTTCGACGTAGCCGGAGCGACGCTGCTCCTCGATGGCCGAGCGGATCTGCATCGACAGGCCGATGATGGGGTTGTCTGCCGCCTGGCGAACGATCTCAGCGAGGCGCACGCGCATCTTCACGTCACGGAAAACAGGCGATTCCAGGTCATCACCAACTGGCGGAAGCTGGGCCGGGTCACCGACGAAGATCACCTTGCATTTCCCGCGGGAGAACAGGATGCGGCTGAACATGTCCTGGGACACCATCGAGCACTCATCCACCACCACCACACCGTACTCGTGCAGGCTCGATTCGCCGTCCGGCACGCATTCCTGCGCACCGTTCTCCAACTCCTTCATCTTCAGGCCGAGCAGCGAGTGAATAGACGCGGCATGCACCAGGTCGCCGCCCACCTTCTCGCGCAGCACGGCAACAGCCTTGTTGGTGGGTGCCGCGATGGCCACGCGGATGCCCTCCCCCGAAAGCTCCTTGACCAGCTTTCCCATGAGGAATGTCTTGCCCGTGCCTGCATAACCCTCAAGGGTTGCCATGCCGTACTGATCGGTAGTCGCTACGCCCATCAGCAGTTCGTAAGCCGCCTGCTGGTGCGGGGTCAGATCGGCTTCAGCCTTCAGTGGCATCTCAAGCAAAGCACCCATTGTTTTTCTCCAATTTCCTGCCGAATTTCGTGTGTGTGCGGCGTGTGATGTTTTGTGAGGCCCTTCCTCACACACTCCGCGCCTAGCGCTGTGCGGCTTTCAGGTGTTTTGTGAGGATGTGAGGCTTAATAGAGGTTTTTAACTTCTATATATAAGGGCCTCACAAACTCACAAATTCCTCTGAAATCCAGAAACCACGCGACTTGCAGTCGTGTGTGATAGGTCAAAAATCGCCTCACAAAACCTCACATTCCTCACAAAACCCATCACTCCACCTCTACCTTGATCAGGTCTGCGGACACGTAATGCCCGGAGATCTCGGGGTGCCGGATGATCTCGCCGTCGTCGATCAGCTGATCGATCAGCTTTCCACGCGCATCGTTGTCCAGGTTCCGGTAGGTCCAGCAGGAACGCTGTAGATAGCCGAGCTTGATGCCCTGCGGGCCAGCCTTGGTGATCGCGCCCAGGGTCTTCTCGTAGGCGGTGCTGCGCCCCTCCTCGCTGCTACCCAGCTTCATGGCCTGTAGGACTTCAAAGGTGCTGCCCAGGACAAACTGCGCCGCCCAATCGAGGATGTCGCGGGTAACGATTGGGGATTCAGGATTGCCCCAGGCGGCCAGGGTGCAGGCCAGGCGACGCAGGATGATCCGCGCGCCATGAAGGATCGGGCGCATGTTGCGATGCGAGGACAGCGCATCAATGGCGGCATAGTGCTCGGCCGGCTGCGCCTGGAAGATCACCGGCTTCAGGGTCGGGATCAGGCCGGCGTTACCATTGAAGACAGTCACCAGGTCCAGTTCGTTGGCGCCCGTCGGAAGGCTGCGAACCCGACGCACATGGTTGATCAGCCAATCGGGCGTCGCCTCACTGCGCGGATCGCTGTCGAAGTCGGTCTCCACACGGGAGAACAGCAGGGTCTCGATCAGGCCGCGGCCGGACTGCGCCTCGGAAAAGACATTGGCCAGATCACTGCTGGCGGCGAAGGCCAGGAGGTTGAAGGCCGGCTTGTGAATGACGGGCTGGTCATCCTCAAGCTCTGACTTCTTCAGGCCCGCCTCTTCTGGCGCATCCAGAACCCATACCTGCTTGTTGAAACCCTGCCCGATCAGGATGCCGACATGCTCAACCGCGGCAAACTGGGGGCCGAAGAACTTGCGCCCCCATTCGGCTGCCAGATAGAGACTGGCCGGCGACCGGTGCAGGGTCTTGAAGAACCCACTGGGGGAACTGATGCGCTGTTCACGCAGAAGCTTGCGCAGGCCGGCGTCATGGTAGATGCGCCCCACCGCATTCATGAGCGGGCCG
Organism: Pseudomonas nitroreducens; assembly: GCF_014204515.1. Lineage (GTDB taxonomy): Bacteria > Pseudomonadota > Gammaproteobacteria > Pseudomonadales > Pseudomonadaceae > Pseudomonas > Pseudomonas nitritireducens_A. The sequence continues at coordinate 242,845 of NZ_JACHLI010000006.1, read as the reverse complement.
ACTTCGCTGTAACTCTGCGCGGAGACCAGCTGATTGAGGTGGCAGCCATCGCCCATGCTCGACTCGTACAGACGAGAGGAGGCCAGCGAAGCCACACTGATGGCGGCCATCTGGGTGGCGATGCCATGGCGCGCGCCAGTGACGTGACCGATCCATTCAGCTACTGCATCGAGGCCTGGAACCGGGAACGGTAGAACCTCGCGCTTACCCAACTCGGTGATCACCTTGCGCTTTTCGCCATTGAGTACGGCCAGTTCAGCCAGATAGGCGTCGTCTACTGAGCGCAGTTCGGGCTTCGCGGAGCGCGGGTTGTCCCAGCCGTTGGCCTGAGCATCGGAGAAGATGACAGCGTGGGATAGGCCATCCAGGCCTTTATTCTTGAAGGAGCGCCACACGCGCACCTGATCGACGGGATCAAACTTGTGCGCCCACTGGCGGGACCAGTCAGACCAGGTATCGAAGGCCCACTGATAGTCACCGGTCGAGTGCAGCGCCATGCCAACGCGGTACCAGCTATCACGCGACTCGCCATTGATGAACTGGAGCGCGCCCTGCAGGTCTTCGGCGAGCTCCTCGGTCAGCTTGTTCTCGGCGGCCGCGGGCTGCTCAGGCGCCTTGGCGCTGGCCCGGAACAGATCACGCAGCCAGTTCGGCATTGGGCTTGGGCAGGCGCCATCCAGCGGGCTGCTGGAGATTTCCCACTCGTAGTTGCTGCCGGAAATGTGATTTGACGGCGCTACCATGATGTAGCCGTTGACCTTGACGTCGACACCCTTGCCCAGGGTTCCGGGGAGCGAGCCCGCCAGGTTGGCAGGGAGCGCGAAGACGCGGTGTTCACCGCCACCACCGGTGAAGGCCAAGACGTCGGACGCCAGCTCGCCATGCTGCGCCTCGACCTGCTCGATGGTGAACAGGCCTCCGTTGCGCGGGTCGATGTCGATCGCCACCAGGGACGACTTCGCCATGTGCACGGCAATGTTGGCATCCGGTACCGCCCCCCACCACTGCCCGATTACCTCGGCATCGAGGGTGGCAGCTTCCTGGCCGTGTGGAACCAAGTGGCCGATGGGATGTTTGCCGGGGGACTTGCACGGCTTGCCGCACGCGCAGGCGCCGTCGCGGATCGGCCAGCACGGGAACACGTGCCACCCCATGCGGGCATAGGCCAGTGCGGCAACCTTAGGCGAGTCGGCGAGTTGGAAGACGGCAGCCATCAGTCCCACTCCAGCTGTTCGACGCTCTCAACCTCGGAAAGCTTCGACTTGGCCAGGTGCAAGATCGCGCCAATTTCCTTCTCGTTGAAGCACTTCATCTCACTACCCACGACCTTCAGGTCGAGCACCGCAAGAATCCGTGCAAGCTCCAAGAACTTCTCCGGCTTCATGCGGCTGATCGTCGACTCGTCGCAACCGACTGCAAGCGCGACCGGCGCATTGCCGACCGATGCAAGTCGCTGCACGACAAGGCTGTAGATCTTGCGGGCCCTTGCTTCCTGCTCAGGGTTCAATTGAGGCGTGGACATGGTCAGGACGCCATTTTCTGCCAGGGGAAATCAGGGCAGAGATCAGCTCGACTCACCCTTCCACCAGACAGCGATTCAATTTGAACCGCGCGGGCTGCTGGAATCGGTCGCAGTCCAGAACACCACTGGCTTACGGTTGGGGCGCGAACATCCAGTAGGCGAGCCAGATCGGCCTTGCTGCCGACAATTTTGGCTGCCTCCTTAATCGCTTCTATCGGGGTCATGGCTCGGTTCTCCGGTTGCATGGAGAACAAGATAAGGCATTGGCTAACTATTTTGCAAGCCATTGCCTAACCAGCACCTAAAGAGGCTTTATTAGGCAATGCTTACCGGATCAGAACTAGGCGCGGCCATTGAGTCCGCCATCGTTGCGAAAAAAATCACGAAGAAGGCTCTAGCAGATCGCTTCGGGATAAAGCCGCCATCCGTCCAGACTTGGGTAAAACATGGGCGCATCGATAAGTCGAAGCTAATTGAGTTGATTGCCTACTTTTCGGATACCGTCCCGCCAGAGCATTGGGGCTTGACAGCCAAAGAAGCCGACCTGGTAGTGAGATCGAAGCATCCGGCCGCAGCTGCAGCGCTCACTGCAGAAGAGTATTACGCGCTTGATACGCTCTACTCTCTTCGCGGAAAGACCACACCAAGGTCCATGAAAGCCTTGGAGAGTATTGAGCAAGCAGCCAATGAAGGCCGACTAACAGAAGACGACATTCTGCTATTGGAACGGATTGCCAAACGCTTTGAAAACCAAAAACAACACGATTGAAGCCGTACTAGAGGCTGAGGTCATCACGTTTCTTGGGCGTGAGTCTGAGGGACGGGATAGCGAAACCTTCAAAGTCGAATTGCTCGACGAGAAGGATAAAACCGAAGTCGGTTACGTAAAGCTGACTGCCGACCCCCGCAAAGTCATTGCTGAACTGGCCGCCTCCCAAGTTGGCCGGGCTTTAGGGATGAACATTCCAAGGCCGTATGTAGCCTTGGTTGACACCGCAGAGATCCCTGAAGAATTCCAATCTAAGTTCTTCAATCGCGGACCGATGCTCTGCTTCGCAAGCCGCCAAGCTGGCTATATGAGCTACAGTCTTGAGCGCGCATTTAAGACACCGCCTGACGAGCACCATTCGATCATCGCACGCCAGTTCAACCTGAATGGAACCATCGTTTTTGACGAACTGGTAGCCAATACTGATCGCAATCTCGGAAACGTGATCTATGCGCCAGATAGCAAACAGGTCTGGCTTATCGACCATGGGCGAGCTCTGACTGGAGAGTATTGGGAATTTTGGGGCCTGGACGACCCAGGAGTCTCGGTTACAAACGACCTTGCTCAAGGGTGCTCTGCGTGGGACGAAGGACGCAGAAGGTCGCTGCTTGCTACCGCTCAGAAAGTAGTCGCCAGTTGTGCCACTTTGTGCATGGATGACCTCGACAAAGAGGGACATTATGCAAAAATCGATAGCACAACCGATCGGCAGAAGATCGCTGATTTTTTGAAAGAGCGCATTCAACACACGGTCCCGCTGCTATGCAAACGGTTGCAGATAGCCCAACTACCTTTCTAGCCGGACAGACATACCTACAGCAAAGGGAACGGCCCGATCGTCTCTCTGCGTGGTGGATGCCGGTCTACATTGAGCCGATAACTCACAGCGGAGAGCGAATCACGGCTGCTGTTGCGATTGTGACAGAGGATGGCTCTGCTCCTCGCGTTGTAGCGACACTGAACGAGGACTCCTTGCGCCAGGTTTTTGGCCGCTATGGAGACCACCTCTTGAACTTGGCTGATAGCATCACCGCAGAGCTTCAGGCATGGCTCGCAACCGGAGGCGAGCTTTCAGCGTGGACCCCATCATTGACAGGCGTCTACCCTGGCCGCACAACAAAGACTCGCAATATCAATATCGAATCCATCATTCGCTCTGCCAAAATGAACACATCGCTCTTCAGTGCGAAGGGCAATGAACGTGTACAGGAAGAGGCAAGCAGCGCTCACTTGAGCAGATTTCAAGCCGAGGTAAAGCGCATTGTCTTAGCAAGCAGGAAGAATGTTTCCGACAGGTTTAACAGGCCGTTCGCCCTGTACGGAAAGCAGAGCAAGGCAACGATTAGCTATGTTGGGACCAATCTAGCCATCAACCTAGGCACGCTGGACCCCTCCCACAATGCGACTTATCAGTGCGCTACGGCACAGAGAAAAATTACTCAGCTGCTTCGCCTAAGAGACATAGTTATAGGGCACTCGCACGACGAACTGCTGCTTGGGATTTTTGTTCCTACTCGTGAGCTCACGCCAGCCCAGGAAGGACAGCTTGATGCCTACACCACTGAGCTCGAATTCGCCGCGAAGAATTCCCATGTAGGCTTTGAGGTCGTGTATGGCTCAGAAGGAATAAGCGAATCTGCCATGCCATTTGCTAAGCGAATCCTTGCGGACGCTTAGCCACCAGCTCCCTCCGCTCTGATTTAAAGCCCGCCTAGCGCGGGCTTTTTCATGTCCGCAAGAAATAAATTAGGCATTGGCTATTTACAAGCAATTAGGCATTGGCTTATCTTCATTTCAACGCCAATCAACACCAGGCGCCGACAAGCCGGAGATTCACCGGATAGCTCGGAAGGTGGCGAATCACCTCCCCCAGCCCCGTGGAGTAGGCCTTCGAAACTGCCTACCAACAGACAGGGACCGACTGGAGACAAGCAGAAATGCGCCCATCCGCAGGTGGCGCGATCAGTAACGGCGGACAGGAAAGCATCTCTGAAGCGCCTTCACCCGAGGGCGCTTTTCACCCTCCCCATATCCGCCCTCTTTCGCATGCCGACGTATCGCCGGCAGCCGAAAGCGCGCACCAGCCCTCGGCCAAGGGCATCACGCACTCCAAAAGGAACGCACCATGACCCGCAAGAAAAAGACCGAGGCTGCTGAAGAGATCGTTACGGCTTACAAGGGCTTCAACCAGGACCTGACCTGCCGCGGCTACCAGTTCGAACTTGGCGGCACCTACAAGCACGAAGGCCTGGTGGAGGCCTGCGCCTCCGGCTTCCACTCCTGTGAGTACCCGCTCGACGTATTCGGCTATTACGCGCCTGGCCAGAGCCGTTTCGCGGTCGTGAAGGCATCCGGCCAACTGAGCCGCCACGATGACGACAGCAAGATCGCCAGCGCCACCTTGGTAGTTGAGGCAGAGATAAGCATGCCGACCATGATCTCTCGGGCCATCGACTGGATCATGGGCCGCCTGGATCGCTCAATCGAGCAAACCCTGGTAGGCGACACAGCTTCGAACACTGGCAACCGCTCGGCAGCTTCGAACACTGGTGACTACTCGGCAGCTTCGAACACTGGCAACCGCTCGGCAGCTTCGAACACTGGCAACCGCTCGGCAGCTTCGAACACTGGCAACCGCTCGGCAGCTTCGAACACTGGCAACTACTCGGCAGCTTCGAACACTGGCAACTACTCGGCAGCTTCGAACACTGGCAACTACTCGGCAGCTTCGAACACTGGCAACCGCTCGGCAGCTTCGAACACTGGCGACTACTCGGCAGCTTCGAACACTGGCGACTACTCGGCAGCTTCGAACACTGGCAACTACTCGGCAGCTTCGAACACTGGCAACTACTCGGCAGCTTCGAACACTGGCAACCGCTCGGCAGCCGAGGTGAGTGGCCAGGAATCCATCGCCGCCTCCCTGGGCATAGAAGGACGCGCTCGCGCATCTGCCGGTGGCGCCATCGTCCTCTGCCATCGCGACGATGAAGGTCGCCTCATCCACATCCGCGCCAGCAAGGTCGGCGAGAACGGTGTCGAGCCGGACACGTGGTATCAGCTGAGCGCTGACGGCGATTTCGTCGAGTACGCCGAGTAATCAGGAGGCGCCATGCATCGCAAGTGTCATTGGCGATCGCTCCTCGACTGGCGCGATCCCGACCACGAAGAACCCACTCCAGAACCGGTCCCTGATGACCTTGATGACTCATCCGCATGGATGGATTACGAGCGCTTCGATGGACCGCCCGCTTATGAAGGAACAGGCGGTGAATGCCGCCAGTGGAGACCTGCATGACCACTCGCCCTGTTACCCCCCTTGTCGACGACCAGATTGGCGAGATCGAAGAGTTCGCCGGCAAGAACATTCGCCAGGCCGTCGAGCTCGCCAGTCGGCACGGCTACCGCAACCCCATCTTCACCAACATCTGCGGCGACCTCTGCATCTTGCGCTTCCGTCGCCAGGAGAAGGAGGCCATCCATGAAAGAGCTGTTTGAGGCGTGGCTCGACGCCAAGTCCCGCGAATCAACCGCCAACGCTGAGCGGGTTGCCATTGAGCAGCAGATCGTCGCTGCAGTTGGCTTTCCCGACGAGGGCAGCAAAACCCAGAAGCTCGAGGGTTTCAAGGTCACAACCGGCGGCAAGCTCACCTACAAGGCCGACATGCCACAGCTCACCAACCTGGTGGAGCAGCTGCCGCCGCACATGCGCCCCATCAAGAGTGAACCAAAACTCGACGAAACCGGTTGCAAGTGGCTGCGCACCAACGAGCCCAATCTCTGGGCGCTGATCGCACCCGCCATCGAAACGAAACCCGCGAAACCCACCGTGAAAATCGAACGAATCAACGAGGAAAGCTGAAATGGCAATCTCGCTCGCATCCCTGAAGAAAGTCAGCAACGACCGCCCTCCGATCATCTGCATTCACGGCGGCCCCGGAATAGGGAAAACCACATTCGCCGCCAACTCTCCCGACTGCGTGTTCATCCGTACCGAGGATGGCCTGGGCAACATCGAGGCCACGGCCTTCCCGGTCTCAAACAGCTTCGAAGAAGTCATGGAGGCTATCGGCGCCCTGGCTGGCGAAGAGCATTCCTTCAAGTGGCTGGTGCTCGACTCGCTGTCAGCCCTTGAGCCCCTGATCTGGGATGCCGTCGCCCGGGCTGAGGATAAGAAGAGCATCGAGGACCTTGGCTACGGCAAGGGCTACATCATGGCCCTGGATCGCTGGCGTGAACTGCTTGATGCCCTGAGCTATCTCGCCGCCACCAAGGGGATCGGCTCAATCCTGATCGCGCACAGCGACATCGTCCGCTTCGAACCACCAGAGATGGCCGCCTACGACCGGGTGCAGATCAAGCTGCACAAGCGCGCCTTCCAACTGATCTACGAGCGTGCCGACGTCATCGGCTATGCGGCGCCGGAGGTGTTCCTGCGCCAAGACGGTGATCCGAAGTCCATCAAGGGCGCGCGCAACATCGCTACCGGCACCGGCAATCGCTGGCTGAATCTGGTGGAGAAGCCCTCCTTCATCGCCAAGAACCGCTACCAGATGCCCGAGCGCCTCCCGCTCGAGTGGAACGCCTTTATAAGCGCCCTCCTCAGCCCGCAGAGCGCAGAACAACCCCAAGCAGTCAACCAGTAACGAGGATACACACCATGGCACAACTCAACTTCAACGCCGCTGCAGTAGAACCCGCCCAGTCCTTCGAGCTGATCCCGGCCGGTACCTATACCGCCATCGTGGAAAGCTCGGACATCAAGCCGACCAAGGCGAACAACGGCCATTACATCTCGCTGAAGCTCCAGATCATCGACGGCCAGTTCAAGGGCCGGCTGGTGTTCGCCAGCATCACCCTGGACAACCCCAACCAACAGGCCGTGCAGATCGGTCAGGGCCAGCTGTCGTCCCTCTGCCGCGCTGTCAGTGTCATACAACTGCAGGACACCAGCCAGCTGCATGACAAGCCGCTCCGCATCAAGGTAGGCATCCGCAAGGACAAGGGAGGCCAATACCCCGATCAGAACGAAGTGAAGGGCTACGAGTCCTGCACAGGCGGCGTACCAGCCGGCACCCCTCCGGCGCATGTAGCCGCTGCCGCACAGCAATCGCAAGCTGCCGGTGCAGCAAAGGCCCCCTGGAGCCGCTGAGGTGCATCATGGCTGCCATACCCGCGAACCTGATGGCTGACCCAACTCTGGCAGCCATCGACGCGGCCCTGGTGAGGGAGAAAGCTCAGGAGCCCAGGCGAACCTACCTGGGCTTTTCTGCAATTGGCCAGAGCTGCTCTCGGCGGCTCTGGTACTCCTTCCGCTGGGCCGAGAACGAAACCTTCAGCCCCCTTTCCGCGAAGGCCATCGAGGATGGTCACCGAGGTGAAGACATTCAGGCGGAGCGTCTGCGCATGGTCCCCGGCATTGAGTTGCACACCCATGATGAGAGCGGCCAGCAGTACGGATTCGTCGCCCTAGGCGGCCACTTCCGCGGCCATATGGATGGAGCCATTCTCGGCGTCCTTCAGGCACCGAAGACCTGGCACGTCTGGGAGCATAAGCAGGTCAACGACAAGAAATTCGCCAAGCTCGATGCCTGCAAGGCGAAGCACGGCGAGAAAGATGCCCTTCGCCACTGGGACCCCGTCTACTACGCTCAGGCCGTGCTCTACATGCGCTTCACTGGCATGACGCGGCATTACCTCACCTGCGCCTCACCTGGTGGACGCTCTACCACCAGTTGCCGGACCGACGAAAACACCGCTGAGGCCGATCGATTGGTCGACAAGGCCGAGCGCATCATCTTCACCGATCGCCCTCCCGAGCGCATCACGGAAGACCCGGCCTGGTTCGAGTGCAAGTGGTGCCCCTACTCCTCGCTTTGCCATGCCACAGCAGCCCCTCTGCCGAACTGCAGGACCTGCGCGCACGCCACGCCGACCCGCGACGGGACATGGGTCTGTGAGCGGCACCACAAGGTGCTGAGCAAGGACGATCAACTGGGCGGCTGCCAGGCGCATCGCTTCATCCCTGCGCTGCTTGATCGTTTCGCCGGGCCGGTTGACGCCAGCGAGGACGACAACTGGATTGCTTACCGAAACACGCTGACGGGTGAGCAGTTCGTCAACGGTGCCGACGGCCTATCCAGCGAAACCATCCACGACACCCTCGATAAGCGCCTGCTAGGCGCCAAGGAGAATGCGGCATGACCTTCGCCCTGCGCGACTATCAGCAGGCCTCTGTCGATGCCCTGATCGACTGGTGGGACCGCCACCGTGAAGAGGACGCAGCGCCTCTCCTGGTGGTCCCCACTGGCGGTGGCAAGAGCCTGATCGCCGCCGCCATCACCAAGACCTTGTTCGATACCTGGCCCGAGTATCACCCGCGCACGGTGGTAATCGTCCCCAGCAAGGAACTGGCCGAGCAGAACGCCGAGAAGCTCAAGGCGATGCTGCCGCGCACCATCAAGGTCGGCTACTACAGCGCGAGCATTGGTCGCCGCCAGCCGGATGCTGACGTGATCGTCGCCACGATCGGCAGCGTCGCCAAGCATGCCCACGTCTTGGGCAACATCAAGTGCGTGATCGTCGACGAGGCCCACCTGATCAATCCGAAGGACGCCGGCCTGTATCGGCAGTTTCTCAACGATCTGGGCAAGTACTGCGGGTTCCGCTTGGTCGGCATGACCGCCACACCCTTCCGCGGCAATGGCGTTTGGCTGACAGATAGCGAGGAAGCTCTATTCACTGGGATCGCCTACGAGATCCGCATGCAGACCCTCCTGGATGCGGGCCACCTGGCCCCGCTCGTGCTTCCCGGCGAGGTGATCAGCACCCAGATTGATACCGGGACTGTGAAGCTGAGCAACACCGGCGACTACAACATCCGAGATCTTTCCGAGGCGGTGTCCGGCTATCTCGATGGCGCTGCGGAAGAGGCCGTTCGCCTAGCCGCCGAGCGGAACAAGTGGATTGCCTTCTGCGCCACGGTGGCCAACGCCGAACAGCTTAGCGACCTTCTGCGCGTTCGCGGGATCACCTGCGAAGTCGTTACCGGAGAAACCAAGAAGCCTATTCGCGAACAACTGATCGCCCGCTTCCGCGCCGGCCACATTCGCTGCCTGGTTACCGTGCTTGCCTTGGCAACCGGCTTCGACGTACCAGACGTCGATTGCATCCTCTGGCTGCGCCCGACACGCTCACCGGTCCTCTACTGCCAAGGCGCTGGCCGCGGCCTTCGCATTGCGCCCGGGAAATCGGACTGCTTGTGGCTGGACTTTTCCGACACGACCGCACGTCTGGGTCCGCTGGATCAAATCAGGGGGCGCAAGCGTGGTTCCGGCGGCGGCCTCGGCGCGCCCTATGCCCTGTGTGACAACTGCGGCCTGCAGGTCAAGCCGGCCTCATCTCTCATTTGCCCGGATTGCGGCCACACCCTGCGCGAAGAGGAAGACAAGCAGTTCGAAGGGGTGTCAGATGCCGCCATCCTCAGTGGCAGCAAGCTTGCGGTCATCCGCCATTCCATCACCAACGTCGACTACGCCCAACACTTCAAGCCGGGCAAACCCGACACCCTGCGCGTCATCTATTGGTCCGGCCTGCGCATTGTTGCCAAAGAGTGGGTGTGCCTGAGTCATGACGGCTATGCCAGGGCCAAAGCTGAACGCTGGTGGACTCGCCGCCAGCCAGAAGGCTTCGACTTCCTTCCCGGAAGTACGGAGCAGGCCATCGAATGGCTTCGTGATGGATTCCAGCTACTCAAGCCGTTGGCCATCCAGGTGAACGAGACAGGCAAATACCCGGAGATCGTTGGCTATGAATTTGACGCAGCTGAACAGCCAGAAGGAAGCCCTGCGGGAGATGTTGCGGCAGCTTGAGACCATTCCCGTGAAGTGCACCACCTGCAAGCACTGCCACGGGAAGACATGCCTGAAGTACATGTCTGATCCGCCGGAAGAAGTTCGCTCCCAGGGTTGCGAAGCCTGGGAGTTTGACGGAGTGCCCTTCTGATGACCCGCGATCCCTACGGCCGGCTCGGTAAAGCCGAGCTCGCCCTGGCCTACGAACTGCACTGCGAAGGCCTCAACTGGCACCACATCGCCAGGGCCTGGGCATCAGCGTCCACTACCTGCGCGCACGCATCCGCCAGGCAGAAAGGCAAGGCCTGCGTTAGTCGTCATCTAGACGTCGCGCTAAATCAGTATCTCCTCGATCCAAGGCATCGAAGTACGCCGGCCGCTTCAGCCTATCGATCGCGTGTTCGAGATCACTGATACGCCGAAATGCTCTATCCAGGTCATCTTGGAGTGCTGCATTTTTGCCCTCCACTGCCTGAATGCTTCTGGTTATTCGGTTTGATCCTTGATCGAGCCTCACCAGGAACCATGCCAGCCCAATCAGTAACGGTACCGCCCACCATTCCATCTCGGCCTCCTTACCTTGGTCAGATCGGAACCAATGAAAACTACCGCACTTCGTCTCGCTTTTCAGCTGCGGCGCGGCGGCGCTCTACCTGGAGAAACCATGAAGCTCACATCGATTCCCCGCATCAAGCGGGTGTCGCTGGATCGTCCGCGCCTGCGTCGTCCGCGACCCTCGGCTCGCAAGATCAACTTCCTGCTCCGGGGCGGGCCGCTGAGCATGGCCTGGCTCTGCTGCCCCGGCACCCTGCGCTTCAGCTATCGCGAATGGCGCGGCTACTACGACCAATCCAACAAGTGGGTATCGCTATGAGCACCTTCGCCGTATTCGGCATGACCCGCGACCTGGCGGTTGCCGATGCCCGCAACACCGTGAAGACCAGCCGTCGCACTCCGCTGGGAGAGCAGCCTATCCCGATGACGGAGTGGCTCGCCCTGTGCGAGAAGACCGCTGACCAGGTAATGGCTGGCACCAAGGTCAAACAGATCGGGCCGCTGTTCGATGCTCCGCAGTTCGCCCTGCAGTTCATCGAGGTAGCGCGCAGGACTCTGAAGTGCCGAGACCTGCACATCAAGGCGAAGGTCACGCTCACCGATGAGAAGGGAAACCCGATCATCGACAAGAAGACCAAGGCGCCGAAGGTCGGCTGGCGGAAGTTCGATCCCAGTACGGAGCAGCTATCGGCATGACTACCGAGTTCGCTTCGCTGTGCAGCGGCATCGAGGCCGCGAGCGTGGCCTGGGAGTCGCTCGGGTACGAGGCGAAGTGGTTCGCCGAGATCGAGCCGTTCCCCTCGGCCGTTCTCGCCCACCGTCACCCCCAGGTACCCAACTACGGGGACATGACCAAGCTGGTGGGCCGCATCCTGTCCGGCGCCATCGCCGCGCCGCCTGTTTTCGTGGCGGGAACCCCTTGCCAGGCATTCAGCGTGGCCGGCATGCGTGAGGGGTTGGTCGACCCGCGCGGCGCCCTCACCATCAAGTACGTGGAGATCCTCGATGCAGCTGACTATGTTCGAACAGCCAATGGCCAGGCCGAGTGCGTCGGCGTCTGGGAGAACGTCCCCGGCGCGCTCTCCGACAAGGAAAACGCGTTCGGCTGCTTCCTCGGCGCCCTGGTGGGCGAATCCCAAGAACTTCAGCCGCCAGGGGGAAAATGGAAGGACGCTGGTTGTGTGTATGGACCCCGGCGAACAGTCGCATGGCGGGTTCTGGATGCCCAATATTTCGGCCTGGCCCAACGACGCCGCCGTGTGTTCGTTGTCGCAAGTGCTCGAAGTGGATTCGATCCCGCAGCGGTACTTTTTGAGCGCGAAGGCGTGCGCCGGGATCATCCGCCGCGCCGAGGCGAGAAAGCGGGAACTGCCGTCGGTACTCTTGGCGGCACTTCTCCAGGTGGCGGCTGGCGATTCGGGGCTTACGAAGCCGCGGGAGAACTGCTGCAACTGCTCGACACCATCGACCGTCGTTGGGGAGGCCCCTCCCCCGTTCCCGAGGCTCCCGACAACCTACTGGAGTATCTGAGCGAGACGGGCAGCGACTTCGACGCCGAGGAGCCGGAACACCTGCAGGTGCTCTACAACCACCTGGCACGCCTGCTGTGCCACGCGCCGAACTTCCACGGCCGCATCATCGGTGGCATGTGCTACGTCATCCACAACCCGCGTAACGAGATTATCGACCCGGATCTCGACTACCTGGAAATGCATCCGAAGCTGCGCGGCTTGCTGAACAACCTGGCGCCGACGCCATGACCCGCCCGACCTTCTGCCGCCGAACCCTCCGCCCCATCCCCGAATGCGACTGCCTGCGCTGCAGGCCTGCCCTCCAGGAGCAACCGAATGGAAAACCTGCCTGACGACATCAGGGCCGCGCTGCTTCGCTCTGCAAAGCAATTGCTGCTGACAAAGTACATCGGCGGTCGGCGGAAGCTGGAGGCCTGGAGCGAATTCAACGCCAGCCTGACAGGTATCCGCTCTTACTCGCTGCCAGGTGATCGCGGGAAGAGCCTGCGTCGCCTGGCGAAGCTGGCAGCCAATGGCCACTTGGTCGAGCGCCCCCGCTACAAGAAGGGTGTCGGCACCCGGACCTTCACCCTGCCGCAGGCCTGGCTCGACGAGATCGGCCAGCAGGCGCAGCGCGAATGGGAAGCCCTCGGCTATGTCGTCGGCCAGATGATGGACCCCATCCCGGAGCCAGATACATGCAATCCATCCAACTGACCGTCGAGCACATCCACGACGTCGACGGGAACCCGCTCATGTTGATCGATGGGCTGCCGCGTCTCGGCGCCGAACTCGATCCCGACCAGGCCCAGGCGCTGGGCCGGCAACTCATCCAAGCCGCCATCAACTCCCGCCAGGGCGAGCGCGGCACCATCCAATACCCCGTAGAGGGCTGAACCATGACCGAACAACAAGCCTGCACCCTCTGCGGTGCGGGAGGGCACACTGCTGCCCAGTGCAATTGGAACAAGGCAGAGGGAGCGCAGGTGGAGCTGCATCCCGACCTGAAGCGCGTCTATGACGTGATCGGTCTGCACTACAGCCATCCTGTGTCGATCCTGATCGCCAACTTCGAGAACACCAAACGCTTCGCCGAACTGCTGCATGCGGTCGAGCGCGAGTTCTTCATGGTCCCAGCCGAACCGTCAGACGAGCCAGAGGATGAAGGCTGCGAGCCGGATGACGTATGCCTGATGAGCTGCTGGGGCTCGACGCAGGAGCAGTACATCGAGCAGTTCCGTGACGCCCTGGCGGTGCTTCAAGCCCGCGCGGCCCAGGCGCAACCCTCCCCGGCGCCGGAGCTGGAGCGGCCGGAGGTGGCAGGCTGGCGTGACCGAGTCCTCGCTGCCCATCCCGATAGTGATCCGCGCTACTGGCCGGATGCACTCCTTGTTCAACACATGGCAGCCGAGATCGAGGACCTGCGGGCGCGCAATGAATGGCTGGAACAGGTGGCAGTCGAGGCGGTGGAAGCCGATAAGCATGCACTCGGCTTGCGCGACGCCGCCCAGGCCAGGGTGACGGAGCTGGAACTGAAGCTGGACACCTCCGATTACGCCTACGACTGTCTCCGCATTCACATGTGCAGCCAGGCAAGGCAGGCTCTTGAGCGTGCCAAGGTCTTCGATGATGGGAGTGACGGCGCCGACGCCGAGAGCGCCCGCAGCGTAGTAGCAATCCTCGAAGAGTTGCTTGCCGATGCGCACGCCACGGTCGCCCAGGCTGGGCAGGTGCCGGAGGGCTGGCGAGTGATGCGCTGCACGTCGTCAATCCAGCGCGAAGGCGATCGATGGGAAATCTACGACCCGCAGGGCAGTGGCGGCGTGGTGAGCGAGCATGACGTTAAGGACTTGGCTGTGCGCGGGCTGCTGGATGCGATCGCCGCCGCGCCGGCGCAGGGAGGTGAGTGATGTCAGCGATCATCAGCGACTGCGGCATGTACCGCTACCGCCTGGAGCGCGAGTGCTCTATGCCTTTCGAGGGTTCTAAGGTATTCGCCTACTTCGGCATCAACCCGAGCACGGCCGACGCAACTCTGGATGATGCCACGGTGCGCAAGTGGCGCGGATTCACGCTGCGCAACGGTGGCCACCGCTTCATCGTTGGAAATCTCTTCGCCTTCCGATCCACTGACCCTGCTGCTCTCAAGGGTATCCACGATCCATTTGGCCCTGCCTGGCAAGAGCACATCAGTGGAATCATCGTCGAGGCCGATGTTCTGGTTCCGTGCTGGGGCAGGCTGAATAAGGTTCCAAAAGACCTGCGCGGCGCGCCGGCTCAAATGCTGGGGATGCTGCTGCGCACAGGGAGGCCGGTGCTTCATTTCGGCGTTACTGGCTGCGGCCAGCCCAAGCATCCACTAATGCTCGGTTACGACACGCCGCTCATCCCATGGCGCCCGTCCTGACAGGCCACCCCATCCTTGCCCGACGCGGGCGACCTCTCAGGTCAGGTCCTGGCCTTCACCATAGATCATTCATCGCCGGCAGTAGCTGGCAGGCGAGGTATTGCCAATGGCAGCAGCAGAGAAGATCGACCGGTTCATGCGCCTTGATGAGGTGCTCTACACAACTGGTCTTGGCAAGAACACCCTATATCGTCGGATTCGGGAAGGCTCGTTCCCTAAACAGGTTAGAATAGGCCCCAACTCGGTAGCGTGGCGCCAGTCTGATGTTGAGGGCTGGATGCAGAAAATTGCTGCCAGCAATGACGAATCAGTACACTGATTAGTACACCGCAGCACAGGGCGCCCCAGAAAGCCCGCCATAACTAGATCACAGGAAATTTCGTGGAACTGTTCAAGGAATTCACCTTCGAGTCCGCCCACCGCCTGCCCCATGTCCCGGCCGGACATCAGTGCGGCCGTCTGCATGGCCACTCGTTCCGGGCCGCCATCTACATCGAGGGTGAAGTTGATCCGCACACCGGCTGGATCCGCGACTTCGCCGAGATCAAGCAGATCTTCAAGCCGATCTACGACCAGCTCGACCACAACTACCTGAACGACATTCCCGGCCTGGAAAACCCCACCAGCGAGAACCTCTGCCGCTGGATCTGGCAACAGCTCAAACCGTTGCTGCCGGAGCTGTCCAAGGTCCGCGTGCACGAGACCTGCACCAGCGGTTGCGAATACCGCGGCGATTGATTTACCGGTGATGCCTCTGCCGGCTTGAGTCGATCGCGGACGGAGCCCGCTCCTACGCCGGGACGCCCAGCGCGAAGCACCCACAATGAGAAGCGCGCCATACACGCGATTGTGCTCATGGCGCACTACCTACCCGAATACCGCGCCAGGGCGATCCCTCTCTCCCACCCTGGCTGCGCGCCCCGCTCCAAAGGGAAAGGGAGCTGTCCGTGCCGGCTGACACCATCGTTTCAACCTGCACCGAACGGTCCCCTCTCCCTTCAGGGAGAGGGTTAGGGAGAGGGAAACCCAGACACAGATTTCCGGAACGAAGACAGTTGCTCCTGCTGGGCAAAACCGATTCGACGAAGAAGGCCGGCCGCTTTGCCGGCCTTCTCCGTTCCGACTTCAGAACAACCCCATCTGCCGATCGACCAGCGCGCTGAAGTCATCGTCCACGAACGGCAGGATGGCGTCGGCGATGGGCTGCAGCTGGCGGATGACGTAGTGGTCGTAGTCAATCGGCGAAGCCAGCGTCTCCAGCGGTTCCGGACCGTTGACGGTGATCACGTAGCTGATCCAGCCACCGCGCTGGTACTGGCGCGGACGCCCCTGGCGCTCGTTGAAGTCGTCGGCGATACGCGCCGCGCGCACATGGGGCGGCACGTTGCGTTCGTAGTCGCCGAGCTGGCGGCGCAGGCGCTTGCGGAAGACCAGCAGGTCATCCTGTTCGCCGGCCAGGGTGCGGTTCACGTAGTCACGCACGTAGTCGCGATAGGGCTGACGCTGGAAGATGCGCAGATACAGTTCCTGCTGGAACTGCTGGGCCAGCGGCGACCAGTCGGTGCGCACGGTTTCCAGGCCCTTGAAGACCATCTCGTCGCTGCCGTCGCCACGCCGCACCAGGCCCGCATAGCGCTTCTTGCTGCCCTCTTCGGCGCCGCGGATGGTCGGCATCAGGAAGCGCCGGAAGTGCCGCTCGAACTGGATTTCCAGTGCGCTCTCCAGGCCGTACTCCTCGCTCAGGTGCTCCTGCCACCACTGGTTGATGTGGCTGACCAGCGCGCGACCGATTTGCGCCGCCGCATCCTCGTCGTGGGCGCGGCCAAGCCAGACGAAGGTCGAGTCGGTATCGCCATAGATCACCCGGTGGCCCTGGCCTTCGATCAGCTCGCGGGTACGGCGCATGATCTCGTGGCCGCGCATGGTGATGGACGAGGCCAGGCGTGGGTCGAAGAAGCGGCAGCCGCTGGAGCCGAGCACACCGTAGAAGGCGTTCATGATGATCTTCAGCGCTTGTGACAGCGGCGCGTTGCCGTCGCGCTTGGCGGCGTCGCGGCCCTGCCACACGCGTTCGACGATGGCCGGCAGGCAGTGCTGCGTGCGCGAGAAGCGGCCGCCACGGAAGCCGGGAATCGACGCTTCGTCCGACGGATCGTTCAGGCCCTCCACCAGCCCCACCGGGTCGATCAGGAAGGTGCGGATGATCGACGGGTACAGGCTCTTGTAGTCCAGCACCAGCACCGACTCGTAGAGCCCCGGCCGCGAGTCCATGACGAAGCCGCCGGGGCTCGCCTCGGGCGCCTTGCCGCCGAGGTTCGGCGCGACATAGCCCAGGCGGTGCATCGGCGGCAGGTACAGGTGGGTGAAAGCTGCCACCGAGCCGCCGCTGCGATCCGCCGGCAACCCGGTGACGCTGGCGCGCTCGAGCAGGAAGTCGAGGATGCGGGTCTTGTCGAAGATGCGCGTGACCAGCTCGCAGTCCTTGAGGTTGTATTTCGCCAGCGCCGGCTTGTCCTCGGCGAAGCGGCGGTCGATCTCGGCCATGCGGTCGTAGGGGTTGTCGATGGACTTGCCCTCGCCCAGCAGGCTCTGCGAGACGCTTTCCAGGCTGAACGAGGGGAAGCTCCAGAACGCCGAGCGCAGCGCCTCGATGCCGTCGATGATCAGCCGCCCCGCGGCTGCGGCAAAGTAGTGGTTAGACGATGCGTGCTGGCGCCAGCCCATCTCGTCACCGCCACGGCCCAGACGCAGCGGGATGTCCAGGCGCTTGGCGTGCTCCTGCAGCACGCGCAGGTCGAACTGCACCAGGTTCCAGCCGATGATGGCGTCCGGGTCATGCTCGGCCAGCCACTGGTTCAAGCGCTCCAGCAACTGGGCGCGGCTGTCGCAGTACTCCAGGTCGAAATCGCGCTCGCCATCCACGCCGTTGGCCGGGCCGAGCATGTACACCTGGCGCTGGCCGCAGCCCTCGATGGCAATGGAATAGAGGTCGCCGCGGATATTGGTCTCGATGTCCAGCGAGGCCAGCTTCAGTTTCGGCCGGTACTCCGGTGCCGGACGCAGTTGCGCGGTGACGATGCTGCCGCCCGCATCCGGCTCGCCGCTGAAGGTGACCGGCGCAGTGATGAAGCGCTCCATCAGGTAGCGCTCGGGCGGACGGATATCCGCCTCGAATACCTCGACGCCAGCTTCGCGCAGCTTCTTCTCCAGGTTCATCAACTGACGATGCTGCTGGCAGTAGAGGCCCAGCACCGGGCGTTGCTGGAAGTCGCGCAGGCCCAGCGGTCGCAGTTCGGCGCCGCGTTCGCCGGCCAGCAGCTTCTCGGCACGGGCACGCTGCTCGGCCGGCACGAAGGCCACCGAAGTCTGTGGCGGCAGCAGCACATGCCGCGGCCCCTCATCGGTGGCCAGCCAGAAGCCCACCTCGGTGCCTTCGGGCGTATCCCACCAATGTCGGGTCAGGACGAAACCCTGCCTTGCCTCCACGCTCTAACCACCCATCTGTGGAATCAGAACGCCATTCTACCGGTCCGCCCGCGGATTCGTTGCAAGGCGTGTAAATCCGACCGATGCGTTTGACGCACGCCCCGCGTCTGCCCAAGCTAGCGGGCTTTCGTTTGCCTGCCAGGACTCGCCCGTGACCGATTCGTCCCGCCACTGGACCCGCCCTCTCCTCGCCACCCTGTGTTTTGCCACCCTGCTTTCCGGCTGCGGCCTGTTCGGCAAGAAACCCGAACAAGCCCAGGCGCCTACCTATTCCAAGGCCGACTGGGGGAACCTGCCGCAGACCGCCGACGCCGATGTCGTGCAGGGTTTCAACGCCTGGCGCTCGGCCTGCGCGGTACGCCTGAAAAAGGATGAAACCTGGGCCGCCACCTGCGCCGACGCCGCCAGCGTGCCGGCTTCCGCCCCGGCGATCCGCCAGTTCCTGCAGGCGCACCTGCAGCCCTACCAGCTGCGTTCCGGCGAAGGCAGCAAGGATGGATTGATCACCGGCTACTACGAGCCGGTCTACCGCGGCAGCTTGCAGCGCGACGCCCAGCACAGCGTGCCGGTCTACGGCGTGCCGAAGGACATGATCACCGTGGCGCTGGACAGCGTTTACCCCGAGCTCAAGGGCAAGCGCCTGCGCGGCAAGCTCGAAGGCAACACCCTGGTGCCCTATGCCGACGCCGCCGGTATCCGCCGCGACGGAGTGAATGCCCCCGTGCTGGCCTGGCTGCCGGACCAGATGGACCTGCAATTCCTGCAGATCCAGGGCTCCGGCCGGGTACAACTGGCCTCTGGTCGCCAGTTGCGCCTGGGCTACGCCGACCAGAACGGCCGCCCCTACAAGCCAGTCGGTCGCTGGCTGGTGGAACAGGGCGAGCTGAGCAAGGAGGAAGTCAGCATGGCGCGTATCCGCGACTGGGCCCGCGCCCATCCGCAGCGCGTCGACGAACTGCTGGCGAGCAACCCCAGCTACGTGTTCTTCAGCCAGCGCCCGGACAGCAACGAGGGTCCGCGCGGCTCGCTGAACGTGCCGCTGACGCCGGGTTACAGCGTGGCCATCGACCGCAAGGTGATTCCGCTTGGCAGCCTGATGTGGCTTTCCACCACCCGCCCGGACGGCGCGCCGGTGGTGCGCCCGGTAGCCGCCCAGGACACCGGCGGCGCCATCGTCGGCGAAGTACGCGCGGACCTGTTCTGGGGCACCGGCGATGCGGCGGGCGAACTGGCCGGGCACATGAAGCAGGACGGCCAGCTGTGGCTGCTGTGGCCGAAAGACAAGGCGCTGCCGGGGGCCTGAGTCGCACGCAAAACCGATCTGCCTTGCGGCGCATGACCTCGATCGTCATGCGCCCCGGCATCTGCAGCGGGCGTCACTTCGACTGACCCGGATGCTGAGCAGAGGTAATTCCTACTCCCTCTACAGAGCTCCCTGAATCCCCGTCCTCACCGCCTTTCGGACAATGGTGGGCGAATCCAGACCTCCCCGGCACTAACCGGCCCTGGAAACCCTCCCATCAACCTGTTCGCGGTGATCGCCATGAAAGACCATCAATCCCCCCTGCGTTCCCAGCGGCAACACCGCGGCTGGCCGCTGGACCGAGACATGCTCTGCTGGATCGGTGCCATCGCCCTGCTCCTGCTGTTTTTTGGCGCCGACCAGATGTTCGTGCAGCACCAGCCCAGGGCCGGCGCCGTCGAGACGCACAAGAGCCTGCCGCAACGCCAGGACCTGCCCGCGGCCCATGCCCTGGCCCGGGTGAATCATCCGCCGCGCCAGTAACCGGCCGCCGCTCAGCCGCCCTGGCGGAACTGCCCTGGCGTCATCCCGCTCCAGCGCCGGAAGGCCTTGGCGAAGGCGCTCTCATCGGAGAAGCCCAGGCGCTCGGCCACCTCGCCCAGGCGCGCGGATTCGCGCAGCAGCTGCTCGGCCATGCCGTGCAACACCTGCTCACGCAGCAGCTTGAAACTGGTGCCTTCGTCAGCCAGCTTGCGGTTCAGATGGCGCCCGCTGAGCTCCAGTTGCTCGGCGACCTTCTCCTTGCCCCAGCGCGGGTTCTGCCGCAGCAGCTGCTGCACGCGCGCGGCCAGGCTCTGCGCGCCCAGGCGTTCGAGCTGGGCATCGGCCAGCGCTCGCAGGTGCTCGCGCATCAGGGCGTTGGCCTGGATCAGCGGCACGTCGAGGTCGGTCACGGCGAAGCTCAGCGCATTCTCGTTGCAGGCGAAATCCACCGGGCACTGCAACCATTCCAGGTAGCGCGAAGCCTCGCCCCGGGCGGCATGACTCAACGCCAGACGCTGGGGTTGCACCCGGTCGCCGGTGATCCAGCGCGTCAGGTGCACCAGGCTGGCCAGCGCGGCCTCCACCCTCTCCTCGCGGCGTACGACATAACTCGGCCGATAGACCAGGCGCACCCGATCCGCGTCCTGCTCGCGCTGGAATTCACTGCCCTCGGCGATGATCGGGTAGTACTCCAGCAGCGCGTCCAGCGCCTCGCCGTAGTGTTCGCAACTCATCAGCAGCGCGCCGACCATATCCAGGTGCCCTACCTGCAGCGCACTGCCCAGGCGCAGGCCCAGCAAGGGATCGCCGGAGGCGGCACAGATGGACTCCCAGAAGGCGTCCTGCTGCTGCAGCGGGATGCGCGGCTCCAGGCTGTGCGCCTGCAGTTCGGCGGGCACGGGCAGGCCCAGGCGTTGGGCGGCCTGCAGGATGCCCTGGGCGTAGTGGACGGTAATGGTGTGCGACATGGTCCCGAATTAACCGGCGAAGGTCCCGATTGAGCCGTTACCGGGCGGTAACGCTGCCCTATGCTTGCCAATTACAACGATAAATACAAACAAGAGTCGCCTTGCATGCCCAATCCCCTCGGAGCCGCGCCCCTGACGCCGGCTGCAGTCCGCTCGCCCGTTCCCGTTATCCAGCGGGAGAACGGCGATGCCTGAAGTCCACCTCGAATTTTCCGGCGGCTCGATGATCGCGCTGAACGCCATCATCGCCCTGATGATGTTCGGCGTCTCCCTGGAGCTGCGCCGCGACGACTTCAGCCGCATCCTGCGCCAGCCCAAAGCACCGGTGATCGGCATGCTGGTGCAGTTCCTGCTGCTGCCGGCGGCCACCTGCCTGCTGACCATCCTCCTGCCCATCGATCCGGAACTGGCCCTGGGCATGATCCTGGTGGCCACCTGCCCCAGCGGTACCTTCTCCAACATCATGACCTGGATGGCCCGCGGCAACGTCGCGGTGTCGGCCAGCGTCACCGCCGTATCGGGGCTGAGCGCCGGCATCTTCACGCCGCTCAACTTCGCCCTCTACGCCGGGCTGAATCCGGACACGCGGGATCGCCTCACGCAGATCCACATCGACCCGCTGGAGCTGGTCGGCGTGGTGGTGCTGGTGCTGATCCTGCCGATGCTGCTGGGCATGGCCCTGGGTCGGCACAAGCCGCAACTGGCGCAGCGCCTGGAGAAACCGCTGCGGCAGCTGTCGCTGCTGGTGATGCTGGGCTTCGTCGGCATGGCTTTCGCCAAGAACTTCCAGCAGTTCATGGCCTACTTCCACCTGTTCTTCTGGCTGGTGCTGCTGCTCAACGGCACCGCGCTGCTGCTGGGCTACACCTGCGCGCGGCTGTGGAAGCTGCCGGATGCCGATGTGCGCGCGGTGACCCTGGAAAGCGGCATTCACAACTCCGCGCTGGGCATGGCGCTGATCCTCACCTTCTTCCCGCAGGCCGGCGGCATGCTGCTGATCGCGGCGTTCTGGGGCTGCTGGCAGCTGTTCTCCGGGCTGGTGCTGGCGCAGCTCTGGGCGCGCCGTGAACCCCGCGCGGCCGTGGCGACGGCGCCATGAACGCGCCAGCCATCGCCCTGGGCGGCTTCATCCTGCTGGCCTACACCCTGGAGGCCATCACCGGCTTCGGCAGCGTGGTGATCGCCCTGTCCCTGGGTGCGCTGCTGATGCCCATCGAGACGCTACTGCCGATCCTGGTGCCGCTGAACATCGGCATGACCGGCTACCTGTGCTGGCGCCATCACCGGCTGATCGACACCCGCCTGCTACTGCGCACCGTGCTGCCGGGAATGCTCATCGGCATGCTGGTCGGCTATCTGCTGCTGCCGCATCTGGACCCGCAACCCCTCAAGCGCGGCCTGGGCGTGCTGCTCCTCTGGTTCGCCGGTCGCGAGCTGTGGCGCCTGCGCGCCAGCGCCCCGGAGCGCGGGCGTACGCCGAACTGGGTGGTGCGCCTGGCCACCGGCGCCGCCGGCGTCTGCCATGGCCTGTTCGCTTCCGGCGGGCCGCTGCTGGTCTACGCCCTTTCCACCCGCCCACTGGACAAGACCCGCCTGCGCGCCACCCTGGTCTGTGTCTGGTTCACCCTCAACGGCCTGCTGACCCTCGCCTTCCTCCTCGACGGCCGCCTGCGCCCGGCGCTGCCCCAGGTGCTCGCCTACGCGCCCCTGCTGCTGCTCGGCGTGTGGCTGGGCGAACGCCTGCACCACCGCTTCGAGGAACGCCACTTCCGCCTCGCCATCCACTGCCTGCTGCTGGTCAGCGGCGTCCTGCTGCTGTCGCCCTGGAGCCTCCTGTGAGCTACGACATCATCATCAAGAACGGCCTGTACTTCGACGGCAGCGATGCCCCCGGCAGCCTGCGTCATGTCGGCATCAAGGACGGCCGCATCGATACCCTGAGCGTCAGCCCGCTGGACGAAAGCGGCTGCGCGCAGGTGATCGACGCCCGCGATCGCTGGGTGACCCCCGGCTTCCTGGAAATCCACTCGCACTACGACGCCGAGGCCATCGCCGCGCCAGCGCTGAAGGAATCGGTGCGCCACGGCGTGACCACCGTGTCGGTCGGTTCCTGTTCCATCAGCATGGTGCTGGGCGAGGCCGAGGACTGCTCGGACCTGTTCACCCGCGTCGAAGCCGTGCCGCGCGAGCAGGTGCTGCCGATCCTGCGCGACAAGCGCACCTGGAAGGACGCCCAGGGCTACCGCGCCTTCTACGACCAGCAGCCGCTGGGGCCGAACCTCTGCTCCTTCCTCGGCCACTCCGAACTGCGTGTCACCGTGATGGGCCTGGAGCGCGCTATCAGCGGCGCCAAGCCCACCGAGGCAGAGCTGCAGCGCATGGAGGAACTGCTGGAGCAGGCGCTGGACGCCGGCTGCTTCGGCCTCTCGGTAATGACCACGCGGCTGGACAAGATGGATGGCGACCGCGCCTGGTCCAGCCCGCTGCCCTCCACCTTCGCCAGCTGGAAGGAGTTCTCCCGCCTGTTCGCCGTGCTGCGCCGGCGCAATGCGCTGATGCAGGGCGCGCCCAACGCGGTCACCAAGATCAACGTGTTCGCCTTCCTCTACCAGGCCCACGGCTGGTTCCGCCGCCCGCTCAAGTGTTCGATGCTCACCGCGCTGGACCTCAAGTCCCAGCCCTTCATGCACCGCATCACCCGCGCCTCCGGCTGGGTCGCCAATCGCCTGCTGCGCGGCCGCTACCGCTGGCAGACGCTGCCGGCGCCCTTCGTGGTGCGCATCGAGGGGCTGAACATGAACGGCTTCGAGGAGTTCGGCGCCGGCGAGGTGCTGCGCGACATCAAGGACCCGGAGGAGCTCTACACGCGCATCCAGGACCCGGCCTTCCGCGAGCGCTTCAAGAAGGACATCAAGGCGACGCTCAGCCTCGGCCTGTGGCACCGCAACCTGTCCGACTGCTGGGTGCGCGAGTGCCCGGACGCCACCCTGGTCGGGCGCAACTTCGAGGACATCGGTCGCGAGCGCGGGCTGGACCCGGTGGACGCGTTCTTCGAGCTGGCCGGCAAGTACCGCAACGACCTCAAGTGGACCACCTGCTACGGCAACCACCGCCCGGACATCATGGGCAAGCTGCTGGCCAGCCCCTGGACACAGCCGGGCTTCGCCGACTCCGGCGCGCACCTGGCTTCCCACGCGCAGTACAACTTCCCGCTGCGCATGCTCAAGTACGTGCGCGATGCCGAACTGGCCGGGCAGAGCTTCATGGACACCGGCCGCGCGGTACACCGCCTGACCGGCGAGCTGGCGGACTTCGCCGGACTGGACGCCGGCTACATCCGCGTCGGCGACCGCGCCGACCTGGTGGTGGTCAACCCGGCCGGCCTGACCGACGAGCTGGATGAGGTCAGCGAAGCTCCCATGGAGGTGATCGGCCTGACGCGCCTGGTCAAGCGCAACGACGACGCGGTGGACGCCACGCTGATCAATGGCCGCGTGGCCTATCGGCGCGACGGCGGCTTCCCGGAGGCTCTGGGCAAGGAGCGTGGATTCGGACGCTTCCTGCCGGGTCGGGATGTGCTGAGCCGGCCGCAGGAAGTGCCCGCCGGCAGCCCGGTTTACGGCCGCTGATCGCGGTCACGCCCTTGTAGGATGGGTGGAGCGCAGCGATACCCATGCTGTCCATACGCGGCATCGATGGGTATCGCTACGCTCCACGCCATCCTACTCAGAGGCTCCCGGATACGATGGGCCTGCTGCTCGACCGCACGGCTGGCCGAGATTGACGCCTTGCCGCGCACTCACTAGAGTGCGCGGTTTCCGACCTCCCCGTACTACCTGCAGCATGACGCCCTCCAGCCGCTTCGCCGATACCTCCCTCGCTCTGCTGCGGGAGCCGCCGCGCGTGCGCAAGGTCGATGCGGTGCTGAAGCTGCGCCGCAGCGTGCTGTTCGCCTACACCTTCTCCCCTCCCGCCGGCCGCTGAGCCGGAAGCCGCGCGCTCGCGCCGGCCTATCCGCATTCCGATTCCGCCCACCGGCCACTGCCGGCGGGTTCATTCGCATGTGTTGGCCCCGCCGCCTGAGCGCCGAGGCAAGAGAAGGTTTCCATGACTACCCCGACCACCCTCAACAAGCCGCTTCTCGCGGTGCTGCTGTTCGCCGTCTCCATCGTCGGCCTCAGCCTCGGCGCCACGCTGCCGCTGGTGGCGCTGCGGCTGCTGGACAACGGCGCCAGCGCCCTGCAGATCGGCGTCCTCTCGGCCGTGCCGGCGGCGGGCATGATCCTCGCCGCCACCCTGGTGGACCGCGCCTGTCAGCTGATGAGCCGGCGCCGCCTGTACCTGCTGTGCTTCGTGCTGTGCACCGCCAGCACCGCGGCCATCGAGTTCAGCGGCCATTCCCTCTGGCTGCTGGCCGCCGCGCGCCTGGCGCTGGGGGTCGGCATGGGCATCGCGATCATCCTCGGCGAGGCCTGGGTCAACGAACTGTGCGGCGAGAACAACCGCGGCACCATCGTTGCGTTGTACGCCACCAGCTTCACCGCCTTCCAGCTGCTCGGCCCGACCCTGGTGGCCTTGCTCGGCGCGCAGACGCCCTGGGTCGTGCTGCTGGTCAGTGCCGGACATCTGATCGCACTGGCCACGGTGGCCTGCGCCATGCCCGAGGAAGGCCTCCACGAACACGTCGAGGAGCCGCGCAGCTTCTCCCTGGCCGGCTTCCTGCGGGTGGCGCCGGCGCTGTGCATGGGCGTGCTGTTCTTCTCCTTCTTCGACAGCGTGGTGCTCTCGCTCTTCCCGGTCTACGCCTCCAGCCACGGCTACGCGGTGGGCATCGCTGCGTTCATGGCGACGGTGATTCTGCTCGGCGACATGCTGTTCCAGCTGCCGCTGGGCTGGCTCTCGGATCGCCTCGACCGCTCGACCCTGCACCTGTGCTGTGGGGTCGGCGCCATGCTGATCGGCCTCGCCCTGCCCTGGCTGATCGGCCAGCCGGCGCTGCTGTGGCCGGCGCTGATGCTGCTCGGTGCCGTGGCCGGGGGCGTCTACACCCTGGCGCTGGTGTTGATCGGCCAGCGCTTCCGCGGCCGCGACCTGGTCACCGCCAACGCCGCCGCCGGCATGCTCTGGGGCGTCGGCAGCCTGCTCGGGCCGCTGCTCAGCGGCAGCCTGATGGACCTCGGCCCGCAGGGTGTGCCGGTGGCGCTGGCCCTGGCGGCGGGATTGTTCGTGGCGACGGCCGCGACTTCATTGCGCCGCTCAGCCTTGCGCCACGCCTGAACCGCGTTCGCGAGCAAGCTCGCTCCTACAGGGAGCCGGCTGCTTCAAGCGCGCGGCTTTTTGTAGGAGCGAGCTTGCTCGCGAACCCATGCCGGAGTCGGTGGGAAGCAATCGCGGACGGAGACCGCTCCTACTCGGCGGGTCGAAATCGCGCGCTGCTGGACGGCTCAGTGATCTGCTGGAAGAGAAAGGAAGCGGCGGAGCGGATAGCCCCGCCGTTGTGCCGGGCGCGGGGCCCGAGACGGATTGCGCAGGATGCGCGAGGGAAACGGCCTGCCGGAAGCGGGTAGCTCCGCCCGAGGGCTGGCAGGCCGGGTGGCCGCCGGAAGCAGCCGTAAAGCTGGCCGCAAGCGCCCGTTGAGGCGCTTGCGGCGCTGTCGTCAGCCGATGGTCATCAGGCTGGCGTTGCCGCCGGCAGCGGCGGTGTTGACGCTCAGGGCGCGCTCGATCAGCAGGCGTTCCAGCGGGATGTCGGTCTCCCCGCGGTTCAACCCGGTAACGCCGACGATGGCGCCCTTGCGCTGGCTGGCCAGTTCGCAGACCGCGCGCAGCTGGTCGGAATCGCCGTGGTGCAGGATGGCGTCGAACACCTTGTCGGTGACGCTCCAGTCGGCGACCAGCTCGATGCGCTGAGCGACTTCCTTCGGCAGTTCCTTGACCACGGCGGCGTTGGATTCAGCCACCAGCGGACGGCTGCCGACGCAGAGCACGGCGGCCAGCTGGGCCAGCAGGTCGGCGCGGTCTTCCGCCAGGCAAAGCACGTGCTCGCGCGGCAACAGGGTGTAGGTGTTGCGCTCGCCGGTCGGGCCGGTGAGTACCTGTTGGGTGAAGCTCTGCGCCAGTTCACCGTAGCCGTCGAGCAGGCTCGCCAGGGCGGCTTCCTTCTGCCCTGCCCACTTGGTCAGCGCGTCCACGGCCTGCTGTGCATCCTTCGGGCGCGGCAGCGCCTGGGCGCCATCGCCCTTGAGCTGGTTGGCCACCGCATCCTGCGGACGGGTCGACAGCAGGCGGTACAGGTACAGCGGGCCGCCGGCCTTCGGACCGGTGCCGGACAGGCCTTCACCACCGAAGGGCTGCACGCCTACCACGGCGCCGACCACGTTGCGGTTGACGTAGAGGTTGCCGACATGGGCGCTGCCGACGACCTGGGCGATGGTCTCGTCGATACGGGTGTGCACGCCCAGGGTCAGGCCGTAGCCGGATTCGTTGATCTGCGCGAGCAGCTGGCCCAGGTCGGCGCGCTGGTAGCGCACCACGTGCAACACCGGGCCGAAGATTTCGCGCTTGAGTTCGCTGAAGCTGTCCAGCTCGATCAGGGTCGGCACGACGAAGGTGCCGCGCTTGATTTCCTCGGCGTCCACACGGGCACTCTGGAACACCTTGCGGCCCTTGTCGCGCATGGCCTGGATGTGACGATCGATATTGCCCTTGGCTTCCTCGTCGATCACCGGACCGATGTCGGTGTGCAGGCGCTCCGGCGCACCAACGCGGTACTCGGCCATGGCGCCCTTGAGCATCTGCACCACGCGGTCGGCGGCGTCTTCCTGCACGCACAGCACGCGCAGCGCAGAGCAGCGCTGACCGGCGCTGTCGAAGGCGGAGTTGACCACGTCGACTACGACCTGCTCAGCCAACGCCGAGGAGTCGACGATCATCGCGTTGAGGCCGCCGGTCTCGGCGATCAGCGGGATGGTGCGGCCCTGGGCGTCGAGGCGGCCGGCGATGTTGCGCTGGAGGATACCGGCCACTTCGGTGGAACCGGTGAACATCACGCCGCGCACGCGCTCATCGCCCACCAGGCGAGCGCCGACGGTTTCACCACGACCCGGCAGCAGCTGCACGGCGCCAGCGGGCACGCCGGCTTCGAGCAGGATGCGCACGGCCCGCGCGGCGATCAGCGGGGTCTGCTCGGCCGGCTTGGCCAGCACGGTGTTGCCGGCGGCCAACGCGGCGGCCACCTGGCCGCTGAAGATCGCCAGCGGGAAGTTCCACGGGCTGATGCAGACCACCGGGCCCAGCGGGCGGTGGCTGTCGTTGGCGAAATGGGTGCTGGCCTGGACCCCGTAGTAGCGCAGGAAGTCCACCGCCTCGCGCACTTCGGCGATGGCGTTGGCGAAGGTCTTGCCCGACTCGCGGACCAGCACGCCCATCAGCGACTGGATCTCGGCCTCCATCAGGTCGGCGGCGCGCTGCAGGATGGCGCCGCGCTCGGCCGGCTGGGTGGACTGCCAGATCTGCGCGCTGGACAGCGCGCCGAGGATGGCGTTGTTGACGTCCGCCTCGCTGGCTTCACGCACATGACCCACTACGTCGCGCAGGTCGGCCGGGTTGCGTACCGGCTGCGGCTCGCCCGGAGCGGCATCGGCCAGGCCCAGCATCGGCTCCGCAACA
This sequence comes from Pseudomonas nitroreducens, assembly GCF_014204515.1. Lineage (GTDB taxonomy): Bacteria > Pseudomonadota > Gammaproteobacteria > Pseudomonadales > Pseudomonadaceae > Pseudomonas > Pseudomonas nitritireducens_A. The sequence goes on along the minus strand of NZ_JACHLI010000006.1, from coordinate 214,320 downwards.
TAGGCGTGGTTGGTGCTCGACAGCAGCGCCGAGGACAGCGAGCCCAGGCGGTGTTCGTTGGCCAGGTCGATGCCGGCGGAGTTCAGGCGGGTGTCGCCATACAGATCGCGCGGCAGCGGGATGCGCGGGTGCGGCAGGCCCAGGGTGCCTTCCTGCGCAGCCATCTGCTCGACCTGCAGCACCGGGTCCAGCACCAGATCTTTCAGGGAGATGCTGTGGTCGGCGATACGGTTGACGAAGGAGGTGTTGGCGCCGTTTTCCAGCAGGCGGCGTACCAGGTACGCCAGCAGGGTTTCGTGGCTGCCCACCGGGGCGTAGATGCGGCACGGACGGTTGAACTTGCCGTCGGCGACCTTGCCCACCACCTGCTCGTAGAGCGGCTCGCCCATGCCGTGCAGGCACTGGAATTCGTACTGGCCCGGGTAGTAGTTCTGCCCGGCCAGTTGGTAGATGGCCGACAGCGAGTGGGCGTTGTGGGTGGCGAACTGCGGGTAGATGGCTTCCGGCACCGCCAGCAGCTTGCGCGCGCAGGCCAGGTAGGAGACGTCGGTGTACGGCTTGCGGGTGTAGACCGGGTAGCCTTCCAGGCCGTTGACCTGGGCCAGCTTGATCTCGCTGTCCCAGTAGGCGCCCTTCACCAGGCGGATCATCAGGCGGTGGCGGCTGCGCTTGGCCAGGTCGATGACGTAGTCGATCACGTACGGGCAGCGCTTCTGGTAGGCCTGGATGACGAAGCCGATGCCGTTCCAGCCTGCCAGCGCCGGCTCGAAGCACAGGCGTTCGAGCAGGTCGAGGGAGATTTCCAGGCGGTCGGCTTCCTCGGCGTCGATGTTGATGCCGATGTCGTAGTCACGGGCCATCTTCACCAGGCCGAGCACGGTCGGGTACAGCTCTTCCATCACGCGGTCGTACTGGGCGCGGCTGTAGCGCGGGTGCAGCGCGGAGAGCTTGATCGAGATGCCCGGGCCTTCGTAGATGCCACGGCCATGGGAAGCCTTGCCGATGGAATGGATCGCCTGCTCGTAGGAAGCCAGGTAGCGCTTGGCGTCTTCCTCGGTCAGCGCCGCTTCGCCGAGCATGTCGTAGGAGTAGCGGAAGCCACGGGATTCCATGTTCGCCGCATTGGCCAGGGCCTCGGCAATGGTCTCGCCGGTGACGAACTGCTCGCCCATCAGGCGCATGGCCATGTCCACGCCCTTGCGGATCAGCGGCTCGCCGGACTTGCCGATGATGCGGTTGAGCGACGAGGACATGCCGGCCTCGGTGTGGGTCGACACCAGCTTGCCGGTGATCAGCAGCCCCCAGGAGGCGGCGTTGACGAACATCGACGGGCTCTGGCCCAGGTGCTGGCTCCAGTTGCCGTTGCTGATCTTGTCGCGGATCAGTGCGTCACGGGTGGCCTTGTCCGGGATGCGCAGCAGCGCTTCGGCCAGGCACATCAGCGCCACGCCTTCCTGGGACGACAGCGAAAACTCCTGCAGCAGGCCCTGCACCAGGCCCTGGCGGCCGCCGGCGTTCTTCTGGTTGCGCAGCTTCTCGGCGATGCCGTAGGCCATCTTGTCGGCGGCGGCGGCCTGCGCCTTGGGCAGGCGGGCCAGGTCCAGCAGCATCGGCAGCGCTTCGGTTTCCGGGCGACGGTAGGCGGCGGTGATGGCCGCGCGCAGCACCGATTGCGGCAGGATGCTTTCGGCGAAATCGAGGAACACCTGCAACCCTTGTTCGTTCAGCGCATCCAGCGATTCCTCGCCCGCCGCCGCAGCCAGACCGGACTGCTCGGCCGGGGTCAGCCCGCCTTCGACCTGCTCCAGGTAGGAGAAGATGGCCTGCTTGATCAGCCAGTGCGGGGTACGGTCGAGTTGCTGGGCAGCCAGCTTGAGGCGCTCGCGGGTGGCGTCGTCGAGCTTCACGCCAAGGGTGGTGGTGGCCATGGGGCTTCCTGTTGTTAGAAGGTGTGCCTGAAAAACGGCGAAAGGTTATACCGCCGAATCGCAAGGCGCAACCAGGTGCAACCCTATAAGAACAAGCCTTTGGTCGTACGCGCGAATCCGGTGCAACCGGTGACATTTCCCACACCTAGCGCTACCAAACGGAGCACGGCCAGCGGCGCGCCCGGCTGCAACCCGCAGGGGCTGGCCGGACGGCAGGAAGAAAGCAGTGTTCGTGCCAGGGATGGAAAAGGTGCAACCCGCCAGCAGGTGGTGCCATCAGCGTAGGAGCGGACTTCGTCCGCGATCGGCCCATTCACGCGCCAAGCCTGGGCACGGAGCCGCGGATCAGCTATCGCGGACGAAGTCCGCTCCTGCCTGAATACCGCGCCAGCGCCTTCCCTCTCCCCCGCCCTCTCCCTGAAGGGAGAGGGAGCTGTCCGTGCCAGCTGACGCTAATGTTTCCGCCTTCACCGAACGGTCCCCTCTCCCTTCAGGGAGAGGGTTAGGGAGAGGGAAACCCAGGCACAGATTTCCGGAACGAAGACAATTGCCCCTACGTACGTGGATACTCCGCTGCCAACCTGCAGCAGCCAATCAGTCCAGCGGCAGGTAGATGCAGAACTCCGCGCCCTGCCCCGGCTCGCTGCGCACCAGGATGCGCCCGCCGTGGGCCTGGATGATCTGTTCGGAGATGTACAGCCCCAGCCCCAACCCTGCCACGCGCGCCGCGCCGGCGCCGCGTTCGAACTGCTGGAAGATGCGCCGCTGTTCCTCGGCGCTGATTCCGTCGCCGTGGTCGCGCACGCACAGCAGCGCCTGGCCATCCTGTTCCGCCACGCGCACCTGCACCGGACGTCCCGGCCCATAACGCAGGGCATTGCTGACCAGGTTGCTGATCACCTGCTCGACGCGATACGCATCCCACACCCCGGCCACCTGCTCCGGCGCCTCCAGGCCCAGCTCGCAGCCGGCGGCCTGGGCCTGCACGGCGAAGTTGCCCAGCACGCGCCGGGCGATGTCGGCGAGGTTGGCCGGCTCCGGGCGGATCGACAGCTTGCCGGTGCGGATGCGCGACACGTCGAGCATGTCCTCGATCAGTCGATTGAGGCCGCCCAGCTGTCGTTCGTCACGCTCGAACAGCACGTCCAGGCGCTCTTCGGCGAAGTGCTCCAGCTTGCCCTTGGCCAGGTACAGGCGGCGCAGCTGGGTATCGAGCATCAGGCCGTTGAGCGGGGTACGCAGTTCGTGGGAGACGATGGACATGAAGTCATCGCGCATCTTCACCGCACGCTGCAGCTCCACCTGGGTCTCGCGCAGCTCGGCGAGCAGCGCGTCCTGCTCGGCACGCGCCCGCTCCAGGGCCTCCAGCTGGCGCGCCAGGACCTTGCGCTGGCGATACAGGTCGACGAAGACGCTGACCTTGCTGCGCACCGCCTGGTTGTCCAGCGGCTTGTAGAGAAAGTCCACGGCGCCGCTCTCGTAGCCCTTGAACGCATAGTTCAGCTCGCGCCCGGCGGCGGTGACGAAGACGATGGGGATGTTCTTGGTGCGCTCGGTGCCGCGCATCAGCTCGGCCAGGGCGAAACCGTCCATGCCGGGCATCTGCACGTCGAGGATGGCCAGGGCGAACTCGTGCTCCAGCAGCAACGACAGCGCCTCGTCCGCCGAGGAGGCCTGGAACACCTCGCGGCCCTCGCCCTTGATCAACGCCTCCAGCGCCAGCAGGTTCTCCGGCAGGTCGTCGACGATCAGCAGCTTGCTTCCCTGGTCACTTAGCATTGTTGGAATCCAGATGTGCGCCCAGTCGGGCCAGCAGCGCGTTGATCTCGCGCAGGGGAAGAATATGGTCCGGGGCATGCAGTGCGATGGCTGCCTCCGGCATGGTGGCCACGGCGGCTTGCGCCGGGTCCTGGACGATGGTCAGTCCGCCTTCGCGGTGGATGTGCGCCAGCCCTTCGGCGCCGTCCTGGTTGGCGCCGGTCAGGAGAATGCCGGCCAGGGCGTCACGGTAGGCATCCGCCGCCGAGTCGAAGAGAAAATCGATCGACGGCCGGGAGAAGTTCCGCGGCGCCTCGCGGCTCAGGGCAAAGCTGTGGTCGTGCTCGATGGACAGGTGATAGCCGGCGGCGGCGAAGTACAGCGTGCCCGCCTCGACCGGCGCCTTGTCGCGCGCCTCCTGCACCGGGATCGCCAGGCGTCGGGCGAACAGCTCCACCAACTGGCTCTCGTGGCTCTCCGGCAGGTGCAGCACCGCCACCATGGGCAGACGGAAGTCCGCCGGCAACCCGTCGAAAAGTTGGAACAGCGCATCGACGCCGCCTGCGGAGGCGCCGATGACCACGGCCCGGACCCTGCGAGGCGCGTTCATCGCTTGCGGAACACCCGCTCGCGGCGGTTGACCACCTCGAACTCGCCGGCGAAGTCGGTGAAATCCAGGCTTTCCTTGCTGCCCAGGCCGAGGAAGCCGCGGTGGCACAGCGACTCGTGGAACAGCCCGATGGCGCGGTTCTGCAGCTGGCGGTTGAAGTAGATCAGCACGTTACGGCACGACACCAGGTGCGTCTCGGAGAACACGCTGTCAGTGGCCAGGCTGTGGTCGGCGAAGGTCACGTTGGCACGCAGCATCTTGTCGAACAGCGCGCCGTCGTAGGCGGCGGTGTAGTAGTCCGAAAGCGAGCCCTTGCCGCCGGCGGCTCGGTAGTTGTCACTGGCCTGGGCCAGGTCCTCCACCGCGTAGATGCCGCGCCGCGCCTGCTCCAGCGAGCGCGGGTTGATGTCGGTGGCGTAGATCAGGGTGCGTTCGAGCAGGCCTTCCTCGTGCAGCAGAATGGCCAGCGAGTGCACCTCCTCGCCGGTGCTGCAGCCGGCCACCCAGAGGCGCAGCGACGGATAGGTGCGCAGCACCGGGATCACTTCCTGGCGCAGCGAGAGGAAGTAGCTGGGGTCGCGGAACATCTCGCTCACCGAGATGGTGAGGTACTGCAGCAGTTCGTGGAAGGCGTGCGGGTCGTGCAGGATGCGCTCCTGCAGGGCCGAGATGGTGTTGCACTCGAACAGCTTGGTGGCGTGCAGCACGCGACGCTTCAGCGAGGTGCCGGAGTAGTCGCGGAAGTCGTAGCTGTACTTCAGGTAGATCGCCTCGATGAGGAGGCGCAGCTCGATGTCCTGGCTGCGTTCGGGCATGTCAGATGCGCTCCAGCTTGGGTAGCCATACACGGATCAGGGAGAACAGGCGGTCCAGGTCGATGGGCTTGGCCAGGTAGTCGTTGGCGCCGGCGCGCAGGCACAGTTCGTGGTCGTCCTTCATCGCCTTGGCGGTCACCGCGAGGATCGGCAGCTTCTTCCAGCGCGCGTCCTGGCGGATCAGCCGGGTCGCCTCGTAGCCATCCATCTCCGGCATCATCACGTCCATCAGCACCAGGTCGATGTCGCCCACCGCGCCGAGCTTCTCGATGGCCTCGCGGCCGTTGCGTGCCACTTCCACCCTGGCGCCCTTGTGCTCCAGGGCGCTGGTGAGGGCGAAGATGTTGCGCACGTCGTCGTCCACCAGCAGGATGCGCCGTTCCTCGAAGGCCCGGTCGCGGTTGCGCGAGGTGCGCAGCATGCGCTGGCGTTCGCTGGAGAGCTGCGACTCGACCTTGTGCAGGAACAGCGTCACCTCGTCCAGCAGGCGCTCCGGCGAGCGCGCACCCTTGATGATGATCGAGCGCGAGTACTTGAGCAGCTCGGCTTCCTCGTCGCGGGTCAGGTTGCGCCCGGTGTAGACGATCACCGGCGGGAACGAGCAGATGTCTTCCTCGCCCATGCGCCGCAGCAGCTCGTTGCCCTGCATGTCCGGCAGCTTGAGGTCGATGATCATGCAGTCGTAGATGTTCTTGCGCAGCAGGTCCAGGGCCTGTTCGCCCTGCTCTACCGCGGTGATCTCGATGTCGTCGTCGCCAATCAGGCGCGCGACGCTGTCGCGCTGCAGCGGGTCGTCCTCCACCAGCAGGATGCGCTTGACCTCCTGGGTCAGCTTGGCCTCCAGCTTGCCGAACACCTCGCGCAGCTGCTCGCGGCTGGTGGGTTTGAGCGCATAGCCGATGGCGCCCAGGTGCAAGGCCGCTTCGCTGCGATCCTCCACCGATACCACATGCACCGGTACGTGACGGGTACGCGGATTGGCCTTCAGGCGCTGCAGCACGGCGAGGCCGGATTCGTCGGGCAGGTGCATGTCCAGCAGGATCGCGTCGGGGCCGTGCTCGTCGGCCAGGCGCAGGCCTTCCTCGGCGCCCATCGCCACCAGGCAGCGGTAGCCCAGCTCGCGGGCCAGGTCATAGAGGATGCGGGCGAACTTGGGTTCATCCTCCACCACCAGCACACAACGCTGGCCGGCATTGAGCTGCTCGCGGTCGTCGGCGAAGGCCGCGGCGGCCGGCGCACGCAGCACGGGCGGCAATGCCGGCAACGGCGCGAGCGCGGCCACCGGCAGCGGCGCGCTGGCCACTTGCGCGGGGCCGGATACCGGCGCCGCGGGCGCCTGGTAGTTCAGCGGCAGCAGCAGGCTGAACACGCTGCCCTGGCCCGGCTGGCTGCTGACGATGATGCTGCCGCCCAGCAGGTGGGCGAGATCGCGGGAAATCGACAGGCCCAGGCCGGTGCCGCCGTAGCGCCGATTGGTTGCGCCGTCGGCCTGCTGGAAGGCCTCGAAGATGCGCGCCAGCTGGTCTTCGGCGATGCCGATGCCGCTGTCGCGCACGTCGAAGCGCAGGCCCTCAGGAGCGGCACTGACGCGCAGCGCGACTTCGCCGACATCGGTGAACTTGAAGGCGTTGGACAGCAGGTTCTTGAGGATCTGCTCCACCCGCTGGCGATCGCTGAACAGGGTGACCGGCGCGTCGTCCGCCACTTCGACGACGAAGCGCAGGCCCTTGTCGTCGGCCTGCGGGCGGAACAGCCCTTCCACGGCCTCGACCAGGCGCCGCACGCTGGCGTTCTCCGGGCGCACTTCGAGCTTGCCGGCTTCCACCTTGGAGATGTCGAGGATGTCGTTGATCAGGTTGAGCAGGTCGTTGCCGGCGGAATAGATCGACTCGGCGAACTTCACCTGCTCATCGTCGAGGTTGCCCTGCTCGTTGTCCGCCAGCAGGCGCGCCAGGATCAGCGAGCTGTTGAGCGGCGTGCGCAGCTCGTGGGACATGTTGGCGAGGAATTCGGACTTGTAGCGGCTGGCGCGCTGCAGCTCGTCGGCGCGGCCCTGCAGGTCCACCCGCGCCTGGTTCAGCTCGGTGTTCTTGCCGTCGAGATCGTCGCGCTGGGCGGCCAGCTCCTGGGTCTGCTCGGCCAGGCGCTCGTTGGTCTGTTCCAGCTCCGCCTGCTGGGCCTCCAGGTGCGCCTGGGACTCCTTGAGGACGCGGGACTGTTCCTCCAGCTCCTCGTTGGCGGTCTTCAGTTCTTCCTGCTGCACCTGCAGCTCTTCGTTGAGCTGCTGGGTTTCCGCCAGCAGGTCCTGCAGGCGCTGGCGATGCAGGGCCGAAGCGATGGCGCTGCCGAGGTTCTCGGCGACGTTCTGCAGGAACGCCTGGTCGCGCTCCTCCAGCTGGCGCAGGAAGCCCAGTTCGAGCACACCGATCACCCCGCCGTCGTTGAGCAGCGGCAGCAGGGCCACGCTCACCGGCTGGCCATTGCCCAGCGCCGAGTTGACCTTCAGGTAGTCCGCCGGCAGCCCCTCCACCACCCGCAGCTTGCGCTGGCGCGCGGCCTGGGCGATGAGGCTCTCGTCCGGGGCGAAATAGTCCTCGCCCAGGGCATCGGCGGCGAAACCGAAGGTGCCGGACAGGCGCAGGCCGCCACGGTCGTCACGCACGTAGAGGGCGCCCACCGGCGAGGCGACGAATTCGCCGAGGAAATCCATCAGGTTGCGCCCCAGAGCTGGCAACGACTGCTGGCCGATCAGCTGCTCGCCCAGGCGCGTCTAGCCGTCACGCAGCCAGGCCTGACGCTGCAGGGCCTCGTTGTGCAGCACCTGCTTGCGCAGCGCCTCGCCATAGGAATCGGACAGCCCGACCAACTGGCGCCGGCCGAAATAGGCCAGCAACGTGCCGACCACCACGCTGAACACCAGGTAGAGGATGACCACCCCGGTGGACAGGCTGGAAGCGAACTGGTTGCGGTCGTGGCGCAGCTGCTGCTCGGTGTTGATCATCGAGGAGTACTGGGCGCGGATCGCGTCCATCATGCTCTTGCCGCGCCCGGCCTTGACCGCGTCGCTGACGTCCTGGCCGTCGCGGCGCTGCTGGATCATCTCCTGGGCGAAGGTCATCCATTCGTCCTGCATGGCGCCCAGGCGCTGCACCCGCTCGACCTGCGGCGGATTGTCGGCGACCAGCTCGGCGAGGCTCTTCTAGGCCGGAGTTGATCCGCGGCCGCGCCTGCTCCAGCGGTTCGAGGAAGCGCGGATCGCCGGTGATCAGGAAGCCGCGCAGGCCGCTTTCCTGGTCCACGCTCAGGCGCTGCATCTCGTTGGCGCTGGAGATCACCCGGTCGGTGTGCTCCACCCAGCCCAGCACATCGAGCATGTAGAGAATCAGCCCGACGAACAGCACCGCCCCCAGCAGGCAGATCCCCAGCGGCAGCGCCATGTTGCGCGCGAGAATCTTGCGAAACGCGCTTTCGTCGGCGGCGGCTCTCTCTTTCATCGATGTTCCCTGCAGGCTGGGGCTTCCTGGGCAAAACGATCGCTGAGTGAAACAGCGGCGAATGTCAGGTAAGTGTTTGAAGTTATTGTAAGAACGTTCTTAAAACTGCGGAAATAATAGCGCGAAGCATTGTAGGCTACACATCAGCTGGCGAATTGACACGTGCTCTTGCGGGCCGTTCGATCTTTTCGCGGGAAATGGCAGAGAAAAGTGGAATTATCTTCCGTCGGGCGCTTCCAACGACTGATAAGGAAGTAATACACGACACTGTACGAAGGATCAGACGCAGGGCCCGCTCGATGCCAAGCTCTTCCGGGGAGACGCCAAGCTCCCCCGCGCCGCGCGCCGGCGAATTCCTCAACAGCAGCAGCGCCATGGCGCCGCTGATCCGCCAGCATGACTGGGCGGCAACCCCGCTCGGCCCCATGGAGCTGTGGCCCGCCACCCTCAAGGGCATCCTTGAGGTCGGCCTCAATTCCAAGCTGCCGGTGTGCATCTACTGGGGACCGGAATTCATCCTGCTGTACAACGACGCCTGGAGCGTCATCCCCGGCGACAAGCATCCCGCCTGCCTGGGCCAGCCGGCGCGCATCGCCTGGTCGGACATCTGGTCGATCATCGACCCGATGTACAACGGCATCCTGCAGACCGGCGTCGCCGCCCACGAGGAAGACCGCCTGCTGCCCATGGTGCGCTTCGGCTACGTCGAGGAAGCCTACTTCACCTACAACGTCAGCCCGATCTTCGGCCAGGACAGCAAGCCGGTCGGCCTGTTCAACACCGCCGTGGAAACCACCGTCAATGTCATCGGCCAGCGCCGCCAGCGCCTGCTCACCCGCCTGGCCGAACGCCTGGGCCAGGCCGAGGACAGCGCGCAGATCTGCAGCCTGGCCTTCGCCCTGCTCGCCGAAGCCAGCCACGACGTGCCTTTCTGCCTGCTCTATCACGCCGGCGCCCTGCTCGGCGCCTGCGGCACCGCCGTCGGCGACCGCTTCGCCCCGGCGCAGCTGCGCGCCGAGGATGACCCGCTGCACCTGTTCAACGGCCTGGAGCAGGCCCATCAGTCACCCCTGGGCCGCCAGCACGTCCGCGCCTTCGCGCCCTGGCCGGAGCCGCTGGACAGCACCTACGCCACCCCGCTGGAAGGCCATGCCGACAGCCTCGCGGTGTTCGGCATCAGCCCGCGCCGGCGCCTGGACGAGAGCTACGCCGCCTTCTTCAACGAACTGGCCGCCCTGCTCGGCCACGCCCTCGCCGGCGCCGCCCTGCGCGCCGAGGAGCGCAAGGCCCGCGAGGCGGTGCAGGAGCAGATGCGCCAGCGCACCCTGGAGCGCGACCGGGTCTGGGCCATGAGCCAGGACCTGCTCTGCGTGCTCGACCACGATGGCATGCTGCGCAGCGTCAACCCGGCATGGACCAGCCTGCTGGGCTGGAGCGAAGCCGAGCTGGCCGGGCTCAACAGCGAGAGCCTGGTGCACCCGGACGACCTCGCCCCCAGTGTCGAGACGCGCAACAGCCTGGCCCGTGGCGAACGCCTGCAGCATTTCGAGAACCGCATGCGCCACGCCGACGGCAGCTACCGCTGGATTTCCTGGCATGCCAGCGAGGACAACGGGGCGATCTACGGCTGCGGTCGCGACATCAGCGAGCAGCGGCGCTCCGGCGAACTGCTGGAGCAGGCCCAGGCGGCCCTGGCCAACGCCCAGCGCATGGAGGCGGTCGGCCAGCTTACCGGCGGCATCGCCCATGACTTCAACAACCTGCTGGCAAGCATCCGTTTCAGCCTCGACCTGATCACCCGGCGCGCGCCGGCCAGCGCCCAGCCCGAGCTCAACCACATCCTGCACGCCGCCACCCAGGCCACCGAGCGCGCCGCCGAACTGACCCATAACCTGCTCGCCTTCGCCCGGCGCCAGGCGCTGGCCATGCACCCGGTGGAGCTCGGCCAGTTGCTGCGCGGCTGGCAGGCGGAACTCGCCGAACGGGCCGGCCCCGGCATCCAGCTGAGCCTGGCAGTGGAAGCCAGCGACAGCGTGCTGAGTGACCGCGACCAGTTGCACAAGGTCATGCAGCACCTGGTGGACAACGCCCGCGATGCCATGCCCGGAGGCGGCAACCTGGAAATCAGCCTGCGCCGCCAGGAGGTACTGGCCGGCGACAGCGACGTACCGGCCGGCGACTACCTGGCCCTGGTCCTGCGGGACGATGGCCTGGGCATGAGCGAGTCGACCCTCTCGCATGTCTTCGACCCGTTCTTCACCACCAAGGGCATCGGCCCCAACAGCGGCCTGGGCCTGTCGATGGTCTACGGCTTCATCAAGCAATCGGGCGGCCATATCCGCCTGCGCAGCGAGCCCGGCCAGGGCACCTGCGTCACCCTACACTTTCCGAGAGGCACCTCCGTGGTCAGCATCCCCGACACCCCTGCGACTCCCAGCGAACCCGCCAGCCAGCAACTGTGCGTCCTCGTCGTCGAGGACAACGACCTGGTCCGCATGCTTACCGTGGAAGTGCTGGAGGAGATCGGCTACCAGGTGCTGCAGGCGGAAGACGCCGAGGAGGCGCTGCCGATCCTGCAGGGCGAAACCGCCATCGACCTGCTGCTCACCGATGTCGGCCTGCCGGGCATGAACGGCGAGGAACTGGCGGTGGCCGCACGCGAAGCCCGGCCGGAGCTGCCGATCCTGTTCGCTACCGGTTTCGCCGAGATCGTCCACATCGACGGCAGCGAACTAGCCACGCGCATGTCGATGATCGCCAAGCCGTTCTCCATCGACGCGCTGCGCGACAAGGTCAACGGCATGCTCGGCCGCAAGGACGGCTGATTCCGCGCCTCACTGGCTCAGCAGCAGGCTCAGCGCCGCGCGCAGCTTGCCCGGTTTCACTGGCTTGTTCAGCAGCGGCATCCCCAGCCGCTGCAGCGCGCGGCGGCACTCGTCGCTGCGGTCGGCGGTGATCATCACCGCCGGCAGCTGCCGCTGGAAATGCTCGCGCAGTCCGCGCACCGCCTCGCAGCCGGTGCGCCCATGGTCGAGGTGGTAGTCGGCCAGGATCACCTCCGGCGCCTTGCCATCGAGCACCTGCAGCGCCTCCTCCAACCCCGTCGCAACCCGCACCTCGCAGCCCCACTGGCCGAGCAGCGCAGCCATGCTGACGAGGATCGCCTCCTCGTTGTCGATCACCAGCAGGCGTCGGCCCGGCAGCGGGTCGCCGGTGACCGGGCGCGGCGTGCTGTCGAGCGCGGCGGGCGACGGCAGCTCGCGCACCAGCGGCACCTCGATGGCGAACACCGAACCGCGCCCCGGCACCGAGCGCACCTGCACCCGGCAACCGAGAATGCCGGCGATACGGTCGACGATCGCCAGGCCCAGGCCGACGCCCCGGCGATCCGCCGCACGGCCGGCTTCCAGCTGGTTGAATTCGAGGAAGATCGCCTGTAGCTGGTCGGCCGGAATGCCGCGACCGCTGTCCCAGACTTCCAGGCGCACCTGATCGCCACGCCGGCGCGCGGCGAGCATCACGCTGCCGCGCTCGGTGTAGCGGCAGGCATTGCTGAGGAAGTTGCGCAGGATGCGTGACAGCAGGCGGTGATCGGTACGCACCGCCAGCGGCGGAATCCGCGAGCGCAGACGCAACCCGGCGGCACGGGCCACTTCATCGAACTCCGAGACCAGCGGGCCGAGCAGCTCATCCAGCGGATACAGGTCGAGGTCCGGGCGGATCGCACTCTGGTCCAGGCGGGCGATTTCCAGCAGGTCGGTGAGCAGGTCTTCGGCGCCTTCCAGGGCCTGGTGCGTGCGCTCCACCAGCACCTGCTCGGCATTCGGCAGCTGGCGCTCGCGCAGGGTGGAAACCAGCAACCGCGCGGCGTTCAGCGGCTGCAGCAGGTCATGGCTGGCGGCGGCGAGGTACTTGTCCTTGCTGTTATTGGCCGCCTCGGCGGCGTCGCGGGCCTCGCGCAGCTGCTGGTTCAAGCCCTCCAGCTCGCGGGTGCGCTCGGCGACGCGCTGCTCCAGTTGTTCATTGAGGCTCTGCAGGCGCTGCTGGGCCTGCACGCGCTCGGTGATGTCGGCAACGAAGCCTTCCACCAGCCCCTCTTCGTCGGGCTTGATCAACAGGTTCATCAGCACGATGACATGGCTGCCGTCGCGGCGGCGCAGGCGCGTCTCGTAGCCGAACAGGCCGTCGCGCTCGCGCAGCAGCGCACGGATGCGCAGCATCTCCGCCTCGCCGCCGACGAACAGCTGGCTGGCCATGTCCTGCAGGTTGAACAGCACCTGCTGCGGGTCGTCGTAACCGAGCATGCGCGCCAGCGCCGGGTTGGCGGCGCGCAGGCCCTGGCTCAGGCTGGCCTGGAAGATGCCGTGAACGGCATGCTCGAACAGCCATTTGTAGCGGTTGCGCTCGGCCTCCAGTTCGTCCAGCCGCGCCACCAGCTCGGGGTAATGGCTCTTGCGCGCAGAATGGCTGCCGAGGCCCAGCAGCCCGGCCAGGGCCTGTTGCTGCTGCTCGTCAGAGGGCCTCGCCATACACCACCTCGACATCGCGCAGACTGGATTCGCGAGGGTTGGTGAGGATGCACGGGTCCTGCATGGCGTGGCGCGAGAGGAACGGGATATCCGAGCTGCCGACGCCATGCAGGCCGAGGCTCTCGTGGAAGCCGACAGCATTCTTCAGGGCGATCAGGTGCTCCACCAGGCGCTGGCGGATCTGCGCGTGGGTCATGCCACGGCAGTCGATGCCGAAGGTTTCGGCGATCACCTTGAAGCGCTCGGGCGCGGCGCTGTAGTTGAACGCCACCACGTGTTCAACCAGCACGGCGTTGCACAGCCCGTGCGGCAGGTCGAGGTAGCCGCCCAGGCTGTGGGACATGGCGTGTACCGCACCGAGGATCGCGTTGGAGAAAGCCAGCCCCGCCTGCATGCTGCCCAGCATGATCTTCTCGCGCAGGGCGATGTCCGCCGGGTTGGCGATCATCTGCACCAGGTTGCCGTTGATCAGGCGCATGGCTTCCAGCGCGTGGGGGTCGGTGAGCGGGCCGTTGCCGGTGGAGACGAAGGCCTCGATGGCATGCACCAGCGCGTCGATGCCGGTGCAGGCGGAGAGGAACGGGTCCATGGTCAGGGTGGTTTCCGGGTCGATCAGCGACACGTCGGGCACCACCGCCTTGCTGACGATGGAGAACTTCATCCGCTCGTCCTGGTTGGAGATGATCACGAACTGCGAGACGTCCGCCGAGGTGCCGGCGGTGGTGGGAATCAGGATCAGCGGCGGGCTGGGTACGCGCAGGGTGTCCACGCCCTCGAATTCGAGGATGTTGCGACCGTGGGCGGCGACGATGCCGATGCCCTTGGCGCAGTCCATCGGGCTGCCGCCGCCGACCGCGACTATCACGTTGCAGCCCTCGCTGCGGTAGACGTCGGCGCCGCGCATGACCTCTTCCACGCGCGGATTGGGCGACACATCGGTATAGCGGCAGAAGGCAATGTCCTGGGCAGCCAGGCTGGCTTCGATATCGGCGACCCAGCCGGCGGTGACTACACCGGGGTCCGACACCACCAGGACCTTGCGGGCGCCGAAGGTTTTCACGTAATTGGCGACATTGTGCCGGCATCCGGCACCGAAAATGATCTCTGGCGAGACGAACTTGCGCAGTTGGCTGAGCTCGTGAGGCATCGTGGGCTCTGTCGTTATTGTTATGGGATATTTCCGGCAGCCTACTGTATCCGTCAGGTATTGCAATGCGACCTTGGCAGACGGTTCAGGCAGCCCACCCCGCCGGAAATCAGTTGGCCAGCAGCGCCTGGTAGAAGCGCCATTCCGCCTCCAGCGCATGGGCCAGGTGGGCGGCCTGGCGGAAGCCGTGGCGCTCGCCGGCGTAGCGATGTTCCTCCACCCGCACGCCCCGTCGGCGCAGGCTGTCGACCATGGCGTCGGTCTGCGCCGGCACCACCACCGCATCCAGCTCGCCCTGGAAGAAGATCACCGGCGCCTGGATGCGATCGGCCAGCAACACCGGCGTGCGCTCGCGGTAGCGTTCGGCATCCTCCTGCGGGTCGCCGATCAGCCAGTCGAGGTAATCCGCCTCGAACTTGTGGGTCACCCGCGCCAGGGCCTGCGGGTCGCTGACGCCATAGAGGCTGGCCCCGCCGCGCAGGCCCGGCAGCCTTGCCAGGGCCATCAGCGCGCTGTAGCCGCCGGCACTGGCGCCGCGCACGAACACCCGCTGGCGGTCGATGCGCCCGGCCCTGCCAAGGCCTTCCCCGGCGAGATAATCCAGCGCCGCGCCGATGTCCTCCACTTCCACCTGGCCCCAGCCCAGGTGCAGGCGCTCGCGGTAGGCGCGGCCGTAGCCACTGCTGCCGCGGTAGTTGAGGTCGGCCACGGCGAAGCCGCGGCGGGTCCAGAACTGGATACGTCCGTCGAACACCGGGTAGCAGGCGGAGGTCGGCCCGCCATGCAGGAACACCAGCAGCGGCGGCTTTTCTCCAGCCCCATGGGGTGGGTAGAAGAAACCATGGCCGCACTCGTCCTCGCCCACCGGGTAATGGAAGGCCTCGCCGCGGGACAGCTCGGCCTCCGGCAACGGTCGCTCGCCGCCGGCCAGCACCTGGGTGGAGCCGTCCACCCGGCGGATCGCCAGCAACGTCGGCAGGCGATCCGGCGCGGCGGCGATGCAGTAGAACTGCCGCTCATCCGCCGCCAGAGCACGAAAGCGGCTGTACTCCGGCGCCAACCGACGTTCGCCGCCGCGCCCGTCATACAGCACCAGCACGCCGCACCCTGCTTCGTAACGGGTCGCCAGCAGTTGGCCGTGCGGCAACGGCAGGAAGGTGCAGCCACCCAGCTGCCAGGGTGCGCTGGCGTGGTCAGCGGCAGCGCTGGGAATGGCGCCGTGGCCTTCGTGGCAGGGCTGCCAATAGCCGTCGCGGTCGCTCAGCCAATGCAGGCGGCCGTCTTCGGCGAAGCGTGGCTGCTGAATGGATTCGTGGCGGGCATGCCCCGCCAGGCAGCGTTCTTCCCCGGCGAAAGACTCGCACAGACGGGTGCGCGTCCAGGGCTGGTGCGGGCGGTCCCACTCCACCCAGGCGATGCGCTCGGCGCTGGCGTCGGCCACCGGCGAGGCATAGAAATCCGCGCCGGCAGCCACAACCCGGCGTCGGCCATCGGCGTCGAGACGGACGATGCGGTGATTCACCCCGCCACTGCCGTTCTCCTCCTCCACCGCCAGCAGCGCGTTCCACGCCGTGACGTAGTGCAGGTCGCCGTAGCGGCAGTCGTCGCGGTGGGTGATCGGCCGCGGCGCGCCGCCCAGGCGCAGCCAGTACACCTGCTGATCGCCCTCTTCCACCCAGGCCACGCCATCGGCGGTGGCACAGCAGGAGCCGCCACCGTATTCATAGACGCGGCTGCGCACCGAGGCGCCGGGCGGCGTCAGCTCGACGCTCTGCCCTTCACGGCGCAGGAACAGCCGGCAGCGCGCGCTGGTGGGATCGAAGGCGGCCCACAGCAGTCCGCCGTGGGCCACGTGCAGCTCGGCAAAGTCCCCAGCGGCAGCGACCGCTCGCTCGGCACTCCAGTCCTCGCGCGGCATGCTCAGGCCTTGCAGATCAGTTGCGAGGCGCGCTCGTTGCGCAGGGTCAGCGCGCTGAGCGGCGCGGCGGCGGTTTCCGCCTCGCGACGGGCATCGAGGATGATGCCGTGGTGGGCCGACTTGGCGCACACCGGATCGGTGGCCTCGGCATCGCCGGTGAGCATGAACGCCTGGCAGCGGCAGCCGCCGAAATCGCGCTCTTTCTCGTCGCAGGAACGGCACGGCTCGGGCATCCACGCGTCACCACGGAAGCGGTTGAAACCGAAGGACTCGTACCAGATGTGCTGCAGGCTGTGCTCGCGCACGTTGGGGAACTTCACCGGCAGCTGTCGTGCGCTGTGGCACGGCAGCGCGGTGCCATCCGGGGTGACGTCGAGGAACACGCTGCCCCAGCCGCCCATGCAGGCCTTGGGACGTTCCTCGTAGTAATCGGGCACCACGAAGATCAGCTTGCACGGGTTGCCCTCGGCAGCCAGGCGCTCGCGATACTCGGCAGTGATGCGTTCGGCACGCTGCAACTGTTCGCGGGTCGGCAGCAGGCCGGCGCGGTTCAGCTCTGCCCAGCCATAGAACTGGCAGGTGGCGAGTTCGACGAAGTCGGCCTCCAGCTCGATGCACAGCTCGATGATGCGCTCGATGCTGTCGATGTTGTGCCGGTGGGTGACGAAGTTCAGCACCATCGGGTAGCCGTGGGCCTTCACCGCGCGGGCCATGGCGAGCTTCTGGGCAAAGGCCTTGCGCGAGCCGGCCAGCAGGTTGTTCACCTCCTCGTCGGCGGCCTGGAAGCTGATCTGGATATGGTCGAGGCCGGCGTCGGCGAACTCCTTCAGGCGCTTCTCGTTGAGGCCGATGCCGGAGGTGATCAGGTTGGTGTAGAAGCCCAGCCCACGCGCGGCGGCGATCAACTCGGCGAGGTCCTGGCGCACCAGCGGCTCGCCTCCGGAGAAGCCCAGTTGCGCGGCGCCCATCTCGCGGGCCTGGCGGAATACCTCGATCCACTGCGCGGTGCTCAGCTCCTCGCCGCCGCGGGCGAAGTCCAGCGGGTTGGAGCAGTACGGGCACTGCAGCGGACAACGGTAGGTCAGCTCGGCCAGCAGCCAGAGCGGCGGACCCACCGGCGCCTCAGCGCAGCTCGATCCAGAATTGCGCATGGGCCACCTCGAGGAATGCCAGGATGTCTTCGTCGATGCCCGGCACGCCGGGGAAATCGGCACGCAGGCCGTCGATGATGCCGGCGACGTCGCGCTGGCCATCGACGCGGTCGAGGATCGCCCCGGCGCTGTCGTTGAGCTTCACCATCCCTTCAGGATAGAGCAGCACGTGGCAGCCCTGGGCCGGCTCGAACTGCAGGCGGAAACCCCGGCGCAGCGCCGGGATGCTGTCCAGCGAAGGCAGACTCATCACAGTACACCCCTGTGCCACACGCGCTCGCTCGTCACCGTGTGGTACGGCGGGCGCTCCAGTTCATAGGCCATGCTCATCGCGTCGAGCATGCTCCAGAGCACGTCGAGCTTGAATTGCAGGATTTCCAGCATGCGCTCCTGGGCCGCGCGGGTGCGGTAGTGCTCCAGGGTGATACGCAGGCCGTGTTCGACATCGCGGCGCGCCTGGGACAGTCGCTGGCGGAAGTAGTCGTAGCCGCTGGCGTCGATCCACGGGTAGTGCTGCGGCCAGCTGTCCAGGCGCGACTGGTGGATCTGCGGGGCGAACAGCTCGGTCAGCGAACTGCTGGCCGCCTCCTGCCAGCTGGCGCGGCGGGCGAAGTTGACGTAGGCGTCCACCGCGAAGCGCACGCCGGGCAACACCAGCTCCTCCGACAGCACCTGCTCGCGCTGCAGCCCGACGGCTTCGGCCAGGCGCAACCAGGCCTCGATGCCGCCCTCCTCGCCGGGTGCGCCATCGTGATCGAGGATGCGCTGCAGCCATTCACGACGCACTTCGCGGTCCGGGCAGTTGGCGAGGATCGCCGCGTCCTTCAGCGGGATGTTCAGCTGGTAGTAGAAACGGTTGGCCACCCAACCCTGGATCTGCTCGCGGCTGGCGCGGCCCTCGTACATGGCCACGTGGTAAGGGTGGAAGATGTGGTAGCAGGCGCCCTTGGCGCGCAGCGCCTGCTCGAACTCGGCAGGGCTCATGGCTTCACGGGTCATCGCGCTTTCCTTTCAGCGTCTTATAGCTGTATGCCCATGCCGTCGAAGGCCACCTCGATACCGCGGGCGTCCAGTTCGGCGCGTTCGGGCGAAGTGATATCGAGGATGGGATTGGTGTTGTTGATGTGGATGAGCACCTTGCGCGGCCCGTCGATGCCGTCGAGCACCTCGATCATCCCGCCAGGGCCGCTCTGGGCCAGGTGGCCCATCTCGCTGCCGAGCTTGTCGCCCACTTCGCAGACGCGCATCTCGTCGTCGCGCCACAGCGTGCCGTCCACCAGCAGGCAGTCGGCGCGGCGCATCCACGCCAGCAAGCCGTCGTCTACCTGGCCCAGGCCCGGCGCGTAGAACAGCTTGCCGCCCGTGGTCAGGTCCTCGACGAACAGGCCGATGTTGTCGCCCGGATGCGGGTTGCCGCGGTGCGGCGAATACGGCGGCGCGCTGCTGCGCAGGGCAATGGCGGTGAGGCGCAGGCCCGGACAGGCCGGGATGACGAAGGGTTCGGCATCCAGCGCGATGAGGTTGTGCCGCAGCCCACCGTTCCAGTGCGACAGCATGGGAAACAGCGGAAAGCCGGTGGACAGGTCCTGGTGGACCATCTCCGTGCACCAGACTTCGTGCGGGCAGCCTTCGCGCAGGCTGAGCAGGCCGGTGGTGTGGTCGATCTGGCTATCCAGCAGGACGATGGCGGCGATCGCCGAATCGCGCAGGCGTCGCGCCGGCTGCAGCGCGGGAAAGGACGCCAGCTGGACGCGGATGTCGGGGGAAGCGTTGCAGAGAATCCAGTTCACGCCGTCGTCGGACAGCGCGATGGAGGATTGCGTGCGTGGCTGCGCGATCACGCTGCCGTCGCGCACGCCACGGCAGTTGCGGCAATTGCAGTTCCACTGGGGAAAGCCGCCACCGGCGGCCGACCCGAGAATTCGGATGTGCATGACAGTGCCCCGTGGGCAGGGGCCCCGGCGGACCGGGGCGCAGTGGATCAGCGGTTGGCGAAGTACAGGGTCACTTCGAAGCCAAGGCGCAGGTCGGTGAAGCTAGGCTTGGTCCACATGGGTCTGTCCTCTTTCTTGTTGGAAGGCGCCGGGTGAACCGGCAAGTCGAGTTAAACACCAGGGTCAGGCACTCCGAATGATACTTTCGAAGGAGATTCCCCCCTGATTTGGTAGCGGGCCCGCGACAGCTGTCGCGCCCCGCCGCTACAACTGTCCCATCGCTGCGACAGCCGTTGCCCGGTTGCGCCCGACGCCTCGCGCGCCGGGCCGTCTGGCGCGGGGCTGGGCGCCCCGCGCGAAGTGATTCGGCACAGGCCTTGCTCAGGCTCTCGCCGCCCGTGACCGGCCGGTCTAGACTGGTCCGTCCCGGGATCGGTCCGAGACGATGCCGATCCCACACAAAAACAATGCGCCGCAGTCCCGCTGACGGCCGCCGGGAGTGACCATGCACCCGCAATCCCTGGACAACTGCCCGAACGACCTTGCCGCCTTCATCGCCGACCACTTCGGCGAACGTGACATCCAGCCCGAGGGCGCCATCGCGCGCTCCTGGTACCGCAGCGTGGTGGAGCACCATCTCGACCCGCGTGCGCGGGCGGAAAAGCACATCCTCACCGCCGGCGAAATCCGCGAGCACCAGAGCCTGCACCAGGACTACCTGGCCATCGCCAGCCAGGGCGTCACCGGCCTCGCCCGGCGCGTGCTGCCGGCGGGCTTCGCGGTGCTGCTCAGCGACGAGCGCGGCATCACCCTCGATGCGCGCCTGCCCAGCGAGCGCGACCGCTACACCCAGGCCGGGCTGATCGTCGGCGCGCGCTGGGACGAATCCATCGCCGGCACCAACGGCATCGGCACTGCGCTGGCCGCCGGCGAAGCGCTGACCATCCACCGCCAGGAACACTTCCTGGTCAGCAACTTCCGCCTGAGCTGCTCGGTGGCGCCGATCTTCGATGCCCAGCACCGCCTGCGTGGCTGCCTGAACGCCACCTGCCTGTACAACGACGGGCCCAAGGACGCGCAGTACCTGACCCTGCAGCTGGTCATCCTGTATGCCCGGCTGATCGAGAACGCCAGCTTCCGCCAGCGTTACCGTGACCGCCTGACCCTGTCGGTGAAGGCCCGCGACGAGGTGTCGGACCTGGCCAACGAACAGCTGATCGCCCTCGACGAACAGGGCCGGGTGATCGGCGGCAACCACGCCGCCTTCACCGCCTGCCGCGGCGAGCTGCTGGGCAGCCGCATCGAGCAGTTGCTGGAAGCCGATGTCGAGCAGCTGCTCGATTTGAGCAAGGGCGGCGCGCGCGGCATCCGCCTGCGCACCCTGGCCGACCATGCGTTGGTGGACGTAGGCCTGCGTACCCCGGCCAGCCCGCCGCGCCGCAGCGCGCCAGCCACGGCTGCGACGAGAAGCCCGGAACATCCCGACCTCGACCGCCTCGCCGGCGCCGACCCGCGCCTGCAGGACGGTGTGCGCAAGCTGCGCAAGGTGCTCGACAAGGGCATCTCGATCCTGGTCACCGGCGAGACCGGTACCGGCAAGGAAGCCTTCGCCCGCGCCATCCACCAGGCCAGCGCGCGCCACGCCGGGCCCTTCGTCGCGCTGAACTGCGCGGCGATCCCGGAGAGCCTGATCGAGAGCGAGCTGTTCGGCTACCGCGGCGGCAGCTTCACCGGCGCCAGCAAGAAAGGCATGAAGGGCAAGCTGGAGCTGGCCAACGGCGGCACGCTGTTCCTCGACGAAATCGGTGACATGCCCGCGCACCTGCAGACGCGCCTGCTGCGCGTGCTGGCCGAGCGCGAAATCCTCCCGCTGGGCGCCGAAGCGCCGGTGGCGCTGGACGTGCAGGTGGTCTCCGCAACCCACCAGAACCTCGCCGAGATGATCCGCGCCAAGGGCTTTCGCGAGGACCTGTTCTACCGCCTCGCCGGCATGACCCTGCAACTGCCGGCGCTGCGCGAACGCAGCGACCGCGAAGCGTTGATCGACAGCCTGCTGGCCGGCCTGGGCGGCAAGCTGCACCTTGATGCCGCCGTGCGCGAGCGGCTGCGCGGCCATCCGTGGCCGGGCAACATCCGCCAGCTGCTGAACTGCCTGCGCTACGCCGCCGCCCTCGCCGAGGACGGGCGCATCGATGTGGACTGCCTGCCGATGGAGCTGCATCAGACTGCTCCCGCCATCACTTTGGAAACCCCACGCGCAGCGACCGCCCTCGCCACCCGCCTGGACGACGACGAGGCGCGCCACCTGCTGGCGGCGCTGCGCGAGCAGCAGTGGAACATCAGTGCGGTGGCGCAGCAGTTCGGCATTGCCCGGTCGACCCTGTATCGGAAGATGAAGAAGCACGGCATCGTGCAGCCCAATGCGTTGTATTGATTCGATCCCTTTTCTCTGCGTCCGCTGAGCCGGTGGAGCGCTGCCCCTTGTCGTAAGAGCGGACTCCGTCCGCGATGGCCGCCGGCGTGGTGCGGAGCTATCGCGGACGGAGTCCGCTCCTACGAAAACAGCCCACCTCCAGGCGCAGGGAAAAAGGAGCGAGCCGCACCTGGCAAGGACGGCCCGCCCAGTCAAAACGGTGATGCATATCCAGGCACAGTGATCCGCCTTCGCAGGACAGTCCGTGCCAGGCCTTTCCCCTCACCCTAGCCCTCTCCCAGAGGGAGAGGGAGCCGTCCGTGCCGGCTGACGCAGCAATTTCAATCTGCACCAGACCAGTCCCCTCTCCCTCTGGGAGAGGGTTAGGGTGAGGGGCTCTTGCAGGCAGGCACATCAGCCTGCAAGAAGCTCCGTAACGTCACTCCTGCGCATAAACCACATGCGTATGGGTGTACTCATACAACCCGTGCTTGCCATCCGCGCCGCCGATCCCCGACTTGCGGGTGCCGGCGTGGAAGCCCTGCATCGCCTCGAAGTTCTCGCGGTTGATGTAGGTCTCGCCGAAGTCCAGCTCGCGGCTGGCCTTGAGCGCAGCACTGAGGTCGCGGGTGTAGATCGACGAGGTCAGGCCGTAGTCGCTGTCATTGGCCAGGGCAATGGCTTCGTCGAGGTCATCGACCACCTGGATCGGCAGCACCGGGCCGAAGATTTCCTTGCGCATGATCTCCATGTCGCCCGTGCAGCCGGCGAGCACGGTGGGCTGGTAGTGGAAGCCCTTGCCGAGGTCGGCGACGGCGCCGCCGGTAATGATCTGGGCGCCCTGCCCGGTCGCCGTGCGGACCATCTGTGCGACCTTGTCCAGGCCGATGCGGTTGACCAGCGGGCCCATGTCCAGGTCGGCCTGCACGTTCGGGTCGCCGAAGCGGGTGGCGGCCATGGCGGCGGCGATCTTCTCGATGAACTGGTCGGCCACCTGGCGCTGCACGTAGACGCGCTCGGCGCAGTTGCACACCTGCCCGCTGTTGATCACCCGCGAGGCCTTGATGGCGTTCACCGCCAGTTCCAGGTTGGCGTCGGCGAGGACGATGGCCGGCGCCTTGCCGCCCAGTTCCAGGTTCAGCTTGGTGATGTTCGGCGCCGCGGCGGCCATGATCCGCGAGCCGGTGGCGACGCTGCCGGTGAAGCTGATCAGGTCGACGCCGGCGTGGCTGGTCAGCGCACTGCCAGCGCTGGCCCCGGTGCCGCCGACGACGTTGAACACGCCGGTGGGCAGGTCGGTCTCGGCTACGAGACGGGCGAATTCGAAGCAGTTGATCGGGGTTTCTTCACTGGGCTTGATGACGATGGTGTTGCCGGTCAGCAGCGCCGGCGCCATCTTCCGCGCGATCAGGAAGAACGGGAAGTTCCACGGCAGGATGCCGGCCACCACGCCCAGCGGCTTGCGCAGCAGGAAGATGTGTTCGCCAGCGCGGTCGCTGGTCAGCACTTCGCCTTCCAGGCGGCGCGCCCACTCGGCCATGTAGTCGAGGTAGTCGGCGGTGAAGTTCACTTCCACTTCCGCCAGCGCCGGCACCTTGCCCTGCTCGGCAGTGATGATCTTCGCCAGGCGCGGTGCATTGGCGCGCACCTTCTCGGCGATCCTGCGCAGGTAGCCGGCGCGCTCGATGGCCGGCTTGGCCGCCCAGGCCTTCTGCGCCGCACGGGCGGCGCCGATGGCGCTGTCCACCTGGGCCGCGCTGGCCTCGGGGATGCGCGCCAGCAGCTCACCGTTGGCCGGGTTGTGCACCTCGATCAGCGGCTCGCCGGCGACGAAGCGGTTGTCGATGTAGTGCTGGTAGGTTGTCACGTCAGTCATGGGTTGCTCTCCGGTTTGACGGTCACTTGGCGGCGGTCTTCTGCGCGCCGGCCAGTTGTTCCTTGAGGTCGTAGGCGCGCTTGATCAGGTACTGGTGCACGGCCTCGGCCTGCTGCAGGTCGAGGTGGCCCTGGAACGACGGCATGCCGTCGGGGATGCGGCCGCCGTAGACGATGCCGAGGAAGCGCTGGTGGTTTTCCGCGCTGAGGGTGCGCAGGTCGGGCACCACGCCGCCGCTGATGGCGTTGATGCCGTGGCACTGCGAGCAGCTGGAGTTGAACAGCTCGCGGCCCTGATCGATCTGCGCGATGGTGCCGGTCAGCGCTGGCGGCTCGGGCTTGCGGTCGGCCCACTTGTAGTTGATGTCCGGCAGCTTGGCGGTGCCGCCCAGCTTGTAGGTCAGCACCTGGGCGTTGGGCTTGACCCCGGCGCGCAGCGACAGGGCGCCGGCGAAAGTGGAGAAGGCGCCGCCCCAACCGGCCATGAAGGTCACGTACTGCTCGCCGTCCACCTCATAGGTGATCGGCGCGGCCATCACGCCGGTGTTGGCCGGGGACTCCCAGAGCTTCTTGCCGGTCTCGGCGGCGTAGGCCACCACGCGGCCGTCGGCAGTGCCTTCGAACACCAGGTTGCCGGCGGTGCTCAGGGTGCCGCCGTTGAAGATGGTGCTGTAGGGCACTTCCCAGCGTTTTTCCTGCTTCACCGGGTCCCAGGCGATCAGCTTGCCGGTCCAGGTATCGGCGATCTTGCGCAGGCCTTCCGGGTCCTCGGGCATCATCCCGGTGTTGACGTCGAGCTGGTAGATGCTCTTGAACTTCGAGCGCGGCGGCGCGCCGTCGACGTCCTGGTACATCGCCGACATGATGTGCGCCGGGATGTACACCAGGCCCGTGTTGGGGTTGTAGGACATGGGCTGCCAGTCGTGGGCGCCCCAGAAGGCCGGCTGGATCAGGCGCGCCTTCTTCTGCGGGTCCTTCCAGTATTCGGCGACCTTCTCGTTGCGGATCGGCCGGCCGGTCTTCATGTCGATGCCGGTGGCCCAGTTGATCGGGATGAAGTTCTTCGCCGAGAGCAGCTCGCCGGTGGCGCGGTCGATGACGTAGAAGAAGCCGTTCTTCGGCGCCTGCATCAGCACCTTGCGCTGCTTGCCGTCGATCTTCAGGTCCACCAGCATGATGTGCTGGGTGGCGGTGTAGTCCCAGGCGTCGCCCGGCGTGGTCTGGTAGTGCCAGACGTATTCGCCGTTGTCCGGGTTGATGGCGACGATGGACGAGAGGAACAGGTTGTCGCCCTTGCCTTCGCTGCGGATGCGCGGGTTCCACGAGGAGCCGTTGCCGACGCCGATGTACAGCAGGTTCAGCTCCGGGTCGTAGGACATCGAGTCCCACACGGTGCCGCCACCGCCCTGCTTGTGGTAGTTGTCGCCGAACCAGGTCTTGGCGGCGATCTCCATGCCCTTGCCCTTGGGCATTTCCTTGGGGTCGCCGGGCACGGTGAAGAAGCGCCAGTCCTGCTTGCCGGTCTCGGCGTCGTAGGCGGTGATGTAGCCGCGCACGCCGAACTCGGCGCCGCCGTTGCCGATGATCACCTTGCCCTTCACGATGCGCGGCGCGCCGGTGATGGTGATGCTGCGCGAGGGATCGGTGCGGGTATCGACGCTCCACACGCGCTTGCCGGTCTTGGCGTCGATGGCCTCCAGGCGGCCATCGAGCACGCCGACGTAGACCTTGCCCTTCCACACCGCCACGCCACGGTTGACCGCGTCGCAGCAGGCTTCGCCGGCGCGGCTGCGGTCGGACTGCGGGTCGTACTTCCACAGCAACTCGCCGCTGCGGGCGTCCAGCGCGTAGACGATGGAAAACGGCCCGGTGGTGTACATCACGCCATCGACCACGATGGGCGTGGCTTCCACGCCACGGTCGATGTCCAGCTTGTGGCTCCAGGCCAGGCCCAGGCCGCCGACGTTGCTCTGGTCGATCTGCTTGAGCGGGCTGTAGCGCTGTTCGTCGTAGGTGCGGCCGGTGGTCATCCAGTTGCCCGGTTCCTTGTCGGCGGCGGCGATGCGCTGGCCGTCGACGTTGGCAGGACTTTCGGCGGCATGGAGGTTGGGAGACAGACCGGCCATCAGCAGCGAGGCGGTCAGCAGGGAATGACGCAGGGCGGGTTGCAGGCGAACGGAAGGCACGTGCAGGCCAATCGATCTCATGGAGTTTCTCCGATTCTTGTTGGTGCCGCGGATCGTTCGCCACGGCTTGCAAGCGAGAGAGCAACCGCTGTGCCAGGGTTGGCGGAATTGGCTGCAGGGCCCGCCATTCCTGGCATCTGGGGTTCCCGACGGGATGCGCGGGCGGTGTTGCGGTCGCTACAGGTGTCGCGCGGGACGGCGGCAGGTGTTGCGCGAGCGGGACGCTGCGCACGCTCTTGTAGGATGGGTGGAGCGCAGCGATACCCATGCTGCAGGCGCGGGGAAGATGATGGGTATCGCTGCGCTCCACGCCATCCTACGCAGAGTTGGCCGGTGAGCTTGGCGCGGGTAGATGCGGCAGTCAGGCAAGGGGCTGCTTTCGTAGGAGCGGATTCATCCGCGATGGTGTCCGGCGCGAAGCGAGGCCGATCGCGGACGGAGTCCGCTCCTACGCAGGAACGAACCGTGGGGCCAGCCGGGGAAAAAGAAAACGCGGCAGGAGCCGCGTTCGACGAAGGCCGTCACCCGTGGAATGGGTACGGAAGCGGACGGCCACCCGAACGGGCGCGTCGACACAAGGGATGCCCGGTGGAGTGCCAGGCGGGGTACAGCGGAAAAGGGGCCGGCGAACCTGATGGGGGAAGGCTCGCCGGTTTACTGCTGACAGTCAGAAGAAGCCCAGCGGGTTGATGTCGTAGCTCACCAGCAGGTTCTTGGTCTGCTGGTAGTGGTCGAGCATCATCTTGTGGGTCTCGCGGCCGACGCCGGACTTCTTGTAGCCACCGAACGCGGCGTGGGCCGGGTACAGGTGGTAGCAGTTGGTCCACACACGGCCGGACTGGATGCCCCGGCCCATGCGCCAGGCGCGGTTGATGTCGCGGGTCCACACGCCGGCGCCGAGGCCGAACTCGGTGTCGTTGGCGATCGCCAGGGCTTCGGCTTCGTCCTTGAAGGTGGTCACACCCACCACCGGGCCGAAGATTTCCTCCTGGAATACGCGCATGCCGTTGTGTCCCTTGAGCAGGGTCGGCTGGATGTAGTAACCGCTGGCCAGGTCGCCTTCCAGGCGCTCGCTGGAGCCGCCGGTGAGCAGCTCGGCGCCTTCGCCCTGGGCGATGTCGAGGTAGGACAGGATCTTCTCGTACTGCTGCTGCGAAGCCTGGGCGCCGACCATGGTCTCGGTGTCCAGCGGGTTGCCGCGCTTGATCGCCTTGATCTTCTTCAGCACCTCGACCATGAACGGCTCGAAGATCGACTCCTGCACCAGCGCCCGCGACGGGCAGGTGCAGACTTCGCCCTGGTTGAAGAAGGCCAGCACCAGACCCTCGGCGGCCTTCTCGATGAAGGCCGGCTCGGCCTGCATGATGTCCTCGAAGAAGATGTTGGGACTCTTGCCGCCCAGCTCCACGGTGGACGGAATGATGTTCTCCGCCGCGCAGTGGAGGATGTGCGAGCCCACCGGGGTGGAGCCGGTGAAGGCGATCTTGGCGATGCGCTTGCTGGTGGCCAGCGCCTGGCCGGCTTCCTTGCCGAAGCCCTGGACGATGTTCAACACGCCCGGCGGCAGCAGGTCACCGATGATCTCCGCCAGCAGCATGATCGACAGCGGCGTCTGCTCGGCAGGCTTGAGCACCACGCAGTTGCCGGCGGCCAGGGCCGGGGCGAGTTTCCACGCGGCCATCAGCAGCGGGAAGTTCCACGGGATGATCTGCCCGACCACGCCCAGCGGTTCGTGGATGTGGTAGGCGACGGTGTTCTCGTTGATCTCGGCGGCGCCGCCTTCCTGGGCGCGGATGCAGCCGGCGTAGTAGCGGAAGTGGTCGGCGGCCAACGGCACGTCGGCGTTGAGGGTTTCGCGCACGGCCTTGCCGTTGTCCCAGGTTTCGGCGACGGCCAGTTGTTCCAGGTTCAGTTCGATGCGGTCGGCGATCTTCAGCAGGATCAGCGCGCGGTCCTGCACTGAAGTGCGCCCCCAGGCATTGGCGGCGGCGTGAGCAGCATCCAGGGCGAGCTCGATGTCCTCGGCAGTGGAGCGCGGGAACTCGGCGATGACCTCGCCGTTCACCGGCGAGGTGTTGCTGAAGTACTGGCCCAGCACCGGCGCGACGAACTCGCCGCCGATGTAGTTGCCGTAGCGTGGCTTGAGGGTGACCACGGCGCCTGGGGTTCCGGGTGGGGCGTAGATCATGGGGTGCTCTCCTGTCGGGTCCCGGCCTCCATCGGCCAGGTGATGGGGCGATCTTAGGCAGCGCCGTTCCCGACCCGGAATGCACCCATGGGAGTGGTGGGTTACTTATTTGGTAGTAGAGGGTGGCGGTTGGCTATTCGTAGTAGCCGGGGGCGCCTGGCTCTTGATCAAAAACAGGACATCACAGCTGAGCCTATTCGCGAGCAAGCTCGCTCCTACAGGTGGGCAGCAAACTCATGTGCCTGACTGTCACTACAAGTCAGCCGCTGCGAATTTACGGGACCAAGACCGCTCCCTCCTGAGAAGGCGGTGTCTGTGCTCTGTTTCATCTTTGGCTGTCAGCTTTTGAAGGCTTCCAGAGAAACGTCCGCACACGCCGAATGCCCCGTTCAGGAGGCCTCGTTGAATTGAAGTTTCAGGGGTTGAGCGACATGGATGTCGCGAGAGCGCTGTCGGGCCAGGGATGGCCCGTCAGCGCGTGCCCCTGAAACTTCAATTCAACGAGGGAATTTTTCGCCTAAGCGAAAAACCGGATGTCCGGGGCAAGACCTTTTGGTTCCTTTTGGGAGGGCGGCTATCCGACGTTTGCCAAAAGGGACTCGCCCGAGGGGGCGAAACACGAAATCCGCGCGTACGCCGAAGCGACGCGGGAAACCCGGAGCGAGGCAGACACATCGCGGACAAAGTCCGCTCCTACGCTGCTTGATAGTACGTAGGGCGCATAACCCGGAACGGGTTATCCGCCGATACCACGACGGCGGATAACGCTGGCGCGTTATGCGCCCTACGGCTTTGGGTGAGGCGGCCATCCATCGATTTCCAAAGGAGGTCGCCCGAAGGGCAAAACCCAATGCATCCGCGCACCCAATTGCGACGCAGAAATCCCCAAAGGCCAATCGCACGAGCAGCGCGAACAGCGCGCCAAAGCAAAGGGCCGGCTCAACAGCCGGCCCCTGCTCCCCTCACAGAACCATCACTTCTTCGCCACCAGCTCCTTGGGCAGCTTGAAGGTCCAGATCATTCCGCCCTGGTCCAGGTCCTTGATGCGCTTGGCCACCTCGCCGCCCCACAGCGGCACCGCGCCGCCCCAGCCGGACAACACGGTGACGTACTGCTCGCCGTCCATTTCCCAGGTGATCGGCGAGGCGATCACGCCCGAGCCGGTGTTGAACTGGTAGAGCTTCTTGCCGGTCTTGGCATCGAAGGCCATCAGGTAGCCCTCCGGGTTGCCGGTGAACACCAGGTTGCCGTGGGTCGCCAGCACGCCACCCCACAGCGGCGCGTAGTTCTCGTAGCGCCAGACCTGCTTGCCGGTCTTCGGGTCGATGGCGCGCAGCACGCCGATGTACTTCTCGTTCAGCGGCTTGATGGTGAAGCCCGCGCCCAGGTACGCCGCGCCCTTCTTGTAGGCGATGTTCTCGTTCCACATGTCCATGCCCCACTCGTTGGAGGGCACGTAGAACAGCCCGGTGTCCTGGCTGTAGGCCATGGGCATCCAGTTCTTGCCGCCGAGGAAGGACGGCGCGACGAACACCGAGGTGCCCTTCTCGCCGCCTTCGCCCGGCGCGCCGGGACGGTGGGCGTCGTCGTAGATCGGCCGGCCGTTCTCGTCCAGGCCCTTGGCCCAGGTCACCTTGTCGACGAAGGGGAAGCCGCGGATGAACTTGCCGTTGGTGCGGTCGAGCACGTAGAAGAAGCCGTTGCGGTCGGCGGTGGCAGCAGCCTTCACGGTCTTGCCGCCGTCCTTGTAGTCGAAGGAGACCAGCTCGTTGACGCCGTCGAAGTCCCAGCCGTCGTGCGGGGTGGTCTGGAAGTGCCACTTGATCGAGCCGTCTTCCGGGTTCAGCGCCAGGCGCGAAGAGGAGAACAGGTTGTCGCCGGGGCGCAGGTGCGAGTTCCACGGCGACGGGTTGCCGGTGCCGATGAACAGCGAGTCGGTGCTCGGGTCGTAGTAGCCGCCCAGCCAGGGTGCGGCGCCACCGGTCTTCCACAGATCGCCCGGCCAGGTCTTGCCCGCCTCGCCGCCGGAGATGCCGTTCTCCACCGCCTTGCCGTCCTTGTAGACGTAGCCCATGTGGCCCTCCACGGTCGGGCGGCTCCACAGCAGCTCGCCGTTGCTGGGGTTGTAGGCTTCGATCTTGCCGACCACGCCGAACTCGCCGCCGGCCACGCCGGTGATCAGCTTGCCCTTGGCGATCAGCGGCGCGGCGGAAATGGAGTAACCGGCCTTGTAGTCGGCCACGGTCTTCTTCCACACCACCTTGCCGGTGTCCTTGTTCAGCGCCACCAGCTTGGCGTCCAGGGTGCCGAAGATCACCAGGTCGCCGTAGAGGGCGACGCCACGGTTGATCACGTCGCAGCAGGGCATGATGCCGTCAGGCAGGCGCGCGTCGTACTGCCAGAGCTTGCGCCCGGTGCGCGCATCGGCGGCGAACACCCGCGAGTAGGAGGCGGTGACGTACATCACGCCGTCCTTGATCAGCGGTTGCGCCTGCTGGCCGCGCTGCTTCTCGCCGCCGAAGGACAGCGCCCAGACCGGCCGCAGCTCCTTCACGTTGTCGCTGTTGAGCGTCTTCAGCGGGCTGAAGCGCTGACCCTGCTGGTTGATCCCGTTGACCACGATCTGGTCGGTGCGATTGGCGGAATCACTGATGTCCTGATCGGTCACCCCGGCGTGGGCGCCCAGGCTGGCCAGGCCGATGGCGGTGAACAGCACGGTGCGGGCGAAAGGTTGAAGCTGTCTCATGGCGATGCGCCTCTGCGATTGTTGTTGTACCCGGGAAAATTTCCCGGTCTGCCCGAATTCTTGGTTTGCCGGGCCGGGCCAACAATTGAACGCAGTGCCGAATTGCCTAGTTCCTTGGTAGCAATACCCTGCCGCAGCGCCACGAAACTCAAGGCTTGCGTAGGGCGCATAACGCGCCAGCGTTATCCGTCGCGTCGAATCCGGCGGATAACCTGCTCCAGGTTATCCGCCCTACGCTCCTGGATTGCGCGTGGGCGCTGCAGCTCGGAGGTCGGGTAGAAGTAATGCGCCCTCCGCAGAGGATTTCGCGGACAAGGTCCGCTCCTACGGTCAGCCTCGCAGCGAGCCGTCAGAGTGGGCACGGGTAGGATGGGTGGAGCGCAGCGATACCCATGCGGATGGCGTATGGAAATGATGGGTATCGCTTCGCTCCACGCCATCCTACGAACGCGCGATCACTGTTCGTCAACGCGCGGCAGCGCCTTCTGCTCGTAGCGCGGATAGAGGTGGCTGACGCTGCGGATCAGCTCGTAGCGCGTCAGGCTGACGCCGGCAAAACGCTCGGGGATGGGCGTGCGCAGCAGGTCGTTCATGTCGGCGCCCTGGGCGATGCCGTCGCGCATCACGCTGTCGAGCCAGCCGAGGTAATCGCGCATCTGCGCGAAAGGCGCGGCATCGCTGGCGATGGGGCCGTGGCCGGGAACGATGAGCTTCCACGGCAGTTGCTGCAGGGTGTCGAGATCGCCCAGCCAGACGTCCAGCCCCGGGCTGTTCGGTGTGGTCAGCGCGCGCTGGTAGAACAGGATGTCCCCGGCGAACAGCACGCCGGTAGTCTCGTCGAGGATCGCCAGGTCGGCGCCGGTATGGCCGCGCAGGCCGAGCAGACGGAAGCGGTGGCTGCCCATCTGCAGCTCGCCCGGCGTCACCGTCTCGCTGGGTAGCACGACTTCCGTGCCGCGCATCCAGTCGCCGACCAGGCGGTACATGTTCTCCGCCATGGCGTTGCCCTGCTCCTTCAGCAGCTTGCCGGTGCCGGCCAGCGCGCCGATGGGCACGCCGGTGAAGGCCTGGTTGCCCAGCACATGGTCGGGGTGGTGATGGGTCAGCAGCACGCGCTTCACCGGCTTGCCGGTGGTCTGCTGGATCAGCGCGCGCAGGGTTTCGCCGTAGCGCTTCGACGGTCCGGTGTCGATCACCAGCACGCCGTCGCCGGTGTCGATGAAAGCGACGTTGACGATGGCGCCACCGTTGTCCTTGCCGAAGTTGTCGGTACTGCCTTCCACCAGCCAGGTGCCCTCGGCGATCTGCCGGGGTTGGAGGTGGTACTGCAGGTCGGCCAGTGCCGGCAGGCACAGGAAGGCCAGGGCGATCAGGAGGAAACGCATGGGTACCTCGTCAGCACAGGGCGGCGCCAGCTCGCTGCGCTGTCAGCGCAGAGCGGCCTGGAATTCGTTGCCGTTGTTGTCGTGCAGCCAGAGTTGGGTGTGCGGATGGTCGCGCACCTCGAAGGTGAAGGTCGGGTTCTCGCTCACCGCCGGGAACAGGTCCAGGCGGGCGAAGACTTCGCCGTCCGGGCCGCGCAGTTCGGCGTGATCCAGGTAGAACTCGGGAATGCCGCCGACCAGGCCGTTGTCCATCGGGTGTGACACCGACAGGCGCACCCGGCTGTATTCGCCCTTGGCGTAGGACTCGCCGTGCACCTGGCCGAGACGGTCCTCCCAGCCCGGTTGTGCACGTACCACGCTGGGTGCGGTGCAGCCGCCACCGGCCGCGTCGATCCAGGCCGAGCCGACGTGCCAGACGCCCTTCTCATCGCGCAACGCCGCGCGGATCGGCGTGGCCTGTTCGATGCGGATGCGTACCGCCAGCAGCGGCTCCAGGTGTTCGCCCGGATAGAGCGTCAGCACATGGGGAATCGGGTTCAGCTCGGCCCACAGCAGCAGGCGGTCGAAGCGCCCCGGCAAGGCGCGGGCGTCCACCTCCACCGGCACCTGGCGGGAATCCTCGGCAAACGGCGGCACGCCCAGCTTGACGCGCTCGTCGAACACGTAGGGTTCGCCATTGAGCAGGCGCTTGTGGTGGTAGTCCCACATCACCGAGGGCATCGGGTCGCCCTCCACCGCCGCTGCCAGCAGTGGCAGCGCGCAGATCCCCAGCAGCAGTTCGCGCCTGTGCATCCTCTTTCCCTCACTGCACGTCCTGATAGAGCCCCGGCAGTTCGTAGCGCACGCCGTAGGCCGCGTAGAGCTTTGCCAGCTCGCCGCTGCGCACCAGCTCCTCCAGCTCGCCGTCCAGGGCGTTGGATAGCTGGCGATTGCTCTCGTGCACCGCCATGCCGATGTCCCACTCGGGCTGGCCGAGGTTCGGGTAGGTGTTTTCGGCGTTCCTCAGGTGCTGGTCGGCGGCCTGCGTGCGCATCCAGTCCAGCTCGCCGCGCAGGGCCATGACTGCATCCACCTTGCCCGCGCGCATGCCGTCGAAGGCTGCCTGGGTACTGGGGAAGTGGATGGTCATGCGGCTGAGCTGGCCGCCCAGCACCGAGGTCAGGTAGAACGACGGCACGCTGTCCAGCTCGACGCCGATGGGGTGTTCGCGGAACGCGGCGATGGTGTCCACCGCGGGCAACCGACGGTCGTCGCTGACCACCTGCCAGCGCTCGCGTTGATAGGGACCGAACATCACCACCTGCTCGTTGGCCAGCTCACCGACGTCATTGCGCCGGTTGGCGTACTGGCGGTCGTAAGGCACGCGCAGCATCACGTCAGCGACCACGCCGGGGCGCAGGTAGTGGCCCTTCCAGATGAAGTTGCGCAGGTCATCGTCCAGGCTTTCGCCAGGAACGACCCAGAGGAACTCCGGGCGCAGGCCCAGGCCGCTGGCCAGGCGCGTGGCCAGGTCGATGTCGATACCGTGCGCCTGCCCGTCCTGCCTGTAGCTGTAGGGCGGGAAGTTCTCGTACACGGCCACCCGCAACACGCCGCTGGCGACCATGTCCTCGTAGGGGCGCACCTTGGCCTGCGCCTGCCCGTGCAGCAGGCACAGGGCGAGGCTCAGAAAGACTGCGCAGAGCAGGCTGGGCAGGCGCATGGCGATCACTCGTCCACGTGCACGCTGTCCAGGTAGGTGCGGATCGCCCAGAGGCCTTCCTGGCTGATGAAGTCGGCCATCTTCGGCATGTACACCGCACCGTCGCGCACCGCGCCGTTGATCACCCGCTCCTTGAACCACTCGTCCCCCTCGGCGCCCACGTCGAGCATGCGCAGATCGGGTGCGATGCCGCCGGACTTGGCCTCCAGGCCATGGCAGCGCGCGCAGTTCTGGTTGTAGGCCGAGGCGCCGATTTCCACCGCCTTGGCGTGGTTGGCGTAGGGTTCGCGGTAGGGGTTGGTCTCGCGCCATTCCTTGCCCAGCGGTTCCAGCCCCGTGGTATCCACTGCCTGGGGCGTCACATTGCCGTGGGACAGGGCCAGACCGGAAACACCCAGGCCGGCCAGCAACAGCAGGCCACACAGCACGTTCTTGTTGTTCATCACTTCATCCTCTCATCGAGATGCTTGGCAAGGCACGGCGCCCGGAACGACGCCAGTGATGACGATGGTAAGAACGCGCCGCCGGCGGCCGAATCCTGCTTTGGATGCTGCCGTCTACTCCCTTGGTACTAGGACGGCGGTCGGCCAGCGCCCGACCTTTCGCAGCAAGTCCAAGTCATGCCCGCACCGGGAAATAGTCCCGGCATCGCCGGGAGCTTTTCCGTTCCCCGCCAGTGCGCCCTCCTCCCACCATGGATTCGCCGCGGCACGTGCAGCGGCCTGCCGCCATCCATCACGGGAAACCACCATGAGAACAACAACAGCTCCCCTGCGCCTCGCCCCCCTACCACTCCTCTTCAGCGGCCTCGCCTGCGCCATCGCCCTCACCGCCGCCGGCTCCGCCCTGGCCAAGGACGTGACCTGGGACGACATCGCCAACGACCACAAGACCACCGGCGACGTGCTGCAGTACGGTATGGGCACCAATGCACAGCGCTGGAGTCCGCTCAAGCAGGTCAATGCCGACAACGTGTTCAAGCTGACCCCGGCCTGGTCCTACTCCTTCGGCGACGAGAAGCAGCGCGGCCAGGAATCCCAGGCCATCGTCAGCGACGGCGTGGTCTACGTCACCGCCTCCTACTCGCGGCTGTTCGCCCTGGATGCGAAGACCGGCAAGCGCCTGTGGACCTACAACCACCGCCTGCCCGACGACATCCGCCCGTGCTGCGACGTGGTCAACCGTGGCGCCGCCATCTACGGCGACAAGATCTACTTCGGCACCCTCGACGCCTCG
The DNA here is from genome assembly GCF_014204515.1 of Pseudomonas nitroreducens. GTDB lineage: Bacteria > Pseudomonadota > Gammaproteobacteria > Pseudomonadales > Pseudomonadaceae > Pseudomonas > Pseudomonas nitritireducens_A. Next base: position 179,305 of record NZ_JACHLI010000006.1, on the reverse strand, counting down.
GTCGTAGCGCTGAACAAGAACACCGGCAAGGTGGTGTGGAAGAAGAAATTCGGCGACCACGGCGCCGGCTACACCATGACCGGCGCGCCGACCTTCGTGAAGGACGGCAAGACCGGCAAGGTACTGATGATCCACGGCAGTTCCGGCGACGAGTTCGGCGTGGTCGGCCGCCTGTTCGCCCGCGACCCGGACACCGGCGAGGAAATCTGGATGCGGCCCTTCGTCGAGGGCCACATGGGCCGCCTCAACGGCAAGGACAGCACCGTCACCGGCGACGTGAAGGCGCCGTCCTGGCCGGAAGACAAGAACTCCCCCACCGGCAAGGTCGAGGCCTGGAGCCACGGCGGCGGCGCCCCGTGGCAGAGCGCGAGCTTCGATGCCGAGACCAACACCATCATCGTCGGCGCCGGCAACCCCGGCCCGTGGAACACCTGGGCGCGCACCGCCAAGGGCGGCAACCCGCACGACTACGACAGCCTCTACACCTCCGGCCAGGTCGGCGTCGACCCGAGCACCGGCGAAGTGAAATGGTTCTACCAGCACACCCCCAACGACGCCTGGGACTTCTCCGGCAACAACGAACTGGTGCTGTTCGACTACAAGGCCAAGGACGGCAAGATCGTCAAGGCCACCGCCCACGCCGACCGCAATGGCTTCTTCTACGTGGTGGACCGCACCAACGGAAAACTGCAGAACGCCTTCCCCTTCGTCGACAACATCACCTGGGCCAGCCACATCGACCTGAAGACCGGCCGCCCGGTGGAAAACGAAGGCCAGCGCCCGCCGCTGCCCGAGCCGGGCCAGAAGCACGGCAAGGCGGTGGAAGTCTCGCCGCCGTTCCTCGGCGGCAAGAACTGGAACCCCATGGCCTACAGCCAGGACACCGGGCTGTTCTACGTCCCCGCCAACCACTGGAAGGAGGACTACTGGACCGAGGAAGTGAACTACGCCAAGGGCAGCGCCTACCTGGGCATGGGCTTCCGCATCAAGCGCATGTATGACGACCACGTCGGCACCCTGCGCGCCATGAACCCCACCACCGGCAAGGTCGAGTGGGAATACAAGGATCACCTGCCGCTGTGGGCCGGCGTGCTGGCCACCGCCGGCAACCTGGTGTTCACCGGCACCGGCGAGGGCTTCTTCAAGGCCTTCGACGCCAGGACCGGCAAGGAGCTGTGGCAGTTCCAGACCGGCAGCGGCATCGTCTCCCCGCCCATCACCTGGGAGCAGGACGGCGAGCAGTACATCGGCGTGACCGTCGGCTACGGCGGCGCGGTACCGCTGTGGGGCGGCGACATGGCCGAGCTGACCAAGCCGGTGGCCCAGGGCGGGTCCTTCTGGGTGTTCAAGCTGCCCAGCTGGGACAACAAGACCGCCAGCCGCTGATGCCCTGGCCCGCGCCGGACCCGGCGCGGGCCTTTCTCATTTCGCCAGGAGATCGCCATGCGCCTGCTCGCCTGCCTGTTGTTCCCCCTTTCCACCCTTGCCTTCGCTACCAGCCAGCCGGCCGAAGCGCCTGATGATGACGAGGCCACCGTCATCGCCGGCTGCCGGATCGCCCCGGACAGCCAATGCCCCAACGCCGACCTGCGTGGCGCCGACCTGCGCAACCAGGACCTGATGCGCATGAACCTGGCCGGCGCCAACCTCGCCGGGGCCGACCTGCGCCACGCCAGGCTGGACCTGGCCAACCTGCAGAAGGCCCAGCTCAACGGCGCCGATCTGACCCGTGCCAGCCTGCAGCAGGCCGACCTGCGCGGTGCCGACCTGAGCGGCGCGAAGCTGGTCGCCATCCAGGCCTGGGGCCTGTTCGCCCAGGGCGCGCAATGGCAAGGCGCCGACCTCACCGCCGCCTACCTGGAGTTCGCCCGCCTGAGCGGCGGCAAGCTGCACCAGGCCAACCTGCGTGCGGCCGACCTGGAGATGACCTGGCTGTCCCGCGCCGACCTCAAGGGCGCCGACCTGCGCGACGCCAACCTGCAGGAAGTGAAGCTCGCCGAAGCCAACCTGGAAGACGCCGACCTGCGCGGCAGCCGCCAGCGCTTCGGCAACTTCCAGGGCAGCAACATGGAAGGCTGCAAGGGCTGCCCGGGTGGCTGGGACTGAGTCGTAGGCTGGCTCCGGGGCGCCTCCGCAGCTGCAAGAGCCCCGATTGCAGAGCGACACGGAGCTCTGCGTAGGATGGGTGGAGCGCAGCGATACCCATGCTGTCGGCGCACGTATCGATGGGTATCGCTGCGCTCCACGCCATCCTACCGGGTGCTCACCGGTAAGTCTGAAGTGAGCCAAGGCCTGTTCGGCCGGGACAGTCAGCCCACCAGCGCCTCGCCGCCAACCCGCAGCACGCCGGTATCGATCGCCAGGTGCACCAGCTCGGCGTGGGACACCACCTGCAGCTTCTGCTTGAGCAGGGTGACGTGGTTCGACACCGTCTTCGCGCTGATGCACAGGTGCTCGGCCACCTGCCGTACCGGCAGGCCGCGGGCGAGCATCACGAATATTTCGAACTCGCGCTGGGTCATGCCCTGCAGGCGCGGGTCCTGGCCGTCGGCGCCCTGGGGCTGGCGCGCCAGCTCGGTGGCCAGGGGCTGCTCGATGTAGGCGTGGCCGGCGAGAATGCGCCGCACCGCCTCCACCAGCACCGCCGGTGACGCGCCCTTGGTGATATAGCCCGCCGCGCCGGCATCCAGCGCCTGGCGGACCAGCGGCAGTTCATCGTGCATGCTGAAGAACAGCACGCGCAGTTGCGGCAGGCGCTGGCGCAGCCGGCGGGTGACCTCCAGGCCGCTGATGCCCGGCAGGCCGATGTCGAGGATGACCAGGCTGGGCACGCTGCGCTGCACCGCCTCCAGCGCGGCTTCGCCATCGGCGGCCTCGCTCACTTCCACTTCCGGGATCAACCCGCGCAGCAGCGAGGCGATGCCGTCGCGCACCACGAAATGATCATCCACCAGCAATATCTTCATGCCCGCTCTCCATTCGAGATGCCTTCCAGCGTTGCTTCCGCCAGCGGCATCCACAGGCGCAGCGCCAAGCCGCCACCGGGGCGGCGACGCAGGTGCAGCTCGCCACCCAGGCAGCGTGCGCGCTCGCGCATGGAGCGCATGCCGATGCCCACACGAGGCAGCCCGTTGCAGCCACGGCCATCGTCACGCACCCACAGGTAAAGACGGCCACCGCGCCGACGCAACACCACGCGCACCTGGTGGGCACCGGCATGCCGGGCGACGTTGGTCAGCGCCTCCTGCAACAGGCGATACAGATGCGCCTTGGCGATCGACGGCAGCGCCGGCAGCCGGTCCAGGCGCAAGCGGCAGGCCACCCCCTGGCTGGCTTGCCACTGCTCGACATGCAGGCGCAGCGCCTCCTCCAGGCTGACCCGTTCCAGCACCACCGGATAGAGATCACGCACCAGCGCGCGGAAGCTTTCATTGAGCCCCTGGCAGTGCTGCTCCAGGCGGTCGAGGGTCGCGAAGGCGAGGCCATCCTGGCTCTCCAGGCTGCGCAGCAGGAACACCTGGGCGCGGATACCGGCCAGGTACTGGCCGATGTCGTCGTGCAGCGCCTGGGCCAGTTGCTGGCGTTCGCGCTCCTGCACGGCCAGCAGCGCGCGGGTCAGCTCGGCGTTTTCCACGCAGGCCCTCTCCAGCGTCGCCGCCATGCCGTTGAAACCACTGGCCAGGCGCTGCGCCTCGGGCAGCGAGTGATCCGCCAGGCGCACCTGGAACTCGCCACGGGAAACATCGCCCAGCGCATCCTGCAACTGCTGCAGCACGCGCAAACCGCCGCGCACCGCCCAGCGGATCGCCAAGAGGCTGGCCAGCAGGGAAACGCCGAACAGCACCAGCAACTGCACCAGCGAATCGCGTACCTCGTCGATCTCGTCGCGCGGATCGAGGCTCAGCTGCACGCGGCGGCCGTCGGCGAGGGTCAGCAGGGTCGGCGCCGGCAGGTCGGGATACAGGCGCGCAGCCAGCCAGTCGTCCAGCCCGGAAGGCGCCACCGGCGCAGTGGCGTCCAGCCAGCGTACGCGCACATGGCGCAGGCCGGCGGTGAGGTCGGGGTCGAGGCTGGCGGGGTCGCGCTGCGCCGCTTCGCGCAGGTAGTCGAGCACGCCACGGGCGGCCTCCATCTCGCGGCGTACATCATCGTTGCCCTGGTGCAGCAGCACCGCCAGGCACACCGCGGCGAGCAGGCCGAAGAACAGCGCGACCAGCAGGTTGATCCGCCACAGCGCGGACATCTAGGGGACGCTGCGGCAGGTCGTGAGGCAGCCGACCGGCGCCACGGGCGCGCGCAATTCGGCTGCCGGCAGGTAGCCGTTGCGGGTGTAGAGGAAGTCGAAGCCGAACAGGCTGAGCATCAGCAGGATCGGCAGGACGAGGGTGACGGCGATACGCATGGCGACGCTCCTCTTCTGGTTCTTGTAGCGCCATCCTAGGCCGCGGGCGCGGTGCGCGACCTACTACCTTGGTACTGCCCCAACCGCTACTTTCTGCATATTTGCCGCACCCCTGGCGCTTCCTATGCTGGCCGCACAAGAACCAGAAAAGGAATCGCCCCATGCGCCAGTTCGTCCTGCACGGCGTGGTCTATCTGCTGGCGGTTGCCTGCGCCGCCGCCTTCAGCCTCGACGCCCGTGCGGAGGATGCCGCCGCCCTGGACATCCGCATCGGCTACCTGGGCTACACGCCCGACCCCGGCCCACTGCTGTCCAACGTCATCCCCGAACCCACCGACGCCGGGCTGCGCGGCGCGGAGCTGGCGATCACCGACAGCAACAGCACCGGGCGCTTCCTCAAGCAGCGCTACAGCCTGGAGGCCGCCAGCTCCGACACTCCAGACAAGCTGCTGGCTGAAGCCAAACGCCTGCACGATGCCGGCCTGCGCCTGTTCGTGGTCAACGCCCCGGCGGACCAACTGCGCCAACTGGCCACTGCGCTGCCGGACAGCCTGCTGTTCAACACCGGCGCCGCCGATGACGAACTGCGCGCCAGCGACTGCGCAGTGAACGTGCTGCACACCCTGCCCAGCCGGCTGATGCTGACCGACGCGCTCACCCAGTTCCTGGTGCTGCGCAAGTGGACACGCTGGCTGCTGATCGTCGGCCAGCGCCCGGAAGACACCCTCTACGCCAACGCCCTGCGCCGCTCGGCCAAGCGTTTCGGGGCGAAGATCGTCGAGGAGAAACCTTTCACCTTCGACAACGACCAGCGCCGCAGCGCCCAGGCCGACATGGCGCTGTTCACCCAGTCCAGCGAGGACTACGACGCTGTGCTGGTGGCCGACGAGCACGGCGACTTCGGCGAATACGTGCCCTACAACACCTGGCTGCCGCGCCCGGTGGCTGGCACCCAGGGGTTGGTCGCCACGGGCTGGCACAAGACCGTGGAAACCTACGGCGCCGCGCAGCTGCAGAAGCGCTTCGAGGAGCACGCCGGGCGCTGGATGAACGACCGTGACTTCGCCGCCTGGATCGCCGTGCGCAGCATCGCCAGCGCCGTGACGCGGCTGCGTGATGCCGACCCGCAGGCGATCCGCAAGCTGTCGCTGTCCCCCGACCTGCCGCTGGACGGCTTCAAGGGCTACAAGCTCGGCTTCCGCCCCTGGGACGGCCAGCTGCGCCAGCCGATCCCGCTGGTGCAGCCGCGCGCGCTGGTCAGCACCTCGCCGCAGGAAGGCTTCCTGCACCCCGCCAGCGAACTCGACAGCCTCGGCCTCGACGCACCGGAAAGCCGGTGCCATCTCGCCGAAGCCACCCCATAAGAAGAACTCCCATGAGGACCCTGCCCATGCCCCGCCTGCTTGCCCTCTCCTGCCTGAGTCTCGCCCTCGGGCTGGTGCCGCCCGCCTTCGCCGCCACGGCCTACGTATCCAACGAGAAGGACAACAACCTCAGCGTCATCGACCTGGACACGATGACCGTCACCGGCACCATCGACACCGGCAAGCGCCCGCGCGGGCTGGCGCTGTCCCACGACAACAAGCTGCTGTATATCTGCGCGAGCGACTCGGACACCGTGCAGGTGCTCGACCTCGCCACGCGCAAGATCATCAGACAGCTGCCCTCGGGCGCCGATCCCGAGCAGTTCGCCCTGCACCCCAATGACCGCTGGCTGTACGTTTCCAACGAGGACGATGCGCTGGTCACCGTGGTCGACACCCAGACCGCCCAGGTACTCGGGCAGATCGACGTCGGCGTCGAACCCGAAGGCATGGCAGTGAGCCCGGACGGCAAGTGGGCGGTGAACACCAGCGAAACCACCAACATGTTGCACTGGATCGACACCTCGACGCAGAAGCTGGTGGACAGCACCCTGGTGGACCAGCGCCCGCGCCATGCCGAGTTCACCCACGACGGCTCGCAGGTCTGGGTCTCGGCGGAGATCGGCGGCACCGTCAGCGTGGTCGACACCGCCACCCGCAAGATCCTCAAGACCCTGCGCTTCGAGATCAAGGGCGTGCACCCGGACAAGGTGCAGCCGGTGGGCGTGCAGCTGACCCGCGACGGCCAGTACGCCTTCGTCGCCCTCGGCCCGGCCAACCACGTGGCGGTGGTGGATGCGAAGACCTTCGAGGTGCTCGACTACCTGCTGGTGGGCCGCCGCGTCTGGCACCTGGCCTTTACGCCGGACGAGAAGACCCTGCTGGCCACCAACGGTGTCAGCGGTGATGTGTCGGTGATCGACGTCGACTCGCGCAAGGTCACCAAATCGATCAAGGTCGGCCGCTATCCCTGGGGCGTGGTGGTGACGCCATGAGCGCACCTGCCATGAACGCCTCCGCCATGAACGCATCCCCCTTGAATGCGCTGGCGGTGCGCGACGTCGGTTTCTCCTATGGCCTGCGCCGCGCCCTCGACGGCCTGGCGTTCGAGCTGCCGGCCGGGCGCTTCACCGCCCTGCTCGGCCCCAACGGCGCCGGCAAGTCCACCCTCATCGCCCTGCTCACCCGCCTCTACGATCTGCAGCAGGGCGAGATCGAGGTGCTCGGTTGCAGCCTGCGTCGCCAGCCGCGCCTGGCCCTGCGGGAACTGGGCGTGGTGTTCCAGCAGAGCACCCTGGACCTGGACCTGAGCGTGGAGCAGAACCTGCGTTACCACGCCGCCCTGCACGGCCTGCCGCGCAGCGTGGCGAACGAGCGGATCGACGCCGAACTGGCCCGGCAGCAGTTGCAGGAGCGCCGCCGCGACAAGGTCCGCGCGCTCAATGGCGGGCATCGTCGGCGGGTGGAGATCGCCCGTGCGCTACTGCATCGCCCGCGCCTGCTGCTGCTCGACGAAGCCAGCGTCGGCCTCGACCCGGCAGCCCGCCAGGCGCTCAACAACCATGTCCGCCGGCTGTGCCGCGAAGACGGCCTGGCGGTGCTCTGGACCACTCACCTGCTGGATGAAGTACGCGACGACGATGCGCTGCTGGTGCTCGACCGTGGCCGCCTGGTCGCCCGTGGCGAGGCGCGGGACATCTGCGCACCTGACGCCGGCAATCTCGAACGCGCCTTCCAGCGCCTGACGCGCCTGGAGGCCTGCGCATGAGCGCCCTGGGAAACCCGCGCCTGGGCCCCGCCGCCTACTGGCAGTGCCTGTGCGGCATCGTCATGCGCGAGTGGCTGCGCTTCGTCCTGCAGCGCTCGCGCTTTCTCAGCGCGCTGGTGCGGCCGCTGCTCTGGCTGCTGGTGTTCGCCGCCGGTTTCCGCGCCGCGCTGGGCATCTCGATCATCCAGCCGTACGACACCTACGTCACCTACGAGACCTACATAGTGCCGGGGCTGTGCTGCATGATCCTGCTGTTCAACGGCATGCAGGGCTCGCTGTCGATGGTCTACGACCGCGAGATGGGCAGCATGCGTGTGCTGCTGACCAGCCCGCTGCCGCGCGCCTTCCTGCTCGCCAGCAAGCTGCTGGCCACCGCGCTGGTGTCGCTGCTGCAGGTCTATGCCTTCCTGCTGATCGCCTGGCTGTATGGCGTGCAGCCGCCGCCCCTGGGGCTGCTCGCCGCGCTGCCGGCCTTGCTGCTGGCGGCCCTGCTGCTGGGCGCGCTGGGGTTGCTGCTGTCCAACGGCATCCGCCAGCTGGAGAACTTCGCCGGGGTGATGAATTTCGTCATCTTCCCGCTGTTCTTCCTCTCCTCCGCGCTCTACCCGCTGTGGAAGATGCGCGAGGCCAGCCAGTGGCTGTACTGGCTGTGCGCGCTGAACCCGTTCAGCCACGCCGTGGAGCTGGTGCGCTTCGCGCTGTACGAGCGCTTCAACCTGCTCGCCACGGGCGTCTGCCTGGGGCTGACGCTGCTCTTCGCCGGTCTCGCCGTGCTCACTTTCAACCCGCAGCACGCCGCCCTGCGCAAGGGCTGAAACCTACTACTTTGGTAGCGGTTCGCCCCTCCGGACGTCGAATTTCCAAAGCCGCACAGCCGGCCTCTAATAGCCATTACAAGAAGAACTAAAAGAGATACCGCCATGCCTCGCCTTGCTCCTGCCCTGCCCGGCCATGTGAGCGGCTGCCTAGCCGCGTGCCTGCTCAGCCTTGCCCTCGCGCTGCCGACTGCGCAGGCCGAGGACGCGCCGCTGTTTTCCGCCGACGGCTACCGCCTGGCCCAGTACCGCAGCCCGACGCCACCTTCCGCCGAGCACGCCACCACCCTCGACACACCCGCGCTGCAGCAACTGCTCCAGCGCGAACCGCAGACGCGGCTGGTGGACGTCTACCGCCGCACCTTCCTCAACGGCCGGTTCGTCGCGGACGAACAGCACCGCAACCTGCCCGGCAGCCTGTGGCTGGCCAACGTCGGCACCGGCACCCTGGAGCCGCAGTGGCAGGCCTACCTCGAACAGAACCTGGCCCGCCTCACCGACGGCGATGCCAAGCGCCCGCTGGTGTTCTACTGCCGCTCCGACTGCTGGATGAGCTGGAACGCCATCCGCCGCGCACACGCGCTGGGCTACGCCAGCCTCTACTGGTACCGTGACGGTATCGACGCCTGGGAACAGGCCGGACTGCCCCTGCAGGACGCCCAGCCGCAGCCCCTGCAGTAACTTGCGATCACCGCCCATAACGACAACAACGAGGTGCAGGCCATGTACAAGATCCTGATCGCCGACGATCACCCGCTGTTCCGCGAGGCCATCCACAACGTCATCGCCGATGGCTTCCCCGGCAGTGAAGTGATGGAGACCGCCGACCTCGACAGCGCCCTGGGCCTGACCCAGGAGCACGACGACCTCGACCTCATCCTGCTCGACCTGAACATGCCCGGCATGCACGGCCTCAACGGCCTGATGAACCTGCGCAACGAGGCGCCGACCATCCCGGTGGTGATCGTCTCCGCCGAGCAGGACAAGCAGGTCGTGCTGCAAGCCATCACTTACGGTGCCGTGGGTTTCATCACCAAATCCTCGCCGCGCGTGCAGATGACCGAGGCCATCGAGCAGATCCTTAACGGCAACGTCTACCTGCCGTCGGACATCATCCGCACGCAGAAATCCTCGCCGCGCCGCAGCGGCCAGGAGGACCACAGCATCCCGCCGGAACTGCTGCAGGCGCTGACCCGCAAGCAGTTGCTGGTGCTGGAGCGGATGACCAAGGGCGAGTCCAACAAGCAGATCGCCTACCACCTGGAGATCGCCGAAACCACGGTGAAGGCCCACGTCTCGGCGATCCTGCGCAAGCTGAAGGTGCACAACCGCGTGCAGGCCATCCTCTGCGCAGGCGATATCGACTTTGCGGCCTACCTGCGCCGCTGACCCTTTTCGGCTACCGGGAACCACTCGATGCCTTCCAGCCGCACCCTGAGCCTCACCGGCCTGGCGATGGTCGCCTTCGCCGGCAACTCCATCCTCTGTCGCCTGGCCCTGAAGGCCACCAGCATCGACGCGGTGAGCTTCACCGGCATCCGCATCCTCTCCGGCGCGCTGATGCTCGCCCTGCTGCTGAAACTGCGCCGTCGCGTGGCCAGCGAAGGCGGCAACTGGCGCGCGGCGGCGGCACTGTTCGTCTACGCCGCGGCCTTCTCCTACGCCTACGTGCAACTGGACGCCGGCACCGGTGCACTGCTGCTGTTCGGCGCGGTACAGGTGACCATGATCCTGGTCGGCCTGCTGCGCGGCGAACGCCTGCACGGACAGGCGCTGGTCGGTTTGCTGCTGGCCCTGGGCGGGCTGCTCGCCCAGCTGCTGCCCGGTGCCAGCGCGCCACCGCTGGCCGGCGCGCTGCTGATGCTGCTGTCGGGCGTGGCCTGGGGGCTCTACTCGCTGCTGGGCCGCCGGGGCAGCGATCCGCTGGCGATCAGCAGCGGCAACTTCGTCCGCGCCATCGCCTTCGCCGCGCTGCTGGCAGCGTTCTTCCACGCCGATCTGCGGGTGGACACGCTGGGCATCGTCTATGCCGTGCTGTCCGGCGCGGTGGCCTCAGGCATCGGCTACGCCATCTGGTACAGCGCGCTGCCGGGCCTTTCGGCGATCCAGGGCGCCTCGGTGCAGTTGAGCGTGCCGATCCTCGCCGCCCTCTCCGGCGCCGCGCTGCTGGGCGAGGCGATCAGCCTGCGCCTGGCGCTGGTGTCCCTGGCGGTACTGGGCGGGATCGCCCTGATCCTGCTGGCCAAGGTCCGCGCACCGGCTGCCCAGCGCGCCTGAACCGCTGCCCCGGCAGGACTCGCCCTCGCGGTTCCGAGCGAGCCTGCGAACGAGCAGTCCTGCCCTCTGCAAGCCTGAGGAACGATGCCCTACAGCTCGGTCAGCGCGCGGGGTCGATACAACGGCTCGCAGGCCAGTATCCGGATGCCTTCCGGCGAGCTCTCCAGCAGGCGTCGCTCGCCCTCGGCCACCTGCAGCTGCAGGTCGAAGCCCTGCCCGCCCAAGGCTTCGGCGACCGCCCGTATGGCGTCGCGGGCCCAGGGCAGGTCGGAGTCGAAATGGCCGAGCAACTGGCCGTGACGCTGGAGGGTCAGACGGTATTTCTGCATGGGGAGCTCACCGGAATCAGGTAGGAAAGCGTAAAAGTATCGAATCGATACCTTGACAGAGACTACCGATCCGGCGGATTTTGTCCAGGTAGTTTTTGATCGATACCATGTTCACCGTTTTATCCGAGAACTTCGCCATGAGCCTTTCCGCCGTCCGCCTCGACTCCCTGCTTACCGGCCGCGCCGTGCCCTTCAGCCGTCCCGGCTCCCTCAGTGCCATCGCCAAGCAGCCGCGCCAGGCGGCACTGAAGGTCACCCGCCTGGGCCTGGAGAGCGACGAGCAGGGCGACCTGCGCGTCCACGGCGGCGTGGAAAAGGCCATCCACCACTACCCTCGCGAGCACTACGCCGAATGGGCCGCCGAACTCGGCGCGCACCCGCTGCTGGAGCGCCCCGGCGCCTTCGGCGAGAACTTCAGCACCTGCGGCTGGACCGAGGCCGACCTCTGCCTGGGCGATCGTATCCGCGCAGGCACGGCCCTGCTGGAGGTGTCCCAGGGGCGCATGCCCTGCTGGAAACTCAACGACCGTTTCGCGGTGGCGCAGATGGCCCTGCGGGTGCAGGAATCCGGGCGCACGGGCTGGTACTACCGGGTGCTGGAGGACGGCGTAGTGAGCGCCGGGGCGACCCTGGAAGTGCTGGAACGCCCCTTTGCCGACTGGTCGCTGCAACGGCTGTGCGGCGTGCTGTTCGACAAGCGCGTGGATAGCGACCTTCTGCGCGAGTGCCTGGAACTGCCGCTGCCACCGAACTGGCAGCGCACACTGGGTCGGCGGCTGGAGCAGGGTCAGGTCGAAGACTGGAGTCCACGCCTGCAAGGCCGATAAAAAGATGGCGATTAGATAGCCATCGCTATTTCCAAATCTATACAGCGAAACGCAAAGTCCTGCACATTCGCCGCAATATCCGGTCGTGTTTTGGAAATCCCCTTGATCTGCATCTAGGCTGGTCTCTTGCAGCACCTCCGGGTGCCAAGAAGAACAGAGACACCACAAGACACCGTGATTCGGCCCATGGCACGGCCCGCGAGTACAGGTAGTCCCCTCACCTGTCCGGGATGGCTACGGCTGGATGGAACGAACCGTTGCTGACGGTACCTTTCAAGGGACTGCGTGCAGAATGGCTACTTCAATTCCAGCCGGCGATCGCTATCGCGCGCTCGGTTTGTCGACCCTGGCCTTTACCCTGTGCTTCGCCGTATGGACGCTGTTTTCCATCCTCGGCCTGCAGATCAAGAACGAGTTCGGCCTCAGCGATACCCAGCTCGGCCTGCTGATGGCGACGCCGGTGCTCACCGGCTCGATCTCGCGCATCTTCCTCGGCCTGTGGACCGACCGCTACGGCGGCCGCTGGGTGTTCGGCCTGCTGATGCTTGTGTCGGCCGTCTGCGTCTACCTGCTGACCTTCGCCAACAGCTTCGAGATGCTGCTGGTGGCAGCGCTGGGCGTGGGCCTGGCCGGCGGCGGTTTCATCGTCGGCACCGCCTACACCGCCACCTGGTTCGAAGCCGGGCAACAGGGCACCGCGCTGGGCATCTTCGGCGCCGGTAACGTCGGTGCCGGCCTGACCAACCTGGCCGCCCCGCTGCTGATGCTCGCCCTGGGCTGGCGCGGCGCCGCGCTGGTCTACGCGGTGGTGCTGGGGGTCATGGGCATCCTGTTCATCCTGCTGGCCAAGACCGACCCGCAGGCCGCCACCCGCCAGGCCAAGGCGATCCCGCTCGCCGAGCAGCTGGCACCGCTGGCCGAGCTGCGCGTGTGGCGTTTCTCGCTGTACTACTTCTTCGTCTTCGGTGCTTTCGTTGCGCTGGCCCTGTGGCTGCCGCACTACCTGATGGAGGTGTACGGCCTGGGCCTGGCCGCCGCCGGTTTCGTCGCCGCGCTGTACACCGTGCCGGCCTCGCTGTTCCGCATCCTCGGCGGCTGGCTGTCGGACCGCTACGGCGCCCGCCGGGTGATGTACTGGACCCTGAGCCTGTCGGTGATCTGCACCTTCCTGCTCAGCTACCCACCCACTCGCTATGTGATCAGCGGCGTGCGCGGCGAGGTGGAATTCGCCATGCACCTGGGGCTGATCGGCTTCGCCGCGATCATCATCGTGCTGGGCTTCTTCATGTCCCTGGGCAAGGCGGCGGTGTTCAAGCACATCCCCACCTACTACCCGCAGCACGTCGGCGTGGTCGGCGGCCTGGTGGGCATGATGGGCGGCCTGGGCGGCTTCCTGCTGCCGCTGACCTTCGGCATGCTCAACGACGTGGTCGGCATCTGGCAGAGCTGCTTCATGCTGCTGTTCCTGATCGCTGCCGGCGCCCTGGCCTGGATGCACTATGCGATCCGCATGGCCGAACGCGTGGAGTGGTCCGAACGCAGTTCCTCCCGCGACCTGCCGGAACTCTCCACTCCCAGCAGCTTCGTGCTGCAGGACTGGCACCCGGAAGACCCGGCATTCTGGGAGGCCAAGGGCAAGCGCGTGGCCAAGCGCAACCTGTGGATCTCGATTCCCTGCCTGCTGCTGGCGTTCGCCATCTGGATGGTCTGGTCGGTGGTGGTGGCCAAGCTGCCATTGGCCGGCTTCAACTACAGCGCCAACCAGCTGTTCTGGCTCGCCGCCCTGCCCGGCCTGTCCGGCGCCACGCTGCGCATCTTCTACAGCTTCATGGTGCCGATCTTCGGCGGCCGGCGCTGGACGGCGCTGTCCACCGCCTCGCTGCTGGTACCGGCGCTGTGGATCGGCTTCGCCGTGCAGAACCCCAATACCTCGTACCTGGTGATGCTGATCCTCGCCCTGCTCTGCGGCCTGGGCGGCGGCAACTTCTCCTCGAGCATGGCGAACATCTCGTTCTTCTTCCCCAAACAGGAAAAAGGCTCGGCGATGGGTTTGAACGCCGGCCTGGGCAACCTGGGCGTGAGCGTCATGCAGTTCGCCGTACCGCTGTGCATCACCATGGCGGTGTTCGGCAGCCTGGGCGGCGAGCCGCAGATGACCGCCGCCGGCACCCCGCTGTGGCTGCAGAACGCCGGTTTCATCTGGGTGCCCTTCATCCTCCTCGCCACCGTGGCGGCCTGGTTCGGCATGAACGACATCGCCAGCGCCAAGTCGTCCTTCCATGACCAGATGGCGATCTTCAAGCGCAAGCACACCTGGCTGATGAGCGTGCTCTATACCGGCACCTTCGGCAGCTTCATCGGTTTCTCCGCCGGCTTCCCGCTGCTCGCCGGGCACCTGTTCCCCGGCGTCGACGTGCTCAAGTTCGCCTTCCTCGGCCCGCTGATCGGCGCGCTGGCCCGTGCCTTCACCGGTGGCCTGGCGGACCGCTTCGGCGGCGGGCGGATCAGCCTCTGGGTGTTCGTCGCCATGGCTGGCTGCGTGGGTGGCGTGCTGTTCTTCATCGCCGGCAAGGACCAGCCGGGCGCCTTCTGGGGCTTCCTGGCGATGTTCCTGCTGCTGTTCTTCTTCTCCGGGGTGGGCAACGCCAGCACCACGCAGATGATCCCGGCGATCTTCCGGATCATGACGCCGCGCCTGTTCCCCAGCCTGCCCGCCGAGCAGCAGGGCCTGCAGAGCGAGAAGGAGTCCGCCGCCGCGGTGGGCTTCATCTCGGCGGTGGCGGCCTACGGCGGCTTCTTCATCCCGAAATCGTTCGGCAGTTCGTTCGACCTCACCGGAGGCCCGGAATGGGCGCTCTACGGGTTCATCGTGTTCTATGGGCTGTGTATCGCGCTGACCTGGTTCTTCTACACCCGCAGCAATGCCGAAGTTCGCTGCTAACGAGCTGCGTTGCCGAGGAGCTGCGCGGATAAACGCGCGCCCTGCCAAGGAGGAGAAACATGAGCTTCTTCATCGACCGCCTGCGCTACCTGGTCAAGCGCCCGCCGCAGTTCGCCGACGGCCACGGCGAAACCCGCGATGAAAGCCGCGACTGGGAAGACGGCTACCGCCAGCGCTGGCAGTTCGACAAGATCGCCCGCTCCACCCACGGGGTGAACTGCACCGGTTCGTGCAGCTGGAAGATCTACGTGAAGAACGGCCTGGTGACCTGGGAAACCCAGCAGACCGACTACCCGCGCACCCGCCCCGACCTGCCCAACCACGAACCCCGTGGCTGCCCGCGCGGCGCCAGTTATTCCTGGTACCTGTATAGCGCCAACCGGCTGAAGTACCCGATGGTGCGCAAGGCGCTGGTGCAGCTCTGGCGCGAGGCACTGGCGACGCAGAAAGACCCGGTGCTGGCCTGGGCGAGCATCGTCGAGGACCCGCAGAAGGCGAAGCAGTACAAGTCCATCCGCGGCCGTGGCGGGTTCGTCCGGGCCGACTGGGACGAGATGCAGACCCTGGTCGCCGCCGCCAACGTCTACACCGTGAAGACCTATGGCCCGGACCGCGTCGCCGGCTTCTCGCCGATCCCGGCGATGTCCATGGTCTCCTACGCCTCGGGCACCCGTTACCTGTCGCTGATCGGCGGCGTATGCCTGTCGTTCTACGACTGGTATTGCGACCTGCCACCCGCCTCGCCCCAGGTATGGGGTGAGCAGACCGACGTGCCCGAGTCCGCCGACTGGTACAACTCCGGCTACATCATCGCCTGGGGTTCCAACGTCCCGCAGACCCGCACTCCCGACGCGCATTTCTTCACCGAGGTTCGCTACAAGGGCACCAAGACCATCGCCATCACCCCCGACTACGCGGAAATCTCCAAGCTCTGCGACGAGTGGATGAGCGCCAAGCAGGGCACCGACTCCGCACTGGCCATCGCCATGGGCCACGTGATCTTCAAGGAATTCCACCTGGAGCAGCCCAGCGCCTACTTCACCGACTACATCCGCCGCTACACCGACATGCCGATCCTGGTGGAGCTGGAGCAGCGCGAGGACGGTAGCCTGGTGCCGGGCAAGCAGCTGCGCGCCAGCGACTTCGACGGCAACCTGGAGCAGGCCAACAACCCCGAATGGAAGACCGTCGCCTGGGACGAAAGCGGCGAGCGCCTGGTGGTACCGCGCGGCTCTATCGGCTTCCGCTGGGGCGAGAGCGGCCACTGGAACCTGGAGCAGGTGGACGCCGACGGCCAGGACATCAGCCTGCGCCTGTCGCAGCTCGGCCATCACGATGAGGTGGCGCGGGTGGCCTTCCCCTATTTCGGCGGCATCGAGCGCAAGCACTTCCCCAACGTGCCGCTGCGCGACGTCATCTACCACCACGTGCCGGCCAAGCGCCTGAAGCTCGCCGATGGCCGCGATGTGCTGGCGGCCACGGTGTTCGACCTCACCGCCGCCAACTACGGCATCGACCGCGGCCTGAAAGCCACGGCCGGCGGTGCCGGCGAGGATGACGGCGCCAGCGACTACGGGCAGATGAAGCCCTATACCCCGGCCTGGCAGGAAGCGATCACCGGAGTGCCGGCGGCGCAGATGATCCGCATCGCCCGCGAGTTCGCCCACAACGCCGACAAGACCCACGGCCGCTCCATGATCATCGTCGGTGCCGGGATGAACCACTGGTACCACATGGACATGAACTACCGCGGGCTGATCAACATGCTCATCCTCTGCGGTTGCATCGGCAAGAGCGGTGGCGGCTGGTCGCACTATGTCGGCCAGGAAAAACTGCGCCCGCAGACCGGCTGGACGCCGCTGGCCTTCGCGCTGGACTGGCACCGCCCGCCGCGGCACATGAACGGCACATCGTTCTTCTACAACCACTCCAGCCAGTGGCGCTACGAGAAGCTGGAAGTGAAGGAGCTGCTCTCCCCGCTCGCCCGCCCGCAGGACTTCAGCGGCAGCCTGGTGGACTTCAACGTGCGCGCCGAGCGCATGGGCTGGCTGCCCTCCGCACCGCAGCTGGGGATCAACCCGCTGCGCCTGGCCGCCGCCGCCCAGGCCGCCGGCAAGAGCACGGTGGACTACACCGTCGAGCAGCTGAAAAGCGGCCAGCTGAAGTTCGCCAGCGAAGACCCGGACAACCCGCAGAACCACCCGCGCAACCTGTTCGTCTGGCGCTCCAACCTGCTCGGTTCCTCCGGCAAGGGCCACGAGTACATGCTCAAGTACCTGCTGGGCACCAAGCATGGCGTGCTCGGCAAGGACCTGGGCGAGGTGGGCAGGCAGCGGGCCGAGGAAGTGCTGTGGAAGGACGAGCCCATCGAAGGCAAGCTCGACTTGCTGACCACCCTGGACTTCCGCATGTCCACCACCTGCCTGTATTCGGACGTGGTGCTGCCTACCGCCACCTGGTACGAGAAGGACGACCTCAACACGTCCGACATGCACCCCTTCATCCACCCGCTCACCGCCGCCACCGACCCGGCCTGGGAAGCGCGCAGCGACTGGCAGATCTACGACGGCATCGCCAAGGCCTTCGCCCGTTTGTGCGTCGGCCACCTGGGCGAAGAGACCGACCTGGTCACCCTGCCCCTTCAGCACGACAGCCCTGGCGAACTGGCCCAGCCACAGGTGCTGGACTGGAAGAAAGGCGAGTGCGAGCCGATCCCCGGCAAGACCATGCCCTCGCTCATCGAGGTCAAGCGCAACTACCCGGAAACCTACGAGCGCTTCAGCTCCGTCGGCCCGCTGCTGGACACCATCGGCAACGGCGGCAAGGGCATCGCCTGGAACACTGAAACCGAGGTCGACCTGCTCGGCAAGCTCAACTACCGCAAGCTCGACGGCTCCGCCGAAGGCCGGCCGAAGATCGCCTCGGCCATCGACGCCGCCGAGATGATTCTCGCCCTGGCGCCGGAGACCAACGGCCAGGTGGCGGTGAAGGCCTGGGCGGCGCTGTCGAAGATCACCGGGCGTGACCACACGCACCTGGCCAAACCCAAGGAAGAGGAAAAGATCCGCTTCCGCGACCTCGTCGCGCAGCCGCGCAAGATCATCTCCAGCCCCACCTGGTCGGGCCTGGAAGACGAGCACGTGAGCTACAACGCCTGCTACACCAACGTGCATGAGCTGATCCCCTGGCGCACCGTCACCGGCCGCCAGCAGTTCTACCAGGACCACCCCTGGATGCGCGCCTTCGGCGAGAGCCTGATGGTCTATCGGCCGCCCATCGACACCAAGGCCGCCGCCAGCGTTGCCGCGCCGAAAAGCAACGGCAACCCGGAGATCGCCCTGAACTGGCTGACCCCGCACCAGAAGTGGGGCATCCACTCCACCTACAGCGACAACCTGCTGATGCAGACCCTGTCGCGCGGCGGGCCGATCGTCTGGATGTCCGAGGACGACGCCCGTGCCATCGGCGTCTGCGACAACGACTGGATCGAGCTGTACAACGCCAACGGCGCCATCGCCGCCCGCGCGGTGGTGAGCCAGCGGGTGCGCCCGGGCATGGCGATGATGTACCACGCCCAGGAACGCATCCTGAATATCCCGGGCTCGGAGATGACCGGCACCCGTGGCGGCATCCACAACTCGGTTACCCGGGTCTGCCCCAAGCCGACCCACATGATCGGTGGCTACGCGCAGCTCTCCTACGGCTTCAACTACTACGGCACCGTGGGTTCCAACCGCGACGAGTTCGTCATCGTGCGCAAGATGCGCAACGTCGACTGGCTGGACGGTGAAGGCAACGACTATCAGCAGGAGGCCGTGAAATGAAGATTCGCTCCCAGGTCGGCATGGTCCTCAACCTCGACAAGTGCATCGGCTGCCACACCTGCTCGGTCACCTGCAAGAACGTCTGGACCAGCCGCGAAGGCATCGAATATGCCTGGTACAACAACGTCGAGACCAAGCCCGGCATCGGCTACCCCAAGGAGTGGGAGAACCAGAAGAAGTGGAACGGCGGCTGGGTGCGCAACGCCGACGGTTCCATCAACCCGCGTATCGGCGGCAAGTGGCGGGTGCTGGCGAACATCTTCGCCAACCCCGACCTGCCGGAAATCGACGACTACTACGAGCCCTACACCTTCGACTACCAGCACCTGCACAGCGCCAAGCAGGGCGATCACCAACCGGTTGCCCGGCCCCGCTCGCTGATCTCCGGGCAGCGCATGGACAAGATCGAATGGGGCCCGAACTGGGAAGAACTGCTGGGCACCGAGTTCGCCAAGCGGCGCAAGGACATCAACTTCGACCAGGTCCAGGCGGACATCTACGGGCAGTTCGAAAACACCTTCATGATGTACCTGCCGCGCCTGTGCGAGCACTGCCTGAACCCGGCGTGCGTGGCTTCCTGCCCCAGCGGTGCGATCTACAAGCGCGAGGAGGACGGCATCGTCCTCATCGACCAGGACAAATGCCGCGGCTGGCGCATGTGCATCAGCGGCTGCCCGTACAAGAAGATCTACTACAACTGGAAGAGCGGTAAGTCGGAGAAGTGCATCTTCTGCTACCCACGCATCGAGACCGGCCAGCCCACCGTCTGCTCGGAAACCTGCGTGGGGCGCATCCGCTACCTCGGCGTGCTGCTCTACGACGCCGACCGCATCGAGGAAGTGGCCGCCTCCAAGGACGACCGCGACCTCTACCACCGCCAGTGCGAGATCTTCCTCGACCCGCATGATCCGCAGGTCATCGCCCAGGCACGCAAGGACGGCATCCCCGACAACGTGATCGCCGCCGCGCAAGCCTCGCCGGTGTACAAGCTGGCCATCGACTGGCAACTGGCCCTGCCGCTGCACCCGGAATACCGCACCCTGCCGATGGTCTGGTACGTGCCGCCGCTCTCCCCCATCCAATCCGCCGCCGAGGCCGGGCACGTGGAGTTCGACGGCGTGCTGCCCAAGGTCGAGTCGCTGCGCATCCCGGTGCGCTATCTCGCCAACATGCTCACCGCGGGCGAGGAAGCACCGGTAGTGCTGGCGCTCAAGCGCCTGATGGCGATGCGCGTGTACATGCGCGCCAAGCACGTCGACAAGGAGCTGAACACCGAGGTGCTGCAACAGGTCGGCCTGACCCAGAACCAGGTCGAGGAGATGTACCGCTATCTGGCCATCGCCAACTACGAGGACCGCTTCGTCATCCCCACCGGCCACCGCGAGCACATCCCCGAAGCCTATGCCGAACGCAGCGGCTGCGGCTTCACCTTCGGCGACGGCTGCAACGGCGGCGGCAACAGCCAGGTCAGCCTGTTCGGCGGGCGCAAGAACACCACCACGCTGGTCAAGCCGGTGGAGACCTTCGACCCGGTGGAGGACAGCCGCCATGGGTAACTACGAGCCGTATGAAGGCCCCATCGTCGGCCTGCTCAGCCTGCGGGTACTGGCGCGCTTGCTCGACTATCCCACCGCCGAGTTGCAGGCGGCCAGCACCGAAGCCGTGGAGATTCTCGACGCCGAGGACCGCCTGCCGCTGAAGCTACGCGTGGAGCTGGCGCAGTGGTGCGGCGAGCTGGCCGCCGGCGACTTGCTCGACCTGGAGGAGGCCTACGTCGAGCTGTTCGACCGTGGCCGCGCCACCTCGCTGCTGCTGTTCGAGCACGTGCATGGCGAATCCCGTGACCGCGGCCAGGCCATGGTCAACCTGCTGGCCGAGTACGAGGCTGCCGGCTTCCAGCTCGACGCCCGCGAGCTGCCGGACTACCTGCCGCTGTTCCTGGAATACCTGTCCACCCGCAGCCACGAGGAGATCGGCCAGTGGCTGGGCGACATCCAGCACATCCTCGCCCTGCTCACCGCGCGCCTTGAAGAGCGCAACACCCGCTATGCGCTGGTGCCCCGCGCCCTGCTCGCGCTGATCGGCGCCACCGAGGCCATCGACGAGCAACGCCCTGTCGTCGCCGAGGAGAAGCCCGACAACACGCCAGCGGCACTGGACGCGGTATGGGAAGAGGAAGCCGTGCGCTTCAACGCCGAAACCGACAAGGACTGCAGCCTGCAATCCGCCGAGGGGCGCCGCCTGGCCGAGCGCAAGTACGAGGCGCTGCCCCAGGTCGTGCAGATCCAGCCGTCGGCGCCGTCCCAGCCTGTGCCCGCGAAAGAATGAACGGAGGCCTGCCATCATGTTCGAGCAATACCTGCTCCAATTCATCTACGGCATCTACCCCTACCTCGCCGGCACGGTGTTCCTGATCGGCAGCCTGATGCGCTACGACTACGGCCAGTACACCTGGAAGACCGGCTCCAGCCAGATGCTCTCGTCGAAGAACATGCGCCTGGCGAGCAACCTGTTCCATATCGGCATCCTGGCCATCTTCGGCGGCCACCTGGTCGGCCTGCTGACGCCGCACTGGGTCTACGCGCCGTTCCTCTCGGCCGGACACAAGCAGCTGATGGCGATCATCTTCGGCGGCATCGCCGGGGTGCTCTGCGTGATCGGCGGCGCCATGCTGCTCTGGCGGCGCCTGACCAACCCGCGCGTGCGGGCTTCCTCCAGCGCGATGGACAACCTGATCATCGCCCTGCTCCTGCTGCAGGCGTGCCTGGGCCTGACCACCATCTTCGCCTCGCTGGACCACCTGGACGGCGGCATGATGCTGGCGCTGGCCAACTGGGCGCAGGCCATCGTGTTCTTCCGCGGTGGCGCCGCCGATTTCGTGATGGAGGCTCCGCTGATCTTCAAGCTGCACATCTTCATCGGCCTGACCATCATCCTGCTGTTCCCCTTCACCCGCCTGGTGCACGTGTGGAGCATCCCGCTGGGCTACTTCGGGCGCAGCTACCAGATCGTCCGCCGCCGCGGCTGAGGAACCAGACATGGACATGATCTCGGTCGAAAACCTGCCCAATGCTCCGGCAGCGGTAATCCGCGTTGGCGACACGCAGCTCACAGAGGCAGATATCGCCAAGGAGACGCCCTTTCATCCTTCGGCCAGCCTCGCCGAAGCCCAACTCAAGGCTGCTCGTGCGCTGGTAGTACGCGAGCTACTGGAGCAACGTGCAGCCATGCTGGGCCATGCCCTGGGCGACGAGGACGACAACGACCGGGCCGTGGCGGCATTGCTGGAACGCGAGCTGAACGTGCCGGAGCCGGACGAGGCGGCCTGCCGCCGCTACTTCGACACCCATCGCGAGCGCTTCTCCGAACCGACCCGCCTGCGCGTACGGCACATTCTGCTCCCCGCCGCTCCAGAAGATGCCCGCGCACGCGATGCGCACTACCGCCTCGGCGAGAAGCTGCTGCGGGAGCTGGGCGAACACCCGGAACGCTTCACTGATCTGGCCCAGCGGCATTCGGCGTGCCCGTCGAAGGATGAGGGCGGCGAACTGGGCTGGCTGACTTCAGGGCAGACTGTCGCCGAACTGGACCAGGCGCTGCAGCGGCTACCGGTGGGGCTGCACGAACGGCCGCTGGCGTCACGCTACGGCTGGCATGTGATCAGCATCGACGAACGCCAGGAGCGCAAGCCGCTGCCCTACGCCCAGGTTGCCGAGCGTGTGCACCACAGCCTGCGCGAGGAATCCACCCGCCACGCCCTACGGCAGTACCTGTTGGCCCTGGAAGCGGAGATCGGCGTCGAAGGCGTACGCCTGGATGACGATCCCATCGAAGGCTCCGGCAATCGGCGCAACGACATCGGCCTATAGCTCAGGACTGCGCCGTGCGCCCTTCCACCTCGACGGGCGCGCGGTGCAGGCCGATGGCCCAGAGCACACCGACCGTCAGCAGCAGGATGGCCAGCGCCTCCACTGGGCTCGGCAAGCGTTGCTGGTGAATGTACGCATAGGCACAGGCGAATAGCGTTTCGAAGACGATCAACTGGCCGCCCAGGCTCATCGGCAGGCGGCGGGTCGAGGCATTCCACAGGCCATTGGCGACCCAGGAACCGAAGATCGCCAGGAACAGCGACACCCAGAGGAACACCATCCAGCGCTCGGCGGAAATATCCGTGGGCACGGCCTGCGGTGCGACCAGCACCCCCACGCCCGCCAGCACGACAGCCATCACGCCGGTCACCACGCCAATCAGCGTCGACCATTCATGGCTGTTGAAGTGGCTGGCTTTCAGGTAGCGCGCGTTGGCCGCGGCGTACCAGGACCAGCAAGCCACTGCGCAGAAGCCGCAGACGATCCCGAGGATGCGCTCGCCGGGCGTACTGCCGGCAGCCATCAGGGCGGTTGGATCGAGGTTGATGCAGAGGATGCCCAGCGCCACCAGCGCCAGCGGCATCTTCATCCGCGACAACGGCAGCGAGTCGTGCTCACCCCGGCTGCGGTAACTGATCGCCAGCGGCATGATGCCGTTGATCAAGGATGCCGCCGCCACCCCGGCGAACTGCACTGCCGCCGAGAGCAGGGCGAAATACAGCAGGTTACCGGCCAGGGACAGGCGAATCAGCATCGACAGGTCCTCGCGGCTGACCCGGCGCAGCAGGCCAAGAGCCACCGGCAGGGCGATCAGCAGCGAAATGGCGCCATACAGGGCGAAACGCACAGAGCTGATCAACAGCGGGTTGAACTCCGGCACCAGCGACGGCGCCAGGATCACCCCGCCCCAGATCGCCCCTGCCATGCCTGCGTAGATCACCCCGCGTTTCATTTCCCACAACCCCTGAACATCAGTGAATACCCATGAAGAGCCGCCACGGTAGCGGTTGTGGTAGGTTCTGACCAAGGATAAATCCGCACCGAGACATTCCACGCAGGAATGTCTCCAGCCACTTCCGGAGAATCGTTATCAGCCGCTACCTGCGCACCCTGCCGCCCCTGGAAACCCTCATCACCTTCGAGGCCGTAGGCCGCTACGGCAGCTTCACCCAGGCCGCCACCGAGCTGTTCCTCACCCAGAGCGCGGTGAGCAAACAGATGCGCGCGCTGGAGGAGAGCCTCAAGGTGCCGCTGTTCGAGCGCAAACCGCGCGGCGTCACTCTTACCGCTGCCGGCGCAGAGCTGCTGACCACCGTGGACATGCTGCTCGATCGCCTGCAGCACAGCGTGCGGCGCATCCGCAACGTGCACCAGAGCAACGCCGTGTCGGTGCTGGCGACCCACGCCCTGGCACAGTTCTGGCTGTTCCCCCGGCTGATCGAATTCAACAAGGCGCACCCCGGCATCGCCGTGCATGTACACGCGATCAACGAGATCGACGAAGCCAGCCTGGTGGATTTCGACCTGGGCATCCTCTACGGCGCCGGCGACTGGACCACGCTGAACAGCCGCTTCGTGCTGCCCGAGGTGGTCTACCCGGTGGCCCGGCCGGACTTCGACGCCTCGCGCATCACCACCCTCGACCAGCTTGCCGCCGCGCCGCTGGTGCAACTGGATACCTCGGCCTGGAGCTGCCTGGACTGGCACGACTGGTTCGGCCACTTCGGCAAGGACTACCAGCCGGCGGAAAGCGACCCGGTGTTCAACCAGCTCACCCTCGCCTATCGCGCCGTGCAGCAGGGCATGGGCATCGGCCTGGCCTGGGGCTTCATGGCCGACGAAGCGGTGGCCAACGGCGAGATGCAGCGGGTGACCGAGCTGGCCATGGTCACCGAGCGCGGCGAATACCTGGTGTCCCTGCGCCACCGCCAGCTGTCACCAGCGGCGCAGCTGTTCCATGACTGGCTGCTGCAGTCACTGGGGCTGGACGAAACGCCCGCGTAGCTGCTCGATCACCTGTTCGATAGACGGCCCCTGCACGGCCGGCGGCAGCGGCGCCTCGCCGAATTCGCGCCAGACGAACAGGGTCAGCTCGGCGCCGTCGGTCTGGGTGGCGGCATCGTCGATATGGGCAAACTGAGTGAGCGAGCGATAGCGCTGATCGGCCCAGAACGCTTCCTCGACCCAGGCGTAAACCGGGATGAAATGGAAATGGATGGGCAAGCCCGGCGAGTGCCCGAAGCGGCCGATGTACAGCCACTTGGGCTGCAGGGTGTCTTCGAGGATGCGCTGGACCTTCGCCATCAGCCCGCCCATTTCCGCCAGCGCGGCTTCCGGCAGGTCCGCCAGGGATTGCACCGCTTGCTTCGAGCCGAGCATCAGGTAGCCCGGCAAGGCGGACGCCAGATGGTGGTTGAGCAGCCAGTGCTCGGTCTGGTGGATGAGGTGAGTGGCAGGAATCTGCATCGACTGGCGTCCAGCGCAAACGGGACGCCAGCCTAGCAGACGGCGGCTCTTGCCAGGGGCTTCAGGCGAGCGCGACCCAGCCGCGGAAGGCGAAGCCGACGTAGAAGGCCTCGATACGGCTGAAGCCGGCTTCCCAGAGCAGCGCCTCGTCCTGTTCGGGGGTGAGGATGTTCAGGTGCGCATCCACGGCATTGCGCGCCTGCTGTGCATTGGCTGGCTCCATCCCGGCACTGACGGCGAACTCCGCGTAGCGCGACAGCCAGCGCGTCCTTTCACCGGCACCCTGCGGCACACAGAGGTGCGCCATGACGAAAGCCGCGCCGGGCTTGAGCCGCGCGTGAATCTCGCGCAGCACGCGCAGGCGTTCCGCCTCGGGCAGAAAGTGCAGGGTCAGCAGGCAGGCACCGCCGTCGAACAAGCCTGCCGGCGCGTCTTCGATATAGCCCTGCAGCAGCTCAACGCGCCGGGCGTTCGGCCCGAGCATCTGCGCCGCCACCGCGAGCATTTCGGCAGACGGATCGACACCGGTGAAGCGCCAGTGCGGCTGGGCGTCTGCGAAGGCCTTGAGCTCCATACCACCGCCCGCACCGAGCACCAGCAGGTGGCCGTCCGCCGGCGCCTGCTCGGCCAGCAGGATGGCGGCCATGCGGTGCAGGTCGAACAGGCCGGGGACGAAACGCGGCGGGTTTTCCGCGTAGCGCGCGGCGGCGTCGGGATCGTGGAACGGGGCCATCAGTTCGGAGTGGTTCATGCACATTCCCTTGCGTTTCACTCGCTGGCGAACAGCTTCTTCAGTTCCCGCTCGCTGACGGCCTTGGCCATGGCGGTGAGGAACACCTTGAACAGCAGGCCGCAGAACAGCGCAGTCAGCGCGATGGTGAAGAAGGTCGCCACCAGCCAGTCGACCGGCGCCCAGCCGCTGGCGATCACCACCGGACGGTAGACCAGGGTGCCGGCAATCACCACCCAGTGGCTGAAGCAGTAGAAGCACTGGAACAGATGGCCGACCTGCGGATGGACCTTCCAGGCCAGGGCGCGCAAAGGGGCGAACAGTTCGGTCTGGGTGACGGTCATGGACAGCGCGGACGCGGCGATGGCCAGCGCAAGGCAGGTCCACAGCGCGCCGGCAAGAGGCGTGTTCAACAGATCGATCATCGGAGGGTTCCTGGTGGGCGTTGAAAGGTGGCTTCGAATCTTTCGTTACTTTTAAAGTAACTTGATGAGGCGCGAAAGGTCAACGCCGATAACCCTCTCCCGCAAGCGTAAGAGGGGACCGTTCGGTGCACTATGAAGCCGCGGCATCAGCCGGTACGGACGGCGCCCTCTCCCTGAGGGAGAAGGCTGGGGTGAGGGGGAAGCACCGGTACGAACTGCTCCGGAAAGGCCGGCACATCGTTGAATAAAAACGTCTCAGCTCAACCCGGAGCTGTGTCGTTTATCGACGAATCGTCATCAACGGTCCTTCGGGTAGAGCTCGGTGAAGCGCTCGGCGAGATCGGCCAGTGACACGGCGCCCAGGCGCTCCAGCAGGATCGCGGTGGCCTGCTCCATGGCGTCCTGCAAGGCGGCGTTGACCACCTTCTCCACCAGGCAGTCCGGGTGCACGTTGTCGAAGCCCATGGCGAACAGGCGCTCGCTGCCCACGGCGCGATAAACGTCCAGCAGCGTTACCTGGGCCAGGTCGCAGTCCAGCGTCCAGCCGCCGCCGTGGCCCTTCTCCGAGCGCACGTAGCCGGCCTCGCGCAGCCCACCCATGGTCCGCCGCACCACGGCCGGGTTGGTGCCGAGCATCCGCGCGATGTTGTCGGAGGTCACGGGCTGGTCGTCGCGGGCCATGTGCAGCAGCACGTGAAGCATGCGCGAGAGGCGGCTGTCGGTTCGCACGGCGGGGTCTCGAAGGGGAAGGCGCCTGCATCATCGCACCCCGCTGCGGCGCGGTTCAAACCCGTCTGCCACTGGCATTGCCACCGGAATGGGCGACAATGGCGGTCACGCGCCCTCTCCCGCCTCCCCGCGAGCCCAGACCATGAACGACCTTTCCATCCAGCTGGTGCAGGCCGGCCCCGAGCATCAGGACCTGATCCGCAACCTCTACCAGTACTACGCCTACGAGTCGTCGGACTGGGAAGACGAGGACGTCGAGGTCGACGGCCGCTTCTACATCCACGAGGAGCACCTGGCGCGTTACTGGAGCGAGCCGGAATGGAGCGCCAACCTGATCCTCGCCGACGGCTTCATCGCCGGCTTCCTGCTGGTGGAAGGCAGCGAGCTGCCGGGCATCGATGCGCTGGAGCTGTCGGACCTGTTCGTGCTGAAGAAGTACCGCCGCCTTGGCATCGGCCGCGCCCTGGCCAACCAGGTGCTGCTGGGCAACCCCGGTCCGTGGCTGGTGCGTTTCTATGCCCAGGACGAAGTGGCGGCGGCCTTCTGGAAAGCCGTGTTCGCCGACCTGCCGCGCCCGGTGCAGAGCATCGAGCCGGGCGACGATCCCCAGTTGGTGAGTTACCTGATCAGCCCGCTCGCCCACTGAGTGGCTGTTCTCCAGGATCAGTCTTCTGTCACTTCCGATCATTGAGCGGCTTGCCGGCGCGGCCGTATCGTCCTGAACGAACAACAAGAAGCTCAGGAGCTACTCCCGTGACCGCACTGAACCTGCATCCCCAGGCCGCCGCTTCACTGGCCAGCTGGCACCAGATGGTGGCTGCCAAGAACCTCTCCAACCTGCCGTCGCTGCTGGCGCCCAACGCGGTGTTCCGCTCGCCCATGGCGCACTCGCCCTACCCCGGCGCGCCGGTGGTGTCGACCATCCTCAACACCGTGCTGCAGGTGTTCGAGAACTTCACCTACCACCGCGAGCTGGCCACCGGCGACGGCCTCAACGTGGTGCTGGAATTCAGCGCCACCGTCAGCGGCAAGGAGCTCAAGGGCATCGACATGATCCGCTTCGACGAGGACGGCAAGATCGTCGAGTTCGAGGTGATGGTCCGCCCACTCAGCGGCCTGCAGGCCCTGGGCGAGGAAATGGGCCGCCGCCTGGCGCCCTATCTCGCCGCCGCCAAGGCCCAGTCCGCCAAGGCCTGATTGCCGACCGTGGGGATTTCTGCTGGGATGGACCACCTCCCGCTTCCAGGAAATCCCCATGGCCTCCTTCGAGGAACTCTTCTCCATCGGCGAGGGCTTCGACGCCTTCGTCGCCCACGGCCTGCCCGGCGAGATCGCCGGCGTGCGCCAGGTCCAGCAGCGTCTGGCCGCAGCTGACGCGATCAGCGCCGAGACCCTGCGCCGCATCCAGGCCATCGAGGGCCGCTACCGCCTGCTGATCGCCGGCGAGATGTGGTGCCCGGACTGCCAGATCAACGTCACCGTGATGGACTACCTGCAACGCCTGCAGCCGCGCGTCGAACTGGCGGTGATCAGCAAGGGCCGCGCCGAGGATGACCTGCGCGAACGCCTGGCGCTGGAGCGCATCCTGATCCCGGTGGTGCTGGTGCTCGACGGCGATTTCCAGCCGGTGGGGCGCTTCATCGAACGGCCACAGGACGTGGTGGCTGGCGGTGATGCACTCAAGCCGGCCTACCGCGCGGGCGAGTACCTGGAAAGCACGCTGACGGACCTGCTGGCGCTGTTCGAGAAGGCCGAAGGCCGGGGGTAAGCCCGCCGCGTCCCGATGAAAGGCCGCCGGAACCCTTGCGGCCGCGGCCGCATCCGGCCATCCTTGCCACTGTATGTAAAACCAGTGCCCGCCCTACTCCTCAAACTATGCACGCGCCGCTCGACCCCAGCCTCTACTACCTGAGCAACTTCCACCGCGCCCTCGACTGGATCGACGAACGCTACGCCGACCTGCTCGACGCCGAGGAAGCACGGTTCATCGCCGATTTCCGCGCCCTGCCGCTGCCTTCGCGGGCGCTGCTGGTGCGCCTGGTGATGCGCAAGGGGCCGCACTTTCGTGCCGGCAAGCTGAGCTACGCGGAGATCGGCGACATCCGCAGCGCCGCCGCGCCACTGCTGGCGCTGGGCTGGCTGGACGACGCCTGGCCCCTGGCGCTGGAGGAAGTGCTCGGGCTGTTGCTCAAGGACGAACTGCTCGCGCGCTTTCGCGAAGACCTGCCGCGCGGCTCGCTGAAGAAAGCCGAGCTCTACGAACACCTGCACGCCTACCATGAGCAGGTGCAGCCGTTCGCCGCCTGGTACCCGGACCTCGACGCGCTCTACACCCTGCTGGCCACGCCGCTGTGCGACCGCCTGCGCCTGCTGTTCTTCGGCAACCTGCAGCAGGACTGGTCCGAGTTCGTCCTCGCCGACCTCGGCATCTTCCGTTACGAAAGCGTCCCCTTCACCGCCGACTCCCGCGCCTTTCGCCAGCGCGACGACCTGGAAGCCTACCTCCACCTGTGGAACGCCGCGGTGCGCTTCGACAGCGGTGAACCCATCGGCGAACTGCTCGCCGAGCTGGCCGGCTTCCATAGCGACAACGCCTACCTGCAAGCCCGCCATGGTCGCCTGCTGTATCGCATGGCCTACCAGTGGGAGCGCGAAGGCGAGCTGGATGCCGCGCTGGCGCTGTACCAGCGCACTGCCGCCGGTGGCTCGCGGCAACGGCAGGTCCGCGTGCTGGAACGCCTGCAACGCTTCGAGGAGGCCCATGCCCTGGCACAGCTCGCCCTGGCTGCACCGGAAAGCGACGGCGAGCTGCAGCTGCTCGAGCGCGCGCTGACCCGGCTGGTCCGCCAGCTGGGTCTGCCCCGTGAAAAGGCCAGCAAACCCGCGCCGCCGCTGCGTATCGACCTGGAACTGCCGCAACCGGACTACAGCGTCGAATTCGCCGTGCAGGCGGTGCTGCATGAAGACGCCGCGCCGGTGCACTACGTGGAGAACGCGCTGGTCTGCAGCCTGTTCGGCCTGCTCTGCTGGGAGGTGATCTTCGCCCCGCTGCCCGGCGCCTTCTTCCACCCCTTCCAGGCCGGCCCCAGCGACCTCAACCGGGGCGACTTCGTCAGCCGCCGCGCGGACGCCTTCGCCGCACGCCTGGTGCTGCTGGAGAGCGACGCCTATCTCGCGGCGATCCGCGAAACCTATACCGCCAAGTTCGGCATCCTCTCGCCCTTCGTGCACTGGGAGCTGCTGAACGAAACTCTGCTGGAACAGGCCCTGCACTGCCTGCCGGCGGCGCACCTGAAGCTGTGGTTCGAGCGCCTGCTTGCCGATCCGAAGGCCAACCGCGCCGGCATGCCTGACCTGATCCAGTTCTGGCCCGCCGAGGCGCGCTACCGGATGATCGAGGTGAAAGGCCCCGGCGACCGCCTGCAGGACAACCAGAAACGCTGGCTGGCCTTCTGTGCCGAGCACGGCATGCCGGTGGAGGTCTGCTATGTGCGCTGGCAGCAAGAGGCCGTGCCCAGCCCATGAGTTACGCCATCGCCGTGCGCGCGCTGTGCGAGTTCACCGCCAAGGAAGGTGACCTCGACCTGCGCTTCACCCCTGCCCCCACGGCGCAGGAAGGCATGGCCGGGCACGCCACGGTAGTGTCGCGGCGCGGGCTGGGCTACATCGCCGAACTGCCGCTGCGCGGCGAATACCCCGGACTGCTGGTCAGCGGCCGCGCCGACGGCTACGACCCGCAAGCCAACCTGCTGGAAGAGATCAAGACCCACCGCGGCGATGTCGCGCGTATCCCGCAGAACCACCGGCTGCTGCACTGGGCGCAGGTGAAGGTGTACGGCTGGCTGCTGTGCCAGACCCTGGAGATCGACGCCATCGACCTGGCCGTCGTCTACTTCAACGTCATCACCCAGAAGGAAACCGAATTCCGCGAGCGCTTCGCCGCCGCCGAGCTGCGCGCCTTCTTCGAACTGCAATGCCAGCGCTTCGTGCAGTGGGCCGAGCAGGAAAGCGCCCACCGCGTCGAGCGCGACCAGGGTCTGGAGGCGCTGCGTTTCCCCTACGCCGAGTTCCGCCAGGGCCAGCGCATGCTCGCCGAATCGGTCTACCGCGCCGCCCGCGATGGCCAGACGCTGATGGCCCAGGCCACCACCGGCATCGGCAAGACCCTCGGCACGCTGTTCCCGCAGCTCAAGGCATTCCCCGGCCAGCAGCTGGACCGCCTGTTCTTCCTCACCGCCAAGACCCCCGGCCGGCGCCTGGCCCTGGACGCCCTGGCCACCCTGCGCCAGCAGGAGGCCGCCCAGCCGCTGCGAGTGCTGGAGCACGTCGCCCGCGACAAGGCCTGCGAGCACCCGGACAAGGCCTGCCACGGCGAATCCTGCCCGCTGGCCAAGGGTTTCTACGACCGTCTGCCCGCCGCCCGCGAGGCCGCGCTCCAGCAGCGCTGGCTGACCCAGGAAGCGGTGCGCAAGGTGGCGCTGGAGCACCAGGTCTGCCCCTATTACCTGAGCCAGGAACTGTGCCGCTGGTCCGACGTGGTGGTGGGCGACTACAACTACTACTTCGACATGACCGCCCTGCTCTACGGCCTCACCGTGCTCAACGACTGGAAGGTCACCCTGCTGGTGGACGAGGCGCACAACCTCATCGAACGCGGCCGCGGCATGTACAGCGCCGAGCTGGACCAGGGCGAGTTCAACGCCCTGCGCAAGGTCGCCCCGGCCAAGCTGAAGAGCGCGCTGGAGCGCGTCGGCCGGCACTGGAACCAGCTGCACCAGGATCAGGACGTTGACTATCAGATCTACCCGACCATCCCCGACCTGTTCATCGCCGCGTTGCAGAAGGCCGTCAGCGCCATCACCGACCACCTCACCGACCAGCCCACCGGCAACGAGGCCGAGCTGCTGCGCTTCTACCTCGACGCCATGCTGTTCTGCCGGCTGGCCGAGGCCTACGGGCCACACTCGCTGTTCGACATCACCCGCCACGACGTCAGCGCCCGGCGTGTGCTCTCGACCTTGTGCCTGCGCAACGTGGTACCCGCGCCCTTCCTCGCCGAACGCTTCAAGGTGGCCCACAGCACCACGCTGTTCTCCGCCACCCTGAATCCGGCCAACTACTACGCCGACCTGCTCGGCCTGCCGGAAGACACGACCTGGCGCGAAGTGGAGTCTCCTTTCCACGCCGAGCAGCTGGAAGTCCACACCCTGAGCAACCTGTCGACCCGCTACCAGCACCGCGAGGCCAGCCTCACGCCGATCAGCACCCTGATGGCCCGGCAGTTCCGTGCGCGGCCGGGCAACTACCTGGCCTTCTTCAGCAGCTACGCCTACCTGCAGCAGGCGCTGGAACGCTTCACTGCCGAACATCCGGACATCCCGCACTGGGTGCAGTCGCGCAGCATGAATGAGATCGAGCGCCAGGCCTTCCTCGACCGTTTCACCCCTACCTCCCGCGGCATCGGCTTCGCCGTGCTCGGCGGCGCCTTCGGCGAAGGCATCGACCTGCCAGGCGAGCGCCTGATCGGCGCCTTCATCGCCACCCTGGGCCTGCCGCAGGTGAACGAGGTGAATGAGGAGATCAAGCAGCGCATGCAGGGCATGTTCGGCGACGGCTACGACTACACCTACCTGTTCCCCGGCCTGCAGAAAGTCGTCCAGGCCGCCGGGCGGGTGATCCGCACGCCGACCGATTCAGGGGTGATCTACCTGCTCGACGACCGCTTCAACCAGCCGGCAGTGCGGCGACTGCTGCCGGGCTGGTGGAAACCGCAGCGGCTGAAGTTCATCGCCGACCCGCCGCGCACCAAGGCGCCGCAGGGATACCTGTTGCTGTGAGCCCCTGGCGGGGAAGCGCTCCGCTTCAGCCCTCTTCGTTCTGCCCCAGCCCATGCATCCGCAGCTTGTTGGCGATGGTGGTGTGCGACACCCCCAGCCGCTTGCCCAGTTGCCGGCTGCTGGGGTGCTCGCGGTAGAGCCGTTCCAGCACCGCGCGCTCGAAGCGGCCGACGATGGCGTCCAGCCCACCGTCCAGGGAGAAATCCCCCAGCGGATGCGGCGCGCCGTAGTCCGGCAGGCGGATGTGCTCGGGGCGGATGGTGCCGCCCTCGCACAGCGAGACCGCCTGGAACAGCGCGTTCTCCAGCTGGCGCACGTTGCCCGGCCAGTGGTAGCGGCCGAGTCGATCCAGCGCCTGCGGCGAGAGCTTGGGCAGGGCGCAGCCGATCTGCCGGCTGGCCTGGTCGAGGAAGTGTTCCACCAGCGGTTCCAGGCCGTCCAGGCACTCGCGCAGCGGCGGAATATGCAGCGACAGCACGTTGAGGCGGTGATAGAGGTCCTGGCGGAACTCACCCTTGGTGCAGAGCTCGGAAAGGTCCACCTGGGTCGCGCAGATCACCCGCACGTCCAGGTACACCTCCTCGTCGCTGCCCACGCGGCGGAAGCAGCCGTCCTGCAGGAAGCGCAGCAGCTTGGCCTGCAGGCGCGGGCTCATCTCGCCGACACCATCGAGGAACAGCGTACCGCCGGCGGTCAGCTCCAGCAGGCCGAGCTTGCCTTCCGGACGTGCGCCTTCGAAGGCGCCGGGGCCGTAACCGAACAGCTCGGTCTCGGCCATGGATTCGGGCAGGCCGGCGCAGTTCAGCGCCATGAACGGCGACTGCCCGCGCGGGCTGGCCAGGTGGCAGGCGCGGGCCAGCAGTTCCTTGCCGGTGCCGGTCTCGCCCTCGATCAGCAGCGGCGCGTCCAGCGGCGCCATGCGGCGTGCCTCACGGACCACGGCGGCCATCACCCGCGAACTCTGGAAGATGCTGTCGAAGCCGCGCAGCTCCAGGCGCCGAACGTTGTAGATGCGCTCCCCGACGCGGTCGGCGCGATGCAGGGTGAGCACGGCGCCGGCCAGCGCCTCGCTTTCATCGTGCTCGGATTGCAGCGGGGCGATATCGGCAAGGAACACGTCGCCCTTCACCTTGACCCGCAGGCCGTTGATGCGTGCCTTGTTGGCCCGCACCAGTTCGGGCAGGTCGAGGTCTTCGGCGTAGCGCGACAGCGGGATACCCGGCACCTCATCCACGCGCACACCCAGCAGCTGCGCGGCGGCGCGGTTGCCCGCGACGATCTGCCCGGCCATGTCGATGGACAGCACCGGGAACTCCAGCGCCGCCAGCAGCGCGTTCAGCTCCAGGTGGCGGCGCTCGCTCGGCATCAGGCCGACGCGCTTGACGCCGAATACGCCGGGAACCGCTTCGAGCTTGGGCTTGAGCGACTGGAACTGCAGGTTGATCAGGTTCGGGCAGAGCAGGTAGATGGCGTTGCCCTGCTCGCCGCCGACTTCGCCACGGTTGACGTTGATGCCGTAGTCGACCAGCAGGTTGAGGATGTCGCGCAGGATGCCGACGCGGTTCTGGCAGTGCACTTTGATGCGCATGGCGGGCCCGTGGTTGTCGTTGTGGTGGGCACTCCGGCGCGGATTTTCGCAAGGCGGCCGGAAATTACCGTCAAGAATATGTGACAGATCACCACAGCTTCAAGCCATGGCCGGATGCGCGCGCCAGCAAGCGTAATCATTTCTTTACGGATTGCCCCGTTTGGCACCTTCAAGAGCGGCGCCAGAGGGGGTGTTTCCCGGCACGCAGCGCGCTATCAGTGAGTCATCACCAGAACAGGGTGAGACATCACAAGAACAGGCAGTTCGACGCCGGAGGCTCCATGAAGACAACGCAGTACGTGGCCCGCCAACCTGATGAAGATGGCTTTATCGACTATCCGCAAGCCGAGCATCAGGTCTGGAACACCCTGATCACCCGCCAGTTGAAAGTGATCGAGGGCCGCGCCTGTCAGGAATACCTGGACGGCATCGAGCAGCTCGGCCTGCCCCACGAGCGCATCCCGCAACTGGGCGAGATCAACCAGGTACTCCAGGCCACCACCGGCTGGCGCGTGGCGCGGGTGCCGGCGCTGATTCCGTTCCAGACCTTCTTCGAGCTGCTGGCCAGCCAGCAATTCCCCGTCGCCACCTTCATCCGCACCGAGCAAGAGCTGGACTACCTCCAGGAGCCGGACATCTTCCACGAGATCTTCGGCCACTGCCCGCTGCTCACCAACCCCTGGTTTGCCGAGTTCACCCACACCTACGGCAAGCTGGGGCTGGCGGCGAGCAAGGAAGAACGGGTGTTCCTCGCCCGCCTGTACTGGATGACCATCGAGTTCGGCCTGCTGGACACCTCCCAGGGCCTGCGCATCTACGGCGGCGGCATCCTCTCGTCGCCAAAAGAGACGGTCTACAGCCTCTCCGACGAGCCCGAGCACCAGCCGTTCAATCCGCTGGAATGCATGCGCACGCCGTACCGCATCGACATCCTGCAGCCCCTGTATTTCGTGCTGCCCGAGCTCAAGCGGCTGTTCGAACTGGCCCATGAGGACATCATGGCGCTGGTGCGCGAAGCCATGCGCCTGGGCCTGCACGCGCCGAAGTTTCCGCCGAAACAGGCCGCCTGATCCGCTGCAATCATCGCCATCTGTGCCTAGGATGAGACGTGCCCGCGAGCCTAAGATGGTCCGCGAGCGCACTCCTATGCCCCCCCACGACGAGGAGAACCCTTTCATGACCGCACTCAACCAAGCCCATTGCGAAGCCTGCCGCGCCGACGCCCCGAAGGTGTCCGACGAAGAACTGGCGGTGCTGATCAAGCAGATTCCGGAGTGGAACATCGAGGTCCGCGACGACCACATGGAACTGGAGCGGGTCTACCTGTTCAAGAACTTCCGGCATGCCCTGGCCTTCACCAACGCGGTGGGCGCCATCGCCGAGGAAGAAGGCCACCACCCCGACCTGCTGACCCAGTGGGGCAAGGTCACCGTCACCTGGTGGAGCCACGAGATGCGTGGCCTGCACCGCAACGACTTCATCATGGCCGCGCGCACCGACGCGCTGGCCGCGAAAGCAGAGGGCCGCAAATGAGCCATTTCGCCAAGGTCACCCGCGTACCGGGCGACCCGATCCTGGGCCTGCTCGAAGCCTATCGGGCGGACCCCAATCCCGCGCGGCTCGACCTTGGCGTGGGCGTCTACAAGGACGCCCAGGGCCTCACGCCGATCCCCCGTGCGGTGAAGCTCGCCGAACAGCGCCTGGTGGATAGCGAGACCACCAAGAGCTACGTCGGCAGCCACGGCGACGCGCTGTTCGCCGCGCGCCTGTGCGAGCAGGTGCTGGGCGTTACCTCGCCGCTGCTGGCCGATTCCCGTGCCGATGCCACCCAGACACCCGGCGGCACCGGCGCCCTGCGCCTGGCGGCGGAGTTCATCGCCCATTGCCTGCCGGGCCGGAACATCTGGCTGAGCGACCCGACCTGGCCGATCCACGAGACCCTGTTCGCCGCCGCAGGCGTGCCGATCAAGTTCTACCCCTATGTGGGCGCGGACAACCGCCTCGATGCCGAGGCCATGTTCGCCATGCTGGAGAAGGTTCCCCAGGGCGACGTGGTGCTGCTGCACGCCTGCTGCCACAACCCCACCGGCTTCGACCTGGATCACCAGCAGTGGCAGCGCGTGCTGGAGATCGTCCGCCGCCGCGAGCTGTTGCCGCTGCTGGACTTCGCCTACCAGGGCCTGGGTGACGGCTTGGAAGAGGACGCGTATTCCGTGCGCCTGTTCGCCGAGAACCTGCCGGAAGTGCTGATCACCAGCTCCTGCTCGAAGAACTTCGGCCTCTACCGCGACCGCGTCGGCGCGCTGATCGTCTGCGCCGAGAACGCCGACAAGCTCACCGACATCCGCAGCCAGCTGGCGCTGTTCGCCCGCAACCTGTGGTCGACCCCGCCGGCCCACGGCGCGGAAGTGGTCGCCACCATCCTCGGCGATCCGGAACTGAAGAACCTCTGGCTGGCCGAGCTGGACGGCATGCGCGGGCGTATCGCCGAGCTACGCATCGGCCTGGTGGAAGCCCTGCGCCCCCATGGCCTGGCGGAGCGCTTCGCGCACATCGCCATCCAGCGCGGCATGTTCTCCTACACCGGCCTGCAGGCCGACCAGGTGCGCATCCTGCGCGAGGAACACAGCATCTACCTGGTGAGCAGCGGCCGCGCCAACATCGCCGGGCTCGACGGCGAGCGCCTCGACCACCTGGCGGCGGCCATCGCCCGCGTCTGCCGCTGACGACGAATTCTTCCCCCTCGACCGGCCTGCGAGCCGGTCTTTTTTTGCCTGGCCGCGCCCCATTTGCAGGAGCCCAGCCCTTACTCGCGAACACCGGTCGACGCCGATGCCAGGGCGCTTCGCGAGCAAGCTCGCTCCTACGAAAAGCGCTGGGTGCTCGCCGAGGGGCGTAGGAGCGGACTCTGTCCGCGATTGGCCTCCGACGCGATGCGGACCTATCGTGGGCAGAGTCCGGTCCCGCATGAAGCTCCTGCGCGAAGAGAAGCCCTCTCCCTGAAGGGAGAGGGAGTCGCACGTGCCGGCTGACACATTAGTCTCAGCCGGCGACATACAGTCCCCCTCTCCCTTCGGAGCGGGGCGCGCAGCCAGGGTTAGGGAGAGGGAAAGCCAGGCACGGACTTTCCGAAGAAGACAGTTGCTCCTACGTGAGCTGATGGATTGGCGCCGCCACACTACCGCTCACGCAACTCCATCACCTTCAGCTCCGGATCGGCGTTGATCTGCGCGTCGGTGAACGGCAGCTCCGGCCACTGCTGGCGAGCGAACAGTTCGGTCTGGTCGCGATGATGCGGCGAGCCCGGTTCGCTGGACTGGGAGAACGCCAGCAGCCCGCGCGCCTTCGGCCCTTCGGCGGTGGAGTCGACCAGCTGGATGTAGCTGCTGCCGCTGAGCACGCGGTAGTGGTCGCCCTGCCATTCCGAATGGATGGCGTTGTACACGCCCTCGTTGCCGGTGCCGCCGGGGATGCCCAGGGGGTTGGCCACATCGCCGGTCAGCTGCAGCTCGCCCCACTTCTCGTCCGCGCGGATGTTGCGGCCGTCGATCTCCTGCGCGGCCGCCACCAGGGCCTGCTGCGCCTGCTGGCGGACCTGCGGCTTGTCCAGGGCGATGCCTGAAGGCGTGGCCAGCGGCAGCTTGGGATCGAAGGGCAGACGCCAGCCGCCGTCGATCTTCAGGAAGCGCGCGACGAAGGCCTGGAAGTAGGCGAAGCCGGGGTTGCTGTCGAGGTTGACGTGGCGGTCCCAGGCACCCAGCGCGGCGCAGGCGGCCTCGGTGCCTGCAACGGCCGGCTTGCACAGTTGCAGCAGGTCATCGAGGAGCATGTCGGCTACGTAGACGCGGTTGTCGGTGACCATTTTCTGCAGGTCGTCGGGGCCGATCTTGTCTTCCCCTTTCAGGCGTTCGAGGGCGAAGCGCGTGCGCGCGCTGACCGGGATCGAGTCGCGGCTCACCAGCGGCGAGAAGCCGGTCAGCGGCTGCGCCGGGTTGCTCAGCCAGGCGCTGTCGTTGGAGTTCTGCACGAAGTCCTCGCGCTCCAGCGCCGGCATCTGCTCCGGCGGCGTCAGGCCGGCGTGGCGGGTGCCCGGCGCGCTCGACCAGTCGCAGGCACGGCGCCCACCCTGCAGCACCGGCAGGCCCTGCTTCTGGTACTCGGGGATGGCGCAATCGGCCAGTTGCTGCGGGCTCAGGTGCGGCACCACCGACTGGTTGAGGTAGAGCACCTTGCCCTCGGCATTGGTCGCCAGGGTGTTGACCCAGGGGATGCCCTGCACGTGCTCGACGCTGTCGCGCAGTTCCTCCAGGCTGCGCGCGTGATCGATGGCGTACCACTGCTGCAGGACGCGGTCGTTGCCCAGGTTGGCGTCGCGCACGGCGAAGGCCTGGCTGGCGTTCCAGGGCAGCTTGCCCGGCACGCTGAGCACCGGACCGTATTCGGATTCGTACAGCGTATGGCTGCGCGTGCCGACGCGACCGCTGGGCTCCAGCACGCGAACACGCAGGGTGACCTGTTTGAGCGGCCGTGACTGGCCGTCGACGCGGTAGCTGCGCGGGTCCTGCGGATCGAGGTCGAGGCGGTACAGGGTGAAGTGGCTGGAGGTGTCCACCGTGTGGCTCCAGGCTACGTCCTTGCTGAAACCGATATTCACCAGCGGCATGCCCGGCAGGGAGGCCCCCATCACGTCGAGCTGGCCGGGAATGGTCAGGTGCATCTGGTAGAAGCGCAGCGCACCGAACCAGGGGAAATGCGGGTTGGCCAACAGCAGGCCGTTGCCGTCGGCCGAGCGCTCGCGGCCCACGGCCACGGCGTTGCTGCCGTGGTCCTGGTGGAAGCTTTCACGCCGCTGCATGGCCGCCAGTACTTCGCCGTCACTGACCAGCGAAGAGGTCGCCTGCCCCGGCGGCGTAGCCGCCATCATCGCCTCGGCGAACTGCCCGGCGCCGGCCTGCACCAGCAGGCGGCGGGTCAGGCGCAGCAGGTCGTCGGCCTCCAGCGGGCGCAGCCAGGCCTTGCCGGCGCACTGCGTGCCGGCGGCCTGGGTATCCCACAGCCAGCGGTTGTAGCCGGCGGCGTAGCCATCGAGCAGGTCGCGGATCGGCTGCGGCTGGGCGCTGCGCAGGCGGCGCAGGGATTCATTGTCGTTGAGCCAGGTGTAGAAGAAGTCCGAGGGCAGGTTGCCGATGCCGGCGGAGGTCTTGCCGTCCTCGCCGAAGTAGCGCGAACGCTCGCCGCGGGCGGTGAGGACTTCCTCGGCCAGCAGGCAGGCGTTGTCGCGGGCGTAGGCATAGCCGATGCCGTAGCCCAGGCCGAGTTCGTCCCTGGCCTGGATGTGCGGGATGCCGTAGCGGGTCCAGCGAATCTGCGCCTCGAGTTGGGCGCCATGGGCCAGCGCAGGCAGTCCGGCAGCCAGCAGGCCGCCGGCCACGGCGGCCAGTCGGAAGGTCTTGCTCATTGATTTCCTCAATGCTCGGATGACGGCCGGAAGCCCGGCCAGGGGCACGCAGCCGAACGCTTTCGCGGCGGCGGATGCAGGAGGTGGATGGCGGCTCACGCCGGCCAATACAAAGCGCTGGAACTCATCGCGCCACGCCTTCCGAGGCACGCGCGCAGGCAGGTTGCTGAGGACATGGGTTCTCCTTTTTCTGACGGGCGCGCCGCTGGAAATGTCGACGCGCCTCTTGAGGGGAACGGATGGCAGGCGCGCGAAATTAACCCGCAACCGATGGCAATCGGCCACATCAGAAGGCTCTATCTCGCGGCTTTCGTCCGTTCCAGAGGCGTTGCGGGCGGTTCGACTTCAGTGCGTCGGGAGGGTTCCGGAGTGACGCTTCCAACGCCCGGGCGACTGCCCCGTCCAGCGCTGGAACGCGCGGGAAAAACTTGCCGCCTCGGCGTAGCCCAGGCACTGGGCGATGCCGTGCAGGTCCATCCGCGATTCGCGCAGCAGGCGTTCGGCGAGGCGCTGCTTGATGCCGTCGTTGAGCAACTGAAGGCTCTGCCCTTCCTGCGCCAGGCGCCGTTGCAGCGTGCGCTCGGAAAGCCCCAGTCGCTCAGCCACCACCGCGGCGCCGAGCAGGCTGGCGGAATCGCGCAGCAGCAGTTGCTGCACCTGCCGCGCGGTGGGCGTGGCGGCCAGGGTCAGCGCCAGTTCGCCACACAGGCGCTCGCACAGTTGCTCGCCGCTGTCACGCGCGCTGAGCTGTGCTTGCGGCAAGGGCGCCAGCAGATCGTCCATGGCAAACAGCATGGCGTTGCGCGGCGCAGCGAAGGTCGGCTCGATACCGAAGGTTGCCAGGAACGGGCCGGCTTCGGCGGCGTCGCTGCGCAGTTCGATGGCCAGGGGCTGCAAGGGGCGTTGCAGCAACTCGCCGGACAGCTGCCAGCAGCCGGCGATGCCGCGCTCCACGACGAAGGCGCGGGCATCCTCGGGCAGTACGCGGTCATCGAAGATCAGCCACACGCCACGCGCCTCTGTTTCGCTGGTGACCGGGCACAAGGTCAGCGCCAGGCTCTGGAAGCGCCCGAAGGTCTCGAAGGCCTCCTGCAGCGTGCGACTGGCGAGCATGGTGAAACCCAGCAGGCCCAGCGAGGTGAGGTGATAACGCCGCCCCGTCGCCAGGCCCAATCCGGGACGGTCCACGTGCTGCAGCAGGTTGCGGATCACCGCCAGTTCCTGCCAGGCCTGGATACGCCCGGCCCGCGCGTGCAGGTCAGCCTGGGTGATGGCGCTGCCCACCAGGCATTCGTCCGCACTCAACCCCTCGTCGCGGGCGCTGTCGAGCAGGTAACGCACTCCAGTGATTTCGCGGGGCTGGCGCCAGTCCATCGCGGGCTCCTGTGGCGGGTAGGTACGACATGGCGGGCTCTCTGTTGGCAGAGAAAGTCATTTTTTGGCGGACTTGATCATGGAAGAAAGCGCCGCCGCTGACCATGCTTGGGGTGCCAACAACATTCACAAGAGGCGTCCCCATGTTCGAGTTCTTCTACGCGTTGCCCAGCCAGAACCGTGCGGCCGAGTACCGCCACTTCCGCATCGTCCCCGCCACCGGCGCCATCGGTGCGGATGTCAGCGAGCTGGACCTCACCACCCTGGGCGAGGAAGGCTACGCCGAACTGCGCCAGGCGCTGCTGGCGCACAAGGTGCTGTTCATCCGCGGGCAGGACCTGAGCGTGGAGAACCTCGAAGCGGTGACCCTGCGCTTCGGCGAATTCGGCCGCGAGCCCTACGTGGTCGGCATGGAAGATCACCCGCATGTGGTCCGCGTGGTGAAGGAAGCCAACGAGAAGACGCCGGTGGTATTCGGTGGCGCCTGGCACAGCGACTGGTCGTTCCAGGAGCGCCCGCCGGCCTTCACCCTGCTCTATGGCCACGATATCCCGCCGTTCGGTGGTGACACCCTCTACGCCAACCTGGCGCTGGCCTACGAGTGGCTGTCGCCGAAACTGCGCGCGCAACTGGAGACCCTCGACGCCATCCACAGCCCCGAACGCGCCTACGGCGCCGAGGCCAAGCACAACGACCTGATGGAAAACATGGCGGTGCGCTACGGCAGCCATGATGGCGAGGTGCGCTCGCACCCGCTGGTGATCAAGCACCCGGAAACCGGCAAAAAGGTGCTCTACATCAACCCGGCCTACACCAGCGGCATCAAGGGCATGCGCCCGGCGGAGGCGCAGCCGTTGCTGGATTACCTGTTCAGCATCGCCACCCAGCCGGCGTTCACCTGCCGCATGCGCTGGAGCGCCGGCACCGTGGCGATCTGGGATAACCGCAGTACCTGGCATTACCCGGTATCGGACTACCACGGCATGCGCCGGGAGATGTATCGCACCACGGTGGTGGGCGAAGTACCGAGCCGCTGAACACGCGGTGTGATCGTAGGGCGCATAACCTGGAACAGGTTATCCGCCGGATGCATCTCGGCGAATAACGCTGGCGCGTTATTCGCCCTACTGGCCAGACCTGGAGGATGGGCGGGGGCGCCTTGCCCTAGTCCGCGATCCGGCGGCAAGGCCGGCGCCTGCAGGTCAGCTCCGTTGTTTCCGTTCTGCGTAGGAGCGGACTTTGTCCGCGATGCTTTTGCTTCGGGTTCGGAGTTTCAGCGTCGCTTCGGCGTGAGCTCGGACTCCCTGTTTCGCCCCCTCGGGCGAGTCCCTTTTGTCAAACGCCACAAAAGGAACCAAAAAGTCTCGCCCCTACCATCCGGCTTTTCGCTTCGCGAAAAGTACCCTCGGTTCCTCGGAGTTCCAGGGGCCCGAACTAGGCGTCCCCCCACGAAGGGCCATCCCTGGCCCATCGTGGCTCTCGCGACATCCATGTCGCTCAACCCCTGGAACTCCGATCACCTTCGGCCTCCTGAAAGGGGCACTCGGCGCGTGCGGATATGTCTCTGGAACTCCTTAAAGCCGAAGCGGAGCACTGAATCATGCCCTCGTTGTAGAAGCGAGCTTGCTCGCGAACCCACTTCACTCGGTGCCGTCAGGAATGCGCCAACGGTGCCACCATCGAATACATGCCCTACTGCTCTAGGCCCACTCCGAAGCTCCCGGTTTGGTAGGAGCGGACCTTGTCCGCGAAATCCATCGCGGACGCATGCCATTCGAAATGGTGCACACCGATGCCGTCCGCCTACGTAGGAGCGGACTCCGTCCGCGATTGAAGCTCCGCCCCAAACCGCTGCGCCCGCTCCCGCAACATCCCCCGCAACAACTGCGCCGCCGGCGACAGGTAGGCGCCCTCGCGCACCGCCAGCCCGATGGTCCGCGTCAGTGTCGTCTCGGCCAGCTCTACTTCGCGCAACTGGTCCATGCCATGCCCGCCGGCCAGCGCCTCGCGGGCGATGAAGCTGAGCAGGCGGGTGCGGGCGATCAGGTTGGGCAGCATGGGGATGGCGTTGGTCTCGATCTGCACCTGCGGCATCGGCAACTGGTGGGCCTGGAAGGTGGTGTCCATCCAGCGCCGCGAGGACACGCCCGGCGCCGGCAGCACCCAGCGGTAGCGGCACAGGTCGGCCATGCTCACCGGGCCGTCGAAGATCGGGTGATCACGGCTGGCGACCACCACCACCTGATCCTGCAGCAGCGGCTCGCTGCTCAGCTGCGGGTCGTCGACGATACGCGAGCAGATCGCCATGTCCAGCCGGCCGCTGCGCAGGGCTTCGCGCAGCACGTCGTCCTGGCCCAGCACCAGGCTCATGGTGACCTCCGGCGCGCGTGCCAGCAGGTCCTCGGTCAGGCGCGGCAGCAGGTACTCGGCCATGGTCGCGGCGCAGCCCAGGCGGATATTGCCCACCACGCCGCTGGCGAAATCGCGCACCTCGCGGCGGGTTTCCTCGATGTCCTGACGCAGTTGCCGGGCGCGTTGCAGCATCAGTTCGCCGGCTGGCGTCAGACGGATGCGTCGGCCATCGCGCTGGAACAGGCGCGCGCCTAGGGATTCCTCCAGGCGCTGGATGCTCTTGGTCAGCGCCGGCTGGCTGCGCCCCAGGCGCTCGGCGGCGCGGCCCAGGTGGCCGAGTTCGGCGATGGTTTCGAAGTAGGCGAGATCACGCAGGTCCATGGCGGCCAACCGATAGATTTCAGGAATGGATTCATGACTATTAGAAAATAGACTTGATCAATCCGGCTACCGATAATTGGCCCGTCTTCCCCGCCCGGAGCCGTCCGTGTCCAGCCGCCCTGCCCTGTCCGTCGCCCGCATCCCCGCCAGTCTGCAATGGCTGGCCCTGGCACTCGGAGCCGGAGGCGCCGGGCAGCTGCTGGCCTGGCTCGGGATTCCCGCTGCACTGTTCCTCGGCCCCATGCTGGTCGCCATCGCCTTTGGCGTCGGCGGCGCGGACATCCGCCTGCCGCGCAGCGCCTTCCGCCTGAGCCAGGGCTGCATCGGCCTGCTGGTCGCCCACGCCATGAGCTGGTCGGTGCTGCACGCGATGGTCGCCTCCTGGCCACTGATGCTCAGCGCCACCCTGCTCACCCTGCTGCTCTCGGCCGTGGTCAGCTACACCATGGTGCGCTTCGGCGGCATCCCCGGCAGCACCGCCGCCTGGGGCACCGCACCGGGCGGCGCGGCAGCGATGGTATCGATGGCCGAAGCCAACGGCGCCGACCCGCGGGTGGTCGCCACCATGCAGTACGTGCGGGTGGTCTGCGTGGTCA
Source organism: Pseudomonas nitroreducens (assembly GCF_014204515.1). Lineage (GTDB taxonomy): Bacteria > Pseudomonadota > Gammaproteobacteria > Pseudomonadales > Pseudomonadaceae > Pseudomonas > Pseudomonas nitritireducens_A. The sequence continues at coordinate 134,953 of NZ_JACHLI010000006.1, read as the reverse complement.
TGGCCGGCGCCCTGGTCGGCCGCCTGCTGGGCATCGAAGGCGGCGGCTCAGCGGCGCACAGCACACCGGTGATCGACACCGCCACCCTGCCCGACCTGATCAACTGCCTGCTGCTGATCTTCGTCTGCACCACCGCCGGCGCCAGGCTGCCTGCCGGCCCACTGCTGGTGCCGCTGGTGGCCGGTGCCGTGCTGCAACTTACCGGCGTGCTGCACATCACCCTGCCGCACTGGCTGCTGGCCAGCGCCTACGGCGTGATCGGCTGCTACATCGGCCTGCGTTTCGACCGCCAGAGCCTGGCCTACGTCGGCCGCCACCTGCCGGCCATGGTGGTCAGCGCGTTGGCGCTGATCGCCAGCTGCGCGCTGTTCGCCTGGGCGCTGGCGGCCCTCACCGGGATGGACTTCCTCTCCCTCTACCTGGCCACCAGCCCCGGCGGCCTGGACGCCATGGCGATCATCGCGGTGGACACCCATTCCGATGTCGGCCTGGTACTGGCGATGCAGACGCTACGCTTGTTCGTGGTGCTGTTCAGCGGCGTCTGGGTGGCGCGCACGGTGATCCGTCTGAGCCACGCCTGAGGTGAATCTGTAGGAGCGAGCTTGCTCGCGAACCACTGCGCACCGCCGCGCTCCTGCAGGCAGGTCAGGAGCTGAGTCGTAGGATGGGTGGAGCCTAAGCGATACCCATGCTGTCCGTGCCACGGATCGATGGGTATCGCTGCGCTCCACACCATCCTACGTACGCACTTCGCCGTCGCTTTGCACGACATGTTATGAGCCGTGCAAATCAACAGGCAGATCGCACGGATCTGCGTCTTGAACTGCTCACCACCAACCCTCTATGGTCGTCGCTCCCCAACAGAGCGAGCCCGCCATGGACAGCCTTCGCCACCGCCCCTGTGCCTTCCACGTCACCCACTGGAGCGACGACCCGTTCAGCCGCGGCGCCTACAGCACGCTGCTGCCCGGCGCCACACCGGAACATCGTCTCCGGTTGGGCGAACCGCTGGACAGTAAGCTGGTGATCGCTGGCGAAGCCTGCAATCCCGTCGCCCCGGCCATGACCCACGGCGCCTGGAACGACGGCCTGCGCGCCGCCCAGGTCGCTATCGCATCCGGGGCCCAACGGGTGCTGGTGATCGGCGCCGGCTTCGCTGGCATCGCCGCGGCGCGCCATCTGCACGATGCAGGAATCGACTGCGTGGTGCTGGAGGCTCGCGATCGCGTCGGTGGGCGAGTTCACAGCGTCGCCCTCGGCCCGGTGCGGGTGGACGAAGGCGCCGCCTGGCTGCAGCACTTCGACGACAACCCGCTGGCCGCCTTCGCCCAGCAACTCGGCCTGCCGCTGCGGGAAACTGATTTCAGCCAACCCCTGGCCGCCGCAGCCGACGGCCCGCTGCCCAATATCGATGCAGCCTGGGAATCGTTGCGTGTGGGCATCGACCGCCGCCTGCCGCTGGCAGACGGGGTAGCGCGCTATCTCGACGACAAGGATGACGCTACCCGCCGCGCCACCCGCTTCGCCCTGGAGGCCAACCTGATCCTCGAAGCCTGCCTGCCGCTGGAGTCGCTGTCGGTCGATGCGCTGGACGAGGAAGGCGTCGGTGCCGGCGACCGCTTCCTGCCGCAAGGTTATTCGCAGCTGGCGGAGCATCTCGCCCAGGGCCTGGACATCCGCTTCAACCAGACGGTGACCGACATCGACTGGTCCGGCGAGCAGGTGCGCATCGGCGATGAAAGTGCCGACTTCTGCATCTGCACCGTGCCCATCGGTGTGCTGCGGGAAATCGATTTCCACCCACCTCTGCCGGCAGAACAGCAGGACGCCCTGGACCATCTGGCCATGGGTCGCCTGGAAAAGGTCGTGCTGCAGTTCGAGGAGCGCTGGTGGCCGGTTTCGCCCTCGGGTTACCTGCGCTGGTACGACACGCCGGCCAGCTTCGGCGAATGGCTGGATCTCACCGATGGCGTGGGCACGCCGACCGTGGCCGGGCTGATCGCGGCGGATGCGCTGGAGCGGGTGTTCACCGGGCGTAGCGACGAAGAAATTGCCACGCACGCCTGCATGGCCTTGCAGGCCTGGGCCGATGCAGTCGCCGGGAAGAACCTGTAGGAGCGAGCTTGCTCGCGAACCGGCCTTACGGCGTGGCCGCTGGCACATCGCGGACGGAGTCCGCTCCTACGCACGTCCCCTCGCCGCAATGAGTTGGAAAAGCGCGACTTGCTCGCGATCGCGGGCTTGGCCCGCTCCTACAGATTGGCGCTGAGCTGAATGGGCGCAATCCATGCTGCCGGTGCCAGGATCGATGGGTATCGCTGCGCTCCACGCCATCCTACGAGTGCCTACCCGGCCGGCGCGGAGTCGGTTGGAGAATCCGCTACAGCCCTTCCAGCGTCAGATCGACCAGGCGCTCGACATAGGCCACTGCCAGCTCTTCGCCGGAGAACAGGATGCGGTACACCAGCGGCGCCATCAGGCGGTCGACGATGCGGTCCAGCTCCGGCAGCTTTTCGCCGCGCTGCCGGGCGCGCAGCAGGATCATGTCGAACTGGCCGCAGGCGATCGCCATGCAGCGCCCCGAAGAGCCACCGCCAGCCGCCAGCAGATCGAGCACCACCGCGCGGCCGGGCACCGAGGCGGTTTCTTCCATGTACTGCTCGCCCCAGGCCAGCAGGTCGCCGCGCAAGCTGCCGGTGTCCGCCGGCTCGGCGTCGGGGCGGATGCGCTGCAGGGCAACGTCACCGAGCAGTTCGTTGAGATCGCCCCAGCGCCGGTAGATGGTCGAAGGCGTGACGCCGGCTCGCGAAGCGATCAGCGGCACCGTCAGTTCGGCGCGTTCGCGCTCTTCCAGCAGCTCCGCCACGGCCTTGTGCACCGAAGCCTGCACCCGCGCGCTGCGGCCGCCCGGTCGAACCCCCTGATTGATTGCCATAAGCACCTTAACGCAAAGAATTTGCTTTTATCCGAAAACGGGTCCAGCATCTCGCAAAAGCAAAATCTTAGCCTTTGCGAGCTGAATCATGGCACACACCCAATCGAAAAGCGCGTCCGGCTTCTCAGCCAAAGCCTCCGCCTGGCTGCTGACGGCCCTGCTCATGGCCTTCCTCGCCGCCGCGGCGGCCCCCACGCCGCTGTATGCGCTGTACCGCGAGTCCTGGCACTTCTCCCCGGCCCTGCTGACCCTGGCATTCAGCATCTACGCCGGTGGCCTGATGCTCGCCCTGCTGGTGTTCGGCTCACTGTCGGACCACCTCGGCCGGCGCCCGCTGATCCGCGCCGCGCTGGTGCTCGAACTGCTGGCGATGGCGGTATTCCTCTACGCCAATTCGGTCGAACTGCTGATCATCGCGCGCCTGCTGCAGGGCTTTGCCACCGGCATCGCCACCGCCGTGCTGGGCGCCGCCATGCTGGACATCGACCGCGAGCGCGGCCCGCTGATCAACAGCGTGGCGCCGATGCTCGGCATGGCCATGGGCGCGCTGGGCAGCAGCGCGCTGGTGCAGTTCGGCGAGGACCCGCTGCACCGCGTCTATGTCTGGCTGCTGGCGCTGTTTGCCCTGGGCATCGTGCTGCTGCGCTGGCTGCCGGAAAGCGTCAGCCGGCAACCCGGCGCGCTGGCCTCGCTGAAGCCGCGCATCCGCATTCCTCCGCAGGCACGCCGGGCGTTCTGGAGCGTGGCGCCGCTGAACGCCAGCCTCTGGGCGCTGGGCGGTTTCTACCTGTCGCTGGGGCCGACCCTGGCGCGCCAGGTCACCGGCCTGCAGGTGCCGATGATCGGTGGCGGACTGGTGTCGCTGCTGTGCCTGTGCGGTGCGCTGGCGATCTTCGCTCTGCGCAACCAGCCGGCGGCGACGATCCTGCGCCGTGGCGGCCTGGCGCTGATCATCGGCCTGCTGATCACCCTGCTGGGCGTGGACAGCGGCAACCTCTGGCTGTTCTTCCTAGGCACCGCAGTGGCCGGGCTGGGCTTCGGCGGCGCCTTCCTCGGCGCATTGCGTTCGGTGGTGCCGCTGGCCCACGCCCACGAGCGCGGCGCGCTGATGGCGAGCTTCTATGTGCTCAGCTACCTGGCCTTCAGCGTGCCGGCGATCCTCGCCGGGCTGGCGATCCAGCGCTACGGCCTGGTCGCCACCACCAACGGCTACGCCAGCCTGCAGATTCTCGCCGCCTCGCTGGTCCTGCTGCTGTCCCTGCGCGCCCCCTCTGCGCAGAAGGCCCAGGCCTGAGTCAGGCCGCGCGCAGGAAGTCGTAGAGCGCCCGCACCGCCGGGTGCTCCAGCGCCTGGGCGGAATGGCAGAGGCCGATGCGACGGATCGGCAGCGGCAGGTTCAGCGTGCCGCTGCGCACCGCCGGCGCGCCGGCCAGCAATGACTGCGGCAGGATCGCCGCGCCGACACCGGCACCAACCAGCCGCAGCGCCAGGTTCAGGGAGCTGGCCTGCGCCACCACCGGTGCGCTGCCGTATGCCGTCATCAGCCGTTGATGGGAAGGATGCGTCGGGCAGCTGATCCAGCCCGCGCTCTGCACATCCTCCAGACCCGGCGGCAACGCCAGCACGTAAGGATCTTCCCAGACCGGCAGGAACAGCTCGTCCTCGCAGCAGAATTCCTCCACCGCCAGTCGCGCATCGCCCACGCAGCCTTCCTCCAGGTGCAGCAGCAGGTTGGGCACGGCCTGCTGCGCCAGGCTGACAAAGCGCTCCACCTGCTCGGCGCTGACGTCCCCTTCCACCCCCAGGTGCAGCGGCTGGCGGGCGGTGGACTGGCGGAACATGTTGCGCAGGCCATCCGCCTCGGCCAGCAGAGCGCGGGCACGCGGATACAGGGCGCGCGCCGCTTCGCTGACTTCCACCCCACGTGCCTGGCGCAGGAACAGCTCGGCGCCCAGGGCCTCCTCCAGCTGGCGGATGGTCACCGACAAAGTCGGCTGGCTGACGAACAGGCGTTGCGCGGCGGCGGTGATGTTGCGTTCTTCGAAGACCGCGACAAAGGCGGCCAGCTGTCGGATATCCATAGGATTTCCCGATACCAGGCACAGGAATAAGCCATTTTTCAGGCGGGATAGCGCTCAATATACTTCACTGCATCGTTCAGTCATCCAGTTTCTCGATAGCAGGAGAGTCCCATGAGCAAGCCCCTGATCATTGTCACCGGCGCCAATTCCGGCATCGGCGAAGCCACCGCCCGCCTCTTCTCCCAGCAGGGCCACCCGCTGCTGCTGCTGGCCCGCCGCATCGATCGCCTGGAAGCGCTGCAACTGCCCAACGCGCTATGCCGCGCGGTGGACGTCACCGACCGCGAAGCCCTGCTGGCCGCCGTGGCAGAAGCCGAGAAACGCTTCGGCCCAGCCGATGCACTGGTCAACAACGCCGGCGTGATGCTGCTGGGCAACATGGTCGAGCAGGACCCGGCCGAGTGGGAGCGCATGCTCGACGTCAACGTGAAGGGCCTGCTCAACGGCGTGCACGCCGTGCTCAAGGGCATGGTCGAGCGCAACCAGGGCACCGTCATCAACGTCAGCTCGGTGGCCGGGCGCAAGACCTTCCCCAACCACGTCGCCTATGTCGGCACCAAGTTCGCGGTGCACGCGATCTCCGAGAACCTGCGCGAGGAAGTGGCGGCGCATAACGTCCGCGTCGTCACCATCGCCCCTGGCGCGGTGGAAACCGAACTGCTCAGCCACACCACCGACGAAGCGATCAAGAGCGGCTACCAGGAATGGAAACGCGAGATGGGCGGCAAGGTACTCAGCGCCCAGGACGTGGCCAACGCCATCAGCTATGCGTACAACCAGCCGCAGGGCGTCTGCATCCGTGAAATCGTGCTGGCGGCGACGCGGCAGCAGGCGTGATCGACGCCGACCCATCGTATTGAGCCCATCGGTTCTCGTAGGAGCGGACTCTGTCCGCGATCGGCTGATCCAATCGCAAAGACCATCATCAGAGCGGCTGACCCGACATCGCGGACGGAGTCCGCTCCTACGCCGGACCGTAGGATGGGTGGAGCCTGGGCGATACCCATGCTGCTGGTGCCGGGAGCGATGGGTATCGCTGCGCTCCACTGGGGTGAGGGCCAGCAGAGACACGATTTCCCCCAGTTAGAGACAGACTCTCCCATCGGGAGCTTCGTGCTCGACCCCGTAGGAGCGGACTCCGTCCGCGATGGCTTCCGGCGCGATGCGGACCAATCGCGGACGGAGTCCGCTCCTACGAATGCAATCAGCTCAGCTGCTGCCGCGCCGCCCAGCGGCGGTACTGCCTGGCGCGGCGGGCGGTACGCCACTGCTCCATCACCAGCGTGCCCAGCGGCGAGGCATCGGGCTTGGGTGCGCGGTGGGCGCCGATGCGCTTCAGCTGCAGCTTGACCAGCGCCATGTAGGCCAGCGCCGCCAGCGGCTTGGAGCGCCAGCGGATCGCAGGCAGCTCCGGCTGGGTCTGGCTGCCGCGCTGCCAGTGCAGCACCAGCTGCGGCTCCAGCGCCAGGGCGGTGCCGATGCCGACCATCTCCAGCCCGCTGTCCAGCACCTGCTCCGCCACCGGCAGGCGACGGATGCCACCGGTGACCATCAGCGGCATGCGCGCCGCTTCGCGCATTTCGCGGGCGAATTCGAGGAAGTACGCCTCCCGCGCCAGGGTACGCCCATCACGGGCATCGCCCTGCATGGCCGGCGCTTCGTAGCTGCCGCCGGACAGCTCGACCAGGTCGACCCGCTCGTCGTTCAGCCACTGGATCACCTGGCGCGCGTCGCTGGCGTCGAAACCGCCGCGCTGGAAGTCCGCCGAGTTGAGCTTCACCCCCACGCAGAACGCTGCCGACACTTCGGCGCGCACCGCGCGGACGACCTCCAGCAACAGGCGGGCACGATTCTCCAGCGAACCGCCCCAGCGGTCCTGGCGCTTGTTGGCCAGCGGCGAGAGGAACTGGCTGAGCAGGTAGCCGTGCGCCGCGTGGATCTGCACGCCGCTGAAGCCGGCCTGCTCGGCCAGCTTCGCCGCACGGACGAAGCGCTGGATCACCTCGGCGATATCGCCTTCGCTCATCTCGCGGGCAACGGCGAACAGCTTGGAGAACTTGCCCATCTCCAGGGGCACCGCCGATGGCGCGATAGCCCCCTGGCCGAGGTTGGTCTGCACCTGGCGGCCGGGATGGTTGAGCTGCAGCCAGAACTGCGCGCCGCGGGAACGGCCGATGCGCGCCCATTCGCGGAAGCGCTCAAGGTGCCGCTCATTCTCCAGCACCACGCCGCCGGGGCCGGTCATGGCGCGGCCGTCGATCATCACGTTGCCGCTGAGGATCAGGCCGACGCCGCCGTCCGCCCAGGCCTGGTAAAGCCGCAGCAATTCGGCCGAAGGCGCCTGGTCGGCGTCGGCCATGTTCTCTTCCATGGCGGCCTTGGCGATACGGTTGGGGACTTGGCCGCCGTTGGGCAGTTGCAGAGGCTGGAAGGGCGACATGGCGCGGCTCCTGGGCTGTACAGTGGGGTTGCACGGTTGGGTTGTGGCTGCGGCGAGGTTAAGTTTAAAGTTCACTTCAAGGTCAAGCCCCTTCGGAGCCCCGCATGAAAATCGGTGAACTGGCCAGGCTCAGCGGCCTCGCCCCCTCGCGCATCCGCTTCTACGAGGCCAGCGGGCTGATCGCCCCGGCGCGCCGCCTGGCCAACGGCTACCGCGAATACCCGGCGGAAACCCTCGACCTGCTGGAGATCATCCGCAGCGCCCAGCAGACCGGCTTCAGCCTGGAGGAAATCCGCAGCCTGCTGCCCCACGCCAACCCCATCGAGAACGGCCACGGCGAACTGGTCGCCGGCCTGCGCCGCAAGGTCGCCGAGATCGAAACGATGGAGCGCCAGCTGCAGGCCAATCGAGAGCGCCTGCTGGCGGTAATCGACGAGATCGAGAACAAGCCCGAAGGCATGGGTTGCCAGGCCAATGCCGAGCGCATGCTGGCGGAAATGCGCGAGCGCAAGGCCAAATCAGCAGGCGCGGGCCAGGCCCGCGCTGGGCGGACAAAGCACGCGGCTTCAGCCAAGCGCCCCGCCCCGACGCATTCCTGATAGCCGTAGGGCGCATAACCTGGAACAGGTTATCCGCCGGCTACCCTGCGGCGGATAACGCTGGCGCGTTATTCGCCCTACCCATCCCTGTAGGAGCGAGCTTGCTCGCGAACGGAGTTTGCCGGCGGCTCAGGCGTTAAGCGGGTTCGCGAGCAAGCTCGCTCCTACGAAAAGCCCGCTCTCCTGCTGAGAATCACAAGGCGGCGTAGGAGCGGATTCATCCGCGATCGATCCCCGCCCGCTCCGAGCCGGCCGGTGGCACATCGCGGACGGAGTCCGCTCCTACGTTACTTCCAGCCTTCCAGGAACGTAGGGCGCATAACCTGGAACAGGTTATCCGCCGCCAGCCCACGGGACGGCGGATAACGCTGGCGCGTTATGCGCCCTACAGTGCGTCACACACAAAACCGGGAAGGTTATTTCCAGCCTTCCAGGCGCAACGTAGCGCGCACCAGCCGTTGCTCCTCCTGCTCGATCTCCCGCAGGTTGTCGCGCACGCTGTGGATGTGTTCACGGGCGGCGCGCTGGGCCTGCTCCGGCTGACGCTCACTGATGGCGCGATGCAGCCGCGCATGCTGGCGGTCGATCTGGCGCTTCTGCGGCGGGCGGTTGTAGAGGTTGTTCACCGAGGCGAACACGGTGCTGAGCATCAGCTCGTTGAGCGACTGCAGCGTGTGCACCAGCACCGGGTTGTGCGACGCCTCGCTGATCGCCTGGTGGAAGGCGTGATCGCGCCGCGCGTGCTCGCGCGGGTCCAGCGGCTGCGGTTCGTCGTAGGCGGCATGCATCTCCTCGAAGCGTCGGCCAATCAGCACCAGGTCCGCTTCCGTAGCGCGCAACGCGGCCAGGCGCGCGGACTCTCCTTCCAGCAGCGCACGGACCTCCAGCAGGTCGTAAAGCGTACGCGGCTGCGAGCGGAACAGGTGCATCAGCGGCGACACATCCTCAGCGCCGGTCAGGTCGGCGACGAAGGAACCGCGCCCCTGCTCGGTGTCGACGATGCCGCGCCCGCGCAGTGCCCGCAGCCCCTCGCGCAATGCCGAGCGCGAGCAACCGAGCTTTTCCACCAGGCGCCGCTCCGAGGGCAACGCCTGGCCGACCTTGAGTACACCATCGACGATCAGCCGCTCGATCTTCTCCGCCACCTGGTCGGCGACGCGCTGCTTGCCCGCTGCATGAGTCCTCATCACGGCTCTCCGTAGTGGTAGGACCAGTTGGTTCCGGCCTCTTGGGTTGAAAGGAACCCTAGCTGTCAGGGCGGCACCTTTCCAATGGACGCCCGTACAAGAACTGGTAGGACCAGTATCCACGCCAGTGGACGCGGCCGGACCGCCAGTCGCATGTTCACGGTGCCGTGGCTCCACGCGTCCGCCTGGCGGGCGCGAACCTTGCTGTCCTCGAACAAGAACAAAACAAGACCCGAGCACCGTCAGCCTATGAACATCCTCTACGACGAGCGCGTCGATGGCGTGCTGCCTGCCGTCGACAAGTCCGCCCTGCTGGCCGAGCTGCGCGCAGCCCTGCCCGATCTCGAACTGCTGCACCGCGCCGAAGACCTCAAACCCTACGAATGCGACGGCCTCTCTGCCTACCGCACCGTACCGATGCTGGTGGCGCTGCCCGAGCGCATCGAGCAGGTGCAGGCGCTGCTGAAGCTCTGCCACGCACGCAAGGTACTGGTGGTGGCGCGCGGCGCGGGTACCGGGCTTTCCGGCGGCGCGCTGCCGCTGGAGAAAGGCATCCTGCTGGTGATGGCGCGCTTCAACCGCATCCTCGAAGTGAACCAGAAGGGGCGCTTCGCCCGCGTGCAGCCCGGTGTGCGCAACCTGGCGATCTCCCAGGCCGCCGCGCCGCACGGCCTGTACTACGCGCCCGATCCGTCCTCGCAGATCGCCTGCTCCATCGGCGGCAACGTCGCCGAGAACGCCGGCGGCGTGCATTGCCTGAAATACGGCCTGACCGTGCACAACCTGCTGAAGGTGGACATCCTCACCGTCGAGGGCGAGCACCTGACGCTGGGCAGCGACGCCCTGGACAGCCCCGGCCTCGACCTGCTGGCGCTGTTCACCGGCTCCGAGGGCATGCTCGGCATCGTCACCGAAGTCACCGTCAAGCTGCTGCCGCGCCCGCAAGTGGCGCGGGTGCTGCTGGCCAGTTTCGATTCAGTGGAAAAGGCCGGCCGCGCGGTGGCCGACATCATCGCCGCCGGCATCATTCCCGGCGGGCTGGAGATGATGGACAACCTGTCGATCCGCGCTGCTGAGGACTTCATCCACGCCGGCTACCCGGTGGATGCCGCAGCCATCCTGCTGTGCGAACTGGACGGCGTGGAAGCCGACGTACAGGACGACTGCGAACGTGTCGACGGCGTGCTGCGTGCGGCCGGCGCCACCGACGTGCGCCTGGCCTGCGACGAGGCCGAGCGCGTGCGCTTCTGGGCCGGGCGCAAGAACGCCTTCCCGGCGGTCGGGCGCATCTCGCCGGACTACTACTGCATGGACGGCACCATCCCACGCCGCGAGCTGCCGCGCGTACTGCACGGCATCGCCGAGCTGTCCGAGGAATTCGGCCTGCGCGTGGCCAACGTGTTCCATGCCGGCGACGGCAACATGCACCCGCTGATCCTCTTCGACGCCAACGTGCCCGGCGAGCTGGAGCGCGCCGAGGCCATCGGCGGGAAAATCCTCGAACTCTGCGTCGCGGTGGGCGGCAGCATCACCGGTGAGCACGGTGTGGGCCGGGAGAAGATCAACCAGATGTGCGCGCAGTTCAACAGCGACGAGCTGACCCTGTTCCACGCGGTGAAGGCGGCATTCGACCCGGACCGCCTGCTCAACCCCGGCAAGAACATCCCCACCCTGCACCGCTGCGCGGAATTCGGCGCCCTGCACGTGCACCACGGCCAACTGCCCTTCCCCGACCTGGAGCGCTTCTGATGCCCGATGCCAGCGCCGACCTGCTCGACCAGGTGAACCACGCGCTCGCCGCCCGCACACCGCTGCGTATTCGTGGCGGCGATAGCAAGGCCTTCCTCGGTCGCACGGTGAACGGCGTGGAACTGGACACCCGGCTGCACAGCGGCATCGTCAGCTACGACCCCACCGAACTGGTGCTCACCGCCCGCGCCGGCACGCCGCTGGCGGAGATCGAAGCGGCGCTGGACGAGGCCGGGCAACTGCTGCCCTGCGAGCCACCGGGTTTCAAGTTCGCCACCTTCGGCGGCGTGGTCGCTGCCGGCCTCTCCGGACCGCGCCGGCCCTGGTCCGGCTCGGTGCGCGACTACGTGCTGGGCACCCGCCTGATCACCGGCCACGGCAAGCTGCTGCGCTTCGGCGGCGAGGTGATGAAGAACGTCGCCGGCTACGACCTGTCGCGCCTGCTGGCAGGCAGTTTCGGCTGCCTGGGGGTGATCACCGAAGTGTCGATGAAGGTGCTGCCCAAGCCGCGGATGTGCGCCAGCCTGCGCATCGAGATGGACGTGCATCAGGCGCTGGGCGAACTGGCCGAATGGGGCGCGCAACCGATCCCGATCACCGCCGCCAGCCATGACGGCAGCGCGCTGCACCTGCGCCTGGAAGGCGGTGAAGGTTCGGTGTGCTCCGCGCGCCTGCGCCTGGGTGGCGAGGAGATCGACAGCAGCTACTGGCAGGACCTGCGCGAGCAGCGCCTGGGCTTTTTCACCGGCCCCGGCACGCTCTGGCGGCTGTCGCTGCCCAATGCCACACCGGCGCTGTCCCTGCCGGGCGAACAGCTGATCGACTGGGGCGGCGCGCAACGCTGGCTGAAGTCCGAGGCGGATGCCGAACTGATCCGCCGCAGCGTCGCCGAGGTCGGCGGCCATGCCCTGCGCTACACGCCGGGCGACGACGGCTTCCACCCGCTACCGGCCGCGCTGCTGCGCTATCACCTGAGCCTCAAGCAGCAGCTCGACCCGCACGGTCTCTTCAACCCCGGCCGGATGTACAGGGAGTTCTGATGCAAACCAACCTGAGCGAACAGGCCAGGCACCTGCCGCGCGCCGAGGAAGCCGAGCGCATCCTGCGATCCTGCGTGCACTGCGGCTTCTGCACCGCCACCTGCCCGACCTATCAGTTGCTGGGCGACGAACTGGACAGCCCGCGCGGACGCATCTACCTGATCAAGCAGGTGCTCGAAGGCGTCGAACCCAGCGCCAGCACCCGCGAGCACCTGGACCGCTGCCTGAGCTGCCGCAACTGCGAAACCACCTGCCCTTCCGGGGTGGACTACCACAACCTGCTGGACATCGGCCGCGCGGTGGTCGAGGAGCAGGTGCCGCGTACTTTCAGCGAGCGGGTGATGCGTCGCGGCCTGCGCGCCGTGGTGCCGAATGCGGCGCTGTTCGGTGCGCTGGCCAAGGCCGGACGGACCTTCTATCCGCTGCTGCCCGACAGCCTGCAGAGCAAGCTGCCACGCCATCCACATCCTGCCGTGGAGCGCCCGAGGCCGCACCACCAGCGGCGCATGCTGATGCTCGAAGGCTGCGTGCAGCCGGCGCTTTCGCCCAACACTAACGCTGCTGCCGCGCGGGTGCTGGATCGCCTGGGCATCAGCGTGATCCCGGCGGCGGATGCCGGCTGCTGCGGCGCCGTGGACTATCACCTGAACGCCCAGGAGCAGGGGCTGGAGCGGGCGCGCAGGAATATCGACGCCTGGTGGCCGTCCATCGAGGCCGGCGCCGAGGCCATCGTGCAGACCGCCAGCGGCTGCGGTGCCTTCGTCCGTGACTACGGTCATCTGCTGGAGCACGACAGGCAGTACGCGGCGAAGGCCAAACGGGTCAGCGAACTGTCCCGCGACCTGTCCGAGGTGCTGCGCGCCGAGCCGCTGGAAGAATTGCATCTGCATGGCGATCGGCGTCTGGCGTTCCATTGCCCGTGCACGCTGCAGCACGCGCTGAAACTGGGCGGCGCCGTGGAAGGCGTACTCGGCCGCTTGGGTTTCAGCCTCACCAGCGTGCCGGACGGCCACCTGTGCTGCGGCTCCGCCGGCACCTATTCGCTGACCCAGCCGGAGCTGTCGAAACGCCTGCGCGACAACCGCCTGCAGGCGCTGGAGAGTGGCCGGCCGGAAGTCATAGTCACCGCCAACATCGGCTGCCAGACGCACCTGGGCGGCGCCGGCCGCACGCCGGTACGGCACTGGATCGAACTGGTGGAAGAGGCGCTCGCCGATGCGCCATTGGAATCCCTTCAAGGCGAGGTGCAAGCATGCTCAACAAAGCCGTTCTGACCCAGCAGGAAGTCGGCCGCATCCTCGCCGCCGCGCGCGCCGAGGCACAGCGGAACCAGTGGGCAGTGTCCATCGTCGTGGTCGACGATGGCGGCCACCCGTTGGCCCTGGAACGCCTCGACGGCTGCGCCCCGGCCAGCGCCTATATCGCCACGGAGAAGGCCCGCAGCGCGGCGCTGGGCCGGCGCGAAACCAAGGGCTATGAGGACATGGTCAACGGCGGCCGCACCGCTTTCGTCACCGCGCCCCTGATCACCTCGCTCGAAGGTGGCGTGCCGGTGATTGTCGATGGCCAGGTGATCGGCGCGGTGGGCGTTTCCGGAGTCAAGGCCGGCGAAGACGCCCAGGTCGCCAGCGCCGGAGTGGCCGCGCTTTGACAGCGATCATGCGGCCAGCGCGACAGGCCTGCACAGGCCGGGTCAGGGTCGTCGCCGGCCTCAAGCGAGCCGGCGGCGACACCCCGAAAAGCTTGTCGCTCTTCGCCCTGAAAAGCCCCGCTACGCGCCGCGTTGCGGGGCTTTTTCAATACCTGCGCTGCCACGCGCCGCCGAACCACTCGCCACCCTTTCCGCTCGCTCAGCGCTGACGCTTTGCCACCCACAACAACAAGGGACAATCCCCATGCAAACCTGGCAGCAGCTCTACACCCCGCTCGGCAGCCTCGGGCTGTCGGCCCTCGCGGCCCTGGTGCCGATCATCTTCTTCTTCCTCGCCCTGGCGGTGTTTCGCCTGAAGGGCCACGTCGCCGGCTTCATCACCCTGGTGCTGTCGTTGCTGATCGCCGTGAGCGTCTACCACATGCCGGTGGACAAGGCCCTGGCCTCGGCGGTCTACGGCTTCTTCTACGGGCTCTGGCCGATCGCCTGGATCATCGTGGCGGCGGTATTCCTCTACAAGCTGACGGTGAAGAGCGGGCAGTTCGAGATCATCCGCAGCTCGGTGCTGTCGATCACCACCGACCAGCGCCTGCAGGTGGTGCTGATCGGCTTTTCCTTCGGCGCCTTCCTCGAAGGCGCGGCGGGCTTCGGTGCGCCGGTGGCGATCACCGCGGCGCTGCTGGTGGGCCTGGGCTTCAACCCGCTGTACGCGGCGGGCCTGTGCCTGATTGCCAACACCGCGCCGGTGGCGTTCGGCGCGCTGGGCATTCCGATCATCGTCGCCGGGCAGGTGTCGGGGGTGGACGCCTTCAAGATTGGCGCCATGGCCGGGCGGCAGTTGCCGATCCTGTCGGTGATCGTGCCGTTCTGGCTGGTGGCGATGATGGACGGCTGGCGCGGTATCCGCGAGACCTGGCCAGCCCTGCTGGTGGCCGGCGGCACCTTCGCCATCAGCCAGTTCCTCACCTCCAACTACATCGGCCCGGAGCTGCCGGACATCACCTCGGCGCTGCTGAGCATGGTCTGCCTGACCCTGTTCCTGCGCGTGTGGCAGCCGGCGAACCTGCGCGAGAACGAATTCTCCAGTATCAACGCCGATGGCACCGCGACGCTGGGCAGCGTGGGTGGCGGCGGACAGCGTCCGCAATCGCAGTACAGCCTGGGGCAGATCATCAAGGCCTGGTCGCCCTTCCTGATCCTCACCGTGCTGGTGACGATCTGGACCATGAAGCCGTTCAAGGCGCTGTTCCTGCCCGGCGGCGCGCTGGAAAGCTGGGTAGCGGTGATCGCCGTGCCCTACCTCGACCAGCTGGTCCTGAAGGCCGCGCCCATCGTCGCCAACCCGACGCCGATGCCGGCGATCTACAAGTTCGACCTGGTCTCGGCCAGCGGCACTGCGATCTTCTTTGCCGCGCTGATCTCCATGGCCATCCTGCGCATCGGCGTGAAGAGCGGCGCGGCGACCTTCGGCGAGACGCTCAAGGAGCTGAAGTGGCCGGTGCTGACCATCGGCATGGTGCTGGCCTTCGCCTTCGTTACCAACTACTCGGGGATGTCCACCACCCTGGCGCTGGTGCTCGCCGGGACCGGCGCGGCGTTCCCGTTCTTCTCGCCGTTCCTCGGCTGGCTGGGGGTGTTCCTGACCGGCTCGGATACCTCGTCCAACGCCCTATTCGGCTCGCTGCAAGCCACCACCGCGCACCAGCTCGGGGTCAGCGACACGCTGCTGGTGGCGGCCAACACCACTGGCGGAGTGACCGGCAAGATGATCTCGCCACAGTCCATTGCCGTGGCCTGCGCGGCCACCGGGATGGTCGGGCGCGAGTCGGACCTGTTCCGCTTCACGGTCAAGCACAGCCTGATCTTCGCCGCCTTCATCGGCCTGATCACCCTGGCGCAGGCCTATGTGTTCACGGGGATGCTGGTGCACTGACAACGCACAAGGGCGGTAGCTTTGTGTAGGGCGCATAACGCGCCAGCGTTATCCGCCGTGCGGAGGGCGGCGGATAACCTGTGCCAGGTTATGCGCCCTACGGGACTGGAGTTCTCTCCTACGAAGAGCAACAGCCCCTCACCCTAACCCTCTCCCGCAAGCGGGAGAGGGGACTGTTCGGCGCAAAGTGAAACCACGCTGTCAGCCGGCACAATCGGCCCCCTCTCCCTCCGGGAGAGGGCTGGGGTGAGGGGACCGCCCGAGCACGGAAATCCAACCGCCACCACGCTTCAGAAATCCACCTTCCCCCGCCCCGCCTTGATCGCCCCGCGCTTGCTCTTGCCCTCCAGCCGGCGCGTCTTCGAGCCCAGCGTCGGCTTGGTCAGGCGGCGCTTCTTCTCCACCTTCGCCACGCTGCGGATCAGCTCCGCCAGGCGGTTCAGCGCGTCCTCGCGGTTCTGCTCCTGGGTGCGGTACTGCTGGGCCTTGATCACCACCACGCCCTCGCTGGTGAGGCGCTGGTCGCTCAGCGCCAGCAGGCGCTCCTTGTAGAACTCCGGCAGCGACGAGGCGCGCACATCGAAGCGCAGGTGCACGGCGCTGGACACCTTGTTGACGTTCTGTCCGCCAGCGCCCTGGGCGCGGATGGCGTTCAGCTCGATCTCGGCGTCGGGGATCTGCACCGTGTTGGAAATCTGCAGCATGGGAAGGATTCAGGGAGGAAATGATCGCCAGCATAGCGCGCATCGCCGCACCTGTCCCCAGGCTATCTAGCCCGGCGTAGAGCGCGCGTTCCTGACTTTTGCGTCAATTTTTGTATACGTATTTGTGTACAGGTTTCTCTTGCAATGTCCTCAATTCACCATTAGAACCCAGCCTGTCACCGCCCGCAGTTCGCCTGCGGGACGCCGGCCCCGAAGCCACGAAAAATAAGAACAACACAGAGGTGCAGCATGCTTTCATCCGCGACGACGGCCCCTGGCGCCGCCCGCCCCCAACCGCGTTCCAGCCGCCGCCTGAGCAACGGCCGCCGGTTCGCCCTCGGTACCGCCCTGGTGCTCGCCCCGCTGGGCCTGGCGCAGGCCGAGGAGGATCGCTTCTTCGAGTGGACCAGCAACACCCTGGGCTTCCGCTACGGCAAGGGCTTCACCAACCCGAACAATCCCCACGACATCAGCAAGCGCATCTTCAGCTTCAGCCACGCCGATGGTTACCGCTACGGCAGCAACTTCTTCCACCTCGATGTGCTGCAGTCCGACAGCGACGACCCGCGCAAGGGCACCGACAAGGGCAGCAGCGAGGTGTACGGCGTGTTCCGCAGCCAGCTCTACGCTTCGCGGGTGTTCGACCTGCCGCAGGGCAAGGGCCTGGTGAAGGACCACGCCTTCACCTTCGGCTTCGACGCCAGCCGCAACAACAACCTCGGCTCGGCGAAAAAGCGCGCGCTGGTGTTCGGCCCCACCATCAAGTTCAACGGCCCCGGCGTGCTGGACCTCTCGCTGTTCTACTACCGCGAGAAGAACCACTCCGGCATCCCCAACGTGAAACACCCCGATCACACCTTCGACACCACCTACATGCTCAACCTGACCTGGCTGCGGCCTTTCCAGCTGGGCGACCACGGGGCGAAGTTCCAGGGCTTCCTCAACTACACCGGGGAAAAGGGCAAGGACTACAACGACAACGACACCGCGCCGGAAACCCTGGTGCGCACCTCGCTGATGTTCGCCACCCTGCCTGGCACCAAGCGCCAGCCGAACCTGTGGCTGGGCGTGGGCTACGAGTACTGGCACAACAAGTTCGGCGTGGACGGCGGCCGTGGCACGCGCACCTCGACGCCGACGGTAAATATGGAGTTCACCTTCTGACGAAAACGCCTAGAAGCGCGCCAATGCACACGATCGCGGATATAGCCCACGTCTACAGGGATGTACCAGAGCTGGGTGGGTTCGCGAGCAAGCTCGCTCCTACAAAAAAGCATGCGCCTGCATTTGGCTTTGGCATTGGCTTTTGCTTTGGCTCTTGGAGACTTCCAGAGAAACATCCGCACGCTGCGGAGTGCCCCTTTCAGGAGGCCTCGTTGGAGCGGAGTTTCAGGGGTTGAGCGACATGGATGTCGCGAGAGCCGCGATGGGCCAGGGATGGCCCTTCGTCGGGGGGACGCCTAGTTCGTGCCCCTGAAACTTCGCTTCAACGAGGGTATTTTTCGCCTAAGCGAAAAACCGGATGCAGGGGCAAGCCTTCTTGGTTACTTCTTTGGGGGCGGCCTTCCGACGTTTGGAAGAAGTGACTCGCCGAGGGGCGAAACACAGAGCCCGCGCGCATGCCAAGGCGGCGCCTGGCACTCCCAAGCCCAGGCAAGGACATCGCGGACAAAGTCCGCTCCTACGTGAAATTCTGCGCGGGGACAGCCCTCTCCCCCGCCCTCTCCCTGAAGGGAGAGGGAGCTATCCGTGCCGGCTGACACCGTGGATTCAGCCGGCACCGAACCAGTCCCCTTTCCCTTCGGAGCGGGGAGCGCAGCCAGGGTTAGGGAGAGGGAAAATCCAAGGCACGAACGATCAGAAGAAGACAGTTGCTCCTACGCAGACGCAAAACCCGAGTGACAGCGGAGACGTGCATGACGGATTTCGCGGACAAGGTCCGCTCCTACGCAAGCCGAAACACCGGCACGCTCCCACCAGCCAACGAAAAAGCCCGGCATCTGCCGGGCTTTTTCATGACACGCACCACGCGGAGAATCAGTTCTCCTTGCAGGCCACACCATCGGCGGGCTCACCGCCCTTCCAGTCCTTGTACAGGGTGGCATCCTCGCCCTTGCTCCACCACACATACTGGCCCGCCGCATAGCGCGCGCCGGAGGCGGAGATGACGTTGGCGAAGACCAGGCTGGAGGCATCGGTCACCGGCACCACGGCCAGGCTGTTGTCGCCCTTGTTCAGGTACTGCACGCTGATCTTGCGGCCGTCCTCGCACTTGTACGAGACGCTGCGCGAATCCAGCTTGGCGTCGCCTGGCAGGACCAGCGCGTCCACCTGGGGCGCTTTCTTCTCTTCGCCGCCGCAGGCGACGAGGAGGACCGGCACGGCCGCCGCGAGCAGCCAAAGTGCTTTTTTCATGAGTATCCCTCTGACGAAAAATGGCCCGGTCACTCTAGGAAAGGTCGGGCCGCACGGTCAATCTCGAGCGGCCCGTCTCAAAGTCGGGCAATTGGGTCTGACAACACCGCCGCCACATCGTTGCGCGCGAGTGGCTGGCGCCTGGAACGATAGCCGCCGTCCATCACCAGCAGCCACACCGCAGACACCTGGATACCTGGGGTGAGCAACATGACGCCGCGGAGGAGCACCACGAAGCCCAGGCACAGCGGGTTGGCCGCCGGTACGGGCGAGGCAGGGCTATCGAACGGCAGAACTCACTGGGCGTCCGGCTGCACTTGCGGGGCGGCCTGCTGGAAGGCTTCCAGGGCTTCGCAGCGCGCGGCGATGGCGAGCAGGCGTGGGCAGCCGGAAAGGTCGCAATCGAAGCGGCGGGCGTTGTACAGCTGGGGGATCAGGCAGGCCTCGAAGTAGCCGGGGCGCTCGCCCAGGGACAGCGGGCCGCTCCAACTGGAGACACCCTGCTCCACCGCGCGCAGGCCGGTTTCGACCCAGTGGCGAATCCACGCGTTCTTCGCTTCGTCCGCGACTCCCATAGGGCCGCTGAGGTACTGCAGCACGCGCAGGTTGTTCAGCGGGTGGATGTCGCAGGCGATGTGCAGGGACAGCGAACGCACCTGCGCGCGTTGCACGGCATCGCGCGGCAGCAGGCCGGGTTGCGGATGGGTTTCGTCGAGGTATTCGAGAATGGCCAGGGACTGGGCGATGCGCACGTCGCCATCCACCAGCAGCGGCACCAGCTCCTGCGGATTCAGCGCCTGGTAGTCGGCGGCGTGCTGCTGCCCGCCGTCCTTCACCAGGTGCACCGGCACCTGGCGGTAGGCCAGGCCCTTGAGCCCCAGGGCGATGCGCACACGGTAGGCGGCGCTGGAGCGCCAGTAGGAATACAGGGTGAGCATGGCGGTTCTCCGCGGGCGGCCACGCTACCCGCGCGGCCGCCCGGCAAGCGAATTACTGGTCGGAGATCACGCCACGGCGAATCTGGTCTTCCTCGATGGATTCGAACAGGGCCTTGAAGTTGCCCTCGCCGAAGCCCTGGTTGCCCTTGCGCTGGATGATCTCGAAGAAGATCGGGCCGATCACCGTGTTGGTGAAGATCTGCAGCAGGATGCCGTCATCGCCCGGCGCACCGTCGATGAGGATGCTCAGCTCGCGCAGTTGCTCCAGCGGCTCGCCGTGGCCGGCGACACGAGTGTCGACCTTGGCGTAGTAGGTGTCCGGGGTGCTCATGAAATCCACGCCGTTGGCGCGCAGCTGGCGCACGGTGGCGTAGATGTCGTCGGTGGTCAGGGCGATGTGCTGGATGCCTTCGCCGTGGTACTCGCGGATGAATTCCTCGATCTGCGACTTGTTGTCCGCCGACTCGTTGATCGGGATGCGGATCTTCCCGCAGGGCGCGGTCATGGCGCGGGACAGCAGGCCGGTAAGCTTGCCTTCGATGTCGAAGTAGCGGATTTCGCGGAAGTTGGCGATGCGCTCGTAGAAGCCGGACCAGACGTCCATCTGGCCGCGCTTGACGTTGTGGGTCAGGTGGTCGATGCACAGCAGGCCGACGGCGTTGTCGTTGGCAGTACGACCTTCGATGAACTCGAAGTCGACGTCATAGATGCTCTTGTCGCCATAGCGGTCGACGAGGTACAGCAGCGAACCGCCGATACCTTCGACGCAGGGAATGTTCAGCTCGCCGAAGTTGGCGTGGCTGCCGACCAGCGTGGCGCCCTGGGATTCGACATAGGCGGCGGCCTGCGCTGCGTTCTTCACCCGGAAGGCCATGGCGCAGGCGCTCGGCCCGTGCTTTTTGGCGAACTCATGGACATGGCCGGTGGGGCTGCCGTTGAGCACGATGTTGATGTCGTTCTGCTGGAACAGAAAGACTTCCTTGGAGCGGTGCTTGGCGGTCTCGGTGAAGCCCATGCCGGTGAACAGCTGGCGCAGCTGCTGGATGCCCTGGGCGTCGGGGGCGGTGAATTCGACGAACTCGAAGCCGTCGGTGCCGATGGGATTGTGTTGCTCGATCTTGGTCACGGCGTTCATCCGGCCTCCTCGTTGTCGTTATCGGCTGGAGCGGCACACGGGCCGTCCAGGCGTCTGGAATACCTTCATCACAACCGCAGCGAGGCTTCGTAACAAGCCACCCGCCAGGCCTTGGCTACGGCTTTGCCTGGCAAGGCCGGAAAGAAATCCTTACGCCGGCAAAAGCCCCGTGCGGCATGCCGCCGCAGCGTAAAGAAATCGTGACAAGGTGGTGCGCCAGCCTGCCACTGCGAGCGGCCGGTACTCGTCAGGCCGCCATGCGGCGGCTACCATGCGGCCCATCTCCCCTGCCCGAACCGCCCTATGGCCCGCACTACGGCCCGCGCCGCTCCCCCCGACTTCGAAGCCACCCCCGCCTCGCTGCGTGCCCTTGCCCGCAGCTACCCGCGCGGCCTGCACATCGAGCCGCACTGCCACGACTGGGGACAGGTGCTCTATGCGATGTCCGGGGTGATGTGGCTGGAGACGCCCTCCGAAGCGTTGCTGGTGCCACCCAACCGCGCAGTCTGGCTGCCGCCGCAGGTGCCCCACGGCATCCGCGTGGTCAGCGAGCTGCAGATGCGCAATATCTACCTGCGCCCCGGAACGGCGGACTCCCTCGGCGAGCAGGTGCAGGCGTTCGAGGTGGGCGGGCTGCTGCGCGAGCTGATCGTCACCCTGGTGCAGCAGGAGAGCGAGTCCGACTCCGCGTATTACCAGGCGCTGTCGCAACTGGCCGTGCTGGAGCTGCAGCGCGCCCGCAGCCTGCTGCTGCGCGTGCCGCTGCCGGACGACTCCGACCGTCGTCTGTTGAACCTGTGCCTGGCGGTGATGGCCGAGCCGAGCCAGGAGATTTCCTTCGAGCAGCACGCCGCCGACGCCGGCGCCAGCGTGCGCACCCTCGCCCGTCTGTTCCAGCGCAGCCTGGGCATGGGCTTCGCCCAGTGGCGCCGGCAGGTGCAGCTGGCCACGGCGGTGGCGCAGCTCAATGAAGGCTTCGCCGTGAGCCAGATCGCCCATGGGCTGGGCTATCAGCCGGGAAGCTTCAGCGAGATGTTCCGCCGTGAGCTGGGGGTGGCGCCGTCGGAGTATTGCGCGAGATAGCACGGGCCAGGAGCGGTCAGAGGGATGCCAATGGCCCTCTTATGGCCGACAACCGCCGGAAAAACTCGCGACCACAGCGTCCCGGATTCTTGGTCGAGCCGGGAATTCAGACAGCGAACGGGATGAATTCCCGGTCGGACCAACCGCCATTGACGGCAATCTCCCACCGGATAAACTGTACATACATACAGTATTTTCCGAGCAGCCCCATGTACAACCCCTCCGACTCCTTCCCCCGGCCCGTCCGCCGGGCGTATGACCGTCGCCGTTCGCCGGCTGGGAAGCCGTGATGGGCAGCGTGGTTGCGCTCGATACCCTGTTCCACCAGCGCCAGGTCTGGAAGGGCCAGCCCCAGGGGCTGCCGCCCAGCCTGCAGCCCACCGGCCATGCCGTGCTGGACGCCGCCCTGCCCAGCGGCGGCTGGCCGGAAGCGGCGCTCAGCGAGATTCTCCTGGCCGCCGAGGGCATCGGCGAACTGCAACTGGTCTGGCCGACGCTGGCACGGCTCAGCGCGGCAGGCGAGCGCATCGTGCTGGTGGCGCCGCCCCACGTACCCTACCCGGCCGCCTGGCAGGCCGCCGGCGTCGCGCTGGAACAACTCGCCATCGTCCAGGCCACTGGCCGCGATGCACTGTGGGCCGCCGAGCAGTGCCTGCGTTCGGGCAGCTGCGGCGCCGTACTGTGCTGGCCGCAACAGGCCGACGACCGCGCCCTGCGACGTCTGCAGGTGGCCGCCGAAACCGGGCAGACCCTGGCCATCGCCTATCGCTCCCAGCGCGAAGCGCTCAACCCTTCGCCCGCCGCTTTACGCCTGGCGCTGGACGCCAACCCCGCGCAGCTGCGCGTGCTCAAGTGCCGTGGCGGCCTGGCGCCGGCGCGGCCCATTGCGCTGCCCTGGCACTGAGACCGACATGCTCTGGGCCTGCATTCTCCTGCCACAGCTGGCAATGGACGGCGTGCTGCGCGGCCGCCCCGAGCCGGACGCCGCCCTGGCGCTGCTCGCCGGGCCGACCCAGCGCCGCGTGCTGCAGGCGGTGAACCCGGCCGCGCGGGCGCTGGGGCTCAAGCCCGGCCAGTCGCTCACCGCTGCCCAGGCCCTGAGCCGCGACTTCGCCACCGCCGAGTACGACCTGCGCGACGTGCAGCGCTGGCAGAACCTGCTGGCCGCCTGGGCCTACGGCTTCAGCTCGCAGGTCAGCCAGCACTATCCACGTGCGCTGCTGCTGGAGGTGCAGTCCAGCCTGCAACTGTTCGGCCCCTGGCCGCGCTTCGAGGCGCGTCTGCGCGAGGAACTGGGCGGGCTGGGCTTCCGCCACCGCATCACCGCCGCGCCCAATCCGGCCGCCGCGCGCATCCTCGCCAATGGCCACGACGGCCTGGCGATCCACGACCACCAGCAGCTGCGCCAGTACCTGGGCCGGATGCCGCTGGAACGCCTGGGCCTGGAGCGCGACGCCGCCAGCGCGCTGGGGCGCATGGGCCTGCGCAGCCTGCAGCAACTGCTCGCCCTGCCCCGCGAGAGCCTGGCGCGGCGCTTCCCGCCGCAGGTGCTGCGGCAGGTCGACACCCTGCTCGGCCAGCGCCCGCTGGCCCTGGAGTTTTACCGGCCGCCGGATAGATTCGAGTCGCGCATCGAGCTGAATTTCGACGTGGAATCCACCCAGGCGCTGCTGTTCCCGCTGCGCCGCCTGACCGCCGACCTCGCCGCCTTCCTCGCCGGGCGCGACAGCGGCGTGCAGCGTTTCGTCCTGCACCTGGAGCATCACGAAGGCAGCGACACGCAGATGCCGGTCGGCCTGCTCAGCGCCGAGCGCGAGGCGGCGATGCTCTTCGAGCTGACCCGCGGGCGCCTGGAACAACTGCAACTGCGCGCCCCGGTGCACAGCGTGCGGCTGCTGGCTGAAGACCTGCCGCCCTTCGTGCCGCAGCACCGCGAGCTGTTCGACGACCGCCCGCAGCAGTCGCTGCCCTGGGAACAGCTGCGCGAGCGCCTGCGTGCCCGACTCGGCGACGACGCCGTGCACAGCCTCGGTGGCCGCGCCGACCACCGCCCGGAACGCGCCTGGCAAGGCAGCTCCACGCCACTCCAGCCCCTCGTCGGCATCCCCCGTCCCGGCTGGCTGCTGGCCGAACCCCAGCCGCTGCGCGAGTTCGCTCCGGCCCTGTTGGCCGGCCCGGAACGCATCGAATCCGGCTGGTGGGACGGCGAAGACATCCGCCGCGACTACTACCAGGTGCGCACCCGCAGCGGCCAGCGCGCCTGGGTGTTCCGCCCGGTGGGTGACGATGGCCCCCTTTTGCTGCATGGCTGGTTCGCATGAGCGCGCCAGTCGAAGGCTGCGGTTACGCAGAGC
This sequence comes from Pseudomonas nitroreducens, assembly GCF_014204515.1. Classification (GTDB taxonomy): domain Bacteria; phylum Pseudomonadota; class Gammaproteobacteria; order Pseudomonadales; family Pseudomonadaceae; genus Pseudomonas; species Pseudomonas nitritireducens_A. The sequence continues at coordinate 110,709 of NZ_JACHLI010000006.1, read as the reverse complement.
TGCACTGCCTGTCCAATTTCAGCTTCCAGCGCGGCGCCTCCAGCGCGGACGAGCTGTTCGCGCGGGCGAAGAAACACGGCTACCGCGCCCTGGCGATCACCGACGAGTGCAGCCTGGCCGGTATCGTCCGTGCCTGGCAGGCGGCGAAGAAACATCAGGTCCCGCTGATCACCGGCAGCGAGCTGAGCATCGAGCAAGGCCCGAAGCTGGTGCTGCTGGCGGAGAACCTGGCCGGCTACGAAAACCTCTGCCGCCTGCTCACCCACGCCCGGCGCCGCGCCGAGAAAGGCAGCTATCGCCTGGTGCGCACGGACTTCGCCGGCAACCTCGAACACCTGCTGGCGATCTGGCTGCCGCAGGACGAGCAGGACGACGACGGCCTCTGGCTGCGTGGGCTGTTCCCCGAGCGCCTGTGGCTGGGCGTGGAACTGCACCAGGGCCCGGACGACGCCGGCAAGCTGCGTCGCCTGCGTGAACAGGCCGCGCGCCTGGGGATTCCCGCCGTGGCCTGCGGTGACGTGCACATGCACGCCCGTGGCCGCCGCGCCCTGCAGGACTGCATGACCGCCATCCGCCAGCACCTGCCGGTGCACGAGGCCGGCCAGTACCTCTATCCCAATGGCGAGCGGCACCTGCGGCCGTGGCAGGCGCTGGCGGCGATCTACCCGGCCGAGTTGCTGGCCCAGACGTTGGAGATTGCCCAGCGCTGCACCTTCGACATGGGCGATCTGGAGTACCAGTACCCGCGCGAGCTGGTGCCCGAAGGGCATACGCCGACTACCTGGCTGCGCGAGAAAACCGAGGAAGGCATCAGACGCCGTTGGCCGGATGGCGAGAGCGAGCAGGCACGCAAACAGGTGGAGAAGGAACTCGCGCTGATCGCCGAGCTGGGCTACGACAGCTACTTCCTTACCGTCCACGACATCGTCGCCTTCGCCCGCCGCCAGAGCATTCTCTGCCAGGGGCGCGGCTCGGCGGCCAATTCGGTGGTCTGCTTCGCCCTGGGCATCACCGAGCTGGACCCGGCCAAGGCCAAGCTGCTGTTCGAGCGCTTCATCTCCCGCGAGCGCAACGAGCCACCGGACATCGACGTCGACTTCGAGCACGACCGCCGCGAGGAAGTCATCCAGTACGTGTTCCAGCGCTATGGCCGTAGCCGCGCCGCGCTCACCGCCGTGGCCAGCACCTACCGTGGTGCCGGCGCCGTGCGCGACGTGGCCAAGGCGCTGGGCCTGCCACCGGATCAGGTCGGCGCCCTGGCCGACTGCTGCGGCGCCTGGAGCCGCGAAGCGCCGCACGCCGACCGCCTGCGCGAAGCCGGCTTCGACCCGGAGAACCCGATCCTGCGCCGCGTGCTGGCGCTGACCGGCCAGTTGATCGGCTTTCCCCGCCACCTGTCGCAGCACCCCGGCGGCTTCGTCATCTCCCAGCAGCCGCTGGAAACCCTGGTGCCGGTGGAGAACGCCGCGATGCCCGAGCGCACCCTGATCCAGTGGGACAAGGACGACCTAGACGCTGTCGGTCTGCTCAAGGTCGACGTACTCGCCCTGGGCATGCTCAGCGCCCTGCGTCGCTGCTTCGACCTGATCGAACGCTATCGCGGGGAGCGCTACACCCTCGCCTCGCTACCGCAGGAGTGCAAGAAGACCTACGCAATGATCAGCCGCGCCGACACCGTGGGTGTTTTCCAGATCGAGTCCCGCGCGCAGATGGCCATGCTGCCGCGCCTTCGCCCGGAGACCTTCTACGACCTGGTGATCGAAGTGGCCATCGTCCGCCCCGGCCCGATCCAGGGCGACATGGTCCATCCCTACCTGCGGCGGCGGAACAAGGAGGAACCGGTGGAGTACCCCTCCGAGGAGCTCAAGCCCGTCTTCGAGCGCACCCTGGGTGTGCCGCTGTTCCAGGAACAGGTGATGGAGCTGGCCGTGATTGCCGCCGAGTACACGCCCGGCGAGGCTGACCAGTTGCGCCGCTCCATGGCCGCCTGGAAGCGCCATGGCGGCCTGGAGCCGCATCGCCAGAAACTCTCCGAGCGGATGGGCGCCAAGGGCTATCCCCAGCAATACATCGACCGCATCTTCGAACAGATCAAGGGCTTCGGCAGCTACGGCTTCCCCGAGTCCCACGCCGCCAGCTTCGCCCTGCTCACCTATGCCAGCTGCTGGCTGAAATGCCACGAACCGGCGGCCTTCACCTGCGCGCTGATCAACAGCTGGCCCATGGGCTTCTACAGCCCCGACCAGTTGCTGCAGGATGCCCGCCGCCATGGCCTGGAAATCCGCCCGGTGGACGTGCGCCACAGCCACTGGGACTGCACCCTGGAGCCCATCGCCGAACGCCAGCCGGCGATCCGCCTCGGCCTGCGCATGGTGCGCGGTTTCCGCGAGGACGTTGCCGACGCCCTGGCCCAGGCCCGCGGGCAACGCCCCTTCGCCGATGTCGCCGACCTCTGCCTGCGCGCCCATCTGGATGGCCGCGCCCGCGACCAGTTGGCCGACGCCGGCGCCCTGCGCGCCCTCGTCGGTCACCGGCACAAGGCGCGCTGGGCCATTGCCGGGGTCGAGCCGCAACTGCCGCTGTTCGCCGGTACGGTCACCGAGGAAGCGCCAGTCAGCCTGCCGCTGCCCAGCCGCGGCGAAGACCTGCTCACCGACTACGCGACCCTGGGCACCACCCTCGGCCCGCATCCGCTGACCCTGCTGCGCGGCGCCCTCAGGGCACGCCGCTGCCGCAGCTCAAAGGAATTGACCACGCTGGAAGCCGACCGCCCGGTGCGCGTCGCCGGCCTGGTGGTCGGCCGCCAACGCCCCGGCACCGCCAGCGGCGTCACCTTCGTCACCCTGGAAGACGAGTTCGGCATGGTCAACGTGATCGTCTGGCGCGACCTCGCCGAACAGCAGCGCCGCCCCTTCCTCAGCGCTCGCCTGATGCAGGTGGACGGCACCCTGGAAGCCAAGGACGGCGTGCGTCATGTGATCGCCGGGCGGCTGACCGACCTCAGCGGGCTGCTCGAAGGGCTGGACGTGCGCAGCCAGGATTTCCACTAGCAGCCCCCTGACGGCGGTATCATCCACCCCTGCCACACAAACCCTGGATGGATCCATGAAACCGAACGGACGCTCGCTGCTCCCCCTGCTTTTCGCCGCCCTCGCCGGCACCGCCCACGCCGCCGACACCACGCTGCCCGCCGGGGAATACCTGGCCAAGGGAGGCTGGGGCACGCTGGTCATCGAGCCGGCCAGACAGGGCGCACAGACCTTCAGCCTCGACTCCCTGGGCGCCAACGGCCACTCCTGCAGCCTGGGCGGCAGCATCCGCAACGGTGAAGCCAACCTGCGCGAGGACTGGCAGGACGGCACCTGCCACATCACGTTCAAGCGCCAGGGCAGCACCATCGAGGTCAGCAACGAGCAGAACGAGAACTGCCGCGGCTACTGCGGCGCCCGCGCCAGCTTCGACGGCAGCTATCTGCAGCCGGCCCCCGGCTGTAGCACCGAAGCCCTGCGCCAGACCCGCAAGCGCTTCAAGAAACTTTACGACAGCAAGGACTACGCCGGCGCCGAACGCCTGCTCGCCCCGCTGCTGAGCGACTGCAAGGCCACCCTCCACTGGCTGGACGAACTGGCCACCCGCAACGACCTGGCCCTGACCCAGGCCAAGCTCGGCCAGGGCAAGGCCTGCCGCAGCACACTGGAATCCATGATCGAGGACGCCAAGCGCTTCAGCGGCCCCCAGGACGACAACACCGCCATCTGCGACAGCGGCGATCGCTACCTGCCCCCGGCGGACTGCGACGGCTACCTGCGCCAGGTCCGCGCCGCCAAGACCAACCTGGGCTGGTGCGAACGCGCCGGGGGTTGACCCGCCCACCCTGTGCAAGCCCAACGGCGCCAACAGAATCTTGCAGGGCCGCAGCCTCGTAGGATGGCGTGGAGCGCAGCGATACCCATCAATTCCCTGCACCAACCGCATGGGTATCGCTGCGCTCCACCCATCCTACGAAGAGCGTTCATCCTCCCGGAAACGTAGGGCGCATAACCCGCAACGGGTCATCCGCCATTGCGGCGGATAACGGCTGAGGCGTTATTCGCCCTACCTGTGCGCTTCAACCATCCTACCGGGAGCGCTCAGCCTCCCAGGAGATAGATGAGCAGCTCGGCCACCGACAGCGAAAACAGGTACGGCCCGGTGAAGCCCACCCAGATGAGCACCGCCAGCGGCGCGTAGAGCAGCACCAGCACCACGCGAGCCAGGCGGCTGCGCAGCATCAGCCAGAAGATCTGGCCCAGGGCGAACAACGCGCTGCACACCAGCGCAGGGGTGAAGATGGCGTTGAACCGACCGAAATCGCTCAATGCCCAGATATCGCTGCCCATGACCAGGAACATCGCCAGCGCCATGCCCGCCGCGCTCAGCGCCAGGGCCAGCACGGCGCCCAACAGCACCCAGCAAGCCAGCCGTACGAATCCGGGTTCGCCGGGAATGGATTGTTCGCCTTCCATCAGCCTTGTCGCTCCTTTGCATGACCGCCCGACACTACACAACCCCGGCCGATTTGCGAAACACTGCGCGGACGCCTTACGCTGCCGCCATTCCCCTCTGCGACCCCGAGCATGATCACCCTCCGCCACATCGAAGTCTTCCGCGCGGTGATGACCACCGGCAGCGTCACCCGCGCGGCGGCATTCCTGCACACCAGCCAGCCCACGGTCAGCCGCGAGCTGGCGCGGCTGGAGCAACTGGTCGGCTTCGAGCTGTTCCTGCGCGAACGCGGGCGCCTGGCGCCGACGGCACGGGCGCTGATGCTGTTCGAGGAAGTGGAGCGCTCCTTCAGCGGGCTGGACCGTATCGTTGCCTTCGCCGGCAGCCTCGGGCAGTTCGCCGCGGGCAAGTTCTCCATCGGCTGCCTGCCGGCGCTGTCCCAGGCGCTGCTGCCCGATGCCTGCAAGCGCTTCAGCCGGGAGAACCCGGCCATCAGCCTGGAGGTGGCGGCGCTGGAGTCGCCGCACCTGGAGGAAGCCCTCAGCGCCCAGCACCACGATATCGGCCTGATCGAGAACGACGACGCCCCGCGCGGCACCGAGCTGCAGCCGCTGCTGGCGGTGGACGAGGTATGCATCCTCGCGGACGGCCATCCACTGCTGGCCCGCGAGCGCCTGGAGGCGGCGGATTTCGCCGGCCAGCCCTTCGTCAGCCTGGCCACCAGCGACCGCTACCGGCACCTGATCGACGCCGTATTCCTCGGTGCCGGCGTGCAGCGGCAGATGCAGGTGGAGACCCACAGCGCCGTCTCGGTGTGCAGCATGGTCCGCGCCGGCCTGGGCCTGGCCGTGGTCAACCCGATCACCGCGCTGATGTTCCAGGGCCAGGGCATCCAGCTGCGGCCGCTGGCCTTCTCGCTACCGTTCCAGGTCAGCGTGGCGAAACCGCTGTACCGCCCCGCCACCCCGCTGCGCGAGCGTTTCGTCGCGGCGCTCCAGGCAGAAGCTGGCGTGCTGGTGCAGCGCCTGCGCGAAGCCGGCGTCGGCTGCACCCTATATCAAAATTGAATTGACCCGATAACAAGCGGCATTATTCAGTTGAGAAAAGGCCCGGTAGACTAGCGCCATCTACCTTTGGAGCCCATTCATGACTTTCCTCGCCCTGCCCCGCGCCGAACAGCTCGCCCTGCAATTCGGCACCCCGCTGTGGATCTACGACGCAGCCACCATCCGCGGCCAGATCGAGCGCCTGAAGAGCTTCGACATCATCCGCTTCGCCCAGAAGGCCTGCTCCAACCTGCACATCCTGCGCCTGATGCGCGAACAGGGGGTGAAGGTCGACGCGGTGTCCCAGGGCGAACTGCTGCGCGCCCTGGCTGCCGGCTACTCGTGCCGCGAGGATGAATCCGAGATTGTCTTCACCGCCGACCTGCTGGACCGCGCCACCCTGGAAACCGTGGTCGAGCACGGCATCCCGGTGAATGCCGGCTCCATCGACATGCTCCGCCAGCTGGGCGAAGTCGCCCCCGGCCACCCGGTCTGGCTGCGCATCAACCCCGGTTTCGGCCACGGCCACAGCAACAAGACCAACACCGGCGGCGAGCACTCCAAGCACGGCATCTGGCACAGCGACCTGCGCGCTGCGCTGGACGTGATCCGCGAGCGCGGCCTGCGCCTGGTCGGCCTGCACATGCACATCGGTTCGGGCGTCGACTACGGCCACCTGGCCCAGGTCGGCGAAGCCATGCTCGGCCTGGTGCAGCAGGTGAAGGACGCCGGCCACGACCTGTCCGGCATCTCCGCCGGCGGCGGCCTGTCCATCCCCTACCGCGCCGGTGATCCGGAAGTCGACACCGCGCATTACTTCCAGCTGTGGGACCAGGCGCGCAAGGCCGCCGAGACCGTGGTAGGGCACAAGCTGCACCTGGAGATCGAGCCGGGCCGCTACCTGGTCGCCCAGTCCGGCTGCCTGCTCAGCGAGGTGCGCGCCACCAAGGACGCCGGTCGCAACCACTTCGTGCTGGTGGACGCCGGCTTCAACGAGCTGATGCGCCCGTCCATGTACGGCAGCTACCACGGCATCCGCGTACTGGCCGGCGACGTGGCCAGCCGCGAGGTGATCGATACCGTGGTGGCCGGCCCGCTGTGCGAGTCCGGTGACGTGTTCACCCAGGGCGATGGCGGCGTGGTCATCCCCCGCGCCCTGCCGCGCTCCCAGGTCGGCGACCTGCTGCTGATCGAAGACACCGGCGCCTATGGCGCGTCGATGTCGTCGAACTACAACAGCCGCCCGCTGATCGCCGAGGTGCTGCTCGAAGGCGCCGACGCCAGGCTGATCCGCCGCCGCCAGCGCGTCGAGGAACTGCTGGCGCTGGAAGAAGACCTGGGGTGATGACGGCCTGAGCAGGCTCGCCGCCATCTGGCGCTGAGCCTGTCCAGCCAGCAGGATTGCCTGCCCCGCAATGGGTCAGCCAGCGATTTCCGTCGGGTGTCGATTCGCGAGCAAGGACTGGGCGTCCCCCTCGATCCTACAGATGGCGTTGACGGTTGCTCGCAATGGGAAATACCGGCGTACGCCGCGCGGGATTTCGCGGACAAGGTCCGCTCCTACGCCACCGGGAAAGTCTTGACCTCGTAGGGCGCATAACGCGCCAGCGTTATCCGCCGTGAGGCAGGCGGCGTATAACCCGTGCCGGGTTATACGCCCTACGTTCGCAGGTTGCCGTAGGCTCATGCTCATGCTCATGCTCATGCTCATGCTCATGCTCATGCTCATGCTCATGCTCATGCTCATGCTCATGCTCATGCTCATGCTCCTGCTCCTGCTCCTGCTCCTGCTTTTGATGTCTTCCAGCGAAACATCCGCACGCGCCGAAGTGCCCCTTTCAGGAGGCCGAAGGTGATCGGAGTTCCAGGGGTTGAGCGACATGGATGTCGCGAGAGCGTTGTCGGGCCAGGGATGGCCCGTCAACGCGGGCCCCTGGGACTGCGAGGAGCCGAGGGTACTTCTCGCGAAGCGAAAAGCCGGATGGCAGGGGCAGGCCCTTTGGTTACTTTCTGGCGTTTGAGAAAGTAACTCGCCCGAGGGGGCGAAACACAGAGCCCGCGCGCGCGCCGAAGCGGCGCATACACACCCACCCAAGGGCGTCGCGGATAAGGTCCACCGCTCCAGGAAGTTCACAAACCTGCCAGGCGGTTCGCGAGCAAGAACTGGGCGTCCCCCTCGGTCCTACAGATGGCGCTGACGGTTGCTCGTAGTGGGAAATACCGGCGTACGCCGCGCGGGATTTCGCGGACAAGGTCCGCTCCTACGCCACCGGAGAAAATCGTCGGACTCCTTGGGTGCATAACGTTTGACGTTATGCACCGTCCCGCTTTTGGAAATCAGCCCTCGACCAGCTCCACCTGCTCCGGCTCACGCTTCATCAGCACGCGGCCATTGCGGATCGAGTACAGCGCCTTGGTCTGCTGGCGCACCGCCTCGTAATCACTCTCCACCCCCAGCACCAGCAGGTTGGCCGGACGGCCGGCAGCGATGCCGTAGCGCGCACCGAGGTTCAGCGCTCGGGCGCTGTTGTCGGTGACCAGGTCCAGGGCGCGTTGCAGGTCGTCGAAGCCCATCATGTGGCAGATGTGCAGGCCGGCATCCAGCACGCGCAGGATGTTGCCGTTGCCCAGTGGGTACCACGGGTCCTTGATCGAGTCCTGGCCGAAGCAGACGTTCATGCCGGCGCGGTCGATCTCGGCGACGCGGGTCACGCCACGGCGTTTTGGGAAGGTGTCGAAGCGGCCCTGCAGGTGAATGCTCTCGGTCGGGCAGGAGACAAAGTTGATGCCCGAGCGCTTGAGCAGGCGGAACAGCTTGGAGCAGTAGGCGTTGTCGTAGGAACCCATGGCCGTGGTGTGGCTGGCGGTGACACGACCGCCCATGCCGCGCACGCGGGCCTCTTCGGCGAGCACTTCGAGGAAGCGCGAGTTCGGATCGTCGGTCTCGTCGCAGTGCACGTCCACCAGGCAGCCGGTGCGCTCGGCCAGGTCCATCAGGAACTTGATCGAGCTGACGCCCTGCTCGCGGGTGTTCTCGAAGTGCGGGATGCCGCCGACCACGTCCGCGCCCAGGCGGATCGCCTCTTCCATCAGCTCGCGACCGCCTTCGTAGGACTCGATGCCCTCCTGTGGGAAGGCAACGATCTGCAGGTCCACCAGGTGCCGCGCCTCTTCACGTACCTCGACCATGGCCTTGAGCGCGGCCAGGGTCGGATCGGTCACGTCGACGTGGGTGCGCACGTGCTGGATGCCGTGGGCGGCCAGCATGCGGATGGTGGTGTGGGCGCGGGACTTGGTGTCCTCATGGGTGATGGTTTCCTTGCGCTGGGCCCAGCGCTCGATGCCCTCGAACAGCGTGCCACTCATGTTCCATTCCGGCTCGCCGGCGGTCAGGGTGGCATCGAGGTGGATGTGCGGTTCCACCAGCGGGGCGATGGCCAGGTTGCCGCGGGCGTCGATGTCGTCACCGCTGGCAGTGACGCTGCCGGCTTGCTGGATGACTTCGGCGATGACGTCGCCTTCGCAGCGGATGGTGAACAGGCCGGTCTGCTTGCGCAGGGAGGCGTTGATGATTTTCATGGGCTCGGAGGTCCTCTTCAGGCTATTCGTGGCGCGGCGCAGCGGACATGCGCCAGATGAGCAGCGCCACGGAGGTATTCAGGCGGAATTGCGCGTCGTCCAGGGACTGGCCACTGAGGGCCTCGATGCGCGCGATCCGCTGGTTCAGGGTGTTGCGATGGATGCCCAGGCGCTGTGCCGCCTTGAGCGCGTTGCCGCCTTCCTGGACCAGCGCGTCGAGCGTCTCGATCAGCAGGTGCGGCTGCTTGCGGCCCACGTCGTTGAGCGGGCCGAGGGTGTCCTTGACGAACTGCTCGACCACCGCGCGATCGGGAATCGCCCGCAGCAGGCGCAGCACGCCCAGTTCACGGTAGTCACAGAAGCCGCCCGGTGCCTGCATGCCTTCGGCGACATCCAGCGCCTGGCGCGCTTCGAGCAGCGCGCGGGGGAATTCGGCGCAGGATTCGGCACGGGCGGAAAGCCCAAGGTAGGCGCGCAGCGGCGCCAGTTCCTGTTGCAGTTCGGCCGCCAGGGCGTGCAGCTCGGCGCGCTCGACATCCGTCAGCAGGAGGACGAACAGGTCGCCCTGGATCACCACCGGCAGGCGCTCGGGGCGCTCCTGCTGCCAGTTCTCCAGATGGTCGAGCAGGCGCTGGCGGGTCTGCTGCAGAGCGCGCTCGGCCTCTTCCGGTTCGTGCTGCTGGAACAGCGTATCGACACCCGACAGCCGCAACGCCACCAGGCGGCGCGGGGCTTCCAGCGGCAACTCCAGGTGCTGCGCGCGACGACGGACGATCTCCAGGCTGGGGAAGTCGCCGCTGAGCAACTGGCCGAGGATGTCGCGGCGCGAGGTCTTCACCTGGGTCATCTGCACCAGTGCCGTGCCGATCAGGTGGGTGACGATGACCATCTTCAGCGCGTAGGGCTGCTCGATCAGCGGCAGCCCTTCGGCTTCGGCCAGCAGTACCACGGATCGCGGAATGCGCTGGATGAACTCGTCACCGGTGAGGATGACGATGCCGGCGATGCCGCTGGCGACGCCTTCGCGCACCAGCTGCAGCAGGTTGGCCTCGTCACGGCTGTGGTTGATGCCGGTGACGAACACCAGTTCGCCACCCATTACCCAGTCGGCGATGCCGACGTTCTCCGCCACATAGGACCAGCGCACGCTGCGATGCACGTTGCGCGCGCCGGCCCGCAGCGTGAGGCTTTCCAGCCCCGGCAGGCGGAGGATTTCCTCGACGCTCAGGCTCAAGCGCGCGGCTCGGCCACCGGCGCGCGGGCGCGGGTGACTTCGGTGAGGACGATGTAGCAGATGGCCGAAGCGGCGATGCCCACCAGCGGCGCGATCCACGGCGAGGCGTAGGCCAGGCCGGCGCCCACCGCGTAAGACACCAGGCCCGTCACGTTGAACGCCGGGATGTGGCTGCCCACCAGCGCCGGGTATTCGCCACGGTTGCGATACCAGTAGTCGGCCATGATCACGCCACCCAGCGGCGGGATGATCGAGCCCAGCAGCACCAGGAACGGGATCAGCCATTCGTACATGCCGCCGATGGCGAGGATGATGCCGATGCCGGCGGCCACCAGGGTCATGGTCCGGCGACGCTCGCTGCGCACCAGGTGGCAGGCGGCGGCAGAGACGTTGTAGATGGTCGGGCCCTGGATGGTCCACAGGTTCAGGCAGAGCATGATCACCGCGGCGAAGGACAGACCCTGCAGCACCATCACTTCGACGATGTCGGCGTTCTGGTAAACGATCGCGCACCAGGCGCCGGCGACGATCATCAAGCCGTTGCCGATGAGGAAGGCGACCACGCTGGCGATCACCGCGATGCGCCCGCTGCGGGCCATGCGCGTCCAGTTGGTGGCCTGGGTCGCGCCGCTGGCGAAGGTGCCGAAGACCATGGTGACGGCGGCGGAGAAGGTCAGGGTCTGGCTCGGTTCCTTGGCCAGCAGGCCGCTCCAGCCGCCGGCGTGGTTGGTGGCGATGACCATCGACGCCACCAGCAGGATGAACATCAGCGGCACCGAGACGCGGGACATGATGTCCAGGCCCTTGAAACCGATGATCGCGGTGATCGAGAACAGCAGGCCGAACACCACCATCAGCGGAATGTTCAGCCATTCCGGCAGCGACAGCATCTTCACCAGCACGATGGCCACGGTGGCGGTGCCCCAGGCGTACCAGCCCAGTTCGGCGAAGCCGAGGAGGAAGTCGGACAGCTTGCTGCCGCGCTCACCGAAGCAGAAGCGGCCCATCAGCACCGTGTTCAGGCCGCTGCGCGAGGCGATCAGGCCCAGGGCGGCGGCGTAGACGGCCAGCAGCACGTTGCCGATGAAGGCGACCCAGAGCATGTCGACGAAGTCGAAGGCCATGCCGATCTTGCCGCCGGCGAACATGGTGCCGGTGAAGAAGGTGAAGCTGAACAGGACCATGGCGATGGGCAGCAGGCCTTTGCGCCCGTCCCTGGGCGTCGCGCTCAGGGGGAATTCACTGGGGGAACTCATTTAAGGGGGATCTCCGCGAGGATTGGTTGAGGACTCCCGGCCAACGCAAATAGCGGGCCGGAAAAGCCAATCAGGAACGACGCGGAAATTTTGAGCATGTCGAACATTGTGAACTGTTCACAATGCACACTTCCGGTGGGTGTAACGGCGTTTCAAGATAGCTCAAATGTGCATTGTGCGGATTTTCGGGGCACGATGCAGCTTTTTCGCACCAAAAGCTGACGAAGCCTTGATCCAGATCGCTACCGCTTGGCGGATTTACCCGCGCAACGCCCTGCTCCACACTGCACTTTCTCCCTGCGACACCCTGTCACCCCCAGACAAGGAAATGGCACGGACAACAAGTCCGGCCCAGACCGACACAGGCAGACTCTCCTCAATGTTCCGCCTTCTGTGCGTCACCGGCAGATGGCCCATAGCCATGAATTGCCCGCCAACAAGAAAAAGGGAGTACCCGCCAATGAGCGTCGCCAGGTTCCTCGCTCCATCGGTCCTCGCGCTGGCTACGTGCCTCGCGATGGGCGCGGCCCACGCCGAGCTGCCCACCGAGAGCATCGGTGAGACCGTCCTGCCGTTCCCGCCCTCGCCGCACCGCGCCTATATCGTCGACGTGGAGTTCGAGAACTTCATCGCCGGCCGCGTCACCGTGGTCGACCCCGAGCAGAAGAAGATGCTCGGCATGGTCAGCACCGGCTTCGTCGCTCCGTCGACCCTGAGCCACGACGCCAAGACCCTGTACTCCGCCGACACCTTCTACTCCCGTGGCACCCGCGGCGTGCGCACCGACGTGCTGACCGCCTGGGACACCTCGAACCTGCGTCCGAAGTGGGAAGTGGAAATCCCCGCCAAGCGCGCCTCGATCCTCACCCAGAAGTACGCCCTGGGCTCGAGCTCCGACGACCGCTTCGTCTACATCTACAACTTCACTCCGTCCACCTCGGTCACCGTGGTCGACACCCAGGAGAAGAAGGTCGCCAGCGAAATCGCCATCAGCGGCTGCGTACTCAACTACCCGGTGGGCAAGCGCGCCTTCGCCTCGCTGTGCGGTGACGGCCAGCTGCAGATCACCAAAATCGGTGACGACGGCAAGGAAGTCGGCCGCAGCCAGACGCCGTTCTTCGATCCGAACAAGGAGAAGCTCAACGAACGCGGCCTGGCCGTAGGCGAGACCTACTTCTTCGTCACCACCGACGGCGTGGTCAAGCCGGTAGACGTCTCCGGCGACAAGCCGAAGATGCTGCCGAGCTGGTCGCTGACCACCGACGAAGAGCGCAAGAAAGGCTGGGGCACCGGCGGCTGGCAGCTGATGGCCGTAGCGCCCAAGCTGAACCGCATGTACGTGCTGATGCATGAAGAGCACAGCGCCGGCAAATGGGAAGACCCGAGCCCGTTCATCTGGGTCTACGACCTGAAGACGCAGAAGAAGATCGGCACCCTGGAAGCGCCCAAGCCGGTTTGGAGCCTGCACGCCACCACCGATGACAAGCCGCTGCTGCTGGGCACCGACATCGAAGGCGGCCTGCAGATCTTCGACCTGAAGACCGGCAAGTACAACGGCGCCATGGACAAGATCGCCAAGACGCCGATCCTGGTCCTGAGCCACTAAGCCTTTTTTCGAAAGTCATCATCGAGAGGTACGGATATGTTTTCCGATCCGATCCTGATCATCGCCAGTGCGGTGGCCGTTGCGGTGCTGCTTGCCAGCGCCGCCAGCCACAAGCTGCGCGCGCCGCTGCGCTTCGCCCGCCAGGTCGAAGACTACGGCCTGCTGCCAGCTTCGCTGGTCGGCCCGGTGGCCCGCGTGCTGCCAGTGGTCGAGGGCGTCATCGCCTTCGCCCTGCTGGTGCCGGCAAGCCGCCACGTCGCGGCCCTGGCCGCCACGGCGCTGATCCTGTTCTATGCCGGCGCCATCGGCATCAACCTCTGGCGCGGGCGCCGCGACATCGACTGCGGCTGCTCCGGCCCCGGCCAGATGCAACCGCTGCGCCCGGTGCTGCTGCTGCGCAACGCGATCATCGCCGCGCTCGCCCTGGTCGCCGCCAGCATCCCGCAGGCCCGCGAGATGGGCGTGTTCGACGCCTTCGTGATCCTCGCCGCCAGCGCTGTCGCCCTGCTCCTGTATGCCGCGGCCGATGGCCTGCTGGCCAATCATCCTCGCCTGCTCAAACTCATCGGAAGGTGAACAAATGGAAGGTCTGATCGTTTCCAACATTCTTCTCTGGGTGCTGCTCATCGCCCTCGCCTTCACCGTCATGGCGCTGGTGCGCCAGATCGGCGTCCTTCATGGCCGCATCGCGCCGGCCGGCGCGCTGATGGTCGACAAGGGCGTGGCGGTCAACGAACCCGCGCCGAAAGTCACCGCCGCCGACCGTCACGGTCGTCCGGTCAACTTCGGCTACGAAGGCGAACGCGGCCAGCTGCTGTTCTTCCTCTCGCCGACCTGCCCGATCTGCAAATCGCTGCTGCCGGCCATCAAGTCCATCGCCAAGGACAAGGCTGGCGAGCTGGAAGTGATCTACGTCAGCGACGGCGACATGGCCGCCCAGCAGGTGCTGATCGCCGAGCACGGCCTGGAGAAATCCGCCTACGTGGTCGGCCCGGAAGTCGGCATGACCTACCAGATCGGCAAGCTGCCCTACGCCGCGCTGATCGACAGCAAGGGCATCCTGCGCGCCAAGGGCCTGGTCAACTCCCGTGAGCACCTGGACAGCCTGTTCGAAGTCGAGCACCTGGGCAGCGCCACCCTGCAGCAGTACATGAATGGCCACAGCCACAACGGCGTGCACACCCACGACGCCAGCCACGGCCACAGCCACTGATCACGGAGAGAACAAGAATGAAATTCCTCGACAACCTGTTCGAGCGCTCCTCCCGCCAGGTGGCCAACGTCACCTCGCGGCGCAAGCTGCTGGGCCGCTTCGGCTCTCTGCTGGTGGCCGGCGCCGCCCTGCCGATCATCCTGCCGATCGACCGCACCTCCAAGGCCCTGGCCGCCGAGGCGCCCAAGGCTGGCGATCCGGGTGACCCGAACAGCTGCGACTACTGGCGCTACTGCTCCATCGACGGCTTCCTCTGCTCCTGCTGCGGCGGCACCGCCACCTCCTGCCCGCCCGGCACCGATGCCTCCCAGGTGACCTGGATCGGCACCTGCCGCAACCCGGCAGACGGCAAGGACTACATCATTTCCTACAACGACTGCTGCGGTAAGCACAGCTGCTCCCAGTGCGCCTGTACCCGCAACGAGAGCGAGGAGCCGCTGTACCGTCCGTTCAACAACAACGACGTCAACTGGTGCCTGGGCGCAGAATCGCGCATTTACAACTGCACCGTCACCATCATCCGCGGCGTCGCGGTCTGAAGTCGGGAGAGAAGCCCATGCGCAGTCTCGTTGTCGGCGCCCTGCTCTGCAGCCTGGTCGCCCCCATCGCTCAGGCCCGTGCGATCCCCGATCCGCACCAGCGGCCGGCGCCCGGCAACGAGGAGGTGCAGAAGCCGATCTCCCAGCAGAGCTACACCCCGGCCACCAACTACCAACTGCAATGCGCCGGCTGCCATCTCACCGAAGGCAGCGGCAGCAAGGCCAACGACACGCCGCGCCTGCACGGCTTCGTCGGCAACTTCCTGAAGGTGGATGGCGGCCGGCAATTCCTCGTGCGCGTGCCGGGCATGTCCCAGTCCGCGCTGAACGACGCGCAACTGGCCGACCTGCTCAACTGGCTGCTGCGCAAGGACGGCATGGCCGGCGACAGCATGCCCGCGCAGTTCAAGCCGTACACCGCCGAGGAAGTCAAAGCCACGCGTTACCAGGCCCTGATGAACCTGCCTGGCACCCGCGCAGGACTGATCCAGGAAATGCGCAAGCAGGGCATCGCCATCACCGATGGGATGAGCGATGCGTACTGAGTAACTGAAAGTTTGCCTCCGCACTGATGCCCGCAGCTCCTGCGGGCTTTTTTATGCGCAGAAGGTTTTTCAGGGAGCGCCTTCGTAGGATGGGTGGAGCGGAGCGATACCCATGCAGTAGGCGCGCCGAAACGATGGGTATCGCTACGCTCCACACCATCCTACGCACGAGGTTCACAGCTGCGTAGGGTGTCAGCTGCTCTCCCGCACCATCAACTCGAACCCCAGGTCCAGCACCGGTTCGCTCACCGGCTTGTCGCTGATCAGGTCCAGCAGGCGCTCGGCGGCGTGGCTGCCGATGGCCTTGCGCGGGGTGCGGATGCTGGAGAGGCGCGGGACCATGAATTCCGAGCTGGGCAGGTCGTTGAAGCCCAGCACCGCTACCTGTTCGGGGATGCGGATGCCGTGGCGCATGGCTTCCAGCAAGGCGCCGTGGGCCAGGTCGTCGTTGCCGAAGAAGATGCCTTCCACCTGCGGCTGCGCAGCGAGCAACTGGCGGAACAGCTCGCCGCCCAGGCCCACCGAGGACGGGCGCGGCGTGAGGATTTCCAGCGCCGGGTCGTAGCAGCCGGCTTGCTGTAGCGCGCGGCGATAGCCCTCGCCGCGCAGCAGGGTGCGCTGGTCCAGTTGCGCACCGATATAGGCCAGGCGCTTGCGCCCACTCTTGAGCAGGTGTCTGGCCGCCGCTTCCCCCGCACGAATCTGCGAGAAGCCCACGCAATGCAGCCCCGCGCCGGGGTCCAGGTCCATCATGTAGACCGCCGGTATGCCGCTGGCCTCGATCATCCGCCGGGCGCTTTCGGTGCGGTCGAAGCCGGTCAGCAGCAGGCCGCGCGGCTGGTACGCAAGGTAGTTGCGCAGCAGGTTCTCTTCTTCGTCGCGGGAGTAGTGGTAGTTGCCGATCAGCACTTCGAGGCCGCGCGGATGCATCACCGCGTGGATGGCTTCGAGGGTTTCGATGAACAGCTGGTTCGCCAGCGACGGCACCAGCACCACGATGTTGTGGCTCTGCTTGGACGCCAGTGCACGTGCCGCGGGGTTGGCCACGTAGCCCAGTTCGCTGGCCGCCTGCCGGACCTTTTCCACCAGCGACTCGGCCACCGTGCTCACGCCACGCAGGGCGCGCGAAGCGGTAATCGGGCTGACGCCAGCGCGGCGCGCTACGTCATTGAGGGTGGGTTTACCGGTGGTGCGGGAGTTCCTGTCGTTCTTCTTATCGTTCTTCTGGGCGGTCATCGGGCGGCTTGCCAAACAAAAATCGAGGCACTAAGGTAGCGCTGTCTCGCGACCAGGGCAATTGCCTGAGACCAGCTCCCGCTGGCCCCTCGCCCGCCGGCGCCTGCTTGTTTGAGCAGTTCCGCCGAAAGCGCCGAGACAGACCGACTAGAATGACAAGAATACGGAGGCAGCCCGATGCTTTTCGTTACGCCCACCCAAGATAGCGCTGTCTCCACAATGAGGCCCTGCATGTCCACTGCCATCGACGCCGTGCTCATCATGGGTGTCGCCGGATGCGGCAAGTCCAGCGTCAGCGAGGCCCTGTGCCTGCGCAGCGGCGCGTTCGCCATCGAAGGCGACTCCTTCCATCCCGAAGCCAACATCCAGAAGATGAGCGCCGGCATCCCGCTGACCGACGAGGACCGCGCCGGCTGGCTCGATACTCTCGCCGCCCAGTTGCAGCAGGCCATCGCCGCCGGCCAGCGCCCGGTGCTGACCTGCTCCGCGCTCAAGCTCATCTACCGCGAACGCCTGCGCCGCGCCGTGCCCGGCCTGGGCGTGGTGTTCCTGGAGCTGACCCCGGGAACCGCCGCCCAGCGCGTCGCCACCCGCCCCGGCCACTTCATGCCGGCCAGCCTGATCGACAGCCAGTTCGCCGCCCTCGAAGTGCCGACCCGCGAACCGCTGACCCTGCGCCTGGACGCTACCCGCCCACTCGACGAACTGGCGGAAGCCGCACACCTGTGGTGGCGACAGCACTCCAACGACTGACCCGATAGCGCCTGCCATCGAAAGATAGCGCTATCTCAACCCAACTGAAAAAGAACAGCCGCTCCGGCATACAACGACAACAACAGGAGAGCCCCATGCTCGGCATGCCCCACGACACCTATCTGCTGCTGGATGCGGTGGTCACCATCATCGGTCTGATCCTGCTGATCACCCGCTTCAAGATCCACCCGTTCGTTGCCCTGATCATCGCCGCCGGCTTCCTCGGCCTGACCTCCGGCATGCCCGTGGCAACCATCGTCAAATCCTTCCAGGACGGCTTCGGCGGCGTGCTCGGTTTCGTCGGCATCATCCTTGCCCTGGGCACCATGCTCGGCAAGATGATGGCCGAGTCCGGCGGCGCCGATCAGATCGCCCGCACACTGATCCGCGCGTTCGGCAAGGAGCGCGTGCACTGGGCGATGATGCTCGCCGCCTTCCTGGTCGGCATCCCGCTGTTCTTCGAGATCGGCTTCATCCTGCTGGTGCCGCTGGTGTTCATCGTCGCCCGGCGCAGCGGTGTGTCGCTGATCAAGATCGGCATCCCGCTGCTCGCCGGCCTCTCCGCCGTGCACGGCCTGGTGCCGCCGCACCCGGGCCCGCTGCTGGCCATCGGCGTGTTCGGCGCCGACATCGGCAAGACCATCTTCTACGGCCTGCTGGTCGCGCTGCCCACCGCGGCCATCGCCGGCCCGATCTTCGGCAAGTTCATCGCCCAGTACATTCCCGGCCAGCCCAATGAAGAGCTGGTGGCGCAGATCGCCCACGAGCCGGACACCAGCAACCTGCCCAGCTTCGGCGTCACCCTGCTCACCGTGCTGCTGCCGGTGTTCCTGATGCTGCTGAAGACCTTCGCCGACGTCATGCTTGCCGACGGCCACGTGATCCGCGCCTGGCTGGACATGATCGGCCACCCGATCACCGCCCTGCTGCTGGCCCTGCTGCTGGCGCTCTACACCTTCGGCCACGCCCGCGGATTCGACTCGAAGAAGATTCTCAAGCTGCTCGACCAGAGCCTCGCGCCCACCGCAGCGATCGTGATGATCATCGGCGCCGGCGGCGGCTTCAAACAGATGCTGGTGGCCAGCGGCGTGGGCGACGTGATCGGCCACATGGCGGTGCAAGCGCAGATCTCGCCGATCCTCCTGGCCTGGCTGGTGGCCGCGGTGATCCGCATCGCCACCGGCTCCGCCACCGTCGCCACCATCACCGGCGCGGGCATCGTGGTGCCGGTCATCGACCTGATCCCCGGCGTCAACCGCGAGCTGCTGGTACTCGCCACCGGCGCCGGCTCGCTGATCCTCTCCCACGTCAACGACGCCGGCTTCTGGCTGGTGAAGCAGTACTTCAACATGAGCGTGATGGAGACCTTCAAGACCTGGACGGCGATGGAGACCATCCTCTCGGTGGTCGGCCTGCTGTTCATCCTGCTGTTGTCGATGTTCGTCTGACGCAATCGATGGGCATCGCTGCGCGATACCGCCCTCCGCACGAAGCCCACCAGGGCTCCCGTAGGATGGTGTGGAGCGCAGCGATACCCATCAGCCCCATGCGTCATCAGCATGAATATCGCTACGCTCCACCCATCCTACGAACGAGGCTCCCTGCAGCTCCTGTCGTTCGTAGGGCGCATAACGCGGCACGCGTTATCCGCCATCACCGCACATGAGGACATCGGCGCATGACCGCGAACGGTCATGCGCCCCACACAGACCAGTCGCCCACCTTCCCCCGAGGGATGAGTCATGCCCGATACCAGCAAGCTCGACCATCTGTTCCCACGCCTTGCCGACATCCCCGACACCTGGCGCCCCGACGCGCCGGTCGAACAGCGCGAGTACCTGGTCAACGGCGAACTGCGCCGCTGGAACGGCCCGCTCGCCCCGGTACGCAGCCCGATCTTCCTTGCCACCGATGAAGGCGACGAACAGGTGATCCTCGGCAGCACGCCGCTGCTGGACGCCGACGCCGCCCTCGCCGCGCTGGACGCCGCCGTGGCCGCCTACGACAACGGCCAGGGCGCCTGGCCCAACCTGCGCGTGGCCGAGCGCATCGCCCACGTCGAGCGCTTCCTCGCCCGCATGCGCGAGCAGCGCAGCGCGGTGGTCAAGCTGCTGATGTGGGAGATCGGCAAGAACCTCAAGGACTCGGAGAAGGAATTCGACCGCACCTGCGACTACATCGTCGACACCATCCAGGCGCTCAAGGAACTGGACCGTCGCTCCAGCCGCTTCGAGCTGGAACAGGGCACCCTCGGGCAGATTCGCCGCGTACCGCTGGGAGTCGCGCTGTGCATGGGCCCGTACAACTACCCGCTGAACGAAACCTTCACCACCCTGATCCCGGCGCTGATCATGGGCAACACCGTGGTCTTCAAGCCCGCCAAGTTCGGCGTGCTGCTGATCCGCCCGCTGCTCGAAGCCTTCCGCGACAGCTTCCCGCCGGGCGTCATCAACGTCATCTACGGGCGCGGCCGCGAGACCGTCAGCGCGCTCATGGCCAGCGGCAAGGTCGACGTCTTCGCCTTCATCGGCACCCACTCCGGCGCCGCCGACCTGAAGAAGCTCCACCCGCGCCCGCACCGCCTGCGCGCCGCCCTGGGCCTGGACGCCAAGAACCCCGGCATCGTCCTGCCCAGCGTCGATCTGGACAACGCCGTCAGCGAAGCCATCACCGGCGCGCTCTCCTTCAACGGCCAGCGCTGCACCGCGCTGAAGATCCTCTTCGTCCACGAAGACGTGCTGGACAGCTTCCTCGCCAAGTTCAGCGCCAAGCTCGCCGAGCTCAAGCCCGGCATGCCGTGGGAGCCGGGCGTGGCACTGACGCCGCTGCCCGAACCGGGCAAGGTCGACTACCTCAATGGCCTGCTGCAGGATGCGCTGGCCAAGGGCGCCAAGGTCATCAACGCTGGCGGTGGCGAGAGCCGCGAAAGCTTCTTCTACCCCGCGCTGCTCAGCCCGGTGCGCGCCGACATGCGCCTGTACAACGAGGAACAGTTCGGCCCGCTGGTACCGGTGGTGCCCTACCGCGAGCTGGACGAAGTGATCGACTACGTCCTGCAGTCCGACTACGGCCAGCAGCTCAGCCTGTTCGGCGACGATCCCGAACAGATCGGACCGCTGGTGGACGCCTTCGTCAACCAGGTCGGCCGCATCAACATCAACGCCCAGTGCCAGCGCGGCCCGGACAGCTACCCCTTCAACGGCCGCAAGAACTCCGCCGAAGGCACCCTCTCCGTCCACGACGCCCTGCGCACCTTCTCCATCCGCACGCTGGTGGCCACGCGTTTCACCGACGCCAACAAGGCGCTGATCAGCCAGATCATCCGCGACCGCGACTCCAGCTTCCTGACCACCGATTACATCTTCTGATCGGACGGCTGGCCACCCCGGCTGACTCCACCACCCCGCCCCACGCCGAACGGCCCCCTCTCACTCTGGGAGAGGGTTGGGGTGAGGGAAAAGCCCTAGCACCGGACCTCCACGAAAACCACCACCCCGCTTTCAGAAATCCCTTTCGCAATATCCCGACACCCTCCCATGGCCAATTGAAACAACCCGGTAAGCAGACCCCACTACCCTTGCCTTAAGTCAAAGGGGTCCCCCTCTTCGGCCCGATAGTCTGCGCACCTCTCGACGAGTTCGATATCCGTCGTCTGACCAACAGTGGCAACGACCGATAGCGAACAGGACTGTGCCTTTGCCACGCAACCCACGGATTCCCAGACACCAGGGAGCAACCCCATGAGTGGTTACAACGCAGTTCTCGCCCGCAACACCGACAAGGCCCCGCAAAACGTGGGCCCCTATGCCCAAACCGTCGCCTTCTCCCACTACAACAACCTGTCCGCGCAGCTGCCGATCGACCCGAGCAGCGGCAAGCTGGTGGCCGGTGGCGTGAAGGAGCAGGCCGAACAGTGCTACAGGAACCTCAAGGCCGTCATCGAAAGCATCGGCCACAAGCTCGATGACACCGTCCGCATCTCCGTCTTCCTGACCAACATCGCCGACGCCGAAGCCGTGGGCAAAGTGCATGCGGCCTTCTTCCCGGACTATGTCCCGACGCTCACCACCGCGGGCGTGGCAGCCCTGCCGCTGGGCGCCCAGGTGCAGGTCGAGGCCCTTATCACCTGCGGCGAAGGCACCATCCCCAACGCCCCGCAGGCTGGCGACCTGATCAAGGTCGAAGGCAGCACCGAGAATGCGCCGCTGAACCCGCTCTCCACCCAGTCCGTCGCCTTCTCGCACTACAACAACCTGTCCGCCCAACTGCCCATCGACCCGCGCACCGGCAAGCTGGTCGCCGGCGGCATCAAGGAACAGACCCAACAGTGCCTGCGCAACATCAAGAACATTCTGGAAGGCATCGACGTGCCCTTCGATGACATCGTGCGCATCACCGTGTTCGTCAAGAACCTCGCCGACATGGAGGCCGTGAACCAGGTCTACACCACCTTCTTCCCCGATTCGGCCATCGCCCGCGCCGTGGGCTACTTCCCGGCACGCACCGTGGTGCAGGCGAAAGCCCTGCCGCTGGACGCCCTGGTGCAGGTCGAAGCCGTGGTCTCCCACGGTGACGGCACGCCCCCGCAAGCGGTGGAAGACCGCCACGGCATCGTCATCAAGGCCCACAACACCGACGCCGCACCGCGCTGCCCGTATTCGACCCAGACCGTCGCCTTCTCCCACTACAACCACATCTCCGCCCAGCTGCCGCTGGACGTGAAGACCGGTGAGCTGGTGGCCGGCGGCGTGAAGGAACAGGCAGCCCAGTGCTTCAAGCACCTGAAAGCCATCGTCGAAAGCATCGACCACGCCCTGGCCGATGTGGTGAAGGTCAACGTCTTCCTGAAGAACATCGACGACATCGCCGCCGTCGATGAGGTGTACGCCAGCTACTTCCCCGGCGGCGTTCCTGCTCGCAGAACGGTGGGTGTAGGCGCATTACCCAAAGGCGCACTGATCCAGATCGACGCCGTGGTCGCCAACGCCGAAGGCACGCCCCCGACTTCTTGATCAGCCGCCGCGAATCAAGTCCTGTTCGACTAACGCCAGGGCATGACTCACGCCGAACGGTCCCCTCTCCCGCTTGCGGGAGAGGGTTAGGGTGAGGGGCTCTGCTCTTGCTCTTGTAGGAGCGAGCTCGCGCCCCCACTCCAAACCACCCATCACCCCCGCCGCCACCATCTCCCACGCCTCTCCTCACGCATCAACCGCGGCACCTCCCCCATAGGCACCCAGTACTCCCCCTGCCAATCCAGCACCGCCAACGACCGCCCCTCGCCTTTCGCCTGCATTCGCCTGGGCAGCCCCGCCGCCAGCCTGCCTTGATCCCTCAAGGTGGGCAGCACATGGCCGGTGAGCCACATCCGCAACTGTCGATGCTCCGGATCACGAAACCGGTTCAGCACATGGAAGGCGCCATAGTCACTGACCAGCAGCGCGACCTCCTCGCCGCTCCCCGTCACCAGGCGCGCCTCGCGAACGAGGTCCTCGTCCATTCGAAGTACATAAGCGTCGACCCGCTCGCGGATCAGATAGCCCAGCTCGCGGGCGACCAACCAGGGCTGGTTGTTGATCAACACGCCGCGCAGGGAACGGTTGTAGCGGTGGAATACGGTGGGAACGTAGATGTCGTCCATGGAACAGCTCCTATGTGTGAGAAGCCGCCACGTCCGTCGCCAAACGGATTGGGTGGCGGAACCGCGCAAGGTTGGCGAACCGGCACATAGAACCGGCAGACCCGAAGGTCTCCCTGCGCGGCCCGCCATAGCGAAGAACCGTGGACGTGCGAATACGTCACGGTCTTACGAAGCGTTACCGCGCCTATGTGTTCCGGGTCGCCAAACCCGCTCCCCTGTCGCTTTCACAGTGGCGACGGGAGGTTATTGAGTACGTCGAAGACGGTCAAGGCTAGCTAGACCATACGCATGCATTCGAGTAGTAATTAAGCCATCGCGCATGCCCCTTATCATCGCCACCCGGGCACATTGAACGAATAGTCTCTAGGGTAAAGCTGTTCTACCTAGTTTTTCCGACTTGGCTCCACTGGGAAACCAATTCATACTCACACAGCTACTACAAGGACTGTTAAACCGCTAGGAGACTCGACTTGCTTTCTGATGCCCATGTCAGTGAGGTGATTGCTAAATGCGAAGTGCTCAAAGCTGCAGGTCTCTGGGCCCGGGAGCCAAAGCTCCGGCCTCGCGCGTGGCTTGAGAACTTCGAGACAGCAGACAGACCTACCGCTGCATTTTTACTAGATAAATTCACATTTTACAATTCCGACCTCACCTGCAAATTATTGATTTCTTCATATATGTCTCTTGGCGATGGAATGCCTAAGGCGCTATTCCAGAGAACCCCAGAGGACATATTTAAAGACCTAAATTCCGCAATAATAACCCCTGTCAAAGGTGAGCAGCCAAACCCTACAGACTCTGGCTATTTAGTCTGCCGTATGGCAAGGCAAGTTTTTCACATAGAAGAAAAATACGTCCTAGATACCAGCGCAGCACTTAAACATGCTTACACTGGAGGAACGATAATATTCGTGGATGACTTCGTCGGCTCTGGAGATCAATTCCTTACCACATGGAAGAGCCCTGACCGACAAGGAAAATCATTCTCAGACGCACAAGCCAAAACTAATTTTCTTGCCATATATATAACATTGATCGTAACAGACTTTGGGCTAAAGAATATCCAGCAGACAGCCCCATATGTATCTGTATGCTCGGCTCACATTTTAACTGAAAAATCCACCATCAGAGGCATACTTAAAGAATCCCCTCTAATGCAACCTATGGTGGAGACTTTTCTCAATAAGTACATACAGAGACTCACGCCATCAGAACCGTACATGACAACAGGAAACTACCTAAAGTACGGATACAAAGAGCGAGGGCTGCTGCTAGGCTTCGACCATTCGGTACCAGACGCCACGCTGCCTATATTTTGGTCTAAGGGAATAGAGAACTGGGAGCCATTAATTGAGCGAAGCTAAATCCGTCGCACTTCTACGACTTCTTTTTGGCGACAACAGAGCAGAGTGGCCGACGGCCGACTTTAAGAATTTATTTGTGACACCCACTTATCTAAGCAAGCTTGAAGCAATGAGACCATGCTTTCTTGTAGGTGGACGAGGAACAGGCAAGACCACTTCACTTCAGTCTTTACGCTACGACTCCATGCTGGAAAGGTTAGAAGCCGATGGTTTGACTTTCGGCGACCAAAGCTATCTTGGGATTCTTGTTCGCATGAATAAAAATCGTGTGAGAGCTTTCCACGGAGCTGAAGCCTCAGAGGATCAGTGGAGGAAATGGTTTGCTCATTACTTCAACTTAATAACCTGCTCAGAAATAGCAACACTTGCTCAATGGCTTCAGGACAAGCTTGGGGTAGAACTCTCAAAAGCCAGTATAAATCTGATCTCACAAGAGCTTGGACTAAACAAATCCGACGACCTTACATCCTTGAAGCTTGAGATAAAATCCGGAATCTCAAAGCTACAATTGCAAGTCAACAACCCTACGCAAGATCTAGGAATAATATGCTCAATAGCCGAATCCCCACTTAGAACCTTCTGCGAGGTATTAGATCAATTTAATCTTCTTGGAGATCGAGTTATATTCTGCTGTATAGATGAATACGAAAATCTTCTAGATTATCAACAAGCGGTCCTCAACACATACATAAAGCACGCCGAACCCCCCCTATCTTACAAGATTGGCGTTCGAAAAAACGGATTAAGAAACAGACAAACACTTGATGGACACGACGTTTTAAGGGTCCCTGATGACTGTCTAGAAATAGAAATCGCAGACGAGGGTTTTGATTATTTTGCTAAAGCAGTAGCTGAACTTAGATTAAAGTACGCCGCGAGCGAAGGCGCCCCTGTAGCAGATAACCTAAGGGACTTCCTAGAAGAGCTTTCGCTTACCGAAGAGGCTAGTCTTCTCGGCGCAGAACGAATAGCTGATGCTGTGCTATCCGAACTGAAAGGCACACCTCTCTATGAGACCTTCTCAAAAAAGCCAAAATCTGAAGTCTATTTTCTGAAGTTCTGGCAGGAGAGCGAGGGCACCCCCATTCCCGAACTTGCACAGGCGTGGAAAGACAATGAGACAGAATGGAAAACCCGAATTGGCAACTACGGCTACGCGAGTTTATTCTGGCTTTCCAAAGGCCGCAAGGGCGTCAGAATTCGCAAGTACTACTGTGGTGAAAGAACGCTGCTATCATTAGCAGCAGGCAACATTCGATATTTTTTAGAACTCATTGACACAGCCATAGGAAACGAACTTGAGGGAAGCCAAGAGCATTCCGGCCGCTTACGTATATCCGCAAAATCACAAACCATAGCCGCAAGAGAAGTCGGAAAGCGACGACTCAATCAACTTGAAGGATTGGCTGACCATGGAGTTCAACTTAAACGACTTGTACTTGCGGTTGGCAAAGTTTTCTTCGAGCTTGCACGAGAGCCCAATGGCAAGACACCTGAAGTAACATCTTTTGTGCTATCTGGCACAGCCGCCGACATTGAAAAACTGGGAGTCTTACTCCAAGAGGGAGTAGGCCACCTTGCATTCGAATCAGATCCAAGGACCAAATCAACCAGCAACCTTGAAGTTAGGGATGATGAGTATAGGCTGCATAGAATATTCAGCGCCTTCTTCGAGATTTCACATCGTAAAAAGAGAAGAATGACCGTAGATGCAGGGCACCTCCTTAACGTACTGGAATCTCAGCCATCCAAGGTGATTTCCACTCTTCTGGATGATCGGCCACAAACCGCAGAAGATGAACTCCCAGAGCAACTAGCTCTTTTTTCGGCATTCTACGACAGCGGTAATAAAAAATGAGTCGAGTCCCGCAGCCGTCCGTAAGCACACTGCGCTTTCTTCAAATAAGCGAAAACTCGATAGATGATGATGAGGTAATTATCACGGCTTCTGATGCTGAGGAAAACCGAGGGAATCATCCTCTCTGGGGAGAGATTGCAAAGTCCCAGCCGAAGCGCGTGATCTGGATTAAGAAAACAAACAAGGAATCAATTTCATTCTGTCACGAAGGCGAGGCGGAAGAAGAAATATCGCTGAGAGACGAACTATCCATTGAGCGAATGCTAAAACACCCAAAACTCCTCATTGATGTAACTGGTCTCACCAATGACGTCTGGGCCCCCGTCTTAAAAAAGGCGTATGAAACAAAAACTCATACGCGAATTCTCTATGCAGAACCAGAAAATTATCGCCCACATCCGAACCCCGCCTCATCGGGAATCTTTGATTTAAGTTTAACTTTCGAAGGACTTTCACCGCTTCCAGGTTTTGCCCGACTTTCAGGACCCGACGACGAAGAAAGCTGCCTGTTTATTGCAACGCTAGGATTTGAAGGAAACCGGCCAGAACACCTAGTCTCTCAACTGGATCCTGCCCCGAAAGTCATACCAATTGTCGGCGCCCCTGGATTTCAGCTAGAATACCCCACTTACACTGTGGGCTGTAATCGATTATTTCTTGAGGAATATCGAGCTCACGCTGACTTACGGTATGCACGAGCAAGCTGCCCATTTGAAATGTACCAGTCACTTTGCACATTAAAAAGAGAATATCCTAACCACTATTTCTACATGGCTATAGTCGGCACAAAGCCGCATGCAATCGGCACAATACTATTCTCACTTAAGCATCCAGACTCTACTGAGATAATGTTCGACTACCCGATTAAAAAAGACGGCAGAACAAGTGGAATAGGGACGATCCATATATACAACTTCGAGAGATTCGATGCCTACTGATCTCGACAGGTATTACACACCTGAAAGGGTTGCAACAAAGATACTGGAGATGGCCGATTTCTCTAGGCTCCCTAGCACCTTTGCGGACTCAACGTGCGGAAGCGGCAGGCTTCTTGATGCTGCCTGCAATATCTTTGGAAATGTGCAGTGCGCTGGAATTGATCGAGATAAAGACGCAATATACAAACTCCGCGAAAGAAGGCCTGACTGGCATTTGAAAGTTGCAAACTTACTAGGCAGAAAAGATAGGTTAGCTTCTTTTTCGAACGACCTCCCTATGCCGGTAGATCTATTAGTACTGAACCCACCATTCAGCCACGGCCCAAACAAATCAACATACGTCACATATGAAAAGAAAAGATTAAAATCCACTATATCAATGGCGCACCTACTTCGAAGCCTTGATTTATTCCGACCTCGAATGGGTGCAATTGCGATTGTTCCTGAGTCTTCACTTTACTCGGAGACAGACCAACAGGCCCGCGAGATCATAGAGAAAACTTACTCTTTTAGAAAAATCCTCGACCTTAAAAACTGCACATTCCTTGGCGCCCGAGTTAATGCATCGGCAATTCAATTGCACCCAACCCATAAACCCTCCGCCCCGACTTTATACCTTCACCCACAGAACATCATAAAGGCCGATATAATTCGCGGAAGTCTACCTGTTCACCTCATGCAGCCAGACAGCTATGGCATTCCATTCCTGCACTCTACAGACTTAAAAAAACTTGCATTCGGACTGAAAGAAGATCAATTCCCACACACAACCAGCAATGCCAAAGGAAAAGCCAATGGCTGGAGCATCTTAATACCCCGAGTAGGCCTTCCTAATATTAACTTTATCTCTGCACTCCACTTGGACAATACAATTCAGCTATCTGATTGCGTAATAGCCCTTACATTTAATGACGAAGAATCTGCAACTATTGCAAAAGATAGAATAACCTCCGCCTGGGGTGAGTTTTATGAGCTTTACAAGGGAACCGGAGCTCGATATATAACCGTAGCTCGACTCTCCGATTGGCTTGCCCTGAAAGGAATTATAATTAAATCGCGACAGCCACTTATACAAAATTAATCAATGCTGGCTGATCAAGCCAAAAGAATCTGCTAATTGGGCTGCTCGGTCAATCGCTCGTGAGTTTACTGCAAGCTCTAAAAAACCGTGTTGCTCTTTGGCAGTAGGGGCTTTCATCGACCAATCTTAGCTTGAACCTAGGGGACATCTTCGCTGAACGCACCACTCACTGCTGAGACTCTCTGAAGCACCGCTGCCATGGCTGCTCTCATTCGCATTTAGTAGACATCTAAACATCCTCGTTATCGAACCCGACACAAGCCAAAGCGCTGACCTCTTCGACCTCAGTGGCCGCGTCGGCGTGGCCTTCCTGCTGTGTTCCTACGCCCTGTTTCGCTTCCGTCGGCAGCGCGGGGTGACTTAGGCGGCGTCGTTCTGGCAGTTCATCGGTGGCAATCGGGTGAATCTGCAGCGCTCAGCGCTGCTCGATTATCGCTACTACCTGGCGCGCGACATCCTCGATGTGGCGTGGCTGATGCCCGTCGTCGGGCTGGTCAATCCGTACCTCCCGCACTCGGGAACTACATCGTGTTCTTCACCCACCTCTGCACTGCCGAGTGACCGTAACTATTTATTGCGCAGCGTGCTCATCGAATAGGTGGGAGATCCTCTGCCCTGAACCTCTGCCCCTGCCCTGAAATGGCCGCCAGCCAAGGCGGACAGCAGCTGCGAATTCACCTGACGCGCATCGAAAAAAGCTGGCGACGTGCCAGTCAAGCCACCGACCCAGAGCGCCTGCCACCGCGCTGTCATAAAACATTCACAGGATCCGATCACAGTATGGCAGCCCGATATCAAAAGGATTGCCCTCGATGAAAAGCTTTGTGAAATCTGCTGCGATCGCCGTAACGCTGTCCATGTGTGCCACTTCCGTCGCCTTTGCCGACGAAAGCGTCCGCCTGACCGGCTCTGGCGCCAGCTTCCCCGCTCCGATCTACCTGACCTGGTTCAAGGACTTCAGCAAGAAATCCGCTGGCGTCACCGTGGACTACCAGTCCAAGGGCAGCGGTGCGGGCGTACAGGATTTCCTCAACAAGACCGTGGATTTCGCAGCCAGTGACTCGGCCATGAAGGACGAGGACATCGCCAAGGTGGCCGAAGGCGTGCAACTGCTGCCGATGACCGCCGGCGAAATCGTCCTGGCGTACAACCTGCCGGGCAGCCCCAAAGGCCTGAAACTGCCGCGCGACGTTTACTCCAACATCTTCCTGGGCAAGATCACTCAGTGGAACGACCCGCAGATCGTCGCGGCCAACCCTGAGCTGAAACTGCCGGCCCTGCCGATCACCGTGGTCGTGCGCGCCGACTCCAGCGGCACTACCGCTGTGTTCACCAAGCACATGTCGACCATCAACCCGGAGTTCAAGACTGCCCTGGGTGAAGGCAACACCGTCAACTGGCCGGCCAGCGACAAGTTCATCAAGTCGCCGAAGAACGATGGCGTGACCGCTACCGTTCGCCAGACCCCTGGCGCCATCGGCTATATCGAATACGGCTTCGCCAAACTGGCCAAGGTCGACTTCGCCGAGCTGCAGAACAAGGCCGGCCAGTACGTCGTACCGAACGCTGAAAGCGGCGCCGCGGCGCTGGCTGCCGTGAAGTTCCCGGAAAACCTGGTGGCCTGGCTGCCCGATCCGGACGGTGCCCAGTCCTACCCGATCACCTCCTACACCTGGATGATCTTCCGCAAGCACAACGAGAACCCGGCCAAGGCCAAGGCCAAGGCCATGCGTGAAATGGTCGAGTACGGCCTGACCGAAGGGCAGAAGATCGCTGATTCGATGGGCTACATCCCGCTGCCGCAAGCAGTCGTCGATCAGGTTCGCAAAGCTTCCGCCAACATCCAGTAACGCCTGCGAGTCTTCATCCGGCGTGGGCCATGCGCCCCGCCGGATGAGATTTTCCCCTGCTGCGGAACTTCCCCATGACCCAACCTTTCGTCGTACCGGTTAATCCGGACTCTGCCTGCCAACCGCCCTCCGCGAAGGATTTCCTGGTTGACCGGACCTTCCGTGCCATTGCACGCCTGGGTGTGGTCCTGATTCTGGTGCTGGTCGTCGCCCTGGTGTTCGAAGTGGGCCGCAAGGCGCTTCCGGGCATGGAGAAACACGGCCTGGACGTTCTCCTGGGCTCCGTCTGGGACGTCAACCAGGGCAAGTACGGCATTCTGCCGGCCATCTGGGGCACGCTCTACAGCGCCCTGATCGCCCTGATCATCGCTGGCCTGTTCGGCGTCAGCATGGCGATCTTCCTGACCCAGGATTTCCTCCCCGCCAAGCTGGCGGCGGTGTTCCGTACCATCGTCGAACTGCTTGCCGCCATCCCCAGCGTCGTCTACGGCCTGTGGGGGATCTACGTGGTGATCCCGGCCATTCGCCCGCTGACGGCGTGGCTGAACAGCGAGCTCGGCTGGATACCCTTTTTCGGCACATCGTTGAGCGGGCCAGGCTTGCTGCCCGCCTCTCTGGTGCTCGCCATCATGATTCTGCCCACCATTGCCGCGGTCTCGCAGGACGCGCTTTCCAGCGTGCCGATGAAGACCAAGCAGGCCGCCTACGGCCTGGGAACCACCCACTGGGAAGCGATCCTCAAGGTGATGGTGCCCTCCGCCGCCACCGGCATCTTCGGCTCCCTGGTCCTCGGCCTGGGCCGCGCACTGGGTGAAACCATGGCCCTGGCCATGCTGGTCGGCAACGCGAACACCATTACCCTCTCGCTGTTTGCGCCGGCCAACACGCTGGCCGCCCTGCTGGCCCTGAACTTCCCCGAAGCCGGGCCGAACGAGGTTGAAGTGCTGATGTATGCCGCACTGGTGCTGATGTTCATCACGCTGATCGTCAACGTCATCGGCTCCATGATCATGCTCTACGCCCAGCGGGGGTCCAAGTAATGACCAGCCTCACTCCCACCGTAACTGCCCTGCCGAGCCTGCAGCGTCGGCTCGAGGGCCGTGCCCTGCGCAGCCTGGTGCTCACCGTGCTGGTCTGGCTGGGCGCCCTGCTGGCCAGCGTGCCGCTGATCTCCGTGCTCTACATGCTGATCACCCGCGGCGGTGCGCGGCTGAACCTGGAAGTCTTCACCGAACTGCCACCGACCGGCTTCGAAATGGGCGGCGGCTTCGGCAACGCGCTGGCCGGCACCTTCGTCATGGTCGGTATCGCTGCCGCCATCGCCGTTCCGGTCGGCATCATGGCCGCCGTGTTCCTTTCTGAACTGGGGCCGGACAGCAAGCTGGCGAGCGCCGCGCGCTTTGCCGCCAAGACGCTCACCGGCCTGCCCTCCATCCTGGCCGGGGTCTTCGCCTACGCCCTGGTGGTGATGACCACCGGTACCTACTCGGCTCCGGCGGGCGGCGTGGCACTGGCCGTGCTGATGCTGCCGATCGTCGTGCTCACCGCCGAAGAGTCGATGAAGATGGTGCCCAAGATCATGAAGGATGCCGCCTACGGCATGGGCTGCACCCGCGCCCAGGTCATCTGGAAGATCGTTCTGCCCACCGGCCTTCCGGCGATCCTCACCGGCGTCATGCTGGCCGTGGCCCGCGCCGCTGGCGAAACCGCGCCACTGCTGTTCACCGCGCTGTTCAGCAACTACTGGATCTACCACGACGGCAGCCTGGCAGTGATGAACCCCACGGCCTCGCTTTCCGTACTGATCTACAACTTCTCCGGCATGCCCTTCGACAACCAGCTCGAGCTCGCGTGGGCCGCATCGCTGGTGCTGGTGATGATCGTGCTGATGGTGAACGTCATCAGCCGCATTTTTGGCAAGCCCAAGTTTTGAGATACGGAGCATCCGAATCGTGAACACAGCTACTGCACAGAAAGTCGCCCCGGTGGGTTCCGAGACCCAGGTGGTCATGGACTGCAAACTGGACAAGATTTTCTACGGCAACTTCATGGCGGTACGTGACAGCCACGTGCCGATCGAAAAGAACAAGATCACCGGTTTCATCGGCCCTTCCGGCTGCGGCAAGAGCACCGTGCTGCGCAGCCTGAACCGGATGAACGACCTGGTGCGCGGCTTCCGCTTCGAGGGCCATGTGCACTTCCTCGGCCAGGACGTCTACGGCAAGGGCGTGGACCCTGTCGTCGTGCGCCGCTACATCGGCATGGTGTTCCAGCAGCCGAACCCGTTCTCGATGAGCATCTTCGACAACGTCGCGTTCGGCCTGCGCCTCAACCGCTACAAGGGCGACATCGGCGACCGCGTCAAGCACGCCCTGCAGGGTGCCGCGCTGTGGGATGAAGTGAAGGACAAGCTGAAGGTCAGCGGCCTGTCGCTGTCCGGCGGCCAGCAGCAACGCCTGTGCATCGCCCGCGCCATCGCCACCGAACCGGAAGTCCTGCTGCTGGATGAGCCCTGCTCGGCACTCGACCCCATCGCTACCCGCCGCGTCGAGGAGCTGATGGTCGAGCTGAAGAAGGACTACACCATCGCGCTGGTCACCCACAACATGCAGCAGGCCATCCGCGTCGCGGACACCACGGCCTTCTTCTCGGTGGACATTTCCCAGGGCACCCGCACCGGCTACCTGGTGGAAATGGGCGCGACGAAGCAGATCTTCGAAAACCCGCGGGAAAAAATGACCGAGGACTACATCAGCGGCAAGTTCAGCTGAGTCGAAACCTGCAGTCGTATGAAGCCACACACCTCATTTTCAGGGTTGCCAATGCCTGCCACGCGCCGTCTTGATCTGCCAGCGATTGAACGTGCGCTGCGTGAGGTGCAGAGCCGTTTCGGCGAGCTCAGCCAGTGCTTTACCGAGCCGCGTGATCCGTTCACCGATGAGGTGCTGCACAACGTACTGGAGGGTTACGCCCTGATCGACGACTACGTCGCACGGGGCGTCGATCTGTTCAATCTGCAGCAGGTGAACCTGATGCTGGAGATCAACGCCACCGTGCTTTGCGGCCGGGACCCTGCCCGTCGGCTGGAGTTCGCGCCGCACCTGGCCGCCACCGAGGCGCACTTCTTCAACAACGTCGAAGGCGGCATCAAGGACCTGTACAACTGGTACTGCGCGTATCACAGCGAATCGGTGTGGAAGCGCGCGGCCGGTGTCTATGTCCGGATTCTGAGCAAACCGCAATTGTTCATCGAAGGTAACCATCGCAGCGGCTCGCTGATCGTCAGCTATCTGCTGCTACGTGCCGGGCTGCCGCCGTTCGTGCTGACCCTGGACAACGCCAAGGGTTACTACAACCCGTCTTCGGTCATCCGCAACTCCGCCAAGCATGGCGTGAAGGCGCTATTCGAATTGCCCAAGATCAAGAAGAAATACGCTGCCTTCCTCGAAGAGCAGGCACCGGATCCCCAACGATTTTTCCTCAGCGAAGAACACACCTCCATCTATCAGGGAGGCGCCTGATGAATATGCAACCCATGCTTGCAACCTGCCTGGCCATCAAGGATCAACTGTGGGACGCCATGAAAGGCTCCCTGGCGCCCTACCGGCTCGGCCGCCCGCGCATACGGATTTCGTTCGATATCGACGACACCCTGGCCTGCCTCCCCCACCACAGCGACGTCGAGCACAGCAAGCTCCCGGTGTTCGTTCATCGCTGGCTTGGCGAACCGCTGCGCATTGGCACCCGCTCCCTGACCCGGGAACTGCGCCGTCAGGGCTGCAGCATCTGGGTCTACACCTCCTCCGGCCGCACACCGTCCTATATCAGGCGTTGGCTGATGCTGTACGGCATCCACGTCGACGGCGTGGTCAACAGCGTCCGGCACAACCAGGCCCTGACCGAGCGCGGGCTGGTGAACTCCCCCTCGAAGCTTCCGCCGGCCTTCGATATCGACCTGCATGTCGATGATTCCGAAGGCGTGAAGAGCGAGGGTCATGACCACGGTTTCCGCGTCGTGGTCGTACGTCCGGACGATGAGCGCTGGGCGCAGAGAGTTCTGGACTCGGTAGCTGAACTCCAGGAAACCCTGGATCGACAACAGCAGCCGCTGGCTGCAGCAGCTTGAGCCGTTAACCGCGCGGCTCTTCGCTGACGGACAAAGGTCCTCGACCTGCAGCCTCCTGGAAGCTTGTCCTAAGCCGACTCCGTCAAGGTTGCGGCTTGGCACGGCGCGCGAGCGCCAGCCTTTTCATCGATGGGTTCCTCTACCCCACGCTTCCGTGCCTCCAGCCGCGGAAGACCTCCTGTCGAATCGCCCCACCCCGACGCCGCTGAACTTTGACAGCAGGATCCCCCACGTCCCATGCTGGGCCAACTCGTGACGTCGTAAGAGTCGCCAGCGCCTCGGCGCCGTGGACGATCACGCGACGTACAAGCCTATCCATGAGTCGTACCCCTGACTTCCGGCGCCAGCGCCCATGCCTGACCTCTCGCGTCTCCACAGCCAAATCTCCGAGTGGGTGATCGACCCCGTCACCACCCAACTCTCCGGCCTCTTCGACTTCAGCGGCCGCGTCGGCGCGGTGTTCCTGCTGTGCTCCTATGCGGTCGCCTACGCCCTGTTCCGCTTCCGCCGGCGACGCGGGCAGACCCAGGCGGCGTCGTTCTGGCAATTCATCGGTGGCAGCCGGGTGAACCTGCATCGCTCGGCACTGCTGGACTACCGCTACTACCTGCTGCGCGGCATCCTCAATGTGGCGTTGCTGGTGCCCATCGTCGGGCTGGTCGATCCGTACATCCTGCGCTCGGGCGACTACATCACCTTCTTCACCAACCTGTGGGGCGCACGGCCGCGGATGGGCGAGAACCTCGGCCTGTCGTTGCTCTATGGGCTGGGGGTGTTCCTGGTCAGCGACTTCAAGAACTACTGGGTGCACCGCGCCTTCCACTCACGCTGGCTGTGGGCGTTCCACAAGGTGCATCACTCGGCCATGGTACTGACGCCGATCACCGCCAGCCGCGTGCATTTCGTGGAAAAACTGGCGGCGCAACTGGCCGGCACCCTCCTCCTGGGCGCGTACGCGGGCATCTTCTGGTACCTCTGCGGCGGGCAGATCAGCGCCTATACGCTGTTCGGCGTGACCTACCTGATCTTTATCTTCGATGTGCTGGCCACCAACCTGCGCCACAGCCACGTGTGGCTATCCTTCGGCCCGCTGATCGAGCACGTGATCAACAGCCCAGCCCAGCATCAGATTCACCACAGCGACGCACCCCGGCACTTCAACAGGAACTTCGGCATCAACCTGTCGCTGTGGGACTGGATGTTCGGCACGCTCTACGTCACCCAGCGCACGCCGGAACCGATCCAGTTCGGCGCCGGGGAGCATGACGATGGGAAGTATTCGTCGTTGTGGAGTCTGGTCGCCACGCCCTTCCTGGAAACGGGCCGCAAGCTGTGGCTGGCGCGCCCCAGGGCTCAGCACTCCCAGTGAGGCCGGGCACTAGGCCCGAGCTTGCGCGGCCCTGAGCAAGGCCATGGCCATCTCCTCGATATCGCCTCGCTGATGCAGCCGCTCCAGCCAGTGTGCGGGAATGCCCTGCTTGCCGTAATAGGCGCCGGCGATCTGGCCAGTGATGGCCGCGGTTGTGTCGGCATCCTCACCCAGATTGGCGGCCTCCAGCACGGCGGCGGCGTAGCTGTCGGTGGACCAGAAGCACCAGAGCGATGCTTCCAGCGAAGCAATGCAGTAGCCGGTGCCACGCACCTCTTCCCGACGCTTGTCGCGGAAGCTACCGGCGGCGAGTTCGCGGATGGCGGGCTCGCTGTAACGCTCCGGCGTGAGGGTCAGCAGCTCATTCTTGGATTGGCCAGCCAGGGCGTTGGCCAGCACCTGCGCCAGCAATTGGCAGGACTCGACCGCCTCCGCCGCGCCATGGGTGGTGCGTGAACTTTGCGCCGCGGCTGCCGCGACCTCGCGCTGGTCTGGGTAGTAGTACAGCACGACCGGCGCCAGGCGCATGATCGAGCCATTGCCGGCCGTGGCGGGATCGGTTGAGCCGGCGAAGGGTTCGCCGGTTTCCTGGAAGCTGCTCAGCGCCTGGCGGACAGTCATGCCGATGTCGAAGCACTCCCCGGTCGCACTCCAGTACCCCCACTGCCACCAGTTCAGGTAGCGCGCCATCTGATCCCTGGCGTCGAAGCCATTGCAGGTGAGCAGGCTCTCTCCCAGGCACAGGGCCATGGAAGTGTCGTCGGTCCACTGGCCCGGCTTGAGGGCGAATGGGCCACCGCCGACCATGTCGCTGATCGGCGTGAGGCTCGCGCGCTGGGTGAATTCGAGGGTGGTGCCGACGGCATCACCGCAGGCCAGGCCGAGCAGGCAGCCGGCGTAGCGGTCTGAGAGATCGAGTGGGGCGTTCAAAAGCTGCCTCCGGTGCAGAGTGGTGTCCTGGGCAGCCATCATACGGAGAATGACCGTTGGCGGGGGCCAATGACCTGGGTAATCCGCATGAAACATCCCGCCGCCGCGGGGGCGAAATCAGACTCGATTGGTTGCAGCGATATGGACCTCATCGTCGCGCCGGGCTCCGATGCAAAGGATCAGCACAATCTCGGTGCCATTGATTCGGTAGACGATCCGCACGTCCCCTGTCCGAATTCTGCGAAGGCCCGCCAGGGCACCGCGCAGCGGCTTGCCGATCTTGTCAGGTTCGCCCTCGGCGATTCGCTGGCGGATGACCTTCAGCACGCGCGTTGCTTCAGCACTTCCCAGCAGCCTGAGATCATTTTCGACCTCCGGGTGAAACCGAACGCTCCATTTCATGGCGTGGCGCCTAGCTGAAGCGAGCCTCCATGTCCTCGAGACTCACGGTGGTTTTTTCATCCAGGGTGGACAGGCGCTCGATGGCCAGTCTTTCGGCGCGCAGGTCTTCGAGCTCGTCCTGCAGCGCCTGGTAGGCCTCGACGCCCACCAGCACCGCAGCCGGCTCGTTGTCCTTGAAGATCACCAGGTGGGTGACTTCCCCACTGCTGACTTCCTTCAGTCGTGCGCCGAAATTACGAACCATGGCGGTAGCGGACACTGCCTGATCAGCCCGGTTTAGGAGTGCACTCATTTCGCAGATGCCTCAAATGTTCGCCGTGGATTTAACACATCCGGAAGTGGCGGCAGCCTCGTCGTAACAAGGGAGCCTGGGTGAGGGTCAGATGTGTGCGGTGGTTCGGCAGGAAAGGCTTACCACCCAGGAAGTATTACGCATCAATATACGTAAGACAATACGGACTATTCGACGCATAACCTATTTCAATTTTCATTCCCACACCCCTGCCCCCACACCGGGTACCGCAACCTGTGCCGCTGCCCGGCGCTGTCCTCGTAGGTCATCTCCACCTCGCGAATCCCGCAGAACCCCAGATCCGGCTGTTGCACCACGCGCTTGATGTCGAGTTTCTGGCCGTAGTGGTAGTCCTGCGCCGGTGGTGCGTCCTGCGCGGCGAGGGCCGCGCAGGAGGTGAAGAGAAAAGCCAGGGCGAGCAGCCGGGTCATGGCCGCTCTCCGTTGGAGTTACGCGGCATGGGCGCGCCAGTCATGCTCGGGAGGACTTCGTCGCGGCGGATGAGCCAGTGGAACAGCGCGGCGGCGAGGTGCAGGAGGATGGTGGCCAGCAAGGCGTAGGCGATGAGCGTGTGGGCACTGCGCAGGATGGTGTGCAGTTGCACCGAGGGCGAGACCAGCGCGGGCAGTTCGACGCTGCCCCAGAGCACCACGGGGTAGCCGCCGGCGGATTGCATGGTCCAGCCCACCAGCGGCTGGGTCAGCAGCAGGCCGTAGAGCGCCAGGTGCGAGAGATGCGCGGCGCTGCGTTGCCAGCCGGGCATGTCGCTGGGCAGCGCGGGGATGCGCTGGGTCAGGCGTACCAGGATGCGCAGCAGGACCAGCACCAGCAGCGCGGCGCCCAGGGGTTTATGGATGGCGACCAGGGCAGCGTGGCGCGGGGAGACGCTGGCGACCATGCCCAGGCCGATCAGCAGCATGGCCAGGACCAGCACCGCCATGAGCCAGTGCAGCACGCGCAGGGAGAGCGGGAAGTAGGTCGGTTTCATCAGTGGGTCTCCTGGGCCTGCTCACGGGTGCGGCGATTGAAGGATTCCGAGTAGGCGGCCGAGCGCGCGCTGAGCAGCGGGTCGTCGGAGGCACGGATGCCGTCGGGAAGGATCAGTGGGTCGTAGTTGATGTCGCGGCAGTCGCCGCCGATTTCCGGCTGCAGGCGTTCGATCACCAGTTCACCGGCATCCACGGTGCGGCGGCTGTCGGGCCAGGCCTGGGTCGGATCGACGGTGCTGTCGCCGGCTTCGCCGAGGGTGAACTGCAGGCGCCAGCGCAGCGGTCCGGCGGCGATGCGCTGGGCCAGTTCGTCGGCGAGGAAGTCGGCGTCACCGCGTTTGTCGGCGGCCAGCGGTTCGACCGGCGCCTCGGGCTGCACGGACCAGCGCACCGGCTGCTGCTTGCCGTCCTTGTTCACCAGGTAGAAGGCGTTGAGGCTGTAGTAGGCGCTGTTGGCATAGCTGGAGGAAGGCGTCGAGGATTTGGCCCACTTGAGGAAGGCCTGGGTCTCGGGGTGCGCCTTGAAGAAGGCACCGGCCTTCTCCGGGTCGGGTTTGCCGGTGCCCGGTTGCGGCGCGGTGGCCTGTTGCAGGGCGTAGAAGCTGGCGACGTCACGGACCACGAAGACCGGCATGGCGTTCATCCCGGTGCGCCATTCCTGGCCGTCGGCCGGCTGGAAGCGCAGGGCCAGGCTGCGGATCGGCGCGGCGCCATCGCTGGCCTTGGGGTTGCCGCCGGGGATGGCGAGGCGCCCGACCACCGGCACGCGGCCGACGGAGAACAGGCTGGCACGGGACAGCTCTGCCGCGCCGCCGTTGCTGTCGAAATGGCCGATGACGCACAGGCCCTTGGCGTGGTTGCGCCGGTAGCCGGGATAGACGCCGCCGTTGTGTTCCAGGGTGTTGATGACGCCGGCCGGAGTCAGCCGCTGCGGGTCGAGCCAGCCGGCCACATAGGCGAAGACGGCGGCCACGCCGAGCACCACGGCGCCGATGGCGGCCAGGCGCAGGGGCACGTTGGGTACGGTGGACGGTGTTTCTGTCATTTCCAGCTCCTCAGGCTTAGGCTGAATGCGTTGAGCCGGTACGACGCACCGTGCAACGGGTTATTCCCGCCCCCGGCGAGAAAATTATTTTTTCCCGTGGTGGGAATAGATCGCCGCGGCATTCGTCTTTCTCGCTCGAACCCACCCATTCCTGGCACGCCGATGCAAGCACTGGACGACCATTCCCTGCGCGAACTGCTGCCCCGGCTGCGGCGCTTCGCGCTGTCGCTGACCCGCAGCGCGAGCAGCGCCGACGACCTGGTCCAGGTCACCCTGGAGAAGGCGTTGTCGGCCTGGGGTGGCCGTCGCGACGACGGCGATCTGCGCGCCTGGCTGTTCTCGATCCTCTACCGGCAGTTCATCGACGGGCAGCGCCGGGCCAGGCGCTATGCGCGCATCCTCAGCCTGTTCGGCGCGGACAGCGCGGTGAGCGCATCGCCGGAAGAGATCGTCAGCGCACGCTCGACGCTGGAGGCCTTCGAGCGCCTGCCCGCCGAGCAGCGCGCGCTGCTGACGCTGGTCAGCGTCGAGGGCCTGAGCTACCGCGAGGTGGCCGCGGCACTGGATATTCCCATGGGCACCGTCATGTCCCGCCTGTCGCGCGCCCGCACGGCGCTGCGCGCGCTGAGCGAAGGACAGGCGGCGACTCCTTCCTTGCGGGTACTCAAATGAACGAACGCATTCCCGACGGCACTCCCCAGGAACAGGACCTGCACGCCTACCTCGACGACCAGTTGGAGCCGGCACGCCGCCAGTGGGTGGAAGCCTGGCTCGCCGCCCACCCGGACGACGCCCGCCGCGTGGAAGGCTGGCGCCAGGACGCCCAGCAACTGCGCGCGGCCTTCGCCGGCCAGGCGCGCGGAACCCTGCCCGAGCAGCTCGACCCGGCGCGGATCCGCCGGCAGGTCCAGCAACGCCGGCGTTCACGCCTGGCCACGGCGGCGGCCTTGCTGATTGCCCTGGGCGTAGGCGGCATGGGCGGCTGGCAGATGCGCGGCGACGCGATGCTGCGCGGCATGCTGCCGATGCAGGACGCGGTGCAGGCTTACCGCCTGTTCGCCGATGCCAGCCAGAGCGGCCTGGACCTGCGCGACGGCGGCGACCTGCATGGCTGGCTGGCGCGCTACCTGAAGGGCGCCACCCCGCCGCCCGCGCTGGAACGGGTCGGCCTGAAGACCGTCGGCGCGCGCCTGCTCGCCACCGAGCAGGGCGCTGCGGCGCTGGTGATCTACGAAGACGGCCAGGGCCGCCGCCTGACCTTCTTCATCCGCCCGCCGGGCCCGCGCCACGAGATGCTGCCGCCGGGGCAACGTACCGACGGCGACCTGCTGGCGCGCTACTGGAGCCAGGGCAGCTACAACTACGCGCTCGTCGCCCGCAGCGACGATCCGCAGGCGCAGGCGGTGGGGCAACTGGTGGGTTTCTGATCCGTAGCCAAAGCCGGTGGATGTGTCTGGAACGGGAACTTTCCTGAAAATCGCAATAGACAATTACCGCGAAAAAACCTGCAACATTTTGTTACGGCCTCTAGTCTAAAAACGCGCGTGGAAAAGACGAACCGCGGAAATCGCCACGGCCTGGGACCAATCCCGGCCGGCCGATCCGCCCGGAGCCCCTTCGCGGGCTGAGTTCGCACCCCCGCTTCGCTCGCCCCCTGGCGCGAGCACACCACCGTGAACTGACTTGGCAAGACACGTCCATGCCCCTCGACAACGAGCGGACGGGTGTTGCCTCAGGAGCCGAAATGACCGAACACCCCAAGGGCTTCACCCGGCGCCAGCTGCTGAAGTCCTCCGCCGCCTCCCTGGCCGTCGGTGCCGCCGCCAGCAGCCAGGCCGCCACCGTGATCGGCACGCCGAAATGGCTGCCCTTCGACCACAACGGCCCGCTGCACTACGACAGCCCTGGCTGGCAGTTCTTCACCGCCGAGGAAGCCACCGAGGTGGAAGCGATAGTCGAGCAGCTGATTCCCGCCGACGAGCTGAGCGTCAGCGGCAAGGATGCCGGTTGCGCGGTGTTCATCGACCGCCAGCTGGTCAGTGACTACGGCGACTTCGGCCGGCTGTACATGGTCGGCCCCTTCACTCCCGGCACGCCGGCCC
Organism: Pseudomonas nitroreducens; assembly: GCF_014204515.1. Lineage (GTDB taxonomy): Bacteria > Pseudomonadota > Gammaproteobacteria > Pseudomonadales > Pseudomonadaceae > Pseudomonas > Pseudomonas nitritireducens_A. Next base: position 69,233 of record NZ_JACHLI010000006.1, on the reverse strand, counting down.
AGGCCGACCAGTCGCCGCTGGTGCCGCGCGAGCGCTACCGCATCGGCCTGGCCGCGCTGGGCAAGTACTGCCAGGGCCAGTTCCAGAAGAACTTCAGCGCGCTGCCCGGCGAGCAGCGCGACCAGGTACTGACCGACCTGGAGAAAGGCGCCATCACCCTGGAGGGCATCGACGCCAAGCTGTTCTTCCAGCAGGTGCTGGACAACACCATGGAAGGCTTCTTCGCCGACCCGATCTATGGCGGCAACCGCGACATGGTGTCGTGGAAGATGCTCGGTTTCCCCGGCGCGCGTTACGACTATCGCGACTACATCGCGCTGCACAACCAGAAGCTGGACCTCGTGCCGCTCTCCATCATCGGCAGCTCCGCCTGGACCAGGAAGGGATAACCAGACATGGCCAAGAAACTACCTTCCACCGATGTGGTGGTCGTCGGACTCGGCTGGGCCGGTTCCATCATCGCCCATGAACTGGCCGACGCCGGCCTCAACGTGATCGGCTTCGAACGCGGGCCGTGGCGCGATACCGCCGCCGACTTCAACCTCGCCTCGGCCGCCGACGAGCTGCGCTACAACCGTCGCCAGGAACTGATGCTGCGCACCCGGCAGAACACCTGCACGATGCGCAACAAGGAAACGGAAACAGCCTTGCCGATGCGTTCCTGGGGCTCGTTCCACCCCGGCAACGGCACCGGCGGCGCCGGCAACCACTGGGCCGGCATCACCTTCCGCTTCCAGCCCGAGGAATTCCGCCTGGCCAGCCACCTGAAGGAACGCTACGGCAAGGAAGTCCCCGAAGAACTGACCCTGCAGGACTGGGGCACCACCTGGGAAGAAATGGAGCCGCACTACGACGCCTTCGAACGCCTGGCCGGGGTGTCCGGCAAGGCCGGCAACCTGGGCGGCAGCATCGTCGAGGGCGGCAATCCCTTCGAAGGCGCCCGCTCGCGCGAATACCCCAACCCGCCCACCGCGCAGACCTACGCCCCGACGCTGTTCGCCGAGGCCGCGCGCAACCTGGGCTACAAGCCTTTCCCGGTGCCCTCGGCGCTGGCCTCCCAGGGCTACACCAACCAGTTGGGCGTAACCATGGGGCCCTGCACCTTCTGCGGCTTCTGCACCAACTACGGCTGCGCCAACTATTCCAAGGCCAGTGCCATCGTCAACGTGATGCCGGCACTGATCCGCAAGCCCAATTTCAGCGCGCGGACCAACTCCGAAGTGCTCAAGGTAACGCTGGACAGCAGCGGCCAGCGCGCCACCGGCATCGTCTACGTCGACTCCAGCGGCGAGGAATGGGAACAGCCGGCGGATATCGTCGTCGCCGCGTTCATCTTCGAGAACGTGCGGCTGATGCTGCTCTCCGGCGTGGGCGAGCCCTATAACCCGATCGCCAATACCGGCACCACCGGGCGCAACTTCGCCTACCAGACGGCCAACAGCGTGAAGCTGTTCTTCAAGGACAGGAACTTCAATCCCTTCATCGGTGGCGGCGCCATCGGCATGGGTATCGACGAGTTCAACAACGACAACTTCGACCATTCCGGCCTGGGCTTCGTCGGCGGCGGCAGCACCCGCGTGACGCCCATCGGCGCCGCCCCCATCGACTCGCGCCCCACGCCTCCCGGCACGCCGACCTGGGGTTCGCAGTGGAAGAAGGCCACGGTGGAAAGCTATCTGAGCAACATGTCCATCGGCTGCGAAGCCAGCAGCTACACCACCCGCGGCAACTACCTGTCGCTGGACCCGAACTACAACGACCCCCACGGCCGGCCGCTGCTGCGCATTACCTTCGACTTCCCGGAGAACGACCTGCGCATGGCGCAGTACTGCACCGACAAGGTCGCCGAGATCGCCCGCAGCATGAACCCGCAGCAGATCGTCCCGGCACCGCGCAAGGGGCCCTGGTCCAACACCTCGTACCAGTCCTCGCACATCGTCGGCGGCTTCATCATGGGTGCCAACCCGAAGAACAGCTCGGTGAACAAGCACCTGCAGGTCTGGGGCGTGCCCAACCTGTTCGTGGTGGGCTCCTCGGCCTTCCCGCAGAACCCCGGCTACAACCCCACCGGCACCGTCGGCGCGCTGGCGTTCAAGGCTGCCGATGCGATCCGTCGGCTGTACCTCAAGCGCCCCGGGGAGATGATCAGCGTATGAAGACTCTTCTCTCCCTCGGCACCCTCGCCCTGCTCGGCCTGAACCTGCAGCCTGCCTGCGCGGGCACCGGAGCGGACTCCTACAACCTGGTGGAAAAAGGCCGCTATCTGGCCGTGCTCGGTGACTGCACCGCCTGCCATACAGTGCCGGGCCAGGCGCCGTTCGCCGGTGGCGTGGCCATCGAAACACCGTTCGGCAAGCTGGTGGGCGCCAACATCACGCCGGATGCGGAAACCGGCCTGGGTCGCTGGAGTTTCGACGACTTCCAGGCGGTGATGTCCAGCGGACACTCCCGCGGCGGCAAGCGCCTCTACGGTGCCATGCCCTTCACCGCCTACACCAAGGTGCGCCGAGAGGACAACCTTGCGCTCTGGTCCTACCTGCAGACCCTGGAGCCGGTGCACAACCCGGTGCAGACCAACCAACTGCCCTTCCCCTTCAGCGTGCGCACCAGCCTGATCGGCTGGAACTGGCTGAACTTCACCCAGGGCGAGTTCGTCCCCACGCCGGACAAGTCGCCGCAGTGGAACCGCGGCGCCTACCTGGTGGAAGGCCTGGGCCATTGCGGCACCTGCCACACGCCGAAGAACCTGATCGGCGGCGACGACAACGATCGCTTCCTCGCCGGCGCCAACCTGCAGGGCTGGGTCGCCCCGGACATCACCGCCAACCCGCACAGCGGTATCGGCCAGTGGAGCACCGAGGACCTGGTGCAATACCTGAAGACCGGCGCCAACCGCTTCGACATCGCCTCCGGCCCCATGGCCGAAGCGGTGGAGAATTCCACCCAGCACTGGAGCGACGAAGACCTGTTGGCCGTGGCGGTGTACCTCAAGGATGGCGCGGCTGAGAAATCGGCTCCGACGCCGGTGGCCGCCAGCGACGCGGCGATGGTGGCGGGCAAGGCGATCTACGCCGACCGCTGCTCCGCCTGCCACGTCAGCAGCGGCGCCGGGGTGAAGAACCTGTTCCCGACCCTGGCCGCCGCACCGCTGGTGAACAACGACGACCCGACCTCGCTGATCCGCGTGGTACTGGCCGGCAGCCGCGCCGGTGGCACCGACGCCGCGCCCACCGCACCGGCCATGCCGGCGTTCGCCTGGAACCTCGATGACGAGAAGGTCGCCAACGTCCTCACCTACGTGCGCAACACCTGGGGCAACGCGGCGGCACCGGTGACCGCCGGCCAGGTGGCGGACCTGCGCAAGGAGCTGGCCAAGTAAGGGCCGCGCGGCGATGCCAGACGGATCGTAGGAGCGGACTCTGACCGCGATGTGCAACCGGCCGGTTCGGCGGGGACGGGGATCGATCGCGGACGGAGTCCGCTCCTACGTATCCTGATGTTCAGCGATTCTGCTGGGCGTAGGGCGCATAACGCCTATGGCGTTATCCGCCGCCTCGGCGGATAACCCGTACCGGGTTATACGCCCTACGAAACTGGCGCAGCAGGCAGCCACGAACGTAGGAGCGGACTCTGTCCGCGATGGGCCCGGCGCGATGCGGACCTGCCGCGGACGGAGTCGGCTCCTGCGATCCCTGAAGCGCAGCCTCACTTCAGGTGACGCTCGGCGGCGATTTCCGGCAGGTCGGTGCGGCGCAGGTAGGTGAGCAGGGCCTCGCTCAGGTTCAGGCGGTCGTGGATGTTCTGCTCGACGAGAATCTCCAGACATTCGCGACTGAGGGTCATGACCTCACCGCTCTTCGGCGCCCAGACGAACTCGCAGGCCGGACGGATGCTGTCCTCGGCCACGTCCATGCCGAAGGAGTCCTCGCTGAAACGCACGATGTACTTGCCGGTCTTGAGGTTGAAGCCGACGAAGCCGGACAGGCCGTCGGCGGCGTTGCAGATATCGCTGGAAGTGATGGCCATGATGGTGCCCCCTGGATTTTTCCTGTTATGGATTCGCACGCAGGAGGTCCCCGTTTCTGTGAGCGGGTGAACGGCGGATTCTGACAGCCTTGTCCTCGGCTGCTCAGGGGCGGGTTGTCGCACCCTCGGCGGCGGCAGTCCCGATCACGGAATGGCGTCCAGCCATGGCCATAGCGCGCGCAGCCTCCGCCATCCGGGAAGTTCGGCGTTGCGCAGTTCGCGAGCAAGCTCGCTCCTACAGGTGGCATGGCGGCTTGGCTGTACAGCCTCACTACGGCGTACGCCGCACGAGACTTCGCGGACAAGGTCCGCTCCTACGAACAGTCTTGCGCCGTGTTGACCGGCACCGTAGAAGCGGACTCCGTCCGCGATTGTTCGCAGGTCACGACACGGAGTGACCGTGGATGCCCAAGCAGCCCCGTAGGGCGCATAACGCCTGCGGCGTTATCCGCCGTTTTGGCGGATAACCCGTTCCGCGTTATGCGCCCTACGGATACTCGTCAGCGATCAGGCGCCCTGGGTCAGGTGTCTGGCGATGGCGGATCGCAGCGGCGGCAGGTTCTGCGCCAGGCGCAGGCCGGCGTTGCGCAGCAGGCGCACCGGCGGGCGCGGGTCGGTGTACAGGCCGACGATCATCCGCGTGGCCTGGTACAGCGGCCAGGTCGCCAGGCGGTGGGCCATGGCGTAGCGGCGCAGCGGCCAGGTGCCGCCGATATCGCCGCCGCGGCGATGGGTCGCGAGGATTTCGTTGGCCAGCCGGCGCTGACTCTGCAGGCCGAAGTTGAAACCGTGGGCGGTCACCGGGTGCATGCCCACGGCGGCATCGCCGATCAGCGCGCTGCGCGGGCCGACAAAGCGGTCCGAGTACACGCCCACCAGCGGATAACTGTGGCGCGGGCCGAGCAGCTGCATGCCACCCAGGCGGCGGTCGAAGCGGCGTTCCATTTCGCGGGCGAAGGCGTTTTCGTCCAGTTCCAGCAGCGGCGCCATCTCGCGCTGCGGCAGGGTCAGCACCACCGAGGAGCGCTCGCCGTTGATCGGCAGCAGCGCCAGGGTCTGGCCGTAGCCGAACCATTCCCAGGCGACGTTGTGGTGCGGTTTTTCGTGGGCCATGCGGCAGACCATCATGGTCTTGCCGAAATCTTCCATGTGCGCGCCGATACCGAGCATGCGGCGAGTCTCGGAGAAGCGACTGTCGGCCGCCACCAGCAGGCGTGCGTGGACGCGGCTGTCGTCGTCCAGGGTCAGCGACACGCCATCGGGCTGCACCTGCACGGTTCGCAATGCACGGCCGCAGACCAGCGAGACATCCGCACACTCGTGTACTGCATCGAAGGCGGCGCGGCGGATCATCTGGTTGGAAACGAAGTACCCCAGCTGCTCGGCGCCGGCCTGCCCGGCCTCGATGCGCAGGGTGAACAGCGAGGGGCCATTGAGCACCTGGGCATCGCGCAGCGGCGAGACTTCCTCGGGATCGATCCGCGACCACATCCCCAGCCGCTGGAGTTCGGCGCGCGAAGCGTGAGTCAGCGCGATCTCCCGGCCGTCCTCGGCAGGCTCGGCCACGGCGGCCAGCGGCTGACGGTCGATCAGCAGGATCGACAGGCCGTTGCCCGACAGCGAGCGGGCCAGGCAAAGCCCGGCGGGGCCGGCGCCGACGATGGCGATGTCCACGTGCATGGGTGACTCCTTTCGCTTGGGATGGGCGGTTCGGGAGTCTAGGCCGGCCATTGGCCGGTTTTCTTGCCGTGGATCAGTGGCCCGCGGCGAATACCTCCAAATAGAGGGCTTCCGCCGGAAGACCCTAGATGGACAAACGCACTCCCCGCTCGGGATCGATCACCGTCGCGCCGCGGCGCTTGTTCACCACCAGCTCGCCGATCTCGATCAGCCGGGTACGCGTGACGTTGCGGCTCAGGCCCAGCAGGTTGGCGGTGTGCACCTGGTTGCAGTGGCAGAAGCGATAGGCCGCACGCAGCAGCGTATCCTCCACCCGTGCATGCAGGTTGCCGCCCTGCTCCTCGAACAAGCGCTGGAAGGCCTGCTGGAGAATCTGCTCGGCGCCCAGGGACTCCAGCCGTGGCTCCTCGCTGCGTTCGATACGCAGGTTGGACAGGTGCAGGTCTTCGGCACGCACCACGCCGTCGCGGCAGATCAGCAGGGTGTGGTGGATGACGTTCTCCAGCTCGCGGATGTTCCCCGGCCAGGAATAGCTGCGCAGCTTCTGCGCGGCTTCCGCGCTCAGCTGGCTCTGCCCGTAGCCCAGGCGCCGGCTGTATTCGGCGATGAAGTGGCGGGTCAACGGGAGGATGTCGCCGGGCCGCTCGCGCAGCGGCGACAGCTCCAGGCTGACGACGTTGAGCCGGTAGTACAGGTCCTCGCGGAAGTGCCCGGCGTTGATCGCCTTCTCCAGTTGCACGTTGGTGGCCGCCAGCACCCGCACGTTGATCGGGATGCTCTTGCGCGAGCCCAGGCGCACCACTTCGCGCTCCTGCAGCACGCGCAGCAGCTTGACCTGGATCGGCATCGGCAGGTCGCCGATCTCGTCGAGGAACAGCGTGCCGCCATTGGCTTCCTCGAACCAGCCGGCCTTGGCCGCCAGCGCGCCGGTGAAGGCGCCCTTCTCGTGGCCGAACAGTTCGGCCTCCACCAGGGATTCGGAGAAGGCTCCGCAGTTCACCGCCACAAACGGCCCGCCGCGACGCGCACTGAGGTTGTGGATGTGCCGCGCCACCAGCTCCTTGCCGGTGCCGGTCTCGCCGATGATCAGCACGCTGGCCTCGCTGGGCGCGACCTGCTGCAGGTGATCGAGCAGCGCCTGGGATTTCGGGTCCTCGAAGACCTGGGCAGTGGCGCGGATGGAAGTGGCCAGCGCGGGGGACTTGGGCAGGGTCAGCAGACCCTCGGGTGTGGTCGCGTTCATGAGTAGAAAGTCGGTTGCGGCAGTTGCTGGTTCAGCGCCCAGTCGCCCAGCTCGCGGACCTTGTAGTCCACCGGGTCGTGCAGGGTCTGGGTGCGCAGGTTGCGCCAGTAGCGGTCGATACGCAGCGCAGCATGAGTGGAGCGCGCGCCAGTGACCTCGAACAGGCGGTTGCAGATTTCCAGGCCGTTGCGCGTCGCCGCGACCTTGGCGGTGGCGATGGCTACGGCCAGTCGCCCACGCTCCTCGGCGTCCAGCGCGGCGCCCTTGCTCCAGGCGTCGTCGAGCAATTGCGCGGCACGCCGCACCAGCAGGCGGGTGCTTTCCAGGCCGACCCAGAACTCGCCGTAGTGGCCGAGCACGTAGGGGTCTTCGGCCACCGTGGCGACGTTGGCGCGGAACCACGGGCGGGCTTCCTTGAGCGTGTATTGCCGCGCCTCCTCGAACGCACCTTCGGCGATGCCGAGGAAGACGTGGGTGAAGATCAGTTGGGCAATCAGCGGACGCAAGCAGGCGAACGGCGTGCTCAGCGGGCCCGGATCGAGCAGCAGCTCGCTCTCCTCCACCCGCACGCGCTCGAAGGTGGCGCTGCCGCTGTCGGTCTGGCGCTGGCCCATGTTGTCCCAGTCGTGGGCCAGGCTGATGCCGCTGCGCGCGGTGGGGATGGCGGCGATCAGCAACTTGCCGCCCTCGCCGTCCAGCGCCGAGGCGATGAGCATTTCCGAATCCAGCGCGCCGGAACAGAAACTCTTGCGCCCGGAGAACTCGCGCCAGCCGGCGAAGGTGCGCGACACGGTGCGGGTATCCAGCGGGTTCAGCGCGTTGCCCCAGAACCATTGGTTGCGCGCGGTCAACTCGAACCACGGCTGCCACTGCTCGGGCCTGGAGAACAGGCGCACGGTGGCCAGCATCAGGTGCTGGAAGCCGAACACGTGGGCGATGGAGCTGTCGACCACGGCGAACTGGCGGACGATGTCCAGCGTGGTGCTCCAGTCGGCGCCGAGGCCACCGTACTCGGTGGGGATGATCAGCGACAGCAGGCCGCTCTGGCGCAGCGCGTCGCGCTCGGCCTTCGGCGTGCCGCCACGGATGTCGCGCTCGGCGGCGGTTTCGGCGAAACCGGCGGCCAGGCGCCGGGCTATCTGCGCGGGTGTCTGTGCGTCGAGACGCGTCTTGGCGTTCACGCTCGCTTCCTCTTCTGAATTTTGCGGGCGCGCCGGGCTCCTGCCCGGCGAGTCGGGGCGTGGAGTGCCGGCTCAGCCGGCCTTGCGTCCGGGCAGCACGTCGTTGGCGATCATTTCGCCGAAGGGCCCGGTGAGGTTGGTCACGCCGCGCCCGGCGAGGCTGGCGTAGGGCTCGGGCAGCAGCGGGAAGACCAGTTCGGCGAAGCGGTAGGCTTCTTCCAGGTGCGGGTAGCCGGAGAAGATGAAGCTGTCGATCCCCAGGTCCGCGTACTCCTTGATGCGCTCGGCGACCTGCTGCGGATCGCCCACCAGCGCGGTGCCGGCGCCGCCGCGCACCAGGCCGACACCGGCCCAGAGGTTGGGGTAGATCTCCAGCTGGTCACGCCGCCCGCCGTGCAGCGCGGCCATGCGCCGCTGGCCTTCGGAATCGAAGCGGGCGAAGGACTTCTGCGCGTTGGCGATGGTCTCGTCGGAGATGTTGGCGATCAGCCTGTCGGCGGCCTGCCAGGCTTCCTCGGCGGTCTCGCGGACGATCACGTGCAGGCGGATGCCAAACTTCACGCTGCGGCCCTGCTTCGCGGCCTTTTCGCGCACGTCCGCGATCTTCTGCGCGACCGCTTGCGGCGGCTCGCCCCAGGTCAGGTAGACGTCCACCTGCTCGGCGGCCAGGTCGTGGGCCTCGGCCGAGGAGCCGCCGAAGTACAGCGGCGGGTACGGCTTCTGCACCGGCGGATAGAGCGCCTTGGCGTTCTCCACCTGCAGGTGCTTGCCGGCGAAGTCCACGGACTCGCCCTGCAGCACGCGGCGCCAGATGCGCAGGAATTCGTCGGTGACTTCGTAGCGCTCGGCGTGGCTGAGGTGGATGCCGTCGCCACGGTTTTCATCCGGGTCGCCGCCGGTCACCACGTTGATCAGCAGGCGTCCGCCGGAGAGGCGATCCAGGGTCGCGGCCATGCGCGCGGAAACCGTCGGCGAGATGATCCCCGGACGGATTGCCACCAGGTAGCGCAGGCGCTCGGTGAGCGGCGCCAGGGCCGAGGCGACGACCCACGAGTCCTCGCAGGAGCGGCCGGTGGGAATCAGCACGCCGTAGTAGCCGAGGGAATCGGCAGCCTGGGCGATCTGCTTCAGATACGGCAGCGACACCGGGCGCGCGCCCTCGCTGGTACCGAGGAAGTGGCCGTCGCCGTGAGTGGGCAGGAACCAGAACACGTTCATCGCTGGCTCCTCAGGCGGTCTTGCGCAGTTGCGGGCGGGCGAACAGCGGTGCGGCGCGTTCGGCGGCGAGCTGGATGCGCGCCTTCAGGGTGTCGCTGGTGATCTGGTAGTTGGCGAAATCGGCTTCGCTGGCGTACACGCCGATGGGCAGCGTGATCGACTGGAAGAAGCTGAACAGCGGGCGCAGCTGGTGGTCGAGGACCAGCGCGTGGCGCTCGCTGCCGCCGGTGGCGGCGAGCAGCACCGGGGTGTCGATCAGGGCGTTCATGTCCACCAGGTCGAACAGGTGCTTGAGCAGGCCCGGATAGGAGCCGCGGTAGACCGGCGAGGCAACCACCAGCAGGTCGGCGGTCTCGATCTCGCGCAGAGTGGCTTCCAGCTCGGCGGAGAGTTCCTGGCGTGACAGCGCGGCGCCCAGCGGGCGGGCGATGTCGGCCAGTTCGATGATTCGGGCTTCTACCGGAAGCTGTTCGCCGAGGGCGTCGAGCACGGCCTGGGTGAGCACCAGGGTGCGCGAGGGGCGATAGGTGCCGCCGGAAACGGCGACCACTTTGATGGGGCGGGTCATGGGTTTTCCCTGTTGACTGTTGCGCTAGGTACAAAGACCTAGAGCAAGGGCCGTACCAACCCCCGAAAGGGCCGAAACGACAGGGAAATGTACAATTTCAGGTCACTTTGGACCGCTTCGGCGGGCTCGCGTGTCACCCAGGCAACAGCTCTGCTGATCGACTGTTGCCTGGGCAACAGTCGAGGCTCACTGCACAGCCAGCTCACGCACGCCGTGGGAGATATCCAGGTCTTCCAGCTCGGCGACGTACTCGTCCTTGCTGAGCAGGCCGACGCAGGCTGTCGCGCCGCGCTGGCGCAGCTGCCCGGCGGCCAGTTTGCGCGCCAGCGCCACGGCGGCCATGCAGGGAATGTTCGGGCCGTGGTCCTGATGCGCGAGGATTTCCCAGCACAGCACCAGCGGCTTGCCGTCAGCGTCCACGCCCTGCAGCCGGACGAACATGCCGCTGCGGCCATCGCCCAGCGGCTCCATGGCCACCGCCAGACGATGCAGGCCGGTTCCTAGGCGCGCGGCATCCTTGATCAGGCCGGCGCGTACCAGCCAGGACAAGCCCCAGGTACCGAACTGGGTGAGGCCCAGGCCGAGGCCTGCCGAGAAGCGCACGTCCTGCACGCCGGGGTAGCGCTGCGGGAACAGTTCCAGGTCCGGCACGTCGCAGTGGGCCAGCCAGCGCCGTCCCAGGGGCGCAGGGAAGCGATGACGGTTCAGCCCCTGCCAGCCATGCACGTCCTGCCAGCGGCCCTGGCGCCACTGGCGCAGGGGTTTGCCGCAATAGCCCAGCACGGCGGACACCGTGGCCTGGCCGGGAATCTTCGCCGAGGAACTGATGCCGTGGTGGATGCTGTCCAGGCGCTGGAAGCGCGGCAGCAACTCGTCGATCACCGAGGCGGCCAGCGCCGGCACCGAGCTGGCACCGCTGCAGACCAGTACGCCGGCACTGCGCGCAGCGCGATCGAGCTCCTGGATACCGCAGACGAACTGGCGGGCATCGGCCAGGTCGACGTAGTGCGCGCGGGCGCCGATGGCGGCGCGGGCGACGCGGTAGTCCTGGCCCTGGAACGGGCCGGCGGTGGAAATCAGCATGTCCACCTTGAGTTCGTTGAGGCGGCCGGCCAGGGTCGGCTGGTTCATGTCCAGGCACACCGCCTCGCCGCCCACCTCCGCGGCCAGTTGATTGGCACGGCGCTGGTCGCGCCCGCCCACCAGCACACGGATGCCCTCGATGCCGCTCAGGCGGCGGACGATCAGGCTACCGAAGTTGCCGTAGCCGCCCAGCACCAGCACGCGAAATTTACTGTCCATTGCCACTGACTCTGTTGCTCCCTGACTGCTGCTGGCCGCGCCAGCTTCCTCATCCCGGTTTTGCCCCGCCGTGGCGGGGCAGATTGTCCTCCAGTGGCCACCAGCCGGCCCCGGATTCGACGTAGTAATGTGCTTCGAGCTTTGTCCGCACGGGCTCGTCCAGGGTTCCCGCGCGCACCCGCAATACTTCCGGCAGCGCCTCGCGGGCGCTGTAGATCGGCGAGCCGCAGGTACGGCAGAACACCCGCTGCTTATCCGGCGTGGCGCGGTACTCCGCCAGCTGCGACTCGCCGCTGAGCAGGCGGAACGCCGCGCGCTCCACCGGGACATTGGTGGCGAATGGGCCACCCTGGGCCTTGCGGCACTGGCTGCAATGGCAGACCTGGATCGCCGCCAGCTCGCCGCTGATCTCGTAGCGCACCGCACCGCACAGACAGCCGCCGGTATGCATGGCACCACTCCCCGCTCAGTTCACGAAGCGAAGGAGTCTAGAACAGGCTCGGTTATCAGCACCACCGTGCCGAGTAGTGGTTGTTCAGCTTTCGCGGCGCCCGCCTCAACGCATACGGCTATTGGCGGACGTCTGTACCAGCGCTCTCGCAGGGCGCATAACCCGGAACGGGTTGTCCGCCAAAGCGGCGGATAACGCCTCAGGCGTCATTCGCCCTACGCAGTCGGCTGGTCTTCATCGCCCCAACCCAGCGGATAGAGCAGCTCTTCCTTGTAGCCGGCCCACACCCGCACCGCCGCCGGGAAGCTTGCGTCCAGCTCGGCTTCGCCGCTGTCCACCAGCAGCGGCCGGCCTTCGAGGGTGGCGAGCTTGCGCTTGGTAGCGATCACCCGCAGCCGCTCGATGCCGATGGCGCGCAGCACGCGCGGGCTGATCTGCTGGTTGCCGCGCCCGAGGATGTGCCCCTGCCCGCCAATGGCGGTCACCAGCAGGAAGGCCGGGTGGCCAGCCACCAGTTCGAACAGCTGCGCCTCGGTGACGTCGCGGCCGATCACTGCGCCGTTCTCGATCACATCCACGCCCAGCAGCGTGGTCTCCAGGTGCAGGTCGGCGGCCAGCCCGTGCAGCGTCGAGCCGGGGCCGAAGACATAGCGCACGCCCTCCTCCCAGCTGTCTTCCAGCCAGGCGGCGAGATCGGCCAGCACCAGTTCTTCGGTCTCCATGCCGGCCTGCTTCACGTGCTGCATGAAGTGGCCTTCCTCGGGCACCGTCAGTTCGGCGTACCAGCGCGCAGCGACACGCCCTTCGCGCAAGGCGGCTTCGTCGAGGTCACGCACTTCGCCCTGGGTCAGGCGCACCAGCCCGCCGTCCACCAGGCGCCGCGCCAGTTCCCCGGCGGCCCGCGGGCTGATGGTGTAGACGCCGGAATGGATCTTCACTCCGGCGGGAATGCCCAGCACCGGCTGGCCTTCGCGAGCCACCTCGGCCACATCGCGCGCGGTGCCGTCGCCGCCGGCGAAGAGAATCAGCGCCACGCCGGCCTCCTGCAGTGCCTGCACGGCGTGACGGGTATCCGCCGCGCTGCTGCACTCCTGCTCCAGCGTGCCGACCAGGCGATGGGTGAAGCCCATGTCCACCAGCAGCTCGGCACCCATGGCACCGGGAAAGGTGAGGAACTCCAGGCGCTCGCGCACCGGCAGCAGGTGCTCCAGGGCCACCCGCGTGCGCTCCGCCGCCCGCGGTACGGCGCCGCGCGCCAGGGCCAGCCCGGCTACGCCATCGCTGCCCTTGAGCGCACTGGGGCCGCCGATACCGGCCAGCGGATTGATGATCAGCCCCAGACGAATCCTGTCCATACTCAACCTCGAGGGAAACTTCTTCGAACCACCGGTGCAACGCCGGGTCGGACCAGGGAAGCGGCAACTCCACGACACTGTCTTCAGAAAACTATAACGACAAGCAGACGACCGGGGACCTCGCGATTGGCATGCAATCTGCGAGATGGCTGGTCGTCCGTCTTCGGTGACGATTCTCCGACGCTGCCGGCGGCAGCTTCTGTCACCGGGGTTTCATCTGATCTGCCTAGACTGCAACGAACCTGATGTAGAGGAGATTGGCCATGAGCCTGCAAAGCCACCGTGAATCCGCACCCCGCCCCGCGCCATCCGCAACAGCCGGTCGGCGGCTCGATCATCGATGCCCAGGGCCGTGAAGTCCCGATCACCGAGGACATGATCCAGCGCGCCTGCCAGGAGCTGGACAAGACCTGCGAACCACCGCGTCGCTGATAGCCGGACGCTACTCCCCGACCCGGTTGGCGCCCAGCGCGGTGAGCAGGCTTTCCAGGCGCGGTGAATCGCCCTGGATGTCCACCCACAGCCCGGTGATCTCCCGACGCGGCGGGTAGTGCTTGCGCAACGCGTCGAAGGCTGCCCGCCGGGCATGGGTGTCACCCACCAGGCTGCGGCGGAAGTCGGCGTCATCGCTGCGTGGGTCGTACACGGCGCGGCAGAGCATCGCCAGCGCCCAGTCCGGATCGCATTCTTCCGTAAGATTCAGTTCGGCCAGCCATTGCGCCGGCAGCAGATCGTCGAGGGCCACTGTGGGCTCGCACTGCTGCCAGACGCAGAAGGCCTCGTAGATCTGCGCCGTGCCACGCAGCTTGCCGTCCAGGCTGTAGCCGGCGATGTGCGGGGTGGCGATGCGGCAGAGCTGCGCCAGTTGCACGTTGACTTCCGGCTCGCCTTCCCAGACGTCCAACGCCACGTCGATGTCCGCGCCGGATTCCAGGTGGATGCGCAGCGCGGTGTTGTCGACCACGCCGCCACGGCTGGCGTTGATCAGCCAGGTGCCGGGGCGCAGTGTTTGCAAACGCTGCGCGTCGATCAGGTGGCGCGTCGGGTGATCGCCGTCGCGGGTCAGCGGTGTGTGCAGGCTGATCACGTCGCACTCGCGCAGCACTTCTTCCAGGCTGCAGAAGTCGCCACCTTCGGCGGCAGCCCGTGGCGGGTCGCAGACGCGTACGTCCCAACCCAGGCCACGCAGCACGTCCACCAGACGCCCACCGACCTGGCCCGCGCCGATCACGCCGTAGCGTCGTTCGGAGAGCCTGGCGCCGTGCACCTCGGCCAGCGCCAGCAGGCTGCCCAGCACCCAGTCCACCACGCCACGGGCGTTGCAGCCCGGCGCGCTGGACCAGGCGATGCCGGCTTCGGCGAAGTAGTCCAGGTCCAGGTGGTCGGTGCCGATGGTGCAGGTGCCGACGAACTTCACCTGGCTGCCGGCGAGCAGCTCGCGACTGACGTCGGTGACCGAGCGCACCAGCAGCACTTCGGCGTCGCCCAGCGCAGCGCGGTCGATGCCGCGGCCGGGCAGGCGGCGGATATCGCCATGGGCGCCGAAGAAGGCTTCGACCAGGGGAATGTTCTCATCGGCAAGGATACGCATGGGCTGACTCCAGAAATCGGCTGCGGGTACTTTACCAGCGAGTCGCTGCGCGCAGGCATGAACATCCACAACGCTCCTACAACGGAACTCCGGTGCTAGGGAAATACCCTCTCCCCCCGCCCTCTCCCTGAAGGGAGAGGGAGCCGAATGTGCCGGCTGATGACACGGCGTCATCCTGCACCGAACTAGTCCCCTCTCCCTTCAGGGAGAGGGTTAGGGAGAGGGAAACCCAGGTCCAGAATTCAGGAACAAAGACAGTTGCTCCTACAAGTGAGACACGGTGTTTTTCCCGCGGCATTGGTTAGGAACATAGGGCGCATAACCTGGGACAGGTTATCCGCCGTCTGCCCCTCACGGCGGATAACGCTGGCGCGTTATTCGCCCTACTATGCATCGCCCCGCAGCCCTGCGTGCGGTCCCGTGCGGCGCAGGCGAGGCTTCCTGACTGGCCCGTCAACCCTTAAACTGGCCGGCTTCCCGCTCAATTCTTCTGCCAAGGAAAGCCGTGACCAGCCTCGCCCAGCCCGTCTCCCGTGGACGGCGTACCGCCACCGAACTCAAGGAACTGCTGACCCTGGCAGCGCCGATCATGATTGCCCAGCTGGCGACCACCGCCATGGGCTTCGTCGATGCGGTGATGGCCGGCAGCGTGGGTCCGCGCGACCTGGCTGCAGTGGCGCTGGGCAACTCGATCTGGATTCCGATCTTCCTGCTGATGACCGGCACCCTGCTCGCCACCACCGCCAAGGTGGCCCAGCGCTATGGCGCGGGCGACCAGGCCGGCACCGGTCCGCTGGTGCGCCAGGCACTGTGGCTGGCGTTGCTGGTCGGCCCGCTGGCGGGGGCGACGCTGTGGTTGCTCTCCGAACCCGTACTGCGGGCGATGAAGGTCGAGGAAGCACTGATCGAACCCAGCTGCTTCTACCTGCGCGGCATTGCCTGCGGCCTGCCGGCGGTAGCGCTGTATCACGTGCTGCGCTGCTTCAGCGACGGCCTGGGCCGCACCCGGCCGAGCATGGTGCTGGGCATCTGCGGGCTGCTGCTGAACATCCCGATCAACTACATGCTGATCTATGGCCACTTCGGCTTCCCGGCCCTGGGCGGTCCCGGCTGCGGCTGGGCCACCGGCTCGGTGATGTGGTTCATGCTGCTGGGCATGCTGGCCTGGGTGAACATCGCCAAGGTCTACCAGCCCAGCCAGCTGTTCGCCCACTGGGAACTGCCGAACCTCAAGGTCATCGGCAGCCTGGTCGCCGTCGGCCTGCCCATCGGCATCGCGGTGTTCGCCGAATCCAGCATCTTCTCGGTGATCGCCCTGCTGATCGGCGAACTGGGCGAGAAGGTGGTGGCCGGCCACCAGGTGGCGCTGAACTTCAGCGCGCTGGTGTTCATGATCCCCTACTCGCTGGCCATGGCCGTGACCGTGCGCGTGGGCCAGTCGCTGGGCGCCGGCGCGCCGCGTGATGCGCGCTTCGCGGCGGGTGTGGGCATGGGTGCGGCACTGGCTTACGCGTGCATTTCCGCCAGCGGCATGCTGCTGATGCGCGAGCACATCGCCGGGCTCTATACGCAGGACCCGGAAGTGCTGGCCCTGGCCGCCACGCTGCTGGTGTTCTCGGCGCTGTTCCAGTTCTCCGACGCCGTGCAGGTCACCGCCGCCGGCGCGCTGCGCGGTTATCAGGACACTCGCGCGACCATGATCATGACCCTGTTCGCCTACTGGGGCATCGGCCTGCCGGTGGGCTACAGCCTCGGCCTCACCCACTGGCTGCAGGAACCCACCGGCCCGCGCGGCCTGTGGGAGGGCCTGATCGTCGGCCTGACCTGTGCGGCGATCATGCTGTGCATCCGCCTGTCGCGCAGCGCCAGGCGGCAGATCGTGCTGAACGAGATGCGCACGGCTGGCTGACGACCCGCGACGCAAAAAAGCCGCCCGAGGGCGGCTTTTTCATTGAGGAATCTCAGCGGAAAATCACCACGTAGGATGGCGTGGAGCGCAGCGCTACCCATCGATCCATCGCACGGACTGCTGGGTATCGCTTCGCTCCACCCATCCTACTTTGCGCAACCCCGAACATCCTGTAGGAGCGAGCTTGCTCGCGAACCGCTTGATGCGGGTGCCTGCGGGAACTCCGTTCGCGAGCAAGCTCGCTCGTGCAACAACGAAAAAGCCGCCCGAGGGCGGCTTTTCGATCAAGGCTGCGAGTGTCAGTCGGTCACCAGAGCCGGCTTCGGCCGGCTGCTCAGCGTGGTGCCCACCGAGGCAACGATGATGGCGCCGATGGCGATCCACTGGTGCGAAGTCAGTTGCTCACCCAGGAAGAACAGGCCGGACAACGCACCGAACGCCGGCTCGATGCTCATCAGCGTACCGAACGTACGCGCCGGCAGGCGGGTCAGGGCGATCATCTCCAGGGTGTAGGGCAAGGCGCTGGAAAGGATCGCCACGCCCAGCAGCGCCGGGAACAGGCTGATATCCAGCAGCGCCATGCCACTGTGGGCGATGCCGATGGGCGCCATGCACACGGCCGCGATGGTGATGCCCAGCGCCGCGCCCTGGGCGCCCAGGTCATTGCCCGCGCGCTGGCCGAAGATGATGTAAAGCCCCCAGCAGACACCGGCGCCCAGCGCCAGGGCGGCGCCCTTGGGATCGATGCCGGCGCCGAAGTCGGCGATCGGCAGCAGCAGGCCCAGGCCAACCACGGCCAGGGCGATCCACAGGAAGTCCAGCGGCTTGCGCGAATAGAACAGCGCCACGGCCAGCGGCCCGGTGAACTCCAGCGCTACGGCGACGCCCAGCGGAATGGTCTGCAGGGCCATGTAGAACATCAGGTTCATCAGCCCCAGGTTCAGGCCGTAGATGAACAGCGGCTTGAGCGCCTTGCCCTGCAGCGAGGTGCGCCACGGCCGCAGGATGGCCAGCAGGATGATCGCGGCGAAGATCAGCCGCATGCTGGTCACACCTTCGGCGCCGAGTACCGGGAACAGGCTCTTGGCCACGGACGCGCCGGTCTGGATCGAGGCCATCGAGACGATCAGGATGGCGATGGGGAAAACGGTAGCGAGAAAGCGGGAGCGAGGCATGATGCGGACCTGAACAGGCGTTGCAACGGTAGGGAAATCTTGGTTGACTGTTATGCGCAACATAATGCGCAAAAAGGCCAGAATGAGCAATATACTGCCCACTCCTTCCGAACGTCCCAGCGTGCTGGTGCACGTCGCCGATAACGTGAAGACCCACCGCCGCAGCGCCGGCTTCAGCCAGGACGCCCTGGCCAAGGCCTCCGGGGTCAGCCGGCGGATGCTGGTCGGCATCGAGAGCGGCGACACCAACGTCAGCCTCGCCACCCTCGACCGCATCGCCGCCGCCCTGAAAGTCACCTTCGCCGACCTGGTGCGCCCGCCCTCCACCGGCGGCCTGACCCGCGTCGACGCCGTTGCCTGGGGTGGCCAGCAGGCCGACAGCCGCGGCACCCTCCTCGCCAGCACCCCCGCCGCGCGCCAGGCTGAACTCTGGCACTGGGCCCTCGCCCCCGGCGACAGCTACAACGCCGAACCCGACGCCGAGGGCTGGTACGACATGGCCTATGTGATCGAAGGCCGCCTGACCATCGTCCTCGCCGAGGAAACGCTGGAGGTCGCCGCCGGCGGGTTCCATGTGTTCAAGAGTAACCAGCCGTTTTCCTATCAGAACCACGGGGATGTGCTGGTGCGGTTCGTGCGCAACGTGGTGAATTGAGGTTCGCTGGCGTGTGCGCCTGTCGGCGCTGATCGCGGACGAAGTCCACTCCTCCGCGGGCAGGAAGCAACCGTTCCTCCTGGTGAGCGCCGGTTCATCCACATAGATTTCGCGGACAAGGTCCGCTCCTACGAAAGCAGTGCCCAAGCAGCCCTTTTCCTTGATCTGTCTCTTAGGGGCTTCCAGAGAAATATCCGCACGCGCCGGAGTGCCCCTTTCAGGAGGCCGAAGGTGATCGGAGTTCCAGGGGTCGAGCGACATGGATGTCGCGAGAGCGTTGTCGGGCCAGGGATGGCCCGTCAACGCGGGCCCCTGGAACTCCGAGGAACCGAGGGTACTTTTCGCGAAGCGAAAAGCCGGATGGCAGGGGCGAAGACCTTTGCCTACTTTGGGTGGGGCGGCCATCCGTATTTTCCAAAGTAGGTCGCCCGAGGGGGCGAAACACAGAGTTTTCGAACACGCCGAAGCGGCGCAATACTCCCATAAAAAAGGCCCGCACATAGCGGGCCTTTAAAACTCACGCCGAAGCTCAACTACCCTGCGGCATCTCCCCCCGCGCCAACCGCGCATTGATATCGGCAATCACCCCCGGCAGCTCAACGATGGTGTCGATCAGGTAATGCGGCCGCGCGCCCTCGAACATCTGCCCGATACGGCGGCGCTCCTGTTCCAGCTTATCCGCCGGCAGCGCCTTGTACTGCTCGTAGGTGAGCCCCAGGGCATTGCCCGAGCAGGTCAGCGCCACGGTCCACATGCCCGCACTGCGACCCTCGAGAATGCCTGGCCAGGTGTCGTCGACCTTGACACAGGCCGCCACGTCGTTGATGCCCAGGGCAATCACGTTGGCCAGCGCCTGCGCCGGGTGCGGACGGCCGTTGGGGACTTCATCGGTGGCGACCACATGGTCGGCGACGTAGCCATTGGTCCTGGCCAGGGCCACGACCTTCTCCATCACCACCGCCGGGTAGCCGGAGCAGGAGCCGATCTTCAGCCCGCCCTTGCGCAGGGTGGCGATGGTGTCCAGCGCGCCAGGGATCAGCGCCGAGTGCTCGGCGATCTTCTCGATCTGCAGCGGCATGAAGCGCTCGTAGATCGCAGTGACGTCATCGTCGCTCGGTACGCGGCCGAACTTGGCCTGGTAGCGCTCGGCGATGGCCGGGATATCGCAGAGGGTGCGGATGTGATCCCACTTGCCCATACCCATCGGGCCGCGGGCTTCTTCCAGGCTGACCTGGACGCCGAACTCGGCGAAGGCTTCGACGAAGATCTGGGTCGGCGCGAAGGAGCCGAAGTCGACCACGGTACCGGCCCAGTCGAGGATGACAGCTTGCAGTTGCTTGGGTTGTGCGTAATTCATGGCGTTCAATCCTGTGTGAATTCGGGCGGGCGTCAGATTTCGAAGACTTCCATTTCCTTCAGCGTCTCGGCGATGGCCGCGACGGCGGCGCGCATGCCGCTGGCGTCGACCTGGCCGATGCAACCGACGCGGAAGGTTTCCACCTGGGTCAGCTTGCCGGGGTAGAGGATGAAGCCCTTCTCGCGCACCCGGTTGTAGAACTCGGTGAAGCTGTAGCGGGCGTCGCTCGGGGCATGGAAGGTGACGATGATCGGCGCCTGGATCTCCGCCGGCAGGAAGCTGCGCAAGCCGAGTTCAGCCATTTCTGCCAGCAGAGTCTGACAGTTGTTTGCGTAACGCTGATGACGGGCCGCCAGGCCGCCCTCCTCCTCGTATTGCGTCAGCGCCTCGTGCAGCGCCGCCACTACATGGGTCGGTGGGGTGAAGCGCCACTGGCCGGTCTTGGCCATGTAGGCGTGCTGGTCCTGCAGGTCCATGGACAGCGAGTGGCAGTTGCCAGCGCTGGCGTCCAGGGCGGTTGTGCGAGCGAAGACGAAGCCCATGCCCGGTACACCTTCCAGGCACTTGCCGGACGCGGCGATCAGCGCATCGAAGGGAATGCTGCGTGCGTCGATGTCCAGGGCGCCGAAGGAGCTCATGGCATCGATGATCAGGCGCTTGCCGTGGGCCTCGATGACCTTGGCGATGTCGGCCAGCGGATTGAGGATGCCGGTGCTGGTTTCGCAGTGGATCAGTGCCACGTGGGTGACGCTGGGGTCCGCGCTGAGCAGGCGGTCGACGTCGGCGGCGGTGGTCGGCACGTCTTCTTCGGTTTCGAAGGTGCTGAACTCGCGGCCGATCACCTGGCAGATCTTCGCCAGGCGCTTGCCGTAGGCACCGTTGATCAGCACCAGCACCTTGCCATCGCGGGGCACCAGGGTGCCGATGGCGGCTTCGACGGAGAAGGTGCCGCTGCCCTGCAGCGGTACGCAGGTGTGGGTCGCTTCACCGCGGATGATCGCCAGCAGGCGCTTGCAGACATCGGCGGTCAGGTCGTTGAAGTCGCGGTCCCACGAGCCCCAGTCGACCATCATGGCGCGACGGGTACGTGGGGAAGTGGTCAGCGGACCGGGAGTCAGCAGGATGGGGGCTCGCTCGGCAGTGCTCATGCTCGATTCCTCTTGTCTTGGGAACGTCGTCAAAGCTGAATTCGGTGTGGGCCGGCGGGTTCGCGGCGGCCTGGGCATAACTTGCCGGCCGAGCAGATATCGTTCAAATTGTTTATCACGATGCACTGCATAAGCCGGACATATACCTCATGAACCTCTTCCAGCTCCGCGCCTTCGACGCCGTCGCCCGCGAACGCAGCTTCACCCGCGCCGCCGAGCGCCTGTTCATCAGCCAGCCGGCGGTGACCGGGCACGTGAAGGCGCTGGAGGAGCACTACCAGGTCAATCTGTTCCGCCGCACCGCGCGGGGCGTGGAACTGACAGAAGATGGCGTACGCCTGTCGGCGATAAGCCGCACGTTGTTCGCCCTGGAGGAAGAAGCCGAGGCCATGCTCGATGCCAGCCGTGAACTGGTCACCGGGCGCATCGAAGTGGCCGCCGACGGCCCGCACCTGGTGATGCCGATGTTGGCCCGGCTGCGTGTGCGCTACCCCGGCATCACCGTCAACCTGCGCCTGGGCAACGCCCAGGAAACCCTCGCCGCGCTACTGGACGAGCACGTGGATATAGCCGTGCTGACCGAGGTGGAGCCGCGTGCAGGGCTGTTCCTGCGCGAGTTGGTGGAGTCGCGCATCTGCGCCCTGGTGCCGGCGAGCCATGCCTGGGCTTCGCACGTTGGCGAGCTGCCACTGGGCGAGCTGAACCAGCAGATCATGGTGCTGCGCGAGCCCGACTCCATTACCCGCCGCACTTTCGATGCGGCCTGCACGGCGCAATCGGTGGAACCCCGCGTGCTGCTGGAGCTGGACAGCCGTGAAGCAGTCACCGAGGCGGTGGCGGCGGAACTGGGGATCGGCATCGTGTCGTCGCTGGAAGTCAGCCCTGACCCGCGGGTGAAGGCGATTCCCTTGAGCGGTGACGGCCTGCTCAACCGCCATGCCATCGGCTGCCTGGAACGGCGCCGGGGGTTGCGGGTGGTGAGTGCGTTTCTGGAGTTGGCGGAGGCTTAGCCCTCCGTTCGCTGTTGCGATGAAGCCTGTCTGCAGGAGCAAGCGCGGCTAGCAAACACAGCATCACCCGCCAGTGCCGCGATGCCGACCCAGCACATGCCGTGACAACAGCTGCGCGCCATAGCCAATCGCGGACGGAGTCCGCTCCTACGTTTTTGTTCGGTGCGATGGGTGGGTTTTGCGTAGGAGCGGACTCTGTCCGCGATTGTTTTCAGGCTGCTCTGCAGCACACATGGGATCGCGAGCAAGCTTGCGAACAGCCGCTACTCCGCCGGCAGATCCTCTTTCACCAGATCAAGAAAGGTCGCCACGATCCGCCGGGTGCTCTGCTCGCGCAGGCACACCAGGGTCTCGCTCATGCGCCAGTGGCAGTCGAGGATCGGCAGTGCATGCACGCGCGCATCCGCGCCCAGCTCGGCGGCCGACACCACGCCCACGCCAATCCCCACCGCCACCGCCTCCAGCGATGCCTCGCGGCCTTCCACTTCGATGGCCGGGCGGATGCGCAGGCCGGCGCGGGCCATCTCCGCTTCGAGCATCTGCCGCGTCACCGAGCCCTGCTCGCGCAATACCAGCGGCATGTCGTCGAGGTCGGCCAGCTCGATGGATTCGCGCCCGGCCCAGGGATGGCTGCGACCGACGAAGGCGACGATGGGATCGCTGCGCAGGGTGAAGGTCAGCAGGCGTTCGTCCTGCACTTCGCGGCCGAGCAAGGCCAGGTCCGCCTGGTAGTCGAACAGCCGTTGCAGGGATTCGTCGGTGTTGCCGGTTTCCAGCTTCACGCGGATGCCCGGATGGCGCTGGCAGAAGCGTGCGATCTGCGGCAGCACGTGCACCGGAGCATCCACCGCCAGGGTCAGGCTGCCGGTCTGCAAGGCGCTGGACTCCTGCAGCAACTCCTGCGCCTCGGCCTCGATCACGAACAGCCTCTGGGTCACCGCCAGCAACCTTTCCCCTAGTTCGGTCAGGCGCACCGAGCGCTTGTTGCGGTGGAACAGCAGCACGCCATAGCGCTCCTCCAGCTTGCGCACCTGGTCGGAAATCGCCGGCTGGGTGAGGAACAGGCGCTCGGCGGCGCGGGTGAAGCTGCCGTGCACGGCAACGGCGTGGAAGGCCTTGAGCTGGGCGTGGGAAACGGACATGGGTGCGCCTCTGCGGGAAGATTCTGACCGTCTTTTCGCCGTCAGGCGGAAAGCGACCACAAGGTCATTCGCGCAGAACACTAGCGTCATGGCCGGTTGTCATACAAGCCCAGCTTATTTTTGAAATCTGATAAATCGATTTCAGTTATTTATTCGGAATTGTTTCCATCCCTCCACCGCCGCTCTTCCACATCCGTGGAGCGGCGGTATGAAACTGCTGCAGCGTTTCTGACCCGCACCGCCAGGACGGTGCGACGTGCTTCGAAAACAAAAATAAAAAAGGCGTTACCCACTGACTGCCGGCACAGCACAACAACAACGAGGTCAGACCATGCTCAACCCTCACGGCATCGCATCGCCGCGCGCTTCCCTCGCCCGCTGGAAATGGCAGATCTTCGCCATCACCTGGCTGGCCTACGCGGCCTTCTACTTCACCCGCAAGGCCTTCTCGGTGGCCAAGCTCGGCATCGCCGAAGACCCGACCTTCCATCTCGACAAGATCGCGATGGCCAACCTCGACGCCATCTACCTCACCGCCTACGCGGTGGGCCAGTTCACCTGGGGCGTCTTCGCCGATCGCTACGGCCCGCGGGTGGTGGTGTTCGGCGGCCTGCTGATCTCCGCCGCCGCCGCGCTGGTGATGGGCAGCTTCGCTACCCTGCCGATCTTCGCCACCTGCATGGTGGTCCAGGGCCTGGCGCAATCCACCGGCTGGTCGGGCCTGTGCAAGAACATCGGCAGCTTCTTCGCCACCCACGAGCGAGGCCGCGTGCTCGGCCTGTGGAGCACCTGCTACGCCTTCGGCGGGCTGGTCGCCTCGCCCTTCGCCGGCTGGTGGGCGTATGAGGTGTTCGGCACCTGGCACGCGGCGTTCTACTCCACCGCCGCCGTGGTCGGCGCCGTCGCCATCCTGTTCCTGCTGCTGCAACGCAACCGCCCGCAGGACGTCGGCCTGCCGCCGGTGGAAGCCGATGTACAGCAACCCGAGGCGGTGAACTACGCCGGCTTCAAGCACGAGGGAGAGAACGGCAAGTCCCTGCGCATCCTCGGCAAGGTGCTGCGCAACCGCACCGTGTTGACCCTGGGGCTGGCTTACTTCCTGCTCAAGCCGGCGCGCTATGCGATCCTGCTGTGGGGCCCGGTGATCGTCTATGAACGCATGCCGGGGCTGGGCAAGGTCGGCGCGGCGATCCTGCCGTCGGCCTTCGAGGTCGCCGGGTTGCTCGGGCCGATCCTCATCGGCTTCGCCTCCGACCGCATCTTCGGCGCCCGGCGCATGCCCGCCTGCGTGATCAGCCTGCTCGGCCTTACCGTGTGCCTGGCGCTGTTCGTCCCGGCCATGCAGACCGGCAGCAGCCTGCTGGTGCTGGCCCTGCTGTTCATGATGGGCCTGACCCTGTACGGACCGGACTCGATGATCAGCGGCGCCGCCGCCGTGGACTTCGGCACCGGCGAAGCAGCCGGCACCGCGGCGGGCTTCGTCAACGGCTGCGGCTCCATCGGCGCGATCCTCGGCGGCCTGCTGCCGGGCTACTTCGACACCTACACGGTGTTCATCGGCTTCACCGTCACCGCGCTGATCGCCGCCGGCATCCTGATTCCGCACTGGAACAGTCGCCCGGAAACCACTCCTCCGGCGAAATCCGGCCGCGACGAACCCGCGCTGAACGCCCGCCCGGTCCGTTCCTGATCCCCCCTTCCCCTCACCGGCCGGCTGAGGGAATGGGCGAGGCGCCCCGCGCGCCTCGCCCTTTTTTCATTGGCGCGCCAGCATGCGGAAACACGGATGGGCTTGTGCCCTGCGTCTCGCCTGAATAATATTGATTATCATTTGAAAAATCCTGCTGGACGCCCTTGTGAGCACTTCCAACCTCGACGCGGTCTTTCTGGCCCAGCGCCTGCCCTTACTGCGCACGCTCGTACGGATGGTGAAGAACCCGAGCATCGCCGAAGACCTGGTGCAGGAAACCTACCTGCGCGTTGCCCGCACCCTGCTCGAACGCCGTATCGATCACCTGGAACCCTTCCTCTTCCAGACCGGCCGCAACCTCGCCCTGGATCACCTGCGCCACCTGCGCATGCAGTCGCGGACCATGCTCGATGACGTGCCCTTCGACGTGGTCCAGGCGGTGCCCGCCCCCGGCTCCAGCGCGGAAGACCAACTGCACGCGGAGAAGCTCTTGGAACGCCTCGGCTCTACCCTCAGCCAGCTCAGCGAACGCCAGCAACGCATCTTCATCCTCAGCCGCCTGCACGGCTGCGGCTATGCGGAGATCGCCGAGCAGCTCGATGTCTCGTCCAGCACGGTGCAGAAGGAACTGAAGCTGATCATGGCGATCTGCATCGGACTGGTCAGTCGCCTGGAGGAATCGGTATGACGGACTACCGTTCGCCGGCGGATTCGACAAGAATACGCGCCCTCCAAGACCGTGACCGCCCCGAGGACCGCACCGTGCCCCACTCCGCGCCGCCCGATGAGCAAGCGATGGCCCAGGCCCTCGACTGGCTGATCCTCGAGGACGACATGGACGCCGCTACCCGCGCGCGCTTCGAGGCCTGGCTCGGCGCCAGCGAAGGCAACGCGCAGGCCTACCAGCGCGTGCGCGAGGCCTGGCAATCGCCCCTGCTGCCGGTGGCGGCGGCGCGCCTGGAGCTGCAGCGGACGCAGTCCAGTGTCCTGCCCCTGCAGCGTCGACGGCGCCTCTGGAAACCTCTCGCCACCGCCGCCGCGCTGGTGCTGGCGGTTGGTGTCGTGGTGCAGGGCGACCTGCTGACGCGCCTGCGCGCAGACCATCTGACCGCCGTGGGCGAACGCCAGAAAGTGCAGCTGGCCGACGGCTCCAACGTGCTGCTCAACACCGACACCGCCTTCTCCAGCCGGGTCGATGACCAGCAGCGCGTCGCCCATCTCTATCGCGGCGAGGCGTTCTTCGACGTCGCCCATGATCGCAGCCGCCCCTTCGAAGTCGAAGCCGGACCGGTGCAGGTCACGGTGCGCGGTACTGCGTTTGCCGTGCGCTACCTGGGCAACGAAGCGGAAGTCAGCGTGCAGCGCGGCGAAGTCGACCTGCGCACGCGCCTGGACGACGCCCGTGTCAGCCTCGGCGCCGGCGACAGCATCCGCGTCGGCCCGCAGGGTTTCGGCGAGCGCCAGCATGCGGCCGGCGCCGATTCCCAGCTGGCCTGGGTGAAGGGCCGCATGGTGTTCGAGAACTGCCCGCTCAGCCAGGTGCTGGCCGAGCTGCGCCGCTACTACCCCGGCTGGATCGTCAACACCAACGAGCGCCTGGACAACGTCAGCGTCACCGGCAACTGGCGCCTGGACGACCCGCTGGGCGTGGCCCGCTCGCTGGCGCAGATCACCTCCGCCGAGCTGCACGAATACCCGAAACTGCTGATTCTCAATTAATTCGAGAATATTTTTACGCGATCCGAAAGGCTCGTTCGTTTAGTCAGAAGCCAATGCAATAGATTCGCATTTACGAATGCGAACAAAGACTGACTAAGAGAGCCCTTCGATGACCATTGCTTCTTCGCGTGCCCCTCTGCGCCGGCTGTCCGCGCCGGCCAGCATCTCGCTGCTCGCCCTGTCCATCGGCCTCGCCAGCCTGCCGGCCACTTCCGCCGTCGCCGCCGAAGCCAGCCAGACCCAGGCCGGCTACAGCTTCGACATCGCCCGCCAGCCGCTGCCCCAGGCACTGAACCAGTTCAGCGCGGTTACCGGCTGGCAGGTAGGCGTGGCGGCCGATCTGGCCAATGGCGTGGAGTCTCCGGGCGTCAGCGGCCGCCTGCCGGCAGAGCGCGCGCTGAAGACCCTGCTCGGCGGCACCGGCCTCACCGTGCGCCAGCTCGGCCCGCGCAACGTGGTACTGGAGCGCAACCTCTCCTCCGTCGCCGAGATGCAACCGCTCACCGTCACCGCCACCCGCCAGGCGCAGAGCGTCACCTCGGTACCGAGCACGGTGAACGTGGTCGGCCGCGAAGAGCTGGACCGCAAGAACGTCAACACCATCAAGGAACTGGTGCGCGACATGCCCGGCGTATCGGTCGGTGGCACCGGCAACCGTGCCGGCATCACCGGCTATAACATCCGCGGCATCGACGGCGACCGCGTGCTGACGCAGATCGACGGCGTGGAGATTCCCAGCAGCTTCTTCAACGGCCCCTATGCGCAGACCGAGCGCAATTACGTCGACCCGGAAATCGTCAAGCGCGTCGAAATCCTCCGTGGCCCGGCCTCGGCCCTGTACGGCAGCAACGCCATCGGCGGCGCGGTGAGCTACTTCACCCTCGATCCGGACGACATCATCAAGGACGGCCAGGACGTCGGCGCGCGCCTGAAGACCGGTTACAGCTCCGCCGACGACAGCTGGCTGACCTCCGCCACCGTCGCCGGCCGCCTCGACACCTTCGACGGCCTGCTGCACCTGAGCCAGCGCAACGGCCACGAGACCGAGTCTTACGGCAGCACCGGCGGCACCGGTCTGTCGCGCACCGAGGCCAACCCGGAAGACGTGCGCACCACCAACGTGCTGGCCAAACTGGGCTGGAACTACGCCGAAGGCAGCCGCTTCGGCCTGGTCTACGAGAAGTACAAGGACGACGTCGACACCAACCAGAAGAGTGCCTACGGCGGCCCGTACTTCAACGGCGCGCCGACCATCCCCGAGAGCATGCTGCCCGGCGGCATGTACCAGTGGCGCACCGGCAACGACACCATCACCCGCGAGCGCTACGGCCTGGAACACCAGATGCTGCTGGACAGCGCGGTGGCCGATCACCTGAAGTGGACCTTCAACTACCAGATCGCCAAGACCGACCAGAGCACCGACGAGTTCTACTACCCCATCACCCGCCAGGTGCTGCGGACCCGCGAGACCCAGTACAAGGAACGCCAGTGGGTGCTCGACCTGCAGATGGACAAGGCTTTCGCCCTGGGTGACACCGACCACCTGCTGACCTACGGCACCACCCTGAAACGCCAGAAGGTCACCGGCTACCGCGAAGGCGACGCCACCTGCCTGGCCGTCAGCCGCACCTGCCCGACCATCGGCGGCCCGAGCACCGTGGCCAGTGATCGCCTCGCCCGCAGCAGCGACTTTCCCGATCCGACCATCGACACCTACGCCCTCTTCGCCCAGGACGAGATCCGCTGGAACGACTGGACCTTCCTGCCCGGCCTGCGCTACGACCACACCCGCCTGAAGCCCCACGTCACCGACGAGTTCCTGCGCACGGTCGACCAGAGCGGCGACGGCGAAGTCAGCAGCGACAGCAAGACCTGGCACCAGATGTCGCCCAAGCTCGGCGTGACCTATTCGTTCAACGACAACTACCTGTGGTACGGCCAGTACGCCCAGGGTTTCCGCACCCCGACCGCCAAGGCGCTGTACGGCCGCTTCGACAACCCCACCAGCGGCTACCGCGTGGAGCCCAACCCGGACCTGGACCCGGAGCGCAGCCAGAGCTACGAGACCGGCCTGCGCGGCAACTTCGAGGAAGGCTCGTTCGACGTGGCGGCCTTCTACAACAAGTACCGCGACTTCATCAACGAAGACGCCATCACCCCCGGCTACGACGAGCCGACCTTCACCAGCAACAACATCAAGCACGCCATCATCAAGGGCGTGGAAGTGAAGGGCCGCCTGGAACTGGGCGCCTTCGGTGCACCACAGGGTCTCTACACCAAGGGCTCGGTGGCCTACGCCTACGGTCGCAACAAGGACACCGGCGAGCCGATCAACAGCGTCAACCCGCTCACCGGCGTGTTCGGCCTGGGCTACGACGAGCAGGCCGGCCGATACGGCGCGCTGCTCGACTGGACCCTGGTCAAGCGCAAGAACCGCGTGGACGACAGCCAGTTCAACGCCCCGGACGGCACCAGCAGCCAGTTCAAGACCCCGGGCTTCGGCATCCTCGACCTGACCGGCTACTACAAGCTGACCGACGACCTGACCCTCAACGCCGGCCTCTACAACCTCACCGACAAGAAGTACTGGCTGTGGGATGACGTGCGCGGCTACGACGGCGTCGGCGAAGCGGCGGTGCTGGCCCCGGCCAACCTCGACCGCCTGACCCAGCCGGGCCGCAACTTTGCGGTCAACCTGGTGTGGGATATCTGACGGGCAAGCGCCCTGCCTAACCGTAGGGCGCATAACCTGGAACAGGTTATCCGCCGCCCAGCGTGGCGGATAACGCCGACGCGTTATCCGCCCTACAGCTTCGGCCTGGCACGGGGCTCCCGATGAATCCCGTGCCCGCTTTGTTCGCGAGCTAGCTCGCTCCTACGAAAAGCATCACCCCCTGTAGGAGCGAGGGGGACGCCATCGTCATTGCTCGCGAACCCGCCCCACGCCGGCGACACCCACGTAATACCCGACAATCTTTACGCTTTCCCCAAGCTGATTCGTCTCGTCTGTAAAGCCCTGTAATTTCAAGGAATTGGACATGACCACCCTGGAACTCCCCGCCCTGCGCTCGCAGCGCCTGAATGCGCTGACCCACGCCCCGCACGAACGCCTCGACCACGCCGTGAAGGCCCGCGAACCCTTCTCCAGCCGCGAGCGCTTCGCCCGTTTCGTGGTCGCCCAGTACCTGTTCCAGTCCGAGCTGCAGGCGCTGTACCAGGACGCCGAACTGGCGAAGATCTTCCCCGATCTGCCGCAGCGCTGCCGTGCCGAACAGGCCCGCCTGGACCTGGCCGATCTGGACACCGAAGTGCCCGCTGCGGTCGCCGGCGCCGTCGAGAATCCGAGCCTGGCCCACGCCCTGGGTTGGCTGTTCGTCTCCGAAGGCTCCAAGCTCGGCGCCGCCTTCCTGATCAAGCGCGTCGCCGCGCTGGGCCTGGACGAGAATACTGGCGCCCGCCACCTGGGCGAGCCCGAAGGCGGCCGCGCCGAAGGCTGGAAGCGCTTCACCCGCACCCTCGATGCCCTGGAGCTGAGCGAAGCCGAAGAACGCGAAGCCGAAGCCGGCGCCATCGCCGCCTTCGAGCGCTTCGCCCAGTTGCTGCAACACAGCTATGACAGCGCTCCTGCCGCCGCCTGAGGCCGCTCCGCGCGCGCCCGTCGAAGCGGCACGCGCCCAGCCTTTCGGCCCGGCTCGCTCGCGCCTGGCGCGCCTCGCCTTCGCCCTGCTGGCCTACACCAGCCTGGGCGTTGGCATGGTCGGACTGGTGGTGCCGGGCTTGCCGACCACCGAGTTCGTCCTGCTCGCCGCCTGGGCCGCGTCGAAGAGTTCGCCACGCCTGTCCGCCTGGCTGGAGAACCACCGGCTGTTCGGCCCGATCCTGCACAACTGGCGCAACGGCCGCGCCGTCGCCCGCCGCGCCAAGATCAGCGCCAGCCTGGCGATGCTCGCGGCGCTGGCGATCATGCTGATCACCCTGCCCCACGGCCTCTGGCTGTACGCGGTGATCCTCGGCATGGCGGTTGGCAATCTGTGGATCTGGTCGCGCCCGGATACGCCCAGGCCGTAGTCAGCGCGCGGGTCCGGACTTATGCTGGAGGTCCGATTCCACACCTCTGCCACGAGCCATGAACCAGCCCACCAGCAAAGTCGACGCCGTCCTCGCCGAAGCCCAGCGCCGCCGCGAAACCAGCTACCGCGAAAAAGCCCTGAAGATGTACCCCTGGATCTGCGGCCGCTGCGCCCGTGAGTTCAGCGGAGTGCGCCTGCGCGAACTGACCGTGCACCACCGCGACCACAACCACGACAACAACCCCGAAGACGGCTCCAACTGGGAGCTGCTCTGCCTGTTCTGCCACGACAACGAACACCAGCGGCAGGTCGATCTGCACTACCAGAACAGCAACGATGCGGGCGCGAAAGGGCCGAAGGTCACCCACAAGGGCCTGGCCGGATTGGCCGATCTGCTGAAGAAGAAGGAAGACGACGGGCAGGCCTGAGGCCCCCGCAATATGCGTAGGAGCGGACTCCGTCCGCGATGACTTCCCCCTGTTCCCTGGTCGAGCCGAGTGAAGAGGATTCGATCGCGGACGGAGTCCGCTCCTACGGCAACTCATCGGCACACCCTGTAGGAGCGAGCTTGCTCGCGAACCAATCCCACGCGGTATTCCCCTGTAGGAGCGGATTCATCCGCGATGTGGCCGGCAGGCCGGACAAGTCATCGTGGACCAAACTCGCTCCTGCGCACGCAGGCATCCATAGCGTTTGCAGGGCCCTCAGCGAAGCCCCGCGACGATCTCCAGCGAACGCAAGCGCAGCTCGTGGTCATAGATGTCACTGGTGAAGATGATCTCGTCCACGCCGGTCTGCTCCAGCAGGATTTCCAGGCGGCCGCGCACCTTTTCCGGGCCGCCGATCACCGCCAGGCCGAAGAAATTGCCTACCGCATCCTGCTCATGGGGCAGCCACAGGCCGGCCATGCTCTTCACCGGTGGCTTCTGCTTCAGGCTGTCGCCACGGATCAACGCCAGCACACGCTGGAACGCGGTGGTCGCCAGGTACTCGGCTTCCTCGTCGCTCGGCGCCGCCACCAGCGGCACACCGATCATCGCGTAGGGTTTGTCGAGCACCGCAGAGGGCTGGAAGTTCTCGCGGTAGATGCGCAGCGCGTCGTGCAGGTAGCGCGGCGCAAAGTGCGAGGCAAAGGCATAGGGCAGGCCCTTCTGCGCGGCCAGATGGGCGCTGAACAGGCTGGAGCCCAGCAGCCAGATCGGCACGTTGGTGCCCTCCCCCGGAATCGCCAGCAGCGATTGCTGGGAGCGACGCGGGCCGAGGAGCATTTCCAGCTCGGCGACCTGCTCGGGGAAGTCCGCGCCATCGCCCAGGCGATCGCGGCGCAGCGCACGCATGGTCGCCTGGTCGGCGCCGGGCGCACGGCCCAGGCCGAGATCGATGCGACCCGGATAAAGGGTTTCCAGGGTGCCGAAGTTCTCCGCCACCACCAGTGGCGGATGGTTGGGCAGCATCACCCCGCCAGAGCCGACGCGGATACGCTCGGTCTTGCCGGCGATATGGCCGATCAGCACGGCGGTGGCCGAGCTGGCGATGCCGTCCATGTTGTGGTGCTCCGCCAGCCAGTAACGGCTGAAGCCCAGGCGCTCGACGTGCCGGGCGACCGCGACGGCGTTGTTCAACGCCTCGGCGGCGGTGCCCTGGTCGCGCACAGGGACCAGGTCGAGCATGGAGAAGGCAATATCTGACAGGGACTTCATAGGCACTCCGATTCGGGTCGCGCCGACGCCAGGATGCAGCGCCGCGGACATGACTTTGACCGTGACTCTATCGGCGTGCTCGGCGCCTGACCACTCGTCGGAGTCGATAGTACTCATGTCCCCCAGTGATACACCGATCAAGGCGTAGTGCCATCACTTGTTCACGGGACAGTCACCGGTCTGTCATCGGCCGCCAGCAGAATCGCCTTCGTGCTGAAGGACCAGCGCCCCATCTCTACGGGAATCCGCCGGCAATCCTCCCCAGGTAACGGCGAATCCTGTGGCCTACGAAGCAAAAAGCCCGCATCCGTGCGGGCTTTTTGCTTTCTCATCGCCAGAAACTTCAGTCGCGGTTCTTCACCATTTCGAAGAGTTTCAGGCGATCGCTGATTTCCTGCAGGGTGTGGCGGAACGGGTCGTGCTGGTCGCTGTTGGCCGGGTCGACGAAGTTCCACACGATCACCTCACTGGAGCTGGGCAATTCGTCGCCCTCGTCGGTGGACTTGTCGCACAGGTCGATCAGGTAGTCGAAATGCTGGCCACGGAACTCGCCGATGGACTTGCTGCGCAGGCCCTCGGCACTGATCCCCGCATGCTCCAGCACATCGCGGGCGCGCGGATCGATGGCGGTCGGATGAATGCCTGCGCTGAAGGCTTCGAAGTGCTCGCCGTCGGTATGTCGCAACAATGCTTCGGCCATGGGCGAGCGGGCGTCGTTGGCAATGCAGACGAACAGCACTCGGCGTTTCTCGGTCATCTCTACCTCGGCGCGGGGTCGGCTTTGCGCCTCTTATACGTCAGGTTTTGTGACAGGGCCGTGTCAGCGCCATGAAGCCTCGCAGCACCATGAGGGTTCACAGCACGATGTAGTCGCTGCGCTGCACGATGCCCCGGCTCTCGCCCTCCACCAGGTGCACGTAGCGGCCGCCGACCTGATCGATGGCGATGCAGTCGTCGACGTCGATCACCGCATCGGTATGCGCCTTGTCCCAGCTGCGCGGCATGCGGCGCTTGGCGCGGACCTTGGCCTCGGCCGCATCGCGCGCGGCCACCAGCACATACTGGTGCGCCTCGCCGAAGCTGCCCAGCTCGTAGCCGCCGAGGTTGACGAAGAACAGCCGCAGATCGCCCGCTGCGGGCATCGCGTGGCTGAACTCGACGCGGTAGGCCTCCACCCCGTCGACCTCCAGCCAGGAGTCGATGTGCAGCCCGTCCGGGCTGCCGAACCAGGCCTCACGCAATTGCGGGTAGGTGGATTTCAGGTTGTCGCCGATAACGAAGGCCACGTCATGGACCTCGATCCGGGCACGCGGATGGCGTCCGCCCAGCATGACTACGAACAGCATTTCAGCCCCTTCCCAGGTTTCTGATTGGCTCTGACAGAACCAGCACACGGCAGGTTCAATCCAATGGCAGATAAATGGCCATCGGCAAGCGGGCCGAACGGGTGGGCAATCGCTATATAGAAAAGTATATTCTGATACCCCGTATCCCTGCCCCGATGTTGCCCCATGCCCCAGACCGCGCCCGCCCCGAAGCGCCGCCGCCAGCGTCCCGCCCTCAGCATCCGTGACCGCAACCGCCAGCGCATCCTGCTGGCGGCCGGCGAGGAGTTCGCCGAGAAAGGCTTCACCGCCACCAAGACCCAGGACATCGCCAGCCGCGCCGAGCTGCCCAAGTCCAACGTCTATTACTACTTCCAGAGCAAGGAGAACCTCTACCTGCGCCTGCTGGAGAACGTGGTGGACGCGGTGCTGGAAGCCTCGGCCCTGCTACGCGAATGCGACGACCCGGCCTGGGCGCTGCCGGCCCATATCCGCGCGCGGCTGCACATCGCCCGCCAGTGGCCGCACGCCTACAAGGTCTTCGCCAGCGAGATGCTCCACGGCGCGCCGCACCTGCCGCCGGAGTGGCTGCAACGCCTGCACGCCGAATCGCGCCGCAGCCTAGACTGCATCGCGGCCTGGATCGACCGCGGCCTGCTCGCCCCGGTGGACCCGCAGCACCTGCTGCTGAGCATCTGGGCGGCGACCCGCACCTACGTGGATTTCGACTGGCAGATCGCGATGATCACCGGCAAGCCGCAACCCGATGGCAATGACTTCGAGGCCGCCGCCGCGACCATCACCCGCCTCGTCCTGCGCGGCACCGAGCCGGAGCCCGCCGCGCGCCTGCGACCCTTGCCGCTGTAGCACCCGGTGGCGTCTGCACTACGCTGAGAAGGTCCGCACGGTCACGCGCCGTGCTCGCATTCCCAGGGAGACGCCATGAAACCGCTACTGATCGCTGTATCGATGATCGTTGTGCAGCCCGCCTTTGCCGCCATCCCCATGCTCAACTACGACTGCCCTGACGACATCCAGGTTCACACCGACGAAGGTGGACCGGTGTACATCAACGGCAAGGAAGCCAAGGTCAAGCAGAAGAACGACAAGTACATCGAGGCCAGGGGCGACGGCGTGACCATCTCCATCAGCCTCAATGACGACGGCAGCGCCGCGGTGTCCTACACCGGCGCCAAGGGCGCCCACGGCGTCTGCCAACCGGCCGAGGGCGACTGACCCAGTTCCTCGTTCAGGATCGCGGCGCGCGCGCCAGGCAACGCTGGTAGCGCTCGTCCACGCGCTGGGCGAACCAGGCGGTGGTGAGCTGGCGGGTGATCTTCGGGCTGTGCAGGGTGATGCCCGGCAGCATCGCCCGCGGCAGTGACTTGCCGGCGGAGCGCTCGGCCAGCGCGAAGACCTTGGTGTAGAGCTCGGACTTCGTGAACTCCGGCTTGTCGCCCAGCTCCAGGTCGCGGCGGATTTCCCGCTCGCTCATGCCCAGTTTCGGCGCCAGGGTGCGCACCGCCTTCTCGGTGCTGCCGGCGTCGTAGCTGCCGTAGAGAATCAGGTCGCCGTCCAGCGCCAGGGTAATGCCGGTGACATCCGTCACTGCACGCTGGAACGCGGCGTTGCGGCTGGCGTACCAGCCGGCGTTGAAGTCGGCGAAACGGTACAGCTGGCGCGGGTAGTTCACCGGATAGCCGAGCAGGTGGTAGATACCGAAGTACATGCCGCCACGACGGCTGAATACCTCGCGGCGGATGCTGCCGTCCACCGGGTACGGATAGCCCTCGGCATGGGCCTGGGCGAACTCGATGCTGACCTGCATCGGCCCGCCGGTGTGCACCGGGTTGAAGCGGCCGAACAGCTGCTGACCGAGCGGCACGCCGCCGATGAAGTCATCGAAGATCGCGCTCAGCTCCCTTTCCGTCTTTGCACCGGCCAGGCGCTGGCTGTAGCTGCGCCCGGTCGGCGACTTCAGCGCCAGCGCGGTATCGATGAGGAAGCCTGGCACGTGCAGCTTGCCGGCACGACGGTCGATCTCGGCGCGGGCGATCTTGCCGAGCCCAGGCACCGGCGGATCGGCCTTGAAGTTGGACTCCTGCTCGGTGATTGCCACCACCGAGCAGAGGTTCTCGGTGCTCGCCGCAATACGCTGGGTGGTGAAGGCCACCTGGATGTCCTTCGCCCAGCCCTGGCGGTCGGAGGCGCCGGCGGGAATCAGTTGCGCCAGCTTGCCGCGCACCTCTTCCGGAGTCGGCTCCGGCACACTGGGCGCGCGCGTACCGCAGCCGGCCAGTGCCAGCAGCGCGGCCGCGCCCAGCAGGTGGAGGAGTCGTGGTGAAGGCCTTTTCAGGCTGAATGAATCTGCCGTCAGGGCAGCCGCAGTCATAGTCCGATCCTTGCTTGAAATCCGCGCCTACAGGACCTGCGCCGGGTGACACAGGTTCCCTGCGCATTCTCAGGCAAGCACGGATTTCAACGCCAGGCCAGGCGTCGCAGGTCGAGGCTCCAGCCGCGCTGCATGCCGGCAGCGGCCAGCAGGATGGCTGCAACGCCCAGCCACTGCAGCGGGGTCAGGCGGTGGCCGAAGGCGAACCAGTCGACGAAGATCGCGGCGATGGGATAGATGAAAGACAGCGCACCGGTCAGCGCCGTCGGCAGCTTCTGGATCGCACCGTAGAGCAGCACGTACATGATCCCCGTGTGCACGATGCCCAGGGTCGCCAGACTGGCCCAGGCCGTGGTGGCCTGCGGCAACGGCGACAGGTTGGCCCAGGGCGCCAGCAGCAGGACGCCGGTCACCGCCTGGATCAGCGCGATCAGGTGCGGCGGCACGCCGGACAGGCGCTTGATGATCAGCGCTGCCACCGCATACAGCGCCGCCGCGCCAAGGGCCAGGGCGATGCCGCTCAGATAACTGCTACCCACCTGCCCCGCGTCACCGTGCGCGCTGACGATGGCCAGCATGCCGACAAAGGAAACGCCGAGCCAGGCGAGTTTTTGCGCCGTCACCTTCTCACCGAGGAACAGCGCGCCCAGCAGCACCAGCAGGAACGGCTGGACGTTGTAGACCGCGGTGCCGATGGCAATCGATGCCCGCGAATAGGAACCGAACAGCAGCACCCAGTTGCCGACGATGGCCGCGCCGCTGAGCAGTGCCAGGCCGAAAGTGGCGCGGGTGAGAATGCCGGGGCGCAGGAAGCCCATGGCCGCGCAGATCACCAGCAGGGTCGCAGCGCCGAATGCGCAGCGCCAGAACACCACGTCCAGCACCGGCTGCCCGGAGACCACCACCAGCCAGCCGATGGTGCCGCAGATCAGCATGGCGCTGATCATTTCCAGGGTGCCGCGTCGAGTCTGTTCGTTCATGGTTCACCTCCAATCCGTGGTGATCAGTATGAACAGGCCATTCCGTACACTCCATCGCCTGACGCAGGCAAAAACTGCCAGTCACCTTTACTATCAAGGCGAATATTCGAAATTACCTTTCAAGGCAATCATGACTGACGAGATCGACCAATTGCTGATCGGCGCGCTAATGGAAGATTCGCGCCTGTCGCTCAAGGCCCTGGCCCAGGTCAGCGGCCTGAGCTCCCCCAGCGTCGCCGAGCGCCTGCGCAAACTGGAGGAACGCCAGGTGATCACCGGCTACACGGTGAACGTCGATCCGCGCGCCTTTGGCTACCAGTTGCAGGCCATCGTCCGGGTGCGCCCGCTGCCGGGGAAATTGCAGGAGGTGGAGCGGCAGATTCTGGCCATTCCCGAGTTCACCGAGTGCGACAAGGTCACCGGCGAGGATTGCTTCTACGCGCGGATGTGCGTGCGCTCCATGGAGCAGCTGGACGAAATCCTCGACCACCTCAACGGCTTTGCCGAGACCAACACCGCCATCGTCAAGAAGTCCCCGGTGAAGCGGCGGTTGCCGCCGATGGGGTGAGGCTCTGCGCTGTGTGGGGATGTGCCACGCACGTACCCCGCACAACGTCGAAGCCATCGCGGACGGAGTCCACTCCTACGCAGGAGGTGACGCCGCAGCCAACCTGTAGGAATGGGCTCTGCCCAGAATCCGCCGGGAGGACTGGCGAATACGGGGAAATGCAGAGCTGGGCGGGTTCGCGAGCAAGCTCGCTCCTACAGAATCGTGCATGCCTTCCAGCGAGGCGCAAAAAAACAAAGGCCCCTCGCGGGGCCTTTGTCGTTGGCGCGTTTAGCGCGATGCCTTGCGGCGCAGCGCCGAGGGGCTGAAGTTGGAGTCGTCGGGGGCCGGCTGGCTGAAGTCGGCGGTGCCGGGTTCCTCGTTGTCCAGCCACTGGATGCTGTAGCGGTGCGCCTGGAGGTCGTGGAAGGTGTCCAGGGCAGTCCACACCATCGGCTGCTCGTAGAAGCTCTTCAGGTAGGCCAGCGATACGCGCCACAGCTCGCCGCGGCCGTCGTACTGGTCCACCACGGCGGCGCCCCAGCTGTCCTCGTCCAGATACAGGGTGCGGCGCGAGTAGATGTGCCGCGCGCCGGGTTTCAGCTTACCGTCCACCACCCAGACGCGGTGCAGCTCGTAGCGGGTGTACTTGGGATTGACGTGGCCGGGGGTGAGCAGGTCCTTGTACTTAACCTCCGGGCTGGTGATCTGGTAGTTGTTGTAGGGGATGTAGATTTCCTTCTTGCCCACCAGGGTCCAGTCGTAGCGGTCCGGCGCGCCGTTGTACATGTCGGTGTCGTCGGCGGTGCGCAGGCCATCGGAGTCTTCGATCGGCGTGTCGTAGGCCAACGTCGGGGCACGCCGTACGCGGCGCTGGCCGGGGTTGTAGCCCCAGGCCTGGCGCGGTTCCTTGACCTGGTCGAGGGTCTCCTGCACCAGCGCGCCGTTACCGGCCAGACGGGCCGGAGCAGTGGTGAAGGTCATGTAGTAGAACATGGTGTTGCCGAGCTTCTCGAAGCTGCCTTTCGGGTCGTAGAAGCGGAACAGCGCCTCGTCCTGGGAGGTCACCAGTGCATAGGCGCCGTTGCGCTGCACGCCGGCCTGGGAGGAGCGCCGCACGATGTAGGTGCCGCGGTAACGGGCGATGTGGTTCCACACCGCTTCCACGCCACTTTTCGGGATCGGGAACGGCACGCCGCCGTAGGCATCGGAGAAGCCGTTGCCGCCTTCGACCAGCTTGGCGCTGGTGGCGTTCTTGAAGATGTTGTCGTAGATCCACTGCGGCGCGGAGCCGGTGCGGTGGGTCTCGTAGACCGGCATCTGGTAGGTGTCCGGGTAGGCGTTGAATAGCGCGATCTGCCCCGGCGTCAGGTTGCCCTTGTACTGCTCCAGGTTGGCCTTGGTGATGACGAACTTGGGCTTCTCGCCGGCGAACGGGTCGACATGGTGCGAACCCGGCCCCTTGTAGCCGGCCGGCGCCGAGGTGAGGCCACCGCTCCAGGCAGGGATGCTGCCGGCGGCGTTGCCGGCCTTCTCCGCGCCCATGGGCGTCAGGCTGCTTTTCAGCTGGGCGGCCTGGTCGGCGGATACCGCTGCACGCGCATCGGTGACCGCCAGGGCAGTCAGCGTGGCAAGGACGATCAGGGAACTCTTCTTGTACATGGTCCTCTCCGGATCAGAACGAGTATTTCGCGGTGATCGAGACGTTGTCGCGGTCACGCATGGAGTTGCTGGAGCCGGCGCCGTAGTAGTTGGTGTACTGGGTTCCGACCTCGAAGGTGTTCAGGTAGCTGGCGTCGATGCCGAGGGTGTAGGCCTTGCGGCCCTCGATGAAGTTGCCGGTGCGATCGGAGTTGCCGCTGAAATCGTCCTGGTAGACGACGTAGGGCGACAGCTTCACCCCAGCGTAGACGTCGTTCCAGCTGCCGGTGAGCAGCAGCGTGTAGCCGTAACTATCGCGGCTGATCTGCACGTCGTCGCCGTTGCCGCCGACGTAGGCCTTGTCCTGGGCACCGACGAACTTGCGCTTGCTGCCGTCCCAGGCGGTGTATTCCAGGCTGCTGCCGCGGATGTGCTCGGAGGCGATCTCGGCCACGCCGGTCATGGAGTCGAAGGTCAGGTGCGGGCCGAAGTTGTAGATGGTCGACAGCGAGATGTTGTAGGTCTCGGCACGCTCGTAGTTCTCGAACAGCTCGCCACGGCACAGCTGCTTGCCGGCCACCGGTGCGCAGGCCTGCCCGGCCGCGACGTTGCCGTCGTAGAGGTTGGTCTGGCCGAGCACGCCCTGGGTCAGCAGGTCGCCGAGCAGGTCGTCGGTGGCGGAGATGCTGATGGGCATGTTCGGCCGGTAGGCGATCTCGCCGGACACCGAGGCATCGCCCAGGGTGGTGTTGAAGCTGAAGCCGTACATGCGGATTTCTTCGACGTAGTCACGGCGCGCCTCGGCGTTGCTGGCCATGTCCAGCGTGGCCAGCCCCGGCACCGCCTCGCCCAGGCCCAGCGGGCCGAGCAGCGCATTGAGCTGGTCGACGTCGACGCCCTGGTAGCGGCGCAGGTCGACCGCGATCTGCGGTTCCTTGGCGTGGTAGTTGACGAAGTAGAAGCCGAACTCGGTCGAGTTCAACTCCTCGGCGATGTAGCGGAACGCCACGCCGAACTGACCGCTGTCGCTGGCTTCGATGTCCTTGCCGACGTTGGCCACCTTGAAGGTGCCGGTGTTGGGGTTGAGGTAGGCATTGGGGCCATGTGGCCCGTTGCCCAGCAGGCCGAGGGAAGCCACGGTCGGGTAGCCGGCCAGCAGCTCCTTGATCAGCGGGTTGTCCTCGGTGGTGTAGGCGGTGTTGCCGCCATCGCTGAACAGGTCGGTGTCGGAGAAGTAGGTGCCCACCGAATCGAGCCGGGTCTCCTTCCACTTCCACTGGTAGAAACCTTCCACGGAGAGGTCGTCGGTCAGGCCGAAGTTCAGGCTCAGGGCCTCGGTCGGCACCAGCACTTCCTTGAGCTCGGAACCCGGCAGGTGGAAGCGCGCAGCGTCCACCGGGTTGATGGTGTTGATGCCGCCCCGGTAGAACACGCCCTCGCCCCAGTTCAGTACCTGGCGGCCGACGCGGCCGGTCAGCGGGTGCTCGGCGACGTCCCAGCTGCCCGACAGGTAGGCGTCCAGCAGCTCGGCCTTGCGCCCGGCGATGTGGCGGGTGTCATCGGTGAAATGATCGTCCTGAGGGAACGACTGGCTGGGACGCTCCACGCCGTTGGTGGTGTCGTAGTAGTCGTTGCGCTTGTCCATGATCTGCGTGTCGTAGTACGCGGTGCCACGCATGAACAGGCCGTAGTTCTGGTACTTGGCGGAGAGGTCGGAGGTGAGCTTGAACACCTGGGAGACCAGGCCGGTATCGAAGTTGCGGTTGCCGTCGTCGGCGTTGATGTCGCTGATATTGCTCTTGTCGCGGCTCTGCACGCGCCACATGGCACCGTAGGACAGCGTGCTGTCCAGGGAGCCGGTGATCTCGTTGTCGGCCAGCTTGAATTCCAGGGCCTGGGCCGAGCCCGCCACCAGCAGCGGCAGAAGTCCCATCACCGCCCCCGCCCGCCGTGGCGCCCAGAAAATTGACGAGCGCACACCCATCTGACTGTTCATAGACAGCATTACCTCCTTGGCCAAGATTTATCGCCCCGGTCATTGCGGCCGGCGCTGTTCTTATTCGTTTCTCGGCTGCCGGTCGCCTCGTGAAAATCGGGCGGCCGTGCAGTAACACTCCTGCCAGAGCGCTTCGAAGCACTCCGCTACCCCCTCGCCGAGGATTCCCCCACTACGAGTTGGCACTATCGTGCAGGCAAAGTAACAAAAGGTTTCCCCCCTGCCAATCCACAGGATGCAATCCGTGAATATTCCTGCGCAAAGAAAAGCCCGGCACTGGGCCGGGCTCTGTCACACCGCGTGAATTATTCGACGGTGAAAGTCTTTTCCGCGAGCAGGCGGTCGCCCTGGAACACCATGAAGCGCCACTGACCCTGGACCACTTCGTGGTTCTCGGTGAACTGGTAGGCCATCACGTCGTTCGGCGCACCGACCACCAGCTTCTGCACCACCTCGAACTTGTCGTGGCGCTGGCCATCCGGA
The DNA here is from genome assembly GCF_014204515.1 of Pseudomonas nitroreducens. Lineage (GTDB taxonomy): Bacteria > Pseudomonadota > Gammaproteobacteria > Pseudomonadales > Pseudomonadaceae > Pseudomonas > Pseudomonas nitritireducens_A. The sequence goes on along the minus strand of NZ_JACHLI010000006.1, from coordinate 27,679 downwards.
GTCACCACGCCGGGGGTGAAGTACAGCAGGGTCAGCGGAGTGTCGCCTTCCTGCTTGCCGCTGAGCTGGTAGCGCATGCCGAACTTGGTGCCCAGCTTGGCCGGCACGCGGGTGGTGGACTCGAGCTGCTCCTTGCTGCTGCTCAGCACGCGCTCGCCGGGCTGGTAATCCTTGTAGTTGCTGACGAAGACGCCGTACTCCACCGGGCCGTTGACGCGCACTTCGGCAAAGGCCGAGGCGGCAAAGACGGAGGCCAGGGAGAGAGCCAGGACGGCTGGCAGGCGGGAAATGGACATGTCGCGCTCCTTGTTGGGGTCCGCGCGAGGCTATGACATCGCCGTGACAGGCTGATGACAGCTTGACGCCGGCCGGGTCGCGGCGATGCCGAGCGTCTATCATGCGTGGATCAGCCCACTGGAAACCGTCATGAGCGAGACCCTGAGCATCCGTCCGCGCGCCGAGGACGTCGAAGGCGTGCCCATCCTGCGCCCCCTGCCCTCGGCCCAGCGCCGCAGCGTCGGCCCCTTCGTGTTCTTCGACCACATGCTCGAAACCCGCTTCGCGGCCGAGCACGGCATGGACATCCGCCAGCACCCGCACATCGGCCTGTCCACCCTCACCTACCTGTTCGAAGGCCAGGTGCAGCACAAGGACAGCCTGGGCTCGGACCAACTGGTGTTGCCCGGCGATGTCAGCTGGATGACCGCCGGACGCGGCGTCGCCCACGTCGAGCGCACGCCGGCCGAGCTGCTGCACAGCGGCTCGCGCCTGCACGGCCTGCAGGTCTGGCTGGCGCTGCCCAGGGATGAGGAAGGCCGCGAGCCCAGCTACAGCCACCACGCCAGTGCCAGCCTGCCGGAGAGTGACAGCCTGGGCGTGCGCATCCGCCTGATCGCCGGCTCTGGTTTCTGTCTGCAGTCGCCGGTGCCGGTGCTCTCCCCGACCCTGTATGCCGACCTGCAACTGGGTGCCGGCGCCACCCTGGCGATCCCGCCGGAGCACCCGGAGCGGGCCCTGTACCTGATCGCAGGCGAAGCGCTGCTCGACGACGACCCGCTGCCGCTGCACGAACTGGTGGTGCTGCCCGAAGGCGAGGCCTTCACCCTGTCCGCCTGCGGGGACTGCCACGCGGTGATGATCGGCGGCGCACCGCTGGACGGCCCGCGACGGATGAACTGGAACTTCGTCGCCAGCGACCCGGCCCTGATCGACAGCGCCCGCGCACGCTGGGCGGCGCGCGACTGGCCGACGGTACCGGGCGAGACGCAGCGGATCGAACTGCCACGCTGATGCCCGAGAAAGAGAAACCGATCGGAATTCACCCGATTCCCGCCGTATCGGGTGAATGGATGAGGAAGCGCAACGCCGGATCCAGCAGTATGCCGCCCCTCCCCAACCCCTTGCCCCGGCAAGGCCCAGCCCCTGGCCCAAGGAGTCCGTGATGGACCAGTCCACCACCCAGCGTCACACCAGCGCCCTGACCGTGCTGACCCTGCTGTTTTTCATGTGGGGGCTGATCACCTCGCTCAACGACATCCTCGTGCCGCACCTGAAGGCAGTCTTCACCCTGTCCTATGTGCAGGCATCGCTGGTGCAGTTCTGCTTCTTCGGCGCCTACTTCATCATGTCCTTCCCCTCCGGCCGGCTGGTGGAGTCGCTTGGCTACAAGCGCGGGATCATCCTCGGCCTGGCCACCGCCGGCATCGGCTGCCTGCTGTTCTACCCGGCGGCGAGCGCGCAGTCCTACCCGTTCTTCCTCGCCGCGCTGTTCATCCTCGCCTCGGGCATCACCCTGCTGCAGGTCGCCGCCAACCCCTACGTCAACGTGCTCGGCCCGGCATCCACCGCCGCCAGCCGGCTGAACCTGACCCAGGCGTTCAACGCCCTGGGCACCACCGTCGGCCCGCTGGTGGGTTCGGTGACCATCCTCGCCATCGGCGCCGGCGCCGCCACGCAGATCGGCAGCTCCGCCGCCAGCGAAGCCGACTCGGTGAAGACGCCCTACCTGGTGCTGGCCGGGCTGCTGTTCGCCATCGCCGTGCTGATCGCGCTGTTCCGCCTGCCGCAGATCCACCACGGCGCACCCACCGACGGCGCTGCCGGGCGCCAGTCGATCTTCGCCCACCGCCACCTGGTGTTCGGGGTGATCGCGATCTTCTGCTACGTCGGCGCCGAAGTGTCCATCGGCAGCTACCTGGTAAGCCTGATGGGCCAGCCCGACATCGCCGGGTTGCCCGCCGACCAGGCCGGCAAGTACCTGTCGTTCTACTGGGGCGGTGCCATGGTCGGGCGCTTCGTCGGCAGCGCGCTGATGCGCTCCATCGCGCCGAACCGCCTGCTGGCCTTCAACGCGGTGGTCATCGCCGTACTGATCGGCGTGGCGCTGAGCATCGGCGGGCACGTCGCCATGTGGGCGCTGATCCTGATCGGCCTGTTCAACTCGATCATGTTCCCGACCATCTTCTCCCTCGCCCTGGAAGGCCTGGGCAACCTCACCAGCAAGGGTTCCGGGCTGCTCTGCATGGCCATCGTCGGCGGCGCAGTGATGCCGCTGGTGCAGGCCTTCTTCGCCGACCACATCGGCCTGCTGCCCTCCTTCGCCGTGCCGCTGGTCTGCTACCTGTACATCATCTGGTTCGGCGTCCGCGGCTATCGCGCCGATGATGGCGTGACGCAACCCGCGCCACACTCCTCCTGATCCCGGCACCGCCCATGAAAAAGCCCGGCTTCAGCCGGGCTTTTTTCGTAGCGCAGCGATCAGCCGCCGAAGCGCTCGTCCAGCAGGTCGAACATCGCGGCGAAGGCGCGGCGCGCCACCTTGGCGTCGTACTGCATCTTGCCCGGCACCTGCGCATGCGGGTCAGTGAAGGAGTGGAAGGCGCCACCGTAGCTGGTCAGGGCCCAGTCGACCTTGGCCTCGGTCATCTCCCTGGCAAAGGCGCCCAGTTGCTCACGCGGGACCAGCGGATCGCTGGCGCCGTCGAGGACCAGCACCGCGCCCTGGATGTTCTGCGCATCCGCCGGGTTCGGCGTGTCGAGGGTGCCGTGGAAGGACACCGCAGCCGCCAGCGGAGCGCCAGCGCGGGCCAGCTCCAGGGAGCAGCAGCCGCCGAAGCAGAAGCCGAAGGTGGCCAGTTTCGCGCTGTCCAGCGGGGCCTTGCCGGCCTGCTCCTGCAGTACCTTGAGCGAAGCCTGCATGCGCTGGCGCAGCAGTGCGCGGTCGTTCTTCAGCGGCATCATGGCGGCGAGGGCCTGGTCCGGGCCGTTCGGGCGCACATCCTTGCCGTAGAGGTCGGCCACCAGCACCACGTAGCCGCGCTCGGCGACCTTGCGGGCGATGTCCAGGGCGCCCTGGCTGATGCCCATCCAGTTCGGCGCCATCAGCAGGCCGGGACGCGGCGTCGAGTTCGTTGCATCGAACAGCAGCTGGCCTTCGAAGGATTGGCCATCGACGGCGTAGGCGACGGCTTGCACGCTGATCTGACTCATTGGGTTGTCCTCTGGTAAATGCCGGGAAAGCATATCGGAGCGCGGCGGATCCTGTTCGACAATCTCGGTCTCGACAGGATATCCATGGATACGCAAGCGAGCGCAGACAGCGAGGATTGCCAGGTCGGTGCTACCTGCCGGCGTTGAATGGGGATGGCTGTTCCGGGTGAGCGATCGAGCATCACTGCTGTTCGAACTCCTCCAGCACATCGCGGGCATGCTCGCGGATGAAGGTCCAGGTCGAGGTCAGGCCCTGGCGGGCTGCCGCCACTTCGTCGGCCTTGAGCGTGCAGAAGCCACAGCCGGGCGCCAGGGCCTCGGCGACGGCGGGAGCCAGCTGCGGGTGCCGGGCCAACACATCTTCGAGCGGACGATAATCCAGCGTTCGGTGCCTGCCGCGATCACGGAAGGATCGGTAGGGAGCGCTGAGCCCACGCGCGGCCACTTCGACAGGTAACTCGCCAAGGTGCGCAGCAATCAGGTCCATGCGCCCGAGCCGTGCCAGGGCGGACGCGGCCCAGGCCCTCTCGCTTTCGCCGGCCGCGACATCGCCCATGGCGCTCTCCAGGGTGGCGATGACTTCATCCGTCGAGTGATTGATCTCGGCGAGCAGCATGCTGGCCTGCCACGCCTCGCCTGGGCTGCGCCCGGCGACGACGTCAAGCAGCGCCGGCACGGCGGCTTCGCCCAGGGCGCGGACGAGGGCGTCGTACTCGCCGAGCAGCGGACCAGCCGGTACGGCGCGCACGGCCTGCGGTACCAGTTCGGCGACCTGTTCCGCCAGCGGCAATGCGGCGAGGCGGGCACGCTCGCGTTCGGCTTCGTCGTACATCGGGAAGTGCCGTAGCAGCTGCGCCCGGGTCAGGCTGAGCGGGACCAGGTCACCGGCTTCGTCCGTGGCCACGGCGATGAAGTGCTTGTCGACCAGACCTTCCCTGAGCAACTGCGCACGGGCGCGCCTGGCGGCACGGGGGAAGCAGTGCAGGAAGCGTTCATAGACCGCTTCCCAGGCGCTGAAGCTGCCCTCGGCCGTAGCCTGGGCGAATTCGGCACACTGCGTCGCCCATTGATCCTGCTCGTCGCCCGGTTCAAAGCCATGGTCCTCGGCGCACTGGCTCAGGTCTGGGCCGGACCAGCGCAGGTTCTCGCCGTCATCGCCATAGTCAGCGGCCACCTGGGCCAGGACCTGCTCGGTTGCCACCGTCAGCATCGGCCAGTAGAGGACTGAGCCGTCGCCATAGAACTCATGGAGCATTGCGCCGTAGACGGTCTCCTCCGGATGGCTCTGGCGAATCCGTCGCACCGCGTTGACCACCTGCTCCACGGCAGCGTCTTCAAGAGCTTTCCAGTCGAACTTCTGCTTTGCGGGCATCCTTACTCTCCGCTATGGCCGGCCTGGCCTGACGGTTCGTCTATCGCCAGCAGCGTGCGAACCAATTGAGCCGCGTAGTCGGCCGTGAAGCGGTAGCCACCGTCGCCATGAACGATGCTGCCGGCGGCGAGCCGCGCCTCCCACCAGTCACTCAGGAAGCCGGGGGCATAGCCGCCGGTGCAGAAACCGTAGGGGTCGGCCACATAGCTGGTGGTCAGCATCAGCGTGTAGCAGGGGCGCTGGTAGTCGCTCTGCTCCCGGGAGCAGTCGTGGAAGTCTTCGTACGACTCGGCGAGCTTGAGCCGGGAGAACAGCCAGAACATGGCGTCGTACATCAGATGTGAATCCGCGTCGGCATGCAGGGCAAAGAAGCCCTTGGCACGCACGATGCGCTCGGCCAGGCGGCGGATGCGCAGCTCGCCATCGGGCAGCTCCGACGCTGCGGCTTCCAGCGCGCGGCGCAGGATGGGCGACAGCGTGCCGCGCTGCACCGTGGCGAGGTCGGCTTCGAGGGTTTCGGCGTCGTCGTTGAACTCGTCCTCGCTGACCAGCCCGCGGATGAAGGTGGCGAAATCCGGCGCCACTTCGGTAATCGCGTAGTCGGCCTCCTGGTCGACATGCACTACCCGCGGCTCGCCCTGCGGCCCGCACTGGCGGTAGTCGAGCATGATCATTTCGTGCCCGGCGCTGGGCGTATTGGCGATGGCGATGCCGATATCGGGATAGCCCCATTCGGCACGCATGAAGGCCGAACCGAGCTCACCGCCCAGCGAATAGATCGCGGTATTGCCGATGGCGTAGAGACCGCTAATCGCAATGTGATCCTCGGCCCAGCAGGTCGGTTCGCTCATCGGGTAGCAGCAGCGCTCGACCGCGCCGCCATTGCGCAGGCGCGCCAGTTCCACGTAGGCATCCGGCAGGCGATAGCCGCACTCGGCCTCGATCCGGGCAATCAGTTCGTCGCTGGGGGCCGGCTCGGTGTAGTGGCTGAGCGAGTAGTCTCCATCGTCCCAGAAGCCTTCAAACTCGAAGCCTTCGAAGGCCCCGGTGGTTCTCCCGACGGTTTGCGTCATTGCCTTTCTCCCTTGGCTGCGCAGTAGCTTGCATTCGCGCTGAATCCGCTTGCCGAGCAGTCGATCATCCTGGCACGGGGTCGTTCACATCCAGGCCCAATGAAAAACGCCACGATTCCAGCATGGAAATCGTGGCGTCTGTTCAAGCCTCTACAGGGCTCAGGCGGAAAGCTCCACCAGCAGCTTGTTCAGGCGGCGCACGTAGGCGGCCGGATCCTTCAGGCTGTCCCCGGCGGCCAGCGCGGCCTGGTCGAAGAGGATGTGGGTCAGCTCGCCGAAGCGGTCTTCGTCGGCTTCCGCGTCGAGCTTCTCGATCAGCGGGTGGGCCGGGTTGAACTCGAAGATCGGCTTGGCTTCCGGCACCTTCTGCCCGCTGGCCTCGAGGATCTGGCGCATCTGCAGGCCCAGGTCCTGTTCGCCGATGGCGAGGATCGCCGGCGAGTCGGTCAGGCGGTGGGACACGCGGACCTCGGCGACTTCATCGCCCAGCGCGGCCTTCAGGCGCTCGGCCAGGCCCTCCTTCGCCTTGGCGATCTCTTCCTGGGCCTTCTTGTCCTCGTCGGAGTCCAGGCTGCCCAGGTCCAGGTCGCCACGGGCGACGTCGACCAGCTGCTTGCCGTCGAACTCCGGCAGGTAGCTCATCAGCCACTCGTCGATGCGGTCGGTGAGCAGCAGCACTTCGATGCCTTTCTTGCGGAAGACTTCCAGGTGCGGGCTGTTCTTCACCTGGGCGAAGCTTTCGCCGGTGAGGTAGTAGATCTTGTCCTGGCCTTCCTTCAGGCGACCGATGTAGTCGGCCAGCGAAACGCTCTGCTCGCCGCTCTCGTCGCTGGTGGAGGAGAAGCGCAGCAGGCCGGCGATCTTGTCCTTGTTGGCGAAGTCCTCGGCCGGGCCTTCCTTCAGCACCTGGCCGAAGTTCTTCCAGAAGCCCTTGTAGGCCTCGGCGTCGTTGCTCGCCAGTTTCTCCAGCATGTCCAGGGAGCGCTTGGTCAGCGCGGACTTCATCGAATCGACGATGGGGCCGGACTGCAGGATTTCGCGGGAGACGTTCAGCGACAGGTCGTTGGAGTCCACCACGCCCTTGATGAAGCGCAGGTACAGCGGCAGGAACTGGTCGGCCTGGTCCATGATGAACACGCGCTGCACGTACAGCTTCAGGCCGCGCGGGGCCTCGCGGTGGTACAGGTCGAACGGCGCACGCGCCGGGACGTAGAGCAGCGAGGTGTATTCGAGCTTGCCCTCGACCTTGTTGTGGCTCCAGGTCAGCGGGTTCTCGAAGTCGTGGGCAATGTGCTTGTAGAACTCCTGGTATTCCTCGTCCTTCACCTCGGTGCGCGGACGGGTCCACAGGGCGCTGGCACGGTTGACCACTTCCCACTCGGTCTCGGCCGGGGCGTCTTCGCCCGCAGCCTCTTTCGGCAGTTCGATGGGCAGCGCGATGTGGTCGGAGTACTTCTTGACGATGTTGCGCAGGCGCCAGCCATCGGCGAACTCGTCCTCGCCGTCCTTCAGGTGCAGGACGATGCGGGTGCCGCGCTCGGCCTTGTCGATGCTTGCCACATCGAACTCGCCTTCGCCCTTGGACGACCAGTGCACGCCCTCGCTGGCCGGTGCGCCGGCACGACGGGTGAACACATCCACTTTATCGGCGACGATGAAGGCGCTGTAGAAGCCCACGCCGAACTGGCCGATCAGGTGGGAATCCTTCTTCTGGTCACCCGAGAGGTTCTTCAGGAAGTCGGCGGTGCCGGACTTGGCGATGGTGCCCAGGTGCGCGATGACTTCCTCGCGGCTCATGCCGATGCCGTTGTCTTCGAGGGTGACGGTTTTCGCGTCCCTGTCGAAGCTCACACGGATCTTCAGCTCGGCGCCGCCTTCGAGCAGCTCGGGCTTGGCCAGGGCCTCGAAACGCAGCTTGTCGGCGGCGTCGGAGGCGTTGGAAATCAGCTCGCGAAGGAAGATTTCCTTGTTCGAATACAGGGAATGAATCATCAGGTGAAGCAGCTGCTTCACTTCGGTCTGGAAGCCCAGTGTTTCTTTTTGAGTCTCCGCGCTCATTGTTTCTCGCTCCGAGGATGACAAATGCCGCGTCATGCGGCCGATGTCAGCGAGATGGGGGCTTCCCGAGCCAATTCAAGGGCTTGGATGAAATTTGCGAAAACCCCCGCGCTCAGCGGGCCGGCAGCTCGATATCGAGGATTTCGCTGGGGCGCAGGGTGTAGCTGGCCTCGCCCGGCCCTTCGAGCACCTGGCGGATGACGATGCGCCCTTCGGGATTGAGGCCGACGAACACGCCCTCGGCAGTGCGCCCGCGCTCGGTGGTCACGCGCATGGCACGGTTGACGTAGCGCTGCGGCGCCGCCTGCAGGCGCTCCAGCGCCAGGTGCCCGGTTTCTGCCGCGGCTGGCGCCGGGCGCCGCTCCTGGAGCGGTACGACAGCGGCAACCGGCGCGACGCTGGGCGACTCGGCCCTGAGCGGCGGGTAACGGTCGCCGCGCACGCCCCAGCCACGCCCCTCGGTCTTCTCCAGCACCAGGTAGAGGTCCTGGCTGTCAGTGCCGACCTTCACGCTCAGGGGGATTTCCTGGGAGGTGCGCTGGGTGTCCAGCGGCGGAACGCGGCTGATGCTCACGTCACGCCGGGCGAAGCGGCGCTGCAGGTAGTCCTGCAGCACGTAGTGCAGGGTGTCGCGGGAGTCGAAACGGGTGTCGACCTGGCCGTCGCGGTAGCGCAGGCGGTCGGTGTAGACCTCGATGGTGCCGGACAGCGTGGTGTGCAGTTCGGCCGGCAGCACCAGGTGGAAGGCGCCCTGCAGGCGGTTCGGGGCCTTCGGCGCCAGGTCCAGGTGCAGGCTGTAGCCGCGCTGCAGGCGCATCGCCTCGGGCAGGTCCTGGCCCGGCGCCAGCCAGCTCAGCTCGATTTCCGGCAGGCGGCCCTTGTCATCGGGCAGCACGTCCAGGCGCAGCGGGCCGCTGGCCGGGGCCGCCAGGCGCACCTGGATTTCCCGGTGGGCGTAGAAGTCCTGGCCTTCACGCAGGCTGAGGACGCCGTCGATGAATTCCGCCTGCTCCGGCTCGAACGGCTTGCCGTTGAGTTCGCCGCGCAGGTCGATCGCCAGTTCCGGTTTCACCACCGGCTCGGGCTTGAGCCACTGCAGGCTGAGGATGGCTTCCAGGCGCGTGGCGTCCTGTGCGGCCAGCAGGGCCAGGCCGACCACCAGCGGGATGCAGCCCAGCGCGCCCAGGCCCACGGCGCTGCGGGCCTGGCGCCACTGGCTGAGGACGAACAGCAGGGCCAGCGGCGGCAGCAGGCTGGCGATGCCCCACAGCAGGCTGCAGGAGAAGGCGCGGCTGATCAGCCAGAGGTAACCGGCGAGGATCAGCAGCAGGCCGAGCAGGATCAGCAGCGTGTCCATTCAGGCGCCGTCGACCTTGAAGTGCGCGCGGGCGGTGGCGATGGGTTCGGTGCGGGTGGTCTGCCAGGCGGTGATCGCGACGTTGGCCACGCGCCGGCCCTGGCGCCAGACCTGGCACTGGGCATAGGTGTCGCGGAAGTGCCCGGCGCGCAGGTAGTCGATGGAGAAGTCGATGATCTTGGGCATGTGCGGAATGCCCATGAACATCAGCAGGTGCAGCAGCGCCGAGTGTTCCATGAAGCCGGCGATCACCCCGCCGTGCAGCGCCGGCAACGTCGGATTGCCGATGGTGTCGGGGTTGGCCGGCAGGTGGAAGATCGCGTCGTCGCCCAGGCGCAGGCAGCGGATGCCCAGCAGCCGGGCGTAGGGGATCATCTCCAGCAGCGGGTCGTAGTTCTTGCTGTCGTGGGCCGCGCGGACCATTGCCTCGATGTTCACCGTGCTCATGCCTGGCCCCCGTCGACATCACGCTTGACGCCACCGGCGGACACCGCCTTGCCCATGCGCATGAAGGTGCCGACCACGTGGGCGATGGGCTCGGCCGGATCATCCTGGTAGGCATAGCCGCGGGTGAAGATGATGTTCGGGGTGACCCGGTAGCACTCGGCGAAGCCGTAGACGTCCTTGTGCGGATCGGCCGGGTGCATGTAGTCGATGCGCAGGTCCAGGGTCGGGCAGATCTCGAACTGCGGCAGCACGCAGACGGTGGAGATGCCGCAGGTGGTGTCCATCAGCGTGGTGATGGCGCCGCCGTGGATCACCCCGGTCTCCGGGTTGCCGACGATGGCCTCGCTGTACGGCAGGCACAGGGTCAGGCCGCTGGCGTCCGCGGCATGGGCGCGGATGCCCAGCAGCTGGCAGTGGCGCAGCGCCGAAAGGAAGCGCTGGGCGCGCTCCAGGAGGGGATTGTCGGACATGGGCGGAGGACGACCGATTGACTGCACGGGGGCCGCATCATACCCCGGTCGAGTTCAATCCTGCAGTGAGGGAATAAGGGGACTCAGGGTTATTCGTTGAACTAATTCACACAATGCCGGCTCCAAGGGTCATCACGAGGAAAGCCGCACATGGAGGCTCCAATGAAAAAAACCCTTCCCTTCGCTCTGCTGATCGTCGCCGGCCTCGGCCTGGCCGCCTGCGACAAGAAAGAAGAGCCCAAGGCACCGCCCGCGCCCGCGGCGACCGAGCAACCGGCTACCCCGGCACCGACCACGCCGCCGGCTCCGGACGCCGCCCCGACTGCACCGGCCGCCCCGGCCACCGCGCCGCAGGAACCTGCCGGCGGCGAGCAGAAGCAGTAAGTCGCTGCTGCTGCACAAGACAAAGCCCGCATTCGCGGGCTTTGTCGTTTCTGGCTTCAGCCACTGGGAGGAATGTCGGCATCCCGTGGGGCATCGCCCTGGGCCGTCGGCGTGTAGACCATCACGTGCAGCACGCTGGAATGGAATTCGCGCTGATAGAGCACGCCCACCACGCCGGCCGTCACCAGCATGAAGATCCACGGGTTGATGAACCAGGCCAGCATCGCCAGGCCGAAGTAGTAAGTGCGCAGGCCCTGGTTGAACTGGTGCGCCGCCAGCGACACCACCCGCGCCGCGCGTTCGGCGAAGGATTTGCGCTCCAGCTCGCCGACATTGCGCTCGCCCACCATGGGCGCCGAGCCGATCAGCACCGCCGCGAAGTTGTACTGGCGCATGCACCAGCTGAAGGTGAAGAAGGCGTAGACGAACACCACCGCCAGGCACAGCAGCTTGAACTCCGACAGGCCACGGGTCGGCGGCGTGACGAACGGCAGGTCGGCCAGCACCGACACCGTGCGCTCGGCCGAGCCCAGCAGGGTGAGGATGCCGGCGAGGATGATCAGGGTGCTGGAGGCAAAGAACGAGGCGTTGCGCTCCAGGTTGCCGATCACGCTGGCATCGGCCACGCGGTTGTCGCGCAGCAGCACGCGGCGCATCCAGTCCTGGCGGTAGAGGTGCAGGACGCTGGCCAGGCACGCGGTGTCGCGGGCCTTGGTCTTGGCGTAGCGGGTGTAGCCGATCCAGCAGAACACGAACCAGAGGATGGCAAACAGGTTCCAGAGGTACTGGATGTCGAACAGGTCGACGACGTCGGTCATGTCTTTCCTTGCGATTGGCAACGGGTTTGAGTCAGTACGCAGCCGATAGACGCCAGTTTATCCCGCCAGGACACGGGCGCCGAACCTGAGCGAGCAGGAAGAGAAAAACACCAATAACCACGAAAAATTATTATTTTAATTGCCAGAACAAAACCAATACAGCAAAGAAATACAACATAAACCCCAGTAGACTTGCCTTATTCACCTCAACTACCGACAGAAATCCGCCCATGACCTGCGCCATGTCCCTGGAAGCCCTGGCTTTCGATCACCACGACGGCGAGGAAATCCTCCCCCACTGCCACACGCAGGCGCAGCTGATCCACGCCCTGTCGGGCGTGATGCTGGTGGGCGCAGCGCAGAAGAACTGGGTGGTGCCGCCCGGCCATGCACTGTGGGTGCCGCCCAGCACCGGGCACCAGATCCGCATGTTCGGCAACGTGCGCATGCGCACGCTGTTCATGCCGGCCTCCACCTGGCCGTGGGGCGGCGAGCAGTGCCAGCTGATCGAGGTGACCCCGCTGCTGCGCGAGCTGCTGGTGGCCGCCAGTGCCCTGCAATCCGGCGAGGGCCACCCGCAGCGGCGCCGTTGCCTGCACGAACTGCTGCTGGTGGAGATGGACGCCGCGCAGACCGTCGCCATCCACCTTGCCATGCCGCTGGACCCGCGCCTGCTGCGCCTGTGCAACGCGGTGATCGCCGCGCCAGCGGATGAGAGCGGCCTGGAGGACTGGGCGCAGCGCCTGAACATGAGCAGCCGCACCCTCGCCCGCCTGTTCCAGCGCGAACTGGGGATGAACTTCGGCGACTGGCGCAGCCGCGTGCGCATGGTCCTCAGCCTGCAACGGCTGATTGCCGGCGCCTCCGTTCTGGAGGTCGCCCTGGAGCACGGCTACCAGAGCCCGAGCGCCTTCTCGCAGACCTTCAAGCGCATCCTCGGCCAGTCGCCCAGCCACTACCAGGCCGTACGCGGCTGAAAGCGCCGCGCCTCCACGGTTGTCACTTTCGCGCCGATCCTTGTCGGGATCGCGAGAGCGCCGCCAGGGGCTGAATCCCTACCCTGCAGGAGTCCGAAACTGAACGACTCCTCAGCATGCCCAAGACCCTTTCCCACCCGCGACACCTGGTGTTCGCACTGGCCAGCGCCGGCCTGCTGCTCGGCGGCTGCTCAGCCGTCAGCGAGCACGTGTCGCCCTCCCCTGACCTCGCTTCCGGCGGCAACTGGCAGGCCCTTGCCGGCGACACCGTCGCGCAGGAGCCGCCCACCAACTGGTGGCGCCTGTACCAGGAGCCGCATCTCGACCAACTGGTCACCCAGGCCCTGCAACACAACCAGGACTTGCAGGCGTCCCTCGCCCACATCGACGAACTGCTGGCGCTGCTGGGCCAGACGCGGGCGCAGCGCTGGCCGAGTACCACGGCGAGCTGGCAGACCTTCTACGGCCGTACCAGCGATGACCAGACCGAAGCCAAGGCCACTGGCGGGCGCGCCGGCTCGCAGTGGAACCAGGTACCGGGCTTCGCCCTGGACTACCAGTTCGATCTCTGGGGCCGGGTGCGCCAGTCGATCCTTTCCGCCCAGGCCAACGCCGAGGCCGCGCAGGCCGCCCATGACCAGTTGCGCGTCGAAGTCGCCGCCGGCACCGCCCGCGCTTATGCCAATGCCTGTGCCTATGCCGCGCGGGCCGACATCCAGCAGCATTCGCTGCAGGCCGTGGAGCGCAGCCTCGACCTGACCCGCCGCCAGCGCCGCGCCGGGCTGGTCACCGAGCTGGAAGTGGACCGCGTGCGCAGCCTGCTGGAGGAAACCCGTGCCCTGCTCCCACGCCTGCAGGCCGAGCACCAGGCAGCCCTGGAGGAGCTGGGCGTGCTGACCGGCAGCGAGCCGGGGCACTTGCCGGCGGCGGTCCGCGATTGCCGCAACGTCCCGCAGCTGCGCCAGGCACTGCCGGTGGGCGATGGCTGGGCGCTGCTGCAACGGCGCCCGGATATCCGCCAGGCAGAACGCGAGCTGGTCGCCGCCGGCCACGAAGTCGGCGTGCGCCAGGCGGATTTCTATCCGAGCGTGTCCTTCGGCGCGTCGATCAGCTCCTCCGCCGAACACCTGCACGACCTAGGCCAGCACGAGGCGATCACCTACGCCATCGGCCCGCTGATCAGCTGGAGCTTCCCCAACCTGCTGACCAGCCGCGCCCGCCTCGACGGCGCCCAGGCCCACGAGCGCCAGCAGCTCGCGCGCTTCCAGCAGCAAGCGCTGGTGGCACTCAAGGAGGTTCGCCAGAGCCTGGCCCGCTACCACGGCGAGGCCGGACACCGCGAAGCGCTGGGTAACGCGCTGGACAGCAGCCGCAACGCCTTCCGCCTGGCACAGCTCAACTACCAGGCCGGCGCCCTGGACTTCCTCGACGTGCTCGACAGCGAGCGCGCCATGGTCCGCCTCGAAGCCGACAAGGCCGAAGCCGACCGGCTGCTGGTCGAGCGGCAGATCGACCTCTTCCACGCCCTCGGCGGCGGCTGGCAGGACGCGCCAGCCAACCAGCTTGCCAACCACTCAACCTCTGCCACCGGACCTGCGCGATGAACATTGCCGTCGACGAAACACACACCGAATCCGCCGAACAGGCGCTGCAGCAGCAGAAGAAACAGCGCCAGCGCCGCCGGCTGTGGCTTGGCGGCAGCCTGCTGGTCGTCGCTGCGCTGGGCTACGGCCTGCACTGGCAAACCGTCGGCCGCTACCTGGAAGAAACCGACGACGCCTACGTACGCGCCGACTGGATCACCATCAGCCCGAAGGTCTCCGGCTACGTCGCCCAGGTGCTGGTGCAGGACAACCAGGCCGTTTCCGCCGGCGACCCGCTGCTGCGCATCCAGGACCGCGACTACCAGGCCCGCCTGCTGCAGGCGCAGGCACGGCAGAGCGAGTCTCGCTCCGCCGTCGCCGCCCAGCAGGCCGCGCTTCTGACCCTGGATGCGCAACTCAAGGAACAGCAGGTACGGATCGACCAGGCCCGCGCCGACATCGACGCCGCCAGCGCCGAACGCCAGCGCGCGCAACTGGACTTCCAGCGTTATCGCGAGCTGGTCGCCCAGCAGGCCGCCAGCAGCCAGCGCCTGGAAAGCGTGACCGCCGACTTCGCCCGCGCGCGCTCGACGCTGAGCCGCGCCGAAGCTGCCGCCAGCCGCCAACGCACCCGCCTCAGCGTGCTGCAGGCCAGCCGTGAACAGGCCGCCGCCGGCCTGCAGCAGCAGAAGGCCCGCGCCGCCGAGGCGGACGCCAGCCTCGCCCTGGCGCAGAACGCCCTGGAAGACACGCTGATCCGCGCGCCCATCGCCGGCGTGGTCGGCCAGCGCCGTGTGCGCCAGCGCCAGTACGTCACCCCCGGCCTGCCGCTGCTGGCGCTGGTGCCGGTGGAGCAGTCCTACGTCGTCGCCAACTTCAAGGAAACCCAGCTGCGCCGCATGCGCCCCGGCCAGCCGGTGGAGGTGCGCGTGGACAGTTTCCCCTCGGCCGTCCTGCATGGCCGCGTCGAGAGCTTCTCGCCCGGCTCCGGGGCGATCTTCGCCCTGCTGCCGCCGGACAACGCCACCGGCAACTTCACCAAGATCGTCCAGCGCTTCCCGGTGCGCATCACCCTCGACGCCGACGCGCGCCAGCAGGTGCCGATCCTGCCGGGCATGTCGGTGCTCGCCGAGGTGGACACCCGCGAAGGCAGCGAGGCACAGCGCGATGGCCGGTGAGTCGGAAAAGACCTCGCTGAAGGCCTGGGTCGCGGTGATCGGTGGGCTGTTCGGCTGCTTCATGGCCGGCATGAACGTCCACGTCACCAGCGCCGCCCTGCCGGAGATCGAAGGCTCGCTGGGCGCCACCTTCGAGGAAGGCTCATGGATTTCCACGGCCTACCTGGTGGCGGAAATCGTGATGATCCCGCTGACCGCCTGGCTGGTGGAAGTGTTCTCGCTGCGCCGGGTGATGCTGGTCGGCTCGGGCATCTTCCTGGCGGCCTCGGTGGCCTGTTCGTTCGCCCCCAACCTGGCCGTGCTGATCCCGCTGTCGTTCCAGCTGATCATCACCGAGCTGCCGGCCTCGCGGGTGGCCATGGGCATGGCGCTGTTCAGCCTGTCCAACAGTGTCGCCCAGGCCGCCGGGCCATCCATCGGCGGCTGGCTGACCGACGCCTACAGCTGGCGCTGGATTTTCTATTTGCAGCTGATTCCCGGCGTGCTGCTGCTCGCCGCCGTGGCCTGGGCCATCGAGGCGAAGCCGGCGCAGCTGCACAAGCTGCGCAACGGCGACTGGCTGGGCATCGCCAGCATGATCGTCGGCCTGGGGGCGATCCAGATCGTGCTGGAGGAAGGCGGCCGCAAGGACTGGTTCGGCTCGCAGTTCATCGTCTGGATGCTGGTCGCGGGCGTGCTCGCCCTGCTGCTGTTCATCTACACCCAGCTGTTCGGCCGGCGCTCGTTCATCAACCTGCGCCTGCTGGCCGGCTACAACTTCGGCGTGGCCAGCGCGGCGATGTTCATCTTCGGCGCGGCGACCTTCGGCCTGGTGTTCCTGGTGCCCAACTACCTGTCCCAGCTGCACGGCTACAACGCCCGCGAAATCGGCGTCAGCCTGATCGCCTACGGCCTCGTGCAGCTGCTCCTGGCGCCGCTGATGCCGCGGCTGATGCGCTGGCTGCCGCCCAAGCTGATGGTCGCCAGCGGCTTCGCGATCATGGCCGCCGGCTGCTACCTGGGCGTATTCCTGGATGCCGATGCCGCCGCCAACGTGATCATTCCCTCCACCGTGGTGCGCGGTATCGGCCAGCCTTTCATCATGGTGGCGCTGTCGGTGCTGGCGGTGTCCGGCCTGTCCAAGCAGGAAGCCGGCTCGGCCTCGGCGCTGTTCTCCATGCTGCGCAACCTGGGCGGCGCGGTGGGTACTGCGGCGCTGACGCAGATCGTCTCGCAGCGCGAGCGCTTCCACTCCGAGCGCATCGGCGAGCAGCTGACCCTGTTCTCCCCTGCCCTGCAGGAACGCCTGCCGAACAGCGGCGATGCCTTCGCCTTGAACGAGTGGCTGCCGGCACAGGCCGAAACCCTCGCCCGCCTGGCCGTGCAGGTCCGCCACGAGTCCTTCCTGATGGCGTACGGCGACGCCTTCTACCTGTCCTTCCTGGCGCTGCTGGCCTGCGCCGTGGCCGCCCTGGCACTGCGCACCGGCAAGTGAGCCGGTGCGCCGGCGCGCTACAGGCTGCCCCGGACCGCTTCCAGGCCGGGTTTGCCATCGACGGTGGCGACGTCCTTGAGCCAGGGTTCGAGCACTTCCGGGTTCTGCTTGAGCCAGGCGCGGGCGGCCTCTTCCGGCTCCATCTTGTCGTCGAGGATGGAGCCCATGATGGTGTTCTCCATGGCCAGGGTGAAGCTGAGGTTCTTCAGCAGCTGGCCGACGTTCGGGCACTTGTCCACGTAACCCTTGCGGGTGCTGGTGTAGACCGTGGCATCGCCGAAGTCGGGGCCGAAGAAGTCATCGCCGCCGGTGAGAAACTTCATCTTGAAGCGGGTGTTCATCGGGTGCGGTTCCCAGCCCAGGAACAGGATTGCGTTGTTGCGTCGGATCGCCCGGTCGACCTGGGACAGCATCCCCGACTCGCTGGACGCCACCACGCTGAAACCGGCGTCCTTGAGGCCGAAGGCGTTCTGCTCGATGGCCTTGAGCACCGCGTTGTTGCCGCCGTCGCCCGGCTCCAGGCCGTAGACCTTGCCGTTGAGTTCGTCCTTGAATTTCGCGATATCGGCGAAATCCTTCAGCCCGCGATTCCACAGCGCCTCGGGCACGGCCAGGGTGTACTTGGCGTGCAGCAGATTGGAGCGGACGATGTCGATCCTGCCGGCGTCGCGGTAGGGTTTCAGGTCCGGCTCCATGGTCGGGATCCAGGTGCCGAGGAAGACGTCCATGGTCTTGCCGTCCGCCAGTGCCTTGTAGGTCAGCGGCACGCCCAGCAGGGTCACCTTGGTCTTGTAGCCCAGGCCCTTGAGCAGGGTGTTGGCAATGGCGGTGGTGGTCTGGATGTCGGTCCAGCCGGGGTCGGACATGCGCACCAGCTGGCACTGCGCGGGCTCCGCGGCGTGGGTGAACAGGGGAAGGCCGGCCAGCACGCTCAGGAACAGGAACGATGAAGCTTTCATCTGATGAATCCTCAAGGCAGAGGTTGTTGTCGGTTCTTGTTGTTCACGGCTTGTCGCGCCCCGGCAACGGGGCCCTGCATCACCGCCGGATGGCGATGGTTCTCCCGCAGTAGCCGGAGTGCCGCGCACCCTGGTACTGCCCGAACAGCGTGGATATCCGCGCGTCGACCACTTCGGCGAAAACGCAGGCCCTGGCGATGCGCGAGTCGATGTTCATCAGCATCTGCTCGCTGACGGCCAGCGGCTCGTCCGAGTCTTCGCGATAGAGGCTGTGCTCGATGTGCAGGCGCTTGAGGTCGCGGTCGAGCAAGCGCGTGCGCACCTGCAGCGACTCGCCGAGCCTGGCCTGAGCCAGGTAGCTGATGTGCGCCTGCAGGGTGAACAGCGTGTGGCCGGTGGCGGCGCGGCCGGCTTCGTCCAGGCCGATGTGCGCCATCAGCGCGTCGGTGGCGTAGCTGAAGATCAGCCCGTAGTAGGCATCGCGCAGGTGCTGGTTGTAATCGATCCAGTCGGGTTGCACCCGGGTGCAATAGGTCAGCATCGGCGCGCGCTCACAGGTCCAGTTCCAGGGTGGCGGACTGCGCGCGGGAGACGCAGACCATCATGCAGTCGTTGCGGCGCTTCTCGGCCTCGCTCAGCACGCTGTCGCGGTGCTCGGGAATGCCCGCCAGCACGCGGGTCTCGCAGGAGGCGCAGGTGCCTTCGCGGCAGGAGTTCTCCACCGCCACCCCATGGGCTTCGAGCACCTGCAGCAGGCTCCTGTCGGCCGGGACCTCCAGGCTCCTGCCACTGCGCGCCAGCTTGACGGTGAAGGCGCTGTCGGCCCCCGCCCGGGGAATCTCCCTGGGGGTGAACCATTCGAAATGCACCTGCTCGGCCGGCAGGCCTTGCGCCGCCGATTCCACGGCAAGCATCAGCGGCGTCGGTCCGCAGGTGTACAGGTGCGCCCGCGCCGGCAGCCGGCTGATTGCCCCCTGGAGATCGAACAAGCCGCCGGCCTCTTCGTCCGCATGCAGAGTCACGCGTTCGCCGACGCCGGCCAGTTGGTCGAGAAATGCGGCGCGCTCGCGGTTGCGCACCAGGTAGAACAGGCGCCAGGGCCGCCGATGGGTTTCGCACCAGTGGATCATCGAGAGGATCGGCGTGATGCCGATGCCGCCGGCGAAGAAGACGAACTCGGCGGCATCCTCGAACAGCGGGAAATGATTGCGCGGCGCCGTCACCGGCAGCAGGTCGCCCACCCGCATCCGCTGGTGGATATACCGTGAGCCGCCACGGCTGGCCGGCGCCAGGCCGACGCCGACGCGGTAGCAGTCGCGCTGCCGGGCATCGCCGCAGAGGGAATACTGGCGCACCAAGCCGTCAGGCAGGTGCAGCTCGATGTGCGCACCGGGGCTGAAGGCGGGCAGCTCGGCGCCCGCCGGATCGCGCAGCTCGATGACCAGGGCGTCGCGGGCAGCTGGGGTGATCTGCGAAACCCGCAGGGTCAGACGTTCGGCCGACATGGTTACCTCGACATCCTCAAAGGGCCCCGGCCAGCACCGCGCTGGCCGGGGTTGCGCTCACTTGCGCCGCAGGTTCGCGGTGGTCTTGAGCATCGCGGTGATCAGCTCGTCGCGGGCTTGCGCAAGCTCCGCCTGGGTGCCATCGGCGGACTCGGCAGCGACGCCCTGCACCAGCTGCGCGGCGGTCTCGGCGTCCAGGCGCGGATCGCCGAGGTCGTCCCACCAGCGGTGGAAGCTCTCGCTGTATTTCTGGCAGAACGACTCCAGCCCGCCGGGGCCGCCGCCCAGGTGGAACAGCAGGGTCGGGCCCATGGCCGCCCAGCGCAGGCCGGGGCCGGCCCAGACCGCGGTGTCGACATCCTCGACGCTGGCCGCGCCGATCTTCACCAGGTGGATCGCCTCGCGCCACAGCGCCGCCTGCAGGCGGTTGGCGACATGGCCGGGCACCTCGCGATGGACGCGGATGGTGACCTTGCCCACCTGCTCGTAGAAGCGCTCCGCTCCCTCGACCGCGTCCTGGGCGGTGCGCTGGTTGCCCATGACTTCCACCAGCGGGATCAGGTGCGGGGGGTTGAACGGATGGCCGAGGACGAAGCGCGACGGGTCCTGCCAGCCGGCCTGCATCTCGCTCAGCGGCAGCCCCGAGGCAGAGGACGCGACGATGGCGCCGGGCTTGAGCAGCGGCTCGATCTCGGCGTACAGCGCGTGCTTGATGGCGATGCGCTCGGGGACGCTTTCCTGGATGAAGTCGGCGTTCTTCACCGCCTCAGTGGCCGTGCGATGGAAGCTCAGTTCGCCCGGCGCACCGTCCTTCACCAGACCCAGTTCGACGAGAGTGGGCCAGGCATTCTTCACGTACTCGCGGACGTCGCCCTCCATGCCCTCGGCCGGATCGAACACCGCCACATTGCGCCCGGAGGCGAGGAACAACGCCGACCAGCTCGCGCCGATCACGCCGGCGCCCAGTACCGCCACATTCTGGAATTCACGCATCAGAAGAACCTCGGTTGCAGGGGGGAAGCGGCGGTCAGGCCGCCGTCGATGACATAGCACTGGCCGGTGACGAAGGCGGCCTGATCAGAGGCGAGCCAGGCCACCAGCCCGGCGACGTCCTCGGGCCGGCCGAAGCGCCCGGCGGCATGCCGCGCGAGGGCATCGGCCTTGGCTTTCTGCGGATCACGGGCCTGGGCGAAACCGTCCTCGGCCATGGCCGTCATGATCCAGCCGGGGCATACCGCGTTGCAGCGCACGCGCGGGCCATGGTCCACCGCGATGGAACGGGTCAGGCCGTGGACGAAGGCTTTCGAGGCGTTGTACAGCGCCATGCCGGGGTCGGCGTGCAGGCCGGAAATCGAGCCGAGGTTGACGATGCTGCCGCCCCGCTCCGCCATGACTGGCAGCACCGCGCGGCAAAAGTTGAAGGTGCCGCGCGCATTGACGCCCATCACCTGCTCCCAGTCCTCGTCGGAGGTCTGGTCGAGGGCTTTCTCCACCTGCACGCCGGCGTTGTTGACCAGTACGCTGGGCACGCCCAGATGCTCGATGGTCTGCTGCAGCACGCGCTCGGCCTGCGCGCTCTGCGCTACGTCGGCCTGCACCCACAGCACCGTTTCGGGCAGGTCCATTGGCCGCTCGCCACGCCCGCAGCTGGCGACCTGCGCGCCCTGCGCGAGAAACTGCTC
Source organism: Pseudomonas nitroreducens (assembly GCF_014204515.1). GTDB lineage: Bacteria > Pseudomonadota > Gammaproteobacteria > Pseudomonadales > Pseudomonadaceae > Pseudomonas > Pseudomonas nitritireducens_A. The sequence goes on along the minus strand of NZ_JACHLI010000006.1, from coordinate 6,853 downwards.
GACGATGGCGCGGCCGATCCCGCGGCCGCCGCCGGTGACGATCACGATGTCTTTTCTGTTGTCCGTCATGGCCTTCACCCGTGCGCGAACATGACGTGGCGTACCGCGGTGTAGGCATCCAGGGCGAACACCGACATATCGCAGCCGTGGCCCGAGCCCTTCATCGCCGCCCAGGGCATTTCCGGCGTGGCCACGCCGTGGGTGTTGACCCAGGTGAAGCCATAGCGCAGCTGGCTGGTGGCGCTCATCGCCCGCGCGCTGTCGCGGGTCCAGACCGAGGAAGCCAGGCCGTAGCGTCCGGCATTGGCAATCGCCAGCGGGTCCTCGTCGGCGCGGAACCGCGACACGCTGATCACCGGGCCGAACAGTTCCTGGGTGGCGATTTCCGCGTCGTTGTCGACGTTCGCCACCACGGTTGGGCGGTAGAAGAAGCCGGGGCGATCCTCGGCGTAACCGCCGGTGACCACCTCCGCCCTGCCCCGCGCCCGCTCGACGAAGCCGGCCACGCGCTGACGGTGCGCGGCGCTGATCAGCGGGCCCATCTCGGTACCCGCCTCGCGGGGTGCGCCCACGCGGATCGAGGCCACGGCGTCGGCCAGTTCGGCGACTACCCGCTCGTAGATGGCGTCGGCCACCAGCAGGCGGCACGGTTGCGCGCAATCCTGGCCGGCGTTGAAGAAGGCGGTGGCGCGCAGGGTCGCCACCAGTTTGCCGATATCCGCATCGGCGTAGACGATCACCGGCGCCTTGCCACCCAGTTCCAGATGGACCTGGCGCAACTGCTGCGCGGCGGCGCGCATCGCCGCGGCTCCGGTGGCGGGCGAACCGGTGACGCTGACACCTTCCACGCCCGCAGCATTGACAAGACGATCACCGATACTCGCTCCCCTGCCATGGATCACATTCACCACGCCCCTGGGCACCACGTCCTGCAGTAATTCAGCCAGGCGCAGCGTGGACAGCGGCGTGAGCTCGGACGGCTTGAGCACCACCGTGCAGCCGGCCGCCAGCGGCGCCGCGAGCTTCCACGCGGCCATCATCAGCGGGTAGTTCCACGGCGCGATGGCGGCTATCGGCCCGATGGGATCGCGACGGATCAGGCTGGTGTGCCCCGCCACGTATTCCCCCGCCGCGACACCGGCCTGGGTGCGGGCGGCGCCCGCGAAGAAGCGGAAGCTATCCAGGGTCAGCGGCATCTCGTCGTCCAGCGCCGAAGGCCAGGGCTTGCCGGCGTTGACACTCTCCAGCGCGGCCAGCTCCGGCGCGTTGGCCTGGATGACCTCGGCGATCTGCAGCAGCAGCGCCGAGCGTTCGGCCGGCGTGGTGCGGCCGTAGCTCAGGAAAGCCTGTTCAGCCGCACGGACCGCCGCGTCCACCTGCTGCGCGCTGGCCTCGTGGACCTGGGCGATGATCTCGCCGCTGGCGGGATCGATGACCTGCAGGGCCGCGCCCTCGCCCGTCACCTGTTCACCGTCGATCAGCATTCGGGTGTGCATGGCAATCGCCTCCTCAGAACTCGACCTTGTCGCCGCCCTTGAGCCCGAGGCGCGTACGGGCTTCGGCGGGGGTGGCGACCTTCAGGCCGAGGTTTTCGACGATGGAGCGGATCTTCAGCACCTGCTGGGCGTTGCTGGTCGCCTGCTCGCCGGGGCCGATGTAGAGGCTGTCTTCCAGGCCCACACGCAGGTTGCCGCCCAGCAGCACGGCCTGGGTGGCGAACTGCATCTGGTTCTTGCCGGCAGCCAGCACCGACCACTCGTAGTCCTGGCCGAACAGCTTGTGGGCGATGGTGTGCATGTGCATCAGGTTGTCGAGGTCGGCGCCGACACCACCGAGCACGCCGAACACCATCTGCACGAAGAACGGCGGCTTGATCCAGCCCTGGTCGATGACCCAGGCGAGGTTGTAGAGATGGCCCAGGTCGTAGCACTCGAACTCGAAGCGGGTGCCGTGTCCCTCGCCCAGTTCCTTCACGATGTATTCGATGTCGGTGAAGGTGTTGCGGAAGATGAAGTCGCGGGTGCTGTCGAGGAAGGCCGGCTCCCAGTCGTGCTTCCAGGTGGAGTGCTTGGCCTTCATCGGGAAGATGCCGAAGTTCATCGAGCCGACGTTCAGCGAGGCCATTTCCGGGCTCAGGCTGACCGCCGCGCGCAGCCGCTCCTCGCGGGTCATGCCCAGGCCGCCGCCGGTGGAGACGTTGAGCACCGCGTCGCTGCGGCCCTTGATCTGCCCCATGAAATCGCGGAACAGCTCCGGGCGCGGATCGGGCTTGCCGGTCTGCGGGTGGCGCGCATGCAGGTGGATGATCGACGCGCCGGCCTCGGCGGCCTCAATGGAGGACTGGGCGATCTCATCAGGGGTGATCGGCAGGTATTCCGACATGGTCGGGGTGTGCACGCCACCGGTGGAGGCGCAGGTGATGATGACGGACTTGGGCATGGTCGCTCTCACAGTTTCATTGGTTGGGCGGTCGTTTTCAGAGGCGCATCTGCTGCACCTGGGCGGTCAGCCCGCCGTCGAGCACCCACAACTGCCCGGAGGCATAGCGGGCTTCGTCGCTGCCGAGCCAGTTGACCAGGTTGGCGACGTCCTCCGGGGTGCCGTAGCGGCGCACCGGGTGCACGTCGCGCACCGCCGCTTCCAGGCTGTGGATGTCGCCGTGGTCGCGGAAGAAACTGCGCAGCATCGGCGTGTCGATGTAGCCGGGGCAGATGGCGTTGACGCGGATGCCCTCGGGGCCGTGGTCGCAGGCCATGGCGCGGGTCAGCGCATGCACCGCGCCCTTGCTGGCGCAGTAGGCAGCCAGGCCGGGATCGGCGATGAAGCCGTCGTAGGAGCCGAAGTTGACGATGCTCGCCGAGCCGCTCCGGCGCAGCAGCGGCAGGGCGAACTTCGAGACGAGGAAGGTGCCGGTGACGTTCACCGCGAACACCCGGTTCCAGTCCTCCAGGCTGGTCTGCTCGATGGTCTTCTCGATCTCGATGCCGGCGGCGTTGACCAGGATGTCCAGCTGGTCGGCCTGCTCCTGCACACTCGCCATGGCCCGGCGCACGCTCGCTTCGCTGCTCACGTCGAGTTCGATGAAGCGCGCTCCCGGCACGCTGGCGGACTCGCGCAGGTCAGCGGCGAACACCGTCGCGCCTTCCCTGACGAAGCGCGCGCAGATTGCCTGTCCGATCCCGCCGAGGCCGCCGCTGACCAAGGCGACCTTCCCTTCCAGTGCGCCGCTCATGGCCCGACTCATAGCCCGGCTCATAGCCCGGCGCCCTTGCGATAGGCATCCAGCACCAGCCCGTGGAAGTGGTGCAGCGCGTGTTCGGACTTGCCCGAGCCATTGGGGTCGGTGACGATCCGCCCCTGCTCGAAGGCCGGCGTGCGCATGCCGCGCTGGACGTTCTCCACCAGGGCGATGTCCTCCACCTGCAGCACCTCGTCGAGGTAGCGGATGGCCTCGCGCTCCATCTCGTTGGCCTCGGGGGTTTCGAGGAAGAAGTCGTAGGTCTCGTAGGTCAGGTCGGGGCCGGCGGGGATGATGTGCAGGACGATCATCGAGCTGCGCCCGGGGTAGCGCATCAGGCAGGTGTTGGGCCAAAGCCACCACACCGCATGGGTGCGCACCTTGGCCTGAGAGGTGTCGTAGGCGCTGTTCTGCCCGTTGCCGGCCTCGGCCATGTGGCTGGAGTAGATGCCGTGGGTCTGCACGCGGTAGGTGTCCATGTCCACCAGGGTGCAGAAGTCCTTGTGCGCCGTCGGGCAGTGGTAGCACTCGAGGAAGTTGTCGACGACGTTCTTCCAGTTCGACTTGATGCTGTAGGTCAGGCGGTGGCCGAAGGTCAGGTTGGCCACGTCCGGCGCCCAGCGCAGCACCTCCTCCTGCAGCTCGCCGGACTGCTCGCGCAGCGGCCGCGCGGCGGGGTCGAGGTTGACGAAGATGAAGCCGCAGAACTCCTCGACCTGCACCGGGCTCAGGTGGATCTCGCCCTTGTCGAACTCCTTCAGGACGCCGACATGGGGCGCGCCGGTGAGCTGGCCGTTGAGGCCGTAGCACCAGGAGTGGTAGGGGCAGATGATGCGCTTGACCTTGCCCTCGCCGCTCAGCACCGGATGCGCGCGGTGCTTGCAGACGTTGTAGAAGGCCCGCAGCTGGCCGTCCTGGTCGCGCACCACGGCGATCGGGTTGCCGGCGATTTCGCAGGTGGTGTAGCTGCCCGGCTCGCGGACCTTCTCCACATGGCAGACCCACTGCCAGGAGCGGGCGATGATCTGCTGCTCGTCCAGGCCGAACCACTGCGGCTCGACGTAGGCTTCCTTGCGCAGGGACTGCGACAGCAGCGGGTCGGGGTGGTAGCCCCGGGCAATACTCTGGAGCTGGTCCTTCGAGATGACTTCAGACATATCAGCGGCCTTCCCGTACAAGATTTTCTTCGGTTTGTGTTCTTGTCCGGGGCCGATAGTGGTCGTTGCGCGGAGCGGCAAATGTGCAGCATTCGCCGCGATTTTTTCTTTTCTGGTCGTGGTCGTTTTTGGATATGAGCGGCGCGTTTGCGACCCGGTATCAGCTTTCGCGGCCAGCGCGCGACCACGGCGCAGCCGCCCGCCTGAGCGGTCTCAGGCAGGCCGGGCGGTGGGAAACGTCAGGGCGTGATCTGGTGCATCGGCCAGGCGCGGAACTCGAACGGGATGCGCCCGTCCAGGCGGTCCTGGCGTGGCGTCAGGCCGAAGCGCTGGCGATAGATGCGGCTGAAGTGCGACTGGTTGGCGAAGCCCGAGGCCACGGCGATTTCCATCAGCGACATGCCGGTCTGGGTCACCAGGCAGCGGGCGCGATCCAGGCGGATATCGCGGTAGTACAGCGCCGGGCTCTTCTGCACGATCTGCTGGAACAGCCGGTCGAGCTGGCGCTGGGAGATGCCGAGGCGCGCGCAGAGCTCGGGGATCGGCACGGCCTCCTCCAGGTGCTGTTCCATCAGGCGGATGGCCTGCTTGACCAGCTCCGGCACGGTGTTGCCCAGGGGTTGCGGCGCCTCGGGGTTCTGCTGGGTACCCAGCGGGCGCAGGCGCTCATGGAACAGGTAGCGCGCCATCTCGCTGGCCAGGGTGTCGCCGTGCAGCGAGCGGATGATGTGCAGCGCGCAGTCGGCCGCGGCAGCACCACCGCAGCAGGTGATGCGCTTGCCGTCCATCACCAGCATGTCCTCGCAGATGTCCACCTCCGGGTAAAGCTCCTTCAGTGAATCGATGTGCTCGTAGTGCCCGGTGGCGCGCTTGCCGTTGAGCAGACCGGCCTCGGCCAGCAGGTAGGTGCCGGTGTCCAGCGCGCCAAGCACCACGCCCTCGCGCGCCCACAGCCGCAGGGCTGCGCTGAGGGCCGGGCTGTGCAGGGTTTCCGGGTTCCAGCTGGAGGACAGCATGACCAGGTCGGGCACACCCGGCACGTCTGCCAGCGGCAGGGTGTCGGTGCTCATGGCATTGCTCGCCACCACCGGGCCGCCGGCCATGGAGGCGACCTCCCAGTGGAACTGGGTATGCCCGCTCAGGTAGTTGGCTGCCCGGAAGGGATCGATGAAGGCACTGGTCGCCGCCAGGTTGTAGTGCGGGAAGACCAGGATGAGCACGGAAAACGGAGCTGGAGGCTGGGCCGACATGGGGCAATCACCGCAGGGCCGAGGGAGTCGTCGTCTGGTTCCTACAGATATCACAGATCGAACCCGGGCGTGACCGGCCCGGCGCCGCGCGTATTAGCCTGGGCTTCAAGCCGGCTTCGGCAAAAGCAAATTCCTCCCTCCGCGCACGCGCCCGCATCATGCCGGTCATCACCCTCAAAGCGGATACACGGCATGACCGACTTCGATCCCTCGGCATGGCTGGGGCGCACCCAGGAAGTACACGACCAGCTCAGCCGCAACCTCGTGCAGCGCATCGCGGCGACCTTCAGCGCACCGGCGCCGGCCCATGGTGAAGAACTGCCGTGGCTGTGGCACTGGTGCTTCTTCAACGACCAGGTGGCGGGCAATCGCCTGGGCCCGGACGGCCACCCGACGCTGGGCACCTTCATGCCGCCGGCCCACGGGCGCAACCGCATGTGGGCCGGCGGCCGGCTGGAGTTTCTCGAACCGCTGCGGGTCGGCGCCGAAGCCTTCCGCAAGACGCGCATCGAGCGCATCGACGAGAAGGCCGGACGCACCGGTTCGCTGCTGTTCGTCACCCTCGCCCACGAGTACTGGCAGGGCCGCCAGCTGTGCCTGCGCGAGGAGCAGGACATCGTCTACCGCGAGCCCTCGCCGCCCAAGCTGGGCGAAGGCGAAGCCACGCCCCAGGCGGACTGGGAGGAAAGCATCGCGCCCGATCCGACCCTGCTGTTCCGCTACTCGGCAGTGACCTTCAACGCCCACCGCATCCACTACGACTGGCCCTATGTCACCGCCAGCGAGGGCTACCCCGGCCTGGTGGTGCACGGCCCGCTGACCGCCACCCTGAGCCTCGCCGCCTTCGCCCGCGCCAACCCGCTGGCGCGCCTGCGCCGCTTCAGCTTCCGCGGCGTGCGCCCGCTGATCGCGCCGGAAACCTTTCGCGTCGGCGGCCGCCATACCGAGCCCGGCGTGGCCGAACTGTGGGCCGCCAATGGCAGCGGCCTGTGCCAGCGCGCCGACGTGCTGTTCGACTGAGCTCCCCGGCGATCCGAAAGCAACACACAAGAAATCCCGCGCTCGCCCAGGCAGCGCTGCCCCAGAGGAAACCCCATGAACCACAACAACGACGAACTCCAGGCCATCCGTGACGGCGTACGCGCTCTCTGTGCGGAGTTCCCCGCCGAATACTGGCGCAAGATCGATGAAGAAAAGGGCTTCCCCGA
>NZ_JACHLI010000005.1 GCF_014204515.1 Pseudomonas nitroreducens | reverse complement strand
CCAAGTTGAAGGGACTGAGCCCCGTTCAATACAGGGCTCAGTCATTGGCAGCTTAGCGGCCCAGTCCAACTGTCCAACTTTCGGGGGTCAGTTCAACCGAGGGGCTTTTTTCATGGCGCGGGGCGCAGCGCGACCGCAAAAGCCGAGAATGATTCCAATAAAATCATGGCATTTAGCCAAATCCTTGATTAATCTCACCTTTGCGGCGGTGAACAACCCCAGGCGACCGACCCCATCCGGCGCGTCCGGGGCTTCCCGCGGCAACTTCTCCGGGACCTGCCCATGCTGCGCACCCTGCTTGGCTGGATGTTCTGTCTGCTCGCCGTGCTGCTTGGCGCGCCGCTGCTGAGCCTGCTGGCCGAGCCTCGTTCACTGGAGCCAGCCGCCGATATCGTCCTGGTGAGCCAGCTGTTCTCGGCGCTGATCGGCAGCGCCGGCCTGTTCACCCTGCTGATTGCCTTCCTGCTGCGCCTGAATGGCCGCACGATCGCCGCCCTGGCGCTGCCGGTTCCTGCCCTGGCCCTCTGTGCCTGGCATCTCACGCATGCCCCGCTCGCCCTTGTCTCGCCCACGCCCGAGCAGTACCGCTACCTGCTGGTCATCCTGGCGCTCTATGGGCTGGTGCTGGCGGCAATTGCCTGGGTCGGCAGGCGGGACAACGCCGGACGGAAGCTCCTGCGCTACCTGGGATACATCCTGCTGCTGCCCTGGGGGATGGGACTGTTCTATCTGGCGCGCCTGTACTAGCGCGGCAGATCGCGCCAGGTCAGGTAGACGCGCAGGTCGAACTCCAGCTGGTGATAGCTGGGCAGCATGTGTTCGCAGAGCTGGTAGAAGGCCTTGCTGTGGTCGCGCTCCTTCAGGTGCGCCAGTTCATGGACGACGATCATCTGCAGGAACTCGGGCGCGGCGTCCTTGAACAGCGAGGCGACGCGGATTTCCTTCTTCGCCTTGAGCTTGCCACCCTGCACGCGGGAAATCGCCGTGTTCAGCCCCAGCGCGCGCTGCACCACATCCAGCTTGTTGTCGTAGAGCACCTTGTCCACCGCCGGCGCGGTGCGCATGTACTGCTGCTTGAGGTCCATGGCGTAGCCATACAGCGCCTTGTCGCTCTGCACGTCGTGGCGGCCGGGATAACGGCGCTCCAGGTATTCGCCGAGGCGGTCCTGCTCGATGAGCTGGCGCACCTGGTCCTGGAGTTGGGGCGGATAGGCCTGGAGATAGCGAAGCGGCGACATGGGCAACGACTGGCGACAGAAACGACCGCCAGTCTAGCGCATTCTCCGCTCAGGCCAGCGCGCGGGTGCTGTAGGCCTCGGTGCGATAGGGGAAGGCGATCTCGCTGCGCCCCTTGAGCTCAGGGTGCGAGTCGATCAGCTCCCGCAGCTGATCGGCGACCCGCTGCTTCTGCTCCTCGGGCAGCGCCGCGATGAAGCTCACCGACAACGTGCGCGCGATGATGACCTGCTCCGCCGGCCCCACATGCTGGTAGCTGAACTCGCGCAGGCGCAAGTCCTCGAAGCGCGCACCGGCAAAGGCGCGGCGCCACTGCCCGGTATGGAAGCGCGGCGTGCTGCCTTCGTAGCGCTCGAGGATGCGCGAGACCTGGGCAACCCAGTCGACCCGCTCGTCGCGCACATTCCACACCAGCCCGAGGTGGCCACCGGGCCGCAGGACGCGATGGATCTCCTCCAGCGCGCGCCCGTCGGCGAACCAGTGGAAGGCCTGGGCACAGGTCAGCGCATCGACGCTTTCCGCCGCCAGCGGCATGGCCTGGGCGGTGCCCTGCAGGACCTTCACGGCGGGAAGCTTCTCGCTCAATTGCTCACGCATCGCCGCCACCGGCTCGATGGCGGTGACCTGCGCACCGGTGCGCAACAACAGTGAAGTGAACTTCCCGGTGCCCGCGCCGAGATCGACGACTTCCTTGCCGGCGCCGATCGCCAGCTCCTCGCCGAGCCAGCCCAACAGCTCGTCCGGATAGTCCGGGCGCCCCAGGGCGTAGGTTTTCGCCTCGCGGGAGAAACCCTCCTGCGCACTGCCATGTACATCCGTCATCGTGCCTCCAGAGCCCGTCCGGCCCGAGCACCCGTGCTCAGCGGAACCGGCAGGCCTTGCCGTCGAGAGTGGTCGTTCCATCCAGATAAGCACGGTAGCAGCTGAGCAGCCGCGCTTCCTTGACGCGGCAGCGCTTCTGCCGGCATTCGCTGGAAAACTCGAAGCGACCACCGTCCGGATCGGCCAACTGGATGCGGATCGCCGGCCAGCCCTTCTTCGGCGCCTTTTCCGGCGTGCTCAGTACGCGGTTTTCGTTCTCCACCAGGGCTGCGCCGGCCTCGGCGTAATCGAAGACGAACAGCAGGGTGCGCGAGGTCTTCAACGTGCACTCTTCGTGGCTCAGGCAGTTCTGCGCATCCACGGGCAGGTCCACCGGCGGTCTGGGCGGCGGCGCCGAAGGCTGCGCCGAACGCAACGAGCAGCCGGCCAGCAGCATCAGTAACAACACGGAAAACAACGCGCGCAGCATCATCGACTTCCTTCTGGCGGATACGAAAGAGCCCCGCAGGGCGGGGCTCTTCGGCACTATCGAAACAGCGCGGATCAGTTGACCTTGGCGATCAGCTCACCCTTGGCGTAACGCTGGAACATGCCTTCCAGGGAGATCGGCTTGATCTTGGAGGCATGGCCGGCGGTGCCGAAGGCTTCGTAGCGGGCGATGCAGATATCACGCATGGCGACGATGGTCTTGGCGAAGAACTTGCGCGGGTCGAACTCGCTCGGCTGCTCGGCCATCATGCGGCGGATGGCACCGGTGGAGGCCAGGCGCAGGTCGGTGTCGATGTTGACCTTGCGCACGCCGTGCTTGATGCCTTCGACGATTTCCTCGACCGGCACGCCGTAGGTTTCCTTGATGTCGCCGCCGAACTCGTTGATCACCTTCAGCCACTCCTGCGGTACCGAGGAGGACCCGTGCATCACCAGGTGGGTGTTGGGGATGCGCTTGTGGATTTCCTTGATGCGCTCGATGGAGAGCACGTCGCCGGTCGGCGGCTTGGTGAACTTGTAGGCGCCGTGGCTGGTGCCGATAGCGATGGCCAGGGCATCGACCTGGGTCTTCTTGACGAAGTCGGCGGCCTCTTCCGGGTCGGTCAGCAGCTGGCTGTGGTCCAGCACGCCTTCCGCGCCAACGCCGTCTTCCTCGCCGGCCATGCCGGTTTCCAGGGAGCCCAGGCAGCCCAGCTCACCTTCCACGGATACGCCGCAGGCGTGGGCGAAGGCCACGGTCTGCTGGGTGACGCGGACGTTGTAGTCGTAGTCGGCCGGGGTCTTGCCGTCTTCTTTCAGCGAGCCGTCCATCATCACCGAGGAGAAGCCCAGCTGGATGGAACGCTGGCAGACGTCAGGGCTGGTCCCGTGGTCCTGGTGCATGCACACCGGGATGTGCGGGAATTCTTCGATGGCCGCGAGGATCAGGTGGCGCAGGAAGGGCGCGCCGGCGTATTTGCGGGCACCAGCGGAGGCCTGCACGATCACCGGGGAATCGGTCTTGTCGGCCGCTTCCATGATGGCGCGCATCTGCTCGAGGTTGTTGACGTTGAAAGCCGGTACGCCGTAGCCGAACTCGGCGGCGTGGTCCAGCATTTGGCGCATGCTGATGAGTGCCATGGTCTTCGCTTCTCCCAGAAGTCAGGCTCGGTCGAACGAGCCCCTTAACTACATGTTTGGAAGCCTGCCGCAGGGGCAGGCCGTGTTCAAGTCTTCCGGCACGGGCCGGACGGTCGGCGCTCAGGGCGCCTTGCAACCACGGCCGATCAGGTCGTTGCTCTCGACCCAGTAGACCAGGCCCTGGTCGCCTTTGATGCTCAGGCCGATCAGCCCGTCGCTATAGAAAGCGCCGGAGCCGCCGGGTTCCTCTTCCAGGTGGTGCACCACGTCGTCTTCGCCCAGTTTCAGGTCGACTACTGCCTTGCTCGGGTCGACATAGCGCCACTGCACCTCGGCCCTGCTGTCGCAGACCCAGTGGACCCAGCCGCCCGCCGCCGCGGACTGGCCGCTGGTCGAGTGGCTGGAACAGCCCGCCACCAGCGAGAGCGCCAGGGCCGGGACGAGATAACGCAGCATCGGGCGACTCTCCTTCGGGCGGACGCGCCGCCGGATATCCAATGCGCCAGATTGCCCGTCCCGCCGCCGGAACGCCAGTACCGCCTGCGCGTAGGCGCCGGCGCTACCGTCAGATCGTGATCCCTGCCGCCAGGGCTCTGCCTCAGGGGCAGTTCACCGGCTTCTGGTCGGGGGTCGGATCGCCGCTGCTCTGGCTTTCCACCCGCTCGCGGTTCTGGTCCGAAGGGACCATGACCGCGGGAGGGCTCATCACTTCACAGGTACTGGGGGAACCACCGCTGCCGGTGCAACCCACCAGGACCAGACAAAACGACAGCACAGGGGTGACAGCTCGCATGACCTTTCTCCTTGGCATCCGTACAAGGTTTGTGACCCGGGGATGCCGCAGAGGTTTGCTTTACTGTCGCCCGCGCTGCCGAGGATCAGGCCTTGGCGCGCTGTTCCAGCACTTCCACGGCCGGCAGGACCTTGCCCTCGACGAACTCGAGGAAGGCGCCACCACCGGTGGAAATGTAGGAGATCTGCTCGCCGATGCCGTACTTGTCGATGGCTGCCAGGGTGTCGCCACCGCCGGCGATGCTGAAGGCGGAACCTTCGGCGATGGCCTTGGCCAGGGTTTTGGTGCCTTCGCCGAACTGGTCGAACTCGAACACGCCGACCGGGCCGTTCCACAGGATGGTCTTGGAAGTCTTGAGCAGCTCGGCAAACTGGGCAGCAGTCTTCGGACCGATGTCCAGGATCATGTCGTCGTCGGCCACGTCAGCGATGTCCTTGACGGTGGCGACGGCGGTCTCGGCGAATTCCTTGGCCACCACCACGTCCACCGGCAGCGGCACGCTGACCTTGGCGGCGATGGCCTTGGCAGTGTCTACCAGATCGGCTTCGTACAGCGACTTGCCGACCTTGTGGCCCGCCGCGGCGAGGAAGGTATTGGCGATGCCGCCGCCGACGATCAGCTGGTCGCAGATCAGCGCCAGGCTGTTCAGTACGTCGAGCTTGGTCGACACCTTGGAGCCGGCGACGATGGCCGCCATCGGCCGGGCCGGGTTGCCCAGGGCCTTGCCCAGAGCTTCCAGCTCGGCAGCCAGCAGCGGGCCAGCCGCAGCAACCTTGGCGAACTTGGCCACGCCGTGGGTCGAGCCTTCGGCGCGGTGGGCGGTGCCGAAGGCGTCCATGACGAACACGTCGCACAGGGCGGCGTATTGCTGGGCCAGCTCGTCGGCGTTCTTCTTCTCGCCCTTGTTGAAGCGCACGTTCTCGAACAGCACGACTTCACCGGGTTTCACTTCGACGCCGCCCAGGTAGTCCTTGACCAGCGGCACGGCGCGGCCCAGGGCCTTGGACAGGTAGTCGGCGACCGGCTGCAGGCTGTTCTCTGCGGAGAACTCGCCTTCGGTCGGGCGGCCCAGGTGCGAGCAGACCATCACCGCCGCGCCCTTCTCCAGGGCCAGCTTGATGGTCGGCAGCGAGGCCAGGATGCGCGCGTCGCTCTTGACCACACCGTCCTTCACCGGAACGTTGAGGTCTTCGCGGATCAGTACGCGCTTACCTTGGAGGTCGAGGTCGGTCATCTTCAACACGGTCATGACAGTCAGTCCTGTTGGGGCTGTTTGATTAACGTTCGGTAGCGGCGACCCGCAGGAAATGCCCTGCGGTGTCGAGCATGCGGTTGGCGAACCCCCACTCGTTGTCGAACCAGGCCAGCACGTTCACCAGGCGGGGGCCGGAAACGCGGGTCTGGCTGCCATCGACGATGGCCGAGTGCGGATCATGGTTGAAATCGCAGCTGGCGTGGGGCAGCTCGGTGTACGCCAGCAGCCCTTTGAGCGGGCCTTCGCTGGCGGCCTGGCGCAGCACGCGGTTGATCTCCTCGGCGGATGTATCGCGGGAGACCTGCAGGGTGATGTCCAGGGCCGAGACGTTCACCGTCGGCACCCGAATGGCTTTGGCCTGGATTCGCCCGGCGAGTTCCGGCAGCAGGCGCTCGATGCCACGGGCCAGCCCGGTGGATACCGGGATCACCGACTGGAAGGCCGAGCGCGTACGGCGCAGGTCTTCGTGGTGGTAGGCGTCGATCACCGGCTGGTCGTTCATCGCCGAGTGGATGGTGGTGATCGAGACGTACTCGATGCCCACGGCCTCGTTCAGCAGCTTGAGCAGCGGCACGCTGCAGTTGGTGGTGCACGATGCGTTGGACACCAGCAGCTCGGCGCCGGAGAGGCCCTGCTGGTTGATGCCGAAGACCACGGTGGCGTCGATATCCACCTCGCTGGCCATCGGCTGGGAGAACAGCACCCGCGGCGCACCGGCGCCGAGGAAGCGCTCGCCATCGGCGCGGGTGTTGTAGACGCCGGAGCATTCCAGCACCAGGTCGACGTCCAGGGCGCGCCAGTCGATCGCCTCGGGCTCGGCTTCGCGGAACACCTTCACGCAGTCGCCGCCGACATGCAGGCAGCCGTCGGACACGCTCACCTCGCCGGGGAAGCGGCCGTGGGTGGAGTCGAAGCGGGTCAGGTATTCCAGGCTGGCCAGGTCCGCCAGGTCGTTCAGCGCGACGATGGAGAAATCAGCCTTGGCGCCGCGTTCGTGCAGGGCACGGAACACGCAGCGGCCGATGCGGCCGTAGCCGTTGAGGGCAACTCGGTAAGGGCGCTTGGACATTGTTATCCCTTGGTGATCGCTGCCGGGGCTTGGCGCCCCGGCAGGTTCAGGCGCTCGTCAGGCTTCGAGCAGCTCGGCGGCGACTTCCAGCACGTTCTCGACGGTGAAGCCGAAGTGCTCGAACAGCGCCGGGGCCGGGGCCGACTCACCGAAGGTGGTCATGCCGATCACGCGGCCTTCCAGGCCGACGTACTTGTACCAGTAGTCGGCATGGGCGGCTTCGATGGCGATGCGCGAGGCCACTTCGACCGGCAGCACGGCCTGCTTGTAGCCGGCGTCCTGCTGGTCGAAGACGCTGGTGGACGGCATGGACACCACGCGCACCTTGCGGCCTTCGGCGCTGAGCTTGTCGAACGCCTGGACGGCCAGGCCGACTTCGGAGCCGGTGGCGATCAGGATCAGTTCCGGCTCGCCGTCGCAGTCCTTGAGCACGTAGGCGCCACGGGCCACGTCGGCCAGCTGGGCGGCGTCGCGCGGCTGGTGCGGCAGGTTCTGGCGGCTGAAGATCAGCGCGGACGGGCCGTCGGCGCGCTCGATGGCGTACTTCCAGGCCACCGCGGATTCCACGGCGTCGGCCGGGCGCCAGGTGTCCAGGTTCGGCGTCAGGCGCAGGCTGGCCAGTTGCTCGATCGGCTGGTGGGTCGGGCCGTCTTCGCCCAGACCGATGGAGTCGTGGGTGAACACGTAGAGCACGCGCTGCTTCATCAGGGCGGACATGCGCACGGCGTTGCGGGCGTATTCCATGAAGATCAGGAAGGTCGCGCCGTACGGAATGAAGCCGCCGTGCAGGGCCACGCCGTTCATGATGGCGCTCATGCCGAACTCGCGTACGCCGTAGAACAGGTAGTTGCCGTTGGCATCGTCGGCGCTCACGCCCTTGCAGCCCTTCCACAGGGTCAGGTTGGAGCCGGCGAGGTCGGCGGAGCCGCCCAGCAGTTCCGGCAGCAGCGGGCCGAAGGCGTTCAGGGCGTTCTGGCTGGCCTTGCGGCTGGCGATGGTCTCGCCCTTGACGGCCACGTCGGCGACGTAGGCGGCAGCTTTCTCGGCGAAGTCAGCCGGCAGTTCGCCAGCGACGCGGCGCTCGAACTCGGCGGCCAGTTCCGGGTGCGCGGCCTGGTAGGCGGCGAAGCGCTTGTTCCACTCGGCTTCACGGGTGGCGCCGGTGTCCTTGGCGCTCCACTCGGCGTAGATGTCGGCCGGGACTTCGAACGGCGCGTGGTTCCAGCCCAGCGCGGCGCGGGTGGCGGCCACTTCGTCGACGCCCAGGGCGGCACCGTGGCTTTCTTCCTTGCCCTGCTTGTTCGGCGAGCCGAAACCGATGATGGTCTTGCAGCAGATCAGGGTCGGCACGTCGCTCTTGCGGGCGGTCTCGATGGCGGTCTTGATCTCGTCGGCGTCATGCCCGTCGACGTTGCGGATCACCTGCCAGCCGTAGGCTTCGAAGCGCTTGGGGGTGTCGTCGGTGAACCAGCCGTGGACTTCGCCATCGATGGAGATGCCGTTGTCGTCGTAGAAGGCGATCAGCTTGTTCAGGCGCAGGGTGCCGGCCAGCGAAGCGACTTCATGGGAGATGCCCTCCATCATGCAGCCGTCGCCCAGGAAGGCGTAGGTGTAGTGATCGACGATGCTGTGGCCGGCGCGGTTGAACTGCGCAGCCAGCACCTTCTCGGCCAGCGCCATGCCCACGGCGTTGGCGATGCCCTGGCCCAGCGGGCCGGTGGTGGTCTCGATACCGGCGGTGTAGCCGTACTCCGGGTGGCCCGGGGTACGCGAATGCATCTGGCGGAAGTTCTTCAGGTCATCGACGGTGACGTCGTAGCCGGTGAGGTGCAGCAGCGAGTAGATCAGCATCGAGCCGTGGCCGTTGGACAGCACGAAGCGGTCGCGGTCGGCCCACTGCGGGTTGCTCGGGTTGTGCTTGAGGTAGTCGCGCCACAGCACTTCGGCGATATCCGCCATGCCCATGGGGGCGCCAGGGTGGCCGCTGTTGGCTTTCTGCACGGCATCCATGCTCAGTGCGCGGATGGC
Organism: Pseudomonas nitroreducens; assembly: GCF_014204515.1. Taxonomy (GTDB): domain Bacteria; phylum Pseudomonadota; class Gammaproteobacteria; order Pseudomonadales; family Pseudomonadaceae; genus Pseudomonas; species Pseudomonas nitritireducens_A. The sequence continues at coordinate 307,848 of NZ_JACHLI010000005.1, read as the reverse complement.
ATTGGCTCGCTCACGACGGCTGGGCATCGCTGATCTCCTGCGGGGGCTGCTTCGAAAGATCGAAGGGAATGAAAAAAGGCCGGTATTTTCGCCCAGCCGGGCCCCGCGGGGCAATGATAATCGGGCTGCAGGCTACAGGCGGCAGGCGACAGTGCTTGCCCCGACGACTGCCTGTCGCCTGCAGCCTGCCGCCTGAAGCTGCCCTTAGCTGCCTTTCGTCTCCAATATCAAAACTTTTTGATACAGCTATTGCCCACCCCGGACCCCGCGACTAGACTGCGCGACCTATGAGTCTGCGCCTGCCCGAAATCCGCCACGACGATTGCGACCAGCTGGCTGCCCTGTGCAAGGCCGGCGGTGATCCGCTGCGGCTGAATGTGCTGCGGGTGCTGGCCAACGATTCGTTCGGCGTGCTGGAACTGGCGCATATCTTCGGCGTGCGCCAGTCGGGCATGAGCCACCACCTCAAGGTGCTGGCCCAGGCCGGCCTGGTGGCCACGCGGCGCGAAGGCAACGCGATCTTCTATCGCCGCGCCCTGCCCCAGGGCGAGAGCCTGGGTGGCGCGCTGCATGGGGCGCTGCTCGAAGAAGTGGATGAACTGGCGCTGGCCGATGACGTCAGCGCCCGCGTCGATGGCGTGCACGCCCAGCGCGCCGCCGTCAGCCGTGACTTCTTCGCCCGCAGCGCGGAGAAGTTCCAGGCGACCCAGGACCTGATCGCAGGACTGCCGCAATACCGCGAAAGCGTGCTGGCGCTGCTCGATGCACTGAGCTTCGCCCCCGGCGCCACGGCGCTGGAAGTCGGCCCCGGCGACGGTGGATTCCTCCCCGAGCTGGCCCGGCGTTTCGCTCAGGTGACAGCGCTGGACAATAGCCAGACCATGCTCGACATGGCTCGCCAGCGCTGCGCCAGCGAAGGCTTGAACAACGTCCGGCTGCGGCTGGGCGACGCCCTGCAGGACGTTGACGACGCGGCCGACTGCGTGGTGCTGAACATGGTGCTGCACCACTTCGCTGCACCCGCGGAGGCCGTGAAGCAGCTGGCCCACCTGGTGAAACCCGGTGGCAGCCTGCTGGTGACCGAACTCTGCAGCCACGACCAGAGCTGGGCCCGCGAAGCCTGCGGGGACCTCTGGCTGGGGTTCGAACAGGAAGACCTGGCCCTCTGGGCCGACGCCGCCGGGCTCGCGTCCGGCGAAAGTGTTTACATCGGTTTACGTAATGGCTTTCAGATCCAGGTACGGCACTTCGCCAAGCCGGATTCGCGAAGCGTCCTCACCCACCGGTAAATGATAGGAACCGTTAGATGAGCGAATACTCAGTTTTCACCTCCGAATCCGTCTCCGAAGGCCATCCGGACAAGATCGCGGACCAGATCTCCGATGCGGTGCTCGACGCCATCATCGCCAAGGACAAGCACGCTCGCGTGGCGGTGGAAACCCTGGTCAAGACCGGCGTCGCCATCGTTGCCGGCGAAGTCACCACCAGCGCCTGGGTCGACCTGGAGCAGATCGTCCGCGACGTCATCTGCGACATCGGCTACACCAGCTCCGACGTCGGCTTCGACGGCGCCACCTGCGGCGTGATGAACATCATCGGCAAGCAGTCCCCGGACATCAACCAGGGCGTCGACCGCGCCAAGCCGGAAGACCAGGGCGCTGGCGACCAGGGCCTGATGTTCGGCTACGCCAGCAACGAAACCGACGTGCTGATGCCCGCGCCGATCCGCTTCTCCCACGCCCTGGTCGAGCGCCAGGCCGAGGCACGCAAGTCCAACCTACTGACCTGGCTGCGCCCGGACGCCAAGAGCCAGGTCACCTGCCGCTACGAAGGCGGCAAGGTGGTCGGCATCGACGCCGTGGTGCTGTCCACCCAGCACAACCCGGAAGTGTCGCTGGCCGATCTGCGCGAAGGCGTGATGGAGCTGATCATCAAGCACGCCCTGCCGGCCGAACTGCTGCACAAGGACACCCAGTTCCACATCAACCCGACCGGCAACTTCGTGATCGGCGGCCCGGTGGGCGACTGCGGCCTGACCGGCCGCAAGATCATCGTCGACTCCTACGGCGGCATGGCCCGTCACGGTGGCGGCGCGTTCTCCGGCAAGGACCCGTCCAAGGTCGACCGTTCCGCTGCCTACGCCGGCCGCTACGTGGCCAAGAACATCGTTGCCGCCGGCCTGGCCGAGCGCTGCGAGATCCAGGTGTCCTACGCCATCGGCGTGGCCCTGCCGACCTCCATCTCGATCAACACCTTCGGCACCGGCAAGATCAGCGATGACAAGATCATCCAGCTGGTCCGCGAGCACTTCGACCTGCGTCCGTACGCGATCACCAAGATGCTCGACCTGCTGCACCCGATGTACCTGCCGACCGCGGCCTACGGCCACTTCGGTCGCAACCCGTTCGAAATGACCTACGGTGACGACACCTTCACCGCCTTCACCTGGGAGCGCACCGACAAGGCTGCCGCCCTGCGTGACGCCGCCGGTCTGTAAGACCCGGCAGCAGGAAAAAGCCCCGCCTCGGCGGGGCTTTTTCGTTTCCAGCGCAAAGGCTTTTCGTAGGAACGAGGGGGACGCCTAGTTCTTGCTCGCAAACCCATCACGAGACGACGCCCACCATTTCACTCCTGCTATCTCACAATCTCCGCGGAACAATCCACCGGACTCCAATCGCCGACAGACAGCGCCGCCTCCTAGCCTTGGGCATTTCCGCCGCCAGGAAGCCCACCATGCGCGCCTTGGTCCTTGCTGCTTTCGCCTGCCTTTGTACCCCGATTCTTGCCTGCCCCGAATGGTCACCCGAGCAGGCAGCCCAACAGCTCGCAGCGCTGCGAACGCAGTTGGCCCAATGGGATGACGCTTACCACCGCGACGGACAATCTCCCGTCGCCGATGAGCTCTACGACCAGGCCCGCGAGCGACTCCGGCAATGGCAGGCCTGCTTTCCCCAGGTGAGCGAAGAACCCCCATCGCCGCTGGCCAGCAGCGCAGGGGAGATCCCCCACCCCTTCGCCCACACCGGTCTCGACAAACTTCCTGATGCCACGGCGGTGCGCAGCTGGCTGGAAAACCGCAGCGACCTCTGGGTTCAACCCAAGGTCGACGGCGTAGCGGTGACGCTGGTCTACAAGAACGGTGAGCTCGCCCAGGCGATCAGTCGTGGCGACGGCACTGCCGGGCAGGACTGGACCCGCAACGCGCAGCGCATTGCAGCCATCCCTCGACAGTTGCCCGGCGCGCGTGGACGGCTGGTGCTGCAAGGCGAGCTCTACTGGCGCCTGCCGCAGCATGTGCAAGCCCGGCAGGGCGGCGGCGGTGCGCGCGGCAAGGTCGCCGGGCTGATGGCGCGCAAGGAACTGGGGGATGAGGGCGAGCAGGTCGGCCTGTTCGTCTGGGAGCTGCCCGATGGCCCACTGGAGATGCCCGAGCGCCTGGCGCGCCTGCGCCAGCTGGGCTTCGCCGACAGCGCCGAACTGACCGAACCGGTAACCGGCTTCGACGAAGTCGAAACCTGGCGCGAGCGTTGGTATCGCCAGCCGCTGCCCTTCGCCAGCGACGGCATCGTCATCCGCCAGGGTCGCCGGCCGCCGGGCAAGACCTGGAGCGCACAATCCCCCGGCTGGGCGGTGGCCTGGAAGTATCCGCACCAGCAGGCACTGGCCGAAGTCCGGCGCGTGGAGTTCAAGGTCGGCCGCAGTGGACGGGTAACGCCCGTGCTGCATCTCGCACCGGTTGAGCTGGATGGGCGGACCATCCAGCGTGTCGGCGCAGGCTCGCTCAAGCGCTGGCGCAACCTCGACGCACGGCCCGGCGATCAGGTCGCCATCGCCCTCGCCGGGCTGACCATCCCGCGCCTGGACGGCGTGGTCTGGCGCTCGCCGACTCGCCCCGAGCTGATTGCTCCAGCGGACGCGCAATACAACGCCCTCACCTGCTGGCGGCCCACGGCGGATTGCGAGGCGCAATTCCTCGCCCGACTGGAGTGGCTGAGCGGCAAGAACGGCCTGGGCCTCGCCGGCGTCGGGCCGGGCACCTGGCGGCGCCTGCACGAAGCCGGCCTGCTGCAAGGAATGCTCGACTGGATGACGCTGACCCCGGAGCAATTGGGCACGGTGCCCGGATTGGCTGAACGCAGCGCGTCTGCACTGCACCAGCAGTTCCAGCTGGCTCGCCAGCGCCCGTTCACCCTCTGGCTGCGCGCCCTCGGAGCGCCTTCACCCGACGCTCATCCCGCGGGTGAAGGCTGGTCAACCCTGGCCACTCGCAGCGCCGCGCAATGGCAGCAGCAGCCGGGCATCGGCAAGGTCCGTGCGAAACAGCTGGAAGACTTCTTCAGCGCCCCACAAGTCGTGCAGTTGCGCGGGCAGTTGCACGACCTGGGCGTCGCCGGTTTCTGAACGGCCTCAGCGCATCTGGAAGGCTTCCTGGTGGAAACGGCTGCTGGGCATACCCTGGCGGCGCAGATCACGGCGCAGCAACTCGGCCAAGGCCTGCGGACCGCAGAACCAGACACTGGGCCAGCGCCCTTGCGCACCGGGCTGCAGACCCAGGTCGGTCGCCTGCAGGTAGCCTTCACTCTCGCTGTAATGCACGCGCAGATCGATGCGCGGCAGTTGCGCGCAAAGCTCGCGCAGGCGACCGGCGTAGATCGCGTCGGACGGCGAGCGCACGCAGTACAGCAAGGTCACTTCCGGGCAGTCATCCGGCCGCGCCTGTAGCGACTCGAGCCAGGCCAGGAACGGCGTGATGCCGATGCCCCCGGCAATCCACACCTGCCGCTCGCCCTTGTCGCGACGGAAGTCGAAGCGGCCATAGGGCCCTTCCACCTTCACCGGATCACCGACCTTCAGAGCCTCCTGAAGGCGCTGGGTGTAATCGCCGAGCGCCTTGATACTGAAGCGCACCTCGCCATTGCCCAGGTCACCGCTGGACAGGGTGAAGGGATGCTGCCCCTCCAGGCGATCGCAGGTGAGGAAGGCGAACTGGCCGGCACGGTGCTGCCAGCGGCCCTGCAGCTGACAGGTCACTTCCAGCATGCGCTCGCCGGGGCGCTCGATGGCTACCACGACACCTTCATGGGTGCGCCGGCGGCCGATCTGCCCGCTCAGCGCCCACAGCGCGCACAGGCTGCCCACGCCAGCGCAGAGCGCCACCAGCCAGCCGATCGGCTGCATCCAGTAACCTGCCGGCGCCAGCACCACCGCGTGGAAAGCCAGCACCAGGTAGACCACCGCCAGGGTTTTGTGGACGTAGCGCCACAGGTGATACGGGAAGCGCTGCCAGAGGGTGATGACCAGCATCGCCGCCAGCAGCCACGCCGACCACTCGCCCAGGTCCTTGGCCGAACCACGGAAAGCGTCGAGGAAGGTTCCCACCCGCGGCCCCTTGGCCGGCTTGGCAATGAACTCGGCGAGCAGCGGCCCGCCCAGCTCCATCAGGTAGTGCGCCAGGCCCAGCACAATGGCCAGGATGCCCGCCCACTTGTGCGCGCGGTACATGCGGTCGAGGCCGTCCAGCGGCTTTTCCAGCCACACCGGACGTACCGCCAGCAGCATGATCAGCGACATCAGCGCGAAGGACGCGACGCCGGTGAAGAGAATGGCCTGCTTGCGCAGCACCCAGATATCCAGGGTCGCCGGCGGGTCGATGACCAGCGCCAGGCCGAAGCTGGCCGCCACGGCCAGCAAAACGATCCAGATGAGTTTCATGAGTCCTCCTTGGGGGCGCCGGAACAGCGGGCCCAAGCGGAAGCTGAAGGAGTCTTCTGAATCATCTCTTAATTTCTGAAAGGATTTAGGCAGGGACTGCCGGTGCCATGACTCATGTCAAAAGTAGGACCATTCGCTATGCTCGGCTCTTTCCTACAAGCCAAGCCGAAGCCCCATGCGCCTGCGAGTTCTCTCCGACCTGCATCACGAACATTTCCCGGGCGGCCGCCGTGGGCTGCCCCAGGCTCCGGCCGACGTGGTGGTGCTGGCCGGCGACATCCACGAGCACCTGCAGGGCCTGCACTGGGCGCGCGATGAATTCCCCGATAGCGAGATCATCTACGTCGCCGGCAACCACGAGTTCTACCACTCGGACCTGGCGGACCTGACCCAGGCGATGCGCAACCTGGCGCAGGCGCTGGATATCCACTTTCTGGAGAAGGATGCACTGGTCCTGGGCGGCGTGCGCTTCCTCGGTGCCACCCTTTGGACCGACTTCCAGCTGTACGGCAAGCGCGCGGCGCAGCTGGCGCAGGAGCAGGCCCAGCTGCTGATGCCGGACTTCAGCACCATCGACTATTTCACCCAGCCCTTTACCCCGGACATGAGCCAGGAATTCTGCCGCGCCACCTGCGAATGGCTGGACGCCGAACTGGCGCTGCCCTTTGCCGGGCCGACGGTAATCGTCACCCACCAGGCGCCCAGCGCACGCTCGATCCCCGCCGAGTATGTCGGCGATGCGCTGTCGCCGGCCTTTGCCTCGAACCTGGAAGGCCTGGCTGAGCGCTGCGACCTGTGGATCCACGGGCATGTCCACGAATGCCTGGATTACCGCATCGGCAACGCGCGCATCGTCTCCAACCCCGGCGCCTATCCGGGCGAGGACAGCGGCTTCGATCCCTGCCGGGTAATCGAGCTCTAGCGCGCCTGCGGGTTGAGGGGCAGCGGGTCGGCTGGTGGCTGCGGCGGCGAAAGCTCGCTGAAGAAACGCCAGATTTCGGCAGGCCCGTCCAGTTGCGGATCGGCTCGGCCGAGCAGGCGCGGTGGCCGGTAGCCCGGCTGCGAGATCAGGTGTCCGCCGCCATGCACCGTCACCAGCTCCACCGGCGGCGCGCCCGCGGCCGCCCAGCGCTGGCGCTGCGTCCAAACTGGGCCGGGATCGGTCAGGCGGTCCACCTGCGGCTCGCCGCCCTGGCCGTTGCGCTGCGCCAGGGCCAGGGCGGAGTCCTCGGCGGACAGCACGTTGCCGCGATCACCGAAGCCGAACAGGGTCACCCGGCCGCCGGCATAAGGATTGATCGGGTCCTGGGTGCCATTCATCAGCAGCGCGGCGCGGGCCTGTCGCGCCGGCTGGCAGGCATCGTTGTCGGCGCTGGGCAGGCTGGCGGCCACGGCGGCGACGCCCTCGACGGCATCCGGCGCTTCGGCGGCCATGCGCAAGGCCATCTGCCCACCGTTGGAATAACCGGTGACGAAGACCCGCGCAGGATCGACGCCGCGCTCACGCTGCAGGCGCGCGATCATCCCCGAGAGGAAGGCGACGTCATCGATGTTCAATTGCCGGGCGCTGTAGGACGCGACCCGCCGGCAGTCGTTCCAGTGGCCCTCGAAACCATCGGGATAGAGCACCAGGAAGCCATCGCGATCGGCCAGCGCATCGAAACGGTAGCCGCTGTCGCGGCGCATGTGCTCGCCGTTGCTCTGCGAGCTGTGTAGCACCACCAGCAAGGCTGGCCGCTCGGCGAGTTTCTGCGGGATGTAGAGCACGTAGCTGCGGCGCCGCTCGCCCTGGCGTACCGAGGCATCCTCGCTGCTGCCGGTCAGTAGCGGCTGCCGCCTGAGTTCGCCGGGCACGTACCACCAGCCGCCCACCAGCAGCGCCAGCACCAACAGTGCGATGAGCGCCTGCACGATCCGCATCGCCACCCGCATACCGTGTCTCCTTGCCCGCCCGGCGAGCCTTGCGAGTCCCGGCCTTGTCCTGTAGCAGCCCCTCGGCGCCTCGTCCGTGGCAAAATCCGGCCGTTGATTCCACTGTCTTAGTGTTTGGTAACCAAGGATTCCACAAATGTTCCGAAGCTCTGCTCTGATGGCCGCCCTTCTCGCCCTCGGCTGCGCCGGCCCGCTGCTCGCCGCCGAGGCCAGCCAGCCAGCGCTGACCGGCTGCGCCGCCAAGCGCGCCGCCATCGAAACCCAGCTCGAACAGGCCAAGGCCCAGGGCAACGGCAACCGCGTCGCCGGCCTGCAGACCGCGCTGGAGAAGGTGAAGACCTATTGCACCGACGCCAGCCTCACCCAGCAGCGCAAGCAGGACGTGCTGGACGCCGAGAAGGAAGTCGCCCAGCGCGAGAAGGACCTGCGCAAGGCGATGAACAAGGGTGATGCGCAGAAGATCGAGAAGCGCAAGGACAAGCTGGCCGAAGCCCGCGCCGAACTGGAGCAGGCCAAGCGCGAGCTGGAGGAATGATTCGCTTCGCTCAGTTTTCCCTGTAGGAGCGAGCCTGCTCGCGAACGGATTCGCCGGCGGCTGCGGTGCCAGGCGGTTCGCGAGCAAGCTCGCTGCTACAACAAGCTCGCACCTACCAGGAGAAGAGGCGCGAGTGCGCTGGACTCAGAGCGCGCGGAATTTCTTGTGGCAGGCTTCGCAGGCGTCTTCCACCGCGGCGAAGTCCTTGCGCACGCCCTCGGGCGTCGGCGTGGCGTTGCGGGTGTTCTCGCCCAGGGTATGGACGGCCTGCTGGAAGGTCTTGGCGTCGGCCTGGAATTCCAGCTGGCGCTGCCAGATTTCCGCCTTGGCGCGGGTGTCGTCGCTCTCCACCTGATCGGCCGGCGGCTGGGTGCTGGGGAAGTACTGCCAGGGCTTGTCGGCCAGTTCGCCGAGCCTGGTCGAGTTCGCGCGGAACTTGTCCCCATCGAAGGGAATGCGCCCGCGCAGCATGCCGCCCATGTCCTCGCTGGTCTTGAGCATCTCCTTGAACACCGCCTGGCGCTTGTACTCCGGCGAGTTCGGGTCCTGGCGATGGCAACCGGCAAGCGCGGTGCCGGCAAGCAGCAGAACGAACAGGGTCTTCAACTTCATGGGGGACTCTTGTAGGACGGCTGGACACGGAAGCGCCGGATTATCCGCCCCGAATTCCGAATGATCCAGACCACGCGCCAGCCGCTGCGGCCATCCGCCGCAGCTGCGTGGGTTTCGTTCAGCCGCCGTTCAGGCGCCTTCCGGTCAGGCGGAGATGACGAAGATCGCGATGATCAGCGCCATGCCGGCGAACCACACCAGCGAGCGCAGCAGCGCCAGGTCGGCAATGTAGAAGATCAGGTAGAGCAGGCGGCTGGTGACCCAGGCAATGGCCAGGCGGTCGATGGTGGCCGGCTCGGCGTTGTTCACCACATAGGCGATGATCACCGCCGCGGCGAAAGCCGGGGTCACCTCGAAGCTGTTCATCTGGAAGGCGTTGGCGCGCTTGCGGTAGCCCTCCAGGGTGGCGAGGAAGGTGCGCGGGTCGTGGTTCTGCCGGGGGCCGAAGCCGCCGCCGGTGAACTTGGCGATGCTGGTGCCGACGTAAGGCAGGAAGATCGCAATCAGGACGCACCAGAAGGCAATGGGCATGGGGAAGGTCTCGTCGAGGGGAAAGCGCGCAGCTTAGGTCATCGCCGCGCGCTGCGTCCTTGACCGGCCTGGCGGCTCACGCCGTAGCCGGGGCCAATCCTCAGAGCTTCATCACCAGCATGCCCGCCAGCACCAGGCTGCACGCGGCCAGACGCGGCAGGCCGAAAGGCTCCTTGAGGAAGCGCATGCCGAACAGCACCACCAGCAGCACGCTGGTTTCGCGCAGCGCGGCGGCCTCGGCAATTGAGCCCAGTTGCATGGCCCAGAGCACCAGGCCATAGCTGAGCAGCACGCACAGGCCGACGCTGATGCCCAGCTTCCAGTCGTTGATCCAGAATTTGGCGAAGGCACGCGTACGGCCGACCAGCGCCACCAGCGGGAACGGCAGGCCGGACAGCAGCGACAGCCAGACCAGGTAGTCCAGTGGCTTGGGCCAGAGCTTCAGCGCATTGCCGTCGGTCCAGGTGTAGCTACCGATGCACAGGCCCATCAGCAGCACGGTGGGAAAGGCGATCCACGGCAGCTTCGAACCGCCGCCGCCCTTGAGCAGGAACAGCATGCCGACCGGGATCAGCAGGATGCCGAGGATCTGCTTGTCAGTCAGCTGCTCGCCGCCGAAGTAGAGCGTCAGCGCCAGCACCACCAGCGGCGACAACCCGCGCATCAGCGGATAGACCAGCCCGAGATCGCCCACCTTGTAGGCCTGGATCAGCAGCACGCGATACACCAGTTGCAGCGACACGGCGGCCAGCAGCCAGGGCCAGACCGCGGCGGGCGGAATCTCGATCCACGGCAGCAGGACCAGCGCGGCGGCCAGGCCGACCATGTCCATGCAGGCGACCACCAGCAGACGGTCGTTGCTGAATTTGACGAGGGTGTTCCAGGTGGCGTGCAGCAGCGCGGCCAGCAGCACCAGGGTAGTGGCGAGCACGGAATTAACTCCTGGTATAGACCAGCCAGATTCTACCCCGAGCTACCCCGTCATCGGCAAGCGCTGGGGGTTTCGGATATTTCCATCTGACTCGTCAGCCGGAACTGGCCTAGACTGGGCCTTTTCGCCAGCACGAGCGCCTGCCATGTCACGCCTGTTCAAGTTTCTCACCGCCTACATCCTCGTCTCCCTGCTCTCCGGCTGCGGCTACAACGCCATGCAGGCCGGCGACGAACAGGTGAAGGCCGCCTGGTCGGAAGTGCTCAACCAGTACCAGCGCCGCGCCGACCTGATCCCCAACCTGGTCAGCACCGTGAAGGGTTACGCGGCCCACGAGGCCAGCGTGTTGACCCAGGTGACCGAGGCCCGCGCCAAGGTTGGCAGCACCACCCTCAACGCCGACCAGCTGGACGACCCGGAAGCCGTCAAGCGTTTCCAGCAGGCCCAGGGCCAGCTCAGCTCGGCGCTCTCGCGCCTGCTGGTGGTCTCGGAGAACTACCCGCAGCTCAAGGCTGACGGCCTGTTCAAGGACCTGCTGACCCAGCTCGAAGGCACCGAGAACCGCATCACCGTTGCCCGCGGCCGCTACGTCAAGGCCGTGCAGGAATACAACGTGATGATTCGCCAGTTCCCGCAGGTGATCACCGCGAAGATCTTCGGCTACAAGCCCAAGGCCAACTTCAGCGTGGAAAACGAAGCCGCCATCTCCACCGCGCCCAAGGTCGACTTCAACAACGCGCCGGCGCAACCCGCGCAATGACACTGCCGCGCTGGCTGCTGGGCGCCCTGCTGCTGTGCTGGGCGGCCCTGCTGCAGGCAGCGCCGGTCGCCATCCCGGCGCTCGGCGCCCGCGTCACCGACCTCACCCAGACCCTCGATGCGGGCCAGCGCGCCCAGCTGGAAAGCCAGCTCGCCGGCCTGGAGCAGCGCAAGGGCGCGCAGATCGCCGTGCTGCTGATTCCCAGCACCGGTGAGGAGAGCATCGAGGATTACGCGGTGCGCGCCTTCGAGCAGTGGAAGCTGGGCCGCAAGGGCGTCGACGACGGCGTATTGCTGGTGATCGCCAAGAACGACCGCACGCTGCGCATCGAGGTCGGCTACGGCCTGGAAGGCACCATCACCGACGTGCAGGCCGGGCGCATCATCCGCGAGCAGATAGTCCCGCACTTCAAGAGCGGCGACTTTGCCGGCGGCATCCAGGCCGGCGTGGACAGCCTGATCGCACTGATCGAACCGCCCTCCCCGACTGCGGCCACGCCGGACGACTCCACCGACGAACTGCCGCGCACCGGCCCGGCGGAGAACTACAGCAACGCCTACTCCAACGACAATGCCAATACCCCCGAGGAAATTCCGCCAGCTCGCCTGGCAGTGATGCTGGCCCTGCTGGTCGGCGTGCCCCTGCTGTGCATGCTGCTACCGGTGCAATGGCTGCGTCAGCGCAGCATGGGCCGCTATCTGCTGTGCAGCGCACTGGTCGGCGGCATTGCCGCTGGCGTACTGCTGGCGGCCGAAAGCAATCCGGTGGCGCTGCACCAACAGCTGATCGGCGCCTTCTCGATCCCGCTGGTGCTGTACATCTTCTTCCTGCCGCCGCTGTGGCTGACCATGGGCGTGCTGCAGCTGCTGATGTCGATCCTCAGCTCCATCGGCCGGGGCGGCCGCGGCGGTGGGGGAGGCGGCGGAGGCTTCCGTGGCGGTGGTGGCTCCAGCGGCGGCGGCGGTGCCTCCGGCCGCTGGTAAGTGACCCGTTGGATTGAAAATCAGAGCGCGGCGACGCCCTGTTCTTCCTCGCGGATCGAGCGCAGCACCTGGCGCTGCAACTCGATGAACTCGGCGCTGGCGGCCATATCCTCGTGGCGAGGGCGGCCGAGCTTCACGTCGAAGGTGGTCTTGATCCGCCCAGGCCCCAGGCCCATCACCACGATGCGGTCGGACAGGTACACCGCCTCTTCCACGTCGTGGGTGACGAACATCACCGTCAGCCGGTGGGTTTCCCAGATGCGCGTGAGCAGCTCCTGCATCTGGTGGCGGGTCATCGCATCCAATGCACCAAAGGGCTCGTCCATCAGCAGGATCTTCGGCCGGTAGGACAGCGCACGGGCAATCGCCACGCGCTGCTTCATGCCGCCGGACAGCTCGTTCGGGTAGGCCTCGGCAAACTTCGTCAGCTTCACCAGCTCCAGGTGCTCGTCGGCGATCTCGCGGCACCGCGCGCGGGACATCCCGGCCGCCTTGAGGGCGAACTCGACGTTCTGCCGCGCCGTGAGCCAGGGCAGCAGGGTGTAGGACTGGAACACCACGCCACGGTCCAGGCCGGGACCAGTGATCGGCACGCCATCCACCATCACAATGCCGCTGTCGAACTCCTCAAGGCCGGCAGCGATGGACAGCAGCGTGCTCTTGCCGCAGCCCGAGGTGCCGACGATCGAGACGAACTCGTTGTCCGCCAGGGTCAGGTCGATATTGCGCAGCACCTCGCGGCGCTCCTTGCCGACCGCAAAACTCTTGTTCAGGCCGGAGATTTCCAGGGTCGCCATCAGCTGCGTCTCCGGTTGTAGCGGAACAGGACCTTCTCGCCGGCGCGCATGGCCTGGTCGGTGACCAGCCCAAGGAAGCCCAGCAGCAGGATGTAGCCGATGATGGTGTCGGTCTGGAAGAAGCGCTGGGACACGGTGATGCGGTAGCCCAGGCCGGAGGTGGCGGCCACCAGTTCGGCCAGTACCAGCCAGGTCCAGGCCCAGCCCAGGCTGATCCGCAGTGCGTCCCAGATGCCCGGCAACGCGCTGGGCAGGACGATCTTCAACAGGATGCGGCGGTCCGGCATGCCCAGGGTGCGGCCGAGGCCGACGAAGTCCGCCGGCACGCGCTTGATGGCGTCCATCACCATCAGCACCTGCTGGAAGAAGGTGCCGATCCAGATGATGAGGAATTTCTGGAAGTCGCTGGTGCCGGCCCAGAGGATGGTCAGCGGCACGAAGGCGACCACCGGCATGTAGCGCACGAAGTCCACCAGCGGCTCGGTGGCGGCCTTCCAGAAGCCATAGCAGCCGGCGAACACGCCGATCACGATGGACATCGCCGAGGACACCAGGAAGGCCACGGCGATGCGATACACGCTGACCTTCAGGTCCGACCACAGGGTGCCGTCGGCGGCCAGCTTGAGCATGCGCGCCCAGACGTCGCCCGGGGCCGGCAGGAATATCTTCGGCACCGCGCCGCTGGCGCCGGCCAGCCACCAGAGCAGCGCCAGCAGGACGAACACGGCGCCGCCGATGAGCAGGAAGTGGCGCTGCGCGATCGGCTTGCCGATGGTGAACAGCGGGTTGGATTTACGGGCTTTCATGTCGGGCTCGTCGAACGGAGAAAGACGCGCGCCGGCTCAGGGCCGGCGCGCGCCGTATTTCATGGGATCAGAGCAGCAGCGGGTCAGAGCGCCTCGACGAAGCGTGCGTCGATGGCCTGCGCCGGGGTGACCGGCTGCTGCAGGATGCCGGCTTCGCTGGCGGCCTTCTGAATGTGCTCGAAGGAGCCCTTCTGGAAGGCGCCCTTCAGCTCGGCCTGGTTCTCTTTCACTGAGTAGAAGTGCACGCCGTCGAAGGCACTGGTCAGCTCGGACTCGTCGGCGCCCACGCCCTTGGCGATGGCGGCGCGGCCTTCGGCGCTCTTCTCGTTGTAGTGCTTGAGGCCGGCTTCCCAGCTCTTGATCAGCGCCAGCACCTGGCCGGGACGCTCCTTCAACACCTCGTCGCGCACCACGAACACGTCGCTGATGATGCCCGGGTCATCCGAGCCCTTGTACAGCAGGTTGACCTTGGGGTTCTGCTGCTTGGCGGCGGACAGGTACGGCTCGTAGGTCACGGCGGCCGGAACCTGGCCGGCGATCAGCGCGCTGCCGGCGTTGGCGGCGGGCATCGGCACCGGTTGCACGTCGGCGATGGTCAGGCCGGCCTTGCGCAGGGCGCTGTGCAGGAGGATGTCGCTGGTGGTGCCTTCTTCGTAGGCCACCTGCTTGCCCTTGAGGTCGGTCAGGGTCTTGATCGACGGATCGACGATCAGCGCGTCGGCGCTGGTGCTCTGATCCAGCAGCAGGACGATCTTCACCGGAAGGCCGGCGGCGACCATGGCCATGGCGGTGTGGGTGGCGAGGTTGCCGCCATCGATCTGGCCGCTGGCCAGGGCGGCGTTCATGTCCTTGTCTTCGGTGAAGTTGACCAGCTCGACCTGCTCCAGGCCGTTGGCCTTGAAGGCGCCGGCCTGTTCGGCGACGTACCACTGGCCGTAGCCCAGCCAGGGCTGCATGCCCATCTTGAAGGTGCCGGCCTCGGGCTTGGTATCGGCCTTGATCGATGCGGCGTGTGCGGCGCCGGCCAGCAGCAGGCTGGCGCAGGTGGCCACGGCCAGTTGGCGCAGCGCGGATGCGAAGGTGGTGTGCATGGTCTCTCCCCGGTCATTGTTTTGCAGAGGCATTCTAGGCAATGCGTGCTGCTGGATCGGCGGGGAGCAGCGTCGGCCCATGCCCGCCGTGGGCGGGCACAGGCTCACATTCAATCGACGCAAATGCAAAGGTTTTCGCCGCGGTTCGGCTTGGCTCCGGGCCCGCAGGCAATCACCTGGCGCAGCAGCCGTCAGGGCTGCGGAATGGCGTCGTCCTTGAACTGATCCTTGATGTAGAGGATCTCGGTGCGGCCGTGGGGCGCCGGCTGGCCGTCGGGACCGATATTCACGAAGACCATCTTGTCCACCGTGAGGATGCTCTTGCGGGTGATCTTGTTGCGCACTTCGCAGGTCAGGGTGATCGAGGTGCGGCCGAACTCGGTGGCGGTGATGCCCAGCTCGATGATGTCGCCCTGGCGCGCGGAACTGACGAAGTTGATCTCGGAGATGAACTTGGTCACCACGCGCTGGTTGCCCAGCTGGATGATCGCGTAGATCGCCGCTTCTTCGTCGATCCACTTCAGAAGACTGCCGCCGAACAGGGTGCCGTTCGGGTTGAGGTCTTCAGGCTTGACCCATTTGCGGGTATGGAAATTCATGGAAGCTCCTTCTTGGGAGATTGCGCCTCGTGAGCGCGATGACGGGGAAAGCCCCGCCGGCTGTGCAAGTCTGGACCCGACCGGCGCCTGCCGGCTTGCCATGGCTCAGCCGAGCCCGGCTTCGGCGCGGTAGCGAGCGGCCTCGTCGACCAGCCAGTCGCGGAAGGCGCCCAGGGTCGCCGACTCCACCTTGCGTTCGGGAATCATCAGGTAATAGGCATTTTCGCTCAAATAGGCATGTTGCATCGGCACGATCAGCCGGCCGTCGGCCAGCTCGTGCTGGATCAGCATCGGCGGGATCAGCGCCACGCCCATGCCGTGCATGGCCGCCTGGGCGAGCATGGAAAACAGCTCGTAGCGGGTGCCGCTCATGTCGTGCGCCACGCTCATGCCCAGCGAGCCGAACCACTGGCGCCAGGCGTAGGGCCGGGTGGTCTGCTGCATCAGCGGCAGCTCGGCGATCTGCGCGGCGGACAATTCGCGCTGCCCGCCCAGCAGCTCGGGGCTGCACACCGGCACCGGGTTTTCGTGCATGAGGAAGTTGGCCACCGTACCGGACCACACGCCGTCGCCGAAATACAGCGCGGCGTCGAACTCGGTGTCGGCAAAGAGGAACGGCCGGGTGCGGTTGGTCAGGTTGACCGTGACTTCCGGGTGCAGGCGCTTGAAGTCCTTCAGCCGCGGCAGCAGCCACTGGGTGGCAAAGGTCGGCACCACCGCCAGTTCCAAGGTGCCGCCGCCCTGCTGGCCCATCACCGCCAGGGTGTCGCGCTCCACCGCATCCAGGCGCTGGGCGACGCGACGGCTGTAGTTGAGCCCCGCCTCGGTCAGCTTCACCCCGCGCCGGGAACGGCGGAACAGCTCGACGCCGAGGAACTCCTCCAGCGTGGCGATCTGCCGGCAGATGGCGCTCTGGGTCAGCGACAGCTCGTCGGCGGCCTTGGTGAAGCTCTCGTGGCGGGCGGCGGATTCGAAGGCGACCAGCGCCGCGGTGGTCGGGATCTTGCGTCGCATCGAATGCCTCTTCGGAATATCGAGATGCGCAGGATTCGCCAGGAACGCCTGAAACAGAGGCTGAGCCGAAAATTCCGCAGCAACCCGGCGATTACGGAGTGACAAAATAGCACAACAGCGTGCGAATTAGTCGGTTGCCCGGCTTCCCGACGGCTGACTAGGATGGCCCACACCTAGCCCGCCTAGACTTGTGCGGGTCTTTCACTGTCTGCGTTCGAGGTTTCTCCATGGCGACCAAAGCAAGCTTCAACTGGGAAGATCCGCTGCTGCTGGATCAGCAACTCACCGAAGAAGAGCGCATGGTGCGCGACAGCGCCCAGCAGTTCGCCCAGGACAAGCTGGCCCCGCGCGTGCTGGAAGCCTTCCGCCACGAGCAGACGGACCCGGCGATCTTCCGCGAGATGGGCGAGACCGGCCTGCTCGGCGCGACCATCCCCGAGCAATACGGCGGCAGCGGCCTGAACTACGTGTGCTACGGCCTGATCGCCCGTGAAGTCGAGCGCATCGATTCGGGCTACCGCTCGATGATGAGCGTGCAGTCCTCCCTGGTGATGGTGCCGATCAACGAGTTCGGCAACGAAGCCACCAAGCAGAAATACCTGCCGAAACTGGCCAGCGGCGAATACATCGGCTGCTTCGGCCTGACCGAGCCGGACCACGGTTCCGATCCGGGCTCGATGATCACCCGCGCCAAGAAGGTCGATGGCGGCTACCGCCTGACCGGCGCCAAGATGTGGATCACCAACAGCCCGATCGCCGACGTCTTCGTGGTCTGGGCCAAGGATGACGAAGGCCAGATCCGTGGCTTCGTCCTCGAGAAAGGCTGGGAAGGCCTGTCCGCCCCCGCGATCCACGGCAAGGTCGGCCTGCGTGCCTCGATCACCGGCGAGATCGTGATGAACAACGTGTTCTGCCCGGAAGAGAACGCCTTCCCCGACGTACGCGGCCTGCGCGGCCCGTTCACCTGCCTGAACTCCGCCCGCTACGGCATTTCCTGGGGCGCGCTGGGTGCCGCCGAAGCCTGCTGGCACACCGCTCGCCAGTACACCCTGGACCGCAAGCAATTCGGCCGCCCGCTGGCTGCCAACCAGCTGATCCAGAAGAAACTGGCCGACATGCAGACCGACATCACCCTCGCCCTGCAAGGCTGCCTGCGCCTGGGCCGCATGAAGGACGAAGGCACCGCCGCGGTGGAAATCACCTCGATCATGAAGCGCAACAGCTGCGGCAAGGCCCTGGACATCGCCCGCCTGGCCCGCGACATGCTCGGCGGCAACGGCATCTCCGACGAGTTCGGCGTGGCCCGCCACCTGGTCAACCTGGAAGTGGTGAATACCTACGAAGGTACCCACGACGTCCACGCGCTGATCCTCGGCCGCGCCCAGACCGGTATCCAGGCCTTCTTCTAAGGCAGCCCCGAGCTTCAAGCCGCAAGCTGCAAGCGAAAGCCGCTCAGCTTGTGGCTTGCGGCTTATCGCTTGAGGCTAGACGCATGTCTGCTCTTACCCACATCCGTGTCCTCGACCTCTCCCGCGTTCTCGCCGGCCCCTGGGCCGGGCAGATCCTCGCCGACCTCGGCGCGGAAGTGATCAAGATCGAGCGTCCCGGCAGCGGCGACGACACCCGCGCCTGGGGCCCGCCGTTCCTCAAGGACAGCGAAGGCCGCGACACCAGCGAAGCGGCGTACTACCTGTCGGCGAACCGCAACAAGAAATCCCTGACCATCGACTTCACCCAACCCGAAGGCCAGCGCCTGGTGCGCGAACTCGCCGCCAAGGCCGACATCGTGCTGGAGAACTTCAAGGTCGGCGGGCTGAAGGCCTACGGCCTGGACTACGAATCGCTGAAAGCGCTCAACCCGAAGCTGATCTACTGCTCGATCACCGGCTTCGGCCAGTTCGGTCCCTACGCCAAACGCGCCGGCTACGATTTCATGATCCAGGGCCTGGGCGGCCTGATGAGCCTGACCGGCCGCTCCGACGCCGAAGAAGGCGCCGGCCCGGTGAAGGTCGGCGTGGCGCTGACCGACATCCTCACCGGCCTGTACTCGTCCACCGCGATCCTCGCCGCCCTCGCCCACCGCGACGTCAGCGGCATCGGCCAGCACATCGACATGGCGCTGCTGGACGTGCAGGTCGCCTGCCTGGCCAACCAGACCCTGAACTACCTGACCACCGGCAATCCGCCGCGTCGCCTGGGCAACGCGCACCCGAACATCGTGCCGTACCAGGACTTCCCCACCGCCGATGGCGACTTCATCCTCACCGTCGGCAACGACGGCCAGTTCCGCAAGTTCGCCGAACTGGCAGGCCACCCGGAATGGGCCACCGACGAACGCTTCGCCACCAACAAGGCCCGCGTGGCGCACCGCGAGGTGCTGATCCCGCTGATCCGCCAGTCCACCGTCATGCGCACCACCGCCGAGTGGATTGCCGTGCTGGAACAGGCCAGCGTGCCCTGCGGCCCGATCAACGACCTGGCGCAGGTCTTCGCCGACCCACAGGTGATCGCCCGCGGCCTGCGCGTAGACCTGCCGCACCCGCTGGCCGGCACTGTGCCGCAAGTGGCCAGTCCGATCCGCCTGTCCGAGACACCGGTGGAATACCGCAACGCCCCGCCGACCCTCGGCCAGCACACCCAGGAAATCCTCGAAGGCGTGCTGGGCCTGGACCAGGCCGCCATCGGCAAGCTGCGCGAAGACGGCGTGATCTGAATCCCCGCAAAAACCATCCGTAGGGCGCATAACGCCTCAAGCGTTATCCGCCGACCGTCGGCTCTGAAACCTTGGGACGGCGCATAAAGCGTTCCGCTTTATCCGCCCTACGACTGACAATCGGCGCCCGCCCTCTGCGGGCGCCCCCGATCCCCGCAACGACGCCCGCGCCAGGGTTTTCACGGCCCCTGGCGCGGGCGCGACGGGGATCCCGGACGCGATCCACTGCGCGAACGCGACCAAAAGCCTTTGGCTTGTCATGCGCCATGGCTATAATCCGCAGGCTTCACTAGCGGCCGGCACTGTCCGGTCGTTCCCGCCACCTGTCCGAGGGGCGCTGCAGCAGGTCGATTCGCTTCGGCTTGTCAGGCTCGGATGGGGCGCGTCACGGTCGGTTTCACCGATCGCCAAACGCATCAACGGCGCCCATTCGCAGACAACGAATGGAGTTACGCATGAGCGCTGTTAACACGCCTGCCGGTTTCACCGACTTTAAAGTCGCCGACATTTCCCTGGCCGCCTGGGGCCGCCGCGAGCTGATCATCGCCGAGTCCGAAATGCCGGCACTGATGGGCCTGCGCCGCAAGTACGCCGCCAGCCAGCCGCTCAAGGGCGCGAAGATCCTCGGCTGCATCCACATGACCATCCAGACCGGCGTGCTGATCGAGACGCTGACCGCCCTGGGTGCCGAAGTGCGCTGGTCGTCCTGCAACATCTTCTCCACCCAGGACCAGGCCGCTGCCGCCATCGCTGCCGCCGGCATCCCGGTATTCGCCTGGAAGGGCGAGACGGAAGCTGAGTACGAGTGGTGCATCGAGCAGACCATCCTGAAAGATGGCCAGCCGTGGGACGCCAACATGGTGCTGGACGATGGCGGCGACCTGACCGAAATCCTGCACAAGAAATACCCGCAGATGCTCGAGCGCATCCACGGCGTCACCGAAGAGACCACCACCGGTGTGCACCGTCTGCTCGACATGCTCAAGGCCGGCACCCTGAAAGTCCCGGCGATCAACGTCAACGACGCGGTCACCAAGAGCAAGAACGACAACAAGTACGGCTGCCGTCACAGCCTGAACGACGCCATCAAGCGCGGCACCGACCACCTGCTGTCGGGCAAGCAGGCCCTGGTGATCGGCTACGGCGACGTGGGCAAGGGCTCCGCCCAGTCCCTGCGCCAGGAAGGCATGATCGTCAAGGTTTCCGAAGTCGACCCGATCTGCGCCATGCAGGCCTGCATGGACGGCTTCGAGCTGGTCTCCCCGTACAAGAACGGCCTGAACGACGGCACCGAAGCCAGCGTTGACGCCGCCCTGCTGGGCAAGATCGACCTGATCGTCACCACCACCGGCAACGTCAACGTCTGCGACGCCGGCATGCTCAAGGCGCTGAAGAAGCGCGCCGTGGTGTGCAACATCGGTCACTTCGACAACGAGATCGACACCGCCTTCATGCGCAAGACCTGGGCCTGGGAAGAAGTGAAGCCGCAGGTGCACAAGATCCACCGCACCGGCGCTGGCGATTTCGATCCGGCCAACGACGACTACCTGATCCTGCTGGCCGAAGGCCGCCTGGTGAACCTGGGCAACGCCACCGGCCACCCGAGCCGCATCATGGACGGCTCCTTCGCCAACCAGGTGCTGGCGCAGATCTTCCTGTTCGAGCAGAAGTACGCCGACCTCTCCGCCGAGAAGAAGGCCCAGCGTCTGACCGTCGAAGTACTGCCCAAGAAGCTCGACGAGGAAGTGGCCCTGGAGATGGTCAAAGGCTTCGGTGGCGTGGTCACCCAGCTGACCCCGAAACAGGCCGAGTACATCGGCGTGACCGTGGAAGGCCCGTTCAAGCCGGACACCTACCGCTACTGATGTGCCAGAGGGCAGGCGAGCAATCGTCTGCCCTCTTTGCCATCTGGAAGACCGCCGCATGGACCTGCAGGACAGCTACAACGAAGCCTGGCTCTTCGCCGCCGGCGCACACGCCGGACAGACGCTGACCGCCTCGCCGCTGCCCTACGCGGTCCACCTGGCGATGGTGGCCAATGAAGTGCTGGTCGCCGACCGCGAAGCGCCCATCCAGCGCCTGGCGGAGACGATCCAGATCGCCCTGCTGCACGACGTGCTCGAAGACACCCCGGTGAGCTTCGACCAACTGCAGACGCGTTTCGGCGAGTTCGTCGCCCAGGGTGCCCAGCACCTGAGCAAGGTGGTCGAAGGCGGCAAGCTGCCGCTGGAAACCTACCTGGACAGACTGGCGACCGGCGCGCCGCAGTATGCGATCGTCGAGCTGTGCGACCGGATCACCAACCTGCAGCCGCCACCCTCGACCTGGGCGCGGAGCAAGATCGCCGACTACCACGTGGAGTCGCAGCGCATCCTGGCCGTTCTCGGCCATGCGCACGAGCCCAGCGCCGAGCGACTGCGCGCGAAGATAGACAACTACCGCCGTTACTTCTGAAGTCGACGGCACATGCCGGCAGCCACGCGATGACGCGGCGCCGAAGGAACGACCATGAGTCAGAAAGAACGCCGTTTCAGCTTCGAGTTCTTCCCCGCCAAGACCGAGGCCGGCCATGAAAAACTGCTGGCCACCGCGCGCCAGCTGGCCGCGAAGAAGCCCGACTTCTTCTCCTGCACCTACGGTGCCGGCGGCTCCACCCGTGACCGCACCCTGACTACCGTGCTGCAGCTGGACGGCGAAGTGCAGGTGCCGACCGCACCGCACCTGTCCTGCGTCGGCGACACCAAGGCCGAGCTGCGCGCCCTGCTGGCGCACTACAAGGACTCCGGCATCCGCCGCATCGTCGCCCTGCGCGGCGACCTGCCCTCGGGCATGGGCATGGCCAGTGGCGAGCTGCGCTACGCCAACGAACTGGTGGAATTCATCCGCGCCGAAACCGGCGACCACTTCCACATCGAAGTTGCCGCCTATCCGGAAGTTCACCCGCAAGCGCGCAATTTCGAGGATGATTTGGCGAATTTCGTGCGCAAGGTCAAAGCCGGCGCCGACTCTGCCATCACACAATACTTCTTCAACGCCGACAGCTACTTCCATTTTGTCGAGCGTGCGGAGAAACTCGGTGTCAGCATTCCGGTCGTACCGGGTATCATGCCGATCACCAACTACACCAAACTGGCCCGCTTCTCCGACGCCTGTGGCGCGGAAATCCCTCGTTGGATTCGCAAGCAGCTGGAAGCCTACGGCGACGACATCGCCAGCATCCAGGCCTTTGGTGAGCAGGTCATTACCGATATGTGCGAACGCCTCCTCGAAGGCGGCGCACCGGGTCTGCATTTCTACACCCTGAACCAGGCTGAACCCAGCCTGGCGCTCTGGAACAACCTCAAGCTCCCCCGCTGAGGATCATTGCTCCGGGCTTACCGTCCGCGATCCCGGCCAGCGCAACGCCGGCGTATCGTGGACGGGGTGCTTCCAGCCAACGGCTGAGCGCTCGCCCCGAGCTTGAAATCACGCGCCCTCGAGCCGGCAGGTTGCCGGCCTACAGGAACCCCGCATGTCCTTTACTTCCCTCGGTCTCTCCGAGGCCCTGGCTGGCGCCGTTGAAGCCGCCGGCTACGCGCGCCCCACTCCCGTTCAGGAACGCGCCATCCCCGCCGTACTGCAAGGCCGCGACCTCATGGTTGCCGCCCAGACCGGCACCGGCAAGACCGGCGGCTTTGCCCTCCCGGTCCTCGAACGCCTGTTCCCCGAAGGCCACCCGGACCGCGAACACCGCCACGGCCCGCGCCAGGCCCGCGTCCTGGTACTGACCCCGACCCGCGAGCTGGCTGCCCAGGTGCATGACAGCTTCAAGGTCTACGCCCGCGACCTGCCCCTGAAGAGCGCCTGCATCTTCGGCGGCGTCGGCATGAATCCGCAGGTGCAGGCCATGTCCAAGGGCGTCGACGTGCTCGTCGCCTGCCCCGGCCGCCTGCTCGACCTGATCGGTCAGGGCAGCGTCGACCTGTCCCGCGTGGAAATCCTCGTCCTCGACGAAGCCGACCGCATGCTCGACATGGGCTTCATCCACGATGTGAAGAAGGTCCTCGCCAAGCTGCCGGCCAAGCGCCAGAACCTGCTGTTCTCGGCGACCTTCTCGAAAGACATCATCGACCTCACCAACAAGCTGCTGCACAACCCGGAGCGCATCGAGGTCACCCCGCCGAACACCACCGTCGAGCGTATCGAACAGCGCGTGTTCCGCATTCCGTCCGTACAGAAGCGCGCCCTGCTGGCGCACCTGGTGACCATGGGCGCCTGGGAGCAGGTGCTGGTGTTCACCCGCACCAAGCACGGCGCCAACCGCCTGGCCGAGTACCTGACCAAGCACGGCCTGCCGGCTGCCGCGATCCACGGCAACAAGAGCCAGAATGCGCGCACCAAGGCCCTGGCCGACTTCAAGGCCAACGATGTACGCATCCTGGTCGCTACCGACATCGCCGCCCGCGGCCTGGACATCGACCAGCTGCCCCACGTGGTCAACTACGAGCTGCCCAACGTCGAGGAAGACTACGTCCACCGCATCGGCCGTACCGGCCGCGCCGGTCGTACCGGTGAAGCCATCTCGCTGGTGGCGCCGGACGAGGACAAGCTGCTCAAGGCCATCGAGCGCCTGACCAAGCAGCGCATCCCCGATGGCGACATGCAGGGCTTCGACCCCGACAGCGTGCTGCCGGAAGCCCAGCAGCCCGAGCCGAAGGAAGCCCCGCAGCGCCAGCCGCGCAAGGACAAGGCCAAGCGCGGCGAGCGCAAGGACCGCAACAAGGACAAGCCGCAACAGCCGCACGCCGAAGAGCAGCAGAACGCCGCGCCCAGCGCTGAAGGCGAAGCCGCCGACGGCGACAAGCCGGCCGGCAAGCGCCGCCGTCGTGGCGGTCGCGGCAAGAAGAAGGGCGACGGCCAGGGCAGCGATGCTCAG
This sequence comes from Pseudomonas nitroreducens, assembly GCF_014204515.1. Classification (GTDB taxonomy): domain Bacteria; phylum Pseudomonadota; class Gammaproteobacteria; order Pseudomonadales; family Pseudomonadaceae; genus Pseudomonas; species Pseudomonas nitritireducens_A. The sequence goes on along the minus strand of NZ_JACHLI010000005.1, from coordinate 283,917 downwards.
CCGAATGCCAACGCCCAGGCTCGCGAGCCGCGCGAACCCCGTCAGCCGCGCCAGCAGGAGCAGGGCCGCCAGCAGCAGGCCAGACCGGCTCGCGCACCGAAGGCCGAGGCCAACGGCAATCGCGATCCGGAAGAATTCCTCGACGACGACTTCGACAACTTCGGCAACCGCGCCGACTACGTCAGCCCGTTCCCGGACAAGGACCAGCCTCGCGGCCAACGCCGCCGTGGCGGCCAGGGCCAGGGTCAAGCCCAAGGCCAGAACCAGGGCCAGGGCCAGCAACGCGCTCGTGGCCAGGGTGGTCAGGGCGGCGGCCAGGGCGGAAGCGGCCAAGGCCGTGGCCAGGGTCAAGGTCAAGGTCAGGGCCGTGCCGCCAAGAAGCCTAACGGCGGCGGTCGCACCCAGGGTCAAGGCCAGGGCGGCAACGCCCAGGGCAAGGCCGGCCAGCGCAAGCGCGGTGGCAAAGCTCCGGCTTCGCGCATGAACGACGCCCCGCTGCGCGAGCCGAGCGAGTACGGCGCCGCGAAGCCGACCCGCCAGCCGGTGGTGATCAACAAGCGCGATCTGGTCCGCACCGACCGCTTCCCGACGCCGGAGCAGCTCGAAGAGCTGGAACCGCGCCGCAAGACCGAGCGTCCCGCGCTGCTGACCCGCAACCGCGACTGATGCTGTGCAAGAAACCGCCCTTCGGGGCGGTTTCTTTTTGCCCGCGGTTTGCCTCCGCACAGATGGCTTTTTTGTAGGAGCAAGCTTGCTCGCGAACCAGCCCCCTGCCATTGCCGTTCGCGAGCAAGCTCGCTCCTACAAGCGCAAGAGCCGACCGTGAGCGTAGGAGCGGACTCCGTCCGCGATGGCTTCCGACGCGATGCGGACCTATCGCGGACAGAGTCCGCTCCTACGGGCACCGCCGTTGCACGGACATGAAAAAGCCGCCCGAAGGCGGCTTTTTCAGCAAGGCCCGAAACTCACAGCACCTGCCGCAGGAAGCTCTGCGCGCGCGGGTCCCTGGGCTGGGCGAAGAACTCCGCCGGGGCGGCATCCTCCAGCAGCTTGCCGTGGTCGAAGAACAGCACGCGGTCCGCCACTTCGCGGGCGAAGCCCATTTCGTGGGTCACGCAGACCATGGTCATGCCTTCCAGCGCCAGGGTCTTCATCACGTCCAGCACCTCGCCGACCATTTCCGGGTCGAGCGCCGAGGTGGGTTCGTCGAACAGCATCACCTTCGGCTCCATGCACAGCGCGCGGGCGATCGCCACGCGCTGCTGCTGGCCGCCGGAGAGACGCGAGGGATATTCGTTGGCCTTCTGACCGATGCCGACCTTTTCCAGCAGCGCACGGGCCTTGGCCTCGCGCTCGGCCTTGCCGCGCTTGCGCACGACTTTCTGCGCCAGGCACAGGTTTTCCAGCACGGTCATGTGCGGGAACAGGTTGAAGTGCTGGAACACCATGCCGACTTCGCGGCGGTAGGCGTTGATGTCGGTCTTCGGGTTGGACAGATCGACGCCGTCGATGCTCACCGAACCCGAGTCGAACTCCTCCAGGCCGTTCAGGCAGCGCAGGAAGGTGGACTTGCCCGAACCGGACGGCCCGATCACCACCACCACTTCGCCCTTGGCCACGCCGGTGGTGACATCGTCCACCGCGCGCACGACCTGCCCGCGGGTGTCGAAGACCTTGGTCAGGTTACGCACTTCAATCACTTTGGCCGAGCCTCCGCTCCAGGCGCCCCGCCAGATGCGACAGCGGCAGGTTGATGACGAGGTAGAGCGCGGCGACGCAGAACCAGATCTCGAAGGTGGAGAACGAGGTGGTGATCGCCTCGCGGCCGCTCTTGGTCAGCTCGGTGATGGCGATCACCGAGACCAGGGACGTGTCCTTGACCAGGCTGATGAACTGCCCGGCCAGCGGCGGCAGCACGCGCTTGAAGGCCTGCGGCAGGATCACGTGGCGCATCGACTGCGCGGCGTTAAGGCCCAGGGAACGCGCGGCCTCGTCCTGGCCGCGGGCGATGGACTGCACGCCGGCGCGGACGATCTCGGCCACGTAGGCGCCGGTGAACAGCGCCAGCGCGGCGACCCCGGCGAACTCGCGGGAGAGGTTCAGCACGGTGCCGATGAAGAAGTAGAAGATGAATATCTGCACCAGCAGCGGCGTGCCGCGCACCAGCTCGACGTAGAGGGTCGAGAGGTCGTGCAGGGTGGGGTTCTTCGACAACCGGCAGAGACCGGTGAACAGGCCGATGAACAGGCCGAACGCGCCGGACACGAAGGAGATCCACAGCGTCGTCCACAGCCCCCAGGCCAGCGGACCGGCGGCCCAGTGGCGGGTCGAGCCGACCACATCGCCTTCGGCAACGTCGTCGTTCTCGGAGAACTGCAGGCTGTCGGCAGCCACGCTCAGCACCTGCTGCTGGCCGTCTTCGTCCACCAGGGTGACGCGGGCGTCGCTGCCCTGCTCCTCGATCTTCTCCACCCGCGAGATGCTGTCGGCCCGCTGCGGCTCCTCCGCCTGGTAGGCGAAGTACTGCGGGACGCGGTTCCAGCGCCACTCGTAGGAGATCAGCGAAGTGGAGTACCAGAGGGCCAGGCCGATCAGCAACAGGATCAGTCCGGTCAGCCCGTGCCAGGGCCAGGTTGCGCGTTTCGTTCTAGCCACGAATCTCTACCGTGAAAATGCGAACGCGCAGGCTTGTGGCCTGCGCGTCGGGTCAACCAGTTTCAGACGTGGATTATTCCATGTCCTTGAGCCAGTCGGTGTTCTTGAACCACTTGTCATGCAGGCGATCGTAGGTGCCGTCTTCGCGGATCTGCTTGAGGAAGTTGTTGATGAAGTTGATCGAGTCGTAGTCGCCCTTCTTCAGGCCGAAGGCCAGCGGCTCGTAGGTGAACGGCTGATCCAGGTGCACCAGCTTGCCGGCGCCGAACTTGCTCACGCCGACGACGTTGTAGGGCGAGTCGTAGATGAAGGCGTCGGCCTTGCCGTTGACCACGTCCATGACCGCTTCGGGCTCGTTGTCGAAACCGTGGTACTGGGCCTTGGACAGCTGCTTCTTGGCAACGAACTCGCCGGTGGTGCCGATCTTCGAGGTGATGCGGTATTTCGCGTCGTTCAGGTCCTTGTAGGACTTGATCTCGCCTTGCAGCTCCTTGCGGATCAGCAGGGTCTGGCCGACCACGATGAAGGGATCGGAGAAGTTCAGGCGCAGGTTGCGTTCCTGGGTCAGGGTCATGCCCGAGCCGATCATGTCGAACTTGTCGGTGAGCAGGGCCGGGATGATGCCGTCGTAACCGGTGGAGACCAGCTCCAGCTTGACGTTCATGGACTTGGCCATGGCCTTGAGCAGGTCCACTTCGAAGCCGACGATCTGACCGCGCTTGTTGGTCATCTCGAACGGCATGTAGGTCGGGTCCATGCCCACACGCAGGGTGCCGCGCTTGGCCGCTTCATCGATGGCGCCGGCCTGGGCCGCACTCACGCTGACCAGGGCGCAGACGCCCATCACCAGCGATGCCAGATATTTTTTCATCCCCAAACTCCCAAGCAAGTGAAAGAACTTGTTGTTTTTTCCAGCGATCGAACCGGGCGCGCCAAGGCGGGCCGTGCACGGAAGGGTGCGAAGCGTACCCCATGCGGCGGATATCTCAATCATTTCTGGATAGCTGGCGAAGGGTACCAGCAGCGGTGCGCGGGGAAAACAGGGGAAACCGGCCAGTCGCCCTCATCCCTGGCGGGACAAGGGCGACGCGGGGTCAGGATTGCGCGGCAGGCAGCGCCATCGCGCTCTGCTCGGCGACCGGCGCCAGGGGCACCGCCGGAGCGTGGGCGTCGGCCTGCAGCGATTGCCGCCAGGGACCGATCCACTGTTCCTTGTCACCCTGCCAGAGCGCCAGGTGCAGGCGCGACAGCGCCACCGGATCGCTCAGCAGCGCCAGGCGGCGATTGCCGTCGAGCTGCTCGGGACCGGCTTCCAGCGCCTTCTCGACCAGCGCGGTGCGGGTCGCTTCGATGGCGGCGGACTGGCCGTGGCGGGCGGTGCCCATGGCGCAGGCCAGGGCGTTCAGCACCGGGTCGACGGCGGAGCGGACGAAGCCGTCCTTCAGCGCCTGCCAGCGATTCTGGTAGGTGTACTCGTCGGTGGCACGCAGCTCGCGCGGGGTGTCGTATTCCTCGGGGATCAGGAACAGCTTCTCGTCGCGCGAGGCCAGGCCCAGTTTGACCCGGCTGCTGATCACCGAGACCGGGATCGACAGCATCAGCGCGCCGACGATGGGCGACAGCCACCACAGGAAGCGCGGGTTGAGCCAGGCCACCAGCAGCGCCCAGCACAGGCCCAGCAGGGTCTGCAGGCCGTGGCGACGGATCGCCTCGCTCCAGGGGGTGTCATCATCGTCACGCTGCGGCGACTTCCACTGGGCTTCCCAGCCGAGGAACGCGGCCAGCACGAAGCGGGTGTGGAAGAGCATGCGCACCGGGGCGAGCAGCACGGAGAAGAACATCTCCAGCAGCATGCTCAGGGTCACCTTGATCACACCGCCGTAGCCCTTGGCGCCCTTGGCCCAGATCAGCATGACGCTGAGCAGCTTGGGCAGGAACAGCAGGGTCAGGGTGGTGGAGAACAGGGCGATGGCCTTTTCCGGGTGCCACTGCGGCCAGATCGGGAACAGCTGGCGCGGCTCCAGGAAGTACTGCGGCTCCATCAACTGGTGCACCGCCAGCAGCGCAGTGGATAGCACCAGGAAGAAGAACCACAGCGGCGCCGACAGGTAGGACATCACGCCGGTGAGGAACACCGCGCGGTGCACCGGGTGCATGCCCTTGACCAGGAACAGCCGGAAGTTCATCAGGTTGCCGTGGCACCAGCGGCGGTCGCGCTTGAGCTCATCCAGCAGGTTGGGCGGCAATTCCTCGTAGCTGCCTTCGAGGTCGTAGGCGATCCACACGCCCCAGCCGGCGCGGCGCATCAGCGCAGCTTCGACGAAGTCGTGGGAGAGGATCGCACCGGCGAAGGAGCCCTTGCCCGGCAGAGGCGCCAGGGCGCAGTGCTCGATGAAGGGTTTCACCCGGATGATCGCGTTGTGGCCCCAGTAGTGGGATTCGCCCAGCTGCCAGAAGTGCAGGCCGGCGGTAAACAGCGGGCCGTAGACGCGGGTGGCGAACTGCTGCATGCGCGCATAGAGGGTGTCCATGCCCGACGCCTTGGGCGCGGTCTGGATGATCCCGGCCTCGGGGTTGGCCTCCATCAGGCGCACCAGCTTGGTCAGGCAGTCGCCGCTCATCACGCTGTCGGCGTCCATGACGACCATGTACTTGTACTGGCCGCCCCAGCGCCGGCAGAAGTCGTCGATGTTGCCGCTCTTGCGCTTCACCCGGCGCCGGCGGCGACGGTAGAAGATGCGACCGAAGCCCAGGGCTTCCTTGCACAGCTCGATCCAGGCCTTTTCTTCGGCCATGGCGATGTCGGGCTGGTTGGTGTCGCTGAGCACGAAGAAGTCGAAGCGATCCAGCTCGCCGCTGGCCGCCACCGACTCGTAGGTCGCCCGCAGGCCGGCGAAGACGCGCGGTACGTCCTCGTTGCAGATCGGCATGACGATGGCGGTACGCGCATCGGCGGCGATCGGCTCGCTGCCGGCGCTGCTGCCGGAGATGCGGTAGCGGTCACGGCCGGTGAGCAGTTCCCAGAAGCCCATCAGGGCGGTCCAGAAACCGGCGGAAACCCAGCAGAAGAGAATGGCGAAGAGCGCCAGCACGCCGAACTGGATGGCGTAGGGCAGCACCTGTTCCAGGGTCTGCAGGAAGGTTTGGCGGTTGATCTCTTCCAGGTCGACGAAGGCCCAGCCCTGGTAGGGCAGGATGCCTTTCATGTAGTAGGTGGCCACGCTGGTCTGGCCGAGCATGAGCAGGACCAGGATGAACCGACGCAGCGAACCGACCCGCTGCCAGCGCGCCTTGGGCAGGTCGCGGGCGGGCTTGGCCGGGTTGCTGCGGCCGGTCAGGCGACGCCAGCCGCGCATGATCGGGTTGGTGCGCCAGGGCTCGGGAATCACCTTGGTGCGCTGGATCGGCGGCGCGGCCTTGAGGTAGGTGCGGCCGTTGTCGTCCATGCCCAGCATCTGGGCGTCGTCCAGGTCCTGGCCGTAGCCGTGGCGCAGACGCGCACCGACCGAAGCCAGCGCAGCGTCATCGCCCTGGGCGTCGCCAGCGAGCTGCTCGTGCAGCTCGCTGAAGGAACCGGCCTGGGCCAGCTGCTCACGCTCCTGCGCCGAAAGGGGCAGGTGCGCGAGGTAGTCGGCCACCGGCGCGGTGGTAGCGGTGGAGTTATTCATCGGCAGGCAGCTGGTAGCTCCAGGTTTCGGAAATGGTCTGGCCACCGTTGACCAGGGCGGCACGCATTTCCGTCGGCTTCTTCGGATCCTTGACCTTGATCCGCAGAGTCAGACGCCAGCCCTGGGTCACTGCGTTGTAGCGCAGGCTGTTTTCCTTCACTTCGGCGTTGTCGTCGGTGCTCACCTGGGTGGTCACCGGGGCATCGCCGGCCAGCGCCTTGAGGGTCGGGCCGACGAAGTCGACGACCAGGGCGACGCTGCCGTCCGGCTGGCGGATCAGGTTCTTCTGCTTCACGTCGCCGACCGAGCGCAGGGTCTGCATGACCCAGGCGTTCTTGGCGTCGTGCAAGGCTTCCTCGTCCTTGGTCCAGCGCATGCGATAGGCGATGTCCAGCGGCTCGCCGGCTTCCGGGCGCTTCTCGGGGTTCCAGAAGGCCACGATGTTGTCGTTGGTCTCGTCCGGAGTCGGGATTTCCACCAGTTCGACGGTGCCCTTGCCCCAGTCGCCCTGCGGCTCGATCCAGGCGGACGGACGCAGGTCGTAACGGTCGTCGAGGTCTTCGTAGCGGGAGAACTCGCGGCCGCGCTGCAGCAGGCCGAAGCCTTTCGGGTTCTCGACGCTGTAGGCGCTGACGGACAGGTGTTTGGGGTTGTTCAGCGGACGCCAGATCCACTCGTCGTTGCCGGCATGGATCTGCAGGCCGGTGGAGTCATGCAGCTCCGGACGGAAGTTGTGCTCCGCCGACGGCTGGTTGGAGCCGAACAGGAACATGCTGGTCAGCGGCGCCAGGCCCAGCTTGGAGACCTTGTCGCGCAGGTACACGCGGGCCTTCACATCGACCACGGTGTCGTTGCCCGGACGGATGGTGAAGCGGTACGCGCCGGTCGCACGGGGCGAATCCAGCAGCGCGAAGATCACCAGGTGCTTGTCCTTGGGCTTGGGCTTCTCGATCCAGAACTCGCGGAAGCGCGGGAATTCCTCACCCGACGGCAGCGCGGTGTCCAGCGCCAGGCCACGGGCGGAGAGGCCCCACCACTGGTCCTTGCCGATGATGCGGAAGTAGCTCGCCCCGAGGAAGGTGGCGATCTCGTCCTGCTTGTCGGCAGAGTTGATCGGGTACAGCAGGCGGAAGCCGGCGTAACCCAGGTCCTTGGTGGCATTGGCGTCGAATTTCAGCGAACCGAAGTCGAAACGCGAGGGATCGTACTTGATCTCCTTGACGTCGGTGGCGGTGACTTCGTTGATCTTCACCGGGGTATCGAAGTGCATGCCCTGGTGATAGAAACTGATCTTGAAGGGGGTCTTCTCGTCAGCCCAGTAGGCCTTCTCGTTACGGAAGCGAATCTGCTGGTAATCGGCGAACTTCATTTCGCTGAATTCCGATGGCAGGTTGCTCGTCGGTGCGCTGTACTTCTCTGCAGCCAGCGCCTTGGCCTTTTCGCCAACGTCGTCGAGATTGAAGGCCCAGGCATGGGTAGCGCTCAACGCCAACAGGGCGGAGCCGACCAGTCCGCGAAGGATTTGGCGCGAAAGCGGTTGTTGAACGGAACGGAAAATCACGAGTCCCCCTCGTCCGTGAACACAAAACGATTAAAGCCAGCAAAGGCGATGCCAATCTGCTGGCGATTGAATTCCGACCCCGGTGAGGCTGAATGATTCCCCGATATTTTCCACGGGTACTTCCGACTCCCGGAGGCGCATTGTTCTAAGTGCATAGCCCTAACCATCATCCCACGGCGATATGACAAGCTGCCGCGCGTTCAAGCCTCCAGAAGAAAGGTCACCGGTCCGTCATTGACCAGGTGGACCTGCATGTTGGCGCCGAAACGTCCGGTGGCGACCAGGGAATGACGCTCTCGTGCCTTTGCCACGAGCAGATCGAACAACGCGGCGCCCTTTTCAGGGGGCGCCGCGCTGGAAAAACTCGGCCGCAGTCCCTTGCGGGTATCCGCGGCCAGGGTGAACTGCGACACCAGCAGCAGGCCGCCGCCGACATCGCTCAATGAAAGGTTCATTTTACCTTCATCGTCGGCAAACACTCGATAGTTAAGCAGCTTGTGCAACAAACGGTTCACCGATTCCTCATCATCCTGGGGCTCTACCCCCACCAGGGCCAGCAGCCCCTGATCGATGGCACCGACAATTTCGCCGTCGACCTCGACACGGGCGCCGCGCACGCGCTGGATCAGTCCCTTCATTCCGCCTCCGGCGGCAGGTTCAGCAGGCGCCGGCCGATTTCGTTGGTGGCGCGCACCAGTGCATCGGCAATGCCCGGCTCGCCGGCCACGTGACCGGCGTCGCGGACGATCTGCAGTTCGCTGTTGGGCCAGGCCTTGTGCAGCGCCCAGGCGTTGTCCAGCGGGCAGACCACATCGTAGCGGCCGTGGACGATCACGCCCGGCAAGTGGGCGATCTTGTGCATGTCGCGCAGCAGCTGGTCCGGTTCGAGGAAGCCGTCATTGACGAAGTAGTGGTTCTCGATGCGGGCAATCGACAGCGAACGGTGTGGGTCGGCGAAGCGATCGACCACTGCCGGGTTCGGCCGCAGCGTGGCGGTGCGCCCTTCCCAGGTGGACCAGGCACGGGCCGCATGCATCTGGGCGATCTGGTCGGCGCCGGTCAGGCGGCGGTGGAAGGCGTGCAGCAGGTCGTCGTGCTCGTCAGCGGGAATCGGCGCCAGGTAGTCTTCCCAGTAGTCGGGGAACAGGCGGCTCGCGCCTTCCTGGTAGAACCAGCGGATTTCCTGCGGGCGGCAGAGGAAGATGCCGCGCACGATCAGCGCCAGCACGCGCTCCGGGTGGGTCTGGGCGTAGGCCAGTGACAGGGTCGAGCCCCAGGAGCCGCCGAACAGCACCCACTTGTCGATGCCCAGTTGCTCGCGGATGCGCTCGATGTCCTGCACCAGGTGCCAGGTGGTGTTGTTCTCCAGGCTGGCGTAGGGCGTGGAACGGCCGCAGCCGCGCTGGTCGAAGGTGACGATGCGGTAGATATTGGGATCGAAGAAGCGCCGCGACATGGCATCGCAACCGGAGCCCGGGCCGCCATGGATGAACAGGACCGGCAATCCGTCGGGCGTGCCGCTCTCGTCCACATAGAGGACGTGGGGCGCTTCGACGGCCAGTTCGTGGCGGGCGTAAGGCTTGATTTCCGGATACAAAGTTTGCATGGCTCGCTCCTGGATCAGTGCGTACGGTCGCTCCCGGACCAGTAACCATCCTAGGGCCTGTCGCCTACTTATAGAAAGTCGCGTTGCCGCAGCGCGACTTCCATCGAAAGTCTTCGGCCCCCACGGTGTCGGGCATGATACTCGGGCCAGCGAAAAACCCATAAGGGAGTTAGTGAGCCATGCCACGGAAGTTGTTTCTTTCTCTGTTCCTGCTGCTGTTCGCCTTGACCGGCTGCGGCCGCGACGACCCGCGCGCGCAACTGGACGCCGCCGTCAAGCAACTGCAGGACAACCTCGAAGCCAAGAATAGCGGGGCGGTGATCGATCAGCTGGCCGGCGATTTCCGCGCCAACGGCGAGTTCGACCGCGACTGGGCCAGGCGCACCATGACGCTGATGTTCCTGCGTCACCAGCAGGTCAAGGTGATCCTGCTCAGCAGCGAGAGCCGGATCGACCCGACCTACGCCAACCGCGGCCACACCGACGCCCAGGTCGCCCTCACCGGCGCCGAGAGCTTTATCCCCGACAGCGCCGGGCATTACTCGGTGAAGCTGGAATGGTGGCGCGAGGGCTCGGAATGGAAACTGGCGAGGCTCGACTGGCAATGACTTCCCCCCTGCAACACCGCATCCGCGCCGCCGGCCTGTTGGTGCGCAGCGACGAAATCCTGCTGGTGCGCCACGAGGTGGCCGGGGACGTGTACTGGATTCCGCCGGGCGGCGGCTTCGAGTCGGACAAGGACGAATCCACCCGCGATACGGTGCGCCGCGAGTGCCGCGAGGAAACCGGGCTGGCGGTGGAGGTCGGGCCGCTGGTCTACGTCCGCGAGTTCGCCGAGCCGGTGGCCGGGCGCTTCCACATGGAGCTGTTCTACCGTGTGGACGCCTGGGACGGCCGCGTCAGCCTGGACAACCTGCGCGGGCTGGGCGGCGACGAGTTCGATATCCGCGAGGTCGCCTGGGTACCGCGCCAGGAACTGCCGCGCCTGCCCTCCTACTACCCCGCCGAATTGCTCGACGACGTCTGGGAGCGCCTGGCCGAGGCGCAACCACTGATCCGCCACCTCGGCCTGCAACGCTGACGGCTTACTGCACCGGCTCGCTGGTGGGCTTGGCGATGATCGCCTGCAGCTCGGCGGTCATCGGGAATTCCAGGTTGAGGTTCTTCGGCGGGATCGGCTGCTCGAACCAGCGCTGGTAGATACCCTTGATCTCGCCGGAGGCGTACAGGTCGGCCAGGGTCTGGTTGACCAGGGCGAGGAACTGCGGATCATCCTTGCGCAGCATGCAGGCGTAGATTTCCCGCGACTGCGGTTCGCCCACCACCACCCACTGGTGCGGGTCGCGGGCCTTGGCCTTCTCGCCGTAGAGCAGCGCGTCGTCCATGTAGAAAGCCACCGCGCGGCCGGACTGCAGCATGAGGAAGGCTTCGCCGTGGTCCTTGGCGCTGACCACGTTCATGCCCAGCTTGTGCTCGGCGTTGTAGGCCTTCAGATAACGCTCGTTGGTGGTGCCGGCGGTGGTCACCACGTTCTTGCCCTTGAGGTCGTTGAAGCCCTGGATGCCGCTGTCCTTGGCGGTCAGCAATTGGCCCTTCACGTAGATGAAGCCGTAGGAGAAGGCGACCTGTTTCAGGCGCTCGGCAGTGACGCCGGTGGAGCCGCACTCCAAGTCCACGGTGCCGTTCTGCACCAGCGGGATGCGCGTCTGCGAGGTCACCGGGTTGTACTTAACCTTCAGGTCCGGCTTGTCGAGTTTCTGCCGGAGGCGCTCGACCACCTTGCCGGCCAGGTCGACCGAGTAGCCCATGGGCTGGCCGCTGTTGTCGCCCAGGTAGGAGAACGGCACCGAGGCGTCGCGATAACCCAGGGTTATCGTGCCGCGCTCGGCCACTTTCTTCAGCGTGCCGTCCAGCGCCTCGTCCGCCTGCGCCATGGTGCAGACCAGGCTGGAGGCTGCCAGCATTCCCAGTGCAAATCGTTTCATGGGTTCGATCCCTCTTGTTGTTGTGAGTCGGGTTTGAGCTTCAGGGGCGCGCGGCAATCACGGTGATTTCCACCCGTACCGATGGTCGCGCCAGCAGCGCCTGCACCGTGGTGCGGGTCGGCGCGCAACCCTCGGGCAGCCAGGCGGACCAGACGCCGTTCATGGCCTCGAAATCGGCGGCGATGTCCTTCAGGTAGATGGTCGCGCTGAGGATATGCGCCTTGTCGGTGCCGGCTTCGGCCAGCAGTGCGTCGATCTTCGCCAGTACCTCGCCGGTCTGGCCCTGGATATCGCTGGCCTGACCGGGCACCTGCCCGGAGAGGAACACCAGCGAGCCGAAGACCATAGCGCCGGAAAGGCGGTCGTTGGTGGCGATACGAGTGAGTTGCATGGTGGTTCTCCCAATCCGATGAAGTCAGCCGGCCAGCCGTTCGGGCGTCAGGCCGCTGGTGTCTATGCCGGGGCGGCGCCCGGCGATCTGTGCGGCAATCAACTGCGCGCTGCCACTGGCGAGGGTGAAGCCCAGCGCGCCATGGCCAAGGTTCAGCCACAGGCCGCGCGGTCCGCAGGCGCCGACCAGCGGCACGCCGGTGGGCGTCGCCGGGCGCATGCCGGCCCATTCGACGGCGGCGCCGTAGTCGCAGGCGTCGGGCAGGGTGTCCGCCGCCTGCTGGCGGATCAGCGCCAGCCGCTTGGGCTCCAGGCGCGGGTCGAAGCCGACGATGTCGACCATGGCGGCGATGCGCAGGCGATCGCCGATACGGGCGTAGACCACCTTGCGGTCGTAATCGGTGAGGCTGACGTCCGGCGCGTGGTCGCCTGTGCGGATCGGCGCGGTCAGGCTGTAGCCCTTGAGCGGATAGAGCGGCAGCCGCGGGCCGCCCGGCAGCAGGGCGGCGCTGCGGTAGCCGGCGGCGAGCACCACGTGGTCGGCCTCGAAGGTCTTGCCGCCCGCTTCCACGCCTACCAGCGCACCGCTGCTCATCACCAGCCGGGAAGCCGGATGGCCGTACACCAGTTGGCAGCGGCCGGACTTCTCCAGTTGCAGCGCCAGCTGCTGGCAGAACTTGAAGCAATCGGCCACCTCCTCGTCCGGCGTATAGACGCCGCCGACGAAGGGGGCGCCCGCCAGTGCGGGATCGAGTTGCCGGCACTGGTATGCATCGAGCACCTGCTGCGCGGAAGGGTCGGACAGGCTCTGCCGCGCACCACGGAAACTGGCTTCATCGCGGAACGCCACCAGCTTGCCGTTGCGCCGCCAGTCGAAGCCCTCCAGCCCGTCGTCGCGCCACTGCGCCAGGGTGGACTGGCTGAACAGCGCCAGCCGCAGCAGGTGCTGGGCATTGGCCTGGTTCACCGAGCGCCGGCAGGCAGCGGTGAACTGCAGCAGCCAACGCCACTGCGCCGGGTCCAGGCGTGGGCGCAGGCGCAGCGGCGAATCCCCGCGCAGCAGCCAGCCCAACGCCTGCTGCGGCACGCCGGCATCGGCCAGCGGCGCCACGTAGCGGTAGGACAGCTGGCCGCCGTTGGCGAAGCTGGTTTCCAGCCCGGCCGCATCCCGCGCTTCCAGCACGGTGACGTCGAATCCTTCGAGGACCAGCGCGTGTGCAGTGGCCAGTCCGACCACGCCCGCGCCGATGATGCAAACCCGCTGTGCCATTGCCGTCTCACTGCCAATCGAATCCTGGCCTCGACCTTAGGCGCGGATGACAGGTGGCGAACAATGAATAAACATGGGCAACCCATAACCTTGCGTTATACGCGTATTCACACCTGGGAGACGCCCATGCGCCTGCGCCATATCGAAGTGTTCCAGGCCATCCGCGAGACGGGCTCGGTCAGCGGCGCCGCGCAATTGCTGCACGTTTCCCAGCCGGCGGTGACCAAGGTGCTGCAGCACGCCGAGCAGCAGCTGGGCTTCCCGCTGTTCCTGAGGGTGAAAGGTAAACTGCAGGCAACGCCCGAGGCACTGGAGCTGGAACGCGAGGTGGCCAAGGTCAGCGAAAGCCTGCAGGGCGTGCGGCGCCTTGCGCAGAGCCTGCGCGGCCAGCCGGAGAACCGCCTGCGCGTGGGCGCCACGCCGGCCATGGCGCTGTCGCTGCTGCCGCCGGTGATCCGCGAATGGACCGACCGCTACCCGCAAAGCAGCTGCGAACTAGCCACCCAGCACTCCCGCGAACTGGTGCAGAACCTGCTGATGCGCGAACTCGACCTCGCTCTGACCCTGCAACAGACCGACCATCCCGGCCTGCGCTCGCAACCCATCGCCAGCGGTCCACTGGTGGCCCTGGCGCCGCGCGGCCATTGGCCCGAAGAGCGCCTGGAGCAGCCGCTGACCCTGGACGAACTGGCGGGTGAACCGATGATCGGCCTGTCCACCTCCGATCCGCTGTCGGCGCGGCTGGAAGGCCATCTGGCCAACATCGAACCGCCACCCCGCGTACGCATCGCGGTGCAGACCTACGCCCTGGCACGCACGCTGGTGGAAGCCGGCACCGGACTGGCGCTGGTCGACCCTTTCACCGCGCTGGGCGCGGACGAACGCCTGACGGTGCAGCGCACGCTCTCACCCACGTTCAAGGTCACGCTCTACGCCCTGACCCGCGCCGACGAAACGCCACCGCATACCCAGGCGCTGCTGCTGGAGATGCTGGTGCGGCATGCCGAGGGGCAATTGGCCTATATAAGGATCTAGAGCAGTGAGAGGAGCTCCTAGCGCCTGCCAACGGCCGGCTACAGCAAGCAAAACAGAGCGCTAGCCCGGCCTGATTGCTCCGCGTCATTGTCAAACGGGGGAATATCACCGAATCTTTCGCGCCCCGCTGGGATCGGGTTTCAATCTGAAAGGACTCGCCATGCTATTGCTTCGCCCGCAGCTGCTCGCACTACTTCTTCTCGCTGTTGGTGGCTGCGCCACTCAACCTGCTACTGGAAAAAAACCCACGAAAGTCCTCGACGAGCTGGTCACCAACGCAGCCAGCGCCAGCAACGTTGTGGACAATAGCGTCCTGCGTACCGATAACGAGGTGGCCCTCGCCCTACGCCTCCCGCGCGGCATACTGCAGCTTCAGGTGAGCTGCTCGAGCGAGAACGCCAACTGGCTGTACGTAAACACCCCCAGCCGCATGTACGCCGTGGGCCAGTCGCAATATCGTGAACCCATCCCGCTGGCAAACGACACGGCCAGAACCCTGCGGATATTGCCGCAGGTTGCCCAGGCCTGCACGCGGACTCCGGACTGGCGCAAACTCGCAAACTTTGAAAGCGGCAATGGCGGTCATGTCCTACTGGATATCGCCAGCCTGGAACCACAATCAGACGGTGACCTTAAGCTCTGGGCAGCATTCGACTATCCGTCGCTAGCCTACGATGCCCCCTACCAAGCCCCCTACGGCAGCAAGGTCGAGCAACTGCAAGTGAATTGCGGCCGTAGCACTTACAGTTGGTTGACCGGCTACGACCTTGATCCTCGCCAGCGAGTCACGGATGGACGTATCGAGGCCACTCCAGGCGCGCGTACTTTCGACTCTGCCTCGTCCGACTACCTTGTCATTCTCCAAGCCACCTGTAAGCCGCGCGAGCAACTGTCCGCACTGCCACGTGCCGAGAGTCGCGACAAGCCCGTTCCGGACTTGGAAAATCAACCAGCGCTGAATACCGCCGTCGCGCGCAACGTCACCGCGCTGGGTCTCGATGCACCCAGGAAGTCTCTGACGTACCTGCGTACCGAAGGCACCTCTACCTTCAAAGGCGAAACCAGGCCTTTGATCGAGGAGTTCTGGTTCCAGCCCGGCGAAACTCCTGGCCTGCTACACGTCAAGCGTCAGGGCACCGGCTACGTATCCCAGGACACCAGCTTCATGGGCATGCTGGAACTCAGCAGCGTGACCCACTACAGCAAGGCGCAAGGTACCCGCGAGGTCGAAAAGCTGGAGCTGGAAGGCAACTGGAAGCAAATGCCGGTGGGTGAAAAACTCAGCTATCGCCTAACTCGAAAAGAAAACTTCAGCATCATCGGTCAAACCCGAGACACTCAGGAAACTCGGTGCGAAGTGATTCGCGAGTTGCCCGCTACCGAGCTCAACGCGCAACTCTCCGGCAGCGCCAAGGAGATCCACTGCTCGGTAGTCGACGACAAATACAAACGCGTTGATACCCGCTACTTCCTGGAAGACTACGGCCTGGTATTCCGCCAGGGTGACAGCCGCAATGAGTTCTACTATTCCGATTCACGCATCGTTCGCTTCCGTTAAAACGAATGCAGGAATAAAAGACAGCCCCCTGCCGCACCGGGGCAGCGTCGCCGGGATGCGTGGTCCGGCGGCGCCGCGCCGACAGTCCCGGCGCGGCAGGAGGCTGCGTAAAACTCAGCGACCGTAGTGCTCGCGGCCCCAGGCGATGAAGGTTTCCAGCATCCGGCGGAGCACCTGGGCGGTGGCCGCGGCGAGGTCTTCGCGGTAGCCGAAGGGCGCGTGTTCATCCATGTAGTTGCACTGGGCGAGTTCCAGCTGCACGGCGTGTACGTTGTCCTGCGGCTGGCCGTAGTGACGGGTGATGTGCCCGCCCTTGAAGCGGCCGTTGAGGATGTGCCGGTAGGCCGGGGCGTCGGCGCAGACGGCGACCAGGCGCTCGGCCAGTTCCGCATCGCAACTCGCGCCGCTGTTCGTGCCGATGTTGAAGTCCGGCAGCTTGCCGTCGAACAGGTGCGGGATCACCGAGGCGATGGAGTGGGCATCCCACAGCAGCGCGTAGCCGAACTCGGCCTTCAGGCGCGCCAGTTCGTCGGTCAGGGTCTGGTGGTAGGGCGCCCAGACTTCGGCGAGGTAGCGCGCGCGCTCGTCGGGCGACGGCGTCTGGCCGTCCTTGAACAGCGGGCGGCCGTCGAACAGGGTGTCCGGGTAGAGGCCGGTGGTGGCGGTGCTGTACAGCGGCTTGTCGTCGGCCGGGCGATTCAGGTCGATGACGTAGCGCGAGTAGTTGGCGGCCAGGGTGCTGGCGCCCAGATCCTCGGCGAAGGCGTAGAGCCGCGGGATGTGCCAGTCGGTGTCGGCCAGTTCGCGGGCCTCATCCACCAGGCCGGCTTCCACGGCCGGGGTCAGGCGGATGCCGGGGTGCGGCATGCTGATCAGCAGCGGGACGTGGCCGCGTTTGAAGGTGAGAACGTTATTCATGGGGTGCTATCTCCACACCAAGCGAGATGAGTTCATTTTCGTAGAAGCGATTGTCTTCTGCTGAAAGTCCGTGCCGATGCTTCCCCCTCACCCCAGCCCTCTCCCGAGGGAGAGGGAGCTGTCCGTGCCGGCTGATGCTGCGGTTTCATCCTGCACCGTACGGTCCCCTCTCCCGCTTGCGGGAGAGGGTTAGGGTGAGGGGCATTTGATCTTGTGGCCTCACAGCTCTTCGCCATGACGAATGACGCGCTTGGGCAGGTCGCCGCCGAGCCAGTAGCTCAGTTCGGCCGGGCGCTGGATGTCCCAGGCGATGAAGTCGGCGACCTTGCCGGCTTCCAGGCTGCCGTGGCTGTCGGCCATGCCCAGGGCGCGGGCGGCGTTGAGGGTGACGCCGGCCAGCGCCTCTTCCGGGGTCAGGCGGAAGGCGGTGCAGGCCATGTTCAGCATCAGGCGCAGGGACAGCGCCGGCGAGGTGCCGGGGTTGAGGTCGCTGGCGATGGCGATGGGCACGCCGTGCTTGCGCAGGGCGTCCATCGGCGGCAGCTGGGTTTCGCGCAGGACGAAGAAGGCGCCGGGCAGCAACACCGCAACAGTGCCAGCCTCGGCCATGGCGATGGCGTCGCTCTCGTCCATGAACTCCAGGTGGTCGGCGGACAGTGCGCCATAGCGCGCGGCGAGGCTGGAACCGTGCAGCGAAGACAGCTGTTCGGCGTGCAGCTTCACCGGCAGCCCCAGGCGCTGTGCGGCCTGGAATACCCGCTCGACCTGCGCCGGGGAGAACGCCAGGTGCTCGCAGAAGGCGTCCACCGCGTCCACCAGCCCCTCGTCGGCCAGCGCCGGGAGGATGTGCTGGCAGACCTGCTCGATGTACTCGTCGGCACGCCCGGCGTATTCCGGCGGCAGCGCGTGGGCAGACAGGCAGGTGGTGCGCACCGTCACCGGCAACTCCTGCTCCAGCCGGCGGGCCACGCGCAGCATGCGTCGTTCGCTGTCGAGGTCCAGGCCATAGCCAGACTTAACCTCCAGCACGGTCACGCCATCGGCCAGCAGCGGGCGGGCACGCTTGATCGCACTGGCCAGCAGTTCGTCTTCGCTGGCCTCGCGGGTGGCACGCACGGTACTGGCGATGCCGCCGCCGGCTGCGGCGATCTCGGCATAGCTGACGCCGTTCAGGCGTTGCTCGAATTCGCCGCTGCGGTCGCCGCCGAACACCAGGTGGGTGTGGCAGTCGATGAAGCCGGGAGTGACCCAGGCGCCGCCCAGGTCGGTGCTCTGCACGGGGCGTTCGGGCAGTTCGGCGCGCGGGCCGATCCAGCGGATGCGTTCACCTTCGGTGATGATCGCGGCGTCCTCGATGATCGAGTAGCGGCCGTCTTTCATGGTCGCCGCGTGGCAGTGCTGCCAGAGGTGTTTCATTGCAGTCTCCCGATGCTCGCTCCGACGCTCTGCAGCGCGGCAGGTTCGCCCAGCAACGCGGCGGCGCGGGCGATGTCCGGCGCCAGCCAGCGGTCGCTGTCGTAGGCCGGCACGCGCTCGCGCAGCAGGCTCCAGGCGCAGTCGGTGCCGCTGCCGAAGCGTTGCGGCTTGAGGAATTCGAAGGCCTGGGCGGCCAGCAGGTATTCGATGGCGAGGATCTGCGTGACGTTGCCGACCACCTTGTGCAGCTTGAGCGCGGCGCTGGTGCCCAGGCTCAGGTGGTCTTCCTGCAGGCCGGAGGTGACGTAGTTGTCCACCACCGCCGGCTGCGCCAGCTGGCGGTTCTCGCCGGCGAGGGCGGCGGCGACGTACTGTACGATCATCATCCCGGAGTTGACCCCCGGCTGGCTGACCAGGAAGGCCGGCAGGCCGCTGACCAGCGGGTTGATCAGACGGTCCAGGCGCCGCTCGGCAACCCCGCCCAGCTCGGCCACGGCGATCGCCAGCAGGTCGGCGGCCATGGCCACGGATTCGCCGTGGGGGTTGGCCTGGGAGACCACGCGGTAGTCGTCCGGGGTGCCCAGCACCAGCGGGTTGTCGGTGGCGGAGTTGAGTTCGGTCTCGATCTGTTTCGCCGCGTGCTCCAGCTGATCGCGCACGGCGCCGTGGATCTGCGGCATGGAGCGGATGCTCAGGGCGTCCTGGGTGCGGATGCCCTTGCTGGCGGCAATCACCTCGCTGCCTTCGAGCAGCGCGCGCAGGTTGGCGCCGACCTTCTGCATGCCCGGGTGCGGCTTGAGCGCGATGATCTCGGCGTCGAAGGCGTCGATCTGCCCGCGCAGGGCCTCGAAGCTCATGGCGCCGATGACGTCGGCCCATTGCGCCAGGCGCGTGGCGTCATCCAGGGCGAGGCAGCTCAGGCCGGTCATGCATGGCGTGCCGTTGACCAGACAGAGCCCGTCCTTGGCGCCCAGCTGCACCGGTTCCAGCCCTTCGGCGGCCAGCGCCTGGAAGGCCGGGACGATTTCGCCGCGGTAGCTCACCTCACCAATGCCCAGCAGCGCCACGCCGACGTGGGCCATGTGGGTCAGGTAGCCCACCGAACCCTGCGAGGGCACGCGCGGGGTGATGCCGTGGTTGAGCAGCGCCAGCAGCGCTTCCACCACCCGGCGGTGCAGGCCGGATTTGCCGTGCGTGAAGTTGGTAATCGCCGCGCAGATGATCGCGCGGGTCTGCTCGTCCTTCAGCGGCTCGCCGACGCCGCAGGCGTGGCTGAGCAGGGTGTTGCGCGACAGCTGCGCCAGTTGCTCGCCCTGCAGCACCACGTTGCACAGCGCGCCCAGCCCGGTGCTGATGCCATAGGCCCGTTCACCCCGGCTGACGATGCGCTCGACGATGCCCCGGGCGTTGTCGATGCGCGCCCAGGCGGCCGGTGCCAGTACAAGGCGCGCGCCGTGACGGGCGACGGCGACCAGGTCCTGCCAGCGCAGCGGGCCGTTGCCCAGGGTGATGGTGGAAGCGGACGACATGCGGAACTCCTGTAGGCGGGGAAGCCCCCTTCCCCGCCGGTGAATGCGTTACAGCGCGGCGACGCGGCGCTGGACGAAGCGGTCGACGTACTCGTCGGCGGGCTTGTGCAGGATGTCGGCCGGCGCGCCGACCTGGATCAGCTGGCCGTCCTTGAGGATGGCGATGCGGTTGCCGATGCGCACCGCTTCGTCGAGGTCGTGGGTGATGAAGACGATGGTCTTGTGCAGGGTCTTCTGCAGCTCCAGCAACTGGTCCTGCATGTCGGCGCGGATCAGCGGGTCGAGGGCGCTGAAGGCCTCGTCCATGAGGATGATGTCGGTGTCCGCGGCCAGGGCGCGGGCCAGGCCGACGCGCTGGCGCATGCCGCCGGAAAGCTGGTGCGGGTAGGACTTCTCGTAGCCCTTCAGGCCCACGGTGGCGATCCAGTGCAGCGCGCGCTCCTGGCACAGCGCCTTGCTCTCGCCACGGATCTTCAGGCCGTAGGCGACGTTGTCGAGCACGCTCTTGTGCGGCAGCAGGCCGAAGCTCTGGAACACCATGCTGATCTTGCGCCGGCGGAAGTTCTCCAGCGCGGCCGAGTCGTAGGCGAGTACGTCCTCGCCATCCACCAGGATCTGCCCGCTGGTAGGATCGATCAGGCGGTTGAAGTGGCGCACCAGGGTCGACTTGCCGGAGCCGGAGAGGCCCATGATGACGAAGATTTCCCCCGCCTCGATGGACAGCGAAAGGTCGTTGACGCCGACCACGCAATCGGTGGCGGCCAGCACCTCGGCCTTGCTCTTGCCCTGGCGGATCATGTCCAGCGCGGCATCGGCCTTGGCGCCGAAGATCTTGTAGACGTTCTTGACCTGGATCTTGCTCATTTGCTGGCCTCTGTGTGGCGCGAGCGGCCGTAAGCCTGGGTGATGCGGTCGATGACCACGGCGAGGATGACGATGGCGAGGCCGGCTTCCAGGCCCTTGCCGACGTTGAGCGTCTGGATGCCCACCAGCACGTCCTCGCCCAGGCCGCGGGCGCCGATCATCGAGGCGATGACCACCATCGACAGGGCCATCATGGTGGTCTGGTTGATGCCGGCCATGATGCTCGGCAGCGCCAGCGGCAGTTGCACGCCAAACAACTGCTGGCGGCGGTTGGCGCCGAAGGCGGTGATGGCTTCCATCACCTCGCGGTCGACCTGGCGAATCCCCAGGTCGGTAAGGCGGATCAGCGGCGGAGCGGCGTAGATCACGGTGGCGAAGATCGCCGGCACCTTGCCCAGGCCGAACAGCATCAGCACCGGGATCAGGTACACGAAGCTGGGCATGGTCTGCATGATGTCCAGCATGGGCAGCAGCACCGCGCGGAAGCGGTCGCTGCGCGCGGCGACGATGCCCAGCGGGATGCCGATCAGCACCGAGATGATCGTCGCTACCATCATCAGCGCCAGGGTCTGCATCAGCTTGTCCCACAGGCCCACCGCGCCC
Organism: Pseudomonas nitroreducens; assembly: GCF_014204515.1. Classification (GTDB taxonomy): domain Bacteria; phylum Pseudomonadota; class Gammaproteobacteria; order Pseudomonadales; family Pseudomonadaceae; genus Pseudomonas; species Pseudomonas nitritireducens_A. The sequence continues at coordinate 262,859 of NZ_JACHLI010000005.1, read as the reverse complement.
ACCAGGAACAGCAGCCCGACGATCACCACGGTCGGCAGGATGCGCCGGGTGGCGTGCCAGGCGATGCCGGCGACGATGGCCAGCATCAGCCACCAGGGAGTGGCCCGCAGCACGCTCTCCAGGTTGACGATGGCCCACAGCAGGGTGTCGGAGATGTGGCGGAACACGTCGCCGTAGTTGGTGACCAGGGCATCGACCCAACCGTTGACCCAGTCGGCGATGGAGAAAGTGAAGCGTTCGGGGAACATGGCACGTACTCGTCAGGAGTGGGCATCACCGGGGAAGCTGGGCTCCCCCGGGTTGGGCAGCGTCAGAGCGCGGCCTGGACCTTCTTCGCGGCGTCCTCGCTGACCCAGGTGGTCCACACTTCCGGGTGTTCCTTGAGGAAGGCCTTGGCCAGCTGCTCGGAGGTCAGTTTCTCCTTGGCCATTTTCGCCAGGTTCTGGTTCAGCAGGTCGATGGGCAGGTTGACCTTCTCCAGCACGGCGACCAGCTCAGGCGCCTGCTCGTGGAAGGCCCTGGACAGGCCGACCTGGATCTTCACGTCCTTGTTCACGCCCGGCTCGTCCAGCTTCACCAGGTCGGCCTGGCCCATCAGCGGCGTCGGCGACCAGTAATAGAAGAGGATAGGCTCCTTGCGCTTGTAGCTCGACAGCACGGCGGCATCCAGGGCCGGGCCGGTGCCGGGGCGGAAGTTGGTGTACTTGTCCTCGAGGCCGTACTTCTTCAGCATCTCGGAGTTTTCCAGCTCGCAGGTCCAGCCGGCCGGGCAGTTGTAGAAGCGGCCCTTGCCCGGCTCCTCCGGATCGCGGAACACCTCGGAGTACTGGGCGAGGTCGGTGACGGCCTTCAGGTTCGGCGCCTTGGCTTCGATGTTGCGCGCCTTGTCGCCCTCGATCACGAAGCGCGGCACGTACCAGCCTTCGGTGGCGCCGACGATGGGCGCGCCCACGCCGACCACCTTGTTGGCGGCGGCGGCCTTGTTCCAGGCGTCACTGCGGCCGATCCACTCTTCGCTGAAGATCTGGATGTCGTTGTTCGCCAGGGCCTGCTCCATGGTGATGGAGTTGCCCGGCAGGCTGTCGGTTTCGCAGCCGTAGCCGTTCTTCAGGATGATCTGCATGAGGTCGGTGAGCAGCATGCCGCTCTCCCAGTTCAGCCCGGCGAATTTCACCGGCTTGCCGCTCTCGCACCAGCCGGCGGCCTGGGCGCTCAGCGAGCCGAGCAGCCCGGCGGAGAGGAACAGGCCCAGCAGCGTCTTCTTGGTGTTGTTCATCTGATGCTCCTAAACGTGAATGAGGTTGGGCAGTAAAAGGGCCGCGCCTGCTTGTGGCGGCGCGGCCGGGCCGGGTCTGTTCAGGTGCGGGCCGGCAGGATCAGCCGGTCCGGTACTGCCCGCGTAGCGCGGCGGGCGACCAGGTAATAGAGAACGGCCGGAACCACGAGGCCGATGATCCAGGAGATATCCACGCCGCCGAGGGCGTCCACCAGCGGGCCGGTGTAGAACTTGGTGGAAATGAACGGCAATTGCACCAGGACGCCGATCACATAGACGCTGATGCCGGGGATGTTCCAGCGGCCGTAGCGGCCCTCCGGATCGGCCAGCGCCGGCACGTCGTAGTGCTCGCGGGTGATGCAGTAGTAGTCCACGAGGTTGACCGCGCTCCACGGGGTGAAGAAGGCCAGCAGGAAGAGGATGAAGGACTTGAACGCGCCGAGGAACGAATGCTGGCCGAGCAGCGCGATCAGGGTCGCGGCGCCGACGATCACCAGCACGAAGACCAGGCGTTGCAGACGCGTCACTTCCAGGTGGCCGCGGAAGCCGCTGATCACCGTGGCGATGCACATGAAGCTGCCGTAGGAGTTCAGCGTGGAGATGGTGATCTTGCCGAAGGCGATGGTGAAGTACAGCAGCGCCGCGGTGGCGCCGGTACCGCCCAGGCCGACGATGTAGGCCACTTCGCGGCCGGCGAACTGCCCGTTGGCCATGGCCGCGGCGAAGACGCCGAAGATCATCGCTACCTGCGCGCCGATCACCGAACCGGCGCCCACGGCAAGGAAGGTCTTCACCGAGGAGGTCTTGCTCGGCAGGTAGCGCGAGTAGTCGGCCACGTACGGACCGAAAGCGATCTGCCAGGATGCCGCCAGGGACACCGCGAGGAGGAAGCTGCCCCAGCTGAAGTGGCGGATTTCCAGCAGCGCGCCGACGTCGGTCTGGCTCATCAGGCGGCTGAACAGGTAGACGAAGGCGATCACCCCGATGACGCTGGCGAGGCGGCCGATCACGTGGATCACCCGGTAGCCGAGCACGGTCACCAGCACAATGACGCTGGCGAACATGAGGATGCCGACACTGTCGCTGACGCCGAACAGCTGGCCCAGCGCCTGGCCGGACAGCACCGTGCCGGTGGCGGTGAAGCCCAGGTACATCAGGCACACCAGCACGATCGGAATCGCCGCGCCGTAGACGCCGAACTGCACGCGGCTGGAGATCATCTGCGGCAGGCCGAGCTTCGGCCCTTGCGCTGCGTGCAGTGCCATGACGCCACCGCCCAGCAGTTGGCCGATGAGCAGGCCGATCAGCGACCAGAACACGTCGCCGCCCAGCACCACGGCCAGGGCGCCGGTGACGATGGCGGTGATCTGCAGGTTGGCGCCCAGCCACAGGGTGAACTGGCTGTAGAGCTTGCCGTGGCGCTCAGCCTCGGGGATGTAGTTGATCGAACGCACTTCGATCAGGGGTTTGGAGCTATCACTGGCCTGGGACATCGTTATTGTTCTCCCGAAGGGAATTCTTGTCGGTCGATGTACTGCATTTCTACGGACCGGGCCGCCGCACCACGCCGTGCGGCGGCCCTTTCCCTGGTCCTGAAAATCTGCGGCTGCGTTACCGGACCGTAGGGCGCATAACGCGCCAGCGTTATCCGCCAATACAATTTCCGCGGACACAATGGCGGATAACCTGTTCCAGGTTATCCGCCCTACCCGATCACTTGCCGGTGATCATCGGCAGGTTCAGGCCTTGCTCCTTGGCGCAGTCGATGGCGATCTGGTAACCGGCGTCGGCATGGCGCATCACGCCGGTGCCTGGGTCGTTGGTCAGCACGCGGGCAATGCGCGCGGCGGCTTCGTCGGTGCCGTCGCAGACGATCACCATGCCCGAGTGCTGGGAGAAGCCCATGCCCACTCCGCCGCCATGGTGCAGCGAAACCCAGGTAGCGCCGCTGGCGGTGTTCAGCAGGGCGTTGAGCAGCGGCCAGTCGGACACGGCGTCGGAGCCGTCGCGCATGGCTTCGGTCTCGCGGTTCGGGCTGGATACCGAGCCGGAGTCGAGGTGGTCGCGGCCGATCACGATCGGCGCCTTCAGCTCGCCGCTGCGCACCATCTCGTTGAACGCCAGGCCGAGCTTGGCGCGCTGGCCCAGGCCGACCCAGCAGATGCGCGCCGGCAGGCCCTGGAAGCTGATGCGCTCCTTGGCCATGTCCAGCCAGCGGTGCAGGTGGGCGTCATCGGCGATCAGCTCCTTCACCTTGGCGTCGGTCTTGTAGATGTCCTCGGCATCGCCCGACAGCGCGGCCCAGCGGAACGGACCGACGCCACGGCAGAACAGCGGGCGGATGTAGGCCGGAACGAAGCCGGGGAAGTCGAAGGCGTTGGCCACGCCTTCTTCCTTGGCCATCTGGCGGATGTTGTTGCCGTAGTCGAAGGTCGGGATGCCCTGCTTCTGGAACTCCAGCATGGCTTTGACATGCACGGCCATGGACTGCTTGGCTGCCTTCACCACGGCCGCCGGGTCGGTCTGCGCGCGGTCGCGGTACTGCTCCCAGGTCCAGCCGGCCGGCAGGTAGCCGTTGAGCGGGTCGTGGGCGGAGGTCTGGTCGGTGACCATGTCCGGGCGCACGCCGCGCTTGAGCAGTTCCGGGAGGATTTCCGCGGCGTTGCCCAGCAGCGCGATGGAGATGGCCTTGCCTTCGGCGGTGTATTTCGCGATGCGCGCCAGGGCGTCGTCGAGGTCCTTGGCCTGCTCGTCGACGTAGCGGCTGGCGAGGCGGAAGTCGATGCGGCTCTGCTGGCATTCGATGTTCAGCGAGCAGGCGCCAGCCAGGGTCGCGGCCAGCGGCTGGGCGCCGCCCATGCCACCGAGGCCGGCGGTGAGGACCCAGCGGCCCTTGAGGTTGCCGTCGTAGTGCTGGCGGCCGGCCTCGACGAAGGTTTCGTAGGTGCCCTGGACGATGCCCTGGCTGCCGATGTAGATCCACGAGCCGGCGGTCATCTGGCCGTACATGGCCAGGCCCTTGGCATCCAGTTCGTTGAAGTGTTCCCAGTTGGCCCAGTGCGGCACCAGGTTGGAGTTGGCGATCAGCACGCGCGGGGCGTTGGCGTGGGTCTTGAACACGCCGACCGGCTTGCCGGACTGCACCAGCAGGGTCTCGTCTTCATTCAGTTCTTTCAGGGTCTCGACGATCTTGTCGTAGCACTCCCAGTTGCGCGCGGCGCGGCCGATGCCGCCGTACACCACCAGTTCCTTAGGATTCTCGGCGACTTCCGGGTCGAGGTTGTTCATCAGCATGCGCAGCGGAGCTTCGGTCAGCCAGCTCTTGGCGTTCAGTTGGGTGCCGCGCGGGGCACGGATTTCGACGTCGCGGAATTTGGTCACGGATGGCTCCTTCGCTTGCTCGGGTCGGTGGCCGTGGGGGCGGCCTGGCGGTTCATTCGACGGTGCCGAGGGAGCTCGTCACCATCATGTCTATGCTTGTATGTACAAGTATAAGCAAAGCGAAGGCCAACCTTGGCGAGCGGGTCTTTCCGCTCGCCTTATGGCGAGATCAACTTATTGATTATCAAGGATTAAATTGTATTTATCGCAGAGCGATAGGAGCTGACAGCTGCTGCCGTCCTTCAGACGATCGCACCAGAAAAAGGCTTCGCTGCACCGTTTCGTGGCGTTCGGTAACACCGCTCGCTACCAAGGGACACAGGTTGTATAGATAAGCGGTGGAGCTAAGGGAAAAGCGGCTGCCTCTGACTTCAGTGGCAGCCTGAAATACCCTCTCCCCAGCCCTCTCCCTAAAGGGAGAGGGAGTTGTCCGGCGTGCACGCTTACAACGGAGTCAACCGTCAAGCTCTGGAATATCAGCTCGCGCCAGGCCAATCCCCTCTCCCTTCAGGGAGAGGGTTAGGGAGAGGGCAAGCCACCCCCACCATTAGCCCCACGAAGGCACCCATTCACTTCAACGCCGCCTCGATCTTCGTCGCCGCCTCGGCCGACACCCACGTCGACCACAACTCCCGATGCTCGCGGAAGAACTTCGCCCGCACGTCCGCCACGTCCCGGTGGTGTTCGGCCATGTCCGCCAGCAGCGCATTGAACAGCGGCAGCGGCAGCTCGACCTTCTCGAACACCTGCACCAATTGCGGCGCCTTGTCGTGGAAGTCGCGGGATACGCCGATGCTGATCTTCGCCGGCAGCGAGCGCGAACCCTTGGGGTTCGGATCGTTAGGATCGGTGAGAGTCTTCCAGGCCGCCTCGTTGAACGGCGGTTCTTCCAGCTGCACCAGCTTGAACCGTCCCAGCAGCGGCGTCGGTGCCCAGTAATAGAAGAGCACCGGCCTGCCCTGGGCGATGGCCGAACTGATCGCCGCGTCCAGCGCGGGCCCGGCGCCGGTGCGGAAGTTCACGTAGCTGTCGTCCAGCCCATAGGCCTTGAGCTTCTGCGTGTTGACGATCTCGCAGGTCCAGCCGGTGGGGCAGTTGTAGAAGCGGCCTTTATCCGGCTCCTCGTCGTCCTTGAACAGCGCCTTGTATCTGGGCAGGTCGGCGACCGATTTCAGACCCGGCGCGGAGGCCTTGATGCCGCGCTTGGCATCGCCATGCACCACGTAGTCCGGCACCCACCAGCCTTCGTTGGCGCCCTTCACCGTCTCGCCCACGGAGAACACCTGGCCGGCCTGCTCCGCCTGCTGCCAGACGGTGCTGCGCCCGGCCCACTGTTCGCCGGTGACCTGGATGTCGTTCTGCTTCAGTGCGTTTTCCATGGTCACGGTGTTACCCGGCAGCGCGTCGGTCTGGCAGCCGTAGCCCTTCTCCAGGATGAAGCGCAGCACCTCGGTGGTGAACATGCCGCTCTCCCAGTTCAGCCCGGCGAACACCACGGGTTTCGGGTAGGGACAGCCGGCGGCGAAAGTCTGGGCACTGAGCCCGAAGGCGAGCAACAGGGCAAACAGGCAACGAGGGGTGGACATTGGCCGACTCCGGGCGCGTTGATGTCCTTTGGGTTTAGCCGCCGATCCGTCATTTGCCCACGACCATCGGACTGGAAATGCCACCGGCGGTGACATTCACTGCTTTCAGAAACAGCCCACAGCCGGACGAATCACCCAGCCGCGGGCTCTGGCGCGCCATGGCACAGCGATTGCTATACCTGTATATACAGGAACGATCCACGGTAACACTTTCACCGAATCCAGGATGCCGACATGCCGCAAACCCTGCTCCTGACGCCCGGCCAGTTCGATCTCGACCAGCTGCGCGCCATCTACCAGCATCAGCCCGACCTGCAGCTCGCCGACCAATGCCGCGAGGCCATCCTGCGCAGTGCGCAGACGGTCAGCCAGATCATCGCCGACCAGCGCACCGTCTATGGCATCAACACCGGCTTCGGCCTGCTGGCGCGTACTTCCATCGCCGAAGACCAGCTCGCCACCCTGCAGCGCAACCTGATCCTCTCCCACTGCACCGGCACCGGCCCGCTGCTGGACGACGCCAGCGTGGCGCTGATCATGGCGCTGAAGATCGGCTCCCTGGCGCGCGGCTTCTCCGGCGTCGGCCTGCCGGTGATCGAGACGCTGCTCAAGCTCTACAAGGCGCGGGTGTACCCGTGCATTCCGTCGCAGGGTTCGGTGGGCGCCTCCGGCGACCTCGCGCCGCTGGCGCACCTGTCCTCGACCCTGCTGGGCGTCGGCCAGGTACGCCATCAAGGGCGCATCCTCGAAGCCAGCGAAGGCCTCGCCATCGCCGGTGCCGAACCGCTGGTGCTCGGGCCGAAGGAAGGCCTGGCGCTGATCAACGGCACCCAGGTCTCCACCGCGCTGGCCCTGCGCGGACTGTTCGCGGCGGAGAAACTGTTCATCTCGGCGGTGGTCGCCGGCAGCCTGAGCGTGGAAGCGCTGAAGGGCTCGTTCGTGCCCTTCGACGCGCGCATCCAGGAAGTGCGCGGCCAGCCGGGGCAGATCGCCGTCGCCGCCTTGTACCGCGAGTTGCTGCACGACAGCCCGATCAACCAGTCGCACATCGACTGCAAGCGCGTGCAGGACCCGTACTCCCTGCGCTGCCAGCCGCAGGTGATGGGCGCGTGCCTGGATCACCTGCGCTTCGCCGCCGGGGTTTTCCTGCGCGAAGCCAATGCCGTTTCCGACAACCCGCTGGTATTCAGCGCTGACGGTGATGTTCTGTCAGGCGGTAACTTCCACGCCGAGCCGGTGGCCATGGCCTCCGACGTGCTGGCGCTGGCGATCGCCGAGATCGGCGCGCTGTCCGAGCGGCGCATCGCGCAACTGGTGGACCCGGCTATGTCCGGGCTGCCGGCCTTCCTGGTCAAGGAAGGCGGGCTGAATTCCGGCTTCATGATCGCCCAGGTAACCTCGGCGGCCCTGGCCTCGGAGAACAAGACCTGGGCCCACCCGGCCTCGGTGGACAGCCTGCCGACCTCGGCGAACCAGGAGGACCACGTCTCCATGGCCACCTTCGCCGCCCGCCGCCTGCAGGACATGGCCGGCAACAGCGCCGGCGTGGTCGCCATCGAACTGCTCGCCGCCGCCCAGGGCGTGGACTTCCACGCGCCGCTGCAGAGCTCGCCGCAATTGCAGGAAGTGTGCACCTTGATCCGCAGCCAGGTGCCGCACTACGAGCAGGACCGCTACTTCGCCCCGGACATCGCCGCGGCACGGGCGTGGGTGGAGGATGGGGTGATGAGCCGGTGGATCGACTATTCGCGGCTGTATTCGTAACCACGACGTAGGGCGCATGACGCCTGTGGCGTTCTACAGCATGGCGGACAAGATGGCCTCCTAGCAGATACATCCGTGCTCGGATCGGCCCTCACCCTAACCCTCTCCCAAGGGGAGAGGGGACCGGTTGGTGCAGGAGGACACCACAGCGTCAGCCGGCACGATCTACTCCCTCTCCCTCCAGGAGAGGGTTGGGGTGAGGGGATACTCTTGCGCCGATATTCCAGCTCTTATGAAACGCGCTCCAAGTCCAAAGCCAGTTGGCCCGTAGGATGGGTGGAGCGCAGCGATACCCATGCGGTCCGCCGCGCAAACATCGATGGGTATCGCTGCGCTCCACGCCATCCTACAAATGCAAAGGGCGCCTCTCGGCGCCCTTTCTGCTCAGCGTGCGTCGAGTTCGATCACGCAGATATCCGCACCGCCCGTCACTGTCAGCCGCCATTCGCGCAGCGCGCCGCTGCCCTCGGCGATCAACGTGTCATGCAGGCCCAGCAAACCACTGGCCGCGCCGTTGAGGCTGACATGAACGCCCTCCCCCGCACTGAACAGCAGCACGGTCGATGCGCTGCTGAAGTAATGCGCCGCGCCATCAAGCTTCAGCCACTGCAACCGCGCGCGATAACGCGTCGGCGAATAGATCAGGTTGAAGTCGCGGATCGCCCCGCCCAGCAGCGTGCAATCTACCGCGCTGGCGCCATCGAAGGTGAAGGCGTCCAGCGCACGCAGGTCGCGCGAATGGGCGCCATCCACGTTCAGGCGCATGCCCTCACCTTCCAGCACGCTGATCACGCGCTGATAGCCGATGAACGCAGAGAACGGCCCCGGCGCGCCGACGTCGGCGATGGACACGCGCCAGCCGAAACCTTCCAGGCCGTCGCCGGCATCGCGGACGATCTCGCGGGTGGTGCCTGCGCCGTTTTTCCAGGGCATCGCCGGGTAATCGACGGCGCGCAGGATCTTCAAATCGGTCATGAACTGAAACGTCCTTCCAGGCGGTAGCGCGAGCCCGGGTACAGCAGGCGCGCGCTGGTGACGGTATTGCGCCCCGACCAGGTACGCCGGCGGATCAGCAGGCACGGCTCGTGGCGGTCGACGGACAGCAGCTTGCATTCCTCGGGGCTGGGCAGCACCGCCTCGACCACGTGCTCTCCCTCGCTCAGCGGCGCGACCTGGGTAAGGTAGGCGAACGGCGTCTGCCCGGTGAAATCCTGCTTCATGTACTCCGGCGCCACGGCTGCGTTGACGTAGCGGTCCTCGATCTGCACCGGGATGTCGTTCTCGTAGTGCACGATGATCGAGTGGAAGATGCGCTGCCCTTCGCGCACGTCCAGCGCCAGCGCGCGTTCGGCAGTTGCCAGTTCTTCGATCAGGCTGACCACCACGCAATGGTGCTTGTGGCCGCGGGCGGTGATTTCCTCGGCAATGTTCTGCACCTGGAACAGCGCCGACTGGCCCTTGGGCTCGGCGACGAAGGTGCCCACGCCCTGCATGCGCACCAGCAGGCCGTCGGCGGTCAGCTCGCGCAGCGCGCGGTTGATGGTCATGCGGCTGACGCTCAGCTCCTCGACCAGCTCTGCCTCGGACGGCACGCGGTGGTGCGGCGGCCAGGTGCCGGACTGGATCTGCTGGATGATCAGCTGCTTGACGCGGGCATACAGCGGCGCGGGAATTTCCCCCATCTGCGCGGCGAGCGACGAACCCTCGGCGGGCGGGGTAGGCGTGGACGATGCGGGCACGGGGAAACTCCTTGTCGTGGCGACGGTTCAGGGCAGTGGTGGTCTGACTCCGGCATGTACCGGATTCGACCGGTGCATACAAGTCCTCTGACGACCGTCGGGTGCCTGGCAGTTTACGGTCCCGGCAAACGTCTGTATATGTATATACAAATTCCAGGCTAATACAATAAGCACGCTGCGAGGCCCTGCGCATGTCCGTCCTGTTCGCCGAAACCGCCCTGCTGCCCTCCGGCTGGGCGCGCAATGTCCGCTTCGAGATCGATGCCGACGGCCTGTTCACCGCGATCACTCCAGACGCCAGCGCGGAAGGCGCCGAGCGCGTCGGCGGGCCACTGCTGGCGGGCATGCCGAACCTCCACTCGCACGCCTTCCAGCGCGCCATGGCAGGCCTGGCGGAGGTCGCCGGCAACCCCAACGACAGCTTCTGGACCTGGCGCGACCTGATGTATCGCCTGGTCGGCCGCCTGTCGCCCGAGCAGGTCGGCGTGATCGCCCGCCAGCTGTACATCGAGATGCTCAAGGCCGGTTACACCGGCGTCGCCGAATTCCACTACGTGCACCACGACGTCGACGGCAAGCCCTACGCCAATCCGGCTGAACTGGCCCTGCGCGTCAGCCAGGCCGCCACCGATGCCGGCATCGGCCTGACCCTGCTACCGGTGCTCTACTCCCACGCCGGCTTCGGCGGCCAGGCACCCAGCGAAGGCCAGCGCCGCTTCATCAACAGCACCGCGAGCTACCTGAAACTGATCGACGGTCTGCGCGCCCACCTGGCGACGAAGCCGCAGCAGGACCTCGGCCTGTGCTTCCACTCCCTGCGCGCGGTGACGCCGCAGCAGATCGCCGAGGTGCTGGGCGCCGATTCCAACGGCTGCCCGGTGCATATCCACATCGCCGAACAGCAGAAGGAAGTCGACGACTGCCTGGCCTGGAGCGGCCGTCGCCCGCTGCAGTGGCTGTACGAAAACGTCGACGTGGACCAGCGCTGGTGCCTGGTCCACGCCACCCATGCCGAAGCCGACGAAGTGACCGCCATGGCCCGCAGCGGCGCGGTGGCCGGCCTGTGCCTGACCACCGAGGCGAACCTGGGTGACGGCATCTTCCCGGCGGTGGATTACCTGGCTCAGCACGGCCGTTTCGGCATCGGCTCGGATAGCCACGTGTCGCTCAGCGTGGTGGAAGAACTGCGCTGGCTGGAATACGGCCAACGCCTGCGCGACCAGCGCCGCAACCGCCTTTATGGCCAGGACCAGCCAATGGTCGGCCGTACTCTGTTCGACGCGGCGCTGGCCGGCGGCGCCCAGGCCCTCGGCCAGCCCACCGGCGAGCTGGCGGTAGGCAAGCGCGCCGACCTGCTGGTGCTGGACGGCGGCGACCCCTACCTGCAGACCGCCCGTGGCGACGCCATCCTCAACCGCTGGCTGTTCGCCGGCGGCGATCGCCAGGTGCGCGATGTGATGGTGGCTGGGCAGTGGCGCGTGCGCGACGGGCGACATGCGCTCGAAGAACAGAGCGCGCGCGAGTTCGCCAACGTACTTCGCGAGTTGCTGGACTAAGCGTCTTTGCTGAAACGGCGGATAACCCGTTCCGGGTTATCCGCCCTACGGAACTATGCGTCGTAGGGCGCATAACGCCGGAGGCGTTATCCGCCAACACGGAACTGAGCTCACCTACAAAAAGCCGCACGGGCCGGACCGTGGCGCTTCTGTAGGATGGCGTGGAGCGCAGCAATACCCATCGAAATCCGAGCGAGGACAGCATGGGTATCGCTTCGCTCCACCCATCCTACGTAGAGATACCCGGCGACCTACAGGCCATGAAAAAACGCCCCGAGGGGCGTTTTTTCGTCAGGGCGCGGTGGCGGTTTCCGCCGTCCGCCAGATCAGGTCGTCGGTCTGGTAACCGCGTTCGTGGGCCAGTTCCAGCAGGTGCTGGCGAGTAGCGTCCGGCACCACCGGCTGGCGCGAGAGCAGCCAGAGGTATTCGCGGTTCGGGTTGCCCACCAGCGCGGTCTGGTAGTCGTCGTCGACGTAGAGCACCCAGTAATCACCCTTGGCCAGACCGGGGAAAAGGCGCGAGAAGGTGTTGTCGAAACGCACCCAGAGCTTGTCGGTGCGGCCCGGCACCTGGGCTTCGGCGCGGCCGGTGGCCTGGTCCCATTCGCCATCCTTGGTCAGGCAGCGATTGGTCACCGCGATGCTGGAGTCTTCCTGCAGGCGGTAATGGGCTTCGGACTGCGCGCACTGGCGCTGGAAGAACATCGGCTTGCGCGCCAACTCGTACCAGGTGCCCTCGTAACGCTTGAGGTCGACCTGTACGGTCTGCGGCGGTTGCTGGGTCGAGCCGGCGCAACCGCCCAGCACGATGGCCAGAGGGGCGGCCAGGCAGGCCAGCCAGGTGATCGATCGACGCATTCGCTCCTCCTTGGCTGCCCGCCCTGCCCGGGCGCTTACTTCAGGCCCTGGGCGGAGAACAGCAGCACTTTGTCACCGGCGTACTGGATGCTGATGAAGGCTTTCTCATCGCCCCAGGTGCAACTGGACACGCCCAACGCGCCGGAGCATTCGGTGGGCTTGCCGAGCAGGTCTTCGACTTCGACCTTGCTCATGCCGGTTTTGATCTTCGAATAATTCTCCTGGTTCACTTTGCTGCAAGCGGCCAGGACGACACAGAACGCGACGAGCGCGAGGCGGCGAAAGGACATCGACAACTCCATTGTTTGAGGGGCCCGGTCAACAGCTTGGCACAGGGCGGGCGGAAAGGCCGCCGGGTTGGAGTCAGAAACGCGAGCCGGGTTCCGTGAGGAACTGCGCTTCTTCTGCCGTGGACTCACGGCCCAGGATGGCATTGCGGTGCGGGAAGCGACCGAAGCGCTCCACCACCACCTGGTGCTTGCGCGCGTAGGCGAGGTAGCCGGCGAACAGCACCTTCTCGCTCTCGCTGGATTCGCCCTGCAGCGCTTGGTACAGGCGCACGGCTTCGTTCTGGCTGGCGAGGTCTTCCGCGTGCTCGAACACGATGTAGACGAATACCCGCTCGATGCGCGGCAGCTGGCGGTCGAGCCCGGCTTGCAGGCCCTGGCGCACCAGTTGCTGGGCGCGGGCGTCGCCGGCGTAGGCGCGCGGAGAATCGCGGAAGATCATGCGCGGCAGCTGGTCCAGCAGCAGGATCAGCGCCAGCCAGCTCTGCGGCTCGCGCTCCCACTCCTGCAGGCCGCCGTCCAGGGCCTGGCGCACCAGGCCGCCGAAACGGTTTTCCGAGTCCACGTCCTGGCAGGCGCTCTTGCCGAACCACAGCGCGTTACGCTGCGCGGCCACCTCGTTGGCGTCCAGGGCACTGCCGAACCACCAGTCCAGCAGCTCCTGCCAGGGCGCGGCGCGCATCAGCCTTCCTGGTGGTAGGCGGTGGCGCGCTCGACTTCTTCCTTCGAGCCGAGGAATACCGCCACACGCTGGTGCAGGCTGTCGGGCTGGATGTCGAGGATGCGCTGGCGGCCGTTGGTGGCGGCGCCGCCGGCCTGCTCGATGATGAAGGACATCGGGTTGGCTTCGTACATCAGGCGCAGCTTGCCGGGCTTCTCCGGCTCGCGGGAATCACGCGGGTACATGAACACGCCGCCGCGGGTCAGGATGCGGTGCACGTCGGCCACCATGGAGGCGATCCAGCGCATGTTGTAGTTCTTGCCCAGCGGGCCTTCCTTGCCGGCCAGCAGTTCGCTGACGTAGCGCTGCACCGGGGCTTCCCAGTGGCGCTCGTTGGACATGTTGATGGCGAATTCGGCGGTGCTGGTGGGCACGGTGATGTTGTCGTGGGTCATCACGAAGCTGCCCAGCTCGCGGTCCAGGGTGAAGCCTTTCACGCCGTTGCCCAGGGTCAGGATCAGCATGGTCTGCGGGCCGTAGATGGCGTAGCCGGCGGCGACCTGGGTGGTGCCTTTCTGCAGGAAGGCTTCCTCGCGCAGGCTGTCGTTCTGGCTCAGGTATTCCTGCGGGCAGCGCAGCACGGAGAAGATGGTGCCGACCGAGACGTTGACGTCGATGTTGGAGGAGCCGTCCAGCGGGTCGAAGACCAGCAGGTAGGCGCCTTTGGGGTATTTGCCCGGAATCTGGTAGGGATGGTCCATTTCCTCGGAGGCCATGCCGGCCAGGTTGCCGGCCCACTCGTTGGCTTCCAGGAGGATTTCGTTGGACAGCACGTCCAGCTTCTTCTGCACCTCGCCCTGTACGTTCTCGGTTTCCATGCTGCCCAGCACGCCGCCCAGGGCGCCCTTGGACACGGCGTGGCTGATTTCCTTGCACGCGCGGGCCACCACTTCCACGAGGTGACGCAGGTCGGCCGGGGTGTTGTGACTGCGGGTCTGCTCGATGAGGTAGCGGCTCAGGGTAACGCGGGACATGGAAGACTCCAGGGGAGAAGGTAGAAAAATCAGGGCGCATTCTAGCGTGGAAACGACCGCGATGCCTCCTGCACGGTGGCCTCGCCGACTGCTTGGAGCCCACAGGTGTCGGGCAGTTCCCCATGTACGAAGGTCATTGCGACCTTCGGCCGCGCGCCCCCGTGCGGCTGCCTGTATGGCAGCCGCACGGGGCGGACGTCAGAAGTCCAGGCTCAGCGCCAGGTTCACGCCCTGGGCCAGGTCGTCGCTGCTGCGGTGCGCGCTGTAGCCGCCGCGCAGGGTCAGCTCGGGGGTCAGCTTCTGGGCAACGCCGACGGTGGCGCGCTGCAGGTGGCTCTGCGGGGTGTAGCCCTGCAGGCTGAAGCCGATGTCCGGCAGGCTGGTGAAGTTCATGCCGACGTTCTGAGTATCGTCGGCGTATTCACGCTCGACGGCGACTTCGCCGAACAGCTGGGTCTGCGGCGAGACATCGAACTTGCCCTGCAGGCCCACGCCCAGGCGACGGGAATAGCGGTTCTGCTCGTCATAGGCCAGCGCGGTGGAACGGCCGCTGCCCTCTTCGTAGCCATCCACCTTCACCCGCGCCCAGTCGGCGCTGACGAACGGCGACAGGTGCCAGTTCTCGCCACCCTGGGCGATGTCGTAGCCCAGGCGGCCGCTGAAGGCCAGCAGACTGCCGTCGGTATCGGCCTTCTCCTCGACCTCGTGGTTGATGATGCTGAACTTGCGGTTGGCGTCATCGAAGTCGAGCTTGCCGCCGGTCACCGAGGCATCGGCCCACCAGCGGTTCTGCTGGAACTGCACGAACAGGCTGCCCAGGTAGCTGTTGAGCTTGTAGTCCGAATCATCCGCGCCCAGCTCCAGCTTCTGCCGGTAGAAGCCCAGCGAACCGCCGACGCGCCAGGCGTCATCCAGGAGATAGCTGGTGCCCAGGGTCAGGTTGGCACCGTAACCGGAGCCATCGGCCGCGCTGTCCTGGTCGTCGTAGTCCAGATGCTGCGCGCCGCCGGCGACGAAGCCGCGCCATTGGTTGACGCCCTGCCAGTTCTCCCAGTCGGACAGCCACTGGCTGCGCAGCTGGTCCTGGTAGGCGTTGTAGGTACCCAGCGCCATCTCCGGCAGCATGGTCGCTTCCCACGGCGCGGAGAGCACCGAGTAGGCGTAGTCGGCGATCAACGTCTGGCCGGCGATGGTCGGGTGTACGCCGTCGTTGAAGATCAGCTTGGTCGGATCGGGGTTGCTGCCGTGGCGGCCGTACACCGCGTTCTCCGGGCAGCTGTTGCCGCTGAAGCAGGTGCCGATCAGGTTCTGGTCGGTGGCCAGGCCATAGGCGCCCGGGTTGGCCAGCACTTCCTTGAACATCGCCGGGATGTTCAGCGGGATGACGTTGGCATTGGAGGCAGCCAACTGGCTGACCAGCTCCTGGTTGAAGATGCCCGACAGCTGGGTGCCGAAGGACTCCAGCGCGGTGCCGTTGGTGGCCGGCGTCTGGCCCAGGTCGGGCAGCAGCCAGACCATGATGTAGCGCGCCCCGGCGTTGTGCAGCGCATCGACGCTGTCCACCAGCCGGCCGGCGGCGGCGCGGGCGGTGGGGTCGTTGGTGATGCGCAGCTGGAGGAAGTCGTTGCCGCCGCCGGTGAGGTAGTACAGCGCGTTCGGATCGGCGCGGTTGTTCACCAGGTAGCCGTCACGGGTGCGGCTGTCGGCGCCGGAGGTCACCACCGAGCCGCCGGGCGCGGTGATCGAGTCGTAGATCTGGTCGGTGCGGTAGCCGCCCACGGCCCAGTTGTTGCCATCCACGGTGCCGGGAACCAGCGAGGTGGAGGGATTCAGGTCGGCGGCGTTGATGCCCAGCTTGCCGCCCAGGATCATCGGCGCGGTGGGGCCGAAGATCTCGCCACTGCCGTCCAGGTAGGTCGGGCCGACGCGGTTGGTAAAGCGGGTGCTGGCACCGGCCGGACCGCCGGCATCGGCGAACTGGCCGGAATCGCTCAGGCTGTCGCCGAAGACGACCATGGTGGAATACGGCGAAGGGGCTGCGGAGGCCTGTGTGGCAATGGCCAACGCGCACGCAGCCGCCAGCGGGGTGAGCGCCTTTCTGATCATTCTGCTACTCCATGCTTTGTTGTTATTCGGCAATCAGAACAACAAGACAGTATCAGAATTTCTACAGGCGACACCCCTATCTTGCGGCGATCCGCGTCGATCAACCGGCCTGGCGATTGCTCCGCAACAGGCTCAGCGCCATCAGCGCAAGCAGGCCGACGCCCGCCAGCAGCAGTGCCCACAGGCCATAGCGTTTCCAGTTCGTATCCGGCTTCGCCACAGTGGCCGGCGCTTGTGTCGCCGGCGCCTGCAGCGTGCCCTTGAGCCGCGCCTCGCCCATGCTCGCCAGGCGCTTGGGCTCGTAGCCGGGCACCAGGGTGCTCAGCGGCAGGCTGGCGTCGGTGGCCGAGCCGTTGCCGACCGCCAGTTCGTAGGGCGCACCGCCGCGGGCGAGGAACACCAGCTCGCTGGCGCGCACGCCGACGCTCAGGTGCGCCGTCGAGCCGCCCAGGCCGCCGCCGCGCGAATCCAGTTGCAGGCGCAGTTGGCTCAGGCTGGTGCCGGGCAATTCCAGCTCCTCCTGGGTGATCTCGCCGCCCTGTCCTGGCAGGCGGTAGAGCACACCGCGGGCCAACGGCGTCCACTGCACCTTGCCGTCGTGGCGACCAGAGATCACCACCGGCGCCAGGGTGTTGTCCTGCTGCAGGGGAATCCGCACGCGCTCCACCGGCAGCGCCAGCGGCAGGCTCCAGCTGAAGTCGCCGTTGCTGTCGGCCTGGGCCGCCAGCGGTTCGGACCACAGCATCGGGGTCGGCCCGGTGCTGCTGCGGCTGCCGCTGAGTGTGGCGCCGACCAGTTGCGCGGCCTGCTCCGGCGACTCCCACCACAGACGCAGGTAGCGCGCCGTCTCGCCGGGCAGGGCGATGTCGTTCTGCTCGATGCGCTGGCCGTTGAAGTCCAGCCGCGCCAGTTGCCCTTCGCCGAGGGAGCGCCAGTGTTCGAGGTCGTCACTGGCCTCGATGCGCAGGCGCTGGAAGCCGTCGCTGTCGGCCGTCCAATCCAGCTGCAGGCGATCCAGCGGCAGGTCGCCGGAACCGGTCTCCAGCAGCCAGCCGCGCAGCACCTGGGTCTTGTCCTGGGCCGGCGCGTTCGGGGTGATTTCGAGGATGGTGCCGGTGGTGCTGCGGACGATCTTCAGGTTGTCGCCGGCCGCGCTGCCGGAGGTTCCGCGCAGCGGGAAGATGCGCGCCTGCACTTCGCTACGCACTTCCCTGGCACTGGCCGAACTGGTGCGCAGGCTGTACGGCAACGCTTCGCCTTCGGCGTTGAAGATACGCACGTCGCGCAGGTCGCCATGGCGCGCGGCAAACAGCACCTCGATGGGCAATTGCACGCGGTACCACGGGCCGTTGCCGGAGGTTTCCAGCGGTACGCGATTGGCGAAATCGGCCGGAGCGGGCGCGGCATCGACCTGGCTGCCCAGCAGGCAGGCGCCAACGAGCAGGACGAGGGCTTTGAGCTTCATGCGGAAGGTTGCTCCTGTGGCGAATGCTCTTCGGGCGCCAGCCGGCGTGGCGGCAACGGCGCGAAGTAGCCGACGATCAGCATCAGCACGCCGACGCCGATGAAGGAAATGATGCGTTCCAGGCTGCCGCCGCTGGCGCGGTCGACGAGGAACAGCTTGATCACCACGACGACTAGCAGCACCGCACCGACCAGCCAGAAGTCGCGGCGGCCGCGCAGGTGCCCGGCGATCATCAGGCCCAGGGCGATCAGCGCCCAGACGATGGACAGACCGGCCTGCACCAGCATCGACTGGCTCAGGGAGTCGAACTCGAACGGCACGCCACCCCAGTGATGCGCGGTGCGGCACACGGCCAAGGTCAGCAGGGCGAACAACGAGGCACCCAGCACGGCCTGCACCGGCAGGCGCAGGCTCGACTCGGCCACGCCCAGTTGCGGCAGGCCCAGGCGCGTCCACTGGAAGACCGCCGCCAGCACGATGAGCATGCCCAGTTCCAGCGGGTTCACCAGCGGCAGATAGGGCAGCGGATCGGCCGCGCCGTTGCTGGACAGGTTGACCAGCCAGAACCACCCCAGCAGCGCCAGGGCCACAGGGGCGGCGGCGATGGCGCGGTACTCGCGCTCGAAGGCCGCCACCGGCCACGGCAGGCGCCGCACACCGCCCATGAGGATCAGGTAGAGGCTCGGCACCAGTGCCCAGCCCAGCCAGCGCCAGGCGTTGTAATGCTCGGCCAGGGCGAAGAACAGGTAGCGCAGCTCCAGCGCCAGCACGCCGAGGATCAGCCAGCAGCCCAGGACATGGGCCGCCTGGGCGGCACGGCGTGGCAGCCAGGCATCGAGTCGGCGCAGCGTAAAGAAGTGCACCGCGACCACCGCCAGCCAGCCCAGCCAACCCAGCTCCGCCAGCGGGTGATAGTCCAGGTTCCAGGCACTGGCCAGCGCCACCAGCGACACCGGCACCAGCGCCAGGCACAGCAGCGCCAGCGCGCGCCATTGCTCGCGCCGCGCCAGCAGAGACCAGAGGCCGACACTGATTGCCGCCACCAGCAACGCCACATGCTCGCGCATTTCGACCGGCACGAAGCGGGATATCTCCCACAGCGCAGTCAGCGCCCACCAGCCGGCACCCCACACCAGCAGCAGCTGCGACAGCTGCTCCAGGCCCAGGCCGCCCAGCGCCAGGTTGCGCTCACGCTCGCTGGCACGGTGCAGGCGCCAGGCGCCGATCAGCGCGGCCAGGGCCAGTACGGCCGGAGTCCAGAAGCCCATGTGCGCCAGCGGCTTCAGACCTTCGCTGGGCAGGTCGCCGAACAGCGCCGCGCCGCCGAAGAGGAAGGCACCGGCACCGATCACCTGCAGCACCAGGCCGAAAACGAAGGCCGCGCGCTGCTGCAGTTGCAGGCTCAGCCAGAGGATCAGCAGGCCGCTGCCGGCCCACACCGCCGCCGCGGTCTGCCACGGCAACACGAAGAGCACGGCGAGGTTGATGAAGGCCAGCCCCAGCAGCAGGACGACGCTCAGGCCGAGCATCAGCCGGCGGTCGTCGCGGACCATGGAATCCCGCGCGGCGATCAACATACCGGCAATCAGCGCCAGGCCGATCAGCGAGGCCGTGACCAGCCCGCGCCAGCCAGAGCCGATCACCCCACTGCCCTCCTCCGCACCCTGCAGGTGCAGCAGGAAGATCGCCCCGCCCAGCAGCTGAACGGCAAAGGCACAAGCCAGGAAGGTGCGCGAACGCAGACGCAGGCCGGCGAACAGGCTGGCCAGACCGGCCAGCGCCCAGGCGATGGCGGTAGCGTCCACGCCCAGGCACAGCGGCGCGATCAGGTAGAGGAAGGCCAGGCCGAAGGCCGCCAGGACCGGCCGCGCGTGCGGTTCCCAGCTACGCAGGACGTGCGCATCGGCCTGACGCAGATTCCAGAAGCTGAACAGCAGCGCGGCACCGAGCATCAGCGCACCGAGCGGGGCACCCTCGAGCAGCGGATCGGTGATCCACGGCGTCCAGCCCAGGCCCATCACGAACGCCCACGCTGCACCAGCCTGCAGCAGCAGGGCGAAGATCCGCGCCAGCGGTCGCTGCTGGCGCAGGCCGAGCCAGAAGATGCCGGCGCCTTCCACCGCCCAGGCGGCGGAGGTCCAGCGTGCGTCCAGGCCCAGCGGGATCGCCAGGGTGCCGAACACCACGCCCAGCGCCAGGCAGGTCTCCACCAGCAGCAACGCGCGGCCGGCAGTGCGCCCGACCAGCACGCGGGCCAGCAGCATGTAGAACAGGCCCAGCGCCAGGGCGCTGAAGGCTGCGCCGAACTCCAGGTGCTGGATGATTGCGTACTGCAGGCCGAAGCCCACCAGCGGCGTGCCGAACAGCACGGTGCCGTCGACGTAGTCGGTCTGCCGCGCCGACCAGCGCAGCAGCGCCTCGCGGGAGTCATCTTCCGGCGCACCGGCGGCCTCGCGCAGACGACGGCGGGCGAACAGCAGGCCGATGGCGACGTAGGTGAGGAAGAACAGGATCAGGAAGGGTTCGGTGGTGCCGAACAGCTCCGGCTTGTAGGAGCGCAGCCCCCAGGCCAGGCCGATGCCGTAGGTGCCGAAGAAGCCGATCAGATTGAGCATCCGCCAGGCCTTGAACCAGGCGATGGCGAAGATGCCGGCATTGAGCAGGGCGAAGTAGCTGAACAGCGCGACATGGCTGCCACCGCCGGTGGACGCCAGGATCGGTGCGGCGAAACCACCCAGCGCAGCGGCGGCAGCAAGGCCCAGCGCGTCCTGCAGGATGGCGAGGATCGCCGAGAACAGGGTGACCGCTACCAGCAATACGAAACCGGCGTTCGGCTCGATCAGCACTTCGCCATGGTTCATCGCCGGGTACAGCTTGATACTGGCGAACACCGTCAGGTAGAGCACGGCGACGCCAGTGCCCTGGAGGACCAACGCATAGGCTGGGCGCCGGTGGCGCAGCCACCAGCCGAGCCCGAGCAACGCCAGCGCGGCGGCGGCGGTGCCGAGGTAGGGGCCCTGCGGCGGCATGGTCATGCCTTCGGTGGCGTAGCGCAGCAGGAAGGCCAGGCCGAGGAACAGCAGCACCACGCCGACGCGCAGCACGGTGTTGCCGCCCAGCAGCCAATCGCGGGCAGCGCCGAAGGCGCGGTCGAACAGGGAAGGAACCGGAGGTAGCGGCGGTGGGGGCGGAGCGGCGGGAGCGGCCTGTACGGGAGTCGCCGGCGCTTCGCTACGTGCTTGCGGGGCGGAGCTCTCCAGCGGTTCGAGCGCCAGGTCGGACCACTCGACGGTGGCTTCTTCCCGCGCGGCGGCGGCCGGAGCAGGCGCCAGCTCGTCGGCGGGCAGCTCGATGTTCCAGTCCAGTTCGCCCGGAGAGGTCTCAGCCACGGGAGCATGCGGCTCGCGCGCCACCTCGCTGGGGTCGGCAGCAGGGGCAGGAGCCGCGGCGGGCGCCACGAACTCCACATCCGGCAAGGGTGAGCGCTCGGTACGGCGCTCCACCTGCAGCAGGCGCTCATACAGCGCCTGGGTGCCCTGGTCGAAGCGCTCGCCAAAGGCCTTCAGCTCGCCGCGCAGGTGGTCGTTCTCGCGCTTGAGGCCCTGCAGCGCGAGGGTCTGCCCCAGCGCCAGGCCGACCACCGCGCCCAGCACCGCCCCGGTGATCGACTCGCCCGCAGCGGCGCCGATGACCAGGCCGACCAGCATGAAGATCCATTGCATGCTTTCAAATCCTTGAGGTTCTTTGCGAATCCATCCCGAACCGGACAGCATCGTCCGGGAAGCTGAGTATATCGGCCCAAGTCCGTGGCCTGCGTCCACCATCTCTCAGCTTCGAAGAATCAGACGTCGCGATAGCGCCCTGTAGCCACGCGGGAGGGCTTTCTTTTTGTAGGGCGTATAACCCGGAACGGGTTATACGCCGGACACCCCGCGGCAGATAACGCTGGCGCGTTATGCACCCTACACCCAGACGAATCAGGCCTTGGCACGTTCGTAGCGCGTGGATGTGCACTTCTTCGTAGGAGCGGACCTTGTCCGCGAAGAGGTTCCCTTCTCGCCGGCTTTATCGGTGCGCGCCGGTCGGGATTTCGCGGACAAGGTCCGCTCCTGCAGTCGAGGCCTTTCATGCGGGCAAAAAAAAGCCGGGCAGATGCCCGGCTTTCTTCAGTACTGACGAATCAGACCTTGGCGCGTTCGTAGCGCTTGCGGTCGTTCTCGTCGAGCAGCTTCTTGCGCAGACGGATCGACTTCGGCGTCACTTCCACCAGCTCGTCATCGGCGATGAATTCCAGCGCCTGCTCCAGGGTGAAGCGGATCGGCGGAACCAGGGCGATGACTTCGTCTTTGCCCGAAGCGCGCATGTTGTCGAGCTTCTTGCCCTTGGTGGGGTTGATCACCAGGTCGTTGTCACGACTGTTGATGCCCGCCAGTTGACCTGCGTAAATCTCGTCGCCTGGGCCGAGGAACAGCTTGCCGCGGCTCTGCAGGGTTTCCAGCGAGTAGGTCAGCGCGGTGCCGGTAGCCATGGAGACCAGTACGCCGTTCAGACGGTTGGTCACTTCGCCAGCCTTGATCGCGCCATAGTGGCTGAAGGTCGAGGTCAGGATGCCGGTACCCGAGGTCAGGGTCAGGAAGTTGTTACGGAAGCCGATCAGGCCACGCGCCGGGATGGTGTATTCCAGGCGTACACGGCCCTTGCCATCGGGGATCATGTTGGTCAGATCGCCTTTACGCAGGCCCATCTGCTCCATCACCGAGCCCTGGTGCTGCTCTTCGATGTCGATGGTGACGTTCTCGTACGGCTCCTGCTTCTCGCCATCGGCGGTCTCGATGATCACCACTTCCGGGCGGCCTACGGCCAGCTCGAAGCCTTCACGGCGCATGGTTTCGATCAGAACCGACAGGTGCAGCTCACCACGGCCGGAGACCTTGAACTTCTCCGGGGAATCGCCTTGCTCGACGCGCAGGGCCACGTTGTGCAGCAGTTCCTTGTCCAGACGGTCCTTGATGTTGCGGCTGGTGACGAACTTGCCTTCTTTACCGGCGAACGGCGAGTCATTGACCTGGAAGGTCATGCTCACGGTCGGCTGGTCAACGGTCAGCGGCGGGCGGGCTTCGACGTTCTGCGGGTCGCACAGGGTGTCGGAGATGAACAGCTCATCCATGCCCGAGACGCAGACGATGTCGCCGGCTTCGGCTTCAGCGACTTCGACGCGCTGCAGGCCGGAGTGGCCCATGATCTTCAGGATACGGCCGTTGCGCTTGGTGCCGTCGTCGCTGATGGCCACGACCGGGGTGTTGGTCTTGACCTTGCCGCGGGCGATACGGCCGATGCCGATCACGCCCAGGAAGCTGTTGTAGTCCAGCTGGGAGATCTGCATCTGGAACGGGCCGTCGACGTCGACTTTCGGCGCCGGGACGTGGTCGATGATCGCCTGGAACAGCGCGTCCATGTTGTCGTCCATCTTCTCGTGGTCCATGCCGGCGATGCCGTTCAGGGCACTGGCGTAGACAATCGGGAAGTCCAGCTGCTCGTCGGTGGCGCCGAGGTTGTCGAACAGGTCGAAGATCTGGTCGATGACCCAGTCAGGACGCGCGCCCGGACGGTCGATCTTGTTCACCACGACGATCGGACGCAGGCCGGCCTTGAACGCCTTCTGGGTCACGAAGCGGGTCTGCGGCATGGGGCCGTCCTGGGCGTCGACCACCAGCAGTACGGAGTCGACCATCGACATCACGCGCTCAACCTCACCGCCGAAGTCGGCGTGGCCGGGGGTGTCGACGATGTTGATGCTGTAGTCGTTCCACTTCAGCGCGGTGTTCTTCGCCAGGATGGTGATGCCACGCTCTTTTTCCTGGTCGTTGGAGTCCATCACGCGCTCGTTTTCCGCTTCTTTGCGGTCGAGGGTGCCGGACAGGCGCAGGAGCTTGTCTACGAGGGTGGTCTTGCCATGGTCGACGTGGGCGATGATGGCGATGTTGCGCAGTTTTTCGATCACAGTGTCAGTCTCAGTAAAGAAAGCTTCAGGCTGCAGGCTTCAAGCTGCAGGCGGGAAATCCGGTTCAGGCGCAGGCGTCTGGAGGATGCCTCAGCCAGGTTGCGTTTCGGCTAATGCGGCAGAGGATCATGCGGACTCGCTTTTCTCTTGCAGCTTGCCGCTTGCAGCCTGCGGCTCGGGTCGATAGACCCGAACATTGGTGTGCCCTTCGTTGACCAGGTGGTGGGCGTGCAGGCGACTCATCACGCCCTTGTCGCAATACAGCAGGTACTGGCGGTTGGGGTCCAGTTCCTTGAACTTGCTGTTGATGGCGTAGAACGGCATCGGCAGCACTTCGATACCTTCGATGGCCAGCGGTTCATCTTCCTGGGCATCCGGGTGGCGGATGTCCACGACGATCTGGCCGGCCAGCACTTCGTCGACCATCTCCACCGCCAGGTCCTTGCCCAGCTCGTCGATCACGCGATCGACGGTCATCTGGGTGGAACGCTCCAGGGCGCGGTCGAGCACGGCCATGTCGAACTTGGTTTCTTCGTGGTCGACGCGGTACGGCTTGGCCTGGGTGGTCGGGTTCACCGAAATCACGCCACAGTATTCTGGCATGTGCTTGGCGAACTCGGCGGTGCCGATCTTCGTCGCGGTGTCGATGATGTCCTGCTTGTGGCTGACGATCAGCGGGCGCAGCACCAGGGTGTCGGTCACCCGGTCGATCACCGAGAGGTTCGGCAGGGTCTGGCTGGACACCTGGGAGATCGCCTCGCCGGTCACCAGCGCATCGATTTCCAGACGCTCGGCCACGCGGCTGGCGGCGCGCAGCATCATGCGCTTCAAGGTCACGCCCATGTAGCTGTCGTCGACCTTGGTGAGAATCTCGCCGACCACTTCTTCGAACGGCACGCTGACGAACAGCACGCGCTGCGAGCTGCCGTACTTCTTCCACAGGTAGTGCGCGACTTCCATCACGCCCAGTTCGTGGGCGCGGCCGCCGAGGTTGAAGAACACGAAGTGGCTGATCATGCCGCGGCGCATCATCTGGTAGGCCGCCACGGTGGAGTCGAAGCCACCGGACATCAGCACCAGCACCTGCTCCAGCGCGCCCAGCGGGTAACCGCCGAGGCCATCGTGCTGGGCGTGGATCACGTAGAGGCGGTCGTGGCGGATTTCCACGCGCACTTCCACTTCCGGGTTCTTCAGCGACACGCCAGCCGCGCCGCAGTGCTGGCGCAGGCCGCCACCGACGTAGCGCTCCACGTCGATGGAGGTGAACGGATGCTTGCCGGCGCGCTTGCAGCGCATGGAGAAGACTTTGCCCGGCAGCTTGTCGCCGAAGTGCGCCTTGCACTTCTCGAGGATGTCGTCGAAATCGCCCAGCGGGTATTCGTGCACTTCCAGGAAGTGGCCGATGCCCGGCGTGCAGGTCAGGCGCTCGATCATCTCGCGCAGCACCTTGGGCTCGGTGACCCTGGTCTCGACCTCGAGGTTGTCCCACTCGCCTTCGACCAGCAGCTCGGGATCGAGGTCGCGGAGCACCGTGCGAATGTTCTTCGCCAGCTGGCGGATGAAGCGCTTGCGCACCGGCCGGCTCTTGATGGTGATTTCCTGGAAGACCTTGACGATGAGTTTCATGCGAATCGGGCGATTGCCATGGGACTGAAAAAAAGGGGCGGAATTATATCCGAAATTGCTCAAGACTTGAGCAGAAATCGGAGACTTTCTTTTTGGTGCACCAAAATGGGCTCATGCACCACGATGGAGCACCAAAGCGGTGCACTATTTCAGCGCAATACGCCGTAACCACCGCCACAGCCCGTGATTTCAGGGGCCCTGCCCAAATACGGGCACTGGCACGCAACTTGCTCTCTTGTGAGGCAGGTTGCCCTGGCCGACTATGCCGGCCGGCATCACCCGATACTGGGGCACAGAAAGCTCCCAGCTCTAATCCCTCCTGGAGGACAGCATGTCGTACAAGTCGCAACAACTGATCAAAGATCATGACGTGAAGTGGGTTGACCTGCGCTTCACCGATACCAAAGGCAAGCAGCAGCACGTCACCATGCCGGCTCGCGACGCCCTGGACGATGAATTCTTCGAAGCCGGCAAGATGTTCGATGGCTCCTCCATCGAAGGCTGGAAGGGCATCGAAGCCTCCGACATGATCCTGCTCCCGGACGACAGCACCGCCGTGCTCGACCCGTTCACCGAAGAGCCGACCCTGATCCTGGTTTGCGACATCATCGAGCCGAGCACCATGCAAGGCTACGAGCGCGACCCGCGCAACATCGCCAAGCGCGCCGAGGAATACCTGAAGTCCACCGGTATCGGTGACACCGTCTTCGTCGGCCCGGAGCCGGAGTTCTTCATCTTCGACGAAGTGAAGTTCAAGTCCGACATCTCCGGCTCGATGTTCAAGATCTTCTCCGAGCAGGCTTCCTGGAACACCGACGCCGACATCGAGACCGGCAACAAAGGTCACCGTCCGGGCGTGAAAGGCGGCTACTTCCCGGTACCGCCGGTCGACCACGACCACGAAATCCGTACCGCCATGTGCAACGCCCTGGAAGAAATGGGCCTGGTCGTGGAAGTTCACCACCACGAAGTGGCCACCGCTGGCCAGAACGAGATCGGTGTGAAGTTCAACACCCTCGTTGCCAAGGCTGACGAAGTCCAGACCCTGAAGTACTGCGTGCACAACGTTGCCGATGCCTACGGCAAGACCGTGACCTTCATGCCGAAGCCGCTGTACGGCGACAACGGCTCGGGCATGCACGTGCACATGTCCATCTCCAAGGATGGCAAGAACACCTTCGCAGGCGAAGGCTATGCCGGCCTGTCCGACACCGCCCTGTACTTCATCGGCGGCATCATCAAGCACGGCAAGGCCCTGAACGGCTTCACCAACCCGGCCACCAACTCCTACAAGCGTCTGGTTCCGGGCTTCGAAGCCCCGGTCATGCTGGCCTACTCGGCCCGCAACCGTTCCGCCTCGATCCGTATTCCGTACGTTTCCAGCCCGAAAGCCCGCCGTATCGAAGCGCGCTTCCCGGACCCGGCTGCCAACCCCTACCTGTGCTTCGCCGCGCTGCTGATGGCCGGCCTGGACGGCATCCAGAACAAGATTCACCCCGGCGATGCCGCCGACAAGAACCTGTATGACCTGCCGCCGGAAGAGGCCAAGGAAATCCCGCAGGTTTGCGGCAGCCTGAAAGAGGCGCTGGAAGAACTCGACAAGGGCCGTGCGTTCCTGACCAAGGGCGGCGTGTTCACCGACGAGTTCATCGATGCCTACATCGAGCTGAAGTCGGAAGAAGAAATCAAGGTGCGCACCTTCGTGCACCCGCTGGAATACGACCTGTACTACAGCGTCTGATCCACGAATACCTAGAAACAGCGTCAGTATTAAGGCCTCCTTCGGGAGGCCTTTTTTATGCCCTCTTCTGCAAGGCCCCAATGCCTACCACAGCGTTTTCCTCAGGATTACGTAGATGACGGTGGGAAGCTCAGCTTCCCCCAGAGTGTTGCCCGGGTCTCAGTCTGGAAAATCGCTGCGCCTACTGCAGCTCTCGCAGCACCTGCTCATCCCCCCGTATTACCTTTGGCCCATTTTCGCGCAGGACAGATGCGCTTCGAACCCGCGTTCGTAGTCCTGCGTGCTCAGCCTTAACTTGGAAATGGACGTCATGCGCAAATTTTTCTGGCTGGTACCGCTATTGGGATTTCTCGTTATTGCGCCTGCGCAAGCCCAAAGCAGCTGCAAGAAAATCGCCGATCCCGACCTCAAACAGATGTGCAAAGCCCAGGAAAGTGGCAGTAGATGGGACTGTGGCACTATCGAGAGCAAGGACCTGCGACGTTACTGCACAGCACTGTTATCTCCCGACGGCTACGGATGTGAAGAAATAGAGAGCAGTGAGATGCGTCGGCAATGCATCGCGATTGCGTCCGGGGAAGCCAAACGATGCGAAAAACTGGACAACCGCGATATGCGCCGCGCTTGTCGCTCTATGACGAGAGATTATCCATCCAGCTGCAGTGGTATCAGCAATGCCGACATCAGGCGAATCTGTGCAGCAGCCTCCCAAAGGCGCTATGAGAGCAATCGCTCTCGGTAGCCTCTGGTAGCGCGCGGAACCCTGCCTGCTGCACACACTTGTCACTCATATCAATTGGTAGCGAATTCCCATTTCACCCGCATTGATCGAGCGCCCATAGCGCGCCGGCAGGTTGGCGGTCAGCAAGCCTTGCTGCACGACGCTCTTATAGCGGCAGATTTCGCGCTCTTCAGCATCCTTGTGGTGCAGCACCCAGAGCACCGGCGTTCCGTCAGCCGCATCAATCGGCATGCTGAAGTGGGTAGCCCCTTCCGCCGCCCCCACATGAGAGGCCGCGGTCCACGTGCCGCAGGGGAATGGCCGGGCCTCGAGGAAACCGAATTGCGAGTCGTGCTGCAGCAGGCTCTGCCGCGCATAGGGCCAGACCCAGGAGCGCAGGAAGTACTGGTCGGCGAAATGCTGCGAGGACACCGGCTGGGCCAGGAAGCTGTCCATCAGCCCCCGCATCGGCGGCAGCGCGCCGGCACACACGCCCCATAGCCCGGCGAGGATCAGCTCGGTGTGGGTGGCGTAGTCGCGCATCAGGTGGAAGCGCTCGCCGCTGTCGATCCACTCCTGCACGGCTTCGGCCTCGCGCTGGCTGATCACCGAGTCGGCGTCGCGGAAAATCACCCGGTGCACGTCCGGCAGGTCATAGGCGAGGAAGCGCCACATCGGGCCGGGAGCGCTGAGCAGAGCCGGCTCGGTCACCTCGATCACCCGCCCGCCGTCACGCAGCCGCTCGACGACATCGGCCGGGACGCTGGCGTCGACAAAGAACACGCAACGCCAGTGGGGGTAGATTGCCGGCTGCTCCAGCACGTTGAGCACCGCGGTTTCGCAGTACTTGGGGTTGCCGCCGAACAGCGAGAAGGCGATCAGATTGCTGTCACGGGTGGCAGCCGAGGGCGGGGCTGGCAGCGCGCTGCCACGAACGTCATGGGCCAGCGCTGGCGCGAGACCGAAGCGCTGGTCGCGTTGATTCAGCGCAGCCACGCCCCAGCGACGCACCTGGGCGGCATCGCCCTTGGCGCCCCAGGCGTGGGACAGCGAATCATAGATGGCGAGTCCATCGCCCTTGGCCTTCAGCGCGCGGCTGGCGTGCTGGATCGCTTCATCCCAGAGCTGCAGCTTGATGCAGTAGACCGCCGCGTCCGACCACAGCACCGCGTGCTGCGGCGCCATGCGCAGGGCCTGGTGCGCACACTGCAGTGCCGTGCGGTAGTCACCGGCGGCGCTGGCAGCATTGGCCTTCTCGCCCAGCGCGGTGAGCGCGGCATTGAGCTGCTTCAGGTTCGTGCCGCCGGTCTGACGGGGAATTCGGGGTTTCATCGCGTCCGCGCCTCGCACATTCAGGGAATGGCGGGCACTCTAAGCGGACGCTACCGACGCCCCCATCGGAGAACTCCGAAAAACCCGACAGGATTGAATGAAGTCGGTTCAGACACCTGCCGGTTCTCCAGGCTCGTCGCCCTCTTCCCGCCGGCTCGACGGTCGCGTGAGCTGCACGTTCAGGCGCGGCATCGACAGCTCCAGTCCAGCCTTGTCGAGCTTCTGCCGCAGGCGCAGGTTGAAGGCGCGCTGCACTTCCCACTGGCGGATCGGCGCGGTCTTGAAGCGGAAGCGCAGGATCGCCTGGCCGGCGTCGAAGCTCTCGATGCCCTGGATTTCCAGCGGCGACCAGATGGCGCGGTTGATGGTGCGGTCGCCGCGCAGTTCGCTGGAGACTTCCTTGACCAGCGCCAGCGCGTCGTCGATCGGCATGCTCGCCGGCACCGGCCAGCGGAACATGGCGTAGCCGAACTGCCGCGAGTAGTTCTTGATGCTCTTGATCTCGCTGAACGGGATGGTGTGCACCACGCCGTCCAGGTCGCGCAGGCGCACGGTGCGGATGGTCAGGCCTTCGACCGTGCCGAGGTGGCCGCCGACGTCGACGTAGTCGTCGATGGACAGCGAGTCCTCGATGATGATGAACAGCCCGGTGATCAGGTCCGCCACCAGCGACTGCGCGCCGAAGCCGATGGCCAGGCCGATGACGCCGGCACCGGCGAGCAGCGGCGTGACGTTCATGCCCATGTTGGCCAGGGCGACGATCAGCGCGATCACCGCAATGGTCACGAACAGCACGTTGCGGATCAGCGGCAGCATGGTCAGCGCGCGGGCGTTGGCGCTTCTCTTGCTGCCCAGGCCCAGGCTGTGCTGCACCGCGGTGTCGGTAAGGATCCAGACCAGCCAGGCGACCAGCAGGGTGCTGCCGAAGCTGAAGAACTTCAGGCTGATCTGCGAGCCGTCGCCCTCGGCGAAACGGATCAGCGACATGCCCCAGACGCGCAGGCCGATCTCCAGGAAGAACAGCAGGTTGGCGATGTGCAGCAGGGTGTAGCCGAAGCTCTGCAGTTGCTCGATGTAGGGCGCATGGCGGCGCGCACCGCGGCGGGCCGAACGCTGGTGGGCACGGCGGATCAGGCCGTTGACGGTCAGCGCCACCACTGCCACCACCGCGCAGACCAGCGCCCGGCGCAGGGCATAGCTGCTGTCGCCGGCGGTGACCACGGTGGCGAACAGCGAGATGCCGACCAGCACCAGCACCGGCAGGAACCAGATCGAGCCGATCAGCTCGACCAGATCGCTCAGGCCGCGCCGCTTGAGGCGCCGCTCCAGCGGCTGGTTGCGGATCAGGTGGGCGATAGGCCGGCGGAACTGCAGGACGAACAGCGCGGTGAGCAGCGCCGCGCAGATGTTCGCCAGCGAGCCGACGAACAGCGAGATGTTCTGCCCCAGGCTCTCGATCACACGTGGATCATGCATCACCTCGCCGGCGGCGGCCAGGCTGCCGATCAGCCACAGCGGACGGAAGGCGCGACGGCGCAGGATGTCCAGGGCGCGCATGCGGTGCGGGCCGCTGAGCAGCGACAGGGAAATCACGCACAGCGCCGAGAACAGCGTGCCGCACACCAGCGTATAGGCGATCACCATGGCCACCAGCTTGCCCAGCGAGCTGGGCAGCACCACCGAGAGGTACACGGTGATCAGGAAGGCCACCAGCCAGGGACCGAGCTTGCGCAGGGCGAACAGCATCAGGTCGCGGGTCTTGGGGTGCTGCGGCAGCTCATCTTCCAGGCCGAAACGTTTGCGCATGCGCCCGGCGACCCAGCGCAGGCCGAGGGCGACGCAGGCCCAGAGCAGCAGCACCAGGGCGAAGTCGAGGATCATGCCCGGCCACTCGGCCAGCGACGGGGTGCGCGCATCCAGCTCGTAGCCGGCACCCTGGAACAGGTCGGACCAGCGCACCAGCGGACTGTTGGCGCCTTCGAACTGCTTCTCCAGGCTGCCCAGGGTGTCGCCGATCAGGCCCAGCACGCCGCCCTGCTCCTCGGCGCCCTTCTTCGTCGCGTCGCGCAGCTGCTTGAGCTTCTTCAGCAGGTCGGCGCGCTGCTGGTCGCTCTCCAGGGTCTTGATCACCTGGTCCAGCGACTGCTGCAACTGGGCGTCGCTGACCTTGCCATCGCTGCCGCCCGACACGCCCGCCAGCGGGCCGGGAAGTGCGGCCAACGCCGGGCCGGCGACGCCCAGGCCGAGCCCGAGACAGCACAGCAGCAGCCACTGACGAAGCAGGTAACGAAATGGAATCACAAGCACACCCCGAAACGATGGACAATCACGCCAGCCCGCATCATACAGACGCACACGCCGGACTCGGACCGGTAATGGACTGCGCCGCTGTATGAAAGGTCCTTCGACGAGCAGCAGCGCACAACGCGCGACGCCCTGCTGAAAGACAATAGGCAACTTGCCAGCTGCCGTCGGCAGTGCAAGGCTTGGCAAGTCCATCCGGAGATCCTTCATGCGCCTGATCCTCACCGCCCTGCTGCTCGCCGCCGCATTGCCAGCCAGCGCGCAGATCTACAAGTACACCGACGCCAACGGCAAGACGGTGTTCACCAACCAGCCGCCCACCAACGTCGGCGCCACCCCCGTGGAGCTGCCGCCGACCAATACCGTCGGCACCCAGGCCCCGGCCGCCGCACCGGCCACCAGCGGCACCCAGGACCAGAGCGCACGCGCCTACTCGATCCTGGCGCTGAGCAACATTCCCAGCGACGAAGCGCTGCGGGTCAACAACGGCACCGTGCAGGTCGATGTGGTGGTGCAGCCGGCCCTCAACCCGGACCACCTGCTGCAACTGCTGCTCGATGGCCAGCCCTACGGCAGCCCTGCGCGGGACACCAGCATCACCATGCAGAACCTCGACCGCGGCGAGCACACCCTGGCCGTCCAGGTCCTGCAGGGCAGCCGGGTGATCCAGGCCAGTTCGCCGGTGAGCTTCACCCTGCAGCGGATCAGCACCAACAGCCCGCAACGACCCAAGGTGCAACCGAGGACGGGCGGCTGACGATGCGCCTTCTGGCAGTTTTCCTGTTCTCGATGCTGTTCTGCCTGACGGCCAACGCCGAGGTCTACACCTACATCGACAAGGACGGTAACCGCGTCTTCACCGACCAGCCACCGCGCGGCAACGCGCAGAAGCTGGACATGACACCGCGCAACGACCCGCAGAAGGCGCCCCACGGCGTACGCATGCCGCCGCCGCTCTACGCCCCGGCCACCCCGCCGTTGCCGGCGGGCCCGCCGGCCTACCAACTGCTGCGCATCCTCGTGCCCGAGCCGGACGCCACCATCCGCGCCAACGACGGCGCGCTGATCGTCTCCGCCACCAGCGACCCGGCGTTGCTGCCCGGCCACCTGTACCGCCTGCTGCTCGATGGCAAGCCGGTGGGTGAACCCGGCCGCAGCCCGGTGTTCCCGCTGGACAACATCGACCGCGGCACGCACCAGCTGTCGGTGGAAATAGTCGACACCCTCGGCCGCACCATCGAGCAGACGCCCAACCAGCCCTTCCACATGTTCCGCGTTTCCGTGGCCGAGGCGACCCACCTCGACACTTCCCTCCCGCTCAGCGCCGCCAGCCACTGAGGCGGCGTGCGCCGGGACACAAACGCACCATATCGGTGCGTTAGCCTGCACCACTTTCTATACTCTCCCCATTTCGGGTCATTCTCCTGACCCGATTCGGCCGCTTGCGCACCGCAAATCAGCGCGATGCCGCGAAATACGCGCCTTTTCTGGGCCTGGTTTGCTTTTTGCATTTTCCCGCACAGTCTTGGGACATCTCTTACGCCATGCCTACAGAAACCCAGCTCCGCCTGTTGCTCGACAACCTCACCACGGCGGTGATCCTGCTCAATGCCGAGCTGCGCCTGGAGTACATGAACCCGGCGGCGGAGATGCTGCTGGCGGTCAGCGGCCAACGCAGCCACGGGCAGTTCATCAGCGAGCTGTTCACCGAGTCGCCCGAGGCGCTGCAGTCGCTGCGCCAGGCGGTGGAAGAGGCGCACCCCTTCACCAAGCGCGAAGCGACCCTGACCTCGCTGACCGGCCAGACCATCACCGTGGACTACGCGGTGACGCCGATCCTCGACCGTCGCGACACCCTGCTGCTGCTCGAAGTGCACCCGCGTGACCGGCTGCTGCGCATCACCAAGGAAGAGGCGCAACTGTCCAAGCAGGAAACCACCAAGCTGCTGGTGCGCGGCCTGGCCCACGAGATCAAGAACCCGCTGGGCGGCATTCGCGGCGCGGCACAGCTGCTTTCCCGCGAGCTGCCGGAAGAGTCGCTCAAGGACTACACCAACGTCATCATCGAAGAGGCCGATCGTCTGCGGAACCTGGTGGACCGCATGCTCGGCTCGAACAAGCTGCCGCAGCTCTCGGTGACCAACGTCCACGAGGTGCTGGAGCGCGTCTGCAGCCTGGTGGAGGCCGAGACCCAGGGCACGATCCCGCTGCTGCGCGACTACGACCCGAGCATCCCCGACCTGCTGATCGACCGCGAACAGATGATCCAGGCGGTGCTCAACATCGTGCGCAACGCCATGCAGGCGATCGCCGCGCAGAACGAACTCAAGCTGGGCCGCATCACCCTGCGCACCCGCACCCTGCGCCAGTTCACCATCGGCCACACGCGCCATCGCCTGGTGTGCAAGGTGGAGATCATCGACAACGGCCCCGGCATCCCGGCTGAACTGCAGGACACCATCTTCTATCCCATGGTCAGCGGCCGCGCCGACGGCACCGGCCTGGGCCTGGCCATCACCCAGAACATCATCAGCCAGCACCAGGGCTTGATCGAATGCGACAGCCATCCGGGCCACACCGTATTCAGTCTGTTCCTGCCCCTGGAACAAGGAGTGCATTGACCATGAGCCGATCAGAGACCGTCTGGATCGTCGACGACGACCGCTCCATCCGCTGGGTGCTGGAGAAGGCCCTGCAACAGGAAGGCATGACCACCGTCAGCTTCGACAGCGCCGACAGCGTCATGAGCCGGCTGGGCCGGCAGCAGCCGGACGTGATCATTTCCGACATCCGCATGCCCGGCTCCAGCGGCCTGGACCTGCTGGCGCAGATCCGCGAGGTGCACCCGCGCCTGCCGGTGATCATCATGACCGCGCATTCGGACCTGGACAGCGCCGTGGCCTCCTACCAGGGCGGCGCGTTCGAGTACCTGCCCAAGCCGTTCGACGTCGACGAAGCCGTCTCCCTGGTCAAGCGCGCCAACCAGCACGCCCAGGAACAACAGGGCCTGGAAGCGCCGGCCAACCAGACACGCACTCCGGAGATCATCGGCGAGGCACCGGCGATGCAGGAGGTGTTCCGCGCCATCGGCCGGCTGTCCCACTCCAACATCACCGTGCTGATCAACGGCGAATCGGGCACCGGCAAGGAGCTGGTCGCCCACGCCCTGCACCGCCACAGCCCGCGGGCAGCCTCGCCATTCATCGCGCTGAACATGGCGGCGATTCCCAAGGACCTGATGGAATCCGAGCTGTTCGGCCACGAGAAAGGCGCCTTCACCGGCGCGGCCAACCAGCGCCGCGGCCGCTTCGAGCAGGCCGACGGCGGCTCGCTGTTCCTCGACGAGATCGGCGACATGCCCGCCGATACCCAGACCCGCCTGCTGCGCGTGCTGGCCGACGGCGAGTTCTACCGGGTGGGCGGCCACACCCCGGTGAAGGTGGACGTGCGGATCATCGCCGCCACGCACCAGAACCTGGAAAACCTGGTGCGCGAGGGCAAGTTCCGCGAGGACCTGTTCCATCGCCTGAACGTCATCCGCGTGCACATCCCGCGCCTGGCCGACCGCCGCGAGGACATCCCCGCGCTGGCCCGGCACTTCCTCGCCCGCGCCGCCCAGGAACTGGCGGTGGAGCCCAAGCTGCTCAAGCCGGAGACCGAGGAATACCTGAAGAACCTCGGCTGGCCGGGCAACGTGCGCCAGCTGGAGAACACCTGCCGCTGGATCACCGTCATGGCCTCCGGCCGCGAGGTGCACGTCGACGACCTGCCGCCGGAACTGCTCACCCAGCCGCAGGACAGCCTGCCCGCCGCCAACTGGGAGCAGGCCCTGCGCCACTGGGCCGACCAGGCCCTGGGCCGCGGCCAGTCCAACCTGCTGGACACCGCCGTGCCGGCCTTCGAGCGGATCATGATCGAGACCGCGCTCAAGCACACCGCCGGTCGCCGTCGCGACGCCGCCGTGCTGCTGGGCTGGGGACGCAACACCCTGACCCGCAAGATCAAGGAACTGGGCATGAAGATCGACGGCCCGGACGAGGATGGCGAGGACTGAAGTTCTCGAGTGGAAAAAGGGGCCGGAAGGCCCTGCTTTTCTGCCACCTGTCGGTCCAATACCGGCCCCTCCCTCACCCCGGCCCTCTCCCAGAGGGAGAGGGAGCTGCCTGTACCGGCTGACGCGATGGCTTCATCCTGCACCGTACGGTCCCCTCTCCCTCTGGGAGAGGGTTAGGGTGAGGGGCTGCCCCAGCGGAAAACCCTCCGCATAGGTGCGGACCATACCCGCGATCAACGCCCGCAGGCGCCGTCACAAGCCCGCAACATCCATCCCCAGAGCCTGTGGATAACCCTGTGCACGGCACGGGGAAGGAACGTGCTACAGCCCAGGGCACGCGCGGTCTGCGGGTTTGCGCGGTTTCTGTGCAGAAAATCCCAGCTTGCCCACATCCACTGTGCGCCCGCCTGTGGATAAGCTTGGGGCAAGCCGCTGCGCTCCTCACCTGGCGCGGGTTTGCGCGGATCGATCAGAAAATGCTCAGTCCATGGCGAAGTCGTGCTGGCGCCAGGCTTCGTAGACAGTCACCGCGACGGTGTTTGACAGGTTCAGGCTGCGGCAACCGGGGCGCATCGGCAGGCGTACGCGTTGCTCCGGCGGCAGGGCGTCGCGCACCTCTTCGGGCAACCCACGGCTTTCCGGGCCGAACAGGAAAGCGTCGCCGCGCTCATAGGCCACTTCGTGGAACGGTTGCGATCCCTTGGTAGTGAAGGCGAACAGGCGCGGCTGGCCGAGTTGCTGCAGACACTCCTCCAGCGTCGCGTAGCGCTTCACGCTGGCGTACTCGTGGTAATCCAGCCCGGCGCGGCGCAGGCGCTTGTCGTCCAGCTCGAAGCCCAGCGGCTCGATCAGGTGCAGGCTGCAACCCGCGTTGGCGCACAGCCTGATAATGTTGCCGGTGTTCGGGGGGATTTCCGGTTGAAAAAGGATTACGTGGAACATGCAACGCTCCGAGCCTGAGAACGGCGGGCATTCTACCCCCGCCAGGGAGCAAATGCGGCCCAGGCCCTGGCTGAAGGTGATGGTGTCGCTGGGCGTGCTCGGCCTGCTGCTGGGCCTGATGCTCGGCCGGCTGGTCAATCCACCCCACGAGGGGCCGCCGCAGATCCTCGCGGTAGAGCCTTCGGCCGATGGCCTGGTACTGGTTCTCGATGCCCAGCCCGCCGTGCGCGCCGGCCATCTGGACGGCGCACTGGCGGTGCAGATCGACGCCAAAGGTGACGCGCAACAGGGCCAGTTGCGTATCGGCGATGCGCCAGTGCGCTGGAAGCTGGAGCCGGGAGAGAAAGGGGTTGTGCTGACGCTGCTGTCGACCCGCCGCCTGAAGGGCGCCTGGGACAGCGCCGAGGCCGAGGGCCGGTGGCGACTGACCATCAGCGCGCGGCCCGAATAAAAGCGGGGTTTTCCCAGCCTGCCTGGTCCGGGGCCCCGAAGCGGGAGGCGCGCTCCGGATGGAGCATCGCCGGCATAAAAGAGGGGTTTACCCGGCCTGCCTGTACCAGGACCCCTAACGGGTGCGCGGAGCGCCGTGGCGCGCCTGCGGGCATAAAAAGGGGGCTTTCCCGGCCTGCCTGTACCAGGACCCCCGAACCGGCTGCGACGGCCACCACTTCGGACGGCACGCTCGCAAGTTGTAAAAGAGGGGTTCCCCAGCCTGCCTGTACCGAGGCCCCTGAAATCGCTGTTATCAGGGGTATTGCAGAGGGCGTGCCAAGATTGCGGGTGGTGCGGCGAAGCGGATCACCGAATCGCCACAGGCCAGAATCCACGGGGCCTGCAGAGACGTGATCGAGATTCGCAAGTGCGCCGGCACGCGGTTATCCCCAAGGCGACCTGCGCCCCTCTAGTGCGCACGCACCAATCTTGACCGCGACCTCGACATCGACCGTAGGAGCGGACTCCGTCCGCGATAGCCCCGCATCGCGCCGGACAGCATCGCGGACAGAGTCCGCTCCTACGCCCAGCGCCGATCTCGGCAATCACCTGTAGGAGCGAGCTTGCTCGCGAACAGCACTTTCCCGCCCACCACCTTTGCGCAGGCAAAGAAAAAGGCGCCCGCAGGCGCCTTTGTTCACAGCCGCAGCGATTACTGGGCCGGGATCTCGCCGGAGGCCTGCATGCGGGCGATTTCCTGCGCGTACAGCGCGTCGAAGTTCACCGGCGACAGCATCAGCGCCGGGAAGGAACCGCGGACGACCAGGCTGTCCAGGGTTTCACGGGCGTACGGGAAGAGGATGTTCGGGCAGAAGGCACCCAGGGTGTGGCTCATGCTGGAAGCGTCCAGACCCTTGATCAGGAAGATACCGGCCTGCTGCACTTCGACGATGAAGGCGGTCTCTTCGTTGTTCTTCACGGTGACCGACACGGTCAGGACCACTTCGTAGAAGTCGCCGTCCAGCTGCTTCTGACGGGTGTTGAGGTCCATGGAGATGGCCGGCTGCCATTCCTGACGGAAGATTTCCGGGGCCTTGGGGGCCTCGAAGGACAGGTCGCGGACATAGATGCGCTGCAGCGAGAACTGCGGATTGTTGTCTTGCTCGGCTGCGCCGTTGGCTTGTTCAGTCATTTCGGGACCTTCTTGTGCATCGTTTCAGAATGAGGGATCACGCCGTCAGCAGCGTGTCCAGCTTGCCCGCGCGTTCCAGCGCGTAAAGATCGTCGCAGCCGCCGATGTGGGTGGAGTCGATCCAGATCTGCGGCACCGAGGTGCGGCCGGCCTTGCTGGCCATCTCGGCGCGGATGCCGGGCTTGCCGTCCACCGAGATTTCCTCGTAGGCGACACCCTTTCGGTCCAGCAGGGCCTTGGCGCGGATGCAATAAGGGCACCACGCGCTGGTGTAGATCAAGATCGACGGCATCTCACTTCACCAGGGGCAGGTTGTCGCCGCGCCAGCTGCCGATACCACCGGAGAGCTTGGCGGCGGTGTAGCCGGCCTTCTGCAGCACGCTGCACCAGGTGCCCGAATGCTGGCCCATGCCGTCGACCACGATGATGGTCTTGGCCTTGTGCTTGTCCAGCTCGCTCATGCGCGCGTTCAGTTTGTCGGCCGGGATGTTCAGCGCATCGACGATGTGGCCGGCGGCGAATTCCTTGGTCGGACGGATATCCAGCACGATGGCCTGGTCGGCGTTGACCATGGCAGTCAGCTCGCGGGTGGACAGCGCGCGGCCGCCCTTGCGCATTTCGTGCAGGGCCAGCAGCACCAGCAGGATGACCAGGGCACCGACCAGCAGGTAGTGGTGGGTGGCGAATTCGATCAGACGAGGAAGAAACGAAGACATGCGCAGGACATCCAGACGTAAAAATGCCGGCCAGTATACACGCGCGTATCTGACGGCTGAACCCTGCCAATCATGGCGTCTGTCGGCACCAACCGGTAAAATGTCGGTCCTTTTCTGACCCCTATTCTCGGAAAGAGCCGTAACTATGACTGCAACGCCCAAACCGCTGGTCCTGATCATTCTGGACGGCTTCGGCCATAGCGAGAGCCCGGAATACAACGCCATCTACGCCGCGAAGAAGCCCAACTGGGACCGCCTGCTGGCCAACCAGCCCAACGGCCTGATCTCCGGCTCGGGCATGGACGTCGGCCTGCCCGACGGCCAGATGGGCAACTCCGAGGTAGGCCACATGAACCTGGGCGCCGGCCGCGTCGTCTACCAGGACTTCACCCGCGTCACCAAGGCCATCCGCGACGGCGAGTTCTTCCACAACCCGGTGCTGACCGCTGCCGTGGACAAGGCCGCCGGCGCCGGCAAGGCCGTGCACATCCTCGGTCTGCTCTCCGATGGCGGTGTGCACAGCCACCAGGACCACCTGGTCGCCATGGCCGAACTGGCCGCCCAGCGTGGCGCCGGGAAAATCTACCTGCACGCCTTCCTCGACGGCCGCGACACCCCGCCCAAGAGCGCCGAGCCTTCGCTGAAGCTGCTCGATGACGCCTTCGCCCGCATCGGCAAGGGTCGCACCGCCAGCATCATCGGCCGCTACTTCGCCATGGACCGCGACAACCGCTGGGACCGCGTTGAAGCCGCCTACAACCTGATCACCGACGGCACCGCCGAATTCACTGCCGACACTGCCGTGGGTGCGCTGAACGCCGCCTATGAGCGCGGCGAGAGCGACGAATTCGTCAAGGCCACCCGCATTGGCGAACAGGTACGCGTGGAAGACGGCGACGCCGTGGTCTTCATGAACTTCCGTGCCGACCGCGCCCGCGAACTGTCGCGCGCCTTCGTCGAGCCGGGCTTCAAGGAGTTCCCGCGCCAGCGCGAGCTGCATCTGGCCGAATACGTGATGCTGACCCAGTACGCGGCGAGCATCCCGGCGCCCAGCGCGTTCAAGCCCGAATCCCTGGACAACGTCCTGGGCGAGTACCTGGCCAAGAACGGCAAGACCCAGCTGCGCATCGCCGAGACCGAGAAATACGCCCACGTGACCTTCTTCTTCTCCGGCGGCCGCGAAGAGCCGTTCGAAGGCGAAGAACGCATCCTCATCCCCTCGCCCAAGGTCGCCACCTATGACCTGCAGCCGGAAATGAGCGCGCCGGAAGTCACCGACCGGATCGTCGACGCCATCGAGAACCAGCGCTTCGACGTGATCATCGTCAACTACGCCAACGGCGACATGGTCGGCCACACCGGCGTGTTCGACGCCGCGGTGAAGGCCGTGGAGTGCCTGGACACCTGCGTCGGCCGCATCGTCGAGGCGCTGGACAAGGTCGGCGGCGAGGCGCTGATCACCGCCGACCACGGCAACGTCGAGCAGATGGAAGACGCCATGACCGGCCAGGCGCACACCGCGCACACCTGCGAGCCGGTGCCCTTCGTCTATGTCGGCAAGCGCCAGCTGAGCATCCGCGAGGGCGGCGTTCTGGCGGACGTGGCGCCGACGCTGCTGAAGCTGATGGGCCTGGAACAGCCCAAGGAAATGACCGGCAAGTCCATCGTGACCCTGCTTTAATGAGGGAAAATCTGATGGGAACGTGAGCCAGCTCCCGCCGGTCAGAGCAAACGCCCCACGCCATGCGGCCTGGGGCGTTCTTTTTACGGCCCGCCACGGGCATACTAGCCCGGTCCAGAATCCAGGTGCCCGCCGCCCAATGCCTCGCGCCCTCCTACCGCTGCTGCTGATCTGCCTCCTGAGCCCGCTCGCGGTCGTCGCCGACGAACGCGCCGACACCCAGCGCCAGCTGGAGCAGACGCAGAAAGACATCAATGAGCTGAAGAAGAACCTGAAGAACATCCAGGACGAAAAGTCCGGGGTGCAGAAGCAGCTCAAGTCCACCGAGACCCAGATGGGCGACCTGGAAAAGCAGATCAAGCAGATCCAGGACGAGATGAAGAAGAACGAGGACGAGCTGCAGCGCCTCGACGGTGAGAAAAAAAAACTCCAGGGCGCACGCCTTGAGCAGCAACGCCTGATCGCCATCCAGGCTCGTGCCGCCTACCAGAGCGGCCGTGAGGAATACCTCAAGCTGCTGCTGAACCAGGAGCACCCGGAGAAGTTCAGCCGTACCCTCACCTACTACGACTACATCAACAAGGCGCGCCTGGAGCAGCTCTCCGCGTTCAACGAAACCCTGCGCCAGCTGAGCAGCGTCGAGCAGGAAATCACCTCGCAGAAGGACGAACAGGTCGCCCAGCAGAGCGCCCTCGAAGCCCGCCGCCAGGAACTGGCCGAAGCCCGCAAGGCGCGCCAGGAGACCCTGGCCAAGCTCAACAGCGACCTGAAGGACAGCGGCAGCAAGCTGAAGAACCGCGAGCAGAGCCAGGAAGACCTGAACAAGGTCCTCAAGACCATCGAGGAAACCCTCGCCCGCCAGGCCCGCGAAGCCGAGGAAGCGCGCCAGCGCGCCCTGGCCGCCGAACGCGAGCGGGCCAGGCGCGAGCGCGAACTGGCCGAGCGCGGCGACAAGCCCGAAACCCCGAGCAAGCCCCGCGCCGACTACAGCGGCCCGCTGGTCTCCAGCGGTGCCGGCTTTGGCGGTGCCTTTGGCGCGGCCAAGGGCAAGCTGCCCTGGCCGGTGGACGGCCGCGTACTGGCGCGCTTCGGCAGCCCGCGCGGCGACGACCCCCGCGCCACCTGGGACGGCGTGCTGATCGGCGCCAACGCCGGCAGCACCGTGCGCGCCGTACATGGCGGCCGCGTGGTGTTCGCCGACTGGCTGCGCGGCGCCGGCCTACTGGTCATTCTCGACCACGGTGGTGGCTACCTCAGCCTTTATGGGCATAATCAAAGTCTTCTGAAGGACGCCGGCGATACCGTCAAAGCGGGCGATCCCATTGCAACCGTGGGAGCCAGCGGGGGTCAGAGTACTCCGGCGGTGTATTTTGCCATTCGCCATCAGGGCCGCCCGGCGGACCCTTCGACCTGGTGTCGCACGCAGGGATAGGCGGCGAACACGCATTAGGAGCCAAACATGTCGCAAGCTTTCCGTCTCACTACCCTGGCCCTGGCCTTGCTGCTCGGCGCTGGCGCGGTTCAGGCCGCCGACGCCCCGGCAGCAGCTCCGGCGACCAACGGCAAGGAGGCTCCGCTGCCGCTCGATGAGCTGCGCACCTTCGCCGAGGTCCTGGACCGGGTGAAGGCCGCGTACGTCGAGCCGGTAGACGACAAGACCCTGCTGGAGAATGCCATCAAGGGCATGCTCAGCAACCTCGACCCGCACTCCGCCTACCTCGGCCCGGAAGAGTTCGCCGAGCTGCAGGAAAGCACCAGCGGCGAGTTCGGCGGCCTGGGCATCGAGGTCGGCAGCGAGGATGGCTTCGTCAAGGTGATCTCGCCGATCGACGACACCCCGGCGGCCAGCGCCGGCATCCAGCCGGGCGATCTGATCGTGAAGATCGACGGCAAGCCGACCAAGGGCCAGTCGATGAACGAGGCGGTGGACAGCATGCGCGGCAAGGCCGGCTCGCCCATCACCCTGACCATCGTGCGTGGCGGCGGCAAGCCGTTCGACGTCACCCTCAAGCGCGCCATCATCAAGGTCAAGAGCGTGCGCAGCCAGATGCTCGAACCGGGCTACGGCTACCTGCGCATCACCCAGTTCCAGGTCAACACCGGCGAGGAAACCGTCAAGGCGCTGGCCAAGCTGCGCAACGACAACAAGGGCAAGCTCAAGGGCCTGGTGCTGGACCTGCGCAACAACCCCGGCGGCGTGCTGCAGTCGGCGGTGGAAGTGGCCGACGCGTTCCTCACCAAGGGCCTGATCGTCTACACCAAGGGCCGCATCCCCAACTCCGAGCTGCGCTTCTCCGCCGACCCGGCCGACCCCAGCGATGGCGTCCCGCTGGTGGTGCTGATCAACGGCGGCAGCGCCTCGGCGGCGGAAATCGTCGCCGGCGCCCTGCAGGACCAGAAGCGCGCGATCCTCATGGGCACCGACAGCTTCGGCAAGGGCTCGGTACAGACCGTGCTGCCGCTGAACAACGACCGCGCCCTGAAGCTCACCACCGCGCTGTACTACACCCCCAACGGCCGCTCCATCCAGGCCCAGGGCATCACCCCGGACATCGAGGTGGAACGCGCCAAGGTAACCCGCGAGCAGAGCGAGTTCGACGGCTTCAAGGAAGCCGACCTGCAGGGCCACCTGGCCAACGGCAACGGCGGTCAGGATCGCCCGACCACCGCCGGCAAACC
Source organism: Pseudomonas nitroreducens (assembly GCF_014204515.1). Lineage (GTDB taxonomy): Bacteria > Pseudomonadota > Gammaproteobacteria > Pseudomonadales > Pseudomonadaceae > Pseudomonas > Pseudomonas nitritireducens_A. The sequence continues at coordinate 219,725 of NZ_JACHLI010000005.1, read as the reverse complement.
GCCGGTGGACAAGCCGCAGGATGGCGACTATCAGCTCGCCCAGGCCCTCAGCCTGCTGAAAGGACTCAGCGTCAGCCGCGGCAACAACTGACCGATGCGCTCGGCCCGGCTGCTGTTCGGCCTGTGCCTGGGCGCGCTGCTGTGCCTGCCGGTGGCCGCCGCGCCCCGGCCGGACAGCAGCAAGCCGCTGGTCAGCATCGTCATCGACGACCTCGGGCAGAACCTGGCGCGCGACCGCCAGGTCATGGACCTCTCCCCCGCCATCGCCCTGGCGATCATCCCCGGTACGCCCCACGCGGCGGATCTCGCGCGTGAAGCGCACCAGCGCGGGCGCACCATCATGCTGCACATGCCGATGGACCCGGCCGGCGGCGAGTACGCCTGGACTCCGGAACTGACCCAGGACGAGCGCGCCCGCCGCCTCGATGCCGCCCTGGCGCAGGTGCCCTACGTGCAGGGCCTGAACAACCACGAAGGCAGCCGCATGACCGCCGACCGCCCAGCCATGGCCTGGCTCGCCGCGCAGCTGCAGCAGCGCCACCTGTTCCTGCTCGACAGCCGCACCAGCGCCGCCACCGTGGCCGCCGCTGAGGCCCAGAAGATCGGCCTCGCCAGCCTGTCGCGGGACGTGTTCCTCGATGACGACCCGAGCGAGGCCGCAGTGATGGAGCAGATGCAGCGCGGCCTGGCGCTGGCGCGCAAGCAGGGCACGGTGGTGATGATCGGCCACCCGAAGCCGGCCACCCTCGCCGTGCTCAAGCGCGTGCTGCCCACCCTGAAAGCCCAGGGCTTCGAGCTGGTGAAACCTTCGCTGATGATCGCCGAGCGCGGCAACCGCGCCATGGCGGGGCATGGGCAGAATGGTGTTTACCGCTGAATCAGCCCCCGGCGAGCACAGCTCTCGCCAAGCGCACGGATATCCCCTCTCCCTTCAGGGAGAGGGTTAGGGAGAGGGGCTTGCAGGCAACTCCAGCGTCAAGCGCCGCCCTCTCCCCCGCCCTCTCCCTGAAGGGAGAGGGAGCTGATCGGAACGAAGCCCGGCAGCGTCGTCTTCCGGCCATCCCCGCATGCGAGCAAGCTGATTACAGGTAGTTATTGGTCGCCTGCTCGATGAACCCATCGGCGCGCATCTCGTCCAGCGCCTTCTGCAGTCGCGTCACCACCTCGTCCGGGGTGTCCTTGTTGATTGCCAGGTAGAGCTGGGCTTCGTTGAAGCGCAGCACGGTCTGCAGGCCGGAGACGCCCTCCTGCTTGGCCAGGTAGCGGCCCACCGGGTCGGTGGTCGCCCACAGGTCGATCTCGCCGCTGGTCAGCTTCTTCACGTTCTCCTGGTCACGCAGCGCGTTGAGCACCGGGATGCCCTGGCTCTCCAGGTTCTGGCTGACGGCGTCGTTCTTGTAGGCGCCGAGCTTGTACTTGGCGGCGTCCTTGAGGTCCTTGACCTTGATCGAGCTGCCCGGCGGCGCCAGCAGCACCCAACTGGTCTTGGCGATCGGCCCGACCCACTTGAACAGCGGCACGCGCTCGGGCGTGTAGGTGGTGGAGAACAGCCCGTAGTCGGGCTTGTCCTGGGTCAGCTTGTACAGGCGATCCCAGGGGAAGCGCAGGCTCAGGCTGTACTGGATGCCGGCGCGCTTGAACATCTCGCGGACGATATCGGTGCTGATGCCGTCGATGCCCTCGTCACGGGCGAAGTTCTTGTCGTCCACCGCCATGTTGAAGGGCGGGAAGTTTTCGGTGAGCAGCACCATCTTGTAATCGACGGGCAACTCGGCGTGGGCCGTGGCGGCCCCCAACAGCAGGCCCAGGGTCAGGGCCTTGTTCAGGACTTTCAGCATGGTCATACCGCTCGCTTGGTTATCGTTATTGGGCTTGCGGCATCCCTGCAGAGGGGACGGAATACTTCGCTCGTCTGCCTTCCGTGGCAAAACCGGCGCCGAGGGGTGTCGACGCCAAACACGAAGGCCGGCGAGTGGCCGGCCTGCGGGTGTCACAGGTAACTGTTGAGCACGTCGTCGACGAAACCTTCGGCGCGCATCTTGTCCAGGGCGCCCTGCAGTTTCTGCACCACTTCGTCGGGGGTCTCGCGGTTCAGCGCGAGGAACAGCTGGTCACTGTTGAAGCGCAGCACGGTCTTCAGGCCGGTGACGCCGACCTGCTTGGCCAGGTAGCGACCGGCCGGATCACCGCTGGCCCACAGGTCGATCTGGCCGTCGCGCAGCTTGGCGGCATTCTCCTGGTCCCGCAGCGCCAGCACCGGCTCGAAGCCGTGTTCACCCAGGTACTGGGCCATGGCGTCGCCCTTGTAGGCGCCGACGCGGTACTGCTTCGCCTCGTCGAGGTTGTTCAGGCTGATCGGGCTGTCGGCCTTGGCCAGCAGGACCCAGTCGTCCGGACCGATCGGGCCGACCCACTTGAACTGCTTCTCGCGCTCGGGCAGTCGCGCGGTGACGAACACACCGTAGCCGGGCTTCTCCAGCGCCAGCTTGTAGATGCGGTCCCAGGGGAAGCGCAGGGTCAGGCTGTACTGCACGCCGGCACGCTTGAACATCTCCTTGACGATATCCACGGCGATGCCGTCGATGCTGTCTTCCTGGGCGAAGTTCTTGCCGTTGATGGCCATGTTGTAGGGCGGGAAGTTCTCGGTGAGCAGCACCACGCTGTAATCCGAAGAATCCGTTTCGGCCCTTGCCGCGCCGGCCAGGAGCAGGCCGCAGCCCAGCCAGGCGAGCAGAATGCGCTTCAGCATCGAGATATTTCCTGCGTATGACAATTCTGAGAAGCCGCAGAGCTTACTCGGAGAATTGACGCCAATAAACCCTATGAATATGGCAATGAGATACGCATTCGCCATTAGCTTGACTGCAGGCTTTGTTGGCCAGGCCCCGCGCGCAAAGGTATGCGGCGACAGGCCGCAGCAGCGGGTCGCTCGTGGGGAGATGTCAGAAAACTGCCATCGGGCCGGGAGGACCCCGGCCCGGAAGGGTGTCAGCGTACGACGATGCCGCGGCTGGCCAGGTAGGCCTTGGCCTCCGGCACGCTGTACTCGCCGAAGTGGAAGATGCTCGCCGCCAGCACCGCGTCGGCCTTGCCTTCGAGGATGCCGGCCGCCAGGTGCTCCAGGTTGCCGACGCCGCCGGAGGCGATCACCGGCACGCCCACGGCCTCGCTGATGGCGCGGGTCACGCCCAGGTCGTAGCCGCTCTTGACGCCGTCCTGGTCCATGCTGGTCAGGAGGATTTCACCGGCGCCCAGGCCTTCCATCTTCTTCGCCCACTCCACCGCATCGAGCCCGGTGGGTTTGCGGCCACCGTGGGTGAAGATTTCCCAGCGTGGGGTTTCGCCGGGGGCCGACACCTTCTTGGCGTCGATGGCGACCACGATGCACTGCGAACCGAAGCGCGCGGCGGCTTCGCCGACGAACTCGGGAGTGAAGACGGCGGCGGTGTTGATCGAGACCTTGTCCGCACCGGCATTGAGCAGGTTGCGGATGTCCTGCACCGTCCTGACGCCGCCGCCCACGGTCAGCGGGATGAACACCTGGCTGGCCATGCGCTCGACGGTGTGCAGCGTGGTGTCGCGGCCATCGACGCTGGCGGTGATGTCGAGGAAGGTGATCTCGTCCGCGCCCTGCTCGTCGTAGCGACGGGCGATTTCCACCGGGTCACCGGCGTCGCGGATGTTCTCGAACTTGACGCCCTTCACCACGCGGCCGTTGTCCACGTCGAGGCAGGGAATGATGCGTTTAGCCAGGGTCATTGCTTTCTCCGAAAGCAGCTTCAAGCGACAAGCCTCAAGCTGCAAGTAAGAGCTTGTGGCTTACAGCTTGCCGCTTGCCGCTTCACGATCGCACAGCGCCTGCGCTTCGGCGACGTCCAGGGTGCCTTCGTAGATCGCGCGGCCGGTGATGGCGCCGACGATGCCCGGGGTGCGGGCGTCCAGCAGCTTCTGGATATCACCCAGGTTGTGGATACCGCCCGAGGCGATCACCGGGATGCGCGTGGCGTTGGCCAGGGCCGCGGTGGCTTCGACGTTGCAGCCCTGCATCATGCCGTCCTTGGCGATGTCGGTGTAGACGATCGCCGAGACGCCATCGGCTTCGAAGCGCTTGGCCAGGTCGATCACCTGCACTTCGCTCACTTCCGCCCAGCCGTCGGTGGCGACAAAGCCGTCTTTGGCGTCGAGGCCGACGATCACCTTGCCGGGGAATGCCTTGCACGCTTCGGCAACGAATTCCGGCTGCTTGACCGCCTTGGTGCCGATGATCACGTAGCTGACGCCAGCGCGCACGTAGTGCTCGATGGTTTCCAGCGAACGGATGCCGCCGCCGATCTGGATCGGCAGGGTCGGGTAGCGCTTGGCGATGGCGGTGACCACGTCACCGTTGACCGGCTTGCCTTCGAAGGCGCCGTTCAGGTCCACCAGGTGCAGACGGCGGCAACCGCCCTCCACCCACTTGGCGGCCATGGACACCGGGTCGTCGGAGAACACCGTGGCGTCTTCCATCAGGCCCTGGCGCAGGCGCACGCAGGCGCCGTCTTTCAGATCGATTGCGGGGATGATCAGCATGGGTTGAACCTGCTCGAAGCCAAAGATGAATGGGGTCGGGTCAGCTCTTCTCGAGCGCCCACAAGTCGCTTTCGATGCTCTCGAACCGGTCTTTCAGGTGAGATTGCACGTCGAAGATCGCCTTGTTGTAGAACAGCGGGCCGAACTCGCGCAGGAAGAAGTCCAGCGCCTCTTCGGCCTCGAAGGAGCCCACGCCCAGCTCGAAGCGGTCTTCGAGGAAACGCTGGATGGCCCGCGCCGCGCTCTGGCGCTGGGCGCCATCGAGCTCGAGGATCGCGGGCTTGTCCTTCTGCCGGGCCATGGCTTACCAGCGCCCGTCCCAGGCGGCGAAGTTCTGCAGCAGCTGCAGGCCATGGGTATGGCTCTTCTCCGGGTGGAACTGCACGGCGAAGCGCGAGCCGTCGGCCAGCGCGGCGGCGAAGTCGACGCCGTAATGACCGCGACCGACCACCTGGCGCGGGTTACCGGCCTGGATGTAATAGCTGTGCACGAAGTAGAAGCGCGCGCGGTCCGGGATGTCGTGCCACAGCGGGTGATCCACGCTCTGCGCCACTTCGTTCCAGCCCATGTGCGGCACCTTCAGGTGCTCGCCGTCCTCGTGCAGGTCCTTGCCGAAGAAGCGCACCTGGCCGGGGAACAGGCCGATGCAGTCGACGCCATCGTTCTCCTCGCTGCGCTCCAGCAGCGCCTGCATACCGACGCAGATGCCGAGGAACGGACGGTCCTGGCTGACTTCACGCACCAGGCTGTCGAAGCCCAGGCGCTTGATCTCGGCCATGCAGTCACGGATCGCACCGACACCGGGGAACACCACGCGGTCCGCCTCGCGGATCACGTTGGCGTCGCTGGTCACCAGCACACGCCCGGCGCCCACGCGCTCCAGCGCCTTGGACACCGAGTGGAGGTTGCCCATGCCGTAGTCGATGACGGCGACGGTCTGCATTACAGGCACCCTTTGGTGGACGGCATCTGCCCGGCCATGCGCTCGTCGAGCTCGATGGCCATGCGCAGCGCGCGGCCGAAGGCCTTGAACACGGTTTCGATCTGGTGGTGGGTGTTGTGCCCGCGCAGGTTGTCGATGTGCAGGGTGACGTTGGCGTGGTTGACGAAGCCCTGGAAGAACTCCATGAACAGGTCGACATCGAAGCCACCGACGCTGGCGCGGGTGAACGGCACGTGCATCTGCAGGCCGGGGCGGCCGGAGAAGTCGATGACCACGCGCGACAGCGCCTCGTCCAGCGGCACGTAGGCATGGCCGTAGCGGCGGATGCCCTTCTTGTCGCCGATGGCCTTGGCGAAGGCCTGGCCGAGGGTGATGCCGATGTCTTCGACAGTATGGTGGTCGTCGATATGCAGGTCGCCCTTGCACTCGATGTCCAGGTCGATCAGGCCGTGGCGGGCGATCTGGTCCATCATGTGCTCGAGGAAGGGAACCCCGGTATCGAAGCGGGCCTTGCCCGTTCCATCCAGGTCGATGGAAACCTTGATCTGGGTTTCCAGGGTGTCGCGCGCGACGGATGCCTTGCGTTCGGCCATCACCAGCTCCACAGCTAACACTGCACGTAATTATAAGAAGGGGCGGCATTATAGGCGTGCCGGGCGCTGCACGGCTATGGGCGGTGGTCGGCGCTGGCCGATGGTCCTAAACTGCGCGGCTCGTCTTTCAAGGATTGCCCGATGCCCGTCGTCGTCCAGCACCTGACCCAGCCCAGCGAGCAGGACCGCCAGGACCTGCTGAAGATCTACGCCGACGCGCCGGACTGGCTGCTGGCGCCGTTCGCCGATGCCGCAGAGCTGGTCGAGCGTGGACTTGCCGAGGGCCGGCTGTTCACCGGGCGCTTCAACGACCGCCTGCTGGGCGCGGCCTGGATCGCACGCGACGGCGATATCTGGCGCCTCTCGCACCTGTGCGTACGGCGCATCACCCGTAATCGCGGCGTGGCCCGGCGACTGCTGGAAGAAGCCCAGCGCCTGGCCGTGCTGCAGGGCGCGGCGCTGCGCCTGGTCGCCCCGGAAAGCCGCGCCGAAGCCGCGCAGTTTGCACAGCATCTCGGTCTGACGCTGCAGCCGGCCTGATCCGCCAGCGCCGGGAACCGCGCGCCCGACGCCGGTTCAAACCCCGCAATGACTATCCCGCCTTCACGGGCTGGGGTGCCGCTGCGTGATTGGTATACTTCTCCGCTACTTCACTCGCCGCCTGAACAAGGACCCGTCCATGAAAGCGTTCGGCAAAATCATCGGCATCATTGCCCTGGTCCTGCTGCTGCTCATCGTCGCCGCCGGCTTCGTGCTGACCCACTTCTTCGACCCGAATGACTACAAGGACGAGATCCGCCAGATCGCCCGGGACAAGGCCAACCTGGAGCTCAACCTCAAGGGCGACATCGGCTGGAGCCTGTTCCCCTGGCTGGGCCTGGAGCTGCACGACACCAGCGTGGCCAGCCTGCAGACGCCGGACAAGCCGTTTGCCGACGCCCAGTTGCTGGCCATGTCCGTGCGCGTGCTGCCGCTGCTGCGCAAGGAAGTGCAGATGAGCGACATCCGTGTCGAAGGCCTGACCCTCTCCCTGAACAAGGACAAGAATGGCGTCGGCAACTGGGAAAGTATCGGCAAGCCCGCCCAGCCGGCCAATGGCACGCCGCCCGCCGCACAGCCTGCGCCGGCGCCCAGCGAGCAGGCCAAGGCGGACGCGCAGGAATCCCACCAGGCGATGAAGCTGGACATCGACAGCCTGAGCGTGAAGAACGCCCGCATCGACTACGCCGACGCCCAGAACGGCAAGAACTACAGCGTCGAAGGCATCGAGCTGACCACCGGCGCCATCCGCGAAGGCAGCAACATCCCGGTGAAGCTCAACGCCTACCTGGGCACCAACCAGCCGGTGATCCGCGCCCGTACCGAGCTGACCGGCAACCTGCGCTTCGACCGCGCGCTCAAGCGCTATCAGCTCGAAGACGCCAAGCTGTCCGGCGAAGTCTCGGGCGATCCGTTCCAGGGCAAGACCGCCAACTACAGCGCCCAGGGCCAGCTGGTGCTCGACCAGGCCGCCCAGGTCGCCGAGTGGAACGGCCTGAAGATCACCGTCAACCAGCTGCGCGCGCTGGGCGAGATCAAGGCCCGCGAGCTGGACAAGGAGCCCAAGTTCGATGGCGGCCTGTCGCTGGCGCCGTTCAACCTGCGCGAGTTCCTCGAAGGCATCGGCCAGACCCTGCCGGCCATGGCCGACGCCAACACCCTGACCAAGCTGGAGCTGGCCACCCGCGTCAGCGGCACCCGCAACAGCCTGACCCTGGGCGACATCAAGCTGAAGCTGGATGACAGCAGCTTCAGCGGCACCCTGGGCATCGCCGACTTCGGCAAGCAGGCGATTCGTGCCCAACTGGCCGGCGATAAGCTCAACCTCGACCGCTACCTGCCGGCCAAGGTCAAGCAGGCCCAGGACGCGACCAACAGCGCACGCAAGGCCGAAGTCGACGCCACCGCGCAGAGCGCCATCAAGGGCGACACCCCGCTGCCCAGCCAGCCGACCCAGCAGGCCTGGAGCGACGCCCCGCTGCTGCCCGTCGCCCGCCTGCGCGCGCTGGACCTGGACGCCAACCTGACCCTCGGCCAACTGACCCTGGACAAGCTGCCCATCGAGAACGCGGTGCTCAAGCTGCGTGGCCAGGGTGGCCTGCTCAGCCTCGACGACCTGCGCGGCGAGCTGTACGACGGCAAGTTCAACGCCGCTGCGACCCTCGACGTGCGCCAGGACGTACCGACCCTGAAGGTGAAGAAGCACATCGCCGACGTGCCGGTGGAGCGCCTGCTCGAATCCCAGGGCCAGAAGCCGCCGGTGAAGGGCCTGCTGGACCTGGACGCCGACATCACCACCCAGGGCAACAGTCAAAAGGCCTGGATCGACAACCTCAACGGCACCGCGCGCTTCGTCATGACCCAGGGCGTGCTGCTCAACGCCAACCTCGAACAGCAGCTGTGCCAGGGCATCGCCACCCTTAACCGCAAGTCGCTGAGCGCCGAGCACGGCGGCAAGGACACGCCCTTCCGCGAACTGCAGGGCAACCTGACCTTCCGCAATGGCGTGGCCAGCAACCCCGATCTCAAGGCCAGCATTCCCGGCCTGACGGTGAAGGGCGACGGCGACCTCGACCTGCGCGTGCTGGGCATGGACTACCGCGTCGGCGTGACCATTGAAGGCGACAAGAGCGACATGCCCGACCCGGCCTGCGAAGTGAACAAGCGCTACGTCGGCATCGAATGGCCGCTGCGCTGCCGCGGCCCGCTGGAACTGGGCGCCAAGGCCTGCCGCCTGGACAAGGATGGGATCGGCAAGATCGCCGCACGTCTGGCCGGCGACCGGCTGAACGAAAAACTCGAAGAGAAGCTCGGCGACAAGGTCAGTCCCGAACTCAAAGACGCACTCAAAGGGCTGTTCAAGAAGTGACCCCGCAAAGCTTCAACTCGGCCGTGCTCGACTGGTTCGACAGCCACGGCCGCCATGACCTGCCCTGGCAGCAGAACATCACGCCCTACCGGGTGTGGGTGTCGGAAATCATGCTGCAGCAGACCCAGGTCAGCACCGTGATGGGCTACTACGACCGCTTCATGACGGCTATGCCGACCGTGGCGGACCTGGCCAATGCAGCGGAAGACGAAGTGCTGCACCTGTGGACGGGCCTGGGCTACTACACCCGCGCCCGCAACCTGCACAAGACCGCGAAGACGGTAATGGAGCAGCACGGCGGCGAATTCCCCCGCGACGTCGAACAGCTCGCCGAGCTGCCCGGCATCGGCCGCTCCACCGCCGGCGCCATCGCCAGCATCTCCATGGGCCTGCGCGCGCCGATCCTCGACGGCAACGTCAAGCGCGTGCTGGCGCGCTACATCGCCTGCGACGGCTATCCGGGCGAGCCCAAGGTGGCCAGGCAACTGTGGGAGGCCGCCGAGCGCTTCACGCCGCACGCACGGGTCAACCACTACACCCAGGCGATGATGGACCTGGGCGCCACGCTCTGTACCCGCAGCAAGCCCAGCTGCCTGCTCTGCCCGCTGCGCGAAGGCTGCCGGGCGCACTTCCTCGGCCGCGAGAGCGACTTCCCGGTGTCCAAGCCGCGCAAGGCGCTGCCGCAGAAGCGCACGCTGATGCCGATCCTGGCCAACCGCGAGGGCGACATCCTGCTCTATCGCCGCCCGTCGACCGGCCTCTGGGGCGGCTTGTGGAGCTTCCCCGAGCTGGACGACCTCAGCGCCCTCGACCCGCTGGCGCAGCGCCACGCCCTGCGCCTGGGCGAGCGCCGCGAACTGCCCGGCCTGACCCACACCTTCAGCCACTTCCAGCTGGCCATCGAGCCCTGGCTGGTGCGCGTCGAGGACGCCGCCCCCGCCGTGGCCGAGGCCGACTGGCTCTGGTATAACCTCGCCACCCCGCCGCGGCTCGGCCTTGCCGCCCCGGTGAAGAAGCTGCTCAAACGAGCCGCCGACGTGTTGAACGCAGGAGAAATGTCATGACCCGACTGGTGATGTGCCGCAAATTCAAAGAAGAGCTGCCCGGCCTCGATCGCGCACCCTATCCCGGCGCCAAGGGCCAGGACATCTACGAGCACGTCTCGAAGAAGGCCTGGGAAGAATGGCAGAAGCACCAGACCATGCTGATCAACGAGCGGCGCCTGAACATGATGAATGCCGAGGACCGCAAGTTCCTCACCGCCGAAATGGACAAGTTCCTCTCCGGCGAGGAATACGCGCAGGCCGAGGGCTACGTCCCGCCCAGCGCGTAAGCTTCGGTATTATTTGAAAAATTTTTTCGCGGCACGCTTGACACCCCTTTCGAAAACCCTTTTAATGCGCGCCACGTTGCCCAGGTAGCTCAGTTGGTAGAGCAGGGGATTGAAAATCCCCGTGTCGGCGGTTCGATTCCGTCCCTGGGCACCAAGCCTTCCGAAAAGCCCCTGAAATCGCGAGATTTCAGGGGCTTTTTCATTCCCCCCCGCACAAGTCCCTCCCCCGCCCCCGCAAGCTCCCACGTTTCGTATCGAATGTTTGCTTAACCACAGTGTCTACTGGCACATAGCACACCGATCTTTCAGAATCATGACCATCCGGACGATTCTCACACTTCAGTGGGATACCCTCCGGGATTCGATGTTTCGTAGCGGAGTCACTGTGCGCAAACTCATTAGCTGGTGGAATTCCCGGGGCAACCTGGTTTCCCTGTCTGCCCTTTTCCTGCTGGTCCCGGTGATCGGCCGCTACAGCCTTGGCTGGGGTTCCCCGCTGGGCTATCTGTCGGACCTCGCGCTGGGCACGCTGCTGGTCGTCGCGCTGCACAACCGCCGGCTGTTCATCGCCATTCCGGTCATGCTGATCTGGGCATTGTCGGTGATCGGCACCGCCGAGCTGGTCAGCGCCGTGGGCCGCATGCCTGCGCCGGAAGACCTGCACTTCCTCGCCGACCCGACCTTCGTCGCCAACTCCACCGAAGGCGGCGGCCTCAACCACCTGCACCTGGCGATCATCATCGGCGCCGGCATCCTCGCCTGCGCCCTGCTCTGGCGCCGCCGCGAGAAGCCGCTGCCGCGCTACGCCTACGCGCTGCCGGCACTGCTGCTGGCCGGCCACTTCGGCGTGCAGTACTTCCAGCCCAGCGACGCGGAGATGTGGAAGCAGTTCAACCTGCCGCACCAGCTGGTGTCCCGCGCGGTTACCGGCGGCGAGATGGCCTATCAGGACTGGCGCGACCGCGACCTCCCCGAGATCAAGCCCGACGTTACCGGCCTGACCCAGCATGACCTCAACGGCACCTCGCTGCTGGCCGGCCGTGGCCAGGCGAAGAATGTGCTGATCATCGCCATGGAAGGTATTCCTGGCGCCTATGTGGCGACCAACCGCGCGGCGCTGAGCAGCAGCTACGAAGAAAACGTCATGCCGCGCCTGAGCACCTGGGCCGAGCGCGCCATGACCACCCCGGACTACGTGGTGCACAGCCACCAGACCATCCGCGGCCTCTACGCCATGCTCTGCGGCGACTACAGCAAGCTGGACAACGGCACGCCCAAGGGCGTCGAACTGCTGGGCAACCCGACCCGCGCCGCCGAGTGCCTGCCGGCGCAACTGCACCAGGCCGGCTTCAGCACGCACTTCCTGCAGGGCGCGGGGCTGCGTTTCATGGCCAAGGACAAGGTCATGCCGGCCATGGGCTTCGACAAGACCCTGGGCCGCGACTGGTTCAAGAAGAAGCCCTACCTGGAGTTCGCCTGGGGCATGGATGACAAGGCCTTCTTCGAAGGCGCGCTGGACTACGTCGGTCAGCTGCGCGAGAAGAAGCAGCCGTGGATGCTCACCCTGCTCACCGTCGGCACCCACCAGCCGTATTCGTCTACTCCGGAATACCTGGCCAAGTATCCGACGCCGCGCCAGGCCGCCATCGCCTACCTCGACGACGCGGTCGATGCCTTCCTCAAGGGCCTGGAAGAGAAGGGCGTGCTCAAGGACACCCTGGTCATCGTCACCTCCGACGAGTCCCACGGCATCGACAACGTGCGCCTCGCTTCGGCCTGGGGCCTGAACCTGATCCTCGCCCCGGAACAGGCCGCGCTGCCGCCGGTGAAGGCCGGCGTCTACGGCCACGTCGACATGGAGTCTTCGGTACTCGACTACTTCGCCATCAAGGCGCCGCAGGATATCGCCGGCCGCTCGCTGTTCCGCGAGTACAGCAACGGCCGCGAGATGGTCACCTTCACCAACGGCATGCAGCGCTACCACGACGGCAAGGGCAACTTTACCGAGTGCGACTTCCAGCAGGTCTGCCGGCGCTACAAGAGTGACGGCTTCATCGCCGACAGCGCCAAGTTCGAAGGGCGCTTCAGCGGCCGTGACGCGCGCCTGATGACCGCCCGCGCCGATATCCTCGACCAGTCGGTGACCAAGGCCCAGTCGGCCCGCGAATACCAGTTCGCGACCAAGGAGCGCATCCGCCTGAAGCCGCAGATCGACAACGAGTACACCGACAACCTGATCGGCGCGCAGTACCTGGAGTTCCCGGCCAACACCCACACCACGGTGCGCCTGAAGATCCGCGCGATCCAGATGGACGCCAATGGGGCGAAAGTGACGCTCAAGACGCGCTCCTTCGAAAAACCGGTGCCCATCCAGATGCCGGACTTCCCGCTGGTCAAACGCAACCAGCCACTGGAGGTGACCTTCGGTTTCGACAACGAGGAAGCGCGCAAGGCGTTCTCCTTCCACCTGCTGGCCGAAGGCAAGGGCGTCATCGAGATCACCGATTTCCACGTGCTGACGCAGCCGCGCAAATCGTCGATCAACGCCACCGAAGGCGGCGGCAGCGCACTGGCCGACGCCAAGCCACTGCCGATCCCGCGCCTGTCCGGCCACCCGAACCTGATGGCCAGCCAGCCGCCGGAATCCCAGGACGACATCACCCCGGCCGAAGCGGTCGACGATCCGAGCCCGCAGCTGCGGCAGATGATGCAGTGACACCCACCGGCGGCCCCAGGGCCGCCGGACTTTTATCCGACGCCACAAACTGGCACTATCGCGCCCCCGCGCACCGCCCAGCTGCACCAACGGGGCACCATCGGGCAGCGCTAGTTCAGCCCAGGCGACAAGGCCCTGCGGCAATGCGACAAATCGCCACTATCGCCGACGACCGCGGCAGCTGGGCGCTTGGCGCACCCCGGAGTGCGTGTTAGCTTGCCCCTCGCCAGGATGGCCCCGATTCTGCAGTGAACTGCTGTGAAAGCCTGCTGCAAAGCGTCCGAATAACAATAGAGGAGCCCCTTATGGCCACGGCCATGCCCGCTCTGGAAATCCGTAACCTGCACAAGCGTTACGGTGACCTGGAAGTGCTCAAAGGCATTTCCCTGACCGCCCGCGACGGCGATGTGATTTCCATTCTCGGCTCCTCCGGTTCCGGTAAATCCACGTTCCTGCGCTGCATCAACCTGCTGGAAAACCCGCACCAGGGCCAGATCCTGGTCGCCGGTGAAGAGCTCAAGCTGAAGAAAACCAAGGACGGCTCGCTGGTCGCCTCGGATAACAAGCAGATCAACCGTCTGCGCAGCGAACTGGGCTTCGTCTTCCAGAACTTCAACCTCTGGCCGCACATGAGCATCCTCGACAACATCATCGAGGCGCCGCGCCGCGTGCTGGGCAAGACCAAGGCCGAAGCCACCGAGATCGCCGAGGCCCTGCTGGCCAAGGTCGGCATCGCCGACAAGCGCCACAGCTTCCCCGCCCAGCTCTCCGGCGGCCAGCAGCAGCGCGCCGCCATCGCCCGCACGCTGGCGATGCAGCCCAAGGTGATCCTGTTCGACGAGCCGACTTCCGCGCTGGACCCGGAGATGGTCCAGGAAGTGCTCAACGTGATCCGCAAGCTCGCCGAGGAAGGCCGCACCATGTTGCTGGTCACCCACGAGATGAACTTTGCCCGCCAGGTGTCCAGCGAGGTGGTGTTCCTCCACCAGGGCCTGGTAGAAGAGCAGGGACCGCCGCAGCAGGTATTTGACAACCCGCAATCGGCACGCTGTAAACAATTCATGTCCAGCCACCGCTAACGGAGCATCACTGAATGAAGAACTATAAGAAGATCGTTCTGGCTGTCGCGGCCACCTTTGCACTGGGGAGCCAGGCCATCGCCGCCGACAAGCTGCGCATCGGCACCGAAGGCGCCTACCCGCCCTTCAACGGCATCGACGCCAGCGGCCAGGTGGTCGGCTTCGACATCGAGATCGGCAAGGCGCTGTGCGCCAAGATGAAGACCGAGTGCGAGGTCGTCACCTCCGACTGGGACGGCATCATCCCGGCCCTGAACGCCAAGAAATTCGATTTCATCGTCGCTTCCATGTCGATCACCGACGAGCGCAAGCAGGCGGTGGACTTCACCAACCCCTACTACACCAACAAGCTGCAGTTCGTGGCGCCCAAGTCCACCGACTTCAAGACCGACAAGGGCTACCTGAAGGGCAAGGTGATCGGTGCGCAGCGCGCCACCATCGCCGGCACCTGGCTTGAAGACAACATGGCCGACGTGGTCACCATCAAGCTCTACGACACCCAGGAAAACGCCTACCTCGACCTGTCCTCGGGCCGCCTCGACGGCGTGCTGGCCGACAAGTTCGTGCAGTACGACTGGCTGAAAAGCGACGCCGGCAAGGACTTCGAGTTCAAGGGCGAGCCGGTGTTCGACAACGACAAGATCGGCATCGCCGTGCGCAAGGGCGACCCGCTGCGTGACAAGCTGAACGCCGCCCTGAAGGAAATTGTCGACGACGGTACCTACAAGAAGATCAACGAAAAGTACTTCCCCTTCAGCATCTACTGATGCGCGTGCCGCGCCGCCCTGCCCCGGGCGGCGCGCGCCCTCAGGCGTGACTCCCCATGATTTTCGACCTGCACGGCTTTGGCGATCAGTTGATCGCCGGCACCTGGATGACGCTCAAGCTTTCGCTCGCCGCAGTCTGCGTGGGACTGATCCTCGGCCTGCTCGGCGCCATCGCCAAGACCTCGAAGAACAGCTTCCTGCGCATGCTCGGCGGTTTCTACACCACCCTGGTGCGCGGCGTCCCCGAGACGCTCTGGGTACTGATGATCTACTTCGGTACCGTGACCGGCCTGAACGCCATCGGCAATCTGTTCGGCTACCCCGAATTCGCCCTTTCGCCCTTCGCCGCCGGCACCTGTGCCCTGGGCCTGTGCTTTGGCGCCTACGCCACCGAGGTGTTCCGTGGCGCGCTGCTGGCGATTCCCAAGGGTCACCGTGAAGCCGGCCAGGCACTGGGCCTGTCTGCCCCGCGGATCTTCTGGCGCATCGTGCTGCCGCAGGTGTGGCGCGTGGCGCTGCCGGGCCTGGGCAACCTCTACCTGATCCTGCTCAAGGACACCGCCCTGGTCTCGCTGATCAGCCTCGACGAGATCATGCGCAAGGCCCAGGTCGCCTCCAATGCGACCAAGGAGCCCTTCACCTTCTACATGACCGCGGCCTTCATCTACCTGGGCCTGACCGTCTTCATCATGGCCGCCCTGCACTTCCTCGAGCGTCGCGCCGGCCGAGGCTTCGTGAGGAACGAGCTATGACCGATCTGGAGCTGCTCCTCAAATGGCTGCCGAAGATGCTCCAGGGCGCCACCCTGACCCTGGAGCTGCTGGCCATCGCCGTGGTCGCCGGCCTCTGCCTGGCCGTACCGCTGGGCATCGCCCGCGCCTCGCGGCACTGGTATGTGCGCGCGGTGCCCTACGCCTACATCTTCTTCTTCCGTGGCACGCCGCTGCTGCTGCAACTGTTCATCGTCTACTACGGCTTCGCCCAGTTCGAAAGCGTGCGCAAGGGGCCGTTCTGGCCGTATCTGCGCGATCCCTACTGGTGCGCCCTGCTGACCATGACGCTGCATACCGCGGCCTACATCGCCGAGATCCTGCGCGGCGCCATTCACGCCATCCCGGTGGGTGAAGTGGAAGCCGCCCGCGCCCTGGGCATGTCGCGGCGCCAGGCGCTGTTCCACATCATCCTGCCGCGTGCCGCGCGCATCGCCATGCCGGCGTACAGCAACGAGGTGATCCTCATGCTCAAGGCCAGCGCCGTGGTGTATACCGTGACCCTGTTCGACATCATGGGCATGACCCGCACCATCATCGCGCGCACCTACGAGAACATGCTGTTCTTCTGCTACGCAGGGCTGTTCTACCTGCTGATCACCCTGGTGCTGACCCGCATCTTCCGCCTGCTCGAACGCTGGCTGAAGGTGGACTCCATGCAGGGCCGCTGACCGGCTCCCGTGCTCACCCACGGGGCCGCTATAATGCGTGCCCCGTGGTCCCCTCCCGCTGCGCACCGTGCATCCGAACGACACTCCCCTGACCGGCTCCGACCTGCTCCAGCGCTTCCAGGCACTGGACGGCTTCCTGCTGGAACATCAGGCGCTGTGGCGGCCCAAGCCGTTCACCGAACTGCAGCTGAGCTGGGAGGTCGATCACCCGCAGCTGGCCCACTGGCTGCGGGGCCGCAGCCTGGAAGAGGCCGAAGCTGCGCATAACACTCCCGAGTTGCTCGACGCCCCCGCGCCCTTCCCCGATCTGGCAGCCACCGCTACCCGCCTGTCCGCCGTCGGCGAGCTACCCGCCGTGCCCCTGGGCCGCCTGCCGCACCCGCTGAGCGTCGATGTTCCGGGGCGCAAATGGCAGCAGATCGAAGCCTTCGCCAGCTGCCTCGGATTCACCCAGGAGCCGCAGCACTGGCTCGACTGGTGCGCCGGCAAGGGCCACCTGGGCCGGCTGCTGGCCCGCGACGGCAAGCCGCTGCTGAGCCTGGAGTTCGATGCCGCGCTGGTGCAGGACGGCCAGCGACTGAGCGATCGCCTCGCGCTCAAGTCCCGTCATTGCCAGCAGGACGTCCTGGCAGCCGATGCCGCTACGCAGCTCAAGGCGGAACATACGGCCATCGCCCTGCATGCCTGCGGCGACCTGCACGTGCGCCTGCTGCAACTGGCCAGCGCCCGCGGCTGTCGGCAGTTGGCCGTGGCACCCTGCTGCTACAACCGCATCGAAAGCGCGCAATACCAGCCGCTCTCCGGCTCGGCACAGGCTTCTACGCTGCAGCTGTCGCGGGCCGATCTGCGCCTGCCGCAGGCCGAGACGGTCACCGCCGGCGCCCGCGTGCGCCGTCAGCGCGACGGCTCGATGGCACGGCGGCTGGCATTCGATCTGCTGCAGAGGGATATCCGCCGCAGCGCCGACTACCTGCCTACGCCTTCCGTACCGCCGACCTGGCTGGATAAACCCTTCGCCGACTACTGCCGCGACCTCGCGGCCCTCAAGGGCCTCAGCCTGCCGGAGACTATCGACTGGCCAGGGTGGGAGGCCGCCGGCTGGCAGCGCCTGGCCCAGGTGCGCAACCTCGAACTGGTGCGGGGGTTGTTCCGCCGACCGCTGGAACTGTGGCTGCTGCTCGACCGCGCCCTGTACCTCGAGGAACAGGGCTATCGCGCCACCCTGGGCGCCTTCTGCGCCACCCGTCTCACGCCGCGCAACCTGCTGCTGATCGCGGAAAGCATCTGAAACGCGCGTTCCGCCGATCCACCCACAGCACCTGTGGATAACTCTGTTCGTAACTCGGGAAAAAAGTCTGCAGGGCAACCCCGCAGACCGCTTCGCTGCGGATTGATCACTTTTTAACCACACGCTAATTATCTTTTAAATTCAAATACTTAGTAATTAACGTGACGCACCGCACAGGCGATATGCGATTTGCGTCCAACGCCGCAGCGCGTTGTGCATAAAAGCATGGAGAGGATGTAGGACATCGGCTCATCCCGATGCTATTCCCGATCCAATCACGCTTCATCGAACGCATTGTTGCGTAATCGCGACAATCCAGCCTTGTCAATTGCTGCCTAGGCAGTATCATTTCGAAACAATTTACTGCCTAAGCAGCTTTCTGTTTTGACATGAATCACTACGACGCCACGGACTTTCCGTTCAAGGGCTCCATCGGCCAACTGCTGGGCGCCACGGCGATCCTCAAGGACCGCCTGATGGACAAGCACCTTTCCCACCTGGACATCACCGCGGCCCAGTTCAAGGTGCTGTTCTTCGTTGGCCAGGGCCGCGCCAACACCCCGGCCGAACTGTGCCGTGAGCTGTCCATCGACAGCGGCTCGATGACCCGCATGCTCGACCGTCTCGCGCGCAAGGACCTGCTGGTCCGCGAGCCCTGCCAGAACGACCGCCGCAGTGTGCGCCTGAGCCTCAGCTCCGCGGGTGAGGCGGTGAACGACGAAGCTCCGCGCATCGCCTCTGCCGCCATGAACGAACTGGTTGGCGGGCTTTCCCGCGACGAACTGCACACCCTCACCGGGCTGCTCGACAAGATCCTGCGCGCCCACGGCGCCGCGGCCAATTGCGCGGCGCAGGAGAAATCAACATGAACCACCTGCGAATCGCCCTGCTGCCGGCCGCTGTGTTCGCCGCCGTGCTGGGGCTGGCCGGCTGCGTCAGCTCCTCGGGGCTGAGCAGTAGCGGCAAAGCCATCGACCCCGCCAGCCTGAAGGCCGGCGTCAGCCTCGATGGGACACCGCTGTCGCCGGCCGCCTGGCCCAGCGAACGCTGGTGGACCAGCCTGGGTGACACCCAGCTTGACGGCCTGATCGACGAAGCCCTGCGCGGCACCCCGGACCTCGATATCGCCAGCGCCCGCGCCCGCCAGGCCAGCGCCGCGGCCCAGGCGCAGGACGCCGAGCGCCTGCCGACCGTCAAGGGCAGCGCCAGCTACGCCGGCATCCGTGCTCCGACCTCGGTGCTGCCGGCGCCCACCGGCGGCCACTATTCGGCAGTGAAGTACCTGTCGCTGAGCTTCAGCTACGACCTCGATCTCTGGGGCGGCCAGCGCGACGCCTGGGAAGCCGCCCTCGGCCAGGCCAACGCCGCCGAAGTCGATCGCCAGGCCGCCGCCATCACCCTCTCGACCAACGTCGCCCGCGCCTACAGCGAACTGGCCCACGCCTTCGTTGCCCGGGACCTGGCCAAGGACGAGCTGGAGCGCTCGCAGCATCTCTTCCAGCTCAGCCAGAAGCGCATGGACGCCGGCCTGGACAGCAAGGTCCAGCTGCAGCAGACGCAATCCCAGGTGGCCAGCGCCAAGCAGCAACTGGCGGCGGCGGAACAGGACATCGCCAGCGACCGCATCGCCCTCGCCGTCCTGCTCGGCCAGGGCCCGGACCGCGGCCAGCAGTTGCAGCGCCCGCAGGTGCTCAAGCCCGGCGCGCTGAGCCTGCCGTCGAACCTGCCGGCCGAGCTGCTCGGCCGCCGCGCGGATATCGTCGCCGCGCGCTGGCGGGTCGAGGCGGCATCGAAAAGCATCGACTCGGCGAAGACCGAGTTCTATCCCAACCTGAACCTGGGGGCGATGGTCGGCCTCGCCGCCCTGCACACCAGCGACGTGCTGCAGGCGCCGAGCCGGTTCTTCCAGATCGCCCCGGCGATTTCCCTGCCGATCTTTGACGGTGGCCGCCTGCGCGCCAACCTCGCCGGCAAGGACGCCGACTACGACCTCGCCGTTGCCCAGTACAACAAGACCCTGGTCAACGCCCTGGGCGAAGTCAGCGACGACCTCGGCAAGCTGCGCTCACTGCAGCAGCAGATCGACGACCAGCGCGATGCCCGTGATATCGCCAAGTCCAACTTCGACCTGGCCATGCGCCGTTACGGCGAAGGCGTCGGCAACTACCTCGACGCCCTCAGCGTGCAGCAGCAGTTGCTGATCGCCGAACGCCAGCTGGCCAACCTGGACGCCCAGCGCATCGACCTCTCGGTGCAACTGGTCCAGGCCCTGGGCGGTGGCTACCAGCCCGACACCACTTCCACTGCCGCCCCGCTCGCCCAGGCGAACGCGGCCGCCGCGCACTGAACGAGGCACCCGACATGAGCACCGCCACCCAAGAAACCTCCACCAGCAATCCCAAGCGCAAGCGCTGGTTGCTGATCCTGCTCGCCGTGGTGATCCTCGCCGGCCTCGCCAGCCTCGCCTGGGAAATCCTCTACGGCCGCTGGCACGAGGGCACCGACGACGCCTACGTGAACGGCAACGTCGTACAGATCACCCCGCAGATCACCGGCACCGTGGTCAGCATCGGCGCCGACGACGGCGACCTGGTGCACAAGGGCCAGGTACTGGTGAAGTTCGATCCCAGCGACGCCGACATCGCCCTGCAGCAGGCCGAAGCCAACCTCGCGCGCACCGTGCGCCAGGTGCGCGGGCTGTTCAGCAACGTCGATGGCTACAAGGCCGACGTGGCCGCGAAGAAGGTCGCCCTGACCAAGGCCGAGGCGGATTTCAAGCGCCGGCAGAACCTCGCTAGCGACGGCGCCATCTCCCAGGAGGAACTGGCCCACGCCCGCGACGCCCTGGACACCGCACGCAGCTCGCTGACCACTTCCGAACAGCAGCTGGACACCAACCGCGCCCTGGTCGACGACACCGTGATCGCCTCCCACCCGGACGTCAAAGCCGCCGCCGCCAAGCTGCGCCAGGCCTACCTGGACGACGCCCGTGCGGTGATCATCGCGCCGGTCACCGGCTACGTCGCCAAGCGCACCGTGCAGGTCGGCCAGCGCGTGCAGCCGGGCGCCGCGCTGATGGCGGTGATCCCGCTGGACCAGGTGTGGATCGACGCCAACTTCAAGGAAACCCAGCTCAAGCACATGCGCATCGGCCAGCCGGTGGAAATCCGCTCCGACCTCTACGGCAGCGAAGTGAAGTACTCCGGCACCGTCGACAGCCTCGGCGTCGGCACTGGCAGCGCCTTCTCCCTGCTGCCGGCGCAGAACGCCACCGGCAACTGGATCAAGATCGTCCAGCGCGTGCCGGTACGCATCCGCATCAACGCCGAGGAACTGACGAAGAATCCGCTGCGCATCGGCCTGTCCATGGACGTCAACGTCAGCCTGCACGACCAGAGCGGCCCCGCCCTCGCCCAGCAATCCCCGCACGAGGCGGTGTTCTCCACCGACGTGTACCAGGAGCAACTGGCCTCGGCGGACCAGCTGATCGAGAAGCTGATCCAGGCCAACCTGGCCGACGCCAGCCACCGCACCGCGCAGCGCTGATCCGACCACCGTCATGAGCCAGCCCAACAGCAGCAGTTTCAGCCCGCCCAGCCTGGTCATGGCCACCATCGGCCTGTCCCTGGCAACCTTCATGCAGGTGCTCGACACCACCATCGCCAACGTCGCCCTGCCGACCATCTCCGGCAACCTCGGGGTCAGCTCCGAGCAGGGCACCTGGGTCATCACCTCGTTCGCGGTGAGCAATGCCATCGCCCTGCCGCTGACCGGCTGGCTGAGCCGCAAGATCGGCGAGGTGCGGCTGTTCATCGCCGCCACCCTGCTCTTCGTGATCGCCTCGTTCCTCTGCGGCGTCGCCCAGCAGATGGGCATGCTGGTGGGCTTCCGCGCCATCCAGGGGTTCGTCGCCGGACCGCTCTACCCGATCACCCAGACCCTACTGATCTCCATCTACCCGCCGGCGAAAAGGGGGATGGCACTGGCACTGCTGGCGATGGTGACGGTGGTCGCGCCGATCGCCGGGCCGATCCTCGGCGGCTGGATCACCGACAGCTACAGCTGGCCGTGGATCTTCTTCATCAACGTGCCCATCGGCCTGTTCGCCGCCATGGTGGTCTACCAGCAACTGCGCGCCCGCCCGGTGGTGATCAAGCACGCACCGATGGATTACATGGGTCTGGCGATGCTGGTGATCGGCGTCGGCGCTCTGCAGATCGTGCTCGACAAGGGCAATGACCTGGACTGGTTCGAATCCGGCTTCATCATCGGCGGCACGGTGATCGCAGTGATCGCCCTGGCGGTCTTCGTGATCTGGGAGCTGACCGACAAGCACCCGATCGTCAATCTGCGACTGTTCGTGCACCGCAACTTCACGGTGGGAACCCTGGCGCTGGTCGGTGGCTACGCCGGCTTCTTCGGCATGAACCTGCTGCTGCCCCAGTGGCTGCAGACGCAGATGGGCTACACAGCGACCTGGGCCGGCCTGGCAGCGGCGCCGATCGGCATCCTGCCGGTCTTCCTGTCACCGCTCGTCGGACGCTACGCGAACAACTTCGACCTGCGCCTGCTGGCCGGCCTGGCCTTCCTGGCGATGGCGGCGACCTGCTTCATGCGCGCCGACTTCACCACCGAAGTCGACTATATGCACATCGCCCTGGTGCAGCTGTTCATGGGCCTGGGCGTGGCGTTCTTCTTCATGCCGATCCTCAGCATCCTGCTCTCCGACCTGCCGCCGGACCAGATCGCCGACGGCTCGGGCCTGGCAACCTTCCTGCGGACCCTGGCCGGCAGCTTCGCCGCGTCCCTCACCACCTGGATCTGGAACCGCCGCGCCACCATGCACCACGCCTACCTGACCGAGAACCTCAGCCAGTACGACCCGGCCACCCGCGCCACCGTCGAACAGCTGGGCGGCCCCGGCCAGCACAGCGCCGCGCTGCTGGAGCGCATGGTGGAAAGCCAGGCCTACATGATCAGCACCATCGACTACTTCACCCTGCTGGGCTGGCTGTTCCTCGCCATGCTGGTGGTCATCTGCCTGGCCAAACCGCCCTTCGGCGCCAAGCCCGGCGCCGCGACGGCGGGCGGTCACTGAGCGAGACCGGCATCACACTGAAAAATCAGTGGTTTACACCCGGGGCGGGCTGGCTATAATGGCCGCCCTCCTTGCCGGTATAGCTCAGCTGGTAGAGCAACTGACTTGTAATCAGTAGGTCCCGGGTTCGACTCCTGGTGCCGGCACCATCTTCGAAAGGCCCGCAGTCATGCGGGCCTTTTTTCGTTTCTGCCCTCGAATAATCCAACGCTACAGGCTAAACAATATCAATTAGCCACATCTTACGTGGAGCCGGGTTTTACCCTACGCTTTCAGGGAACGTATCACCCGATAACCTGTCCAATCCCGCTTAAGTTGCAGCCGAGGCGTTTCCACCCAGCCCGTGCTTTGAGCGACAAGGTTCCTTGTGTATCTTCTGCAGCGCTCGCCCCGCCAGAAAGCAATGCGATTCCGGCGACGCTGCAAAGGACGAAATTTTTCAAAGGACACGATCAATGCTGATCCCAGTGATCATCTGTGGCGGTGCAGGCAGTCGGCTATGGCCGGTTTCCCGTGAGGCTCATCCGAAGCCTTTCATGACTCTGCCGGATGGGCAGAATCTCTTGCAAAAGACACTGCTGCGCGCAGTCGCTCTGGATGGCGTGACAGAAGTCATGACCGTCACCAATCGCGAGTTGTTCTTCAAGACCGAAGACGAGTACCGCAAGCTCAAGGCCACCGCCGGCTGCCTCAGCTACGTGCTGGAGCCGTTCGGTCGCAACACCGCGGCAGCCGTCATCTCCGCTGCGCTGCAGCTGGAGCAGACCCACGGCCCCGATGCGGTGATGCTGGTGTTGCCCGCCGACCACCTGATCCAGCGCAACGATGCGTTCGCCGACGCCGTCGCGCGCGCCGCGGCCCTTGCCTCCCAGGGCTGGCTCGTGACCTTCGGTATCCAGCCGCAATATCCGGAAACCGGCTTCGGCTATATCGAGTGCGACAGCCTTGCCCTTGAAGGCGGCCTGCAGGTCAAACGCTTCGTCGAAAAGCCGACACAGGAAAAGGCCGAGGAATACCTCGCGGCCGGCAACTATTTCTGGAATTCGGGGATGTTCTGCTTCCATGTCGGCACGCTGATCGCCGAAATGCGCACCCATGCACCCGACGTTCATGACGCCGTCGCGCAGGCAATCGAGGGCTCCCGACTGGCGGAGGGCCCGGCCCATCGCTGCCTGACCCTGGACAGCGACCTGTTCGGCAAGGTGCCGGACATCTCGATCGACTATGCCCTGATGGAACGCTCGAAGAAGGTTGCCACGGTCCCCTGTGACCTGGGCTGGAGCGACATCGGCTCCTGGAACGCGCTGAGCGAGCTGACCGCGGAAGATGCGGAGGGCAACCGCTTCGAGGGCGAAGTGCTGGTGCACGGCGCGCACAACAACTACGTGCACAGCCCGGAACGCCTGGCCGCGCTGGTGGGCGTGCAGAACCTGATCGTGGTGGACACCCCCGATGCCCTGCTGATCGCCCACAAGGAGCACACCCAGGACGTCAAGCAGATCGTTGCCCAGCTGAAGAAGAACGGCCATTGCGCGCATTTGCTGCACCGTACCGTTCATCGTCCATGGGGCACCTACACCACCCTGGAAGAAGGCCATCGCTTCAAGATCAAGCGCATCGTGGTCAAGCCCGGAGCATCCCTCTCGCTGCAAATGCACCATCACCGCAGCGAGCACTGGATCGTGGTGACCGGCATGGCCAAGGTCGTCAACGGCGAAAGCACTCGGATGCTCAACAGCAACGAGTCGACGTTCATTCCGGCCGGACACAAGCACCGGCTTGAAAACCCCGGCGTCATCGACCTCGTATTGATTGAGGTTCAGAGCGGCGACTATCTCGGCGAGGATGATATCGTGCGGTTCGCAGACAACTACGGTCGCGCCGAACGCTAGTCAACCCGCTGGGTGCCAGGTTCCCGCCGGAAGGGCTCTCGTGCCCTTTCGGTTCCGGGCTATCCTGCAGCAGCCCAGTGTCCAGCGCATTCAGCCGCACGCCCAGAAGACGCAGTAGGAGTACACATGTTCGGGATGCTCCGGAGCCTTTGGCACTACCGAAGCTTCATCATCTCATCCGTTCGAAACGAATTTGCCACACGGTTCGCGCGCAGTCGCCTGGGCGGCCTCTGGATGATTATCCATCCGCTGGTTCAGGTGGCCATCTATGCGCTGATTCTTTCCAACGTGCTGTCAGCGAAGCTGCCCGGTATTGAAAACAAATACTCCTATGCCATCTACCTGATTGCCGGCACGCTTGCCTGGAGCCTGTTTTCTGAAATCATTTCTCGATGCCTCAATCTGTTTATCGAGCACGGGAACCTGATGAAGAAGATGCGCTTCCCGCGCATCGCATTACCGGCGATCGTGGTGGGCTCGAGCGTCATGAACTATCTCGTTCTGCTGCTTGCGGCAATCGTGGTGTTCCTGACGCTTCGGCACGAGCTCACCCTCTATGCGCTCTGGATCATTCCGTTGACCTTCGTGGTCCTCATGCTTTCCCTTGGCATTGGATTGATTCTGGGAGTATTGAATGTCTTTATCCGCGATATTGGCCAGGTCACGCCGATCCTGCTTCAGCTCGTATAT
Source organism: Pseudomonas nitroreducens (assembly GCF_014204515.1). Classification (GTDB taxonomy): domain Bacteria; phylum Pseudomonadota; class Gammaproteobacteria; order Pseudomonadales; family Pseudomonadaceae; genus Pseudomonas; species Pseudomonas nitritireducens_A. Next base: position 194,408 of record NZ_JACHLI010000005.1, on the reverse strand, counting down.
TGGTTCACTCCCATTGTTTATCCGGAAAACATAATTCCGGCATGGGCCCAGCAGGCACTCAGCTTCAATCCCCTGTATCCCATTGTCCGCGGCTACCACGACGCTCTGGTTTATGGCAGTGCACCCGATATCGCACAGCTCACCTATATCGCCCTGTGCTCATTCATGCTTTTGTTGCTGGGGCTCTTCATGTTCCGTCGCGCCAGCGCTGAAATGGTTGATGCGCTATGAGCCTGTTGAAAGTCAAAGGCATCAAAAAGGCCTATCGCACCTATGCGAGCGAATGGCTTCGAGTATTGAGCTGGTTCAATATCCGCACACGCGCCCGCGAAGAGCACTGGGTGCTCAACGGAGTATCGTTCGACATTCAGCCAGGAGAAGCTATCGGGCTAGTCGGCCAGAACGGCGCGGGCAAGAGCACATTGCTCAAGATCATTACCGGCACACTCCAGCCCAGTGATGGTAGCGTCCAGGTATCGGGGCGAATTGCCGCCATCCTCGAATTGGGCATGGGCTTCAACCCGGAGCTGACGGGGCGCAATAACGTCCTGCACGCGGCTGGGCTGATGGGCTTCTCCAGATCCCAGATCGAGGCGGAGATGGCCAATATCGAGGCATTCGCCGAGGTCGGCGAATATTTCGACGAACCGGTCAGAACCTACTCCAGCGGTATGCAGATGCGCGTCGCCTTTGCCGTAGCCACTGCGTTTCGCCCCGACATCCTGATCATCGACGAAGCATTGTCCGTTGGTGACTCCTACTTCCAGCACAAGAGTTTTGCCAGGATCAAGGAGTATCAGGAACAGGGGACAACGTTGCTACTGGTTTCCCACGATCGCGCGTCCATCCAGGCACTGTGCAGTCGAGCGATCCTCATCGACAAGGGTATCGCCCTCAAGGATGGTTCCCCCGAAGAAGTCATGGACTTCTACAGCGCCCTGGTTGCGGAGAAAGAAAACTCCACCATACGCACGGTGGAGCGGGACGACGGCAAGACGCAGACGACATCGGGTACCGGCGAAGCGACAATCGACAGTGTCGAATTGCGCAATGCCAAAGGACAACCCGTCGAGTTCATAGAGGTCGGCGAACCCGTCTCACTGGTCGTTCAGGTCGTGGTCAACTCACCCATTGAGTCGCTTGTGCTCGGATACGGCATCAGGGACCGCCTCGGCCAGATCATCTTTGGCACCAACACCTGGCATACCAGACAGGTGATCGAGCATCCCTGTGTCCAGGGCCGCTACGAGTTCCGCGCAAACTTCGATGCAGTGCTGGGCGTAGGCAGCTATTCCATCCAACTGGCCCTGGTCGACAAGGACACGCACTACACCGCCAACTATGAATGGCGGGACCTCGCCCTGGTATTCAACGTGGTCAACAGCACCAAGGACCTGTTCGTCGGCAGCAGTTGGATCGACTCTCGCATCGAGGTAGAAAGAATTTGAGCCTGGTTTCTTACGCGCAGAACTTCGAAGACATCATGCTCTGGAGAGCGCTGAAATCTGTCGACGCCGGATTCTATGTCGACGTCGGAGCCAACGACCCTGATCACCTGTCGGTGACCAAGCTCTTCTATGAGCGCGGTTGGCATGGCATCAATATCGACCCCATTCCCCAATGGTTCGAGAGACTGGAGGCCGTCCGGACGCGCGATATCAATCTGCAGGTTGGCGCCTCGGACCAGAACAGTGAATTACTGATTTATGAATTCGCCGACACCGGGCTTTCGACCTTTGACAAGGAAGCCGCCGAGAGAAACCTAAGCGAGCACGGGTTCTCGTACACGACCCGGACGGTTGCGACCGAACGCCTGACCGATATCTGCATGCGACACCGGGCCGATCCGATCCACTTTCTCAAGATCGACGTAGAGGGTGCCGAAGAACTGGTACTCGAGGGACTGGATCTCGACACTATCCGACCCTGGATTGTTCTGATCGAGTCGACGCTACCCTTGTCCCAGGTCGAGAGTCATTCGAAGTGGGAGCACAAACTGCTGGCCGCCCGCTATCGCTGCGTGTACTTCGACGGACTGAACCGCTTTTATCTTGCTGCCGAGCATGAAGAGCTTGCCGCTGCTTTTCTGACCCCACCCAATGTCTTCGACGGCTTCCGGACACACGAAGCCGTCACGCTGGAATGGCAGGCCGCAGAAGCCCGGCAACAAGCCATGGCCCTGCAGACTGAGAATGATCGTCTGGAAGCTCATATCGCGACTCAATTCGGCGAGCTGGACCAGTTGAAGCAGGAAGTTGCTCGCCTGGGAGCGGTGTTGAAAGACACACTAGAAGCCGAAGAGCTTCTTCGCAGCTCGGAGAGGGAACTGACATTGAAACTGGCGCGAGCTCAAGAAGAGCGTGAAGAAGCACGAGCGAACAATGAACGCGAGCAGGCAGACATCCGCGCTGAACTTCAGAGCGTAACAGCGGCCCAGCAGGATACTCTCTTCAAGTACCACAGCCTGCTGAACAGCACATCATGGAAAGTCACGGCCCCACTCAGGTTTGCTTCCAGGCTATTGCATAAAAAACATAGCTGAAAAAAGTAATTGTGGAATCAGAAATTCAGAATCAGGAAAGTACTTTGAAGACGAACAGCATCTGGCTTGATATTACGACTTCCATGCAGTGGCCCGGTGGTGTGGTAGGGATAGTGCGCGCAGAACTGGAAGTCGCCGCCGCCCTGAACCGACAGTTCCCCGAATTGCGCTTCAGCATGTTCAGCAGCGGACGATTCGTCGAAATCGATAAACGAGAACTGCTGTGGCTGCATGGCGATCAGAATGTCGCTGAGCGATATCTGGAAACCCGCAACCAGAAAGGCCGGCAGTTGGCCAAGCTGGAAGCTGCGGAGCAGAGCAGCAAGGTCGACAACTACCTGTCCGATCTTCAGGCAGAAACACCCAGCCGCTCCCTGCGCCTGGAGCGAGCGCTGCTATTGGCGGCAAGTGCACTGCCCTATCGCTACCAACCTGCGGGGCTGGCGCTGAGCTGGCTGCCGCGCAAGGTGCTGGCTGCTGCTATCCGCACCAATACCTGGCTGCGCAAGATATTACCCAGCGTGCCACAGCAGACGCCGGGAGCCACCAGTGCGCCTGCAGCGTCAGCCGAGCCGCTCAGCTACCCATACAAGAGCGGTGACCTGGTCGTCAGCCTGGGATGGCTGGACAGTGGCAAGGAGCATTTTTATACGCAGGTGAAAGAGAGAGAGCCGGGCGTCGCGTTGGCCTACATGTGCTACGACACCATCCTGCTGGGGGAATCCACCCACCATCTATATCGCCCCCAGGAAGAAGAAAGCTTCCGTACCTATTTCCAATGGATTTCGGAGAATTGCGACTTCATCCTCTATGGCGGTCGCAGCCCGCAACGCGATGGCGAGTATTACCAAAGGAAGTTCGGCTGGCCGACGCCACCGAGCATCGCCATTCCTTATGGCGGCACCGATCTCACCAAGAAAGCGGGGGAGCGCGATGACCAGCAACTTCTCGAAAACATTGGCATCAAGGGCTCGTTCGTTCTGACCGTCGGCACCATCGAAGTCCGCAAGAACCATGACACGCTCTACAAGGCCTATGTGTCGCTGATCGAGCGGGGCGCAGAAAACCTGCCCACCATGGTGTTTGCCGGCAAACCCGGCTGGCGCACGGGCGACCTGATCGACACCATCAAGCGGGACCCGCGCGTAGCGGGCAAGCTGCTGATCCTGTCGCCCAGTGACGCCGAGCTGGATGCACTCTACCGCAACTGCCTGTTTACCCTGCTGCCAAGCTTCTACGAAGGCTGGAGCTTGCCGATGCCCGAAGGGCTGAGCTACGGCAAGCTGTGCCTGGCATCCGATGTCGAACCGCTGCGAGAGATCGGCGGCGAATTCCCTGACTACATCCATCCGCTGGATGTGATGGGCTGGGCGGAGCGCATCGAGTTCTACAGCAACAACCCGGAAGCCCTGCGCGAAAGAGAATTGAATATTCGCGACAACTGGACAGGCACTTCCTGGGAGAAATGCGGCAGCGATGTCCTGGCGGCGATTCAAAGCTTCGCCACCATCGCCCAGTCCCGCCGTAGTACCAATCGCCTGTGGGTCGATCTGACGCTTTCCTACGCGGTGTGGCGCGGGGGCGTGACGGGCATTATTCGATCGGAGCTGATTCTTGCGCACCACCTGGAAAAACTGGTGCCAGGTGTGCGCTTCTTTGCTTTCCACGAAGGGCAATACTTCGAGATCCCTCGTGAGCGTCTGCACTGGCTGTTCGAAGATTCAGACGTAAACAAGGCCTATTCGAACTTCCAGAAGTTCTGGAGCGAAAAGGAAGCCCTGGGCGAGGCTCATCGAATTCCCAATTACAGCAGCATCAGTGGCAGCGCAGGCCCAGCCCCTGTTCTTCAACCGCATATTCCGGCCCTGGCCTATCTGGCATCTCCGGCGCTCAGCCGCCGCGGCCGACTCAAAACCGCGGCAGCCTATTTCGTCAGCATCCTGCCCAGAGCGCTGCGGGATATGGCGATCAATTATGCAAAGCGCAGCGGCAACATTCCGGCGCATGCCTTGACGGACGAAGAATACAAGCGCAACCAGGATGCTTCCCTCGGTCAGGGAGATGTCCGTATCGAGGCCCAGGCGCTGCTGGATGGCGCTGCGCAGAAACTTCCGTTCGGCCGCGATGACATGGTGTTCTCCGCCGGCATCAATTGGGATCCGAAGCCGCTGTCCGAGATCATCAAGGCCAAGCGTCAATCGCCCTTCCACTTCGCTCAGATCATCTACGATCTGACGCCGCTGAATACGCCGCACCTTCATGCCAAGGAAGCCTTCGACTGGTATCAGAAGTTCTTCTATCTGGCGGGTCTGGCGAGCGACAAGATCATCTACGGCGGTGAAACCGCCATGATCGATGGGCAGAAATGGCAGAAGGACCATGGCTGGGACGTCATCGATGGCCTGCCCATCAAGTTCGGTTCGGATATCGCGCCGCACACCGATTACTCCCTGGACCAGCAATTGCTGCAGGAGATGGGCGTGACCGGTCCCTTCATCCTCAGTGTCGGCACCCTGGAAATCCGCAAGAATCACGAGACCCTCTACAAGGCCTACCTCAAACTGCTCGAGGATGGCGTGGAGAATCTGCCCCAGATGGTCTTCGTTGGCGGCCCAGGCTGGAAAGCCCAGGACCTGTTCGAGGTGATCATGCGTGACGAGCGGGTGAAAGGACGCCTGCTGATCCTGCGTACCAGCGACCAGCAGCTGGACGTGCTCTATCGCCACTGCCAGTTCACCCTGCTGTCCAGCCTCTACGAGGGTTGGAGCCTGACACTTCCCGAAAGCCTGGGTTACGGCAAGTTCTGCCTGACCTCGGATGTCCCGCCGCTGCGCGAAACCGGACGAGATCTGGTCGAGTTCATCCATCCCTGGGATGTCGTCCGCTGGGCGGATCGCATCGCCTTCTATTCCAGCAACCCCGACGAACTGAAGCGGCGTGAACAACGCATCCAGGACGAATGGCACACCATCACCTGGAAAGAATGCGCGATCAACCTCACTGGCTATTTCAAACAGATAGCCCAAGGCAAATCGGAGGACAAAGCATGAAAGGCTCCCGCGTTCTCGTTACCGGTGGCAGCGGCTTCATCGGCCAGTACCTGATCAATGAGCTGAAGGAGCGTGGTGCGACCGTGCTCGGCACCTCGATGGGCACCAGGACCCAGGATCTTGTTCCGATTTCACTCTCCGACAAGGACTCGCTGACGCGAACCATTGAAGAGTTCGCGCCCGACTGGATCGTCCATCTTGCTGCCATCGCCCTGGTCACGCATGGCGACAGTCAGCAGATCTACGGCGTCAACGTTCTGGGCTCGGAGAACCTGTTCGAAGCAGTGCTGGCCGCCCAGATCAAGCGTCCGACCATGCTGCTGGCCAGCACAGCGGGGGTCTATGGCAACCAGAACGTGGAATTCCTCTCCGAGGACCTGGCGTACAACCCGTCCAATCACTATTCCTACAGCAAGATGGTCATGGAAATGCTCGCCAGGCAGTATTCCGACGACCTGAAGATCCACATCGTCCGCCCGTTCAACATCATTGGCTCGGGGCAGGCCGAATCCTTCCTGATTCCGAAGATCGTCCGCCATTTCGTCGACCGGGCCCCTGAACTGAAGCTGGGCAATATCAATTCGGTTCGTGACTATGTCGACGTCCATCGCTGCGCCTGGATGCTGGCAGAGCTGATGTCCAGGAATCACCAGGACCCGTTCACGGTGAACCTGTGCGCCGGTCGTGGCTGGACCGGTTACGACGTACTCGACTGCCTGACCGAGATCAGTGGCTATCGTCCGGCCATCGAAGTGTCAGACAAGTTCGTGCGCAAGAACGAGGTCTGGCGCCTGGTGGGTGACCATCACCGGCTGCACGAGCTGCTCCAGGCCAATCCCAGGCTGCCGGATCTCAAGCAGATCCTCGAGTCGATGTACAACTCCCTTAAGCAGGACGCCTGAGGATGTGGGTCGAGCTCTCCTATCTGCTTCTGACCATCGTCAATTTCCTTCTTGCCTGCCTGCTGCTGACGCTGCTGGGCAAGCGCCTGGGAATCCATGAAACACAGCAGTCCGGCTTCTCGAGTTCCCTGGAGGTGCTGCGGGGCATGGCTGCGTTCCTGGTGTTTGGCGCGCACTCGACGATGTACTTCGGTCTTGCGCCCAAGCAGGTGATGGCCGCCTCCATGGGCGAGCTCGGCGTACTGCTGTTCTTCATGCTCACCGGGCACCTGTTCTGGAGCCAGATCAAAGCCGGCAAGTACGATGGCAATACATTTTTCATCAAGCGTATCCGTCGACTGGTCCCGATCATGCTCGTGGTCATCGCCACGTTCAGCGTGCTCGACTGGATCATCGGCGGGCTGCCTGTTCCCACGGCGCAGCAACTGCTCAGCCTGTTCCGTAACTTCGGCTTCGGATTTGGCAAGGTGGTCGCCAGCACCGGCGACGTCAACGATGTGTTCACCAAGGACATGTACCTGCGGATCAATACGATCTGGACATTGCGCTGGGAGTGGCTGTTCTATCTCTGCCTGCCACTGGTAGCCGCACTGGCTCGATTCCGCTACGTCACGCTGTTCGCCGTTGCCGTGATCCTGCTGTTCATGGATCCCTTTCAGATTCGCGCAGGCGGCACCGATGCGGTGTTCGTACTGGCATTCTGGCTGGGCGCGCTCAGCCGCTCGCTGGAAGACTTCAGTGGTACCTGGCTGGCACCCCTGTTCAGCCGGTCGGGCAGTCTGCTGGCGCTGCTTATCGGTATCGCGGCAACCGGCTACTATCTTCTCGGTGGCCCGGAGCTTGTTCAGAAGAACGTTCGCGTTCCGGTCATGATCTTCACGATTTATCCCGTGTTCCTCTATTTCGTCGTGAGCAAGCGCTTCCCGGATCGACTGGCCATGCCATCGTTCCAGCTGGTGGGCAAAGTCAGCTACTCCTTCTATCTGTGGCATCTGGGCGTCAACTACTTCGTGGTGCGCATCATGGCTCGGCTGTTCGAACAGCCCCAATCACCCACGGCATTCGCCCTCACCTGCATGGCCATGATGGCCATCGGAGTGACGATTTCGGCGTTCACCTATCGTTTCGTCGAAGAACCATTCCTCAAGAAAAGCAAGCACAACACTATTTGAAACAGCACTACGAAGGAGCTAAGCAGGAGGATCTATGAAAACCGCACTGATTACCGGCATTACTGGACAGGATGGCGCTTACCTGGCGCAACTGCTGCTGGAGAAGGGCTACACCGTCTACGGAACCTATCGCCGGACCAGCTCCGTCAACTTCTGGCGCATCGACGAACTGGGCATCAGCCAGCATCCGAACTTGCACCTGGTCGAATATGATCTGACCGATCTCTCCGCCAGTATCCGTCTGCTGCAGAACACCCAGGCCACCGAAGTCTACAACCTGGCGGCACAGAGCTTCGTCGGCGTGTCCTTCGACCAGCCTGCCACTACCGCCGAAATCACTGGCGTGGGTGCATTGAACCTGCTCGAAGCGATCCGCATCGTCAATCCGAAGATCCGCTTCTACCAGGCGTCGACCTCGGAAATGTTCGGCAAGGTCCAGGCTATTCCGCAGAAGGAAGACACGCCGTTCTATCCGCGCAGTCCCTATGGTGTCGCCAAGCTCTACGCGCACTGGATCACCATCAACTATCGCGAGAGCTACGGCATCTTCGGCAGCAGCGGCATCCTGTTCAACCACGAGTCGCCGCTGCGTGGCCGCGAATTCGTCACCCGCAAGATCACCGACTCCGTTGCCAAGATCAAACTCGGCAAGCTGGACGTACTGGAACTCGGCAACCTGGACGCCAAACGCGACTGGGGCTTCGCCAAGGAGTACGTGGAGGGCATGTGGCGCATGCTGCAGGCTGACGAGCCGGACACTTTCGTCCTGGCCACCAACCGCACCGAGACTGTCCGCGACTTCGTGAGCATGGCCTTCAAGGCTGCCGGCATCGAAATCCGCTTCGAAGGCAGCGCCGAGAGCGAAGTCGGCATCGACGCGGCCAGCGGAAAGACCCTGGTGCGTATCAATCCGAAGTTCTATCGCCCGGCCGAAGTGGAACTGCTGATCGGCGATCCGGCGCACGCCCGCAAGACCCTGGGCTGGGAGCCCAAGACCAGCCTGGAAGAGCTGTGCAAGATGATGGTCGAGGCCGACCTGCGTCGCAACGAAGCAGGATTCTCGTTCTAAGCCACTGCTCGGGGCGCGTCGACCGGACGCGCCCACGCTTTCCCTCGTCTATTCAACCAGGAGACCCGCATGCGCGTTGGTCTGGGAGTTACCGTCTGGGCCAAAGGCAGCGCTGCTGGTCATCTCGATGGAATCGGGGTCTATACCCGTGCCCTGTGGCACGCGTTGAGCCAGCAGGCACGGCAGCCCGGCGCCGACCTGTCATTGCGCCCATTCGCCTTCGGACAGTCTCTGCCAGCGCTGGATTGCGGCACCCCTGCGCACCTGGGAGTTCGATTCTCCACCCATGCGCTGCGCAGCACGCTACTGGGTGCGCCGCGCAACCTGTCGCGGCAGGTTGCAGAGCAGGTCGATCTGTTCCACGCCACTGACCACCATATCCCCCGGCTGGCGGGAACGCCGGTGGTCGCCAACGTGATGGATCTGATACCACTGCTGCATCCGGAGTGGGCCGCTGCCAATCTGCGGGCACTGAAGAATTGGCTGTTTACCCGCACGGTGCACAGTGCAGACCACATCATCACCATCTCCGAGTACAGCAAGCGCGATCTGGTCGAGCATCTGGGCATTGCACCCGAGCGAATTTCGGTAACCCCCCTGGGAGTTTCGCCGGAATACTTCGAGGAAATGCCCAGGCCGCTGATCGACCAGACCTTGGCCAAGCTCGGCCTGCAGCCAGGCTTCTTTCTGTTCATCGGTACCCTGCAACCTCGCAAGAACCTGCTCCGCGTGCTTCAGGCGCACCAGTCGCTGCCCGCAGCCATGCGTCGCCAGCATCCACTGGTCATCGTTGGTCGTACTGGCTGGAAGTCCGACGCCCTGCTTGCCGAACTCGACGCACTGGAGCGACGGGGCGAAGGCCGCCGTTTCGAGTATCTGCCAGGCACGACGGTGCACGCGCTGTTGCAGAGTGCCGCTGCGCTGGTCTTCCCGTCACTCTACGAAGGCTTTGGACTGCCGGTGATCGAAGCATTCGCGGCCCGTTGCGCCGTCATCACCTCCAATACCACCTCGCTGCCGGAAGTGGCCGGCGATGCGGCCCTGCTCGTCGATCCCACGCAAAGCGAAGCGATAGCCGCAGCGATGATCGAACTGCTGGAGCAACCGGAAAACACCGCGCATCGCGTCAAGCTCGGTGTGGAACGCGCCCGTCAGTATTCCTGGGATGCCTGCGCGAGGAAGACGCTGGACGTGTATCGGCATGTCGGCCATGCCTGACTGACCGCGAGAGTCCACGCAGGGCATGTAACTTCCTGCGCCTTTCCTTTGTCCTATCCGCCGCTAAGCTGAACGATGCCCTCGCGAGACGAAACATGGCGAACAAACGAGTCCTGCTGGTCAACAAGTACTATGCACCCTCTACCGGCGGAATCGAAACGGCCGTCAAGCAATACGCCCACTGGTACAGCGAGAGCGGGCACGAGGTCACCGTGCTCTGCTGCGCCAACCAGCGCCTGATGCGCAGCCAGAATGAATCGATCGACGGCATACGCGTCCTGCGCGCCGCATCGCTGGGCAATCTGCTGTCGGTTCCCCTGAGCTTCGCCTTCTTCTGGCATTTCCTGCTGCTGGCGCGAAAAGCCGATATCACCCATATCAACCTGCAGTTCCCTTCCGCCAGCCTGGCACTGTGGCTGGGTGCCTGGCTGATCAACGGCAAGACCGTCGTCAGCTATCACTGCGACGTTTACCGCCAACGCTATCTCAAGCGTTTGACCTATCTGTTCGACCGTTTTGCCGTGCGCCGGGCCGACCTCGTCATCACCGGCAGTCCAGCCTTGCGACAGCATTCCGAAGTCCTGCGCGACATTACCCGGGAAATAGCGCCGCTGCCTTACACCGTGGACCTGCAGCACGTGGAGCGTTGCCTGGCCGGCTCGGCAAGATACGTTCTACCCGAGCATTTCGAACGCGAAGGCTACTGCGTGTTCTTTGGCCGGCTGGTGAGCTACAAGGGCACCGAAGCGCTGGATGCCGCCTTTCGCCAATTGATGGCAAATGGCGCCCAGGTGAATCTGCTGGTATTCGGCGTCGGCCCCGAGGAACAGCGCTTCTGGAAGCTCGCCGAGGAATTCCCGGAGCGAATGCACTTCATCAATGACTTCGTCAGCGATGTCGACAAGTACCACCTGATCCGCAACTCACGGGTGTTCCTGTTCCCGTCGGTCTATTACTCCGAGGCATTCGGAATTGCCCAGCTGGATGCCATGGCCTGCGCCAGGCCGGTGATCAACTGCTGGCTGGAGACTGGCGTGAACTGGGTCGCCCCGAACGAGGAAGCGGCAGTGACCGTGGAGGCCGGCAATCCGGAAAAACTGGCGGAAGCGATCATGGGCCTGCTTAACGATCCAGCACATCTCGCATCGCTCGGGCAAGGGGCGCTACAGCGCTGCAGGACCCTGTTTGCCGAAGACAGGGTCCGGGCCCGCTTCATCGAGCTGGTCAGGCAGCTCTGAGCTGCCGCCGGATTGACCGGCAGGTGGCTTTGAATCCGCCACCTGATCCGGAGCTAAATTGACTGACCAGTCATCCGCATACGGGGTTGCCGGCCCGCAACGTAGACACTTATCCTGCGTCATATAAGCGATAAATAACTAATAAGAAGCAGGGGATGCCGCTTTGAAAAGACAGCATTCGGCTCTCGCCATGTCTTGCACAACCCCCAACCGCTCAGCCAGGGTCGCGATACTGCTCTCGACCTACAACGGCGCCGCCTACCTTCGCGAGCAGTTGGAATCTCTGATCGCCCAGACGTGCCAGGACTGGGTCATTCATGCCTCGGACGACGGTTCCAGTGATGCGACGCTGGCTATCCTGCAGGAGTATCGGCAGAGGCTTGGCAACGACCGCCTGCACGTCCATGCCGGCCCACGCCAGGGCTTTGCCGCCAACTTCCTGTCTGCGATCGGGCGTGCCAGGGAAGAAGCCGACTTCTTCGCCTTCTGCGACCAGGATGACCTGTGGGAGCCCGACAAGCTGCAACGCGGCCTTGCCTGGGCGATGTCGCAACAGTCCGATCGCCCCCTGCTCTATTGCTCCAGGACCCGACTGATCGACTCCGCCGGGCAGCCCATCGGCCTGTCGCCGCTGTTCCGTCGTGCGCCCAGCTTCGCCAATGCCCTGGTGCAGAGCATCGCTGGCGGCAACACCATGCTGTTCAATGGACTGACGGCGGAGCTGCTCTGCCGTACGCCGCGCCACGTGCCGATCATTTCCCATGACTGGTGGGCCTATATCCTGGTCAGCGGATGCGGCGGAAAGGTGCATTACGACGAACATCCGGCGATCAACTACCGCCAGCACGGCAATAACCTGATAGGCTCGAATTCGAGCGTCAAGGACCGATTCGTTCGTCTGCAACGCATGCTCAAGGGAACGTTCCGACACTGGAACGACGTGAATCTGGAGGCCGTTTCTCACTTCAGGGAGCACCTGACCCAGGAGAACCAGCAGATCCTCGAGTTGTTCGGCAGTGCGCGCAACGCACCGCTGTATCGCAAGCTGTCGCTGATCAGCCAGTCAGGGGTTTACCGACAAACGCTTCCCGGCAACCTCGGACTGGTTGCCGCATCGCTCATTCAGAGGCTGTGACCCCCCATGACGATCCTCGTAACAGGAAGCGCCGGCTTCATCGGCTCCAATTTCGTGCTCGACTGGCTGGCTGGCCAGGACGAGACCGTCGTCAGCCTGGACAAGCTGACCTACGCCGGCAACCGCGAGAACCTCGCCAGCCTTGACGGCGACTCCCGTCACCACTTCATTCACGGCGACATCGGCGACACCCGCCTGGTCGCCGCACTGCTGGAGCAGTACCAGCCCCGCGCGGTGCTGAACTTCGCCGCCGAGTCCCATGTGGACCGCTCGATCCTCGGCCCGGAAGACTTCATCCAGACCAACGTGGTCGGCACCTTCCACCTGCTCGAAGCAGTGCGTGCCTACTGGAACGCACTGGAGGAAGAAGCCAGAGCGCAGTTCCGCTTCCTCCACGTCTCCACCGACGAGGTCTACGGCACCCTGGAGCCCCAGGCGCCGGCCTTCACCGAACAGCACCCGTACCAGCCCAACAGCCCCTACTCGGCGTCCAAGGCCGCGTCCGACCACCTGGTCCGCGCCTACCACCACACCTACGGCCTGCCGGTCCTGACCACCAATTGCTCGAACAACTACGGGCCCTATCACTTCCCCGAGAAGCTGATTCCCCTTGTGATCCGCAACGCCCTGGCCGGCGCGCCCCTGCCGATCTACGGCGACGGCCAGCAGATCCGCGACTGGCTGTACGTCAAGGACCACTGCAGCGCCATTCGCCGGGTACTGGAAGCCGGTCAGGTGGGCGAGACGTACAACGTCGGTGGCTGGAACGAGAAAGCCAACCTGGACGTGGTCCACCACATCTGCGACAGCCTCGACCGCGAGTCGCCGCGCGCCGATGGTCGCAGTTATCGCGAGCAGATCAGCTTCGTCAAGGACCGCCCCGGCCACGATCGGCGCTATGCCATCGACGCTTCCCGGCTGGAGCGTGAACTGGGCTGGAAGCCGGCGGAGACCTTCGAGACCGGCATCGCCAAGACCGTGCGCTGGTACCTGGACAACCAGGCCTGGGTCGAGAACGTCGCCAGCGGCGCCTATCGGGAGTGGCTCAGCCAGCAGTACGCATGAAAGACATCCTGATTCTGGGCAGCAACGGCCAGGTGGGCTGGGAGCTGCAGCGCGCCCTCGCGCCCCTGGGGCGGGTGACGGCCTGCGACCGCCAACTCGGCAACCTGGAAGACCTCGACGGCCTGCGCGCGCTGGTGCGGGCTCAGCGCCCTTCCCTGATCGTCAACGCGGCGGCCTACACCGCAGTGGACAAGGCGGAAGCCGAGAGCGAGCGGGCTCAGCGGGTGAACGCCGAGGCGGTCGGATTGCTGGCCGAACTGGCCCGGGAGCTGGACGCCTGGCTGGTGCACTACTCCACCGACTACGTATTCGATGGCCGCGAAGGCCCGGCCTTTCGCGAAGAAGACCCGACGGCTCCGCTGAACGCCTATGGCCGGAGCAAACTGGCCGGCGAGCAGGCGATCCGCGCCAGCGGCTGCCGTCACCTGATCCTGCGGACCAGTTGGGTGTTCGCCGCACGCGGCGCCAACTTCGCCAAGACCATGTTGCGCCTGGCCGACGAGCGGGAGGAGCTGCGCATCGTGGCCGACCAGATCGGCGCGCCCACCAGCGCCGAGCTGATCGCCGACGTCACCGCCCAGATGCTGGCCCGGCTTAACACCCATCCACAGCCCGACAGCCTTGGCGGCCTCTATCACCTGGCCGCCAGCGGTGAGGTCAGCTGGCACGGCTACGCCCGTTTCGTCATCGACGAAGCGACACGGCTGGGACTGCCGCTGCGTACCGACGCGGAGCACGTCTTGCCGATCATGACCCAGGACTACCCATTACCCGCTCCTCGTCCCGCCAACTCCCGGCTGGATACCAGCCGGTTGCGCTCGACCTTCGGCATTACCCTGCCAGACTGGCAGTTCCACGTCCGGCGCATGCTGGTTGAGCTGATCGGAGAAAGACTCGCATGAAGCGCAAGGGCATCATTCTCGCCGGCGGCTCCGGCACCCGTCTGCACCCGGCCACCCTCTCGGTGTCCAAGCAACTGCTGCCGGTCTACGACAAGCCGATGATCTACTACCCACTGAGCACCCTGATGCTGGCGGGCATCCGCGAAATCCTGATCATCTCCACCCCCCAGGACACGCCGCGCTTCCAGCAGTTGCTGGGCGACGGCAGGCGTTGGGGCGTAGAGCTGCAGTACGCGGTGCAGCAGTCCCCGGAGGGCCTGGCGCAGGCCTTCATCATCGGCGCGGACTTCGTCGGCGACAGCCTCAGCGCCCTGGTACTGGGCGACAACATCTACCACGGCCATGACTTCCAGGAGCTGCTGGTCAACGCCATGCAGCGCGAAAGCGGCGCCAGCGTGTTCGCCTACCACGTGCACGATCCGGAACGCTACGGCGTGGTCGAGTTCGACCGCTTCGGCAAGGCCATCAGCCTGGAAGAAAAACCGACCACCCCGAAGTCCAACTACGCGGTGACCGGCCTGTACTTCTACGACCAGCACGTCGTCGAGATCGCCAGGAGCATCCGCCCCTCGGCCCGCGGCGAGCTGGAGATCACCGACGTCAACCGCGTCTACCTGGAGCGCGGCGACCTGTCGGTGGAGATCATGGGCCGCGGCTACGCCTGGCTCGACACTGGTACCCACGAATCGCTGCTGGAAGCCAGCCAGTTCATCGCCACCCTGGAAAACCGCCAGGGGCTCAAGGTCGCCTGTCCCGAGGAAATCGCCTTCCGCCAGGGCTGGATCAGCGCCGAGGAACTACAGAACCTGGCCGCCCCGCTCGCCAAGAGCGGCTATGGCCTCTACCTCCAACGCCTTCTGACGCAAACGGTCTACTGATGAAAGTCACCCCGCTGGCGATTCCCGATGTCCTGCTCCTCGAACCCCAAGTGTTCGGCGACAGCCGCGGCTTCTTCTTCGAAAGCTTCAATCAGCGCAAATTCGAGCAGGCTCTGGGGCACACGGTCGAATTCGTCCAGGACAACCATTCCCGCTCAGCCCGCCACGTGCTGCGCGGCCTGCATTACCAGATCAATCAGGCGCAGGGAAAACTGGTACGCGTGGTCCAGGGCGAGGTGTTCGACGTCGCCGTCGACCTGCGGCGCCGCTCACCGACTTTCGGGCGTTGGGTCGGCCAGCTGCTGAGCGCCGAGAACAAGCGGCAGATGTGGATTCCCGAGGGCTTCGCCCACGGCTTCGTGGTCACCAGCGAGAGCGCCGAGTTCCTCTACAAGACCACCGACTTCTGGGCGCCCGAACATGAGCGCTGCATCGCCTGGGACGACCCGGAGCTGGCCATCGAATGGCCGCTGCAGGGCGAACCCGAGCTGTCCGGCAAGGATCGCCTGGGCGTCAGCCTGGGTGAGGCCGAACTCTTCGACTGACCCCGGGCCGCCTGTCTGGGCGGCGAGATCGCCCATAACAAGAACCACGGCAACAAGAACCACGGAGATTCAGCGTGCAAGAGCGTCAACGGGCCATCGTCGTACTTGGCATGCACCGCAGCGGTACCAGTGCGATCGCCAGGGGGCTCACGACTCTGGGCGTGGACCTGGGCGACAACCTGATGCCGGCCGCGCAAAGCAACAACGAGCGCGGTTTCTGGGAAGACCAGGAAATCGTCGACATCAACACCGATGTGCTCGGGGCGCTCGGGCATACCTGGCACTCGCTGCGACCACTGGATGCGCAGCAGCTCGCCAGCTTCGACGGCTCCGACTTGCAGGAACGCGCGCTCAACTACCTGCGCGAATACTTCGCCGATACCCCGATCCTCGGTTTGAAGGATCCGCGCATCTCGCTGCTGCTGCCCTTCTGGCTGCGCGTGTTCGAACGGGCCGGCATCGAGCCGGCCTTCGTCCTGAGCCTGCGCCACCCGTTGAGCGTCGCGAGCTCGCTGCACAAGCGCGACGGCTTCAGCGAAGCCAAAGGGCTCTACCTGTGGCTCGACTACATGCTGCAGGGGCTGCGCTACAGCCGCGGCCAGCACGCGGCCGTGCTCAGTTACGACCAGTTGATGGGCGACCCGGCCCAGCAGATCCTGCGCCTGGGCAAACAACTGGGGCTGCCTGCCCCCACACAATCACAGCTCGACGATTACATCGAGAAGTTCCTCAGTACCGACCTGCAGCACAGCCAGTTTTCCGCCGACGGCCATGACCTGATCGACCGCGCTCCCGACGAGGTACGCGAGTGCTTCGACCTGCTGCAGCGGCTGGCCAGCGACGAACTGCCCCTTGACGCCCCCGAGACCCTGAGCCGGATCGATCGGCTGAGCGAGCGCTGTAAGGCACTACGCTCTACCCTGGAGGCCCTGCACCAGCAGGACTGCCTGCACAGCGAAGTGCTGCAGGAGTCCCACGCCACCATCGACAGCCTGCAGTTCGTGATTGCCCGGCAGAGCCTGGAACTGGAGGACGCGCAACAACGGCTGAACGAAATTGCCCGGCTCTCGGCCAATCTGGAGCACAGCCAGTCGCTGCTGGCCGGTGCGCAACGCTCGCTGGACGAAATCCAGCGCTCGGTCTCCTGGACCCTGACCAAACCCCTGCGCTTCGCCTCCCGGCTGGCCCGCGGGCGGCGCGGTGAAGCGCTGGTCAGCCTGCGCAACTACCTGCACCAGGTGGGGCGCTCCATTTACTGGCGCATTCCTCCCGCCCAGCGCGAGCGCCTGTTGCTGACCGCCTACCGCCGCTTCGGCTTCGCCTTCAACGGGCTGGGGCATTACGAACGCTGGAAGCGCCAGCTGGAGCAGCAGGCGCAACCCGCGGCGCACTGGCCGACCGAACTGACCGACATCTACCAGATCGCTCCGTGTGACGCCCTGGAGGGCCGCATCGCCATCCACCTGCACATGTACTACAGCGACCTGGCCGAGGAATTCCGCAGCTACCTGAGCCACATGCCGTTCCCTTACGACCTCTACGTCTCGGTCAAGGACGAGGTCGGACTGCGCGCCTGCAAGGCCCAGTTCGCCAACCTGCCGCAGCAGGGCACCCTGCAGGTCGAGATCGTCCCCAACCGCGGACGGGACATCGCGCCGATGTTCTGCCAGTTCGGCGCAGTACTGCAGCAATACGACTACCTGTTGCACCTGCACAGCAAGAAATCACTGTTCAACAACGGTGCCACCGATGGCTGGCGCGAGTACCTGTGCCAGAGCCTGGCCGGCAGCGAACGGCAGATCCGCTCGATCTTCCAGCTGTTGTCGTCGCGCCAGGCCGGCATCGTCTATCCGCAGAACTTCGAGCGACTGCACTACGTCGCCAATACCTGGTTGGCCAACCGCGCCATGGGTCATCAGTGGTGCCAGCGCCTGGGCATCAGCGACATTCCGGAAAGCTATTTCCACTTCCCCGCCGGCAGCATGTTCTGGGCCTCGCGCGAGGCACTGGCGCCGCTGTTCGCAGCCGGCATCAGCCTGGATGACTTCGCCGAAGAGGCCGGCCAGACCGACGGCACCTTCGCCCATTGCCTGGAGCGCCTGCTGGTGCTGACCAGCCGCAGCCAGGGCCTGCCACCTGCCATTCTGCGCTGCCAGCACTCGAACTCCTGGTCAGCCTGGCGCTTCGACAGCTACCTGGCGCGCAGTGAACAGGACCTGCAACGGCAGATCGCCAATCCTGCCATCAGGACGGTCGCCTTCGACATCTTCGATACCCTGCTGCTGCGCCCGCTGCTCGATCCCGAATCGATCAAGCGCCTCACGGCCCAGCGGGTCGACAAGGGCACCGCGGAAAAGTACCTGCGCTACCGCGCCGTCGCCGAGGCCCGGGCCCGGGAAAAAGCCGGCCGCGACATCACCACCGCGGAAATCTTCGACGAACTGGGACGCCTGGCCGGCATCGAGAAAGGCACCCTCCAGGCCCTGCGCCAGCGCGAGGAGGAAACCGAGTTCGCCTGCGTCACGCCGCGCCCCGAGAGCATTGCCCTGCTGCGCTACGCCAAGCGCCTGGGCAAGCGTGTGGTGCTGCTCAGCGACATGTTCCTGCCGCAACCGGTGATCACCGCCATGCTGCAGAAAGCCAGGATCCTGCAGTGGGACAAGCTGTACATCTCCGGCGAAGTCGGCGTGCGCAAGGACACTGGGCAGCTCTACGAACTGGCCCTGCGCGAGGAACAGCTGCTGCCCGAGCAGATGCTGATGGTCGGCGACAACGAGCGCTCCGACGTACAGATCCCCGGCGATATGGGTATGGAGCTGCTGCATGTGCTCAAGCCCGTGGACCTGGCGCGGGGCCTGCCGCACTGGAGTCGCCTGGTGGAAAACACCCGAGGCCGCGACGACCTCAGCGCCGAACTCGCCCTGGGCCTGCTGCTGCGTCGCAACTTCGCCAAGATCGCCTTCGGCACCTTCCGCCCGGCTGCCTTCTCCCAGGGCTCGGCAGAACTGCTGGGCTACAACGTGGTCGGACCGCTGCTCACTCACTTCGTCACCTGGCTGCGCGAGCGTGCCGAGCGCGACGGCATCGAGCGACTGTACTTCCTCTCCCGCGAAGGCAAGCTGCTCAAGGCCGCGTTCGACCTGTGGGCGGCCCGCGAACCCGGCACAGCGGCGTCCCACTACCTGGTGCTGTCGCGGCGGGCGGTGAGCGTGCCGCGTCTGCGCAGCTTCGACGACGTCCTGACCCTGGCCCGCCCCAACTACTTCTCCGGCACCCTGGAAAACCTGCTGGCGGCCCGCTTCGGCGTGGCTCTGACCGAGGAAGAGTTGCTCGACCTGGAAGCCCGTGGCTTGTGGAGCGCCGGGCGGCTGCTGGATATCGGCAACAATGACGTCAGCCATATCGAGCCGGTGCTGCGTCACCTCCTGCCGCGGATACTGGCCCAGGCCGAGCTCGAGGCCCCGGCGCTGCAGCGCTACCTGGAAGACTCCGGACTGACCACTGCCGGCGCCCTGGCGGTGGTCGATGTCGGCTATTCCGGCACCATCCAGCGCCATCTGAACGCCTGGCTGGAGAGACCGGTCAACGGCTACTACATGGTCACCGACGAGCTGGTCGATGCTTTCGCGAGTGACGCCAGGGTCTTCGCCGACGGTTGCTTCTCCGACCGAGTGTCCCGGGCCAGTCGTGGCAACTGCAGCCTGTTCGACCAGAACTTCCTGCTCGAGCAGTTGCTCAGCGCCGACGACGCCCAGATCAACCATTACCAGCTGGAAGCCGACGGCACACTGCTGGCTCGTTTCCAGGGGCTGGGCGAGGAAGAGCTGGCGGCGCGTGAAATCCGCCAGCAGATTCAGGGCGGAGCCCTGGCGTACCTGCAGGACGTGCTGGATATCCGTGCCACCCTTCACTCAGACTTCCTGCCGCCGCGGGATCTGGCCAAGGACATCTGGTCGACCTTCAGCGTCAGCCCCGATGAAGAAGAGCGCAAGCTGCTCAAGCGCCTGGTACTGGACGACCACTATTGCGGTCGCGGACTGGTCAGTTGAGCGCAAGCAAGGAACCCCTGCCGAACATGAGCAACAACGAGAATATCCGCTGGCACGCCGGCCGCCTGAGCAGCGAAGAACGCGCCACCCGCATGCGCCAGCACCCGGCCACGCTCTGGCTGACCGGCCTGAGCGGCTCGGGCAAGTCGACCCTGGCCTTCGCCCTGGAATATGCCCTGCACGAGCTGGGCTACTCCGCCGTGGTGCTGGACGGCGACAACGTCCGCCATGGCCTGTGCAAGGACCTGGGCTTCAGCCACGCGGACCGTACCGAGAACATCCGCCGGGTCGCTGAAGTGGCGAACCTGATGAACGATGCCGGGCTGATCGTCATCACCTCGTTCATCTCGCCGTTCCGCGAGGACCGCGAGCAGGCGCGCAGGATCATCGGCGAGGAGCGCTTCCGCGAGATCCACCTGAGCACCGATCTCAGCGTCTGCGAGGAGCGCGATCCCAAGGGCCTCTACAAGAAGGCACGGGCCGGCAAGCTGCCGGACTTCACCGGCATCGGCTCGCCCTACGAGGAGCCGCTGGAGCCCTTCGAGCGCATCGACACCGATCGCCTGAGCCTGGACGAGAGCATCGCGCGCCTGATGAAACTGCTGCAGCTGCAGCCCGTCGAGCGCTGATCGGTGTAGCATCGGTGGCGCAAACCACCGTCTGCGATGTAAGCCGCCTTGAATCCACACCTGACCCGCTGGCAATCGCTGGCCCTGCTGGCGCTGCTGCTCGCTCCGCTGCTCTGGCCGCTGCATCACTTCGCCCAGCGCTACTACAGCGAGCAACTCGCCGAGCAGAACCAGCAGACCCTCGACCTCTACGTCGCCAACCTGCTCGGCACGCTGCGGCGCTACGAGGACCTGCCGCCGATCCTCGGCGAGCTGCCGACCCTGCGCGCCGCGTTGCAGGCGCCTGACAGCGTCAGCGCGCAGAGCGCGGCCAACCTCGAGCTGCAGCGCATCCGCGGGCGTACCGGCGCCGACGTCATCTATCTGATCCAGGCCGACGGCATGACCCACGCCGCCTCCAACTGGGACCAGCCGGACAGTTTCGTTGGCCGCAACTTCGCTTTCCGCCCCTACTACAAGGAGGCGACGCAGGGCCGCCAGGGCCGCTTCTTCGGCCTGGGCACCACCTCCAAGCGGCGCGGTTACTATTTCGCCAGCGACGTCCGCGACGGCGGCAAGCTGCTCGGCGTGCTGGTGGTGAAGGTCGATCTCGAACACATGGAGCAGCTCTGGGGCAGCACCCCGGAACAGTTGCTGGTAATGGACTCCAACGGTGTGGTGATCCTCTCCTCGAGCAATGCCTGGCGCTTCCACACCGCCAAGGAGCTCTCGCCCGCCAAGCAGCGCGAGATCGCCGAGAACATTCCCTACCCGGTGCTGCACCCGGCGCCGCTGAAGATCGACCAGCGACGCTGGATCAGCCAGAGTCGCAACCTGCCGGAAACCGGCTGGACCGTGAGCATCTATACCCCGCGTACCCAGGTCGACGCGCCAGTACGCAGCGTCGTGCTGATCGGCGCAGCAACCCTGGTGGCTCTGCTTCTATTGCTGTCGCTGCTGACCATCAGCCGCCGCCACTACCTGGAACGCATCGCCCTGGAGGCCCAGGCCAAGCACGAGCTGGAGCTGCGTGTACAGGAACGCACCCAGGAGCTGGAAGACGCCAACACGCGGCTGCTGGAGGAGGTGAGCAACCGCGAGCAGGCCCAGCGCGAGCTGATGCACGCCCAGGACGAAGTGGTGCAGGCCGGCAAACTCACTGCCCTGGGCACCATGTCCGCCAGCATCAGCCACGAACTCAACCAGCCGCTGGCGGCGATCCGCAGCTACGCCGACAACGCCCGCGTGCTGCTCGACCACGAGCGCTACGACGACGCCCGCGGCAACCTGCAGCAGATCGGCGAGCTGACCGGGCGCATGGCCTCGATCATCGGCCACCTCAAGGCCTACGCTCGAGGCGCCCGCCGCGCACCGGAGAACGTCGCCCTGCAGCCGGCGATCAACGACGCCCTGGCGCTGGTCGCCCAACGCCGCCAGGCGATGAACGTGGAGTTGCTGCGCGACCTGCCCGACGCGGCGATCTGGGTCCAGGCCGGCGAGACGCGGCTGCGGCAGATTCTCTCCAACCTGATCTCCAACGCCCTCGACGCCCTGGCCGAGAAAGGCCTGCCCCGGCGCATCTGGCTGACGGCGCAGCAGACGCCCGAGCGCATCATCCTGTCCCTGCGCGACAACGGCCCCGGCTTCTCCGAACAGGCGCTGGCCCACGCCCGCGAACCCTTCTTCACCACCAAGACCAGCGCCAAGGGCCTCGGCCTGGGTCTGGCGATCTGCGACACGCTGCTGCGCACGCTGGGCGGCCATCTGGAATTGGGCAATCACCCCGAGGGCGGCGCTCTCGTACAATTGCACCTGTTGCCGGGCATTCCCGGCGTGACCCTGACGCCGCAAGAGGAAACCCGCGCATGAGTTCGGTCGAGCCATTCGACGCCACCACCCAGGTCCTGCTGGTCGACGACGACCCGCACCTGCGCCAGGCGCTCTGCCAGACCCTGGACCTCGCCGGCTTCAAGGTGGTCGCCCTGGGGGATGCGCGGCAGATCGACCCGCAGCAGGCCCGCGACTGGCCGGGAGTGATCGTCAGCGATATCCGCATGCCCGGCATCGACGGGCTGCAACTGCTCGAACAGCTGCACGCCCAGGACTCCGGCCTGCCGGTGATCCTGATCACCGGCCACGGCGATGTACCGCTGGCGGTGAAGGCCATGCGCTCGGGCGCCTACGACTTCCTCGAGAAGCCGTTCCCCAGCGACGCCCTGCTCGACAGCGTGCGCCGCGCCCTGGACGTACGCCGCCTGGTGCTGGAAAACCGCAGCCTGCGCCTGGCGCTGTCGGAACAGAAGGAACTGCGCGGCCGCCTGGTCGGCCAGTCGGCGACCATGCAGCGCCTGCAGCAGCAGGTCGCTTCGCTCGCGGCGATCCAGGCCGATGTACTGGTGCTGGGTGAAACCGGCTCCGGCAAGGAAGTGGTAGCCCGCGCGCTGCACGACCTGTCCAGCCGACGCAATGGCCCCTTCGTCGCCATCAATGCCGGCGCGCTGGCCGAGTCGGTGGTGGAAAGCGAGCTGTTCGGCCACGAGCAGGGCGCCTTCACCGGCGCGCAGAAGCGCCGCATCGGCAAGTTCGAGTTCGCCAACGGCGGCACCCTGTTCCTCGACGAGATCGAGAGCATGAGCCTGGACGTCCAGGTGAAGCTGCTGCGCCTGCTGCAGGAGCGCGCGGTCGAGCGCCTGGGCTCCAACCAGCTGATCCCGCTGGACATCCGCATCATCGCCGCCACCAAGGAAGACCTGCGCCTGTCCTCCGATGAAGGCCGCTTCCGCGCCGACCTCTATTACCGCCTGAACGTCGCCAGCCTGCGTATCCCGCCGCTGCGCGAGCGCGGCGACGACATCCTGCTGCTGTTCCAGCATTTCGCCGAGCGCGGCGCCGAGCGCCATGGCCTGACGGCGCGCCCGCTTGATTCCGCCCAGCGCGCGCAGCTGCTCGCCCATGGCTGGCCGGGCAATGTCCGCGAACTGCAGAACGCTGCCGAACGCTATGCCCTCGGGCTGGACCTGGGCCTGGACGAAGCCCATGGCCGGGCCATCGCGGTAGCGCCGGGAGCCGGCCTGAACGAACAGGTGGAATCCTTCGAGCGCTCGCTGATCGCCGCCGAGATGGCACGCGCGCACAACTCCCTGCGCAGCCTCGCCGAAGCGCTCGGCCTGCCGCGCAAGACGCTGCACGACAAGCTGCGCAAGCATGGGCTGATTTTCTCACAGGGCGAGAACGAGACCTCGCGCAACGATCTGGAGGACTGATCGCCGCAGTACCGGCCAGGGGCCATGTATTGCACTTTTCCCCTATTGTGCCCAGGCTCTGCCTCCGCCCGAGCGGCTCAGCCCTGGCTGGCTGTTCTGCAGCGCGCATCGATATCGTCTGGTTCTTCGGTGAGCAGCAGGGTCTCGGCATGTTGTCCGGTGGCTCGCGCGGCAGAGTTACGCAAACCCTGCAAGTCGTTCCATCCCTCATGGCTTGAGGACAGCGCAGGCAACTGGGCCTTCATGACACCCAACAGGCTCCGGGGAGCGGAAGGCTGAGGGCTGTCAAACCAGTGGATTTATCTGTCTCTATCGTTTGGAGTGGCGCTGCAGGTCAAATTTAGGAAGAATCTGTGATCCTGCTTAGCGCCGAGTAGCTGAAAGTACAAAGAGGTAGCGCGTGCCGACACCCCTGGTCATCGATCTGGATGGAACCCTGATTCATAGCGACCTGCTGCTGGAGTCCGGTCTGAGTTTCCTCAAGCATCAGCCCCTGCAGTTCCTCTCGCCGCTGCGCTGGCTCGCTGGAGGCAAGAGCATTCTCAAGTCGCGGCTGGCGCAGGCCGCTCCCGTCGATGTTGCGGTACTGCCTTACAACCAGGCGGTACTGCGCCTGATCGAACGGGAAAAGGCGCAAGGCCGCCCCATCGTCCTGGCCACAGCCAGCCATCGCCACTACGCCGAACAGATCGCCGCGCACCTGGGGGTTTTCGACCAGGTGCTGGCCTCCGACGAGAGCATCAACCTGTCGGCAGACCGCAAGCGTGACGCCCTGGTGCGCGAATACGGCGAAGGTGGCTACGACTACGCCGGCAACTCCCGGGACGATCTGCCGGTCTGGGCCAAGGCGCGCTATGCCTACCTGGTCAACTCCAACGGCAAGATCACCCGGCAGGCGCACCTGAACGGCAACGTCGAAGACGAGCTCAAACCCGATTCCCGGAACCTGCTGCGGCTGTGGATGAAAGCCCTGCGCCTGCACCAGTGGGCGAAGAACGCGCTGATCTTCATTCCCTTGCTGGCCAGCCATCGCCTGCTGGAAATGGACCTGCTGCTCAGCGGCGTGCTCGCCTTCTTCCTGTTCGGCCTTTGCGCCTCCAGCGTCTACATCCTCAATGACCTGCTCGACCTGGAGGACGACCGTCATCACTCCAGCAAATGTCGGCGGCCCTTCGCCAGCGGCGCCCTGTCGATCAGCAGCGGGTTGCTGGCGTTCCCCTTGCTGCTGGGCGGCGCCTTCCTCGGCGCGGCGCTGCTCCTGCCGTGGAAGTTCAGTCTGGCGCTGGCCGCCTACTACCTGCTCACGCTCGCTTATTCGTTCTGGCTCAAGCGTCTGATGACCGTGGACGTGATAGTCCTGGCCATGCTCTACACCTCGCGCATAGTGGCCGGCACCTTCGCCTTTGGCGTCAGGCTGACCTTCTGGATGCTGGCGTTCTCCATGTTCATCTTCCTCAGCCTGGCGCTGGTCAAACGCTATGCCGAGCTCCGCGAAGCGCGATCCCGCGGCAGTGAGGGCAAGACACGCGGGCGCGGCTATTTCCCCGATGACCTGGAGATGATTTCCTCGCTGGGCGCCTCTTCGGGCTACCTCTCGGTCATGGTACTGGCGCTGTACATTCAGGACGGTTCCACGGCCTCCATGTACCACTATCCACAGATCATCTGGCTGGCCTGTCCGCTGCTGCTGTACTGGATTACCCGCATGTGGATGCTGACGCACCGCGGCCTGATGCACGACGACCCGGTGGTGTTCGCCATCAAGGACCGCACCAGCCTGGTGGTCGGAGCGCTGTTCGCGCTGACCTTCTGGGTCGCCGCATGAGCAGGAGCGAACTCTGCTCCTGGGGGCGTTATCCCCAGATACTGCAGCGACGCCATGCCTGTGCCTGGCGCGATGAGCTGGCGGCCAGCCTCGACCTTCTCGCCCGGATTCATCAGACCACCCTGCCCTATGGCAACGGCCGCAGCTATGGCGACAGCTGCCTGGCCAGCAGCGGCGAGCTATTGCAGACCCGACAACTGGACCGCCTGCTCGCCGTCGATTGGGAGACCGGCGTCGTCCGCGCCGAAGCTGGCGTGACCCTGGCCGAACTGATTGCCGTGGCACTGCCGCGCGGCTGGTTCCTGCCGGTGACACCGGGCACCAAGTTCGTCACCTTGGGCGGTGCCGTGGCCAACGACGTGCACGGCAAGAATCACCATGTGCGCGGCACCTTCGGTTGCCACGTCAGGCGCTTCGCCCTGCAGCGCTCGGACCAGCCCGAACCACTGGAGTGCTCCGCCGAGCAGAACCTCGAGCTGTTCCGCGCCAGCATCGGTGGCCTGGGCCTCACCGGCGTCATCGCCTGGGTCGAGCTGCAATTGATGCCGATACGTTCCAGCCTGATCGACAGCACCACGGTGCGCTTCGACTCGCTCGGCGAGTTCTTCAGCCTGTCCGAGGAGTTCGACCACTCCCACGAGTACACGGTTGCCTGGATCGACTGCCTGGCCAAGGGTCCTGCCGCCGGACGAGGCGTATTCTCCGTCGGCAACCACGCCCGCAGTGGCGAGTTGCGGGTCGATGACCGACGACGCCTGAGCATGCCGCTGACTCCGCCCATCTCGCTGATGAACAACCTCAGCCTGCGGATGTTCAACAACACCTATTACGCCCTTCACAAACCCGGCCGGCACACCGGCCAGGGCAGCTACGACCCGTTCTTCTATCCCCTGGACAGCATCCTGCACTGGAACCGCATCTACGGCCGGTCGGGCTTCCAGCAATACCAGTGCGTCATTCCCGCCGGCAGCGCCGAGGAAGCGATGCGGGAAATCCTCGCCAGCATTGCCGCCAGCGGCAGCGGTTCCTTCCTGGCCGTGATGAAGCGCTGCGGCGATGTCCCCTCGCCAGGCCTGCTGTCCTTCCCGATGCCAGGGGTGTCGCTGGCACTGGATTTTCCTCAGCACCACCGTTTGGCCTCGGGCCTGTTCGGGCGCCTCGACCGCATCGTCCGCGAAGCCGGCGGGCGCCTCTATCCCGCCAAGGATGCGCACATGAGTGCCGCTGACTTCCAGGCCTTCTACCCGGCCTGGCAACACGTCGAACAATTGCGCGACCCGGCGCTGCTTTCACACTTCTGGAAACGCGTGACTCAAGCATGAAGAATATCCTGATCATCGGCGCCACTTCCGCCATCGCCAACGCCTGCGCGCGTATCTGGGCCACTGAACAAGCCCGCTTCGTCCTGGTGGCGCGTAACCAACAGAAGCTTGAGCAGGTGGCGGCGGACCTCAGCTCCCGAGGCGCGCGCGAAGTGCAGACCATTTCGCTGGACATGAATGATTTCGCTGCCCACGACGGCATGCTGGGCGAGGCATTCAGTCAGTTGGGCAGGGTCGATGTCTGCCTGATTGCTCACGGTACACTGCCGGACCAGGCACGCTGCGAGCAGGATGTCGAGACGGCTCTGCAGGAGTTCTCCAGCAACGGATTGAGCGTGATTGCCCTGCTGACGCGCCTGGCAAACCGCATGGAAGAACAACGCACCGGTACGATCGCCGTGATTTCCTCCGTCGCCGGCGACCGCGGCCGCCCGTCCAACTATCTGTACGGTACGGCCAAGGCGGCCGTGAGTACCTTCTGCGAGGGCCTGCGGGCTCGCCTGTACAAGGTCGGGGTGCACGTATTGACGATCAAGCCAGGCTTCGTCGATACCCCCATGACCCAGGGGTTGCCGCTGCCACAGGCGCTCGTGGCTCAGCCCGAACAAGTAGGACTGGCCATCGTCCGCGCCGTGGAGAAGCGCAAGGACAGCATCTACGCGCCCTTCTTCTGGGCCGGGATCATGCTGATCATCCGCAGCATTCCCGGTGTGGTGTTCAAGAGAATGTCTTTGTGACGGAGCGGTTCCAGCGCCACAGCTGGATCCTGTTCGCCTGCATCGCGGCGCTCACCCTGATATCGACGCTGATCCTGGGGGCGAGGAATTTTTCTCCCGTCCCCTACCTGGACATGTGGGATGGGTATATCGGCTTCGACATGCGGCTGAATCAGGGTGACCTGAGTGCCTGGACCTATCTGCACAACGAACACCGGATCATCTTTTCGCGCCTGCTGTTCTGGCTGGACATCCATGTCTTCGGTGGGACCACGCTCTTTCTCGTCACCTGCAATTACCTCCTGGCAGGAGCCGCCGTCGCGACTTTCGCCGCGATCATTCGCCACGCCCTGCCTGGAACCGAGTCGCGGCAATCCCGCTGGACGCTTTACGCCGTAATCGCCACCTTCTGCTTCTCGTGGGTCCAGGCCGAGAATCTGAGCTGGGGGTTCCAATCGCAATTCTTCGCCGCCCAACTGTTCCCGCTACTGGCGACCTTCCTGCTCTGGCGCAGCACCCAAGCGAGCGGATACTTCGCGCTCGCCTGCCTGGTCGGTGTGCTCAGTGCGGGTACCATGGCCAATGGCGTGCTGGCGCTGCCCTGCCTACTACTGCTGGCCCTGATCCTGCGGGTCAGTCCTGTACGTCTCCTGATTCTGGCCACGCTCACCACACTGACGATACTGAGCTACTTCCACGGCTACCATTCCAATCCGGAGCATGGCTCGCTGAGCCAGACACTACTCACTCGGCCGTTGGACACCCTCCGCTACGTCGCTCTCTACCTGGGTAATCCCATTGCTCATCTGGGGGCAGGAGCCAGGCTCGGCGAAGTGGCCGGTGTGTTCTTCTGCCTTAGCAGCCTCTATCTGGCCTGGTCCACCGCCCGTCACTGGCGAGAACGCCCCATAGCCCTGTGTCTCCTGGCCTATATCGCCTACCTGGGGGCAACGGCGCTTGGCACGGCGGGAGGACGCCTGATCTTCGGCCTGGAACAGGCCCTGAGTGGCCGCTACGCCACTCCTGCCCTGATGGGCTGGGGTGCATTGCTCATCCTGTTTGCTCAACGATGGGGCAAGCGATTCTCTCAGAACACCGGCCTTCAGATAGCCGCTCTGCTACTGATGCTGGCCTTCCTCCAGCTACAAGTCCACGACTTGAAAAAGCCGGTGGACGAACCTCGCTGGAAAATGCTCGCCGCACTGGCCATCGAAATGGGGGTCAGAGACGAGGCGACCATTCCGTATGTCTACAACATCTTCGACCGGCTGGCCGTCTACGCGAACGACTCCCGACAACGCAACATATCGATCTTTGCCAACCCGGCCATCCGCGATGTTCATGAGCAGCTGGGGCAAAAATTACGGGTACAAGATGTGACGGCCTGTCAGGGCGCCGTCGATGCCACGCCTACGGTGAAGGGCGACGACCAGTTCCTGCAGGTCGTCGGCTGGCTGTATTCGCCGGAATCCGGCCGGGTTCCCGGCAGCCTCTGGATCACCAGTGCAGATGGTACAATCCTCGGCTACGCACTGACCGGATACCCCCGCCCAGACGTTGCCCATGCAATCGATCCGCGCGCCGGGCAAGCAGGCTTTTATGGCTACGTACTGAAATCAACCCTTCCCGCCACGATCAGAATCGTGGCCGAAGATCCCGCTTGTACGCTTGCCGTGCAACTGCACTGAGGTGTTTCGAGTAATGCAAAGGAAGATTCTCCTTCCCGGCGGCGCCGGCCTGGTCGGACAGAACCTGGTGGCCCAGCTCAAGGAACGCGGCTACACGAACCTGGTGGTGCTCGATAAGCACCGCGCCAACCTGGACATCCTGCGCAACCTGCACCCGGAGCTGACCGTCGAGTACGCCGACCTTGCCCAATCCGGCGAATGGGAAAGGCACTTCGAAGGCGCCGATACCGTCGTCATGCTGCAGGCGCAGATCGGCGATCCGAATCCGGAGCCCTTCGTACGCAACAACATCACCTCGACCGAGCGCATTCTCGAGCTGATCAAGCGCTACGAAATTCCCTACACGGTACATATCAGTTCGTCCGTGGTGGAATCGGTCGCCGACGACCATTACACCAATACCAAGAAAGAGCAGGAACGCATCGTCCTGGAAAGCGGGATCAACTGCGTCGTGCTGCGACCCACCCTGATGTTCGGCTGGTTCGACCGCAAACACCTGGGCTGGCTGTCGCGCTTCATGCAGAAGGTGCCGGTATTCCCGATCCCCGGTAACGGCCGCTACATGCGCCAGCCCCTGTACGCCGGCGACTTCAGCAGCATCATCGCCAGTTGCATCGAGTCGCGGATCGCCGGCCAGGTCTACAACATCACCGGTCTGGAAGAGGTCGACTACATCGACATCATCCGCACCATTCGCCGCACCACCGGCGCCCGCTGCCTACTGCTGAAGATCCCATACGGGCTGTTTTACGTATTGCTGAAGACCTGGGCCCTGTTCGACAAGAACCCGCCCTTCACCGCCGACCAGCTCAAGGCCCTGGTGGCCCGTGATGAATTCGAGGTGATCGACTGGCCGGAGATCTTCAAGGTGAAACCGACCCCCTTCGCCAAGGCCGTGGAACAAACCTTCAAGCACCCCACCTACAGCAAGGTCGTACTGGAATTCTGATGAAGGACAATCAACGCATAGCCGTGCTCGGTGCCGGCCCCATGGGGCTGGCAGTGGCTTACCAACTGGTCAGGGATGGCCATCGTCCAGTGATCTTCGAAGCCGATGATCGTGTCGGCGGCATGACCGCACACTTCGACTTCGGCGGCCTGTCCATCGAGCGCTACTACCATTTCCACTGCATCTCCGACCACGCCTTTCTCAAGGTACTGGAGGAGCTGGGGCTGTCCGACCGGATGACCTGGGTCGCCACCAAGATGGGTTACTGGTACCAGGACAAGGTTCAGCCCTGGGGCAACCCGGTCGCCCTGCTGAAGTTCTCCGGCCTGAGCTTCATCGCCAAGTTCCGCTACGGACTGCACGCCTTCCTGTCCACCAAGCGCAATGACTGGAAGCCGCTGGACCATGTCGAGGCCACCGGCTGGATCAAGCGCTGGGTGGGCGCGGAAGCCTACGAGGTGCTGTGGCGCCGGCTGTTCGATTACAAGTTCTACGACTACACCAGCAACCTCTCGGCAGCCTGGATCTGGAGTCGAATTCGCCGCATCGGTCGCTCGCGCTACAGCCTGTTCAAGGAAAAGCTCGGTTACCTGGACGGCGGCTCCGAGACCCTGCTGCATGGGCTGCGCGACTATATCCAGCAGCATGGCGGCGAGTTCCGCCTGTCCACCCCCGTGAGCAAGGTGCTGATGGAAGGCGGCAGGATTCGCGGCGTCGAGGCAGCCGGCGAGCAGCACGCCTTCGACAAGGTGATCAGCACCATCCCGATGCCCTACGTCCCGCGCCTGATGCCGGACCTGCCGGAAGCCACCCTCGACGCGTTCCGCTCGGTGAACAACATCGCCGTTGTCTGCGTCATCGCCAAGTTGCGCAAGGCGGTTACCGAGAACTTCTGGCTCAACACCAACGATCCCGAGATGGATATCCCGGGCCTGGTGGAGTACAGCAACCTGCGCCCGCTGGATGAGCACATCGTCTACGTACCCTTCTACATGCCCGGCGAGCATCCGAAATTCCAGGAGCCGGACCAGGCCTTCCTGGACAAGGTGAAACGCTACCTGCAGAAGATCAATCCGCAGCTGGCCGACTCCGACTTTCTCGAACTGCGCGCCAGCCGCTACCGCTACGCCCAACCCATCTGCGACCCGGGCTACCTGGAGCACCTGCCGCCGGTAGAACTCCCCGTGCAGGGGCTGTGGGCAGCCGACACCTCCTACTACTACCCGGAGGATCGCGGCATATCCGAGAGCATCGATTTCGGCCGCAAGATGGCGATCCAGGCAGCGGCAAAATGATCAGGCATTTCCTCACCCGCCAGTTCCTGACCTTCATCGGTGTCGGCGTGACCGCGGCCCTGGCCAACTGGTGTACCCGCTACGCCCTGAGCCAGGAGCTGAACTACTCGCTGTCGGTGCTGCTGGCCTACCTGGTGGGGATCAGCGTGGCCTTCCTGCTCAATCGACGCTTCGTGTTCCCGGGTTCGCCACGACCGATCGCGGCACAGGCGCGGGAATTCCTGCTGATCAATGTGGCCTTCATGCCGGTGGTCTGGGTCTCCGCCCTGGCATTTCGCTATGGGCTGCGCCAGCTGGGTCTGGAATCCATCGCCGACGGCCTGGCTCACGCCCTCTCCCTGGCAGTCCCGGCATTCGGCACCTTCCTGCTATACAAGTTCTTCACCTTCGCGGGCCCGAAGACACAAGAACGCTGATCACTGCCTGCGCTTCTGGCGGGAGCCGCTCACTTCCACGGCAGTGGCGGAAATTCCGCCGATGAGGCCGACAGCTAGGCAGAAATCCGCCTATCCGCGGCACTGCGGCCAGGGGAGAACGGCGCTACAACAGGCCCCGGCGGCGCCCTGCTGCCTGGCACACACCTTGCTCTGCGATACGCAGCGATTGCCTGGTGCAATCGCTCTCGCGGCCTGCCCGTCTTGCCGCGCCCGCCGGGCCACGAACCTGGCGGTGTCCTTCGGCCATTGGCCTTCTCGCGCTCACTTCCGGTCGGGCGCATCGCCGGGTGCAGTGATCCTGCCCCGGCCAATCCCCCTTTCAGCATGATCGCTCAGGATTTTCCTACATAGCGATCAAGTCCTTGCGCTTGCCTGCTAGCAAACTGCCATCTCAGTCGAATGACTTGCCCGCTCTGGGCTGCCCTTTTGCAGGCGGCTAAGGGAGGCGTCCGCGCACGCCCAATTCGTTACGAAATCCCCTCTAAATCGGGCGCTAATGGAAAACCTCTCCTATGGTTTATCCGGGGTGAGCGGAGCAGGAAGTCCCGCTCGAAACATTGGATAGCGAGCTATTGACCTGTGTCAGGAGCGTCCCGCGGGGACAGGCGCCTAATAGCTTCACTCTCCAACTTCCTATAGGGAGATTCTTAAATGTCTCAAGAAAGCAGCCAAAAACTACGACTCGGCGCGCTGACAGCCCTGGTCGTAGGATCCATGATCGGCGGGGGCATTTTCTCCCTGCCACAGAACATGGCGGCCAGCGCAGACGTCGGCGCCATTCTCATCGGTTGGGCCATCACCGCGGTCGGCATGCTGACCCTGGCGTTCGTCTTCCAGACCCTGGCCAACCGCAAACCCCAACTCGACGGCGGTGTGTACGCCTACGCCAAGGCCGGGTTCGGCGACTACATGGGCTTCTCCTCGGCTTGGGGTTACTGGATCAGCGCCTGGCTCGGCAACGTCGGTTACTTCCTCCTGCTGTTCAGCACCCTGGGCTACTTCTTCCCGATCTTCGGCAAGGGCGACACCGTCGCGGCGATAGTCTGCGCGTCGATCCTGCTGTGGGCCCTGCACTTCCTGGTGCTGCGCGGAATCAAGGAAGCGGCGTTCATCAACACCATCACCACGGTGGCGAAGGTTGTCCCGCTGTTCCTGTTCATCCTGATCGCCCTGTTCGCCTTCAAGCTGGACATCTTCACCGCGGACATCTGGGGCAAGAGCAATCCTGACCTGGGCAGCGTGATGAACCAGGTGCGCAACATGATGCTGGTCACCGTCTGGGTGTTCATCGGTATCGAGGGCGCGAGCATCTTCTCCTCCCGTGCGGAAAAACGCTCGGACGTCGGTAAGGCCACCGTGATCGGCTTCATCACCGTCCTGCTGCTGCTGGTGCTGGTGAACGTGCTGTCCATGGGCGTGATGACCCAGCCGGAACTGGCCAAGCTGCAGAACCCGTCGATGGCGCTGGTACTGGAGCACGTGGTCGGTCACTGGGGCGCGGTGCTGATCAGCGTCGGCCTGTTGATCTCCCTGCTGGGTGCCCTGCTGTCCTGGGTCCTGCTGTGCGCCGAGATCATGTTCGCCGCCGCCAAGGACCACACCATGCCGGAGTTCCTCCGCAAGGAGAACGCCAACCAGGTGCCGGCCAACGCCCTCTGGCTGACCAACATCTGCGTGCAGGTCTTCCTGGTCATCGTGTTCTTCACCTCCGGTAGCTCCGACGGTGGCATGGACCCCTACACCAAGATGCTGCTGCTGGCGACCTCGATGATCCTCATCCCGTACTTCTGGTCCGCCGCCTACGGCCTGCTGCTGGCAGTCAAGGGCGAGACCTACGAGAACGATGCGGGCGAGCGCAACAAGGACCTGATCATCGCCGGTATCTCGGTTCTCTACGCGGTGTGGCTGATCTACGCCGGCGGCCTGAAGTACCTGCTGCTGTCGGCACTGCTCTACGCACCCGGCGTCATCCTCTTCGCAAAAGCGAAACGTGAAGTGGGCCAACCCATCTTCACCAATGTCGAGAAGCTCATCTTCGCAGTAGTCGTGATCGGTGCATTGATCGCGGCCTATGGCCTCTACGACGGCTTCCTCACTCTGTAACTCCTGGAGACATCTCATGAGCACGGAAAAAACCAAACTTGGCGTCCATTCTGAAGCTGGCAAACTACGCAAAGTGATGGTCTGCTCGCCCGGACTCGCCCATCAACGCCTGACCCCGAGCAACTGCGACGAGTTGCTGTTCGACGACGTTATCTGGGTGAACCAGGCGAAGCGTGACCACTTCGATTTCGTCACCAAGATGCGCGAACGCGGCATCGACGTCCTGGAAATGCACAACCTGCTGACCGAGACCGTCCAGAACCCCGAAGCCCTGAAGTGGATCCTCGATCGCAAGATCACCAACGACAGCGTTGGTGTCGGCCTGACCCAGGAACTGCGTGGCTGGCTGGAAAGCCTGGAGCCCCGCAAGCTGGCGGAATTCCTCATCGGCGGCGTCGCCGCTGACGACATCCCCGAGAGCGAAGGCGCCAAGGCGCTGAAGATGTATCGCGACTACCTGGGCCACTCCAGCTTCCTGCTGCCGCCGCTGCCCAACACCCAGTTCACCCGTGACACCACCTGCTGGATCTACGGCGGTGTGACCCTGAACCCGATGTACTGGCCGGCGCGACGTCAGGAAACCCTGCTGACCACCGCGATCTACAAGTTCCACCCGGAATTCGTCAACGCCGACTTCGAAGTCTGGTACGGCGATCCGGACAAGGACCACGGCATGTCCACCCTCGAGGGTGGTGACGTGATGCCCATCGGCAATGGCGTGGTCCTGATCGGCATGGGCGAGCGCTCCTCCCGCCAGGCCATCGGCCAGGTCGCCCAGGCGCTGTTCGCCAAGGGTGCTGCCGAGAAAGTCATCGTCGCCGGCCTGCCGAAGTCCCGCGCCGCGATGCACCTGGACACCGTCTTCACCTTCTGCGACCGCGACCTGGTCACCGTTTTCCCGGAAGTGGTGAAAGAGATCGTTGCCTTCACCCTGCGCCCGGACGAGAAGAGCCCCTACGGCATCAACGTCCAGCGCGAAGACAAGGACTTCATGACCGTCGTCGCCGAATCCCTGGGCCTGAAGAAACTGCGCGTCGTCGAAACCGGCGGCAACAGCTTCGCCGCCGAACGCGAACAGTGGGACGACGGCAACAACGTGGTCTGCCTGGAGCCGGGCGTGGTGGTCGGTTATGACCGCAACACCTACACCAACACCCTGCTGCGCAAGGCCGGCGTGGAAGTCATCACCATCAGCGCCGGCGAACTGGGCCGGGGCCGTGGCGGCGGTCACTGCATGACCTGCCCGATCATCCGCGACCCGGTCGACTATTGATCCCAGGCTGCAGCAACAACGCGACTACACCCAACAGAGCGCATTGATCCGAAGAGGCGGCCCCAGCCAGGGCCGCCCGCCCCGCCAGCCACGAGCTGTACTGACGAGGCCAAGATTCCATCCCACAAGGAGAACGAACATGGCTTTCAATATGCACAACCGCAACCTGCTCAGCCTGATGCATCACAGCACTCGCGAGTTGCGCTATCTGCTCGACCTGTCCCGCGACCTGAAACGCGCCAAGTACACCGGTACCGAGCAACAGCACCTGAAAGGCAACAACATTGCGCTGATCTTCGAAAAGACCTCGACCCGCACC
Source organism: Pseudomonas nitroreducens (assembly GCF_014204515.1). GTDB lineage: Bacteria > Pseudomonadota > Gammaproteobacteria > Pseudomonadales > Pseudomonadaceae > Pseudomonas > Pseudomonas nitritireducens_A. The sequence continues at coordinate 158,845 of NZ_JACHLI010000005.1, read as the reverse complement.
CGCTGCGCCTTCGAAGTCGCCGCCTATGACCAGGGCGCCAACGTCACCTACATCGACCCGAACTCCTCGCAGATCGGCCACAAGGAATCGATGAAGGACACCGCCCGCGTCCTCGGCCGCATGTACGACGCCATCGAATACCGTGGCTTCAAACAGGAAATCGTCGAAGAACTCGCCAAGTTCGCCGGTGTTCCGGTATTCAACGGCCTGACCGACGAGTACCACCCGACCCAGATGCTGGCCGACGTGCTGACCATGCGCGAGCACAGCGACAAGCCGCTGCACGACATCAGCTACGCCTACCTGGGCGACGCCCGCAACAACATGGGTAACTCCCTGCTGCTGATCGGCGCCAAGCTCGGCATGGACGTGCGCATCGCCGCACCGAAGGAATTGTGGCCGACCGACGAACACGTCGCCGCCTGCAAGAAATTCGCCGAGGAAAGCGGTGCCCGCATCACCATCACCGAAGACCCGAAAGTCGCCGTCAAGGGCGTGGACTTCATCCACACCGACGTCTGGGTCTCCATGGGTGAACCGGTGGAAGCCTGGGGCGAACGCATCAACGAACTGCTGCCCTACCAGGTCAACATGGAGATGATGAAGGCCTCCGGCAACCCGCGCGTGAAGTTCATGCACTGCCTGCCCGCCTTCCACAACAGCGAGACCAAGGTCGGCAAGGACATCGCCGCCAAGTACCCGAACCTGAAGAACGGCATCGAAGTCACCGAAGACGTCTTCGAATCCCCGTACAACATTGCCTTCGAGCAGGCGGAAAACCGCATGCACACCATCAAGGCAATCCTCGTTTCGACCCTCGCCGACATGTAATGCCGGGCCGCCCCGGGCCGCGCCGTGAGCGCCAGCCCGGGCGCGTTTCCACTCTTTCGGAGGAAATGAATATGCGTATCGTCGTCGCATTGGGCGGCAATGCCCTGCTGCGTCGTGGCGAGCCCATGACTGCCGACAACCAGCGCACCAACGTACGGATCGCTGCTGAACAGATTTCCAAGGTCGCTCCCGGCAACGAGCTGGTGATCGCCCACGGCAACGGCCCGCAGGTCGGCCTGCTGGCCCTGCAGGGCGCGGCCTACGAGAAGGTCAGCCCCTATCCGCTGGACGTCCTGGGCGCCGAGACCGAAGGCATGATCGGCTACATGATCGAACAGGAAATGGGCAACCTGCTGCCGTTCGAAGTGCCGTTCGCCACCCTGCTCACCCAGGTCGAGGTCGACTCCAAAGACCCGGCCTTCCAGAACCCGACCAAGCCCATCGGCCCGGTCTACTCCAAGGAAGAGGCCGAAGCCCTCGCCAAGGAGAAAGGCTGGAGCATCGCCCCGGACGGCGACAAGTTCCGCCGCGTGGTGGCCAGCCCGCGTCCGAAGCGCATCTTCGAGATCCGCCCGGTCAAGTGGCTGCTGGAGAAAGGCACCATCGTCATCTGCGCGGGCGGCGGCGGCATCCCGACCATGTACGACGAATCCGGCAAGAAACTCTCCGGCGTCGAAGCAGTGATCGACAAGGACCTGTGCTCCTCGCTGCTGGCCCAGGAACTGTCGGCTGACATCCTGATCATCGCCACCGACGTGGACGCGGCCTACATCGACTGGGGCAAACCGACCCAGAAGGCCATCGCCCAGGCCCACCCGGACGAACTGGAACGCCTTGGCTTCGCCGCCGGCTCCATGGGTCCGAAGGTCCAGGCCGCGGCCGAGTTCGCCCGTGCCACCGGCAAGGATGCAGTGATCGGCTCGCTGGAAAACATCGTCGCCATCACCCAGGGCAAGTCCGGCACTCGCGTCAGCACCAACAAGCCTGGCATCGAGTACCGCTAAGCCCCACCCTCAGCAAAGGCAACATCGAAACGGGAGCCCTTCGTGGCTCCCGTTTTCGTTCAGGGCGTTCTGCGCGATCCGCCGGGGAACTCGTCGACTTCTTCCGACAATTCCTGGCGCAAGCGTGACTCGGCAGTCATCATCCTCGTCAGCTAAAGCATTCCGAATCATAGAAGCCACCGCCTGGCTTTGTGCCACCGGGCTGCCCCTGCATGGGCCACCGTCGTCCGGCGCACAAGATGCACTTGCTGAAGGAGTTTCCGAGAGATGTCTCGCTTACCGGTCATCGTTGGTTTTGGTGGATATAACGCGGCAGGCCGCAGTTCCTTCCACCATGGGTTCCGCCGCACCGTTCTCGAATCCATGGAGAGCGCCGCCCGCCAGGAAACCCTCGCCGGTCTCGCGGTGATGATGAAGCTGGTGAAAGTCGTCGACGGCCAGTACCAGGATACGGACGGCAACGCCCTCGATCTGGCGGCCATCGAGCAGCGTTTCGGCGAGCAGATTCGCCAGTCCACGCTGATCCGCCGCATCGAGCTGCAATACCTCGACGTCGACGCCGCACACTGCCACAAGAGCCTGACCGTCAGCGCCGCCGGCAGCCCGGTGAGCTTCACCACCCTGCGCAAGCAACTGCCCGAGCCGCTGCCGGCCAACTGGTCGGTGGAGGAACTCGAAGGCGGCGAAGTCCGCGTCACCCTGCACGACAGCTGCGAATTCAAGGTCGACAGCTACCGCGCCCTGCCGGTGAAGTCCGCCGGCCAGCTGCCCACCGGCTTCGAGCCGGGCGAGTTGTACAACTCGCGCTTCCACCCCCGCGGCCTGCAGATGTCCGTGGTCGCCGCCACCGACGCGGTGCGCTCCACCGGCATCGACTGGCAGACCATCTGCAACGCCGTGCAGCCCGACGAGATCGCCGTGTTCTCCAGCAGCATCATGAGCCAGCTGGACGAGAACGGCTTCGGCGGCCTGCTGCAATCGCGCCTGCGCGGCCACCGCGTGTCGGCCAAGCAGTTGCCGCTGGGCTTCAACAGCATGCCCACCGACTTCATCAACGCCTACGTGCTGGGCAGCGTCGGCATGACCGGCAGCGTCACCGGCGCCTGCGCCACCTTCCTCTATAACCTGCAGAAAGGCATCGACGTCATCACCACCGGCCAGGCCCGCGTGGCCATCGTCGGCAACGCCGAAGCGCCGATCACCTCGGAGATCATCGAGGGCTACGCCGCCATGGGCGCGCTGGCCACCGAGGAAGGCCTGCGCCACATCGAAGGCCGCGACGACGTCGACTTCCGCCGCGCCAGCCGCCCGTTCGGCGACAACTGCGGCTTCTCCCTGGCCGAGTCCGCGCAGTACGTCGTGCTGATGGACGATGCCCTGGCCCTGGAACTGGGCGCCGATATCCATGGTTCGGTGCCGGACGTGTTCATCAACGCCGACGGCTTCAAGAAGTCCATCTCCGCACCCGGTCCGGGCAACTACCTGACCATGGCCAAGGCCGTGGCCGCCGCCGCGCAGATCGTTGGCGAGCAGAGTGTGCGCCAGCGCAGCTTCGTCCACGCCCACGGCTCCAGCACCCCGGCCAACCGCGTCACCGAATCGGAAATCCTCGACCGCGTCGCCACCGCCTTCGGCATCCAGGGCTGGCCGGTCACCGCGGTGAAGGCCTTCGTCGGCCATTCCCTGGCTACCGCCAGCGCCGACCAGCTGATCTCCGCCCTGGGCACCTTCCGCTACGGCGTCATCCCCGGCATCAAGACCGTGGACAAGTTCGCCGACGACGTCTTCAAGGATCACATCGCCCTGTCCAACAGCGACGTGCGCCGCGACGACCTGGAAGTCTGCTTCATCAACTCCAAGGGCTTCGGCGGCAACAACGCCACCGGCGTGCTGCTGTCCCCGGCCGTGACCGAGAAGATGCTGCGCAAGCGCCACGGCGATACCGCCTTCGCCGCCTACCAGGCCCGCCGCGAAACCACCCGCGCCGCCGCCCAGCAGTACGACGAAGCCGCGACCCAGGGCCGCTTCGACATCATCTATAACTTCGGCAACGACATGATCGACGAGCAGGCCATCGAGATCAGCGACCAGGGCATCCAGGTGCCCGGCTTCAGCCAGACCATCGCCTACAAGAAGGACGAACGCTTCAGCGACATGCTCGACTGATCGCCGACGTTGAACGAAAAAGCCGGGCAGATGCCCGGCTTTTTCATATCTATCCCTTCACGAGGAGTAACCGGCTCTCTCACCCCGTAGGATGGGTGGAGCCTAGGCGATACCCATGCTGTCCAGGCACGGAGCGATGGGTATCGCTGCGCTCCACACCATCCTACAGAGAGCCCGAGCCTCAACTCGCGGAGCTCAATATGCCCCCTGCCCCACGCCCAGTTCGAGGATGCTGCTCTTGAGATTCTCGAAGTCGTACTCGGTCAGCCCGACGTAATCCAGCACCACCGCGCGCACGCTCTCCCACTCGTGGTCCTCGCTCTGGTTGCCCAGCACGCGGTAGGAACCGCAGATGTGCTCGGCCATCTTGAGGATCGCCAGCAGGTTCTTCAGCTGGGTATCACGGGAGTTGTCCTCGCTGAAGATCGACAACGCATTGTGATGGTTGGCGATGGCCTCGCAGACATGCTCGGGCAGGCGCCAGGAACGCGCGGTGAAGTAGCCGACCACCGCGTGGTTGGTGTTCAGCACGCGGTTCTCGGTATCCACCACACGGCGTTCGTCGCTGGCGCTGGCGTAGGCCTCTTCCAGCACATCCATGTAGTGCGGGAAGCGCTTGAGCATCAGCGGGATGCCGCAGTTGTGGAACAGCCCCAGCGCGTAGGCCTCGTCCACCGACTCATAGCCGATGCGCTTGGCCAGGGTCAGGCAGCTCATGGCCACGTCCTGGGCGGTGTCCCAGAAGCGGTTGAGGGTGACGATGGTGGCGTCGGTCATCTCACCCTTGATCGACTGGGCGTTGATCAGGTTGATCACCGAGCGGCTGCCCAGCAGGTTCACCGCGCGCTGGATCGAGGTGATGCGGTTGGCCAGGCCGAAGAACGGCGAGTTCACCAGTTTCAGCAGCGCACCGGACAGGCCCGGGTCCTGGCTGATCAGCTTGGCGATCGCCTTCAGGTCCGGGTTGGGCATGAACTGCTCCATCTGCAGGTCAACCATGATCTGCGGCTGCGGCGGCACGCTGATGCCCTGCAGGGCCTGACGAATCTGTTCGGCGGAGAGTTCTTGGGACATGGGGCGCGCTGGCAAAGTTGACGGGGCGCACAGTTTACCCAGAGCCGAGGCGTCTGGAACTGCTGCTTTTGATGGAACTTTCATCGGCGGCTGTGTCGGAACCTTTACACCCAGCGGACGAAATGGGAGACACGCCATGAGCCACACCCTCAAAGGCAAGACCGTCGCCATCCTGGTCACCGACGGTTTCGAACAGGTGGAACTGACCGGCCCGCGCGACGCCCTGAAACAGGCCGGCGCCCAGGTGAAGATCCTCTCCGACAGCAAGGACCAGGTGCGCGGCTGGAACCACGACCAGCCGGCGGACAGCTTCAAGGTCGACGGCACCTTCGAGACCGCCCGCATCGACGAGTACGACGCGGTGCTGCTGCCCGGCGGGGTGATCAACGCCGACCAGATCCGCAACCTGCCCAAGGCCCAGGAAATCGTGCAGAAGGCCGCCCAGGCGGAGAAACCCATCGCGGTGATCTGCCACGGCGCCTGGCTGCTGGTCTCTGCCGGGCTGGTGAAGGGCAAGACCCTGACCAGCTGGAACTCGCTCAAGGACGACATCAACAACGCCGGCGGCCACTGGGTCGACCGCCAGGTGGTCAAGGATGGCCAGCTGATCAGCAGCCGCAAACCCGACGACATCCCCGCCTTCAACAAGCAGCTGATCGAAACCCTGGCCGCCTGAGCGCCGCCGATCAAAAGCCCGTGCGCCGCGCTCCGGCGGCGCACGTCGCTGCGCTATAATCCCGCTCTTTTTGCCGGAGCCCTTCCCCATGACCCTGCCCAGCCTGCGTCTGAAAGCCAACGCCGAGCGCCGCCTGCGCGCCGGCCACCTGTGGGTCTACAGCAACGAGGTGGACGTCGCCGCCACCCCGCTGAACGGATTCGGCGCCGGCGAACAGGCCATCCTCGAAATGGCCAACGGCAAGCCGCTGGGCATCGTCGCGCTGAGCCCGAACAACCTCATCTGCGCCCGCCTGATTTCCCGCGATACCAAGCACGTTCTCGACAAATCCTTGCTGGTTCACCGCATCAATGTCGCCCTGAGCCTGCGCGAGCGCCTCTTCGACAAGCCCTTCTACCGCCTGGTCTACGGCGACTCCGACCTGCTGCCGGGCCTGGTGGTGGATCGCTTCGGTGACGTGCTGGTGGTCCAGCTCGCCTCGGCGACCATGGAGAAGCACCGCGACGACGTGCTCGCCGCCCTGCTGCAGGTGCTCAAGCCCAGCGCCGTGCTGTGGAAGAACGATTCCAGCGCCCGTGACGCCGAAGGCCTGGAGCGCTACGTGGCGAATGCCTACGGCGAAGTCCCGGAATGGGTCGCCCTGGAAGAGAACGGCGTGAAGTTCGAAGCCCCGGTACTGGCCGGCCAGAAGACCGGCTGGTTCTACGACCACCGCATGAACCGCGCCCGCCTGCAACCCTACGTGCAGGGCAAGCGCGTGCTCGACCTGTTCAGCTACATCGGCGGCTGGGGCATCCAGGCCGCGGCCTTCGGCGCCAGCGATGTGATGTGCGTGGACGCCTCCGGCTTCGCCCTCGATGGCGTGGAGCGCAACGCCGCGCTGAACGGCGTGGCTGACAAGGTCGCCTGCGTCGAAGGCGACGTGTTCGAAGCCCTGCGTGAACTGAAAGCCGCCGACGAGCGCTTCGACGTGATCGTCGCCGACCCGCCGGCGTTCATCAAGCGCAAGAAGGACCTGAAGAACGGCGAGGCCGCCTACCGCCGCCTGAACGAGCAGGCCATGCGCCTGCTGTCCAAGGACGGCATCCTGGTCAGCGCCTCCTGTTCCATGCACCTGCCCGAGGACGACCTGCAGAACATCCTGCTGGGCAGCGCCCGCCACCTGGACCGCAACATCCAGCTGCTCGAACGCGGCGGCCAGGGCCCGGACCACCCGGTCCACCTGGCGATCCCGGAGACCCGCTACATCAAGAGCCTGACCGTGCGCCTGCTGCCCAACGGCTAAGGCAACACGACGCGTCAAAGAACGGGGCGCTTCCGCGAGGGGGCGCCCCGTCTTTCATTCCAGCGACGAAGCTCCGTAGGGCGCATAAAGCGGAACGCTTTATCCGCCGGCCCCGTGCCTCGAAGACGGCGTATAACGCCGGGGGCGTTATACGCCCTACGGGTGCTTGATCCTTATTTCATCGGCATCAGCGAATCCGCCTCGCTGATCACCGCCTGGCCGGTCTTTCGCTCGAACAGACACAGCTCACGGCCCGGTTTGCCCTTCATATGCTTCTGCGCATAGGTCCCACCAATCATCAGCGCCGTATAGCCCACGCTGTCGTCGAACAACACCGGCGCGCCCAGCACCTTCTTGCCCTTGAGGTGGCTCAGCGCCAGGCAGGCTTCGCGCTGCTGCTTGTCCTGGGCCTGCCAGGCCGCGTCCGACGAGGCCTGCACGCTACCGGCGAAGACGGCGGCCAGCAGGGCGATGGGGATGATCTTCATAGCGTTGCTCCTTCAACCAACGAGTGAAACAGGCGTCATCGGCCATTCTGACCACGCCAGCGCAGCGAAAGTCCAGGCCCGTGCCGACCGCCAGCCTTTCCCTGGCGGCAGGGCCCGGCGTAGAATCGGGCCATTCCTGCCATTTATCCCCCGGCGGGCCTGTGAGCCCCGGCCGAGCAGGCGGTGACCCCGCCACGCCCCGCGCCGACCTCGCCCATGCAAGGCCATCTGCTGTTTGCATCCGGTGCGTACCGCGCTCACGATACGACTTAGAGTTTGCTCAAGGTCTCGCCGGCCAGCGCTACCCGCTGCACGCCGCCGCACAGAAGACCCGGATCGACTCCCCCGTGACCTGATGCGCAGGAACCTGTCATGCCCGATTACCGCTCGAAAACCTCCACCCACGGCCGCAACATGGCCGGCGCCCGTGCCCTGTGGCGCGCCACCGGGATGAAGGACGAAGACTTCAAGAAGCCGATCATCGCCATCGCCAACTCCTTCACCCAGTTCGTGCCCGGCCACGTGCACCTGAAGGACCTGGGCCAACTGGTCGCCCGCGAGATCGAAAAGCACGGCGGCGTGGCCAAGGAATTCAACACCATCGCCGTGGACGACGGCATCGCCATGGGCCATGACGGCATGCTCTATTCCCTGCCGTCGCGCGAGATCATCGCCGACTCCGTGGAATACATGGTCAACGCCCACTGCGCCGACGCCATCGTCTGCATTTCCAACTGCGACAAGATCACCCCCGGCATGCTGATGGCCGCCCTGCGCCTGAACATCCCGGTGGTGTTCGTCTCCGGCGGCCCGATGGAAGCCGGCAAGACCAAGCTGGCCAACCACGGCCTGGACCTGGTGGACGCCATGGTGGTTGCCGCCGACGACTCCTGCTCCGACGAGAAGGTCGCCGAGTACGAGCGCAGCGCCTGCCCGACCTGCGGTTCCTGCTCCGGCATGTTCACCGCCAACTCGATGAACTGCCTGACCGAGGCCCTGGGCCTGTCGCTGCCGGGCAACGGTTCGACGCTGGCCACCCACGCCGACCGCGAGCAGCTGTTCCTGCGCGCCGGCCGTCTGGCCGTCGAGCTGTGCCAGCGCTACTACGGCGAGGGCGACGAGTCGGTGCTGCCGCGCAATGTCGCCAGCTTCAAGGCGTTCGAGAACGCCATGACCCTGGACATCGCCATGGGCGGTTCGACCAACACCATCCTGCACCTGCTGGCCGCCGCCCAGGAGGCGGAGATCGCCTTCGACCTGCGCGACATCGATCGCCTGTCGCGCAAGGTGCCGCAGCTGTGCAAGGTCGCGCCGAACATCCAGAAGTACCACATGGAAGACGTGCACCGTGCCGGTGGCATCTTCTCCATCCTCGGCGAGCTGGCCCGTGGCGGCCTGCTGCACACCGACGTACCGACCGTGCACAGCCCGAGCATGGCCGACGCCATCGCCGAGTGGGACATCACCCAGACCCAGGACGAGAAGGTTCATACCTTCTTCAAGGCCGGCCCCGCCGGTATCCCGACCCAGGTCGCTTTCAGCCAGAGCACCCGCTGGGACAGCCTGGACGATGACCGCGCCGAAGGCTGCATCCGCAGCGTCGAGCACGCCTACTCCCAGGAAGGCGGCCTCGCCGTGCTTTACGGCAACATCGCCCTCGACGGCTGCGTGGTGAAGACCGCCGGCGTGGACGAATCCATCCACGTGTTCGAAGGCCGCGCGAAGATCTTCGAAAGCCAGGACGGCGCCGTGAAGGGCATCCTCGCCGACGAAGTGAAGCCGGGCGACATCGTGATCATCCGCTACGAAGGCCCGAAAGGCGGCCCGGGCATGCAGGAAATGCTCTACCCCACCAGCTACCTGAAGTCCAAGGGCCTGGGCAAGGACTGCGCCCTGCTCACCGACGGCCGCTTCTCCGGCGGCACCTCGGGCCTGTCCATCGGCCACGCCTCGCCGGAAGCGGCTGCTGGCGGCGCCATCGGCCTGGTACAGGACGGCGACAAGGTACTGATCGACATCCCCAACCGCAGCATCAATCTGCTGGTCAGCGATGAAGAGCTGGCGACCCGCCGCGCCGAGCAGGACAAGAAGGGCTGGAAACCGGCTCAACCGCGCGCGCGCAAGGTGAGCACCGCACTGAAGGCCTACGCCCTGCTGGCCACCAGCGCCGACAAGGGCGCGGTCCGCGACAAGGCGCTGCTGGACGGTTGAGTCTCCGTAACGGCCCAGCGTAGGGCGCATAACCTGGAACAGGTTATCCGCCAGGGGCCACGCGGCGGATAACGCTGGCGCGTTATGCGCCCTACGAGACTGGTGGCGTGATGAAAAAGCCCGGCGGATGCCGGGCTTTTTCATTCTGGGCTTTCTCGTCCGGACTTTGCCGGATCAGGTCTTCGGCGTGGCAGCACAGCCGCCGGTACCGGGCTTTATACCGCGGTCGGTATCGCAGATGCTGCCCGACATGATCCAGATCAGGTTGGATGTGCTGCCCTCCTTGGGCTTGAGCTCCATTTCCAACGCAGCGCCTTCAGCATTCGTGGCACTGGTCTTGACCTTGATCAGGCCGTTATTGACCGAGTAGCCCTCCGGGATATTGGTGGTCGGAGCGAAGTCCTCAGGAATTCCGTATGCCCCGGCATTGCACCCTTTCGTAGAACCCACCTCAGCCACGCACAGACCGACCGCGGTCTTGATCCCGGAAATCTCCGCGACGGCCGCCGCCGCTTTCGAGCGCGACGAGTAATCGGAATACATCGGCAGGGAAATCGAGGCCAGAATCCCGATGATCGCCACGACGATCATCAGCTCAATCAGGGTGAAACCTTGTTGTTTGACCATCTGCGTGTTCCTCAGGATTGAGCCGGGCACCTGAATGGCCCCGGACTCACTCCAGTGAAGTCACGTCAGTGGGGCCGCACATTCAGATGCGTCCGCGCAGCCTGATGAAAATTCGGCACTTTTTTCCCAGCCGAAAGCCTCCGGGGAGCCACTGCAAGGCGGCGGCGTAGGAACCAGGCCTTCCCCATTCATCCCGACTTGCCTCATGGCACTGTGCGATCTCGCCGTGGGCCAGTAAAATCGCGCTCTTTTTTCCCGGACCGCCGCCCATGAGCTCTCTTGAGACCCCGTCCGCCGCCAAGGACCAGCCCGACCTGGTCTACGGCCTGGAAGACCGCCCCGCGCTGCCCATCGCCCTGCTGGCGGCGTTGCAGCACCTGCTGGCGATCATCGTGCCCATCGTCACCCCCGGCCTGCTGATCTGCCAGGCGCTGGGCGTGTCGCCGCGCGACACCAACCTGATCGTGTCGATGTCACTGGTGATCTCCGGCATCGCCACCTTCGTCCAGTGCAAGCGCTTCGGGCCGTTCGGCGCGGGCCTGCTGATCGTCCAGGGCACCAGCTTCAACTTCGTCGGCCCGCTGATTGCCGGCGGTGCGTTGATGGTGAAGAACGGCACCCCGGTGGAAGCGGTGATGGCGGCGATCTTCGGCGTGGTCATGGCCGGCTCGTTCGTGGAAATGGGCGTGTCGCGCATCCTGCCCTTCGTGAAGCGCCTGATCACCCCGCTGGTCACCGGCATCGTGGTGCTGATGATCGGCCTCACCCTGATCAAGGTCGGCCTGATCAGCATGGGCGGCGGTTTCTCCGCCATGGCCAACGGCACCTTCGCCAACGGCGAGAACCTGATGCTGTCGGGCCTGGTGCTGGCGATCATCGTCATCCTCAACCGCATCCCGGTGGTGTGGATGCGCAGCGGCGCCATCGTCATCGCCCTGGCCGTGGGCTACGCCCTGGCCGGCTACCTGGGCCGCCTGGACTTCACCGGCATGCACGAAGCGCCAGCCTTCCAGGTCCCGGTACCGCTGCACTTCGGCCTGGGCTTCTCCTGGAGCCTGTTCATCCCGATGCTGGTGATCTACCTGGTGACATCGCTGGAAGCCATCGGCGACGTCACCGCCACCAGCAAGATATCCAAGCAGCCGGTCGAGGGCCCGATCTGGATGCAGCGCATCAAGGGCGGCGTCCTGGTGAACGGCGCCAACTCGCTGCTGGCCGGCCTGTTCAACACCTTCCCCAGCTCAGTGTTCGCGCAGAACAACGGCGTGATCCAGCTGACCGGCGTCGCCAGCCGCCACGTCGGCCTGTGGATCGCCGCGATGCTCATCGTGCTCGGCCTGTTCCCCAGCGTCGCCGGGGTGATCCAGGCCGTGCCCGAGCCGGTACTCGGCGGTGCAGTGATGGTGATGTTCGGCGCGGTTGCCGCCTCGGGCATCAACATCCTCGCCGGCACCCACCTGGACCGCCGCGCGCTGCTGATCATCGCCGTCAGCCTGGCGCTGGGCCTGGGCATCTCCCAGGTGCCGGAGTTCCTCGCACACATGCCCCACGCGATCCGCAACGTGCTGGAATCCGGCGTCGCCACCGGCGGCATCTGCGCCCTGCTGCTGAACTGGTTCCTGCCCGAGTCCGACGCCGCCAAGGCCTCGCACAACGGTTGATCCGGACACGACGCCACCCTCGGGTGGCGTCGTCGTTTATGCTCCTCGCATGACCACCTCCCTGCGCATCGGCGTCATCGCCGACACCCATGGCCTGCTGCGCCCCGAAGCGCTGGCGGCGCTGCAAGGCTGCGAACGCATCCTGCACCTGGGCGATATCGGCCCCGAATCACTGCTCGACCAGCTCCGCGCCCTGGCGCCGCTGGAGGTGGTGCGCGGCAACAACGACACCGAGGAGTGGGCCGCGGCGTTGCCCGAGACCCTGCGGCTGGAACTGGGCGGGCTGCGGCTCTACCTGATCCACGACCTCAAGCAACTGGCCATCGATCCGGCAGCCGAAGGCATTGACGTGGTGCTGGCGGGGCATTCGCACAAGCCGCTGAATGAGGTACGTGATGGGGTTCTGTACCTGAATCCGGGGAGTGCCGGGCCACGGCGGTTCAAGTTGCCGATCTGCCTGGCAATCCTGACCGTGGCCAAAGGCGAAACCAAAGTGGAGATGGTCAATCTGGCCTAGAAGCAGTCTTGGACTCGGCCTGCCAGAACGAAAGCTGATAGTCCGTGAAGTCGCCATCCGCTTCGGGCACATAGAGTTCTACAACGCAGTTCAAGTGAGGAAACTGCCACGCCAGTTTGGCCTCGTAGATCTCCTTGAGCGCACCTCCCAGCAGCACTAACTTGTCGTCTGCGAGCTGAGCGTCCGAGCGGAAATGAATGTCGGCGATATGCAGGTGGTTCATCACCCATTCCACCGACTTCCTGGTCGCTCCTTCAACTCGCTCGAAACCGCGCAGCGAGCTCTCAGAAAATCCCTTGCGCAGGATGTAGCCGTCGAACTCGACAAAGTCTGGCCAGAACAGCGTCAGATAACCGACCGCCAAGGCGTAGTTACCCGTGCAGTCTATCCAGCCCTCCAGATCGATTCCCGCGCCATGGTTCCATCGGCCCAACTCTTCTTTCATGCTTTCAGGAATGTCCATTTAGAGCTCCGTCTCTACTTCGAGTCGTGTCGTTATCCAGTCATGGCTCCAGCAGGTGCGCCGCCAACTGCGCCACCGCCTCCTGCCGCTCGGTCTTTTCGCTGCGCAAACGCCCATTGAGACTTGACCACTCCGGATGCGCCCGCGCCTTGCGCAGGGCCTCGGGCAGCTTGCCTTCGCGCCACTGCTTGTCTTCCGGCGACTGCAGGTGGATCGCCTCCACCGCCGCATGCCCGCGGGTCTGCAGCGCCGCCAGCAATTGCCGCTGACGCAGTGCGAGCAGGCGCAGCACGCTGTCGTCCACGGACAGTTCGCGGCTGCCCTTGAGCTTGCCCAGCAGACGCTGGCCGTAGTGGCCGACGGTCTGCCAGGCGCCGCCGGCGATGGCGCCCAGCGCGGTCGCCGCGCCAAGGGTCAGGCCACCGACCAGCAGGTCGATCCCCGCCCCCGCCGCCGCGCCGGCCGCGACACCGCCGCCCAGGCGGATGCCCAGTTGGCGCAGGGTTTCCGGGTTGAACAGGTCGTCGCCCCAGCGGCCGTCCAGCAGCGGCAGGTCGGCGGCACGGGCGTCGTCCTTGCGGAAGGCGTAGAGGCTGAGCAGCGCCTTCACGCAGGAGTCTTCGCGCTTGCGCACCTGATTGCGCAGCGTCTCGGTCGCCGCACGCACCGCCGCATCACCGGCGGGCACCAGCTGGCGGCAGGCTGCCACGTCCACCAGCAATTCGGCGATCAGCCGCGCCCCGGCTTCGCGGCGGGCGACCGCCTGGGCTTCGTGGTCAGCCACCAGCCGGTCCAGCTGCGGCCGCGCGCGCTCCAGCAGCAGTGCCAGGCTTTCGTAGAGCCGGCGTTCGCCATCCAGCGGCGGCGCCACGCTGTCGAACCGTACCAGCGCATGCAGACCCAGACGCGACAGCGCCTCGCGCCACTGCTCCTCGCGGTGCTGCGGGCTGGCAACGAAGTTCAGCACCGGCAGCAACGGCCGCGCGCAGGCGGCGAGCACCGCCAGCTCGTCGCGGTACTTGGCCAGCACCGGCTCGCGGGCGTCGATGATGTAGAGGCCGGCGTCGGAGGCGAGCAACTGGCGCAGCACCTTGGCCTCCTGCTCGAAGCGGCCGCGGGCTTCGCTGCCGTCGAGGAAACGGCGCAGTTTCTCCGGACCGTCCAGGCGTTCGCCGGGGCGTTCCAGGCCGTCGAGGAAGTCGCGCAGGGCGATGGCGTCCTCCAGGCCCGGTGTGTCGTACAACTCCAGCAGCGGCTCGCCGTCCACCGACAGCCGCGCGCCTTCCACATGCCGCGTGGTGCTGGGGCGATGGGAGACCTCGCCGAAACCGACGTCGCGGGTCAGGGTGCGCAGCAGGGAGGTCTTGCCGACGTTGGTGTGGCCGACCACGGCCAGTTTCAGCGCATCAGTCATGCCCGGTCTCCAGCCAGCCCAGCGGCGAGGCCGAGGTGTGCGGTAGTTGCAGACGCTCGATGCCGGCATGCCAGTCGCCCAGGCGCTCGGCATCCAGCGCCTCGCCCGGCGGCGCCTGCAGCAGCCAGACGCGGGTGGCGGCGGCGCAGCGCGAGAGCTCGGCGATCAGCGCCAGGGTGCCGCGGTCCGGCGAACGGCGCGGGTCGCAGGCGATCACCAGGCGCGCCGGCGGGTAGCGGGTGAGTTGTTCGAGCAGGCGACGGCGCTGGGCGCCATCGTCGAGGTCGCCGGCATTGGCGATGCTTGCTGGCAACTTCGGCGGCCAGTTGGGCCGGTCCAGCAGTTCGATGGACACCAGCAGCGCGCCATCGGCCGTGGCAGCCGGAACCTGCGCCTGCGGTTCGATCAGCTCATCCGGCGCGGCATCGCTGACACCCAGGCGCTCGCTGGCCGGCATCAGGCGCTCGCGCAGCAGGGCGTAGCCGGGCAGCGAGACGTCCAGCGCCAGCTGCGCGCGACCGCGCTTCCAGCGCCACAGGCAGAGCAGCCAGAGCGCGCCGCGCAGCAACACGCCGTATACCAGCAGGATGCCCACCAGCCAGCCGGCCCAGGCGTGACGCGCATTCTCGCTGGCCACCAGGGCATCGCCACTGGCGCGCACCAGCTCGGAGTCCGGCTGCGGGAAGCCCAGCAGCGACGGCAGCGCACCGAGGCTGTGGGTCAGGGCAATGAAAGTGTCGCCGCCCAGAATGGTGGTCTCCCAGACGAAGCCGTAGCGCCGCGTCGCCAGCAGCGCCAGCATCACCCCCAGCGCGCTGGTCAGGGCGACGAACCAGAGGCCGTGGACCAGCAGGCCGAGCGCCCAGCGCGTGAGTTTCTGCCGGTCCAGCAACACCAGCAGCGCCGGCGCCAGCTGCGCGGCGTGGGCGTCGCGGGCCAGCTTGCCGCTCAGCCACAGCCAGAGGCGGCCGAGTGCGCCGGCCGCCTCGCCGCCGGCGAAGAAGGTCAGGGTCCAGCCGAGCAGGGTGATCAGGTGCAGGCCGAGCAGGCTGGCCAGGGCCCAGAACACGTTGACCGGACGCTGCCCGTCGCCCAGCGCGGCCAAGGCCAGGCCGCCGCCGGTGAACAGCGCCAGCACCAGCAACAGGTAGATCGACAGGCGTGCGCCCTGAGTCCAGGTGCGCAGCGCGGCGCGCTGGCCGTCGCGTTCGGCCAGCAGCAGCGCGCGGCTTTGCAGGCGCCGGGCGAAGTCGCCACCGGCGACGATGGCGCGGCGGTTGGCTTCGCTGTCTTCCAGGGGGCCGACCTGTTCCTCGCGCAGGCGCACGGCCTCGCTCAGCCACAGGGATTGGAGGGCGGACTCGCTCACGGGTTCTCCGACAATCGGTATTCGCCAGCAAGGATAACCGCTGCTCGCCGCGGCGTCCCGGCGCCGCCGGTAACACCCTGCATCGTCAACCAAACCAAGGAAGGGCTCTCGCCAGGCGTGGGCGGGCTCAGACTCCGCAGATAGCACTGTCCCTATAAAAACAACAATGAGGCCTCGCCATGCTGCGCTCGCTGCTCAGTGCCTTGCCCCTGCTGCTCGCCGCCGCCACCGCGGCGGCCGTGGAAACCCCGCCGGTGCGCCCTTCCGACTGGGGCCCGGACACCCCGCTGATGCAGGCGGTACCGCCGCGCGTGCTGGACGCCAACGTCAGCGCGCGGCAATCCGACAGCAACACCTCGCAACTGTGGATCAGCCACACCGACTTTCGCCTGCACGACGACATCGGCTTCTTCATCCGCCGGATGCTGATCCAGATGAGCCCGGTGGCCGGCGCCAGCACACCACTGATGCTGGATGATCCAAAGTCCATGGTCGCGCGCATCCAGGCCGGCGACATCTTCGTCGCCGACGCCACCCTCGCCAGCCTGCTCAACGAGGAGCTGCGCAATGCCGGCGCGCCGGTGCGCAACCTCAAACTCAGCACCCGCGCCGATGGCCAGGAAGTGAACGGCGAACTGCTGCGCAAGGGCCGCTGGCGACCGCTGCGGATGGTCACCGGGATCGAGCAGGCCGGGCCGCTGAAGGTGGCGCTGGTGCCGCAGCGGATCTTCGTCGACGGTGTGGACGTCACGCCCTCGCTGACCGCCGCCTCCATCGAGATGTCCGAGGTACTGCAACTGCACACCGCGCACATGCAGCTGATCGGCAACCGCATCCTCGTTGACCTTGACGGCCTGTTCCCGCCGCCGCGCCTGGACTTCACCGTCAGCCACCTGAAGCTCGCCGACGGCGGCATGGACCTGTTGCTGGGCAGCGACCTGGCCGAGCTGAAATGGCCGCAGCTCAAGGCGCCGCAGAGCTACATGTTCATCGAGGGCGGCGATATCAAGATGGCGCGGACCATCCTGGTCAAGGCCTACGTGCTGTTCACCAGCCTGAGCCCCGACGCGCCGCTGCTGTTCAACCTCTACGACTACCGCCGCCAGTTGCAATACGGCGAGATCCGCCTGCGCGAAGACGGCATGGTGCACATCGCCGTCTCGCCGGTGAAAGCACCCGCCCCGGAGGAGAAAACCCTATGAGAACCCTCCTCGCTTCCCTGCTCTGCCTCGCGCTGGCCGGCCAGGCCGCCGCCGAGAGCGCCATCGACAAGCAGCAGCGCGAACTGGGCGTGCTGCGCCAGGGCTGGTTCCAGCAGACGCCGCCGGCAGCGGACTTCAAGGCCAGCCGGCCGGGCGGCCTGCGCGATTCCGGCCAGGACGGCGTGGGCATCCTGCTGAACAACGTGGACATGTACTTCCAGGGCGGCGTCGGCTTCCACAGCCCGCTGCTCAAGGGCTGGCTGGTGCCGCTCAAGGCTGGCGCACCGATCGACTTCGACCGCCCGCAGGACATGCGTATCGAGGTCTCCGAGGGTGAGGTGATCCTCAGCCCCGAGCAGCTCGGCAACCTGTTCAACCAGCACATCCTCGCCTACCCGGAGACCATGCTTCGCGACTTCACGCTGAGCGTCGAAGGCGACCGCCTGCTGGTGGCCGGCGAGGTGCAGCCGCTGGGTGTCGGGCCGTGGCTGCCGCTGCGACTGTCCGGCACGGTGAAGCTCGATGGCGACAACCTCGACTACCAGCCCGACAGCGTGAAGGTGCTCGGCGTACCCAGCTACGGCGCCATGAGCCTGGTCGGCCTGCGCCTGGATTCGCTGGTGAGCCTGGAGCGCCCCGGCGCGCTGCTGCAGGACAACGTGATGCACCTGAACTACCACCAGGTCTTCCCGCTGGTGGGCATCGGCGGCCGGGTCGAGTCCAGCTGGCTGGACGCCAAGGGCCTGCACCTGAAATTCGCGCCGAAGGACGGCGCCGCCTCCCTGGCCTTCGAGCCGCCGCGCCAGGCCGGGCAGTCCTATATCTGGCTGCAGTCGGGCGACCTGAAGATCTTCGAGATCCTCATCACCTACTCGCAGGTGCTGCTCAAGGCCGAGCGCCCGGACCAGACCCTGGCCTTCAACCTCAAGGACTATCGCAAGGTGCTGGCCACCGGTATCACCCAGGTCAACGAGGACGGCACCTTCTTCATGCGCGTTCCGCCCGCCGCCGGCCCCGCCGACGGCGAGCGGCTGGTATCCTCTGGCAACGGGAGTTCCCGCTGATGTTCACCACTGGAGTCGAGATGCCCCAAGCACTGCCCCTGGCGATGATCGCCGCCCTGGCCGAAAACCGCGTGATCGGCGTCGACAACCGCCTGCCCTGGCACCTGCCGCAGGACCTCAAGCACTTCAAGGCCATGACCCTGGGCAAACCGGTGATCATGGGCCGCAAGACCTGGGATTCCCTCGGCCGCCCGCTGCCGGGCCGGCTGAACATCGTGGTCACCCGCCAGGCGGGCCTCACGCTCGAAGGCGCAGAAGTCTTCACCAGCCTCGACGCCGCCCTGGAGCGTGCCGCGCAATGGGCCGAGCAGGAGGAAGCCGAGGAGCTGATGCTGATCGGCGGCGCGCAGCTGTATGGCGAGGCGCTGGAGCGTGCGAATCGGCTGTACCTGACCCGCGTGGGCCTGAGCCCGACGGGCGATGCGCACTTCCCGGAAGTGGACGAGGCGCACTGGCACCTGGCGTCGAGCATCGAGCATGACGCGGAGGGTGAAACGCCGGCTTATGCGTTCGAGGTGTGGGAGCGGGCTTGAAATTTCAGAGCAGGAGCCCCTCACCCTAACCCTCTCCCGGAGGGAGAGGGGACTGTCCAGAGCGCTCTGGGAGTCTGGTATCAGCCGGTGAGCCAGGGAGAACAGAATTTCTCTCGGCACGGACGGCCCCCTCTCCCCTTGGGAGAGGGCTGGGGTGAGGGAACACCTGGCACCGACCCTCCCTATGAAAAACGCCGCCCCGGCTAACCGGCGCGGCGTTTTTCTTTACCCGCCCATCAGAACGCAAAATGCTCCGCATCCAGCGCCATCAGGCAGTCCGCGCCGCCCAGCAAAGCCTCGCGGTGCATGCTGGCGCGCGGCAGGATGCGCCTGACGTAGAACTCGGCGCTGGCGAGCTTGGCGCGGTAGAAGTCCGCGTCGCCCTCGCCGGCCGCCAGCTTCGCCTGGGCCACGCCGGCGGCCTGTACCCAGAGGCCGGCCAGCAGTACGTAGGAACAGTACTGCAGGAAGTCCACGGAGGTGGCGCCGATTTCCTGCGCATCGCGCTGGCAGGCGGCGATCACTTCGCTGGTGAGGCTGCGCCATTCCAGCAGGCGTTGGCGGACGGTTTCCGCCAGCCCAGCCAGCTCAGTGCGCGCGCCGGCGGTTTCGCAGACCGCCGCCAGTTCACCAATCAGCGCGTTCAGTTCCGCGCCGCCGTCGCCCAGCAGCTTGCGACGGATCAGATCGAGCGCCTGGATACCGTTGGTGCCTTCGTAGATCTGGGTGATGCGGCTGTCGCGCATCAGCTGCTCCATGCCCCATTCGCGGATGTAGCCGTGGCCGCCGTAGACCTGCACGCCGAGGCTGGACACCTCCTGGCCGACGTCGGTGAAGAACGACTTGACGATGGGGATCAGCAACGCCGCACGCTTGCCCGCGGCCTTGCGGCCGTCGGCCTCGGGGTGGCCATGCTCCAGGTCCAGCTCGCGGGCGCAGAGCGCAGCGATCATCCGGCAGCCTTCGGTGAGGGTCTTCTGGGTCAGCAGCATGCGCCGCACGTCCGGGTGGACGATGATCGGGTCGGCCTCCTTGGACGGCTCGGCCGCGCCGGTCAGCGCGCGCGATTGCAGGCGCTCGCGGGCGTAGGCCAGTGCGCCCTGGCAGGAGCGCTCGGCAATCCCCAGCCCCTGCAGGCCGACCTGGAAGCGCGCGTCGTTCATCATGGTGAACATGCACGCCAGCCCCTGGTTGGCCTGGCCGATCAGCCAGCCGGTGGCGCCGTCGAAGTTCATCACGCAGGTGGAAGCGCCCTTGATGCCCATCTTGTGCTCGATGGCGCCGCAGCTCAGCGAGTTGCGCGCGCCCGGCGTGCCGTCGGCGTTGGCGATGAACTTGGGCACCAGCAACAGGCTGATGCCCTTCACCCCGGCCGGTGCGTCCGGCAGGCGCGCCAGCACCAGGTGGACGATGTTCTCGGAGAGATCCTGCTCACCACCACTGATGAATATCTTGCTGCCACTGACGCGGTAGCTGCCGTCCGCCTGGGGCTCGGCGCGGGTGCGCAGCAGGGCCAGGTCAGTGCCGGCCTGGGGCTCGGTGAGGCACATGGTGCCGCTCCAGACGCCGCTGACCATCTTCGCCAGGTAGTCGCGCTGCAGCTCGGCTGCGCCGTGCTTGTACAGCGCCAGTACGGCGCCTTCGGTGAGGCCGGAATAGACGCGGAAGGACAGCGAGGCGGCCATCAGCATCTCGTGGAAATTCGCCGCGACCATCTGCGGGAAGCCCTGGCCGCCGAACTCGGTCGGCCCGGTCATGCTCGCCCAGCCGTTGTCGCAGTATTGCCGATAGGCTTCGCGGAAGCCGTCCGGGGTGGTGACTTCGCCGTTGTGCAGGGTCGCGCCCTGCTCGTCACTGTTGCGGTTCAGCGGCGCGACCACTTCGCCGGTGTAGCGCGCGCCCTCTTCCAGCACGCCGTCGATCAGCTCGCGGTCGAGGCCGTTACCCAGCAGCTCGCAGTGGGCGCTGACATCGAACAGTTCGTGGAGGACGAAGCGCATGTCGCGCAGGGGTGCCTGGTAACTCATGTTCAATGCTCCTGTTTGACGTCGGCGAAGCGGCCATTGGCGGCGGCCAGGCGCTCGATCAGTGCGGCCGGCTGCCAGTGCGCGCCGTGCTCGCCGGCCAAGTCACGCAGGCGCGCCAGCACGCTCTGCAGGCCCTGGGCATCGGCCCAGGCCATGGGGCCGGATTTGTCCTTCGGGAAGCCATAACCATTGAGGTAAACGGTGTCGATGTCGGCGCTGGTGGAGGCGATGCCTTCGTCGAGAATCTTCGCGCCTTCGTTGACCAGCGCCAGCAGGCAGCGCTCGAGGATTTCCTCGGCGTCGATGTCGCGGCGGGCGTAGCCCAGGCGCTCGGATTCGCGCAGCACCAGGGCGTCCACCTCCGGGTCGTGCTCGGCTTGACGGCTGCCCGGCTCGTAGTGATAGAAGCCGTTGCCGCTCTTCTGGCCGAAGCGGCCCATCTCGCACAGGCGGTTGTCCACCTGCACGGTCGGCGCGTCCTGGCCCTTGCCGGCCAGCTCGCGGGCGCGCCATTCGAGGTCGATGCCGACCACGTCGAACATGCGGAACGGCCCCATGGCGAAGCCGAAGCCCTGGATCGCCGCGTCCACCTGGTGCGGCAGCGAGCCTTCGAGGATCAACCGGCGCGATTCCTGGACGTATTTCTCCAGCATGCGGTTGCCGATGAAGCCGTGGCAGTTGCCCGCCACCACGCTGACCTTGCCCATGCGCTCGCCCAGCTCCAGGGCCGCTTCGAGCACGGCCGGAGCGGTCCTGGCGCCGCGCACGATTTCCAGCAGCTTCATGATGTGCGCCGGGCTGAAGAAGTGCAGGCCGAGCACCTGGGACGGCCGCGAGGTCACCGCAGCGATGGCGTCGACGTCCAGGTAGGAGGTGTTGGAAGCCAGGATGGCCGAGGGTTTCAGCGCTGCATCCAGCTCGCGGAAGATCGACTGCTTGAGTTCGAGGTTCTCGTACACT
This sequence comes from Pseudomonas nitroreducens, assembly GCF_014204515.1. Lineage (GTDB taxonomy): Bacteria > Pseudomonadota > Gammaproteobacteria > Pseudomonadales > Pseudomonadaceae > Pseudomonas > Pseudomonas nitritireducens_A. The sequence continues at coordinate 137,273 of NZ_JACHLI010000005.1, read as the reverse complement.
GCCTCGATCACCAGGTCCACTTCGCGGATCGCCGCGTAGTTCGCCACCTGGGAGATGCGCGCACGGCGACGGGCGGCTTCGGCCTCGTCGATGCGGCCCTGGCGCACGTTGTGGGCGTAGGTGTCGGCCACCGCGCCGAGAGCCTGGGTGAGCATCTGCGGATTGTTGTCCAGCCACAGGACCTGCACGCCGGCGTTCGCCAGGCACATGGCAATGCCCCGGCCCATGGTGCCGGCGCCGATGACGGCAGCGCTGGCGATGCGGATGTTCTGGCTCATGTTGTTCCTCTTGTCAGCCTGAAACGCTCGTTTGAAGACCACTCACCTTAGGGAAGGCGGTACTATTTTTGAAATTTTGAGTTGTGATAAGTGGCATTCAGCCGATGAATATGAACACCTTCGACCTCAACCTGCTGCGGGTGCTGGATGCGCTGCTGCGCGAGCGCAACGTTTCGCGCGCGGCGGAGCGCCTGTCGCTGAGCCAGCCGGCGGTGAGCAACGCGCTGAACCGCCTGCGCGAGCTGCTCGATGACCCGCTGCTGGTACGCGTGGGCCGGGCCATGCAGCCGACGCCGCGGGCGCTGGAACTGGAAGCGCCGATCCGCGACGCCCTGCAGCGCATCGGCCAGAGCCTGGCCGGTGGGGACAGCTTCGACCCGGCACGCAGCCGCCAGCGCTTCACCCTGGCGCTGACCGACTATGTCGAAGCGCTGTGCATGCCACAGCTGCTCGAAAGTCTGGGGCGCCAGGCGCCGGGCATGGGCCTGAGCATCCAGCACCTGACGCCGACGCTGCCGAGCGAGGCGCTGGACAAGGGCAACCTGGACCTGGTGCTGGGTCGCTTCGAGGAACTGCCGGCGCGCTTCCAGCGCCGGCCCTGGGCCAGCGAGACGCTGCGCCTGCTGGCCCGGCGCGGGCATCCTGATGTCGATTGCGGCATCGATCTGCCGGTGTTCCTCCAGCAGCGCCACCTGTGGGTTTCCGGCGGGCAGACCAAGGGCATGGTCGACCAGTGGCTGGCCAGCCAGGGGCTGAAACGACAGATCGCCTATACCACGCCCAACTACCTGCAGGCGGCGCACCTGGTGGCGAGTACGGATTTGCTGACGGTACTGCCAACGCGGCTGGCCGCGTACTTCGCGCAGCTGCTGCCGTTGCAGGTGCTGGAGCTGCCGTTCGATGTGGGACAGTTCCACCTGGAGCTGGTCTATCTCGCCCAGCGCGAGCGGGATGCGGCGTTGCAGTGGTTGATCGAGCGGATTGTCGAGGCGGCGCCGAAGTGAACGGCCATGGAGCCCACTCCCACGGGGACTCCCGCGCTCGGGTCGGCCCTCACCCTAACCCTCTCCCTCAGGGAGAGGGGACCGTACGGTAAAGGCTGAAACCTCGGCGTCAGCCGGCACGGACTGCCCCCTCTCCCTGAGGGAGAGGGCTGGGGTGAGGGGGAAGCCCCAGTACTGACACTCCAGGAAAAGACAATCACTCCTGCATGAAAAACGCGCCCGGAGGCGCGTTGGGTCGGGATCAGAAACGATCGCGGATGATCGTCTCTTCCAGCGGCAGGCGGCCGATGCGCGGCTTGGCTTCCGCGGCCTGCTTGCCCACGGCGATCATCAGGCCGATGGCGTGGTTGGCCGGCAGGTTGATCAGCTTGCCCACCGCGTCGAAGTCGAAACCGACCATCGGCACGCTGTCCAGGCCGCGGCCACGGGCGGCGAGCATCAGGGTCTGCGCCACCAGGCCGCAGCTGCGCATGGCCTCGTCGCGCTGGGTTTGCGGCTTGTCGCGGTAGTAGCCGTCGATGGCGCCGACCATGAAGTTCTGTACCTCGGCCGGGGCGCCGTCCCACACGCGCTGGGCGTTCTGCTCCCAGCTGTCGACCTGGGCGCAGACCAGCACCAGCATCGAGGCCTCGGTCATCTGCACCTGGTCCCAGCCCACCTCGCGGATCTGCGCGCGCAGCTGCGGGTCGCTGACTTCCACCAGGCGTACGTGCTGCAGGTTGAACGAGGTCGGGGCGAGCAGCGCCTGCTGCAGCAGGTCGTCCTTGTCCTCGCGGCTCATCACGTAGGAAGTGTCGAAACCACGAATGGAGCGGCGGCTGCGGATGGCGTCTTCGATCAGCATGGAAAATCCTCTGGCTGGCATGAGCGGGAATGGCGCGCATGGTAAGCCGAGTGGAAGTCCCGTTGCAGGGCGGCGTATCGATAATGTCTATCCAGCCATTCGATGGAACGGCGCCCGTACCGCGGGGCGCCGTGGCTGCGATCAGCTCTCCAGCGCTTCTACCGGCGCCGCAGCAGCCTGGCGCTGTCTGGGCGAGGTGAAGCTCAGGTAGCCATCCTCGACCTTGCCGAAACGCAGCAGTGCCAGGTCCAGCGCGTAGTTCTGGTAGAGCTTCCACGGCGTGCGGTCGCCCTGCTTGGGCATGCGGTCGGCGGCGCGCTGGATGTAGCCGGAGTTGAGATTGAGGAAGGGTTCTTCCTTCACCGCGCCGTCGGTCTGGCGTGGCGTGCACTGGCGCATGCCGATGGCGTCGAGGTGGTTGATCAGGCGGCAGAAGTACTCGCTGGAGAGGTCGGCCTTGAGCGTCCAGCTGGCGTTGGTGTAGCCGACGATGGCGGCGAGATTGGGCAGGTCGCGCAGCATGATGCCGCGATAGCCCATGCTCTGGGTGACGTCGAAGGGCTTGCCGTCGATGGCCAGCTCGGCGCCGCCGAACATCACCAGGTCCAGCCCGGTGGCGGTGACGATCACGTCCGCTTCCAGCAGTTGCCCGGATTTGAGCAGGATGCCTTTCTCGGTGAAGCGCTCGATGTGGTCGGTGACCACCGAGGCGCGCCCTTGGCGCAGGGCCTTGAACAGGTCGCCATCGGGCACGCAGCACACGCGCTCGTCCCAAGGCTTGTAGCGCGGGCTGAAGTGGCGCATGTCGAAATCCTTGCCCAGCTGCAGGTTGGCCAGCTTGAGCATGAGCTTGCGCACGGCGCCGGGGAACGCCTTGGAAGCCATGAAGAAGATCATCTGCATGGTCACATTGCGCGCCCGCGCCTGGCGGTACACCCACTTCTCCGGGAGGAAGTTGCGCAGGAAATTGGAGATCGGGTCCTTCGCCGGCAGGGTGATCACGTAGGACGGCGAGCGCTGCAGCATGGTGACGTGGGCGGCCTTGTCGGTCAGCGAGGGAATCAGCGTGACGGCGGTGGCACCGCTGCCGATGACCACGATGCGCTTGCCGCTGTAGTCGAAGTTCTCCGGCCACAGCTGCGGGTGGATGACCTGCCCGGTGAAGCTCTCGCGCCCGGCGAAGTCCGGGGTGTAGCCGGCGTCGTAGCGGTAGTAGCCGGTGCACATGAAGAGGAACTGCGCGCTCATGCGCACCGCTTCTTCCTCGTCACCGCGCTGCACCAGCAGGTTCCAGCGCGCACTGGCGCTGTCCCAGTCGGCCTTGAGCACCCGGTGGCGGTAGCGCACCTTGTCCTCGACGCGGTACTCGCGGGCGGTCTCGCGGATGTAGTTGAGGATCGACGGGCCGTCGGCAATGGCCTTGGGGTCGGTCCAGGGCTTGAAGTTGTAGCCCAGGGTGTACATGTCCGAGTCGGAGCGGATGCCCGGGTAGCGGAACAGGTCCCAGGTGCCGCCCATGGCCTCGCGGCCTTCGAGGATGGCGTAGGACTTGCCGGGGCACTGCTTCTGCAGGTGGCAGGCGGCGCCGATGCCGGACAGGCCGGCGCCGATGATCAGTACATCCAGGTGCTCGATGGACATGCGAGGGGCTCCTTTTTGCCGCGCCATGAGAGTCTAGGCGGGAATGCATCCCGTCACCCTACAAGGAGCCCGAGCGGCGCCACGCCGACCTTTAGTCGTGCGTGGCGGCTGCTCGATTACAGCTGCGCCTGCACCCAGTCACGGACCTGGGCATAGGGGTAATCCTCCAGCGTCGCGTAGCCCGGCAACGTGCGCGCGCGCATGCGGGTGAAGGCCGGCACGCTGATGCCGCAGAGGAAGCGAGTCACGCAGTCGGCGCTGGGCTCCACGCTGCGGGCGCTGCGGGCGCTGCGGTACTTCTCCAGGAAGGCGGCGCAGCGGCTGTGCAGCGACTGGCCATCCAGGGATGGCAGCGCAGGCGGCTCCGGCAACCGGGCGACATGGCCGGCGCAGACCGAGCAATGCCCGCACTGGCGCGGCGCCTGCTGGTCGCCGAAGTACTGGGCCAGGCGCCAGCTCAGGCACTCGGTGCTGCCCAGCAGTTCGAGCATGGCGCCGATACGGGCGATCTCGCTTTGCTCGTGGCGTTGGAAGTAGCGGTGCAGCTCCTCGCTCAAGTTATCCACAGAGAAGGTCGCGTCGCGCACCGAGTAGACCTCGGTCATCTGCTTGCTCTCCAGCTCCGCCCAGCCGCGCTCCTGGAAGTAGTCCAGCGCCTTCACCACCCGCGCGCGCTCGGCGCCATGGCGGCTGTAGAGGGTGTCGAAATCCAGGGTCGCCCAGGTCTTCGCACGAGCCGAGGTGGTGAGGATGGCCTCGACGAACTGCCGCCGCTCACCCTGGAAATGTCCCAGCAGCTCGGCGGAATCGATCAGCAGTTTGAAGCGATATTCGGCGAAATAAGCGAAACGCGGGGCGATGATGCCGCGCAGCTCCAGCTGCACCAGCAGTGTTTTCAGTGGCAACTGGCGGATGTTCGACTGGTCCGACAGCGGCACCAGCATGGTTTCCCACTGGCCACCCGCTTGCCCTCCAGCCGCCTGGCGGATTTCCTCCAGCACAGTGCGGATGCCCTCGCGCTCGGGCGTGTCGCCGTAGACGAAGTTCTCCAGCACGTTGAGGCTGTCGCGGTTGGCCAGCACCAGGCATTCCGAACGCTGGCCGTCGCGTCCGGCGCGGCCGATCTCCTGGCTGTAGTTCTCCAGCGACTTGGGCAGGTCGTAGTGCACCACCTGGCGGATGTTGCTCTTGTCGATGCCCATGCCGAAGGCGATGGTGGCGACGATGCAGTTCAGCCGGCCTTCCATGAAGCGGCGCTGGATGCCCTCGCGCTCCGGGTGCTCCATGCCGGCATGGTAGGCGCAGGCGGGAATGCCGCGCTCGGCCAGGTGCGCGGCGACTTCCTCGGCGGTCTTCTGCTGGGTGACGTAGACAATGGCCGGCTGCCCGGCGCGCTCGCCCAGCCACTGCACCAGCCGCGCGCGGCGGGCGGCACTGGCCACCGGCTCCACCTGCAGGTCGAGATTGGCGCGGTAGAAGCCAGTGGTGACCACGTCGCTCTCGGCGATGGCGAACTTGCTGCGCATGTCGGCGATCACCGCCGGCGTCGCGGTGGCGGTGAGCAGCAGCACCTGAGGGATGCGGAACTGCTTCTGGTAATCCGGCAGCTTCAGGTAGTCGGGGCGGAAGTTGTGGCCCCATTCGGAGATGCAGTGCGCCTCGTCCACCACCAGCAGGGAAATCGGCACCTCGCTGATGAAGTTACGGAAGCGTTCGTTCTTCAGGCGCTCCACCGAGATCATCAGCACCTTCAGCTCGCCGCTGCGCGCCCGCGCCATGGTCTGTGCGGTCTGCTCGCGGCTCTGCGCCGAGTCGATGCTGGCGGCGGCGATGCCATGGCGGGCGAGGAAGGCAAGCTGGTCCTGCATCAGCGCCAGCAGCGGCGAAACCACCAGGGTCAGGTGCGGCAGCAGCAGCGCCGGCAACTGATAGCACAGCGACTTGCCCGAGCCGGTGGGGAAGATCGCCGCCGCCGAGCGCCCGGCCAGCACCGCACTGACTGCTGCCTCCTGGCCGGGGCGGAACTGGCGGAAGCCGAAGACGCGTTCAAGGGTGTCGTGCATGGGAGTACTCCTTTACCGTCCTGAAGTCTGAACCCTCAGGCTAGGAACAGTACCTGTAGGAGCGAGCTTGCTCGCGAACTGCCCAACTCCGATTCGCGAGCGAGCTCGCTCCTACGAAGAGCACCTCGGAGCAAGACCGTTCCCAGGCGCCAATGAAAAAGCCGCCCGAAGGCGGCTCTTTCCAGAACGGGCGCGCTTACAGCTGCGGGCCGGCGTTCTTGATGGCGTCGCTCACGTCGAACTTCTGGAAGTTGTCGATGAACTTGCTGGCCAGGCCCTTGGCGGCTTCGTCGTAGGCAGCCTTGTCTTCCCAGGTGTTGCGCGGGTTGAGCAGGACGGTCTCGACGCCCGGAACGGCCTTGGGCACGTCCAGGTTGATGATGTCCAGGTGCTCGGTCTCGGCGCCGATCAGAGCACCGCTCTGGATGGCAGCGATCACGCCACGGGTGGTCGGGATGTTGAAGCGCTTGCCGACGCCGTAGCCACCACCGGTCCAGCCGGTGTTGACCAGGTAGACCTTGGAACCGAAGGCCTTGATGCGCTTGATCAGCAGCTCGGCGTAGACACCGGCCGGGCGCGGGAAGAACGGTGCGCCGAAGCAGGTGGAGAAGGTCGACTTGATGCCGCCGCCCGAACCCATTTCGGTGGAACCGACCAGCGCGGTGTAGCCGGACAGGAAGTGGTAGGCCGCCTGCTCGTTGTTCAGGATCGACACCGGCGGCAGCACGCCGGTCAGGTCGCAGGTCAGGAAGATCACGGCATTGGGCTCGCCGCCCAGGTTCTGCTCGGAGCGCTTCTCGACGTTCTCCAGCGGGTAGGCCGCGCGGGAGTTCTGGGTCAGGCTGTCATCGGCGTAGTCGGGGGTGCGGTTCTCGTCGAGAACGACGTTTTCCAGCACAGCGCCGAACTTGATGGCTTTCCAGATGACCGGCTCGTTCTTCTCGGACAGGTCGATGCACTTGGCGTAGCAGCCGCCTTCGATGTTGAAGACAACGCCTTCGCCCCAGCCGTGCTCGTCGTCGCCGATCAGGTAGCGGCTTTCGTCAGCGGACAGGGTGGTCTTGCCGGTGCCCGACAGACCGAAGAACAGGGTCACGTCGCCTTCTTCGCCGATGTTGGCGGCGCAGTGCATCGGCAGCACGTCTTTTTCCGGCAGCAGGTAGTTCTGCACGCCGAACATGGCCTTCTTCATTTCACCGGCGTAACGCATGCCGGCGATCAGCACCTTCTTCTGGGCGAAGTTGAGGATCACGCAGCCGTCGGAGTTGGTGCCGTCACGCTCGGGCACGCACTCGAAGTTGGCGACGTTGAGGACCTGCCACTCTTCGCGGCCGGCCGGGTTGTACTGCTCGGGCTCGATGAACAGCGCACGGCCGAACAGGTTCTGCCAGGCGGTGGCGGTGGTCATCTTCACGGCCAGGTAGTGGTCGTGGGCCGAACCTACATGGACGTGGGAAACGAAATGGTCCTGGGCGTCGTTGAAGGCCTGGACACGGTCCCACAGGGCGTCGAACTTGTCGGCCGGGAACGGACGGTTGATGGCGCCCCAAGCGATGGAATCCTTGCTGCCCGGCTCTTCGACGATGAAACGGTCGGCAGGCGAGCGGCCGGTGCGGTGGCCGGTACGTACGACCAGCGAGCCGTTGTCGGCGAGTTCGCCTTCGCCGCGGCGAATGGCTTCCTCGACCAGTTGGGCAACGCTGATGTCGGTGTAAACGGCTTTATTGGCTTGCGTCATGTGGGTCCCCGTCGGCCGAAGCCGAGTCCTCCAAACATTGCGTAGTGACTTCTGATTCCCACTACCGCGGAAAAAAGTCGCGGGATTATGCCAGAAAAGAACTGTTTTCGTGCAGCCTCTGATCTGGCGAGAGCGCCATTGGTTCGGCTATCGGACAAATCGATGCGGTCAATGGCGGGTTTCTGACGGTGTCGCACTGCCGCCGCCCGAGAACAGCTGGGCAACGTCGGAACCGTCGAAGCGATAGCGCTCATTGCAGAACTGGCAGTCGATGACGATCTCGCCGTCTTCCTCGGCCAGCAGACGCTCGGCGTCTTCCTGCCCAAGACTGACCAGCGCATTGGCCGAGCGTTCCCGCGAGCAGCTGCAGCGGAACACCAGCGGCTGCGGCTCGAACAGGCGCACGTCATCCTCGTGGTACAGGCGGTGCAGCACGGTGGCGTTGTCCAGGCCCAGCAGCTCCTCGGCGGTGAGGGTATCGGCCAGGGTGCTGACGTGCTGCCAGCTGGCTTCCCGCGACTCGGCGTCGCGCTGGCGGTCGGCCGGCAGTTGCTGCAGCAGCAGGCCACGGGCACGACGGCTGTCGGCGTTGAGCCAGAAGCGGGTCGGCAACTGCTCGGAAGTAGCGAAGTAGGTCGACAGGCAGTCGGCCAGGGTCGCGCCTTCCAGCGGCACGATGCCCTGGTAGCGCTTGCCGTTCTTCGGGTCGACGGTGAGGGTCAGCACGCCCTCGGGCATCAGCTCGGGCAGGCCGGCCGTGTCGCCGATGGCCTCCGCGTCATAGCGGGCCAGGCCACGTACTTCGCGGTTGCTGGAACACTCCACCATCAGCAGCGGCACGGCGCCGCTGGAGCGCGCCTGCAGGACCAGCAGGCCGTCGAACTTCAGGGTGCCGCACAGCAGCGCGGCGGCGGCCAGCATTTCCCCCAGCAGCTGGGCGACCGGCTGCGGGTAGGGATGCTTGGCCAACACCTCGGCGAAGCTGCGGTCCAGCTCCACCAGTTCACCGCGCACGTCGGTGTTGTCGAAAAGGAAACGCTGACTTTGATCGATTTGAGACATGCCGGACACAACGCTGATACATAAGGAAATGACAAGCCGATGACAAAGGCCTATAAAGCGCCCTTTGTCGCATCCGGCAACCCGGAATCGTTGTCAGAAGGGGGAATCGATTTTATGGACAAAACCTCGCCGTTCCAAGCCACCTGGTCCTGGAAGCCCTTCATTGCCTGTCACCTGATGGCCGGCCTGCTGCTCCTGCTGTGGCTCTGGGAGCCCACGCGCAGCGCCATGGACCTGTTCGATTTCAGCCTGTTCAGCCTGCTCAACCAGCCGCTGGCGACCAACGAAGCCTGGCGCCTGTCCTGGGCCGTGGCCAGCACCCGCCCCTTCGACCTGCTGGTCGGGGTGATCCTGTTGCTGCTGATGATCCGCGGCGACTGGATCTTCAAGGCGACCCAGGTCCGCGCAGCGACCTTCGGCTTTCTATGCGCCGCCGTGGTGCTGGTGGTGGTGCGCATCCTCTACGCGAAGATCGCCCACAAGCTGGGCTGGCAGCACGCCAGCATCTCCACCATCGCCCCGGATGCCGTGCGCCTGGAGCACTTCTTCCCGCAGTGGGAAGACACCGCGTTCGAGGTGAAGGACGAATCGGCCCGCAGCTTCCCCGGCGACCACGCCTCGGTGCTGCTGATCTGGGCACTGTTCCTCACCCTGTTCGCCCGCACCGCCCTGCAGTGGGTGGTGATCTGGGGCCTGGCGCTGCTGTTCATGCTGCCGCGCCTGGTGGCCGGTGCGCACTGGGGCCAGGACGACTACATCGGCGGCGTGCAGATGGCGCTGGTGGCCCTGGCCTGGGGCTGCTTCACACCGTTCGCCGCCAAGGGCAGCGCCGCCCTGGTGCGCTGGACCGACCCGCTGTTCCGTCTGGCGGCGAAGATTCCGCTGGTCAATCGCCTGAGCGTCGTCGCGGCCTGACGCAGCACCGATCCCGGCGAGGCGCATGCAGCTCTCGCCGGCCGATCACTCCTGATCGCGGAAACTGAACAGCTGGCGGCGCTGCTTCTTGGTTGGCCGCCCATCGGTCTGCACACCCAGCGCACCCGCCTTGCGCAGCGCCGAGGCGTCCTCGCGACGCTTCAGGCTGTCGGCGGTCTCCTCATACAGCAGCTGCGCCTCGGGCGCGCCGCGGCGCACCATCGACAGCGCCTTGACCACCACGGTGCGCTCGTCGAAACCGGTGCGGATCACATATTCCTCGCCGACCTTCGGCTCCTTGCCCGGCTTGCAGCGCTCGCCCCGGCAATGCACCTTGCCACCCTCGATGGCTTCCTTGGCCAGGGAACGCGTCTTGTAGAAGCGCGCCGCCCACAGCCACTTGTCCAGGCGGACCTTGTCGTCGTCTTTGTCGCTCACGTCACCACCTCGTCATGCGGGTCTGCGAGTGTACCCCGCGCCCCGCTGGCGGGGCACAACCGGCCTGACTAGAATGCCGGCAAATGCCGGGGACGCCTGCCTTGAAGACTTTCGACCAGCTGTCGGTAATTGGTCTGCGCGAATGGATCGCCCTGCCCGAACTGGGCATGGTCGGCCTGCGCGCAAAGATCGACACCGGCGCCAGCACCTCCAGCCTGCATGCCAGCGACATCGTGCCGTTCCAGCGCGACGGCCAGGACTGGGTGCGCTTCGTCGCCCACCTGGGCACCCAGGTGCAGCGCCGCCACCGTTGCGAGGCGCCGGTGGTGACGATGAAGACCATCAAGAGCTCCAACGGCCAGGCCCAGACCCGCTACGTGATCCGCACCCTGCTGGCCCTGGGCGACCGCGCCTGGTCGATCGAATTCACCCTGGCCTGCCGCAAGACCATGCGCTACCGCGTGCTGCTAGGCTCCAAGGCTCTGGTGCAGGGCCAACTGGTGGTCAACCCCGGCCTCACCTACGTACAAGACAAACCCCTCATCATGGTTCCCGCCGCCCTTCCAGGTGATCAATGAAAATTGCTGTGCTGTCGCGCAATCCGCGCCTGTATTCCACCCGTCGGCTGGTGGAGGCCGGGCAGCAACGCGGCCACGAGATGGTGGTGATCGACACCCTCCGCGCCTACATGAACATCGCCAGCCACAAGCCGCAGATCCACTACCGCGGGCAGTCGCTGGAAGGCTTCGACGCGGTGATCCCGCGCATCGGCGCCTCGGTGACCTTCTATGGCTGCGCCGTGCTGCGCCAGTTCGAGATGATGGGGGTGTTCCCGCTCAACGAATCGGTGGCCATTGCCCGTTCCCGCGACAAGCTGCGTTCGCTGCAGCTGCTCTCGCGCAAGGGCATCGGCCTGCCGGTGACCGGCTTCGCCCACTCCCCCGACGACGTGCCGGACCTGATCCAGATGGTCGGCGGCGCGCCGCTGGTGATCAAGCTGCTGGAAGGCACCCAGGGCATCGGCGTGGTGCTGTGCGAGACCGAGAAGGCCGCCGAATCCGTGCTGGAGGCCTTCATGGGGCTCAAGCACAACATCATGGTGCAGGAGTACATCAAGGAAGCCGGCGGCGCCGACATCCGCTGCTTCGTGGTCGGCGACAAGGTCATCGCGTCGATGAAGCGCCAGGCCGCGGCCGGTGAATTCCGCTCCAACCTGCACCGCGGCGGCAGCGCCAGCCTGATCAAGATCACCCCGGAAGAACGCATGACCGCCGTCCGCGCCGCCAAGGTGATGGGGCTGCATGTCGCCGGCGTCGATATCCTGCGCTCCAACCACGGGCCGCTGGTGATGGAGGTGAACTCCTCGCCGGGCCTGGAAGGCATCGAGACCACCACCGGCAAGGACATCGCCGGGGTGATCATCGAGTACCTGGAGAAGAATGGCGGGCCGCATCTGGCCAGGACAAAAGGCAAGGGCTGAGCCGCGGTTTTCGCGGCGCATGCGTTGCGTCGGCGACCGCCAGGCCAGGGATGCCTCACAGCGGTCAAAGAGAAGTGCATAGCAACCACAGGGATCTCAGGAACAAACTCTAATGGGGCCCCCGTGAGCATCGCGCAGCCCCCTCACCCTAACCCTCTCCCAGAGGGAGAGGGGACTGATCGGCACAGGCTGAAATCGCATCATCAGCCGGCACGGACGGCTCCCTCTCCCTCCGGGAGAGGGCTGGGGTGAGGGCAGTCACGGCACCCATACCAGCAGAAAGCACTCTGCCCATCGTTGCCCCATTGAACCCTTCGCGAGCAAGCTCGCTCCTACAGGTTCTTTCCACTGCCATCGGATGTGCTCATGCCCGCTTCCCGCCCCCACACCGAACTCACCTGGTCGCCCATCAAAGGCCGCGTCGCGCTGGTCGCGCCGGCCTCGGCGATTGCCGAGGAAGTGCTGGAAGCCACCCTGCGTCAGCTTGAGGTCCAGGGCATCGACTACCACCTGGGCGAGCACGCCGACGCGCGCTACCGCTACCTGGCCGGCACGCCGGAGCAACGGCTGGAGGACTTCCACGCTGCCTTTGAACTGGACGACGTCAGCGCCGTCTGGTGCCTGCGCGGCGGCTATGGCTGTGGACAACTGGTCCCGCAACTGGACTGGCAGCGACTCAAGGCTGCCTCGCCGCGCCCGCTGATTGGCTTCTCGGATATCTCCATCCTGCTCAGCGCCTTTCACCGCCAGGGTCTGCCGGCGATCCACGGCATGGTCGCCACCGGCCTGGGCCTGCAGCCATTGAGCGCGCCCAGCGAGCAGCGCGAACGCCTGGCTTCGCTGGCCTCGGTCAGTCACGTATTGGCTGGCGGCCCCGGCAAGCTGGCGGTGCAGCATCTGGCCGGAGCGAAAGGCGCCGTAGAGGGCGAACTGATCGGCGGCAACCTCACCGCACTGGCCTGCATGGCCGGCACCGCCGGTGCGCTGTACGTGCCGGACGGCGCAATCCTGATCCTCGAAGACGTCGGCGAGCCTTACTACCGCCTCGAACGCAGCCTCTGGCAATTGCTGAACAGCCTGAACGGCGCGCGATTAGGCGCGATCTGCCTCGGCACCTTCACCGACTGCCCGCGCAAGGGCGTGGCCCACAGCCTGGAAGAAATCTTCGCCGAGTACGCCGCGCGGCTGGGTGTACCGCTCTACCACGGCCTGCCCAGCGGCCACGGCGCGCACAACCGCGCGTGGCCCTATGGGCGCCCGGCGGTTCTGGAAGGGAAATCCCTGCGCTGGGATTAGAGTCTGTTTACGATCTCGCGAGCTAGAGCAGAACAAGGCGAGAACAGCCGAGAAAGCTTCAGTTGACTGCAGTCAATGAGCGCTTCTCGGCTGAGCTCAACGCAGTTATGCCGACACGCAGCAGACCGTAAGCAGGCTCTTAATGCGCGTCGCGCGGCAGCAGCAGGCCCAGGGGCAGGCAGACGCGCGCTTCCACGCCACCACCCTCGCGGTTGCGCAGTTCGATGCTGCCGCCATGCTGTTCGGCGATGCGTTTGACGATGGCCAGGCCCAGGCCGGTGCCCTTGCCGCCACGCGCTTTGTCGCCACGGAAGAACGGATTGAAGATGTTCTCCAGCTCCTGCGGATCGACGCCCGCACCACGGTCAAGCACGCTGAGCACCACGTAGGGCGCACCGCCACCACCGGCCACGTGGGCCGCCACTTCGACCTTGCCGCCGCCATGGTTGAGACCGTTCTCGATCAGGTTGCCGAGCAGGCGCTTTATGGATACCCGACGGAAGCGGAACAGCGGCAGCGTTTCCAGGCACAGGCGCACGCGGTTGCCGTTCTGGTTGAAGGCGTCGGCGACTTCGCGGATCAGGTCGGCAAGGTCGCCCTCTTCAACCGACTCGTCGCGGCCGTCGCGGATGAAGGCGAGGAACTGGTCGAGGATGGCGTCCATGTCTTCGATGTCGCGGACCATGTCCTCGACCATCTCGCGGTCGCTGTCGGGCATCAGCTCCAGCGACAGGCGCAGGCGCGTCAGCGGCGTGCGCAGGTCGTGGGAAACCCCTGCCAGCATCAGCTCGCGCTCGCGCCCGGCCTGCTCGACGTCATCGGCCATCTGGTTGAAGGCGCGGTACACCTCGGCCATTTCGCTGGGCGTTTCCTGCCCCAGCGGCAGGCGCACACTGCGCCCCTTGCCGAACTCGCGGGAGGCGAAGACCAGGCGCTTGAGCGGCTGGCTGAGCAGGCGCACGAAGATCCACGCCGCCGCGGTGGACAGCAGGCCGATGCCGAGGAACCAGCCCAGTACGCTCCAGATCTGCTGGCCGCGCAGCGGGTGCGGGTAGAGCGGCACGCCGATCCAGCCGTCACCCAGGGTCGGTGCGCGCACCCAGAGCATCGACGGGTGATGGATGCGCAGGCGGGTCTCGGTGTCGATGCCCAGCTCCATGCGCATCTGCCGCTGGAAGATCTCGGTGTACGGCCAGTGCACTTCCTCCGGCTGCCCCTGCTCGTGGGGTGCCCACTTAAGCCCGGCGGACTGGGCGATGGCCTCGCGCGATTTCTCGTCGGCCGCCCAGTAGGCACGCACGGTCAACGCAGCGCCGTGGCTGTACTGGCGGTCGACCAGCATGTCTTCGTTCATCAGCAGGTAGACCAGGGTCAGCGCCTTGGAAAACAGCACGACGATGAGCACCAGCCAGAGGGTGCGGGCGAAGAAGCTTTGCGGGAACCAGAGGGGGGTTTTCATAGGGCAGCTTCAGGCTGCAGGCGGCAGGCTGCAGGCCAGAGCGCGAAGGATGCCCCCCGCCTGCAGCCTGCAGCCTGTCGCCTGCCGCTTATCTTTTGGCGCCGTCCGGCACGAACACATAGCCCACGCCCCAGACGGTCTGGATATAGCGCGGCTTCGACGGATCGGGCTCGATCAGCCGGCGCAGGCGGGAAATCTGCACGTCGATGGAGCGCTCCAGGGCGTCCCACTCGCGGCCGCGGGCCAGGTTCATCAGCTTGTCGCGGGTCAGCGGCTCGCGGGCGTGCTGCACCAGGGCCTTGAGCACGGCGAACTCACCGGTGGTGAGCATGTGCACTTCCTCGCCCTTCTTCAGCTCGCGGGTGGCCAGGTGCAGTTCGTAGTCGCCGAAGGTGACGATCTCGTCCTCGCCCGCCGGCGCGCCCGGTACCAGCGGCGCCTGGCGGCGCAGCACGGCCTTGATCCGCGCCAGCAGCTCGCGCGGGTTGAAGGGCTTGGCCAGGTAGTCGTCGGCGCCCTGCTCGAGGCCGGAGATACGGCTGGACTCGTCGCCCTTGGCGGTGAGCATGATGATCGGGATCTGGTTGTTCGACTCGCGCAGGCGCTTGCACGCGGAAAGGCCATCCTCGCCGGGCATCATCAGGTCCAGCACCACCAGCTGGAACAGCTCGCGGGCCAGCAGGCGGTCCATCTGCTCGGTGTTCTCCACCGCGCGGACGCGATAACCCTGCTCATCGAGGAAGCGTTCCAGCAGACGGCGCAGGCGCGCGTCGTCATCGACCACGAGGATCTTTTCGCCTTCCGGCAGGGTGGCAGCGTTGCTCATGGAGACTCCCAGAATCTGATTCGGCGGGCATTATCGCCCAGCAGCCGCGCATCACGGCCTGTCCATTGTTAGCAGATTTTTCCCCGACCAGTCGCCCACCCGGTGAAATTGTCGCGGGTATAATGCGGCGCTTTTGCGGCGGGGCGTTGTCACAGGGCCTGTCGAATGACCGGGAAGCCCGGCATTGACGCTCTGTAAGCCCCGTTTTCGATAGTCTTGTCAGGTGTATCCATGGACAGCATCAACACCCGTATCGCCGAAGAGCTTTCCGCACTGCCCTCCGGCCGCGTTCAACCGCAGCAAGTCGCCGCTGCCGTCGCATTGCTCGATGAAGGCTCCACCGTCCCCTTCATCGCCCGTTACCGGAAGGAAGTCACCGGCAGCCTGGATGACACCCAGCTGCGCATGCTCGAAGAACGCCTGCGCTACCTGCGCGAGCTGGAAGACCGCCGTGGCGCGATCCTCGC
Source organism: Pseudomonas nitroreducens (assembly GCF_014204515.1). Classification (GTDB taxonomy): domain Bacteria; phylum Pseudomonadota; class Gammaproteobacteria; order Pseudomonadales; family Pseudomonadaceae; genus Pseudomonas; species Pseudomonas nitritireducens_A. Next base: position 121,762 of record NZ_JACHLI010000005.1, on the reverse strand, counting down.
CAGCATCGAGGAACAGGGCAAGCTGACCCCGGAACTGGCCCGCGAGATCAAGCTCGCCGATACCAAGACCCGCCTCGAAGACCTCTATCTGCCCTATAAGCAGAAGCGCCGCACCAAGGGCCAGATCGCCCTGGAAGCCGGTCTCGGCGAGCTGGCCGACGCACTGTTCAACGACCCGAGCCTGACGCCGGAAACCGAAGCCGCACGCTTCGTCGATGCCGAGAAAGGCTTCGCCGACACCCGCGCCGTGCTCGAAGGCGCCAAATACATCCTGATGGAGCGCTTCGCCGAAGACGCCACCCTGCTGGACCGCCTGCGCGGCTTCCTCAAGGATAACGCCACCCTCACCGCGCGCATGGTGCCGGGCAAGGAAACCGAAGGCGCCAAGTTCAGCGATTACTTCGAGCACGACGAGCCGCTGAAGAACGCCCCGTCGCACCGCGCCCTGGCGATCTTCCGTGGCCGCAACGAAGGCATCCTGAGTGTCGCCCTGAAGGTCGGCGAAGAGCTGCCGGGCACCTCGCACCCCTGCGAGATCATGATCGGCGAGCGCTTCGGCGTGTCCAACCAGGGCCGCGCCGCCGACAAGTGGCTGTCCGAAGTGGTGCGCTGGACCTGGAAGGTCAAGCTCTACACCCACCTGGAAACCGACCTGCTGGGCGAGCTGCGCGACGGCGCCGACGCCGAGGCTATCAACGTCTTTGCGCGCAACCTGCACGACCTGCTGCTGGCCGCCCCGGCCGGCCCGCGCGCCACCCTGGGCCTGGATCCGGGCCTGCGCACCGGCGTGAAGGTCGCCGTGGTCGATGCCACCGGCAAGCTGCTGGACACCGCCACCGTCTACCCGCACGTGCCGAAGAACCAGTGGGACCAGACCATCGCCGTGCTCGCCGCGCTGTGCGCCAAGCACCAGGTGGAACTGATCGCCATCGGCAACGGTACCGCCAGCCGCGAGACCGACAAGCTGGCTGCCGAACTGATCAAGAAATACCCGGCGCTCAAGTGCACCAAGATCATGGTCAGCGAGGCCGGCGCTTCGGTGTACTCGGCGTCGGAACTGGCCGCCAAGGAATTCCCCGAGCTGGACGTGTCGCTGCGTGGCGCAGTCTCCATCGCCCGTCGCCTGCAGGACCCGCTGGCCGAGCTGGTGAAGATCGAGCCGAAATCCATCGGCGTCGGCCAGTACCAGCACGACGTGTCCCAGCTGCAGCTCGCGCGCAGCCTGGATGCGGTGGTTGAAGACTGCGTGAACGCCGTGGGCGTGGACGTGAACACCGCCTCCGCCGCCCTGCTGGCGCGCATCTCCGGCCTCAACAGCACCCTGGCACAGAACATCGTCTCGCACCGCGACGCCAACGGCGCGTTCCGCACCCGCGACGACCTGCGCAAGGTCAGCCGCCTGGGCGACAAGACCTTCGAACAGGCTGCCGGCTTCCTCCGCGTGATGAACGGCGACAACCCGCTGGACGCCTCCGCGGTGCACCCGGAAACCTACCCGCTGGTGCAGCGCATCGCCGCCGACACCGGCCGCGACGTGCGTTCGCTGGTCGGCGATTCGGGCTTCCTCAAGCGCCTGGACCCGAAGAAGTTCACCGACGAGCAGTTCGGCCTGCCCACCGTCACCGACATCCTCAAGGAACTCGACAAACCCGGCCGCGACCCGCGCCCGGAGTTCAAGACCGCCGAGTTCCAGGAAGGCGTCGAGAGCCTGAAAGACCTCAAGCCCGGCATGGTGCTCGAAGGTGTGGTGACCAACGTCACCAACTTCGGCGCCTTCGTCGACATCGGCGTCCACCAGGACGGCCTGGTGCACATCTCCGCGCTGTCGGAGAAGTTCGTCAAGGACCCGTACGAAGTGGTCAAGGCCGGTGACATCGTCAAGGTCAAGGTCATGGAAGTGGACATCCCGCGCAACCGCGTCGGCCTGTCTATGCGCATGAGTGACACCCCCGGCGAGAAGGTCGACGGTCCGCGTGGCGGCGGTCGCCCCGGCAACGGCGCACCGCGTGGCGAGCGCAGCGCACCGCGTCAGCAGGAGCAGGCCCCGGCGAACAACGCCATGGCCTCGCTGTTCGCCAACGCCAAGCAACTGAAGAAGAAGTAAGGAAGGTCCATGAGCGAGATGCCCGCCCGCGAGCTGATGATCAGCCGCTTCAGCGACACCCTCGGCGTACAGCCGATCCGCGTCGCTGACGGTGAAGCCGAGGTGCTGCTGCCGATGGCCGAGCACCTGCGCAACCGCGGCAACGTCATGCATGGCGGCGCGCTCTTCACGCTGATGGACATGACCATGGGCCTGGCCTGCTCCAGCGCCCATGGTTTCGACCGGCAGAGCGTCACCCTGGAATGCAAGATCAACTACATCCGCGCGGTCGCCGAAGGCGAAGTGCGCTGTGTGGCGAAAGTCCTGCACGCCGGGCGCCGTTCGCTGGTGGTCGAGGCCGACATCCACCAGGGCGACAAGCTGGTCGCCAAGGGACAAGGCACTTTTGCCCAGCTGTAATGGGCCCAGCTGTAATTTTCACCGCGACATCTGACCTATGCTGTACGCCGGAGCCCCGGATTTCCGGGCGCCGGCGCAGCGCCTCGACAAAGCCAGGCGACCACGCCGGTTGTTCTCCCCTTGTAGACCGCCCAGTCCACCCCCATAGTGGGGCGATTGCCGTGTGAAGGACTTCCAACTTGAGCGACCAACTCTCCCGCCGCCTGGCCCTGCTTGGCGATGCCGCCAACCTGTCCCTGCTCACCCAGTGCCTGCACGGTATCGAGCGCGAATGTCTGCGCGTCGATGAACGCGGCAAGCTCGCCCTGACCCCGCACCCGCGTGCCCTGGGCTCGGCGCTGACCAATCCGCAGATCACCACGGACTACTCCGAGTCGCTGCTGGAATTCATCACCCCCACCTCCACCAGCGTCGAGAAGACCCTGGACGAGCTGGGCGAAATCCACCGCTTCGCCAGTGGCAAGCTCGACGGCGAATACCTGTGGAGCCCGTCCATGCCCTGCGAGCTGCCGGATGAAGAGACCATCCCGATCGCCCGCTACGGCAGCTCGCACATCGGCCGCCTGAAGTACGTCTACCGCAAGGGCCTGGCCCTGCGCTACGGCAAGACCATGCAGTGCATCGCCGGCATCCACTACAACTTCTCCCTGCCCGAAGGCATCTGGGAGCTGCTGCGCGAGGATGAAGGCAGCGAGAAGAGCGCGCGGGACTTCCAGTCGCACCGCTACATCGCGATGATCCGCAACTTCCGTCGCTACAGCTGGTTGCTGATGTACCTGTTCGGCGCCTCCCCGGCCCTGGACGCCGGCTTCCTGCGCGGCCGCCCGCACGGCCTGGAAGCCTTCGACGAACACACCCTCTACCTGCCCTACGCCACCAGCCTGCGCATGAGCGACCTGGGCTACCAGAACAACGCCCAGGCGGGCCTGACGCCCTGCTACAACGACCTGGACAGCTACATCGACAGCCTGCGCCGTGCGGTGAGCACGCCGTACGCGCCGTACGAGAAGGTCGGCACCAAGGTCGATGGCGAGTGGGTACAGCTGAACACCAACATCCTGCAGATCGAGAACGAGTACTACTCGAGCATCCGCCCGAAACGCGTCACCTACACCGGCGAGCGCCCGATCCAGGCGCTGATGGCCCGTGGCGTGCAGTACGTCGAGGCGCGCTGCCTGGACATCAACCCGTTCCTGCCGCTGGGCATCGACGTCACCGAAGCGCGCTTCCTCGACGCCTTCCTGCTCTACTGCGCCCTCGCCGACAGCCCGCCGCTGGGCGGCTGCGAGTGCGGCTCGGCCACCAGCAACTTCCTCAAGGTGGTCAAGGAAGGTCGTCGTCCAGGCCTGAAGCTGGAGCGCGGCGGCGAGCGGATCGAGATGACGCAGTGGGCCAGCGCCCTGCTCGACGGCATCGCGCCGATCATCGAGCTGCTCGACCGCGCCAACGGCACCGACCTGCACACCCGGAGCCTGGCCGAGCAACGCGCCAAGGTCGCCGATGCCGACCTGACGCCTTCGGCCAAGGTCCTGGCGGAAATGCGCGAACGCGGCGAGAGCTTCGAAGCCTTCGCCCTGCGCTACAGCCGCCAGCACGCCGCGACACTGCAGGGCGAGCCGCTGTCCGCGCAGGAGCAGGCCCGCTTCGAAGGCATGGCCAGCCAGTCCCTGGCCGAACAGGCGGAACTGGAGAAGCAGCCTGAAGGCGATTTCGACACCTTCGTCGCCGCCTACCAGGCGAGCATCCTCGGTCTGCTCAGCGTCTGACGCAGCCGGAAATCGCTGACGCCAAGCTCATAGAGTTCTGATCGGCAACCTGCGAGGCGGGAGGGGAGAATCTCCCTTCCCCCGGATCACGTCCTTCGCGGACGGTGCGATCGCCTCAAGACCTCGCAGGAAAGCGCCCTATGTCCCCCCGTTCCCCCTCGTGGACCCTCCACCAGCTGGAGGTCGCCTATCGACAGGGCTACCTGGAAGCCTTGTTGGGCCGGGCACCACGCCGCCCTCAGCACGACATCCTCGGCGCCAGCTGGGAAGCCGGCTGGCGGGACGGGCTCGATCTGCTGCGACGCAAGGCCGGCCTGCCAGTCGCCGAGGCGGCTCCGGCTCCGCGGCTGACCGCGCAAGTCCGCAGCGTCCAGCGCCGCGGCTGATCAGAGGGTCTTCTCGAACACCTGCGAGTTGCGCTGGTAGTTGTACAGCGACGCCCGCGCCGCCGGCAGGCGCTCCACGCTGCTGGGCTGGAAGCCGCGCTCGCGGAACCAGTGGGCGGTGCGCGTGGTGAGCACGTAGAGGGTCTTCAGGCCGAGATTGCGCGCGCGCTGTTCGATGCGCTCCAGCAGGTCATCGCCGCGCCCGCCGTGGCGGTACTCCGGGTTGACCGCCAGGCACGCCAGCTCGCCCGAATCCGAATCGGCGATGGGATACAGCGCCGCGCAGGCAATGATCAGCCCCTCACGCTCGACGATGCTGAACTGCTCGATCTCGCGCTCCAGCACCTCGCGGGAACGGCGCACCAGGATGCCCTGCTCTTCCAGCGGGCGGATCAGCTCCAGCAACCCACCGACGTCCTCGATGCCCGCCTCGCGCAGCTGCTCGAACTGCTCCTGGGCCACCAGGGTGCCGTTGCCGGTGCGGGTGAACAGCTCGCTGAGCAGCGAGCCGTCTTCGGTGTAGCTGACGATATGGCTGCGACGCACGCCGGCACGGCAGGCCTGGGCGGCGGCATCCAGCAGCTCGCCCTGGTAGCTCGATCCGAGGCGTTCCAGGTGCGCCGGCACCTGTTGCGGGCGCAGTTCGCGCACCAGCTTGCCGGCATCGTCCAGCAGGCCGCGCTCGGCGCCGTAGAGGATCAGCTTGTCCGCGCCCAGGTCGATGGCCGCGCGCATGGCCACGTCCTCGCAGGCGAGGTTGAAGATTTCCCCGGTGGGCGAATAGCCCAGCGGCGAGAGCAGCACGATGCTGCGCTCGTCGAGCTGGCGGTTGATGCCCTTGCGGTCGATCCGCCGGACTTCGCCGGTGTGGTGGTAGTCGATGCCGTCGACCACGCCGATCGGCCGCGCGGTGACGAAGTTGCCCGAGGTCACGCGCATGCGCGAGCCCTGCATGGGCGACGCCGCCATGTCCATCGACAGGCGCGCCTCGATGGTGATGCGCAGGCTGCCCACGGCATCGATCACGCAACCCAGGGTTGGCGCATCAGTGACGCGCAGGCCACGGTGGAAGCGCGGCGCCAGGCCATGGGAGGCCAGGCGTCCCTCGATCTGCGGGCGCGAACCGTGCACCAGCACCAGGCGCACGCCCAGGCTGTGCAGCAGCACCAGGTCGTGGACGATATTGCCGAAATTCGGGTCTTCGACACCCTCGCCGGGGAGCATCACCACGAAGGTGCAGTCCCGGTGGGAGTTGATGTAGGGCGAGGCGTGGCGCAGCCAGTTGACGTAGTCGTGCATTGCTTGGAAAGCCTGTCGTTCGAGTGGGCGGAAATCTGTCGGATGCGGCCGGAACTCGGCCAGGGGCGGCGCGGTTATCGTCGTCGCAGGAACATCGACAGGTTTCTCCTCATGAATACGTTAGGCCCGTTTCCGGGCGCTCTACAGGCAACTGTCTAGAGACAGTAATGACGGATCAGTCCGCGCAGCAGTTCCACGCAGGGCTCGATTCGATCGAGTTCGAGGTGTTCGTCCGGCTGGTGGGCGCAGGCAATGTCGCCGGGGCCCAGCACCAGGGTCTGGCAGCCGAGCTGCTGAAGATACGGTGCTTCGGTGCCAAAGGCTACCGCTTGTGCCGTGTGCCCGGTCAGACTTTCCGCCAGCTGCACCAGCTCGCTCTGCGCCGGTTCCTCGAAGGGCGGCACGGCGGGGAACAGCGGGGCATAGTCGATCTTCACCGCGTGGCGTTCGGCGACGGGCTGCAAGCGCTCGCGGATGGCCTGGCGCAGAGCCTCCGGCTGCATCCCGGGCAGGGGACGCAGGTCGAACTCCAGGGCGCACTGGCCGCAGATGCGGTTGGGATTGTCGCCGCCATGGATGCAGCCGAGGTTGAGGGTCGGCTGCGGCACGCTGAACTGCGGGTTGTTGAACTCCGTCTGCCATTGGCTGCGCAGGCCCTGCAGCTCGCCCATCACCGCCTGCATGGCCTCCAGCGCACTGCGCCCCAGGCTGGGGTCGGAGGAATGGCCGCTCTGCCCGAGGATGTCGATGCGCTCCATCATCACGCCCTTGTGCAGGCGGATCGGCTTGAGGTTGGTCGGCTCGCCGATCACCGCCGCGCGGCCCAGCGGCCGCCCGGCTTCGGCCAGGGCGCGGGCGCCGGCCATGGAGCTTTCCTCGTCGCAGGTGGCGAGGATGATCAGCGGCTGCTTGAACGGTTGGTCCAGCAGCGGCAGCAACGCCTCGATGGCCAGGGCGAAGAAGCCCTTCATGTCGCAGGAACCCAGGCCGAACCAGCGCCCGTCGCGCTCGCTCAGACCCAGGGGATCGCTTTTCCACAGGGCTTCGTCGTAAGGCACGGTGTCCGTGTGGCCGGCCAGCACCAGCCCGCCGGGGCCGCTGCCGAGGGTGGCGAGCAGGTTGAACTTGCCCGGCGCCACCGGCTGCAGCTCGCAGGCAAAGCCCAGGCCCACCAGCCAGTTGCCCAGCAGCTCGACCACCGGGCGGTTGGACTGGTCCAGCGCGGGCTGGGTGCAGCTCACCGAGGGGATGGCGATCAGCTCGGCGAAGCGTTGTTGGAGCGGCGGCAACGGCATGGCTTTCTCCAGAAGATGGCCTCCACTATGGACCATGCGGCGGTGCGGTAAAACCTCGCGGCGCCCGGCAGGAATGCCGAAGTCCTGTAAACTGCATGACTTTGAAGTCTTTTTCGCGTCCGTCGTTCCGTCCTTGCTCCACAAGGCCGGGAATCCGGGCGCGTCCGCTCTGACCCGGACCCCCGCCATGCAGAAAGAAACCGAAATCAAATTGCGCGCCAGCCGCGAGACCCTCGAAGCCCTGCGCGAGCATCTCGCGCTGAAGAAGCGCAACAAGTCCGGCTGGGAGCCCCGCGAGCTGTTCAACCAGTACTACGACACCCCGGCCCGCGACCTGGCCCGCGCCCGCGTCGCGCTGCGCCTGCGCAAGGACGGCGAGCAGTTCATCCAGACCCTGAAGACCCGTGGCCAGAGCGTCGCCGGCCTGTCCGAGCGCAACGAATGGGACTGGTACCTGGAAAAGAACAAGCTCGACCTGAAGAAGCTCGACGACCAGTGCTGGCCGGCTGCCCTGGCCGACCTGGACAAGAAGACCCTCAAGCCGATCTTCAGCACCGACTTCACCCGCCAGCGCGCGGAGATCGCCTGGGGCCGCGGCAAGGCCAAGGTGGTGATCGAGGCCGCACTGGACCTGGGCAAGGTGGTCGCCGGCAAGCAGGAAGAGGAAATCTGCGAGCTGGAACTGGAACTGCGCCAGGGTGAGCCTGAGGCGCTGCTGGACCTGGCCATCGAACTGGCCGCTGACCTGGCGCTGATGCCCTGCGACATCAGCAAGGCCGAGCGCGGCTACCGCCTGTTCGACCCGGCCAGCTACAGCATCCAGCCCGACACCCAGAAGCTGCTCCACGAGACCCCGCTGGACGGCGCCTTCGCCGCGCTGTCCTGGGCGCTGCTGGGCAGCAGCCAGCGCCTGGCCGAGCAGTACCGCTTCAACGGCCACTGGAGCCTGCTGGAAAGCTGGCTGCAACAGCTGGTCGACTTGCGCGCCCTGCTCGGCAGCCTCGGCCAGGCCGTACCGCGCGCCACCACCCGCGAGCTGCGCGCCGCCCTCGACGCGCTGATCGCCGACTGGCAGCCGCGCATCGAACAGGGTCGCCACGACGAATCGGTACGCCAGCAGATGCCGGAAGCCTTCCGCGAGGAACTGGCCAATCTGCGCTGGGGTCAGTTCTCCCTGAGCACCTCGCGCTGGCTGCTGGGCAAGGCCTGGATGAACGAGCGCAACGAACGCGCCAATCGCCTGGGCGGCGCCGCCGTCGGCAAGTGGCTGCAGCGCACCCTGGGCGAAGAAGCCCAGGCCATGCCGCTGCAACGCGCCCAGCACCTGCCCGAAGTGCTCGCCGACCAGCTGCCGCGCCTGCAGCGCATGCTGGTCTGGCTGCGCCTGGCGCGCGGCGTCCTGGAGCTGCCGGAAACCGATCGCCTGTATGGCGAGCTGGCCAAGCTGCAGGAGCTGCTCGTCACTCCCGACGCCGAGGGGCGCCTGGATGCCCTCGCGGCCCAGGCCCATACTGTGCTGACCCTCAAGCCGTGGAAGGCGCTTTTGAAATAAGCTTCAGGCTTCAGGCTTCAGGCTTCAGGCTTCAGGCTTCAGGCTTCAGGCTTCAGGCTTCAGGCTTCAGGCTTCAGGCTTCAGGCTTCAGGCTTCACAGTCGAGCGTGCATACCTGAGCACGGGAACCCAAGCTCTTTCCTGCAGCCTGAAGCCTGTAGCCTGCCGCCATCCCGCGACAAGAGGAGTTCCGATGTCCGTCTTCGCCCCCTCCGCCCAGGACCGTCTGCTCGACCTCGGCGACATCCTGCGCGAGCTGGTCAACCAGGGCCGCGTCGATCAGAACGACGCCGAGCAATGCCTGGCGATCCGCCGCAGCGCGGTGAAGAACCAGCAGCACCCGCTGGAATTCCTCGCCGCGCAGCAGGTCGAGGACCGCCAGCGGCCGGGGCGCAAACTGGACCTGGACACCCTGGTGAAATGGCTGGCGGACTATGCCGGCCAGCCGTACCTGCGCATCGACCCGCTGAAGATCGACGTCGCCGCGCTGACGCCGCTGATGTCCTATGCCTTCGCCCAGCGCCACCAGATCCTCGCCGTCGCGGTCGGCCCGGACGAGGTGACCATCGCCAGCGCCCAGCCCTTCGTGCACGCCTGGGAAAGCAACCTCATCCACGTGCTCAAGCGGCCGATCAAGCGCGTGGTAGCCAACCCCGCGGACATCCAGCGCTTCACCGTGGAGTTCTACCGCCTGGCCAAGTCGGTGACCGGCGCCAGCTCCTCGGACCAGAAGATCAGCGGCGTCGGCAACTTCGAGCAGCTGCTCAACCTGGGCGCCAGCGACCAGGAGCCCGATGCCAACGACGCGCACATCGTCACCATCGTCGACTGGCTGTTCCAGTACGCCTTCCAGCAGCGCGCCAGCGATATCCACATCGAGCCGCGCCGCGAGCAGGGCACGGTGCGCTTCCGCATCGATGGCGTGCTGCACAACGTCTACCAGTTCCCGCCGCAGGTCACCATGGCGGTGGTCAGCCGCCTGAAGTCCCTGGGCCGGATGAACGTCGCCGAGAAGCGCAAGCCGCAGGACGGCCGGGTGAAGACCAAGACCCCGGACGGCGCCGAAGTGGAACTGCGCCTGTCGACCCTGCCCACCGCCTTCGGCGAAAAGATGGTGATGCGTATCTTCGACCCCGAGGTGCTGCTCAAGTCCTTCGACCAGCTCGGCTTCTCCCCGGACGACCTGCGCCGCTGGGAGAGCATGACCAGCCAGCCCAACGGCATCATCCTGGTCACCGGCCCCACCGGCTCGGGCAAGACCACCACGCTGTACACCACGCTCAAGCAGCTGGCGACCGACGAGGTGAACCTGTGCACCATCGAGGACCCGATCGAGATGATCGAGCCCTCGTTCAACCAGATGCAGGTGCAGCACAATATCGACCTGACCTTCGCCAGCGGCGTGCGCGCCCTGCTGCGCCAGGACCCGGACATCATCATGGTCGGCGAGATCCGCGACCTGGAGACCGCCGAGATGGCGATCCAGGCGGCGCTCACCGGTCACCTGGTGCTCTCCACGCTGCACACCAACGACTCGCCCACCGCCATCACCCGCCTGCTGGAACTGGGCGTGCCGTACTACCTGATCCGCGCTACCGTGCTCGGCGTCATGGCCCAGCGCCTGGTGCGCACCCTGTGCCCGCATTGCAAGGCGCCGATGGAGCTGCACGAAGAGGACTGGCAGGAAGTCACCCGCCCGTGGAACGCCCCGCTGCCCACCGGCGCACACCAGGCCGTGGGCTGCCTGGAATGCCGCGACACCGGCTACCGCGGGCGTGCCGGGGTCTACGAGATCATGCTGCTCAGCGAATCGCTGAAGGAGCTGATCACCGCCGACACCGACCTCATCCCGCTGCGCCGCCAGGCCTACAAGGAAGGCATGCGCAGCCTGCGGCTGTCCGGCGCGCAGAAGGTCGCTGCCGGCCTCACGACCATCGAGGAAGTGCTGCGGGTGACGCCGCAAAGCGAACAGAAATAAGCCGCCCGTCAGTCGTCTGAGGAAAAGTCCGCCGGCTACTGCTGCACTTTCCCGCATGCCCGCCTGGCGTGCCGGTTAAACTCGGCCCTCACTCAATCCACGCCAGACCTGTTATCCAAGCCGACAAGGAGTCCCTCGCATGGAAATCGGCAGTGTTGCCCTGCTTTTCGTCATCCTCGCCATCGTCATCGTCCTCATGGGGTTCAAGGTGGTGCCCCAGGGTTTCGAATGGACCATCGAGCGCTTCGGCCGCTACACCGTCACCCTGAAGCCCGGCCTGAGCATCATCATCCCGGTGGTGGACCGCGTCGGGCAGAAGATCAACATGATGGAGCGGGTGCTCGACGTGCCGCCGCAGGAAGCGATCAGCGCCGACAACGCCATCGTGCAGATCGACGCCGTGTGCTTCTTCCAGGTGGTCGATGCGGCCCGCGCGGCCTATGAGGTGAGCGGCCTGGAAAACGCCGTGCGCAACCTGGTGATGACCAATATCCGCACCGTGCTCGGCTCCATGGAGCTGGACCACATGCTCAGCCAGCGCGACGCGATCAACGAGCGTCTGCTGCGCACCGTCGACGAGGCCACCGCGCCTTGGGGCCTGAAGGTCACCCGCATCGAGATCAAGGACATCAGCCCGCCGGCCGACCTGGTGGAAGCCATGGCCAGCCAGATGAAGGCCGAGCGCCTGAAGCGCGCGCAGATTCTCGAGGCCGAAGGCCGCCGCGCCGCGGAAATCCTCACCGCCGAGGGCAAGAAGCAGGCGCAGATCCTCGAAGCCGAAGGCCTGCGTCAGGCGGCCTTCCTCGAATCCGAAGCCCGCGAGCGCCAGGCCGAGGCGGAAGCCAAGGCGACCGAAGTGGTGTCCGCGGCCATCGCCAACGGCAACGTGCAGGCGGTGAACTACTTCGTCGCACAGAAATACGTCGACGCCCTCGGCCAACTGGCCAGTTCCAACAACAGCAAGATCGTGCTGATGCCGCTGGAAGCCAGCCAGGTGATCGGCGCGGTCGGCGGCATCGGTGAAATCGTCAAGGCCACCTTCGGCGACACCAAGGGCCGCAGCTGATGCTGGGCTTCCTGGAGCACATGGGCTTCTGGGACTGGCTGGGGCTGGGGATCGTCCTGCTGATCCTGGAAATCTTCGGCGCCGGCGGCTACCTGCTGTGGATCGGCATCGCCGCCGCCCTGACCGGCGTGCTGGCATTCCTCCTGCCAGGGCTGGACTGGGTCTGGCAATGCCTGGCCTTCGGCGTGCTGGCGATCCTCACTGCGCTGTACTGGTGGAACCACCAACGGATCAACAAGCGCGACAGCGCCCCTTCCAGCCTGAACCGCCGCGGCAGCGAGCTGGTCGGCCGGCAATTCGCCCTGCATGACGCCATCGTCGGCGGGCGCGGCAAGATCCGCGTCGGCGACAGCGTGTGGCTGGTCAGCGGGCCGGACCTGCCTGTTGGCACCCAGGTGCGCATAACCGGGCAGGACGGGGTTCTGCTGCTGGTGGAAGCCATCTGACGACGGCGTGCGCCTGTAGGAGCGAGCTTGCTCGCGAACAGCCCATCTGCGGTCCCATTCGGTTCGCGAGCAAGCTCGCTCCTGCAAGCAGCAAAAAGCCGCCCGAGGGCGGCTTTTTCATTCAGGCGAAACTCAGCTCGCGGCCGGCTGCGCCGGGGCGCGGCGGTAGGCCCAGACCATCAGCGCGGCGCCGCCCAGGACCATCGGCACGCACAGCACCTGGCCCATGGTCAGCCAGCCCCAGGCCAGGTAGCCCAGCTGGGCATCCGGCACGCGGACGAACTCGACGATGAAACGGAAGATGCCGTAGCACAGCACGAACAGGCCGGACACCGAGGCGGTCGGGCGCGGCTTGCGGGTGAACAGCCAGAGCACGACGAACAGCGCCACGCCCTCCAGCGCGAACTGGTACAGCTGCGACGGATGGCGCGGCTCCGGGCCGCCGGTGGGGAAGACCATCGCCCAGGGCACGTCAGTCACCTTGCCCCACAGCTCGCCGTTGATGAAGTTGCCGATGCGCCCGGCGCCCAGGCCGATCGGCACCAGCGGAGCGATCAGGTCCATCAGCTGGAAGAAGCTCTTGTTGTTGCGCTTGCCGAACCACCAGGTGGCCAGCATCACGCCGATCAGCCCGCCGTGGAACGACATGCCGCCCTTCCACACCTCGAAGATCAGCGTCGGGTTGGCGATGTATTCGTCCAGGTTGTAGAACAGCACGTAGCCCAGGCGACCGCCTAGCACTACGCCGCACGCCACCCAGAACACCAGGTCGGAGAGTTTCTCCTTGGTCCAGGTCGGGTCGAAATCCTTCAGCTTGCGCGACGCCAGCAGCCAGGCGCCGCCGATGCCGATCAGGTACATCAGGCCGTACCAGTGGATTTTCAGCGGCCCGAGCGCAACGGCAACCGGGTCGATCTGTGGATAAGGCAGCATCCGCTACTCCTTCAAACTGGAATTCAGATCAGGAAACTCAAGCCCACGCTGAACAGCAGCAGGGCGAACAAACGCTTGAGCACCAGGGCTGGCAGGCGGTGAGCCAGCCGTGCCCCGATGCGGGCGAAGAACATGCTGGTGACGGCAATGCCCACCAGCGCCGGCAGGTAGACGAAGCCCAGGCTCAGCTCCGGCAGCTGGTCGTTGTGCCAGCCGACGGCGATGAAGGATATCGCGCCGGCGATGGCGATCGGCAGGCCGCACGCCGAGGAAGTCGCAACCGCCTGTTGCATGGAGACGCCACGCCAGGTCAGGAAAGGCACGGTCAGCGAACCGCCGCCGATGCCGAAAATGGCTGAAGCCCAACCCACCACGCCGCCGGCCACGCCCAGGCCGAAGCGCCCGGGCAGGCTGTGCTGGCCTTTGGGCTGCAGGCCCAGCGCCATCTGGATCGACACCAGGATGGCGAAGGTACCGATGATCTTCTGCAGCACCGGGCCCTGGATCTTCGACGCGGTGATCGCCCCCAGCGCACTGCCGACCAGGATGCCCACGGTCATCCAGCCGAACACCGGCCAGCGCACCGCGCCACGGCGATGGTGTTCGAGAATCGAATTGATCGAGGTGAAGACGATGGTCGCCAGCGAAGTGCCGACCGCCATCTGGGTCAGCACGTCCGGCGAGAAACCGTGGGCGCCGAAGCTGAACACCAGGGCCGGGACGATGATCAACCCGCCGCCGACGCCGAACAGGCCGGCAAGCACGCCAGCACAGGCGCCAAGCACCAGGTAGAGCACGAACTCCATGGGCAACCTCGGGCAACAAAGCGGGCATGGTAGCCGAAGGCTCCCGGGCGCTCCAGCCACTCCGGGTCTTCACAGGAGTTGATAGACTGCCGGCACACTACGGAGTTCGACCCATGTGCCTGATCGTCTTCGCCTGGCGTCCCGGCCACGCCACACCGTTGATCGTCGCGGCCAACCGCGACGAGTTCTACGCCCGCCCGACCCTGCCGCTGGCGGCCTGGGAGGAATCTCCGGGCGTCCACGCCGGCCGTGACCTGGAGGCCGGCGGAACTTGGCTCGGCGTAGCGCCGGACGGCCGCTTCGCCGCGCTGACCAACGTCCGTGATCCCGACCAGCCGCTGGGCAAGTACTCCCGTGGCGAGCTGGTGGCGGCCTTCCTGCAGGGCCGGCAGGCGCCGCTGGAGTACCTGCAGCAGGTCGCGCGCCGCGCGGCGGACTACAGCGGTTTCAACCTGCTGGTGGGCGACCGCGCGCAGCTCTGCTACTTCAACCCCCGCGTCGGCCCGCCGGTGGCAGTGGCGCCCGGGGTGCACGGGCTGTCCAACGCTGCGCTGGACACGCCCTGGCCCAAGCTGCTGAAGGCTCGCGGCGCCCTCGAGGCGACGTTGCAGCAACCCGACAGCAGCGCGCTGCTCGCCCTGCTGCGTGACAACCAGCAGCCCAGCGATGCCGAGCTGCCGGAAACCGGTGTGGGCCTGGCCACCGAGCGCCTGCTGTCCAGCGTGTTCATCGCCAGCGCGACCTACGGTACCCGCGCCAGCACCGCGCTGATCGTCCATGCCGATGGCCGCCGCGAACTGCTGGAACACAGCTTCGGCCCCAGCGGCGCGCGGCTGGGCGAAGTCTCGCTGGTCCTCTAGCAGAGGACGATGCAGTCGCGCTGGCGCTTGGCCCGGTAGAGCCCCTCGTCCAGGCGCCGCAGCAGCCCGGTCAGGTCCTCACCCGGCTTCATCTGGGTCACCGAGAAGCTGGCGGTGAGCTGGGTCGGCAGCGAGACATCGGCCCGGCGCAGGCTCAGGCGCAACCGCTCGGCCAGTTCGCGGCCGGCCTCGCCGACGGTTTCCGGCAGCAGCACGATGAATTCCTCGCCGCCCCAGCGGGCGAAGCAATCCTCCTCGCGCAGGCGTCGCCGCACCACTTCGGCGACCGCCACCAGCACGCGGTCGCCGGCCGGGTGGCCAAGGCTGTCGTTGATGCGCTTGAAGTGGTCGAGGTCGAACATCATCAGGGTGCAGGCATGGCCGTGGCGCTGCAGGCGCTGCCACTCGGCGTGCAGCTGCTGCTCGAAGCGCCGCCGGTTGGCGATCTGCGTCAGCGGGTCGATCTCCGCCAGGCGCAGGGCCACCGCAGCCTGCTCGACCAGCGCCTGGTTGGCCTTGCGCAGGGCCTCGGTGCGCTGCTGCACCAGGTATTCCAGGCTGAGGTTGAGCTGGTGCAGTTCGTGGTTCTTTTCCTGCAGCGCCAGCTCCGCGAGCTTGCGCTCGTGGATGTTGCGGTGGGCGCCGATCATGCGGGTCGGCCGGCCCTGCTCGTCGAACTCGAAGAAGCGTCCGTGATCGCTGACCCACAGGTAGTTGCCGTCCTCGCAGCGACAACGGTACTCCTCGCGATAGGCGCCGCTGCGGCCCTCGAGGTAGGCGTTGAAGGCGAACATCACCCGCTCCAGGTCGTCCGGGTGGATGCGTTCCTGCCAGGTGTTGACGTTCTCGGGGAGGCTGTCCGGGTCGTAGCCGAGCATGACGTACCAGCTCGGGCTGCGGGTGACGTGGTTGCTGCACATGTCCCAGTCCCAGATGCCGTCACTGACGATGCTCAGGGCATAGCGCAGACTGCGCGCCCCGGTTTCGGGATCGGTGCGGGGAGTGACGTCAAGCTCGTCCATAAGCTTCGCCTTGGCCGGCGCGCGGCCCTGTGTCGTACGAGCCTCCCGGCCATCCAGGGTTCCGGGAGGGACTTGCGGCCCGGCGTCAGGCCTGGATGGTCGCCGCCGGGTTGATCACGCGGCCCAGGCCAAGGTTGCGCAGGGCCAGGTGCAGCGAGCTGTGGATGACCTGCGGATTGTCGAAGGTCATCAGCTGGGCGAGCAGCTCGTGAGCGCGGGACAGGGTCATCTGGCGCAGCAGCCATTTCACCTTGGGCAGGTTGGTGGCGTTCATCGACAGCGAGTCGAAGCCCATGGCCATCAGCAGTACGGCGGCGGCCGGATCGCCGGCCATCTCGCCGCAGATGCTCACCGGCTTGCCTTCGGCGTGGGAGTCGTCGACCACCTTCTTCAGCGCCTGCAGCACGGCCGGGTGCAGGTAGTCGTAGAGATCGGCGACGCGCGGGTTGTTGCGGTCCACGGCCAGCAGGTACTGGGTCAGGTCGTTGGAGCCGACCGAGAGGAAGTCCACCTGGCGCGCCAGTTCGCGGGTCTGGTACACGGCGGCGGGGATCTCGATCATCATGCCGATCGGCGGCATGGGGATGTCCACGCCTTCGTCACGCACTTCGCCCCAGGCGCGGTGGATCAGGTGCAGCGCCTCTTCCAGCTCGTGGGTGCCGGAGATCATCGGCAGCAGGATGCGCAGGTTGTCCAGGCCTTCGCTGGCCTTGAGCATGGCGCGGGTCTGCACCAGGAAGATTTCCGGGTGGTCGAGGGTGACGCGGATGCCGCGCCAGCCGAGGAAGGGGTTCTCTTCCTTGATCGGGAAGTAGGACAGCGCCTTGTCGCCGCCGATATCCAGGGTGCGCATGGTCACCGGCAGCGGGTGGAAGGCGGAGAGCTGCTCGCGGTAGATGGCGAGCTGTTCCTTCTCGCTGGGGAAGCGGTCGTTGATCATGAACGGCACTTCGGTGCGGTACAGGCCGACGCCCTCGGCGCCGCGCTCCTGGGCGCGGGCCACATCCGCCAGCAGGCCGGTGTTGACCCACAGCGGCATGCGATGGCCGTCCAGCGTCTCGCAAGGCAGCTCGCGCAGGGCGGCCAGGCCCTTGCTCAGTTCCTTCTCTTCGGCGACCACTTCGCCGTACTGCTTGACCAGCTGCGGCGACGGGTTGGTGTAGATCTCACCGTGGTAGCCGTCGACGATCAGGTCGATGCCGTCGACCTTGGAATACGGCAGGTCGACCGCGCCCATGACGGTGGGGATGCCCATGGCGCGGGCGAGGATGGCAACGTGGGAGTTGCCAGAGCCGAGTACCGAGATCAGGCCCACCAGCTTGCCTTCGGGCACTTCGCCGAGCATGGCCGGCGACAGCTCCTCGCTGACGATGATGGTCTGGTCCGGGTAGGTCAGCGATTGCTTACGCTCTTCCTGCAGGTAAGCCAGGATGCGCCGGCCGATGTCCTTGACGTCGGAGGCGCGCTCGCGCAGGTAGGCGTCGTCCATCAGCTCGAAGCGCTGCACGTGCTCCATCACCACCTGGCGCAGGGCGCCCTGGGCCCACTGGCCGGTGCGGATGATGCGTTTGACTTCGAGGCCGATGGAGGCGTCATCGAGCATCATCAGGTAGACGTCGAACAGCGCCCGCTCTTCCTTGCGCAGCTGGGTGGCCAGCTTGCTGGAGAGGTTGCGCATGTCCTCGCGGACCGATTCCAGCGCCTGCTTGAAGCGCTCGACCTCGGCCTCGACGTCGTCGATGGGTTTGTCCGGGACTACTTCCAGATCAGCCGGCGGCAGCACTACCACGGCCTTGCCCACGGCCACGCCGGGAGCACCGGGAACGCCGACGAACTTGGCCTCGCTGATGCCCTTGCCGAGCTTGCCCAGGCCGCGGATCGAGCCGGTGGCCTCGGCGTGGGCGATAACACCGGCGAGCTGCGCGCTCATGGTGACGAGGAAGGCTTCCTCGCCTTCGTCGAACTGGCGCTTTTCCTTCTGCTGAACGACCAGAACGCCCATCACTCTACGATGGTGGATGATCGGCGCGCCGAGGAAGGAGGCGTAGCGTTCCTCGCCGGTCTCGGCGAAGTAGCGGTAACGGGGGTGTTCGGAGGCGTTCTCGAGGTTCAGCGGCTCCTCGCGGGTGCCGACCAGGCCCACCAGGCCCTCGTTGGGCGCCATGCTGACCTTGCCGATGGAGCGCTTGTTCAGGCCCTCGGTGGCCATCAGCACGAAGCGGTTGCTCTCCGGGTCGAGCAGGTAGACCGAGCACACCTGGCTGCCCATGGCCTCCTTGACCCGCAGCACGATGATGCCCAGCGCCGCCTTGAGGTCCTTGGCGGAGTTCACTTCCTGGACGATCTTACGCAGCGTGTTGAGCATGGCGTGGGGGTCTAACTCCTTGAACTACGTGCTAGTCGCGCGCGAGCAGGCGCGGTGCCAATTCCTTCAGGGCCCGGCGGTAGACCTCGCGCTTGAAGGTCACGACCTGGCCCAGCGGGTACCAGTAACTTACCCATTTCCAGCCGTCGAACTCGGGCTTGCCGGTCACATCCATGCGCACCCGGCTTTCCTCGCCGGTCAGGCGCAGGAGGAACCACTTCTGCTTCTGCCCGATGCACAGCGGCTGGCTGTTGGTCCGCACCAGGCGCTGCGGCAGGCGATAGCGCAGCCAGCCACGGGTACAGGCCAGAATCCTGACGTCCTGCTCTTCCAGGCCGACTTCTTCGTTCAGTTCGCGGTACAGCGCTTCCTCAGGGGTTTCGCGGGCGTTGATGCCGCCCTGGGGAAATTGCCAGGCTTCCTGGTTGATGCGCCGTGCCCACAGGACCTGTCCGACATCGTTGCAAAGGATGATGCCGACATTGGGGCGAAAACCATCGGGATCGATCACGGCGGTACATCCTCGAAATCGCGTGTGCCCGCATTGTTCCACAAAGCTTGTGACAGCGGCAACGCGAGGCGCGGCGTCATGTGCAGGGTGGGCAAAAGCCGTTACTCTAGGCGACTTTTCCGTATTGGCAACCGGCGGTAAACCATCGTGCGACTGGCTCTCTTCGATCTCGACAACACCCTCCTGGCCGGCGACAGCGACCACAGCTGGGGCGAATGGCTGTGCCAGCGCGGACTGGTGGATGCCGGTGAGTACCAGGCACGCAACGATGCTTTCTACGCCGACTACGTCGCCGGCACCCTCGATGTGTTCGCCTACCAGGCCTTCACCCAGGCGATCCTCGGCCGCAACAGCCTCGACCAACTGGCCACCTGGCACCGCCAGTTCATGCAGGACGTCATCGAGCCGATCATCCTCGCCCGCGGCGAAGCCCTGCTGGCCGAGCACCGTGCCGCTGGCGACAAGCTGGTGATCATCACCGCCACCAACCGTTTCGTCACCGGCCCGATCGCCGAGCGCCTGGGCGTGGAGACGCTGATCGCCACCGAATGCGAAATGCTCGACGGTCTCTACACCGGCCGCACCTGCGACGTGCCGTGCTTCCAGGGCGGCAAGGTGACCCGCCTCAACCGCTGGCTCGAAGAAACCGGCCTGAAGCTGGACGACGCCTACTTCTACAGCGACTCGCGCAACGACCTGCCACTGCTGGAGCTGGTGGCCAACCCGGTGGCCGTCGACCCCGACGACACCCTGCGCGCCACCGCCACCGAACGCGGCTGGCCGGTGATCAGCCTGCGCGGCTGAGCGCTCGTCAACCTGCGCTGAGCGCTGCTGTACCGGCGCTGAAGGCTCAGAAGCCCTTGTTGACCATCAGGTAGAAGATCGCCAGGAAGGCCAGGAACGCCGGCCAGCCCAGGGCGAACCACCAGCGCATATAGAGGAAGGCGCGCGGCGGCAAAGCCGTACCTTCCCGATGCGCAGTCTCGGCCATGTCGCGCACGCGGATCTGCAGCCACACCACCGGCAGCCAACAGACGCCGGCGAACACGTAGAGCGCCAGGCTCCACAGCAGCCAGCCCGAATCCAGCGGCCAACCGGCCATGTGCGCCATGGCGATGCCGCTCAGCGGCTGGAACACCGCCGTGGTGGCGATGAACAGCCAGTCGGCGGTGACCAGGTGGCGGAAGGTGATGCGGATCGCTTCCAGGTTGCCGCTGCGCCAGGCGCGCCAGCTGTAATAGGCCGAGCCCAGGCCGGTACCGAACAGCAGCGTGGAAGAGAGGATGTGCAGGGTCTTGAGCAGCAGGTAGAGATTCACGCGGCGTCCTTGTCGGGGGCGGGCTCGCTGGCCAGCAGGGCGATACTGGCGAGCAGGATGACCAGGTTCTTGCCCACGGCCATGAACGGGTCGAACCAGTAATGCGGCAGGCGCCAGCTGATCAGCAGCGTGTAGCCGAGCATCAGCGCGATCTGCGCCAGCAGGGCACGACGGCGCCAGCGGCGCAGCAGCAGGCCCAGCCCGAGGAGGCCATCCAGCAGCGCCCCGGCGATCACCGCGACCGAAGCCAGCCAGCCGTTCACGCCGAACTCGGCCATTATCCGCAGGCCCCAGTCAAATCCCGGCCCGAGGCAGACGACGGCCGTGCCAAGCCAGACGGCCAGCAGGACACCCAGCCAGACCGGCCTCAGGCAGTCGGACAGCACAGCGCGGCCATCGGGCCAGCCGAGCAGGCGCAGCGCCAAGGGAGCCGGCCGATAGCCACAGGCATCCGCCAGTGGCTCGGCGCTGGCCAGGTTGTCACGCCGCATCATGCGCAACAGCTGCGGGCTTAGCGGCCCCCAACGCAGACGCGAAGCCAGAGCGCAGAACCCTTCGAACATCTTCCACGGCAGTCCCGGACGGCGCACCGACCGCAGTCCCTGAGCCTGACGCAGCAGATCCAGCAGCTCGCCCTGGGTCATCGGCTGTGCGCCCACCAGCGGCAGGACCAGGCTCCGCTCGGGCCAGCGGCGCAGCAGCGCCAGCACCGCGCCCACCAGGTCATCGACATGCAGGGGCTGCAGGCGCGCAGGACTCCGCGGCATCGGCAGCCAGGGCAGCCGCGATAACCTCGCCAGCCAACCGCTGCTGGCACCGCCCTCGCCCAGCACCAGGGAAGGACGCAACACCACCGAGGCCGGGTACGCCAGGGCCGCCTGGTCGGCCAACGCCTTGCTGGCCAGGAAGGGCACATCCGGCTGCTCGCCGGCGCCCAGCGCTGACAGCTGGAGGATTCGTGCACCCTGTTGCGCCGCCTGGGCAAAAAGACGTTGCGGGCCCAGCGCCTGAGTGTGCGTCAGCTCTTCGGCGTCTTCGCTGAGCACGCCGGCGGCGTTGATCAGGACATCGACCCGCTCGGGCCAGTCGAACGCGGCGGGGTCATGCGCCAGCGTTTGCAGGTCCAGCGCCAGCCACTGCACGCCGGTCGTGTCCGCGGCCTCTGGCACGCGACGCGCCGTGGCGAAGACCCGGTGGCCTTCGGCAAGCAATGCAGGCAGCAGATGGCGACCGAGAAAGCCCCGGGCACCGACCAGAAGAATATTCATGAGGGTATTTCGAACTCGCGAAGTCCGGCCATCTCAGGTGAACCGCTGCGGCGCAACCCGGCAATCCGCCAGGCGAATCACACCGGCTTGCTGATCATCAGCGCGAGGATCGCGATCACGCACAGCAGCGCCAGCACGAAGAAGGCCAGGCCGAACTTCCATTGCCGCGCGGCGCTGGCGGCAATCGGCTCGCCGCTGCTCTGCGCCACCAGCGCGAGGTCGCGGATGCGCCACAGGCGGGTGGTGAACAGCAGCCAGAAGATCGTCGCGACGATCAGCAGGCAGGCGCTGGCCAGCAGCCAGGTCTGGCCCAGCGGCCAGCCGACGGTCTGCACCATGCGGTAGCCGGTGACCGGCAGGCTGGCGACGCTGCCGGCCACCAGTACCCAGCCGATCAGGCCGATGCGCTGCAAGGCCTTGGCGATCACCCCGGCATCGCCGCTACGCCAGCTGCGCCAGCCGTACCAGGCCAGACCGATGATGGCCAGGAACGGCAGCACCGCGGCGATGCCGTGGAGGATGCGGAAGGTCTGCAAGCTTTCCATTTCAGCGAATCCCGTGATCGATCCTGCGATCTGCCAAGCCTAGCATTACCCTGGCCGGACCAGCCCCGGCCTCAGCCGAGGAACAGGCGGTAGGCGGGGTTGTCCGTCTCGTCCCAGTAGGGGTAGCCGATCTCGTCCAGCGCGGCGGACACCAGGTGGCGTTCGTCTTCCGGCACCTGCAGGCCCGCTACCACGCGACCATCGGCGGCGCCATGGTTGCGGTAGTGGAACAGGGTGATGTTCCAGCGGCCGCCCAGGCGGTTGAGGAAGTTGAACAGCGCGCCGGGGCGCTCCGGGAACTCGAAGCGGAACACCTGCTCGCCGGACACCCGCGGCGAATGGCCGCCGACCATGTGGCGGATGTGCAGCTTGGCCAGCTCGTTGTCGGTCAGGTCGAGCACCGGGAAGCCCTGCTCCTGCAGCTGCTGCACCAGCGCCGCGCGCGGGTCGTTCTCCGGATGCGTCTGCACGCCGACGAAGATATGCGCCTCGCTGTCGGTGTTGTAGCGGTAATTGAACTCGGTGATCTGGCGCTTGCCGATGGCCTCGCAGAAGGCCTTGAAGCTGCCCGGCCGCTCGGGGATGGTCACCGCGATGATCGCTTCGCGCTTCTCGCCCAGCTCCGCGCGCTCGGCCACATGGCGCAGGCGGTCGAAGTTGATGTTGGCGCCCGAGTCGATGGCCACCAGGGTCTGGCCCTTCACGCCTTCGCGCTCGACGTACTTCTTGATCCCGGCCACCGCCAGCGCGCCGGCCGGCTCGGTGATCGAGCGGGTGTCGTCGTAGATGTCCTTGATCGCCGCGCAGATCTCGTCGGTGCCGACGGTGATCACCTCGTCGACATACACCTTGCAGATCTCGAAGTTGTGCTGGCCGATCTGCGCCACGGCGACGCCGTCGGCGAACAGCCCGACCTGGCCGAGCACCACGCGCTCGCCGGCGGCCTTGGCGGCCTGCAGGCAGTTGGAGTCGTCCGGCTCGACGCCAATGACCTTGATCTCCGGGCGCAGGTACTTCACGTACGCGGCGATACCGGCGATCAGGCCGCCACCGCCCACCGGCACGAAGATCGCATCGAGGCTGCCCGGATGCTGACGGAGGATTTCCATCGCCACGGTGCCCTGGCCGGCGATCACGTCCGGATCGTCGTACGGGTGGATGTAGACGTAGCCTTTCTCTTCCACCAGCTTGAGCGAATGCGCCAGCGCATCGGGGAAGGCATCACCGTGCAGCACGGCCTTGCCGCCACGGGCACGCACGCCCTGGACCTTCAATTCCGGGGTGGTGCGCGGCATCACGATGGTCGCCTTGATGCCCAGCTCGCGGGCGGCCAGCGCCACACCCTGGGCATGGTTGCCGGCGGAGGCGGTGACGACACCGCGGGCGAGCTCTTCCGGGCTCAGCTGCGCCAGCTTGTTGTAGGCGCCGCGAATCTTGAAGGAGAACACCGGCTGCAGGTCTTCGCGCTTGAGCAGAATCTGGTTGCCCAGGCGCTCGGAGAGCTGGCGGGCGGGCTGCAGGGGCGTTTCCACGGCAACGTCGTAGACACGCGAGGTGAGGATCTTCTTGACGTAGTGTTCGAGCATCGGAAGGGCTATATCGGCGGCTTTTCGAGGAACCGCGAGTCTACTCCAGCCGGCGCGGCGCGGGCCACCGAACAATCCGCGCGCAGATCACCATAACAGTTGCCCGACGGCGCAACACCGGGGTGCCGCCGGCCGCTATAATCCGCCCTCCCGTTCACCCTTTTTCAACAGCCCCCGGCGCTTTCGCGTCCAGCCAGGTAAGAAGACCCTTCGCCATGAACCAGGATCAGCTCAAGCAGGCTGTGGCCCAGGCCGCCGTCGACCACATCCTTCCGCACCTCGACAGCAAGAGCATCGTCGGCGTAGGCACCGGCTCCACCGCCAACTTCTTCATCGACCTGCTGGCCAGGCACAAGGCCGAGTTCGACGGCGCCGTGGCCAGCTCCGAAGCCACCGCCCAGCGCCTGAAGGGCCATGGCATCCCGGTCTACGACCTGAACACGGTCAGCGAGCTGGAGTTCTACGTGGACGGCGCCGACGAGACCAACGAGCGCCTGGAACTGATCAAGGGCGGCGGCGCCGCGCTGACCCGCGAGAAGATCGTCGCCGCGGTGGCCAAGCAGTTCATCTGCATCGCCGACGCCAGCAAGCTGGTGCCGATGCTCGGCGGCTTCCCGCTGCCGGTGGAAGTCATCCCCATGGCCCGCAGCCACGTGGCGCGCGCCCTGGTGAAGCTGGGCGGCGACCCGGTCTACCGCGAAGGTGTGCTGACCGACAACGGCAACATCATCCTCGACGTGCACAACCTGCGCATCGACAGCCCGGTGCAGCTGGAAGAAGCGATCAACAACATCGTCGGCGTGGTCACCAACGGCCTGTTCGCCGCGCGCCCGGCCGACCTGCTGCTGCTGGGCACCGCCGAAGGTGTGAAGACCCTCAAGGTCTGACGCCCTCGGGCGCCATCCACCGGGTGGCGCCTTCTGCAGCACCGGCAGCCGTCTACGCTGGGATGACCCGCCCCGCCCCAGGAGACGCAGCATGGCCGCCAAGTACCATCTGAAGAAGGCCAGCGATGGCCAGTTCTACTTCAACCTGCACGCCAGCAACGGCGAGATCGTCCTGACCAGCGAGCTGTACCGGGCCAAAGCCTCGGCTCACCAGGGGATCGATTCGGTACGCAGCAACTCCCAGCGCGAAGGTGCCTTCGAAGTGAAGGTCGCCAGCAACGGCAAGCACTGCTTCGTGCTCAAGGCCAGCAACGGCCAGATCGTCGGGCAGAGCCAGATGTACGCCAGCCGAGCCAGCGCCGACGCCGGCGTGGCAGCGGTGAAGCGCTACGCGGCAGATGCGCCGATCAGCGACGACACCTAGTCCTCGGCTGCCTCGCGCTTCTTGAACACGTAGAAGAGGTTGGGTTCGCTGACCAGGTACAGCGTGCCCTGGTCATCCATGGCGATGCCTTCAGCCTGCGGCACGCTGCGACGCAGGCCCTGCATGCCGCGCAGCAGCGACAGCGAGCTGATCGGCTCGCCATCGGCCGTCAGCTCCAGCACCAGCCGGGATTCGTCGGACAGCGCCAGCAGGTGTCCGCTGCGCTCGTCGTACTGCAGGCTGGAGAGATCGCGGACGAACAGGTTGCGGTTGTGTTCCAGGTCTTCCACCACGTGTACGGCGATGGGCTGCTCCGACTGCTCGTAAGGGAAGCCACGCACCTCATAGATGTGCACCGGCTTGCGCTCCTTGGCGACGAACAGGCGCTTGCCCAGCGAGTCGTAGGCGAGTCCCTCGAAACCGCTGTTGCCACCGCGCCCCAGGGCCAGGGCGAGCTGCTGGGCGTCTTCTACATGCAGCTCTTTCGTATCATCGTGCAGCTCGACGCGAATCAGCCGCTGGTGGGTTTCATCGCTGATCACGTAGACATTGCGGCTGATGTATTCGACAGCCTCGGTATCGCCGAATCCATGCAACTCGATCCTGCGCAGCACCTTGCCCTCCAGCGACAGCTCGACCAGCTCGTTCTGCTTGTTGGTCACGGTGAACAGGGTCTGCCGGTCCGGGTCGTAGGTCAGAGCCGAGACGTTGTCCTCCAGCCCCTCGATCGGCTGCGCCTCCAGCACCACGCGGTAGTCGGGCAGCCAGATCGACTGGTCCTTCCATTGCGCAGCGTGGCGCCACTCGTTGAACTTGAACCAGGCACGCTCGTAGACCCGCAAGCTCTGGCCCAGCGCAAGCAGCACCGCCAGGGCGAGCAGAGCCAGCAGCATGAACAGACGACGGGGTTTGAGCAGACGACGCATGGAAGACTCGGATCGACGTTGGCGTGGCAGCTTCGCAGCAGCGCCTGAAGCCAAACTTAAAGGCCATCGGGGGCTGCGAGCAGGCTAAAGTCAGGTTAGCGCAAGTCCGTCCTGTCTTTCGCAAGAGGCGTATCGATGGCCCAGCACCTGCTCCCCGAACAACGCCAGCAGGCCACCCTGCACACCGTGGTACTGGCCACCGAGGTGCTGCACCACGCCGGCGTGCCGCGGCCGAAGCTGCTGGAGGGCAGCGGTATCGGCGAGGCGGACCTGCTGACCCCGGAGAAGCTGATCACCCACGCCCAGGAACTGCGGGTCTTCGCCAACGCCCTGAACTGCCACCACGACCCGGCACTGGGGCTCTACCTGGGGCTGCGCATGCATGTCTCGGCGTACGGCATCCTCGGCTACAGCATGCTCGCCAGCCGCACCCTGCGTGATGCGCTGCAGCTGGCGCTGTCGTTTCCCGAGCTGCTCGGCACCTACTTCCGCCTCGCGCTGACGCCGCAGGGCGACGAAGTCCACCTCACCGCCGATGGCTATCGCTACGCGCCGGAGCTGACGGTGTTCAATACCGAACTGTGCCTGACCTCGCTGCTGACGGTGATCCGCGACCTGCTCGGCGAATCGGTGCGCCCGCGCCGGCTGCTGCTGGCGTATCGGCCGCCGCTACATGCCGAGACCTACACCGAACGCCTGGGCTGCCCGGTGGACTTCGGCGCGCCCACCAGTGCGCTGTGCTTCAGCCCGGCGCTGCTGGACCGGCCCTTGCCGCTTGCCGACCCGGTCAGCTGCCACAACGGCGTGCAGCAGTGCCTGCGCATGAGCGGGGTACTCAGCGCCCGCGGCGACGTGATCGACCAGTTGCGCCAGCACCTGGCCAGCCACCTGCAGGACACCGCCAGCCTCGACTCCGTGGCGCGCCACCTGCACAAGTCCACCCGCACCCTGCGTCGCCACCTGCAGCAGCAGAACACCAGCTATCAACAGGTGCTCGACGAAGTGCGCTTCGATCGCGCCCGGCAACTGCTCAAGGACACCGACCTGCCGATCTACCTGATCGCCGAGCAACTGGGCTACAGCGAGACGGCCAGCTTCCGGCATGCCTTCCAGAGATGGAGCGGGGCGAGTCCGAGCTTGTATCGGGGCTGACGGCGCTCGATCATCCCCTCACCCCAGCCCTCTCCCAGAGGGAGAGGGGACTATCCGTGCCATTAGAAAATTCCACGCCCCCTCCAACCGCAGCGTACAGATGCTGTTTCCGGCTGACTCCGTTTTCCAGCATCACACAGAACGGTCCCCTCTCCCCTGGGAGAGGGTTAGGGTGAGGGGCAAGCCACCGCGCCGAGACTCACCGAAACGACACCCCGCTGACTCCCGAAATCCAGCAGCGCAGCGTGCATTTTCAACTTGGCCTGATTTATCCCTTATTGGCCTGATCTATCGTTCTGCGCATCCCGGCGCTTGGTCATTATCAATCCGCAGCTAGGTGAAACGGTCCTAGAAACCGTAAAACCTCAACAATAACAACTGCTTAACTGCATGGTACAAGCATGACCAGCGCGATCACCATCGAGCGGATATGCATGGAGTTCGGTACACCCGGACAAGGCCTCAAGGCCCTGGACGACGTGTCACTGGAAATCCGCGCCAACGAGTTCTTCACCCTCCTCGGCCCGTCGGGCTGCGGCAAGACCACCTTGCTGCGACTGATCGCCGGCTTCGAACAACCCTCCTCCGGCAGCATCCGTCTCTACGGCGACGCGATGGAAGGCCTTCCGCCCTTCAAGCGCCCGGTCAATACCGTGTTCCAGAGCTACGCCCTGTTCCCCCACATGACGGTGGCGGAGAACATCGCCTTCGGCCTGGAAATGCAGGGCAAGCAACGCAGCGACATCGACGCCACCGTGCAGAAGATGCTCGACCTGGTGCGCCTGCCCGACGTCGGCAAGCGCCGCGCCGACCAGCTCTCCGGCGGCCAGCAACAGCGCATCGCCCTGGCCCGCGCGCTGGCCAGCCGGCCCAAGGTGCTGCTGCTCGACGAATCGCTGTCCGCGCTGGACCTCAAGCTGCGCAAGGAAATGCAGATCGAGCTCAAGCGCCTGCAGCACGAGACCGGCATCACCTTCATCTTCGTCACCCACGACCAGGAAGAAGCCCTGACCATGTCCGACCGCATCGCGGTGATGAGTCGCGGCAAGGTCATGCAGATCGGCACGCCCACCGAGATCTACGAGGCGCCGGTCAACCGCCTGGTGGCCGACTTCATCGGCGAGACCAACTTCCTCGAGGGCGAATCCAGCGGTGACAGCGTGCGCCTGGCCGACGGCCAGACCCTGCCGGCCGCCACCACCCTGCCCGGCAAGGTGACCCTGGCGATCCGCCCGGAGCGTACCGAGCTCGCGCAGGACGGCCAGCTCGAAGGCGTGGTCGAGAACATCGTCTACGTCGGCACTGACACCGTGTACCACCTCAACGTCGCCGGTCAGGGCGGCTTCCGGGTCCGTCAGCAGAACCGCGACGGCGCCCTTTCCACCCACGCGCCCGGCGCGCGGGTGCGGGTCCGCATTCCCGCCACCGCCATCCGGGTGCTGGCCGAATGAGTACACTGCGCGCACAAGCGGAACGCAGATCGCTGTTCAAACGCCTGGCCCTGACCAGCCCGGCGATGATCATGCTGATCGTCTTCCTCGTCCTGCCGCTGGGCATCATGTTCGCCGTGTCGATCCAGGCACCGGGGGACTACGGCGGCGTGAAGTGGGGCCAGCACACCATCGAGGCCTACATCAACTTCCTCTGGGAACGCGACCTGGACGACAGCCTGGCGTTCAACGCCGACTACCTGGGCATCTTCCAGCGCTCGTTCTGGCTGTCGATCCTGACCACCCTGGGCTGCGTGCTGATCGGTTTCCCCACTGCGCTGTACCTGGCGCTGCAGGATGAACGCCGGCGCAACCTGCTGCTGTTCCTGGTCACGGTGCCGTTCTGGACCAACCTGCTGGTGCGGGTCTACGCCTGGATGCTGCTGCTGCGCAACGGCGGGCTGATCGATGAGGGGCTGCACGGCCTGGGCTTCTCCAACGCATCCCTGGGCATTCTCTACACCGACAACGCGGTGATCATCGGCCTGCTCTACACCTACCTGCCGTTCATGGTCCTGCCCATCTACACCAGCCTGGAGAAGATGGACTGGCGCCTGGTGGAAGCGGCCTTCGACCTGGGCGCCAACCGCTGGAAGGCACTCCGGCGGATCATCATCCCGCTGGCCATGCCCGGCATCGTCGCCGGCTGCATCCTGGTGTTCATCCCTTCGCTGGGCAGCTACATCATTCCCGAGCTGCTCGGGGGCGGTAAGTCGCTGATGATCGGCAACCTGATCCAGCTGCAGTTCGGCACGGCGCACAACTGGCCGTTCGGCGCGGCGCTGTCCTTCGCCCTGCTGGCCTTCGTGCTGCTGGCGATGATGATCTACAGCATGCGGTTCAAACAGGGCGCGTCGGGAGGTCATCCATGAAGTCGGCCAACCCGCTCTGGCGCTTCACCGGGGTCCGGCCCGCCGCCTGGCTGTTCTTCGCCTTCCTCTACATTCCGATCTTCGTGCTGGTGGTGCTGAGCTTCAACAGCGGCCAGTCGGCGACGCTGTGGGAAA
This sequence comes from Pseudomonas nitroreducens, assembly GCF_014204515.1. Taxonomy (GTDB): domain Bacteria; phylum Pseudomonadota; class Gammaproteobacteria; order Pseudomonadales; family Pseudomonadaceae; genus Pseudomonas; species Pseudomonas nitritireducens_A. The sequence continues at coordinate 92,372 of NZ_JACHLI010000005.1, read as the reverse complement.
GCTTCAGCCTGAAGTGGTACTCGGTGGTGGCGGATGACCCGGAGATCCTCCGCGCGGCGAAGAACTCGCTGATCGTCGCCACCCTCGCCACCGTCGTCGCCACCACACTGGCCACGCTTGCGGCGCTGGGCATGCGCGGTCGCTCGTTCCGCGGGCAGACCGTGATGAGCGGCGTGCTGGGCCTGCCGTTGCTGGTGCCGGAGATCGTCACCGCTGTCGCGACCCTGATGTTCTTCGCCTTCATCGGCCTGAAGCTGTCGCTGTTCACCATCCTGCTGGCGCACATCGTGTTCTGCATTCCCTTCGCCTACCTGCCGATCCGCGCCCGTCTCGAAGGCATGGACCCCCGGCTGGAGGAAGCGGCGGCAGACCTCTATGCCTCGCCATGGAAGACCTTCTGGAAGGTGACCTTCCCCCTGCTGACGCCGGGGATCGTGTCGGGGGCGATGCTGGCGTTCATCATCTCGATGGACGACTTCGTCATCACCTACTTCGTCGCCGGTGCCGGGGCCACCACCCTGCCGGTGTACATCTTCAGCTCCATCCGAATGGGGATTTCCCCGAAGATCAACGCCATATCTTCAATAATACTGTTGATTTCCATCGCGTTCGTTGCGTTGTCGTACTACGTCGGCCAGCGTCGCCGCTGACCTCCTGCCGCCAAACAAAACAACATTGCAAGGAGCTTCACCGATGAAATTCCGCCGTACCCCCATCGCCCGCGCGTTCGTCGCCGCCAGCCTGCTGCTGGCCGGCAGCGCCCATGCCGACGGCACCCTGCACTTCGCCAACTGGTCCGACTACTTCCCGCCGGAACTGCTGAAGAAGTTCGAGAAGGACACCGGCATCCACGCCACCCTGGATTCCTACGACAGCAACGAAACCCTGCTGGCCAAGCTGAAGGCCGGTGGCGGCGCCTACGACGTAGTCGTGCCGTCCGACAGCTTCATCGAAATCTTCGTCAAGGAAGGCCTGCTGCAGAAGCTCGACAAGTCGCAGCTGCCGAACCTGGCCAATCTGAAGGACAAGTTCAAGACCCTGTCCTACGATCCGGGCCACGACTACTCGATCCCCTACCTGTGGGGCACCACCGGCTACAGCTACGACAGCGCCAAGGTGCCCGGCGGCAAGCTGGATGAAAGCTGGAAGCCATTCTTCGAGCCGCCAGAAGAGCTCAAGGGCAAGGTGGTGGCGCTCAACTCCATCGAGGAGCTGTACGCCCCGGCGTCCTACTTCCTGGGCATCGACGAGTGCACCGAGGACCCGAAAGAAGCGGCGAAGATCCAGGACCTGCTGCTCAAGCAGAAACCGATGCTGGCCATGTACAACAGCGACGGCACCATCGAGCGCATGGCCGCTGGCGAAGTCTCCATGCACCAGCAATGGAACGGTGCCTTCCACCGCGCCCACGCCCAGCGCGCCAGCCTGGTCTACGTCTATCCCAAGGAAGGCGTGCGCCTGTTCATCGACAACCTGACCATTCCCAAGGACGCCACCAACATCAAGGAGGCCCACGCCTTCCTGAACTGGATGATGCAGCCCGAGAACATCGCCCTGGCCTCCAACTTCGCCAAGTACAACAACGCGATCGAAGGCTCGGACAAGTTCATGGACAAGGAGCTGTTCGACGATCCGGCGATCAACACCCCGGCGGACAAGCTGGATCGCCTGAAGCCCTTCAAGCTGTGCTCGCCCAAGGCCCTGCAACTGCGTTCCAAGGTCTGGACCAAGCTGAAGAAATGACCGCAAGGTCACCCGGCGCGGCGGTGCGCGCCGGGTTGACCTGACAGCCATTTTGGCCATTTCGATCCCTTTTTGACCCTTTGCAGGGTTCTGCCCGAAGACCTCGGTTGCTAGAGTCGGGCGGCTCGCGCAGGGAGCGGCTGGAAAGGCGGCCAGCCCTTGCACCATCGCAGATGGCGCAGGGATTTCCCGAGGGAACGCGAGCGCGTTATCCACAAGAACAAATGCCCCGAGAACGCCCATGACCAGCTTTTGCGTCAACCTGCAGCACCAACCCTCATTCCTCGCGCGTCGCCAGCGCTGCGGCTGAGCCGCAAGCCGACGACACCAGGACGGCCACCGAACGCCGCCCACCCGCACCAGAACATAAAAACTGCGAGGAATTCCCATGGCCAGCCAACACAGCGCCAGCACTGCACACGCTCAACAAAGCACTCAACAAAGCACCCAGCACGGCACCCCGGCCAACGCCGACGCCCGCCTGAAGCGCGTCCTGGGCCTGCCCGCCCTGGTCTTCTTCGGCCTGGTCTACATGGTCCCGCTGACCATGTTCACCACCTACGGCGTGGTCACCGAGATGACCGGCGGCCGTACTGCCACGGCCTACCTGATCACCCTGCTGGCGATGTTGTTCACCGCCGCTTCCTACAGCTTCATGGTGCGCAAGTACCCGATTTCCGGCTCCGCGTATTCCTACACCAGCCTGAGCTTCGGCCCGGTGGTCGGCTTCCTCTCCGGCTGGTCGCTGCTGCTGGATTACCTGTTCCTGCCGATGATCAACTACCTGCTGATCGGCCTGTTCATGAACATCGCCTTCCCGGAAATCCCGGCCTGGATGTTCGTGGTCGCCTCCATCGCCCTGGTCACCGTGCTCAACGTGGTCGGCATCAGCCAGGTCGCCGGCATGAGCAACGTCATCGTCGGCGCGCAGCTGGTGTTCATCCTGGTGTTCGTAGTCATGTCGATCAAGACCCTGACCGGCGGCGCCGCCATCGACTTCAGCCTGCCCTTCGTCGGTGACGGCACCCAGCCCGGCTTCGCCCCGCTGATGGCCGGCGCCGCGGTACTGTGCCTGTCGTTCCTGGGCTTCGACGCGGTCTCGACCATGGCCGAGGAAACCCGCGACGCCCGCCGCGATATCCCCCGCGCGATCATCATCACCACCGTCATCGCCGGCCTGATGTTCACCCTGCTGGCAATCATCAGCCAGCTGGTGTTCCCCGGCAGCGTGTTCCAGAACGCCGACTCGGCGGCCAACGAAGTGATGCTCAAGGCCGGCGGCCAGTTCCTCGGCAACTTCTTCACCTCCGCCTACATCGCCGGCTGCATCGGCTCGGCGCTGGCGTCCCAGGCCTCGGTGTCGCGCATCATCTTCACCATGGGCCGCGACGGCATCCTGCCGCGCAGCCTGTTCGGCACTCTGCACGCACGTTTCCAGACGCCGGTGGTGGCGATCCTGGTGGTCTCCGCCGTGTCCCTGCTGGCAGTCGTGCTGGACCTCACCACCCTCGCCTCGATGATCAGCTTCGGCGCGCTGGTGGCCTTCTCCGTGGTCAACCTGGCGGTGATCCGCACCTACCTGGGCGTCGAGCGCCGCCGCGGGGCGAAGAACGTCCTGCTGTACGGCGCGATTCCGTTCATCGGCCTGTGCCTGACCCTGTGGCTGTGGACCAGCCTCTCGCAGCTGACCCTGGTCGTCGGCCTGAGCTGGTTCGCGGTCGGCTTCGCTTACCTGGCGGTGCATACCGGCGGTTTCCGTCGCAAGGCACCGAGTGTGAATTTCGAGGAAAACGCCTGACGGCCCAGCCATTCAGCAAGAGACAACCAGAACCCAACGGGCGCCCGGAGGCGCCCTCAGGAGCGCGTGATGTTGACGATCTATACCGACGACCATCGCTTGCACCACGGTCAGCACGAGCTGATCGGCGGCCAGTTCACTCCCTGCTTCGAAAAGCCCAGCCGCGCCGACATGGTGCTGGACCGGGCCAAGGCGGTGAAACTGGGCGACATCCAGGCCCCGCGGGATTTCGGCCTGGAACCCATCCTGAGGGTGCACAGCGAAGGCTTCGTGCGGTTCCTGCAACACGCCTGGCGTGACTGGCTCGCCACCGGCCGCACCCACGACATGCTGCCGATCTGCTGGCCGACCCGCCGCCTGCGGCAGAAGGAGCCGGACAGCATCGACGGGCGCCTGGGCTACTACAGCCTGGACGCCGGCGCGCCGATCACCGCCGGCACCTGGCAGGCGGTACTCAGCTCGGTGAACGTGGCCATGACCGGCCAGGCCGAACTGGCCAAGGGCGCGCGCTCGGTGTTCTCGCTGTGCCGCCCACCGGGTCACCACGCCTCGGCGGACTTCATGGGCGGCTACTGCTTCTTCAACAACGCCGCCATCGCCGCCCAGTCGATCCTCGACCAGGGCGCCAACCGTGTGGCCATCCTCGACGTCGACTACCACCACGGCAACGGCACCCAGGACATCTTCTACGACCGCGCCGACGTGCTGTTCACCTCGATCCACGGCGACCCGCGCTTCGAGTACCCCTACTTCCTCGGCTACGCCGACGAGAAGGGCCAGGGCGTGGGCGAAGGCTTCAACTTCAACTACCCGCTGGCCTCGGGCAGCGACTGGTCGGTGTGGAGCCTCGCGCTGCAGGCGGCGATCCGGCAGATTTCGGCGTACAAGCCGGACGTGCTGATCGTCTCCCTGGGCGTGGACACCTACAAGGAAGACCCGATCTCCCAGTTCAAGCTGGACAGCCCGGACTACCTGCGCATGGGCGAAGCCATCGGCAAGCTCGGCCTGCCGACGCTGTTCGTGATGGAGGGCGGGTACGCGGTGGAAGAGATCGGCATCAATGCGATCAATGTGCTGCAGGGGTTTGAAAGCATCGGCTGATGCGGGCCGCTGAACCTTTGGCGCCGACCTGAGTGCCCCTCTCCCCCGCCCTCTCCCTGAAGGGAGAGGGAGCCGTCCGTACCGGCGGATGCTGCCGTTTCAGCCTGCACCAGGCGGTCCCCTCTCCCTTCAGGGAGAGGGTTAGGGAGAGGGCCGGAGAGCGTCTTCCAGCGAAGCACCTGAAAAATAAAAAGCCGCACCGGGGATGGGGATTCCCGGCGCGGCTTTTTCATGGCTGCTGGATTACTGGAGGATTTCCACGCGGTCCACATCGATGTCGGTGGGCTTGACCTTGTGGTGGTCCACTTCGCCGGTCAGGCGCACCCTGGTGTTCTCGGAGACCGAGGTACCGGCCGGCCAGTCGTCGTGGTCGATCTCGACCTGGATGCTGCCGGTGGCGTCCTTGAACTCGTAGTGTTCGTCGCTGATGCGCTTGGTGATGGTGCCTTCGAGCACGACCTTGGTGTCATCGGCAGCGGCCTGGGCCTGTTTCACCGTGGTGATCTGGCCAGCGGCGGCAGCGGCAGGCTGGGCTTCGCTGCCCGGGCCGGTGTAGCCGGCGGCCAGGGTGACGGTGGAGAACAGGCCAATGGCAGCGATCAGGGGAAGGTGACGGAGTTTCATGGAAGTTGCCTCCTGTGGCGTTTTCGATGGGTTCAGCTTAGGACTGGCGGCTGAAACCAGCCTGAATCCGGACTTAACCCAACCTTAAAGCCATGGGACACCCTTCCCCCCGATTCAGGTCAATCCGATTGGGCCGCCTGCGGGTCGCGCTTGAACACGTAGAACAGGTCCGGCTCGCTGACCATGTAGATGGTGCCCTGCTCGTCGATGGCCACGCCTTCGGCGCGCGGGATCTTCTCGTGCAGGCCGTTGAGGCCACCCAGCAGGCTGATGAAGCTGATCGGCTCGCCCTTCTCGTCCAGCTCCAGCAGCAGGTGCGACTCCGCCGACAGCACCAGGGTGTGGCCGGTGCGCGGGTCGATGCTCAAGGCCGAGACGTTGGTCATCAGCAGGTCGCTGGGCAGCGGCTGCAGGGCGCCGTTCAGGCTCGGCCCTCCATCGCTGGCCAGACTGAACAGGGCCAGCGGATCACGCTCCTGACCCAGCACCAGGCGATGCTGACGCGGGTCCCAGGCGATGCCCTCGATGCCCTTGTTCTTCTTGCCGCGCGGGCCGAGGTCGAAGCTGGAGAGCTTCTCGGTACTCAACTCACGGGTCTGCGGATCGACGTGGAAGATGGTCAGGGAGTTCTTGCGCTCGTCGGTCACGGCGACGTTGCCGTTCTCCAGCACCGCCACACCCTCGGGGTTGGACATGCCCAGCAGCGGGATCACCCGCAGCACGTCGCCGGTGAGCGACAGCTCGGCCAGCAGCGGCTTCTTGCCGGTCACGGTGAACAGCGTGCGGGTCACCGGGTTGTAGGCCAGGTCCGAGGTCTCCTGCCCTTCGATGCCGCCCTTGAGCGGCTTGGCCTGGATCACCGCCGTATAGCCCGGCAGCCAGATGCTGTCGGCACGCGCCTGGGCGCTGGTGTCCTGTTCGCGCAACCAGAGGCGTGCGCGGTCATCCCAGTGGAAGCGAACCGTCAGGTAACCGAGCACGATCAGGACAAACAGCAGCGCCAGCAACAGCCAGCGGGGGCGAAGGACGGACATGGTCATGGCGACTCTGGTTGATCAGCACGGGCAAGGCGCCCCGCAACAAACGAAGGCCGCACAATCGGCGGCCTTCGGCGGGACAACGGTGTTAAAGCACGCGGCTTTCGAATCGGCTGGCGCCGGGAAGTTCCAGCACCACCTCACTGCCGCTTTGCAGCGGGCCGACGCCGACCGGGGTGCCGGTGGAGACCACGTCGCCCGGCTGCAGCGAGAAGTGCCCGCAGATGTGCTGGATCAGCGGCACGATGGGGTTGAGCATGTCGCGGCTGTTGCCGTCCTGGACCACCTTGCCGTCGAGGACCAGGCGGATGCCGATGTCGGTCGGATCGGGGAAATGGTCGGCGCTGACGAAGGGCGCCAGCACGAAGGCGCCGTCGAAGGACTTGGCCAGCTCCCAGGGCAGGCCCTTTTCCTTCAGCTTGGCCTGCACGTCACGCAGGGTCAGGTCCAGCGCCGGGGCGTAGCCGGAGATGGCATCCAGCACTTCTTCCGTGCTCGGCTTGCGCGACAGCGGCTTGCCGATCAGCACGGCGATCTCCGCCTCGTAGTGCACCGAGCCACGGTCTTCCGGAATGGCGAAGCCACCCGCCTGGGAAACGGTGCAGGAACCCGGCTTGATGAACAGCAACGGCTCGGTCGGTACCGGATTGTTCAGCTCCTTGGCGTGCTCCGCGTAGTTGCGGCCGACGCAGACCACCTTGCCCAGCGTGAAATGGATCGGGGTGCCATCGACATACTGATGCTGGTAACTCATGACCGACTCCTGAACGCATGGAAGAGTGAGCCGCACGGGACTCGTGGTCCCGCGCGGTTGCCCGCATCCTGCCGGCGCACGCGCCCTTTCCCTTGGCGCTGACGTGCGAAGGGCCGGCCCCTCTATCCAAAGAGCCGGCCCCTCTTCTAATGCAGCAGCTTATTCGGCGAAGATCTTGCCCGGGTTCATGATCCCGTTCGGATCGAACACCGCCTTGACCGCCTTCATGTAGCCGATTTCAGCCTCGGAGCGAGAGTAACCCAGGTAATCGCGCTTGGTCATGCCCACGCCGTGCTCGGCCGAGATGGAGCCGTTGTACTTCTGCACGGTCTCGAACACCCACTTGTTGACGGTCGCGCACTTGGCGAAGAACTCGTCCTTGCTCAGGTTCTCGGGCTTCAAGATATTCAGGTGCAGGTTGCCGTCACCGATGTGGCCGAACCAGACCACTTCGAAGTCGGGGTAGTTGGCCGCGACGATGTCGTCGATGTCCTTGAGGAAGGCCGGGACCTTGCCGACGGTGACGGAGATGTCGTTCTTGTACGGCGTCCAGTGGGAGATGGTCTCGGAGATGTACTCGCGCAGCTTCCACAGGTTCTGCAGCTGCTGTTCGCTCTGGCTCATCACGCCGTCCAGCACCCAGCCCTGCTCGACGCAGTGTTCGAAGGTGGCGAGGGCCTCGTTGGCCACTTCCTCGGTGGTCGCCTCGAACTCCAGCAGCGCGTAGAACGGGCAATCGGTCTCGAAGGCCGGCGGCACGTCGCCACGGGCCATGATCTTGGCCAGGGCCTTGTCGGAGAAGAACTCGAAGGCGGTCAGGTCCAGCTTGTTCTGGAAGGCGTGCAGCACCGGCATGATCGAGTCGAAGTCCGGGGTGCCGAGGACCATCGCGGTGAGGTTCTTCGGCTGGCGCTCCAGGCGCATGGTCGCCTCGACCACGAAGCCCAGGGTGCCTTCGGCGCCGATGAACAGCTGGCGCAGGTCGTAGCCGGTGGCGTTCTTGATCAGGTCCTTGTTCAGCTCCAGCAGGTCGCCCTTGCCGGTGACGACCTTCATGCCGGCGACCCAGTTGCGGGTCATGCCATAGCGAATGACCTTGATACCGCCGGCATTGGTGCCGATGTTGCCGCCAATCTGGCTAGAACCCGACGACGCGAAGTCCACCGGGTAATAAAGGCCATGCTCTTCGGCGAAGGTCTGCAGCTGCTTGGTGATCACGCCCGGCTGGCAGACCACGGTGCGGTCGAATTCGTTGAATTCCAGCACCTTGTTCATGTAGTCGAAGGCCACGACCACTTCGCCATTGGCGGCGACAGCCGCGGCGGAAAGACCGGTACGACCACCCGAGGGAACCAGCGCGACCTTGTGCTCATTGGCCCAGCGGACGATGGCCTGGACCTGTTCGGTGCTCTTGGGGAAGGCGATCGCCAGGGGCGCCGGGGCGAAATGCTTGGTCCAATCCTTGCCGTAGGTATCGAGGGAATCGGCGTCTGTCAGCAGCTTCCCGGCATCCAGCAGGGGCTTGAGCGATTCGATCAGGGCGTCGCGGGTCATTGGAGGAACTCTCAAATGGTTCATGGTCGTCCTGAGAACAGCTCAGGTCGCAACCGGGCAAGGAAAAGGGAGAACATGCTAGCATACGCACCCCACGCAGATCGCCACCTGGCGCCAAGCTTGGCACCGGCCGGTCCGGCCTGAGCTGTTCAATTTCTCGCCACACTCCGGGACTACAGGTTCAAAGCAGATGAGCAAGACTTCTCTCGACAAGAGCAAGATCAAATTCCTTCTCCTTGAAGGCGTGCACCAGAACGCCGTCGACACCCTCAAGGCAGCCGGCTACTCCAACATCGAGTACCTCAAGACCGCGCTGTCCGGTGACGAGCTGAAGGAAAAGATTGCCGATGCCCACTTCATCGGTATCCGCTCCCGCACCCAGCTGACCGAAGAAGTCTTCGACGCTGCCAAGAAGCTGATCGCGGTTGGCTGCTTCTGCATCGGCACCAACCAGGTCGACCTGAACGCAGCCCGCGAGCGCGGCATCGCCGTGTTCAACGCGCCCTACTCCAACACCCGTTCGGTCGCCGAACTGGTGCTGGCCGAGGCCATCCTGCTGCTGCGCGGTATCCCCGAGAAGAACGCTTCCTGCCACCGTGGCGGCTGGATCAAGTCCGCGGCCAACTCCTTCGAGATCCGCGGCAAGAAGCTGGGCATTGTCGGCTACGGCTCCATCGGCACCCAGCTCTCGGTCCTGGCCGAAGCACTGGGCATGCAGGTGTTCTTCTACGACACCGTGACCAAGCTGCCGCTGGGTAACGCCCAGCAGGTCGGCAACCTGCACGAGCTGCTCGGCATGTCCGACATCGTCTCGCTGCACGTGCCGGAACTGCCGTCCACCCAGTGGATGATCGGCGAGAAGGAAATCCGCGCCATCAAGAAAGGCGGCATCCTGATCAACGCCGCCCGTGGCACGGTGGTCGAGCTGGACCACCTGGCCGCCGCGATCAAGGACGAGCACCTGATCGGCGCCGCCATCGACGTGTTCCCGGTCGAGCCCAAGTCCAACGACGACGAGTTCGAAAGCCCGCTGCGTGGCCTGGATCGCGTGATCCTGACCCCGCACATCGGCGGCTCCACCGCCGAAGCCCAGGCCAACATCGGCCTGGAAGTGGCCGAGAAGCTGGTCAAGTACAGCGACAACGGCACCTCGGTGTCCTCGGTCAACTTCCCCGAAGTGGCCCTGCCGTCGCACCCGGGCAAGCACCGCCTGCTGCACATCCACGAGAACATCCCGGGTGTGATGAGCGAGATCAACAAGGTGTTCGCCGACAACGGCATCAACATCTCCGGCCAGTACCTGCAGACCAACGACAAGGTCGGCTACGTGGTGATCGACGTCGACGCCGAGTACTCGGACCTGGCGCTGGAGAAGCTGCAACACGTGAACGGCACCATCCGCAGCCGCGTGCTGTTCTAAGCGCGGTTCGGTGGCAAGAAAAAAGGAGGCTTCGGCCTCCTTTTTTCGTTTCTGCTTTCTGAAACCTCAGCGCGGAGACAGAGCCCCTCACCCCAGCCCTCTCCCAGAGGGAGAGGGAGCCGTTCGTGCCGGCTGACGCAGCGGTCTCATCCTGCTCGGACCAGTCCCCTCTCCCTTCGGGAGAGGGTTAGGGTGAGGGCAGCCCCCGCTCCCAGGCCCCGGTAATCACTTCACGGTAATGGTGATCTTCTGCGACTCGATCGGCGGGTCGAACGGTACGTGGTTCTTGTCACCCACCAGCAGCTGCAGGGTGTGCTTGCCCGGCGGCAGGGTCACTTCGGTCTCGGTCTGGCCCTTGCCGAAGTGCTTGATCTGGTCGGTCATCGGCAGCGGCTGGTTCATCGCCGGCTGCTCCTTGAGGTCGATCAGCAGGTGGTGGTGGCCGGTGGCCGGCGAATCCACGCCCGCCGGGGCGACGCCCATGCCCTTGAGGCCGAATTTGACGGTGAAGGTCTTGTCCACCGTGGCACCGTCGGCCGGCGCGATGAAGTACACCTTGGCGCCTTCCGGGGCCGGAGTGCGCGGGATATCCGCGGCGATGGCGGAAGTACCGGCGAGCAGCGCGGCGAGGCCGAGGCAAGGCAGCATGGTTCTCATGTTCTTCTCCTTCTGCATGACAATCGCAAAGCGAAGACCCGCTCAGGCCGGCTTCGCTTTGCGCATGGAACGCACAAGCATAGGCGCCAGCGCGCGAGGCTCAAGCGAAAGTATGCTTCTTCGGATGTCGGAAAGCGCTCTAGCCTCCGGCTTCCAGCCCGGCCAGGCAGACGGCGGCGGCGTCCAGTTCTTCCTCGCTGAAGACCAGCACGCCCATACGCTTGAGCGCCGCGGCCGTGACGCCTTCGCCAACGACCTTCTGCCCGCTGAAGCTGCCGTCGTAGTTCTCGCGGTTGCCGCAGGATGGGCTGCGCGCCTTGAGCACGGCCAGGCGGATGTCGTGGTGGCGGACCAGCGCCATGGCCTCTTCGGCGCCGAGCAGGAAGGCGGCGCTGACGTCCTCGCCCTCCACCGTCATCACCGAGCGCACGCGCTCCAGCACGGCCATGCCCTGGCCGCCGGGAATCTCCGCCGGGGCGCGGGGCGTCGGCAGGCCGCCGGCGACCTCCGGACACAACGCAACCACGCGCCCCTGGGCCTGCCAGCGCGACAGCAGGTCGAACGGCCCGTGCGCGCCGCCGTCATAGCGGACGCGATGGCCAAGCAGGCAGCGGCTGACGAGAACCTTCTGCATGGGCGAATCACTCCCTTTTCGAATGGGCACAGACTAGCTGCTCGCCGTTTTCCGGTCACGCGGGGTAACGCGACTTTCCTCCGCGGGTCTGTCGCAACAGGTTTCCGCCCCGCCGAAAGTCGGGTCCTTGAGCGGTGCACCGGTCATCGGCAAATGGCGGGCACAACCTTCGACGGGATCGGTCATGCGGCACTGGCCGCTGTGCAGGGCGCCGCCCAGACTCGCGCATCGGCCAATCGCCAAGGAGCCCGCCATGTCCCGCCTGTTCCTCTACTCCGCGACCTTCGCGGCCCTGTCCTACCTGCCGTTGGCCTACGCCGAACTCCAGGCCCTGGATAACCAGCGCCTGGGCGCCATCACCGGACAGGACGGCATCAGCATCCGCGCCGACGTACTGGCGCACATGGACAGCGCCGCCTGGAACGACGAGGGCGGCAGCGTTTCGCTGCGCAACGTGTTCATCGACAACGGCTGCGTCAGCGCCGGCGACTGCCCCGACGGCCGCGGCGGCAGCCTGCCCTACGGCGCCGCCCAGCTGGGCCTGAGCCTGCCGATCTTCGGCATCGAACAGCCGACCCTGCAGGTCGATGTGGTGCAGGGCGCCAACGGCCAGCAGCAACTGGCCCTGACCCTGCCCGACCTCACCACCATCAACCAGCAGCTCAACGCCAGCGGCCTGCCGGCGCAGACCATCCGCCTGCGGGTGATCGGCGACGTCTACGTGGGCAACGGCCGCCTGGGCACCATCGAGATCCGCGATATCCAGGACATCAGCGGAACGATCAAGGTCTGGGGGCACTGAGCCAGGGCTCAGACGCGACGGCGGAACCAGCCGGTCAGTGACAGGCGCTCATGGCTGGCCGGCAGTACCTCGTGGGGGAAGTCGCCGGACATGAACACCACCAGGCGCGCGGCCACCGGCGACAGGTCCAGGGTGTGCCCGTCGCTGAAGTACAGGCGCAACTCGCCGCCCTGCTCCGGCAGCCAGCCGTGGTTGAGGTAGATCACCACCGACAGCATGCGCCGGTCGTCGTCGCGGAAGCGGTCCAGGTGCTTGAGGTAGAAGGCACCCGGCGGATACAGGGCAAAGTGCCCCTCGAAGTCTTCCAGGCCCAGGTAGAGCGAGCGATTGATCGCCAGGCGCAGCTCGTCGAGCGCGCTCAGGTAGAGGTCGCAGGCCGCGGACTGGCCGGGTTCGACCCATTGGATGCGGTCGCCGCGAATGCCTTCGCGCACCGCCTGCCCGTCGCCCCGCCCGGTGGCGGCGGCGGCCAGCTTGCCGGCTGCATCGCGGGCGCGGCATTCGCTCGCCAGGCGCGCGATGAGGGCGTCGGACAGAAAGCCGTCCTGCTGCGACCAGCCCTTGTCGGCGAGGTCGTCCACGATACTTTGCAGGAGGGGGCTCTCCACCAGGGGAGAATCGGCGTCGGATTGCATCGCGTATTGTAACGTCCGGCACCCGTGGCTCGACAAGCGGGGCAAGCCTTGCCGACAATAGCCCCCGGCGAGTGAACCCTGCCGCCCAAAAGGAGTTGCAATGCGCGTACTGCTGGCCCTCACCCTTCTTGTACTGGGCATGCCTGCCCTGGCCGACAACTACCAGCGCCTGTACCAGGCCGCCGGCTGGCCGGAGCAGCGAGCGCACTTCAATGACGCCCTGCACGCCGCGCAGAAGCGCTACCAGGGCAACCTGCCGCCGGCGCTGTACCAGACGCTGGTGGACAACAGCAACCAGCGCTTCGCCCCGGCGGACATCGACCAGCGCGCGCTCAACGGCCTGCGCCAGAACCTGCCGGACAGCGGCGCCGCGCTGAACTTCTTCGAATCGCCGCTGGGCCGCAAGGTCGCCGGCGCCGAAACCCTGGCCACCCGCAGCGACCAGTTGCAGAAGTACGCCAACGGCCTGCCGCGCCAGCAGGCCAGCCCGGCGCGCCAGCAGATCGTCCATCGCCTGAGCCAGATCCTGCCGGCCCGCGAAGCCGGCGCCGAGGTCAGCCTGGCGCTGGCCAGCGTCGCCGCCGACAGCCTCAGCCAGATGCTTCCCGGCCTGCTCGGTGGCGGGAGCGCCCAGGGCATGCTGGAAGGCCAGCGGCAGAAACTCATGGGGCAGATCGGCGCGGACCTGGATAACACCCTGCTCTACGTCTACCGCGACCTGAGCGACTCGGAACTGGGCCAGTTCGCCACCTTCAGCGAATCGCCGGCCGGCCGCGACTACTACCGCGCCGCCCTGGCCGCCCTCAAGGCTGGCCTGGCAGCGCCGGCAGCGGGGGAGTGACGAGACTTATCCTACACTCCTTGCAGACCACTCCCGGAGAGGTTGCCCCTAGAATGGCACCCGCTGTACAGAGGGTGGCGCCTGAGGATCATGGCGCAAGGAGTGATGGACACACCCTCATCTACAGCAACTCCCTTCCCCGCTTTCCCCCTGCTAGCCCAGCCGCTCGCTGAGAAAATCGAAGTAACGCCGGCGCAACGTTTCGCTCTCGTTCGCCAGGTGGTGCCGCGCCCCGGTCAGCAGCAGGCATTCGATCTTCTCGAACTTGTCTTCCAGCACCTGCAGGTTGTAGCGCCAGTCCACCGTCTCGTCGGCATCGCCCTGCACCACCAGCAGGCTCTGTGCGCCGTGGGCGGCTGACTCGATGCGCGGAATCCAGCGTGCCAGGGCGCCGACCCAGGCGGTGGGCAGGACCTTGGGCTGCAGCGGATCGCGATCGCGCAGGAAGGCAAGGAATTCGGCGTCGCTGGAGTTCTCGCTGAAGCGCCGCGGAATCGAATCGACGAATGGCCGCAGCAACTGGTAGCTGAACTTCGACCAGCCCCAGGCGCGCGGCCGCACCAGCGGCGCCAGCAGGATGGTGCGACCCAGCTCCGGACGCGGCTGGCCGGTGAGCAGGTAGTCCAGCAGGATCGCCCCGCCGGTGCTCTGCCCGCAGAGGTGCCAGGGTTGCGGCAGGTCCAGCGCCTGGGCCTGCTCCAGCAGGGCGCCGAGCACCACCTGGTACTCGGCGAAGTCGCCGATGCTGGCCACGGTGCCACCGGACAGCCCGTGCCCCGGCAGGTCGCAGGCCAGCACGGCGAAGCCCATGCCCAGCGCCCAGTCGATCACATGGCGGTAAAGGCCCATGTGATCGTAGTAGCCATGCAGCAGCACCAGGGTGCCGCGCGCCAGCACCGGCCGCCAGTACTGCGCGGCGATCCGGTAGCCGCCGGCCTCGAAGCTGCCCAGGCGGCTCTGCAGGCCCGGATGCCGCCCCTGCAGGTCCAGGCCGTAGAAATGCTGGTACAGCGCGATGCCGACCTCGTTCGCCTCTGCGGTCAGAGGTCGCAGCAGGGAACGCAGCAGATCGGGCTGGAAGGCTTCAGGCATGGGCATTTCGCTTCTGGCAGGCGGAGGGCGAAGGGAACGGGAACAGCAGCGGGATATTCTGCCGCGGCCGCCCTCATGGCAAGCTTGGCGGCCAGTTTACGGCCTCACCTATTCGGGACAAGACATGCCCAGCCGTCGCAAGCCGCTCATCACCTGGCTGATCGCCGCCCTCTGCCTCGGCGCCCTGCTGGCCACCTACTGGTGGTACGAGAACCGCTTCATCCGCCCCTTCAGCCACCAGCCGCAGCTGTTCTCTGGCGACCACCTGATGCTGCCGGCGCAATTGGCCGGCCCCGGCCGGATCCGCCTGGTGCACTTCTGGGACCCGGCCTGCCCGTGCAACGTCGGCAACCAGCAGCACCTGGCCGAACTCATCCAGCGCTTCGGCCCCCAGGGCGTGGACTTCTTCGCGGTGCAGAAGCCCGGCAGCCACGGCCAACTGCCCGACACCCTGAAGTCGATGACCACCCTGGACTCGCTGCCCGGTGCCGAGCAACTCCCCGCCAGCCCCGCCGTGGCGATCTGGGACGCCCAGGGCAAGCTGGCTTATTTCGGCCCCTACAGCGAAGGCGCCGTGTGCACCTCGGGCAACAGCTTCATCGAGCCGATCCTCGACGCCCTGGTCGGCGGGCGCAGCGTGAACGCCACCCACACCCTGGCAGTGGGCTGCTACTGCCCCTGGGACGGCACAAAGCACTGAGCCGCATCAACGAAGGCGACAGCCAATCCATGACTACACTTGGTTCGCCGGCCCATGAAGGGCCGTTCGCCACCAAGGAGCTTCCAGCATGCGTCTTCATTCCGCCCTCGCCTTCTGCGCCGTGCTCTCCACCGGGATGGTCCTGCCCCTGGCCGCCCACGCCGAGGATGCGCCCAGCAGCAGCGAGGTCATGGCCCAGCACAAGCAGGCCATCAACAACCGGCTCGCCGACATCGACTACAAGCGCAAGCGCATCGTCGAGGCGAACATGAAGCTCGACGCCGCCGAGGGCGAGAAATTCTGGCCGATCTACAACAGCTACCGCACCGAGGCGGACAAGCTGAGCAAGCAGACCCTGGCGATCATCATCGACTACGCCGGCGCCTACAACGCCGGCCCGGTGAACGACGACGATGCCGCCAAGCTGCAGAAACAGGTGCTGGAACTGCAGGACGATAAGCAGGAGCTCAAGGAAAAGTACGTCAAGCGCATCGCCAAGGACGTCTCGCCCAAGCGCGCCCTGCGCTTCCTGCAGATCGAAGACCAGCTCGATGCCATGGCCCTGCTGGAGATCAGCCGGGAAATCCCGCTGGCCGACTGAGCCTCAGCCCTCGGTGCCGCCCTGCAGGCGCTGGCGATAGCGCTCCGGCGGCACCGGGTACCAGCGCCGGAAGGCGCGGTAGAACGGCGACAGCTCGGCGAAACCGCAGGCCCGCGCCACCTCGCGGATCGCCACGCCCTGCTCGAGCAACTCCACGGCACGCTGACGGCGTACGTCCTCGCGCACATCCCTGAATGTCTGCGCGCGCCCCGCCAGGTTGCGCTGCAGCAGCCCCGGACGCACGCCCAACTCCCGCGCACAACTCTGCAGGGTGCAGGACGCCTCGCCCAGGCGGATGCCGAGCAGGTAGCGCAGGCGGTTCAGCAGGTCGTTCTCGTCCAGCGTGCCCAGTTGCTCACGCGCGTGCTCGGTGAGCAGGCGGTGCAGCACCGGATTGCCGGTGCGCGACGGGCGCGCCAGCAGCGCGCGGTCGAACAGCAGCGCATCGTGGGGCTTGCCGAACGCCGGGGTCAGGCCGAACAACCGCCGGTGCTCGCTCAGGCGGCGCGGCTGGGGGTGGCGGAACTCGATGGCGTGGAACTGGAACTCGCCGTCGGTGATCAGCGCCAGCAGCTTGAGGAACAGCACCATCAGGCACTCCATCTGCTGGCGCAGGCTGCTGGTACCCAGGTAGTTGAGGTCGAGGATCAGCCGCACCTGCTCGCCCTCCTCGCGCATCTGCGCAGCGAAGCCGCCGGAGAGGATGTGCTGGAAACGCAGGAAGCTGTCCAGCGCCTGGCGCAGGTCGCTGCTGGCCATCTGAAGGTAGCCGACCACGTCGAGCAGCCGTGGCTTCATCGCCTCGCCCAGGTGCAGGCCGATGTCGCCATCGCCGGTGATCTCGTCCAGGGTGGTCCAGAACAGCGGCGCGTCGTCGTGCACCAGCCGGCCGCTCTGCGCAGGGGGCGGCAGGCGGACCTTCTGCAGCGCCTGGCGGTAGATGTCGGTGGGGTCGTAGCCCAGCACCGAAAGCGCCTCGTACAGCTGGCGGCGCAGGGTGGCGGACTGGGTCAGGGCCGGGGTGGCAGGGAAGTTCAGTTCGGCAGTGGACATGATCGCTCCGCAATTGACCGAAGAATTCCAGCTGCGAGACGTCTGGTCAATGAACGACTGTCATCTTCCTTTGCAGAATTGCGGCATAACAACAAGGAGTTGCCGCATGAAACGCACTTTGACTGTTCTTGCCGTCGTGGTCGCCGCCGCAGCCGCGGGCGCCGGCTGGTACCTGCACGGCAAGCAGCCGCAGCGCGACGGGCAGTTGCCCGTGGCCGGGTTGTCCAGCGAGGTCACCGTCCGCTACGACGAACGCGGCGTGCCGCATATCAAGGCGGGCAGCGAGGAGGACATGTACCGGGCGATCGGCTACGTCCACGCCCAGGACCGCCTGTTCCAGATGGAAATCCTCCGCCGCCTGTCCCGTGGCGAGCTGGCCGAGGTACTCGGGCCCAAGCTGGTGGACACCGACCGCATGTTCCGCAGCCTGCGCATCCGCGACCACGCCGCCGAATACGTGAAGACCCAGGACAAGAACTCGCCGGCCTGGAAGGCGCTGGTCGCCTATCTGGACGGCGTCAACCAGTTCCAGGACAGCCACCCGCGCCCGGTGGAGTTCGACATCCTCGGCATTCCCAAGCGCCCGTTCACTCCCGAGGACACCGTCAGCGTTGCCGGCTACATGGCCTACAGCTTCGCTGCGGCCTTCCGCACCGAGCCGGTACTGACCTACGTGCGCGACGAGCTGGGCGCCGACTACCTGAAGGTCTTCGACCTCGACTGGCACCCCGAAGGCGTGATGAATCCCAAGACGCTGGCCGCCGCCGACTGGCAGGACCTGGGCGCCATCGCTCGCCTCAGCCACGCCGCGCTGGAGAAGGCCGGCCTGCCGCAGTTCGAAGGCAGCAACGCCTGGGCCGTGTCCGGCAGCCGCACCAAGAGCGGCAAGCCGCTGCTGGCGGGCGACCCGCACATCCGCTTCGCCGTGCCGGCGGTGTGGTACGAGATGCAGGCCAGCGCGCCGGGCTTCGAGCTCTACGGGCATTACCAGGCGCTCAACCCCTTCGCCTCGCTCGGCCACAACCTGCAGTTCGGCTGGAGCCTGACCATGTTCCAGAACGACGACGTCGACCTGGTCGCCGAGAAGGTCAATCCGGACAACCCCAACCAGGTCTGGTACCACGGCCAGTGGGTCGACCTGAAGAGCGAAGAGCAGAGCATCGCGGTGAAGGGCGAGGCGCCGGTGAAGATCACCCTGCGCAGCTCGCCCCACGGCCCGCTGGTCAACGATGCCCTGGGCACCGCGGCGGGCAAGACCCCGGTGGCCATGTGGTGGGCCTTCCTGGAAACCCAGAACCCGATCCTCGACGCCTTCTACGAACTGAACCGCGCCGACACCCTGCCCAAGGCTCGCGCAGCAGCGTCGAAGATCCAGTCGCCCGGCCTCAACGTGGTCTGGGCCAACGCCCGTGGCGACATCGGCTGGTGGGCTTCGGCGCAGCTGCCGGTGCGCCCGGACGGGGTCAACCCGAACTTCCTCCTCGACGGCGCCAGCGGCCAGGCCGACAAGAGCGGCTTCTACCCCTTCAGCGAGAACCCCCAGGAAGAGAACCCGGCGCGCGGCTACATCGTCTCCGCCAACTTCCAGCCGGTGCCGGCCAACGGTCGTCCGATTCCGGGCTACTACAACCTGCCCGATCGGGGTCAGCAGCTGAACCAGCGCCTGGCCGACAACTCGGTGAAGTGGGACCTGCAGAACAGCCAGGCACTGCAACTGGACACGGCCACCGGCTACGGCCCGCGCTTCCTCAAGCCGCTGCTGCCGATCCTGCGTGAAGCGGCGGCCACCGACGAGGAGAAGGCGCTGGTGGAGAACCTGGCCAACTGGCAGGGCGACCATCCGCTGGATTCGGTCACGGCGACGGTGTTCAACCAGTTCCTCTATCAGGTGGCCGATAACGCCATGCGCGACGAGATGGGCGACGCCTTCTTCGACAACCTGCTGTCCACCCGCGTGCTCGACGTGGCCCTGCCGCGTCTGGCCGCCGACGAGAACTCGCCGTGGTGGGACAACCGCAGGACGCCGCAGAGGGAAACCCGCGCCGATATCGTCAAGGCCGCCTGGAAGGACAGCCTGGCGCACCTGCGCGCCACCCTCGGCCAGGACTCCAGGCAATGGCAGTGGGGCAAGGCGCATACCCTCACCCACGGCCACCCGCTGGGCCAGCAGAAGCCGCTGGACAGGATCTTCAACGTCGGCCCGTTCGCCGCACCCGGTGGTCATGAGGTGCCGAACAACCTGTCCGCCCGCGTCGGACCGGCCCCCTGGCAGGTGATCTACGGCCCGTCCACCCGGCGCCTGATCGACTTCGCCGACCCGGCCCACAGCCTGGGCATCAACCCGGTGGGCCAGAGCGGCGTGCCGTTCGACAAGCACTACGACGACCAGGCCGAGGCCTACATCGAGGGCCAGTACCTGCCGCAGCACTACGATGACAATGAAGTGAAAGCCAACACCCAGGGCATCCTGCGGCTGATCCCCGTCCGTCGCTGAGCGCGCCATGAGAAATGAAAAACCCCGCTCCTGCGGGGTTTTTCATTGGGGGGTGTAGAGAGTGTTGCGGGAGATGCCGAAGCTCCCTGGCGCGTTATTTCCCCAAGGGATAACGATCGGGGTGTTGTATTGGGCGCCGTCTCCCGCACGGAGTGCCAAAAGGCGTCACTGAAGTTTGCCGGTGGCACGATCCGGTCCTGGTTCGGGGGGAGACCGGAAAGCGCTGCCGAACGCTTAAAGCGTAGATCGCAATCCGCTGGGAGTTATGCTTTCGTACCCACGGATTTTTCCGATAAACCCCGTATTTCCAAGCACTTCGGAATAACGTGTGAGCAAAAAAACGGGCCACCCGAAGGTGGCCCGTGGTTCGACAAGCGCCGGCTGAGACCGGCCGACAAGACGGCGTCAGGCGGTGGCTGTCGAAGACTTCTGCTGCCAGTCGGTCGCGTTGGACTCCATGGCTTCCTGGATCGCGCGCTTGCGACGTTCCTCGGCCTGACGGGTGAAGTACCAGGCGAAGAAGGTGAACAGCGAAACGGTCAGCAGGATGAGGCTGGCGACGGCGTTGATCTCCGGCTTCACGCCCAGGCGCACGGCGGAGAACACCTCCATCGGCAGGGTGGTGGAGCCAGGACCGGACACGAAGCTGGCCAGTACCAGGTCATCCAGCGACAGGGCGAAGGACATCATGCCGCCCGCCGCCAGCGACGGGGCGATCATCGGGATGGTGATCAGCATGAACACTTTCCACGGCTTGGCGCCCAGGTCCATGGCCGCCTCCTCGATGGACAGGTCCAGCTCACGCAGACGCGCCGACACCACTACCGCCACGTAGGACGAGCAGAAGCTGGTGTGGGCGATCCAGATGGTCACGATGCCGCGCTCCTGCGGCCAGCCGATCAGCTGGGCCATGGCGACGAACAGCAGCAGCAGCGACAGACCGGTGATCACCTCGGGCATGACCAGCGGCGCGGTGACCATGCCGCCGAACAGCGTACGGCCACGGAAGCGCGGGATGCGGGTCAGCACGAAGGCGGCCAGGGTACCCAGGGCCACCGAGGAGATCGCGGTGTAGCAGGCGATCTCCAGGGAGCGGAACACCGAACCGACCAGTTGCTGGTTGTCCAGCAGGCCGACGTACCACTTCACCGACCAGCCACCCCAGACGGTCACCAGCTTCGAGCCGTTGAAGGAGTAGATGACCAGGATCAGCATCGGCACGTAGATGAAGAGCAGGCCCAACACCAGCATGATGTTGGAGAACGACCAACGCTTGTTCATACCTTGCCCTCCAGCTCTTTAGCCTGGTTCTTGTTAAAGAGAATGATGGGGATGATCAGGATGGCCAGCATCACCACGGCAAGGGCAGACGCCACCGGCCAGTCACGGTTGTTGAAGAACTCCTGCCACAGCACCTTGCCGATCATCAGCGTCTCGGGGCCGCCGAGCAGTTCCGGGATCACGAACTCGCCCACCGCCGGGATGAACACCAGCATGCAGCCGGCGATGATGCCGTTCTTGGACAGCGGCACGGTGATCTTCCAGAAGCTGGTGAAGCTGCGCGCACCGAGGTCGGAAGCGGCTTCCAGCAGGCTCATGTCGTGCTTCACCAGGTTGGCGTAGAGCGGCATGACCATGAAGGGCAGGTACGAGTAGACGATGCCGATGTACACCGCGAAGTTGGTGTTCAGGATCGTCAGCGGCTCGTTGATGATGCCCAGCCACATGAGGAAGCTATTGAGCAGGCCGTTGTTGGACAGGATGCCCATCCAGGCGTACACGCGGATCAGGATCGCCGTCCAGGTCGGCATCATGATCAGCAGCAGCAGGACGGTCTGCATTTCCTTGCTGGCGCGGGCGATGGCGTAGGCCATCGGATAACCGATCACAAGGCAGAGGAAAGTGCTGATCGCCGCCATCTTCAGCGAGCCCAGGTAGGCGTCGATGTAGAGCGGGTCGTCCGTCAGCATCAGGTAGTTGCCCAGATTCATCACGACCTGAAGAGTCTGGTCGGCGTACTGGAATACTTCGGTGTACGGCGGAATGGCCACGTCTGCGGCTGCCAGACTGATCTTCAGCACGATGGCGAAGGGCAGCAGGAAGAACAGGAACAGCCAGAAGAACGGCACACCGATCACGGCATGCCGGCCGTTCGGCAGGCGTTTCATGAGCGATTTGCTGATGTTCATGATTGCAGTACCACACCGCTGTCGTCGTACCAGCTGATGTAAACCGGCTGGTCCCAGGTCGGGCGCGCCACGTGGCGCTCGGCGTTGGCCATGAAGGCCTGGACGATGAAGCCCGAAGCCAGCTTGATGTAGTACACCGAGTGACCGCCCAGGTAGGCGATGTCATGCACGGTGCCCTGGGCGACGTTGAAGCCTTCGTGCTCCAGGTTGTCGGGCTTCTGCGCGCTGACCATGACCTTTTCCGGACGCAGCGCGTAGGTCATGCGCTTGTTCTCGGCACGGGTACTGATGCCGTGGCCGATGTAGATCGGGTTTTCCAGCTGCGGACAGGCGATGACCGCGTGGTCCTGCAGGTCCTCGACGATCTCGCCGTCGAACAGGTTGACGTTGCCGATGAACTCGCAGATCAGGCGGCTGGCCGGGGTCTCGTAGATGTCCATCGGGCTGCCGATCTGCTCGATGCAACCCAGGTGCATGATGGCAATGCGCTGGGCCATGGTCATGGCCTCTTCCTGGTCGTGGGTCACCATCACGCAGGTCACGCCCACGCGCTCGATGATTTCCACCAGTTCCAGCTGCATCTGCGAACGCAGTTTCTTGTCCAGCGCGCCCATCGGCTCGTCGAGCAGCAGCAGCTTGGGACGCTTGGCCAGGGAGCGGGCCAGGGCCACACGCTGACGCTGGCCACCGGAGAGCTGGTGCGGCTTGCGCTTGGCGTACTGGGTCATCTGCACGAGCTTGAGCATCTCGTCGACGATCTTGTCGATCTCGGCCTTGGGCAGGCCATCCTGCTTGAGGCCGAAGGCGATGTTCTGCGCCACGCTCATGTGGGGGAACAGGGCGTAGGACTGGAACATCATGTTGATCGGCCGCTCATAGGGCGGCAGGTCGGTAATGTCCTGGCCATCGAGGAAGATGCGACCTTCAGTGGGACGCTCGAAACCAGCCAGCATGCGAAGCAGGGTCGACTTGCCCGAACCCGAACCACCCAGCAGGGCAAAGATCTCGCCCTTCTTGATGTCCAGGGACACGCTGTCCACAGCCAGCGTTTCGTCGAACTGCTTGCTGACCCGGTCGATTTTTACCAGAACCTCTTTCGGTTTCTGGTCGCCACTCAAGGCTTTCTTGTAGGCACCGGAGGCTATTGCCATTACCACAACTCCCAAATCATAGAGGCCCGGCCCCCGCGGCCGGGCATGCTTGGTATTACAGGGCTGGCGCAGTTTACGTGCGCCGGAAGGCCTGTTGAGGGGCCATCCGACGCTCCGTGCCCGCGCGCAAGGACTCCTGTGGAGTCCCCTTACTTGCCCGACTTGATCTTGGTCCAGGAACGGGTCATGAGGCGCAGGATCTTCGGCGGCAGCTCATGCTGCACGAAGAGTTTGTCGAGAACCTCCTGGGATGGGTACACCTCAGGATTGTTGCGCACGGACTCATCCATGAATTCGCCAGCCTTGGGGTTCGGGTTGGCGTAACCGACGTAATCGCTGACCTTGGCGATCACTTCGGGTTTGAGCAGGTAGTTGATGAACGCGTGGGCCGCCTTCGGGTTGGAGGCATCCTTGGGAATGGCGAGGATGTCGAACCAGAGGTTGGCGCCTTCCTTGGGAATGGCGTAGGCGATGTTCACGCCCTTGCCGGCTTCCTTGGCGCGGTTGGCGGCCTGGAACACGTCACCGGAGAAACCGGCCGCGACGCAGATGTTGCCGTTGGCCAGGTCGGAAATGTATTTGGACGAGTGGAAGTAGGTGACGTACGGACGCACCGCCATCAGCTTCTCTTCGACCTTCTTGTAGTCGTCCGGGTTGGTGCTGTTGGGGTCCAGCCCCATGTACTTGAGCACGGCCGGCATCATCTCGTCGCCCGAATCGAGGAAGGCGACGCCGCACTGGCTGAGCTTCTTCATGTTCTCGGGCTCGAACAGCACGGCCCAGGAATCAATCTTGTCGACACCCAGCACGGCCTTGACCTTCTCGACGTTGTAGCCGATGCCGTTGGTGCCCCACAGGTACGGCACGCCGTACAGGTTGCCCGGGTCGTTGGCCTCGAGCTGCTTCATCAGATGCGGGTCGAGGTTCGACCAGTTCGGCAGCTGGCTTTTATCCAGCTTCTGGAACGCGCCGGCCTTGATCTGGCGACCGAGGAAGTGGTTGGACGGCACGACCACGTCATAGCCGGTGCGACCGGCCAGCAGCTTGCCTTCCAGGGTTTCGTTGGAGTCGAAGACGTCGTACACCGGCTTGATCCCGGTGTCCTTCTCGAAGTCGGCGAGGGTGGTTTCGCCGATGTAGTCCGACCAGTTGTAGATGTGGACGGTCTGTTCCGCCTGGGCCAGCGAAGTCAGGCCGAAGACGGAGACTGCAGCGATCAGGGTTCTGCGGAAGGGTATGCGCACACGTGAGTCCTCTCGTTGTTTTTGACTACTTCAGTCGGTTGCTGCCGGGGTTTCGACGGCCGGTCCGTGGATAGCGCCGAACCCTTCACAGCACGAGAGCGCCTGGGCTTGCGCAGCCATTCCACCGATGGAAGCTGTTTGTTGCTGTCCGGTGGCGGTGGGGGAGCGAACTCCCCCACCGCTGTCCCGGACCAACGGCTGCCGCGCCAGGCGGCAGCGACTACCCGATTACTTGCCGGACTTGATGGTGGTCCAGCTGCGGGTCATCAGACGCTGGGTCTTCGCCGGCAGATCCGGGAAGGCGTACAGCTTCTTCATGGTTTCCGGAGTCGGGTACACGCCCGGGTCGTTGCGGATCGCGTCGTTCACCATCGGCGTGGCCGCGGCGTTGCCGTTGGGGAACTGCACGACGTTGGTGATCTCGGACATGATCGCCGGCTCGAGCAGGAAGTTGATCCACTTCAGCGCGGCTTCCTGGTTCTCGGCATCCTTCGGAATGGCGACGGTGTCGAAGAACGCGCCAGCACCTTCCTTCGGAATGTTGTACTTCACGGTGACCTTGTTCTTGGCTTCTTCAGCGCGGGACTTGGCCTGGTACACGTCGCCCGAGTAACCGATGGCCACGCAGATGTTGCCGTTGGCGATGTCGGAAATGTACTTGGAGGAGTGGAAGTAGGAGATGTACGGACGGATCTTCAGGAACAGCGCTTCGGCTTCCTTCAGCTCTTTCGGGTCCTGGCTATCGGGCTTGTAGCCCAGGTAGTGCAGGGCGGCCGGGAGCATTTCGGTCGGCGAGTCGAGGAAGCTCACGCCGCAGGACTTCAGCTTCTGGATGTTTTCCGGCTTGAACACCAGGTCCCAGGAGTCCACCGGGGCGTTGTCGCCCAGGGCGGCCTTGACCTTGTCCGGGTTGTAGCCGATGCCGATGGTGCCCCACATGTAGGGGATCGCGTACTGGTTGCCCGGGTCGCTGATCTCCAGGGTCTTCATGATGTCCGGATTGAGGTTCTTCCAGTTCGGCAGCTTGGACTTGTCCAGCGGGGTGTAGACGCCCGCCTTGATCTGCTTGGCCAGGAAGGAGTTGGACGGCACCACGATGTCATAGCCCGACTTGCCGGCCAGCAGCTTGGCTTCCAGCACTTCGTTGCTGTCGTAGACGTCGTAGACGACCTTGATACCGGTTTCCTTGGTGAACTTGTCGACCGTGTCCGGCGCGATGTAGTCCGACCAGTTGTAGACGTGCAGCACCTTGTCATCAGCCTGCGCCATACCAGCCACAGCGCCTGCCAGCGATAGAGCGAGCAGGGATTTGCCGAAGGTCTTGAACATGCGGGTAGCTCCGTTTGTTTTTTTGATGTTCCGGGTGGCGTGGACATCTCCTTCCGTCACCACCCGGTGAGCCTGGCCAACGCACAGGCGCAGTCTGTCAAAGGTCTGGTGAAAGACTCAAGACAGAACGGCTGCGGCGGTTTGATCGAGGCACTTGCGCGCCAGGGTGATCAGGTCATCGATCTGCGATTTCTCGATCACCAGCGGCGGCGAGATAATCATAGTGTCTCCTACCGCACGCATGATCAGACCGTTGCGGAAGCAGTGCTCGCGGCACAGCATCCCGACACCCTTGCCGTCGAAGCGCTCGCGGGTCTTCTTGTTCTTCACCAGCTCCAGTGCTGCCACCAGGCCTACCCCGCGGGCTTCGCCTACCAGGGGATGGTCGGCCAGCTCTTGCCAGCGCTGTTGCAAATACGGTGCCGTTTCGTTCTTCACACGTTCGACGATCTTCTCTTCGCGCAGGATGCGGATGTTCTCCAGCGCCACCGCGGCGGCCACCGGGTGACCAGAGTAAGTGAAGCCGTGGTAGAACTCCCCACCCTCATTCAGGGTATGGACGATCTCGTCGCGAACGATCACGCCGCCCATGGGGATGTAGCCGCTGGTCAGGCCCTTGGCGATCGGCATCAGGTCCGGGGCGTTGCCGAAGTACTGGCTGCCGAACCATTCGCCGGTACGGCCGAAGCCGCAGATGACTTCGTCGGCAATGAACAGGATGTCGTACTTGGCGAGGATCTCGCGGATCTTCGGCCAGTAGGTCTTCGGCGGAATGATCACGCCGCCCGCGCCCTGCAGGGGCTCGGCGATGAAGGCGGCGACCTTGTCTTCGCCGACTTCGAGAATCTTCTTCTCCAGCTGCTCGGCCGCCCAGATGCCGAACTCTTCCGGGTCCATGTCACCGCCTTCGCCGAACCAGTACGGCTGGGCGATGTGCTCGATGCCGGGGATCGGCAGGTCGCCCTGCTCGTGCAGCGCCTTCATGCCGCCCAGGCTGACGCCGGCGACGGTGGAGCCGTGGTAGCCGTTCCAGCGGCCGATGACCACCTTCTTCTGCGGCTGGCCCTTGATGGTCCAGTAGTGGCGAACCATGCGCAGCACGGTGTCGTTGGACTCCGAACCGGAACCGGTGAAGAACACGTGGTTCATGCCTTCCGGGGCGATGTCGGCGATCGCCTTGGACAGCTCCAGCACCGGCGGGTGGGCAGTCTGGAAGAACAGGTTGTAGTAGGGCAGTTCCTGCATCTGCTTATAGGCGACTTCAGCCAGTTCCTTGCGACCGTAGCCGACGTTCACGCACCACAGGCCGGCCATGCCATCGAGGATCTTGTTGCCCTCGCTGTCCCACAGGTACACGCCTTCGGCCTTGGTGATGATGCGCGCACCCTTTTCGTTCAGCTGCTTGTAGTCGGTGAACGGAGCCAGGTGGTGATCACGGCTGAGCGCCTGCCAGTGTTGGGTGTTGGCGCTGGTCTGGTTAGTCATCTTGATAAAACCTCTTCTCTAAGAAACACGGGGCCCGGCCACGCGCCGGACCCCACGCCGATCAGACAGAAAGCAGAAGGAACTCACGCTCCCAGGAACTGATTACTCGCTTGAAGTTCTCGTGCTCGGCGCGCTTCACCGCGACGTAGCCCCGAATGAACTTGTCACCCAGGTATTTCTCCAGGGTCTTGCTGCCTTCCATGCACTCCAGGGCGGCCTCGATGGTCAGCGGCAGGCGCAGGTTACGCCGTTCATAGCCACGGCCCTTGACCTGGGCACTGGGTTTCAGGCCTTCGACCATGCCGATGTAGCCGCACAGCAGGCTGGCCGCCAGGGCCAGGTACGGGTTGGCGTCGGCGCCGGCCAGGCGGTTTTCCACGCGGCGGTTGTCCGGAGTGGAGTCCGGTACGCGCAGGCCCACGGTACGGTTCTCTTCGCCCCACTCGACGTTCACCGGCGCCGAGGTGTCGGGCAGGAAGCGGCGGAACGAGTTGACGTTCGGCGCGAACAGCGGCAGCGCCTCGGGGATCAGCTTCTGCAGGCCGCCGATGTGGTGCAGGAACAGCTCACTCATGCTGCCGTCGGCGTTGGAGAAGATGTTCTTGCCGGTCTTGATGTCGACGATGCTCTGGTGCAGGTGCATGGCACTGCCCGGCTCGCCGGTCATCGGCTTGGCCATGAAGGTGGCGGCGACATTGTGCTTGAGCGCGGCCTCGCGCATGGTGCGCTTGAACACCACGATCTGGTCGGCCAGGTCCAGGGCATCGCCATGACGGAAGTTGATCTCCATCTGCGCGGTGCCTTCTTCATGGATCAGCGTGTCCAGGTCCAGGCCCTGCAGCTCGCACCAGTCGTACATGTCTTCGAACAGCGGATCGAATTCGTTCGCCGCGTCGATGGAGAAGGACTGGCGACCGGTCTCCTGGCGACCGGAGCGACCGATCGGAGCCTGCAGCGGGTAGTCGGGGTCGTCGCTGCGTTTGGTCAGGTAGAACTCCATCTCCGGCGCCACGATCGGCTTCCAGCCCTTGTCGGCATACAGCTGGAGCACACGCTTGAGGACGTTGCGCGGCGACAGCTCGATGGGGTTGCCGAGCTTGTCGTAGGTGTCGTGGATGACCATCGCGGTCGGCTCGATGGCCCAGGGGACGAGGAACACGGCATTCTCGTCCGGGCGGCAGACCATATCGATGTCGGCCGGGTCCAGCAGGTCGTAATAGATGTCGTCTTCGACGTAATCACCGGTCACGGTCTGCAGGAGAACGCTCTCCGGCAGGCGCATGCCCTTCTCGTTGAGGAATTTCGCGGTCGGCGCGATCTTGCCCCGGGCAATCCCGGTCAGGTCGGCGATCATGCATTCCACTTCGGTGATCTTGCGTTCTTTCAACCAGCCACTGAGCTGGTCTAACTTGCTAGTCATAAAGACCTCAGGGTGTGAGAGTCCGGCCCCAACGCCGGACTCAGCGGTTCCCCGCCCTCTTGCTGCAGGCTTTGCCGAATGCCTGGAAGATAGCGAGATAGTTGGGGTTCGTTTCGACCTGCCATTCCGGGTGCCACTGCACCCCGACGGCAAAGGCCGCACCTTCGACGGAGAAGGCTTCAACCAACCCGTCAGGCGCCAGAGCTTCTACGCGAAGGCCGGGCGCCAGACGATCAACGCCCTGGCCGTGAATAGAGTTGACCTGGAACTGCGAGGGTAGCCCGATACCGGCGAAAACGCCGCCCGGCTGCACATCGACGACGTGCCGCAGACCATATTGGATTTCGATCGGCTCACCGGCAGGCTCGCGGTGGTCCATGAGGCCTTCGACCTCGTGCACCTTCTGGTGCAGCGAGCCGCCGAAGGCCACATTCATTTCCTGGAAGCCGCGGCAGATGCCCAGCACCGGAATCCCGGCGGCGACAGCGCGGCGGATCAGCGGCAGCGTCGTACTGTCGCGAGCGGCATCATGAGGGGTGCCGGCAATGCTGGCGGAGCCACTATAATGATGGGGTTCGACGTTCGACGCCGAGCCTGTGAAGAGCAGGCCGTCGAATGCGGCCAACATGGCTTCCTGGTCGATCGCATCGCCCAGGGAGGGAATGATCAACGGAATGCCCGAGGCCCCTGAGATCAAAGCTCTGAGGTATTTGTCGCCAGCAACATGGTAGGGTTTGGAACCGATCTGCTTGAGGCAGGCGGACACGCCGATTAACGGCAGGCGAGACATGGGACACCCGTGTTTGTAAGTGTTATGGGCTTGAGGCCGAGCTTAGCCTTGTTCATTTTTTTACACAATAGTCATGTAAAAAATCAAACACGCCCCACTGAACAGCCCGCCAGCCAAGGCTCTCCGCCCATTAAAAGCGGCCCGAAACGCCCCAAAAACGGCCTATCGAGACTGATGCGCCCCTTTTTGGTGCGACATTGACAACCCTTGCCAATTCGGATTGACTCACACCTCAGCCTTCGAATGATTGAAATTTTTAACAATAAAGGTGTTACATCATGCCGGTACCCCAGAGTGCCGTTTCGCTTGAAGAAGCGAGTGAGTTCCTGAAGGAACACCCCGAGGTCCAATTCGTCGACCTCCTTATTGCAGACATGAATGGTGTGGTCCGCGGCAAGCGCATCGAACGCACCAACCTGCCCAAAGTCTATGAGAAGGGCATCAACCTCCCCGCCTCTCTCTTCGCTCTCGACATCACCGGCTCCACCGTAGAAAGCACCGGCCTCGGCCTGGACATTGGCGACGCGGATCGCGTCTGTTTCCCAATCCCCAATACCCTCTCCATGGAACCCTGGCAGAAGCGCCCGACCGCGCAGCTGCTGATGACCATGCACGAGATGGAAGAGCGCACGCCGTTCTTCGCCGACCCGCGTGAAGTGCTGCGCCAGGTGGTGCAGAAGTTCACCGACATCGGCCTGACCATCGTCGCGGCCTTCGAGCTCGAGTTCTACCTGATCGACCAGGAGAACGTGAACGGCCGTCCGCAGCCGCCGCGTTCGCCGATTTCCGGCAAGCGTCCGCAATCGGTCCAGGTCTACTCCATCGACGACCTCGACGAGTACGCCGACTGCCTGCAGGACATCATCGACGGCGCCCGCGCCCAGGGCATCCCGGCCGATGCCATCGTCAAGGAAAGCGCCCCGGCACAGTTCGAAGTCAACATGCACCACGTTGACGACGCGCTGAAGGCCTGCGACTACGCGGTCCTGCTCAAGCGCCTGATCAAGAACGTCGCCTACGACCACGAGATGGACTCGACCTTCATGGCCAAGCCCTATCCGGGTCAGGCGGGCAACGGTCTGCACGTCCACGTCTCGCTGCTCGACAAGGACGGCAGGAACATCTTCACCAGCGAGGATCCCGAGCAGAACGCCGCGTTGCGCCACGCGATCGGCGGTGTGCTCGAGACCCTGCCGGCGTCGATGGCGTTCCTCTGCCCGAACGTCAACTCGTACCGCCGTTTCGGTTCGGCCTTCTTCGTACCGAACGCACCGAGCTGGGGCCTGGACAACCGTACCGTCGCCCTGCGCGTGCCCACCGGAGCGCCGGAAGCGGTGCGCCTGGAGCACCGCGTCGCCGGCGCCGACGCCAACCCGTACCTGCTGCTCTCGGCGGTACTGGCCGGCGTCCACCACGGCCTGACCAACAAGGTCGAGCCCGGTGCGCCGATCGAAGGCAACGCCTACGAGCAGCTGGAACAGAGCCTGCCGAACAACCTGCGCGATGCCCTGCGCGAGCTGGACGACAGCGACGTGATGAACAAGTACATCAGCCCCGAGTACATCGACATCTTCGTCGCGTGCAAGGAGCATGAGATGCAGGAGTTCGAGTATTCGATCTCCGACCTCGAGTACAACTGGTACTTGCACACCGTATAAGTGGTAAACGAAACGCCGGCCCCAGGGCCGGCGTTTCCTTGTGCCTCTGGCACATCTGGGGGACCGCGACATTGCCAGGGCGAGGAGGGGCGCCAGGGCGAGCCACATCCGTCGTTTCTTCCTGCTCGCGATGTCTCCATCCGTCCGCCCGGGCGCCCATCGTGTCTGTCGTGTCTTTGCTGTCGCGCTATCGAGCGGCGAATGAATGCCGCATCCGCTGATTACGTGGTTCATTCAGGGAGATCGCCAATGCCACGCCTGTACGCCGTGATACTGATGCTGTTGTGCCCACTGTCCGCCTGGGCCGACCAGGTCATCCGGGTCTACAACTGGAACGACTACATCGCCCCCGAAGTGCTCAAGGACTTCGAGAAGGACACCGGCATCCGGGTCGAATACACGACCTACAGCACCGCCGAAGAGGTCAAGAAGGCCCTCGAAGCCGGAGAGAAGTTCGACGTCGCCGTACCCTCGCACAACGACCTGCCGGCGCTGATCCGCGACAAGCGCATCCAGGCGCTGGACTTCAGCAAGCTGCCCAACCGCAGCCACCTCGACACCCAGCTGCTGAGCAAGCTGGCCGCCGTCGACCCCAACAACCAGCACGCCGTGCCCTACCTGTGGGGCGCCGTGGGCCTGGCGATCAACGAACCCGAAGCCGAGAAGGCCTACGGCGGCAAGCTGCCCGACAGCTGGAGCGTGATGTTCGACCCGGCACAGAGCGCACGCCTGAAGGCCTGCGGCATGAGCCTGCTGGACGCGCCGGACGAAGCCTTCTCGGTGCTGATGAACTACCAGGGCCGCAACTTCGCCCGCAGCGCACCCTCGCAGATCCGCCGCGCCGGCGAAGTGCTCGGCGAGCTGCGCCCGAACCTGCGCTACATCGACAGCGAGCGCTACATCCAGGACCTCAACGCCGGCAAGCTGTGCGTCGCCATGGCCTGGGTCGGCGATGCGCTGGGCGCGGCCAACGCCGGCCAGCCGGTGCGCTTCGTGGTGCCGCAGGAAGGCTCGGTGCTGTTCATCGACAACCTGGTGATCCCCACCGCCGCCGAACACCCGGACCTGGCGCTGAAGTTCATCGACTACCTGATGCAGCCCAAGGTCGCCGCGCAGATCACCGCCGCCACCCTCTACCCCAACGGCAACAAGGACTCCGCGCAGTTCCTCGACGCCGCCCTGCGCGACCAGCCGGGCCTGTACCCGGACCAGGAGACCAAGCGCCGCCTGTTCGCCCTGGAAACCGCGCCGGAGAAGACCGCCCCGGTGATCACCGAGGTCTGGGACAAGCTGCGCGCCGGCGGCAGCTGACTTGCCGAACACCCCGGAGCTGGCGTCCAATGACCGCCCAGCTCCGGAGACCGCCATGCCCGCCCCCTCGCCCACCCGCAAGCCCCGCGCCAGCAGCCAGGCACGCATCGCCGTGATTCTCGACGCCGCCCGCGCACAGCTGGCGGAAGGCGGCGCGGCGGGCCTGTCGATCTACGCGGTGGCCGAGCGCGCGGACATCCCGCCCTCCTCCGTCTACCACTTCTTCCCCAGCGTCCCGGCGCTGCTCCAGGGGCTGACCAGCGACGTCCACGCCGCCTTCCGCGCCTGCCTGGAACAATCCGTCGACCACGCCGTCCTGCGCGACTGGCGCGACCTCGCGCGGCTGGTCGAACAGCGCACCCTGGCCGTCTACGCCGACGATGCCGCCGCACGCCAGCTGATCCTCGCCAGCCACGGCCTCGCCGAAGTCACCCAGGCCGACAGCCAGCACGACGTGCAACTCGGCCAGGCCATGCGCAAACTGTTCGAACGGCACTTCGAGCTGCCGCCGCTGCCCCAGGACATCGAAGTGTTCAGCCTGGCCATCGAACTGGGCGATCGCGTCTATGCGCTCTCGGTACAGCGCCACGGGCGGATTACCGAGCGCCTGGCCGAAGAAGGCATGCGGGTGATCGACGCCTACCTCTCGCTGTACCTGCCGCCCTGCCTGCCGAAACGCGCCGCGCCCCTCGAATAATCGATTTTTATCCGATAAATATCCGGATAAGTGGGCTGAATATTTCAATTACACCCTTAATAAACCGATTTTTATCGGTTATAAATCATCCAACCCGACGATACTTCGGCGCGAGTCCAAGGTGGGCAACCTATACTGGCCGCTCGCGGCACTCGAAGGCGACGGCCTCTCGAATGACACAACCCACTCCGTAGGATGGGTGGAGCGCAGCGATACCCATCGATGGCTATCGACTCGCCCCTTCCACGAAGCACTGACCAAGGACCGCCCCATGACCACGCTGACCAGCACTCCCCGCGCCGATGGCTTCCGCATGCCGGCGGAATGGGAACCCCAGACCCAGACCTGGATGGTCTGGCCCGAGCGTCCGGACAACTGGCGCCTGGGCGGCAAGCCCGCGCAGGCTGCCTTCAGCGCCGTGGCCCGCGCCATTGCCCGTTTCGAGCCGGTGACCATCGGCGTTTCCGCCGGCCAGTACGAGAACGCCCGTGCCCAGCTGGCCGATGCCGCCAACATCCGCGTGGTGGAAATCAGCAACGACGACGCCTGGGTGCGCGACACCGGCCCAACCTTCGTCACCAATGACCAGGGCGACGTGCGCGGCGTGGACTGGACCTTCAACGCCTGGGGCGGCCTGGAAGGCGGCCTGTACTTCCCGTGGCACCGCGACGACCAGGTGGCGAGCAAGATCCTCGGCATCGAGCGCTGCGACGGCTACCGCACCGAAGGCTTCGTACTGGAAGGCGGTTCCATCCATGTGGACGGCGAAGGCACGGTCATCACCACCGAGGAATGCCTGCTCAACCACAACCGCAACCCGCACATGAGCCGCGAAGAAATCGAGGCCGTGCTGCGCGAGCACCTGGCCATCGACACCGTGATCTGGCTGCCGGACGGCCTGTTCAACGACGAGACCGACGGCCACGTCGACAACTTCTGCTGCTACGTACGTCCCGGCGAAGTGCTGCTGGCCTGGACCGACGATGTGAACGACCCGAACTACGAGCGCTGCCAGGCCGCCATGCGCGTGCTGGAAACCGCCCGCGACGCCAAGGGCCGCCAGCTGACCGTGCACAAGATCGTCATCCCCGGCCCGATCCACGCCACCGAGGCCGAGTGCGAAGGCATCGACCTGGTGATCGGCACCCAGCCGCGCGATCCGTCGATCCGCCTGGCCGGTTCCTACGTCAACTTCCTGATCGTCAACGGCGGCATCATCGCGCCGCGCTTCGACGACCCGGCGGACGCCGAAGCCGAAGCGACCTTGAAGCGCATCTTCCCCGAGCACGAGATCGTCATGGTGCCGGGCCGCGAGATCCTCCTGGGCGGCGGCAATATCCACTGCATCACCCAGCAGCAGCCGGCGCCGCGCAAGCGCTGATCCGCTGAAAGAAAAAGGCCGTCGCCCCTCACGGAGCGACGGCCTTTTTCATTGGCAATCGGCCTTTCTGCAGGAGCGAGCTTGCTCGCGAACAAGCCCCCTGCCAAGCCGTTCGCGAGCGAGCTCGCTCCTACGCAGAACTGCCGCCGCAGGCGATAAGCCCCATGAAAAAGCCGCCGCCTCTGGCGAGGACGGCGGCTTTTTTTCCAGCCCGTGAAGTCTTACAGCAGCGGGATGGTGTAGCTGACGATCAGGCGGTTCTCGTCCTGGTCGCGCTGGGTTGCGGTGCCGCTGCCGGTGGTCGGCAGGCCGCTGCGCAGGGAGGCGTTCTTCCAGGTGAAGCCCAGGCCCTTGAAGGTGCCGTCCGGGATCACGTAGGCCAGGGAGATGTCACGCTCCCACTCGCTCTTGTCGCCATAGCGGGTGTCGATGTTGTCGCCGTGCAGGTACAGGGTCTGGAAGGTCAGCCCCGGCAGGCCGGCCTGGGCGAAATCGTAGCCGTAGCGGACCTGCCAGGTGCGCTCGCCGGCGCGCAGGAACTTGCCGATCTGCACGTCGGTGATCAGGTAGGCGGTGGCGCCGTCGCCGTTGTTGATGAACGGGAAGTCGCTGTTGCCGCTGAGCTGCTGGTAGCCGGCGCCGAAGCTGTGGCCGCTGACGGTGTAGGTGAACAGGCCGCTCCAGGCGCGGTTGTCGACTTCACCCTTGGTCACGCCATTACCGTAGTAACCGCTGGTGTAGTAGCGCGAGTCGTTGCCGTTCTTGCCGTCGTCGCTGCTGTGGAAGTAGCGCAGGTCGGATTTCAGTACGCCCGGGCCGATCGCCCAGTTGTGCTGCAGGCCGAGGAAGTGCTGTTTGTAGAAGTCCTGCAGGTTGCCGTAGTAGTACTGCAGCGTCAGGTCCTTGGTCAGCTTGTAGTCGGCGCCGCCGTAGTAGAACTTGTTGACGAACTGGCCGGTACGGGCGTTGTTGGCGCCGGCGATGGACAGGCCTTCGTTGTTGCTGGAGCTGCGGCCCTTCATGTGTTCGAGCTGGCCACCGAGCAGGGTCAGGTCCTTGAACTCGTTGGAAGTGACCTGGCCACCTTCGAAGGTCTGCGGCAGCAGGCGACCGTCGTTGTAGGTCACGACCGGCAGCTTGGGCAGCAGGGTGCCGTACTGCAGCACGGTGCTGGAGACCTTCACCTTGCCGGTGGCGCCCAGGTGGGAGAAATCATCGACCGCACGGCCATCGCCGTCGGTGGGGAACACGGTGCCCGAGAAGCTGGAGCTGGTCGGGTTGTAGTGGGTGCCCTTGCCGCTGTCCAGGCGCACGCCCAGCAGGCCCAGGGCGTCGACGCCGAAGCCCACGGTGCCTTCGGTGAAGCCGGAGGTGTAGTTGAGCAGGAAGCCCTGGCCCCACTCTTCCTGCTTGCTCGGCTCGGCGGTGCCGTTGCGGTTGTCGGTGTTGATGTAGAAGTTGCGCAGGGTCAGGCTGGCCTTGCTGTCTTCGACGAATCCACCGGCGACGGCGGATTGCGCAAGACCTGCGGCAGCGATGGCGAGCGCGAGGCCCGATTGCGTGAGAGTGCGGCTTTTCATTGGAATTTCCCCATTTTATTGATCTTGGAAACACGCCATTCGCCACCACGACTGGCTCCCCCGGGAGTCCGTCCGAATGGCAGGCAGCGGCCACGACGTGACGAGCACGACGGGCATGCAGGATTCGTAGGTTGTTTCAGCGCCCCGCTAGGCGGGAACGCAGCGCAGGCAGGCGGACAGGGATACGGCAGAAGAAGGGAATGGCATGGATCGGTTCTCGTGTCTTGTTGTTGTGGCGATGCTCGAAGCATTCGCCAGCAGACAAGGCAATCCCCAGGCCAACCCGCCCGCCTTGTCCCGCAGCCACCTGTTTCCGGCTTCCGGCTCGTTCAACGAGCCATTCCCCGACACCGGATCAGCGGAAAACCGCCATTCATCTCCCCGCGACTGGCGGTTACCCGCCACCCTTTCGCTCACCCGCGACCGCTCGCGGCGACGCAGGGCCACGATAAAAGAACCGTCATAAATCCAAAAAGAATTAATTCTTAATATGTAATTTCTTTATGGAATATATGATACGCCCCTCACTGGCATTGCGCAGTTGATCGGTAGGGGTACCCCGGACGGCAATTCGGATGTAGGAATCACCCGCCGGCAACCCGGCGAATTTCGCGCAAAAAAAACCCGCCAGCGCTGCAACGCGGGCGGGTTCAGGGCCTCGTGCTAGGGAGAGGGCCCTAAAAGGTTGAGGCAGGATAGGCCCCTGCCGTCGGAGGAGTGCGTAGGCGCACCAGCCGCCGGCGATCATCCTGGCCGCTCGCCGGGAAGTCGATTCCCGGGAGCCGCCGATTGCAGTAGGAAAAATCTCCCTATCGGCTCGTGCCTCGTCAGTTCCCCATCGCGGCGCTGGTACTGACGATCGAGGCCGACGGCAGCAGCTGGCTGATGAAGCGGTTCCAGCGGGTGATGTTGGCCGGGCCGATGAACACCACGTCCTGCGGCTGCATGGCGAACTCGCGGGCCAGCGCGTAGGCGGTCGGGCGCTTGGCTTCCAGGTGGAAGACCTGCGCCTTGAAGGTGCCCGAGGACTGTCCGGCGACCGAGTCGGGGTTGCCGCGGATCACGTAGACCGAGTCGCCGTCGGAGGTTTCCGGGGCCAGGCCGCCGGCGTTGCCGAGCACCTCCAGCAGCGACAGGCCGGTGGTGCGGTAGGTGACCACCTGCGGGCGCTCCACCTCGCCGACCACGTAGACCTTCTTGCGATCGTTGTAGGGCAGGTGGATCTGGTCGCCGTTCTTCAGGTACATGCCGCTGAGCGTCGAACCGCTGCGGTTCAGCGCATCGACGTCGATGACGTACTCGCGGCCGTCACGCTTGAGGGTCAGCCCCGACAGGTCGGCCTCGCCGGCGATCACTCCGGCCTTGCTGACCGCCTGCACCAGGGTGGTGGGCGTGTTGTTCAGCTCGACCTGGCCGCCATTCTGGAAGGCCCCGGAGAGCACCACGTGCTGGCTGGCATAGCGCAGCACGGTGACGTCCACCTGCGGGTCGACGATGCCCTTTCTGCCCAGCTGGTGGGCCAGGCGCGTGCGCAGCTGTGCCGGGGTCTGGCCTTCGGCGCGGACGACGCCGGCGTAGGGGAAGAAGATGTTGCCGTCGGCGCCGACCACCCGGCCGTTGGCCTCCATCTGCTGGGTGGAACCGGGGCTGGTGAGCTCCGGGTGATCCCAGACGGTCACCAGCAGCACGTCGCCGCCGCCGATCACGTAGTCCTCCTGCGGTGGCCGGTAGTTGAGCAGCTCGGCCGGCAAGCCGGGCTTGGCGGCGAAGTCGGCTTCCTGGCGCTGCAGCACCTGGGGCGTGATCGGCACCAGGGTGATCTGCATGCCCTCCTTCTGCGCCTCGCGCTGGATATCGGAATCCGTCATGTGCTGACCGGGGGAAAAGACGCAGCCTTGTAGCGCCAGACTGCCGACTACGAAGCTGAAAGCGAGCAGGTTTTTCATGGCAATCCTTCCTTGAAGCGAGTGTGGAAACTCAGTAGGCGTTGCGGTGGACGAAGCCCTTGAACAGGGTCAGCAGGACGATCTTCAGGTCCCACCAGACGGACCAGTTCTCGATGTAGTCGAGGTCGAACTCGATGCGTTTCTGCATCTTTTCCAGGGTGTCGGTTTCGCCGCGCCAGCCGT
This sequence comes from Pseudomonas nitroreducens, assembly GCF_014204515.1. Lineage (GTDB taxonomy): Bacteria > Pseudomonadota > Gammaproteobacteria > Pseudomonadales > Pseudomonadaceae > Pseudomonas > Pseudomonas nitritireducens_A. The sequence goes on along the minus strand of NZ_JACHLI010000005.1, from coordinate 54,468 downwards.
TCACCTGGGCCCAGCCGGTGATCCCCGGCTTGACCTTGTGACGCAGCATGTAGCGGCTGACCTGACGCCGGTATTGCTCGTTGTGCGCCACGGCGTGGGGGCGTGGGCCGACCACCGACATGTCGCCGAGCAAGACGTTGAAGAACTGTGGCAGCTCATCCAGCGAGGTGCGCCGCAGGAAGGCGCCCAGCGGGGTGATGCGCGAATCGTTGCGCGAGGCCTGGGTGACGGCGGCGCCGTCCTCCATCACCGTCATGCTGCGGAACTTCCACACGCGGATCGGCCGGCCATCCATGCCGTAGCGGGTCTGGCGGAACAGCACCGGGCCGCGCGAGGTGAGCTTCACGGCGATGGCGATCAGCAGCATGGGCACGGCGATCAGCAGCAGGATCAGCGAGGCAAGCAGCACGTCCTCGATACGCTTGAGCAGGGCGTTGGGGCCGTCCATGGGGGTGTCGAAGATGCTGATGGTGGCCAGCCCGTTGATGCTTTCGCTGCGCGCGTGCAGCAGGTCGAACATGAACAGGTCGGGAATCAGGTAGACCGACACCGTGGTGTCCGACAGCTCGCGGATCAGCTCGTTGAGCAGCGGCTCGCGGGACAGCGGCAGGGTCAGGTAGACCTTGTCGATCTGCCCGGAGCGCGCCGCCTCGATCAGCGCCAGGCGATCGCCCTTCACCGGTACCCGCTCGCCCAGCTCCATCTGCTGCGGGCGGTCGTCGTAGAAGCCGACCAGGCGCAGGCCCATCCACGGCGCGCCGAGAATGGTCTGGGCCAGCCGCGCACCGACCTCGCCGGTGCCGTAGATCGCCACGTTGCGGCTGTTGAAGCCGTGCCGCCGGGCCAGGCGCAGGACCATGCGGATCGCCAGGCGGTAGCCGCCCATGATCAGCAGCGCGGCGGCGAACCAGCCCAGCCGGCGCGGTTCCTCCAGTTCGACATGGCGCAGGGAGATGTCCAGCAGCAGCACCGCGAAGAACGCCAGCGACCAGTACAGGGTGACGCTCAGCGATTCGCGCAGCAGCGACTCGCCGCGCCAGGAGCCGTACAGCTGGTTCAGCTCGCCCAGCCAGTGGAAGAGCATCACGCACAGCAGCACCGACACCCACAGCTGGGCTTCCAGCGTGCCGCTGCCGGCGCTGAGCAGGAACACGCCGCTGAGCACGATCACCAGGATGTCGCTCAGGCGGTGCGCCAGCGAGATCAGCGACTGGTGCGCACGCAGAATTCCTTTGGTCTTGTTAGGCATGATGACCTCGCGATTGCCGGCGCCGCTCCTGGCGCCGCTGCATCGTTAGCGCAGTCCGTTGTGGGGCGCAGTGCCGGTCGCCGCGCAGCGCTTGCGTCGGCACCGGGTGCGGGTTCATTTGCGCGGCTCCAGCAGCAGTTGCTGCAGGTAGCGGCCGTAGCCGGTCTTGCTCAGGCGCTCGGCCTGCAGCGCCAGCGCCACCTCGCTGAGCCAGCCCTGCTGGTAGGCGATCTCCTCCAGGCAGGCGACCTTCAGGCCCTGGCGCTGCTCGATGGTCTGGACGAAGTGGCCGGCCTCCATCAGCGACTCGTGGGTGCCGGTATCCAGCCAGGCGAACCCGCGGCCGAGCAGGCTCACGTGCAGTTCGCCGAGCTCCAGGTAGAGGTTGTTGATGTCGGTGATCTCCAGCTCGCCGCGCGCCGAGGGGCGGATGCGGCGGGCCATCTCGACCACGCGGTTGTCGTAGAAATACAGGCCGGTGACGGCGTAGTTGGAACGCGGCGTGCGGGGCTTTTCCTCGATGGAAAGCACACGGCCGGCGGCGTCGAACTCGACCACGCCGAAGCGCGCCGGATCGGCCACCTGGTAGCCGAACACGGTGGCGCCACGGGGCCGCGCGGCCGCCTCGCGCAGGGTCTCGGTGAAGCCCTGGCCATAGAAGATGTTGTCGCCCAGCACCAGGCACACCGAGTCGTCGCCGATGAACTCGGCGCCGATCAGGAAGGCCTGGGCCAGCCCGTCCGGCGAGGGCTGCACGGCGTACTGCAACCTCACTCCGAACTGCTCGCCGTCGCCCAGCAGGGCGCGGAAGTTCGCCAGGTCGGCGGGGGTGCAGATCAGCAGGATGTCGTCGATCCCGGCGAGCATCAGCACCGACAGCGGGTAGTACACCATCGGCTTGTCGTAGATCGGCAGCAGCTGCTTGGACACCCCCAGGGTAATGGGATGCAGGCGGGTGCCGGAGCCTCCGGCGAGGATGATGCCTTTCATGATCTGCCTCCTTGCTTGGCGATGCGTTTGGCGTCGTAGTGCGGCGGGTGCTCCGAGCGCTCCAGCAGGCAGCTGTCGATCAGGCTGGAGAGGCGCAGCGCCGAGATATCCCAGGAGTAGCGCAGCACGTTGTCCTGGCCCAGCTGGCGCAACTCGGCGCGCAGCTGATGGTCGAGCAGCACGCGGCGCAGCGCGGCCGCCATGCCGGCCGGATCGTAGGGGTCGAAATAGAGGACCGAGTTGCCCAGCACCTCGGGGATCGACGCGCTGCTTGCCGCCACCACCGGGCAGCCGCAGGCCTGGGCTTCCAGCGGCGGGATGCCGAAGCCTTCGTAGAGCGAGGGGAAGGCGAAGGCAGCGGCGTGGCGGTACTGCTCGATCAACTGGTCGTCGTCGAGCCGGCCGAGCCAGCGCACCCGTTCATCCTGCGCGCCCTGCGGCAGCGCCGCGTCGGCGAAGCTGCGGTTGGCGGCGCCGACGATGCGCAGTTCCACGTCGAGGTCGGCGAGCAGGCCGAAGGCTTCGACCAGGCGCGCGAAGTTCTTGTGCGGCGCCGGCGAGGACACCGCCAGCACGTAGGGCCGGCCGCTCTCGGCGGTTTCCACGCCAGGGCAGAACTCGGCGGAGACCGCATTGCCGATCACGTGGATGCGTTGCGTCGCCAGGCCGTAGTGCGAAGCGATCTCCTGGCGGGAGAACTCGCTGACGCTGATCAGCGCCAGCGAGCGGCGCAGCATCAGCGGAATCATCACCCGGTACAGCGCGCGGAACTTCCAGGAGAAGCTCTGCGGGTGGCGCACGTAGGTGATGTCGTGATGGGTCGCCAACTGCCGGCGGTAGGCCAGCGGCGCGGTGCTGCACAGCGAGACCAGCAGCGGGCGCCCCTGCCGGGCCAGCCACAGCGGCAGGTCGAGCTGTTCCCAGAGGTGGCCCTGGTGGCGGCCGACCTGTTCGACCCCGAGCTGGCGGGCGATCTCCGGGCGGAGGATTTCACCCGGCGGCGCCACGAAACGCAGGTCGCTGCGCAGGCGCGCCAGCGACAGCGAGATCTGCTCGGCGAAGCGCTGCACGCCGCTCAGTGGCTGGGTGAGAAAACGCGCGTTGATCACGATCATGGGGCGGACTCCCGGACGGCTCAGCGCAGTGACAGCTGCGCGGCGGAGGCGCTGCGCACCAGGGTGGGCGAGGCGTCGATGCGGATACTGGCCTGGCACTCGCCACCGTCCTGCGGGCAGTTCCAGGGCACCGGCCGGCCCTCGCGGCGGGCGACGCCCTCGACGCTGTCCAGGCGCCAGAGGGTGTCGCTGCTGCCGGGCTTGCTGGTGATGTTCAGGGTCTGTTCGTGGCCCAGGGTCCAGGCCACGAGGATTTCCTCGCCGGCCTTGGCGAAGCGCAGCAGGTAGACGTTCGGGTCCGGGTTCTGCTCGCGGGCGACGAAACGGTAGCGGCCGATGATGTCGGCGATGCTGGCCATGGCGTGGTAGGCCGGCTTGGGCTGGCCGCTGGCGGTGAGCAGGCCGAAGTTGTGCTCCATCTCGCGGCGGTCGATGCCGTCGTCCACCAGGTCGTACCACCAGGCGCCCTTGACGTTGGGCAGGCTGCGCAGCAGCACGTAGGCGCGCGCCAGGTAGGCCGCCTGGCGTTCGCGGCTGATGCCGCAATCGCCTTCGTGGGCCGGCCAGCTGAACTCGGTGAAGTACAGCGGCACCGGCTTGCCGGCGACTTTCTCCAGCTTCTGGTTCACGCCCTGGAACCAGTTCAGCCAGCCTTCGGGCGTGGACATCTCGCCCTCGCAGTACACCGAGGGGTGCAGGGAGATGCCGTCGACCACATCCAGCGCGCCGCCGGCGACGATGCGCTCGGCGAAGCCCTGGCGAATGCCCTTGAGGGTGACGGCACCAGCGAGCACCTTGGCCTGCGGGTCTTCCTCGCGGATCGCCTTGGCGGTGGCGCGCACCAGGGTCAGGTAGTCATCGCTGAAGTCCTTGTCGGTAGCGTTTTCCGAGTCCCATTCGTTCCACACTTCGTAGAACGCCACCTGGCCCTTGAAGCTGCGCACCAGGTAGCGCACGTAGCGCAGGTAGCCCTCGCGGGAGGCGTCGTCGCGGGGCTTGGCGTTGCCGTAGAACTGGTTCTCGTTGCCCAGGATCAGCAGCGTGCTGATGCCCAGGCTGCGGGTGCTGCGCAGCTGCGCGCGCCAGGCGGCGTCGATGGACAGCTTGCCGCGCTCACGCTCGACGCTGGACCAGTAGGCGTCGTCGCGGAACGAGACGATTCCGGCCTCGCGGGCCAGGCGATTGATGCCGTCACGGTTGCCGGCGCGGATGTTCTGGTGGGTGCTGGCGCCGACGATGAATTCCGCCGGGCCGAGGTTTTCCACCGGCGCTTCCTTGGCCAGCGCGGGCGGCGCCTGCAACAGGCTGCCGACCAGCAGTGCGCAGGCCAGCAGGCTGAGCAGCCCGCCCTGCAGGCGCAGGGTGCGCGGTGCCGGCTGCGGCGCCGGCTCGCCCGGCAGGCGCAGGGCGCGGCCGATGGCCAGGCCGAGGAACAGGCTGGGCACCTGGGATTCCAGCACGTCGCTGGTCCAGCCGATCAGCAGCACGCAGAAGGCGATACCGAGCAGCGCCCGCGCCTCCGGGCCGCGCTGGAGCTGCAGGCGCATCAGCATCGGCACGGCCATCAGGTAGAGGCCGACGCCCATCACGCCGAACAGGCACCAGAGGTAGAGCAGCGAGTTGTCCGCCACCGCCAGCTGTTCGACGCCGAAGATCGGGAAGGCCGCGTAGGCGCTGCCGGTCATGCCCAGGCCGGCGCCGCTGTAGATCCAGCCGTTGTAGTCCATCACCTTGATCAGGTTCGGCCAGGTGTTGACCAGGCGATCGACCATCGAGCCCATCAGGTTGTCGCCGGTGGCGCTGGCCAGGTATGGGTCGACATGGCCGAACACGCCGTACAGCGGCAGCGCCAGCGCCCCCAGCACCACCGCCAGGGCGGCGCAGAGGAACAGCAGGCGCTGGCGACTGATGCTCATCACCAGCAGGGCGATGACGAAGGCGCCAGCCGAGGACTTGTTGGTGGTGAGCACGATGCCCACCAGCGCGGTCAGGTAGATCAGCCCGCGCAACAGCGTCGGCAGGCGGAAGGAGCCCAGGTAGAGGCTGAAGATCACCAGCATCATCGCCAGGCTCGAGGACATCCGCGAGAAGCCGGCGATACGGTCCAGGCCATAGGCGCTCCAGGAGCGGTTGCCGCTGATCTCGACGCCGCCCATGGAGTAGCTGTAGCCCTTCCACGGCACGCTGGTCACCAGGTCCAGGGCGATGCCGGCGAGGGACGCGAGGAAGCAGAAGGCGATGATCCAGGCCACCGCCTTGCGGTGCATCTCCAGGTAGTTGCCGCAGAGCAGGCCGAACAGCAGCGGCGCGTAGATGAACACGGCGAAGAAGCCGCTCTTGAATTCCGCGCCATGCAGGCGCCCGAGCAGCAGCGAGGCCGCCGCCAGGATCAGCAGCAGCCAGAGACCGCGCTGCTGCGGGCGGGTGATCAGCTCCCAGGCCACCGCGATGACGCAGGCCACCTTGGGCAGGTAGACGATGGCCGACAGCCCGGCCTGGTCGGCGTAGAAGCGCAGCGCACCGTTGAAGGTCTCCACCAGCAGCAGCGCCAGCAGCACCCCGAGCGCCAGCAACGAGCGGTCGAAGGTGAGTCCGCGCGCCGGCTCAAAGCGTGGATACGGGGATTGCAGTTCCATGCTGGACTCCACGGGTGAGCAGGGTGTGGCGAAGGATGGCTTCGTACTCGTCGAGCATTCGCTCCACGCTGAGCATCGGCGCCACGTATTCCCGGGCGCGCGAGGCCAGGCGCTGGCGCAGCGCCGGGTCACGCACCAGGCGCTCGATGGCCGCGCCCAGGGACTCGGGCCGCTCCGGCGAACAGAGCAGGCCGTTGATCTCGTCCTGGACGATTTCCACCAGGCCGCCCATGCGCGAGGCGATCACCGGCAGGTGGTGGGCGCAGGCCTCCAGCGCCACCAGGCCGAAGGATTCCGGCGACAGGCTGGGGACCACGGCGACGTCGATCTCGGCGAAGAACTCGGCGGCCTGGCGATAGCCGACGAAGTGCACGCGCTGCGGATCGGCCAGGGACTTCAGGTGGTTCACATAGGCACTCTCGCCGCGCCCGGCGACCAGCAGCGAGGCATCCCCGGCCACCGCCTGGAACTGCTCGATCAGCCACTCCACGCCCTTGTTCGGCGTCAGCGCACCGATGAAGCCGAAGCGCAGCGGACGCCGCCCGGCGGACGCCGGCGCGGCGGGCACCGCCGCCATCGGCGAGCCGTTGTAGACCACGTGGGTCTGGCTGCCGATGAAATAGCCGGCATCGAGCAACGCGTTGAGCTGGTAGCGGCTGACGCCGACCACCGCATCGACGTCGCCCGAAGCGGCGGCGTGGGAGCGCCGCAGCAGCCCGCAGGGGGCGCATTGCTGCTCGCAGTGGCGGCCCTTGTGGAAGCGCACGCCGCGCGGGCAGGTCAGGTACTGGTCGTGGAGGATCTGCACGATGGGCAGGCCGGCGGTGCGGATCGCGTCCCAGGCGGAGATCGACCAGCCCGAGAGGTTGTGGCAGACCACCAGGTCCGGCTCGACTTCCTTCAGCACGCTTTTCAGCACGCCGCGCATGCCGCGGTTGTAACGATCCAGAGCGTGCCAGGCGAGGCGCTTGAGCGCGCCATGGTCCTGCTCGTCGAAGGGCCAGTAGAGATTGCGCAGGCCGGCGCGCAGCACCGCGATGCCGTTGACGGTCTCGCGCTGCAGGCCGGCCTGCGGCCCGGTGCACAGGACGTGGACGTCATGGCCGCGGCTGCCCAGCCCCTCGGCCATGTGCTGCAGCATGACCTCCGCCCCGCCACCGATGTGCGGGGCGTAGAGGGTGTTGAGCAGCAGCAGTCTCATAGCGGGTAGGCCCGGTTCATGCCCAGGGCGCCGGCCTCGCCGTCGCGGATCGCCTGCAGCAGCAGGGCCAGGCGGCTCTCGCGCTGGTGGCGGCGGGCGAAGAAGTGCAGCAGGCGGATGAACAGCCAGCGGTTGAAGCGGTACATCAGCGGCGAGGTGACCCACAGGTTCTTGTCGAACCAGGCCTGGTTGCGCGCGGCGTAGTAGGCGCGCAGGTCGGAGCTGCCGAGCAGGTAGGTCTCGTAGATGTTGTTGGTGCGCGCCTTGATGTTCCAGGAGTTCTCCAGGTCATCCAGGCCGGCCTCGGGCACCAGGTAGAGGTGGCCGCCCAGGGCGCCGATGCGGAAGGTGTACTCGGTGTCGTCGGCGTACAGCACCAGGTCACGGCGCGGCAGGCCGATGCGGCGGAACAGGTCGGCGTGGCCGAGCAGGCCGCCGTAGTAGGCGAACGGCAGCTCCAGCAGCGGCTGCGCCGGACGCGGCTTCGGCTTGCCCCAGGGGGTGCGGCGCCAGAGCTTGTAGGGCAGCTGGCGGACGTGGAAGCCGAAGTAGCTGGAGCGCGGCGGCGCGATGAAGCGGGTCGGCACGCCGGAGGCGACATCGGCCTGGTGGGTCGGGCGGAAACCCAGCACCGCGGTGTTGTCGCTGCCGTGGCGCAGCGCGCAGTCGATCAGCCGCTGCTTGAGCAGGGGGAAGGAGCCGGGCGTGGGCGCATTGTCGTCATCCATCAGCCAGATGAAGTCGCAGCCGCTCTTCAGCGCCGCCTCGATGCCCACCGCATAGCCATTGGCCGAGCCGGTGTTGCTGTCCAGCTCGATCACCTGCACGCGGTTGGGCCAGAGCATGAACAGCTGGTCCAGCTCCGCCACCGAGGCGTTGCTGACGACGATGGCGCGGCTGATGTCCTTCTCGCGGAAGGCGCGCGCCAGCAGTTCTTCCAGGTATTGCAGGCGATCGCCATAGGTCAGCGTCACCAGCACGGTCGATCCATTCATTGCGCCACTCCTCCCTGTCACTGATGGTTTGAGAACGGCCGCCTCAGGCGCGCCAGCCGTCGTTGCCGCCCACCGCCGACAGCTGGCTGAGCGGGACCCGGATGCGTTGTTCGCGTTGCAGCAGGTTGAGCAGGATCAGCCCGCGCTCGGTGCCGTCGTCGCAGAGGAAGATGGCTTCCACCTCGCACTCGCCGGCGCACTTCACGCGCACCGGCTGGCCCTCGCGGAAGCGGCCGGCAGGGCGCTCGGGCATGGCCGCGAGGCGCTGGCGGATGTCTTCCACCAGCTCGTCGGCCACCGCCAGCGGCTGTGCACCGAAGCTCACCAGGCGCGCGACGCCGCGGGTGGAGCGGATCGGGAACCAGTTGTCGTGCTGCTGATCCAGGCGGATGAACAGGTAGCCGGGGAACAGCGCCTGGGTGCGCCCGGCCAGGCCGAGCGTCGGGCGGAAGCAGCTGAAGCCCTGGCGCACCAGGTTCTCCTCGGCGCGCGGCTCCTGGTGCGGCTTGGTCTGGATCAGGTACCAGCGGTACTGCTGGGCCTTCTGCTCGAACGCGGTGGCACTCATGATTCGTACTCCCCGAGAAGGTCCCCGGACGGCTGCGGTCGTTCCACGGTGTAACGCCCCAGCAGGCGCTGCAGCTCGTCCGGCGGGTTGAACATCAGCACGTCGATGATCGACAGGCTGGGCACGAAATCGGCGCCGAACTGCGGATAGCTCAGCTCGTCCATGCGCAGGAAACGCAGCTCCAGTCCCTCGGCGTTGAACACCTCGGGGGTGTACAGGTGGCGGCCGCCCTCGGGGTTCAGGTAGACGTCGCCGCCGCTCTGTTTCACCGCTTCGATCAGGCGCTGGTCGCGGCCCATGTCATCCGCCAGTTCCAGCTCCGAGGCACGCACCATCGGCGTGTCGATGCCCATGTACTGGCAGATGCGGCGGATCGAGTGCTCGGCGAAGTGCGACAGGTTGCGCTCGGGGTGTTCGAGGATTTCCTCCAGCAGCGGCATCACCTGCGGGTAGCACGGCGCCCGATGGTAGGCATGGCGGATGGTGTGCAGCAGGCGCTGGTTGCTGTTGCGCATCTCCTCGCTCAGGCGCCGCTCATTGATCGCCTGGGTCTGCGAGCCCTGCTCCAGCGGGAAGCTGAACTGCCAGATGCGGCCGCCCACCAGCAGGCGGTTGCGGTTGATCCAGCCGCGCCGGGTGTACTGCAGGCTGTCGCCGAGGATGAACAGGCCGCTGGCGGCGATCAGCTGGAAGTACCCCAGGTAGGGGAACAGGTACGGCTGCATGAGGCTGACGATGTGGACCATGTCGTTACTCCTTCCCTGCCCGCGGACTCAGTCCTTGGCGTCGTAGCGATAGGCGTAGGCGCCGTAGTCGTAGGCGGCGGTGGAAGCCTTGCGTTTCACCCCGTTGAGGATCGCGCCCTGCAGGTGGATGCCGCTCTGCCCCAGGCGCCGCCGCGCAGTGTCGATCTCGCTGGCCGGGCTCTGGCCGAAGCGCGTCACCAGCAGGCTGATGCCGCACAGCCGGCCGACCAGCGCGGCGTCGGTCACCGCCAGCACCGGCGGGGTATCGACTATCACCAGGTCGTAGAGCGCCGAGGCGTCGCGCAGCAGCTGGGCGAAGTTGTCATGCATCAGCAGCTCGGACGGGTTGGGCGCGGCAAAGCCGCAGGAGATGAAGTCCAGTTCCGGCACCTCGGTGGGCAGGATCACCTCGCTCAGCGGCCGGTGCGCGGAGAGCGCGTCGGACAGGCCGTGGCGCGGGGTCAGGCCGAACACCCGGTGCAGGTAGCCCTTGCGCATGTCGGCGTCGATCAGCAGGGTGCGCTGGCCGGACTGGGCGATGATCGCCGCCAGGTTGCTGGAGACGAACGACTTGCCGGCGCCCGGCGCCGGGCTGGTGAGCATCACCACGTTGTTGCGCGCTTCGAGCAGGGCGAAATGCAGGTTGGTGCGCAGGCTGCGGATCGCCTCGTTGGCCAGGTCGCCCGGAGTCGACGACGCCAGCAGCTTGGGCGTGTGGCCGAGGATGTCGCTCTTGCGCTCCTTCTCCAGGCGCTCCTGCTGCCGCGAATAGGGGATCGCGGCGAGCACCGAAAGACCCAGCTGTTCGATCGCCTCGGGGTTCTCCACCCCACGGTAGAAAGCCTGGCGCAGGAACAGGATGCCGAGGGCGACGCAGAAGCCGAACAGGGTGGCGAGCAGCACGATTATCTTGCGCATCGGCTTGGCCGGCTGCTCGACGTTGGCCTGGGCGGTGTCGATCACGCGCACGTTGCCGATGGTGCCGGCGCGGATGATGTCCTGCTCCTGGGCCTTGTTCAGCAGGCTGGTGTAGGTCTGCCGGGTGACCTGCATGTCACGGGACAGGCGCAGCAGCTCCTGCTGGGTAGCCGGCAGTGCCTGGATGCGTTTCTGCAGCTGCGCCTTGCGGTCCTCCAGGCTGCCCATCTGCTTGTTCAGCGCCTGGTACAGCGGGTGGGTCGGGGTGTACAGGCGGTCGTACTCGGCGCGCTTGAGCTTGAGCTCGGAGAGCTGGTTGTCGATGGCCACCACCTGGTCCAGCACGCCACGGGTCTCGACGCTGATGTCGGCGGACTTGGCGGTGGTCTGGTAGGCGTTGTAGGCGGCTTCGGCCTTCTCCAGGTCCAGGCGCACCACCGGCAATTGCGAACGCAGGAACTGCAGGCGCTGGGACGCTTCGGCGGAGCTGCGTTCGACGTTCTGCAGCACGTAGAGGTGGCTGATCTTGTCGAGGATGCGGTCGGCCTGCAGCGGGTCGGGGTCTTCCAGGGTCAGGTAGATGATCCCCGAGTCCTTGCCGGCCTCGGCCACTTTAAGCAGCTTCTGGTAGTTCAGGGTGGTGGTCAGCAGGCGGTTCTTCACCAGGGTGAACTCGGTGCCGGGGCGGCCGACCAGTTCATCCACCTCGATGCTGAAGCCCTTGTCCATCACGGTCTTCTTCAGCTCGCCGCGCAGCAGCAGCTGGCCGTCGGCATTGAGCAGGTGGTAGCTGTCGCCACCGTCGGCCACCAGGGTCAGCGGCTCGCCCAGGTATTCCTCCGGCACGTCGAGGGAGAACACCTTGATCCGCTCGCCGCCCCAGGCGTAGGAGCCCAGGCCCAGCCAGGGCGCGGCAATGCTCTGCCCGGCCTCGGGGTGGTAGCGGCGCGCCAGGTAGTCACCCACCAGCGGTACGCGCTTGGGCCGGGCGACGATGTCCAGCTTCAGCAGCTCCACCGCCTTGCCCAGCACCGCGCGGGATTTCAGCAGCTCGATCTCGGTGGAGGCGATCGACACCGAGTCGGGCCGGTTGATCACCTCCGGCGTGCCGTTCAGGCCGTTCTTCTTCTGCTCGATCTGGATCATCGCGCCGGACACGTAGATCGGCGTCGCGACCACGGCGTAGAACAGCCCGAGCACGGCGAACAGGCCGGTGACGGCGATGATCATCTTCTTGTGATCGAACAGCAGGCGCAGCAGGCCGGCGACGTCGATACGGGTGTCCTGGACCGTTTCCAGGCGCGATTGGGGCATGACACTCATGGTTCTGTCCTCCCTCGAGGGGCGCGCCTCAGCGCGCCTGTACCGGGTTCAGCCGCTTGAGCAGGTTGGCGCCGTGGTGACCGATCAGCATCAGGAACGCCTGCACCTTGCGCATGGGCGAGATGGCGGCCATGGACATGCGGCAGACCTGCATCAGGAAGTACTCGTTGAGCTCCTGGTTGCCCAGGCGCTGGTAGTAGCGCGACAGGCAGTAGTAGGTGTGCAGGGTCATGTGCTGCTGGGTGCGCGCGGCCTGCATGGAGAAGATCCCGCCCTGGTGCATGCGGTAGGCCGCCGGGCGGATCTCGCCGAGGAACCGGCCCTTGCCGTAGGCGCCCAGCAGCGACCACCAGCACAGGTCGACCATGCGCGTGGTGAGCAGCTCCTCGGGCATCTCGGTGAGCACGTTGCGGAAACAGGTGGTGAGCGTGGAGATCGGCCGCGCCTGCTGCAGCTCCAGGCGGCTGGCATCGCCGCGGTACTTGCCGGTCAGCTGCTGGGGCTTGATCACGCCCGCTTCGTTGAAGGTGTAGGCGTCGTGGTAGGTGATCACGTAGTCCGGGTTCTTCTCCAGGAAGTCGACCTGGATCTGCAGCTTGCGTGGATCGGTCCAGAAGTCGTCGCCCTCGCAGTAGGCGATGTAGCGGCCGCGGGCCTTGCGGAACACCGGCAGGCCGTGGGACAGGCCCTTGGAGTACTGGTTTTCCTTGTGGAAGATCGGCTTGATGATGTGCGGATAGCGCGCCGCGTAGTCGGCGATGATCTCCGTGGTGCCGTCGGTGGAGGCGTCGTCGTTGACCAGCACCTCGATGCGGAAATCGGTGACCTGCTCCAGGAAACTGTCCAGGGTGCGGCCGATGTAGTTCACCTGGTTGTAGGCCAGGCAGACGACGCTGAGCAGGGGCCTGGGGTCTTCCGGCCAGTTGGAGAGGATCTGCAGCTCGGAGCGGATATCCATGTCTAGACACTCGGCTTGTGGGACGGTTTGAACAGGCGCAGCAAAGCCGGGGCAGAGCCCGCGCCCACGAGGAACAGGGTGATCAGGCCGCACACGGCCAGCGCCGCCAGCAGCCAGAGGCGCTCGCCGGAGCGCGCCAGCAGCGTGTAGAAAGGCTCGCTGAGGAGCAGGCCGGCGGCGCTCAGCGCTGCGATCTGCAGGGTGTCGCGCAGCCAGGTGCCCTGCAGGCCGGGAGCGAAGGTGCGGTGCACGATCACCGGCCAGATCAGGAACGACACCAGGCGCAGGCCGAACCAGCACAACGCCACGCCGAGCACGCCGTACAGGTAGGCGCTGGCGATCACCAGCGGCACGCTGACCAGGGTCGAGATGACGCTGTACCAGACGTGCAGGCGCAACTGGCCGTGGGCGTACTGCAGGTAGAACTGGAAGCTGGCCACTGCCAGCAGGCCGGAGCCGAGTACGTACCAGGCCAGGATCGGCCGGCACCAACTGGCGGCCACGGCATCGCCGCTCCAGGCCAGGACCAGGTCATGACCATGGGCGGCGATCACCGCGACCATCGGGAACAGCAGCACACAGACGAAGCGGTTCGCCTTGAGATAGAGCTGCTGCATGTCTTCGTGGCGTCCCTCGGCAGCCAGCATGGTCATGCGCGGCAGCAGCGACTGCGCCAGCGGGTTGACCAGCGTGAGGATGCCGCCGGAGATCAGCGCCACCAGGGAGAAGTAACCGTACTGTTGCAACGGCAGCAGGTTCGACAGCAGGACCTTGTCCAGCTGGGTGAGGACGATCCACAGGCAGGAAGTGAAGGACATGCCCAGGGCGAAGGGCAGCACCGGTCGTACCGTGTCCAGGCAGAAGCGCGTCAGCAGACGCACGTCCATCCACAGGTAAGCCTTGCCGCCCAGCAGCAACGCCTCGATCAGCGACACCGCGACCTGGAACTGGAAGAACACCAGCGGGTCCTGGCTGACGTGCGCCACCAGCAGCAGCCCGCCGAAATAGCGCAGGGTGGTGATGACCACGTTCACCGCGTTGATGAAGCCATGCAGCTCCTGGCCCTGCAGCGCGCTGCGGTACAGGGTGGCGTACAGGCGCAGGGCGACCAGCAGGCCCATCAGGCTGATGCACTGCGCCACCAGCGTCGGCGAAAGCTGCTGCACGTTGAGCCACTGCCCGGCGACCCAGCTGCTGCCGCCCCACACCGCCAGGCTGCTGAGAAAGGTCAGCGGCAGCAGGATCAGCTCGAAGGAACGCAGCAGGCGCGCCTGGTCCTGGCCCTCGCCATGCACGCCGCGACCGTGGGCGACCTGGCGCACCAGCGCCGGCGACAGGCCCATGTCCAGCAGCAGCAACCAGCTTTGCAGCACCGCGAAGAAGCCGATCAGGCCGTAGGCCTCGGCGCCCAGGTGGCCGAGGTAGAACGGCTGGATCAGGATGCCGATGACGATGGCGTACGCCTGCCCTGCGTAGTTGAGCAGGGTATTGCGGACCATCGACAGCGAGCGTGCGGTGCGCATGATCGTCCCCTTACACCGCGACCGCGACGCGGCCGCTTTCCAGCAGCAGCACTTCGATCACCGCGCGCTGGATTTCCTGGGGCAGGCCCGGGTACAGCGGCAGGCAGAGGATGCGCTGGCTCAGCTCGCGGGAGAGCACTTGCGGCTCCTGCGGGGCGAGGTAGTCGAGGGTGTCCAGCGACGGGTAGAAGTAGCGCCGCGGATTGACCCCGATCTCGTTCAGCGCGGTGCGCACGCGCAGTACCTGGGCCTCGTCGCGCAGGCCGATGGGGTAGTAGCTGTTGTTCAGCCGCGCGTAGCTCTCGCACACCTGCAGGTCGTAGTAGCCGCTGAGCGCGGCGGTGTAGCGGGCGGCGATCTCCTCGCGCTGGGCGAGGATGCTGTCGATCTCGTCGAGCACGCACAGACCCATGGCCGCAGAGAACTCGTTGAGCTTGGCGTTGATCCCCAGCCCGACGATCTGGTCGACCCCGGCGATGCCGAAGTTGCACATCAGGCGGATCTGCTTCGCCAGGTCATCGTCGGCGGTGACGATGGCGCCGCCTTCGATGGTGTGGAACAGCTTGGTGGCGTGGAAGCTCAGGGTGGTGGCGTCGCCCCAGGCCAGCACCGAACGGTCGCGGTAACGCGAACCGAAGGCGTGGGCGCCGTCGTAGATCACCTTCAACTGGTTGCGCTGGGCCACCGCCTGAATCTCCTCCACCGCACACGGGTTACCGAACACGTGGGTGGCGACGATAGCGGTGGTATCCGGCGCAAGGCTGGCTTCGATGCGCGCAGGGTCGAGGTTCCAGGTCCGCGCGTCGATGTCGGCGAAGCGCGGGCGGATGCTCTCCCACTGCAGCGTGCTGCTGGTGGCAACGAAGCTGAAGGGGGTGGTCACGGCACTGCCGGTCACGCCCAGGGCGCGGTAGGCGACCTGCAGGGCGATGGTGCCGTTGTTGGTGAGAATCACATGGCGCACCCCCAGGTAGTCCTGCAGGCGCTCTTCCAACTCGGTGACGAAGGGCCCGTGGTTGGTGATCCAGCCGGAGGCGTAGATCTGCTCCACGTAGCCCTTGAACTTGTCCAGGTTGCCCAGGTAGGTCTTGGTCACATTGATCACGGTCGCATCCCTCTGTTGGATGGAAAGTCCGTTGCCTGTCGGCTTCGCTCAGCCCAACGCCGGCAGGGCGAAGGGCACGCCATCGAGCGCGCCGTCCAGGGTTGCCGGGGCCGCCGGGGCGCGACGCCCCAGGTGCGCCTGCAGCGCCTCGATGACGCGGCCGCTGGCGTCGTGGTGGAACTGCCAGACGCCGTAGATGCGGCTGTCGAAGGAGCGCTCGCTGCCCAGCAGCGGATTGGCCGCCAGGCCCGAACCCAGGCCGAAGCTGTACAGGCCGGGAATCGCCCGGCCGCCGAGGTCACGCAGGCAACCGTCGGCGTCCGAATCCAGCCCGCCCTTGCTCTCGCGCACCTGCAGCGGCTCGCCGTTGGCGCGGCGCAGTGCCGGCAGGCAGGGCTGGTAGCCGATCGCCTGGACGATCACACCGTCCTCGCGGCAGCACTGCTCCAGGCGCTCGCGGGCGGCCGGCGAGCGGTCCTCCAGGCGCAGCAGCTCGACCTTCACCCGGGTGCCGCTGACGTGGCCGTTGGCGAGCACGTCGGAGCCCACCTGGTGCGCGCGGTAGCGCAGGCCGCCGGAGCGGTTGACCCGTCCGGACACCGGGCACACGTCCATGCCCTCGTCGACCACATAGCCGGCCGCGCGGGCCTCCTCGGCGCTCTCGAAGAACAGCCGGATCGGTGCGCGGTGCAGCAGGGTGATCTGTTCCAGCCCCAGGCAGTCCAGGGCGCAGGCCAGGTTGTCGAGGATCGAGAAGGCGCTGTGGGAACCGCCGACCACGGTGAAGCGGCTGCCGGGGCCGACCCGGTCGCCGAACAGCTCCACCAGTTCCGCGGGGCTCAGGCTGAGCAGCGCGTCGGAGGAATAGACGGTCGGGCCGTCATGCTCCAGGTGCAGGTCCTGTTCGGCCAGGCTCCAGTTCAGGTACTCGCGGTTCTGCCGCCCGCCCAGGTTCATCACCAGGGCGCCGGCGCCGACCTGCACGCTGTGGGAGCCGCTGCGCAGGGCCAGCTGGAAGCTGCCGTCGTCCAGTGCGGTGATCTTCTCGATCCGCGTCCCCAGCGCCAGCTCGACGCCCAGGTGATCGGTGACGTAACGCATGAACAGGGTCGAGGCATGCGCCAGCAGCTCGCCGACCTGGGTCAGCATGGGCGCGCCGTGGGGATCGTTCTGCAGGGCGCGGAACGCCGCCGAATGCGCCAGCGGCGCGAAGATCGGCAACAGTGCCGGGTCGCGCAGGCAGTCGAGGAACACGTCGCCCACCGAGTTGGCGGTGATGTGGTAGTCGCCCAGCCGGCCACGGCCGACCGCCAGTGCTGCGTCCACCACCAGCAGCCCCTCGCGGGCCAGGGTCGCCAGCGCACCGGTCTTGTAGGCGTTGAACAGGAAGCCCATGCCTGCCGGGCCGGCGCCGCCGACCACGCAGGCATAGTTGGAACGAAGCGATTGCTCGGCCATCAGCCTTGACTCCCAGCGCGGCGGGCCGCGCGGCTCTCGTGGGACCGGCCCGGTCGGCCGGCAGGGTGGCAGCGTCCGCGCCGGGATTCCGTCACTTGGGGCAAAACGGTGCCCACACCCGAGTCGTCGTGATCGACGACGGGTGACTGTTCGGATTCGATGGCGAACGCCGCAGGAAGCACTTCAGGGCAAAGCCGAAGTTGCTGTTTCAGCGATGAGACAAATGCCGTCTGGCAGTGAACAAGTTCAGCCGAAAGTTTGGCTTTGTTACACTTTGAAGAAATGGCATAAGCAACTTGTTCAACAAATGAAGCAACTTGAACACAGTTCTTCCGAGACAGCTCGGAATTGGCGCCAATATTCCGCGAGGGCGCTTCAGGCGAATTAACCTGGCCCTCGGCGGAAGTCTCTGCGCTTGCCGGAACGGAACTCGAAAGTCCGTCGTTTTCCATGTTTCCAGCGGCCATCGTCACTGACTCCGTTCTTGGAGATGCTCTGCGCCGGGCCTTTGGCAAAATTCGAAGACAAGGCTACCGCCCGAGTTCGAATGACCCGATTCAAATAACGACAATCAACTGTTCGTCCCTGGAGTGGCCGATCTTTTCTTCGGGCAAAGCTACCGCCCTTCGGCCAAGTTCCGAAAATCTGGAAAAACAACAGCAAAAATCTATCGCGCTTCCGCAGCCAGGAGGGCCGACGGAAGTTGTCAGGCAGCGATAGGAAAGTGACAGGAAGAAGAGGGGGCAGAATCTTCCTTGACCTTACTGCTCTTGCGACTACTCCCTGAGGTGTCTCATTTGGACACCACACGATATTGCTATGTGGATAGTAATAGTGGGGGGGGGTGAAGGCATGTCAATGAACGAAGCGGGGTTACGCCAAGAATCCGACAAAAGGAATTATGCTATCTGTAACTTATTGATTTATAACGCGCCATAAAGCCGACACAGGCCTTTTGACAGCATAAACGTTCGACCACGAATCTGCCGCGGGAGTATTAGTCGGAAAGTATTAATGTTTCCGCCGTGGACACGGCGGAAGTGTTTCATCCCTGAACAAGACGGTCCTTGCCCGTGCGTTTTGCCTGATACAGGGCCGCGTCGGAACGGCTGTAGAGCGCGGAAAGATTCTGATCGTCGGGCAGCAGCATGGTCATGCCCTGGCTGATGGTGACGCTGAAGAAATGCTCGGCCTCGTTGAAGCGCAGGCGTTGGACTTCGCGCTGCAGGCGCTCGCCGATCTGCCGCGCCATGTTCTCGTCGCAGCCGGGCAGGAGCACGGCGAACTCCTCGCCGCCGATGCGGCCGAACAGGTCGCCGCGACGCAGCGCGCCGGCGCCGCACTGGGCGATGCGCTGCAGCACCACGTCACCGACCTGGTGGCCGTAGACATCGTTGATCTTCTTGAAGTCGTCGACATCCAGCAGCAGGAACGCCAGCGGCGTGGAGGTCGCCTTGCAGTCGCGGAAGGCCTGCTCGGCACTGTCGAAGAAGTAGCGGCGGTTGCTGCTCTGGGTCAGCACGTCGGTGGTGGCCAGGCGGTGCAGCTCGGTCTCCAGGTGCTTCTTGTCGGTGATGTCCTCGGCGATGCCGACGATCATCAGCGGCAGCCCGGCTTCGCTGTGCTGGCTGACGAAGCACTTGTCGCTGAGCCAGCGCACCTCGCCGTCGGCGCGCAGGATGCGGTACTCGCGCTGCTCGATGGCGCCGCGTTCGAGCACTTCCTGCAGGGTGCTCTGGGCATAGTCCAGGTCGTCGGGGTAGATGCAGTTGCGCCACTCGTTGTAGTCGGCCAGCAGCAGCGCGGCGGAGCGGCCGAAGATGCGCTCGTACGCCGGGCTGACATAGACCATGCGCTGGGCCTGCCAGTCGAAGGCCCAGAGTACCGAGTTGACGCTGGCCAGCAGTGCGCTGAACAGCTGCTCGCGCTCCTTCAGGCGCGTTACTTCGGCGCGGCTGTGCAGCAGCGCCAGCAGGGCCTCTTCCTGATCGGCCGGCAATTTATTCTCATCCATGTATCAGCGTCCTCCCGCTCATTGACCGGGGCTATGACCGCAAACTACGCCAGGCTGCTGCAAATTAAACGAAAAGCCCGCCGAACGGCGGGCTTTTCTGAGATGCATCTCTCAACGTCCTAGGACGCTTCCGTCAATCAGACGGCAGGACGCAGGGAATAGGTCTTCAGCTGCTCGGCGAATTCGCGCAGCGACTGGATGCCGCTGGCCTCCGCCTCGTGTACCCACTGCTTGATCGCGGCGAGCATGTCGTGGCCGTTGGCGCTGGTCTTCACCCAGATCTGCTGCAGGGCCAGGCGCTTCTCGTAGATCACCTGCAGGGACTGGCTCTGCGCGAGCAGGTCCTGGATGCGCGCGTGGTGGCGATCCTCCAGCAGGCTGGTCTCACGCGAAAGCAGGCGCTTGGCGCGGCGGAACAGGTGGCGTACCGACTCGTCGGCCTTGGCCAGCTCCTGTTTCACCAGCGGGCCGATCACCAGCTTGCGGTACTGGGCCATGATCTGGAAGCGGTTGTTGAGGATGGCCATGGCGGTGTCCATGTCCAGGCTGCCCTTGCCTTCCACGCGGTGGGCGATGGGCGCCACGCGGGCGACCTTGGCCAGGCGCAGGAAGCTGAACACCTTGATCCAGGCCCAGCCCAGGTCGAACTCCCACTTCTTCACCGACAGCTTCGCCGAGTTCGGGTAGGTGTGGTGGTTGTTGTGCAGCTCTTCACCGCCGATCAGGATGCCCCAGGGCACGAGATTGGTCGCGGCGTCGCGGCACTCGAAGTTGCGGTAGCCGATGGCATGGCCCAGGCCGTTGATCACGCCGGCGGCCCACACGGGAATCCACATCATCTGCACGGCCCAGACGGTCATGCCGAGCACGCCGAACAGGGCGAGGTCGATGATCGCCATCAGCACTACACCGCCGATGGGGAAGCGCGAATAGACGTTGCGCTCGATCCAGTCTTCCGGGCAGTTCTTGCCGTAGATGCGCAGGGTGTCTTCGTTCTCCGCCTCGGCGCGATAGAGCTCCGCGCCGCGCCGCAGGACGGTGCCCAGGCCCTTGTATACCGGGCTGTGCGGGTCATCGGCGGTTTCGCACTTGGCGTGGTGCTTGCGGTGGATGGCGGTCCATTCGCGGGTGTTCATGGCGGTGGTCAGCCACAGCCAGAAGCGGAAGAAATGCTTCAGCGCCGGATGCAGGTCGAGTGCCCGGTGCGCCGAATAGCGGTGCAGATAGACGGTGACACCGACGATGGTGATATGCGTCATGACCAGGGTGACCGCCACCAGTTGCCACGGCGACAGGTCAAGGAAACCGTTGTACCACATAGGCGATACTGTACCTCGGAAGGGGGTAGGGCTACGCCCTGCTGGGCGAGCTGTACCGGGAAAAGACAGCCGCATTATCACCAAGCGGGTCCGGATTACCATCCGGTCTTTTAGATACGAACGCGGCCAAGTGGCCATCATTTATACTGCTCAGCCAATAAATCCAACCCGCCGTCGCATGAATCCACGCCTCAGCGCCCTGCGCATCAGTCTTCTGTACCTGGTCGTCGCCACCCTCTGGGTCTGGCTGAGTGACCAATGGTTACAAAATGTCCTGCTCGAACCCGCTTCGCTGACGCGCGCGCTGGAGCTGAAGAGGTTCGGCTTCCTGGCCGTTACCTCGCTGCTGCTGTTCTTTTTGCTCTGGCGGCACTTCCGTCGCCAGCTCGCCGCCTACGAGGCGCTGGCCGACAACGAGCAGCGCCTGAGCCGGGTCTTCGAGGTGGTCGAGGACGGCATCTGGGACTGGGACCTGCAGACCCATCGCGTCTACTACTCCCCCGGCTACGCCAACCTGATCGGCCTGCCGCTGGAGCACCTGAGCGACGACCTGCTGCTCTGGGAGAACCGCCTGCACCCGGACGACCGCGCGCGCACCCTGGCCCAGCACCAGGACTGCATCCAGGGCCTGAGCCCACGTCTGGAGTGCGTCTACCGCATCCGCCACGGTGACGGCGGCTATCGCTGGGTACGCAGCAGCGGCCGCCTGACCCGAGCGGACGATGGCCAGCCACTGCGCCTGACCGGGGTCAACCGCGACATCACCCGCCAGCGCAGCAACGAAGACCACCTGCGCCAGGCCGCCGCCGTGTTCGAGGCGACCCAGGAAGGCCTGCTGGTGACCGACGCCAGCGGCATCATCGTGCATACCAACCCGTCCTTCTCGCGCATCACCGGTTACAGCGCCGCGGATGTGCTCGGCGGCGAGCCGTCGCTGCTCAAGTCCGGCCGCCAGGACGCCGCCTTCTACCAGCGCATGTGGAGCGCCCTGCTCAGCGACGGGGTGTGGAGCGGCGAGATCTGGAACCGCCGCAAGAGCGGCGAGGTGTACCCGCAGTGGCAGCACATCCGCGCCGTACGCAACGAAGAAGGCGAGCTGACCCATTACGTGGCGGTGTTCTCCGACCTCAGCAGCCTGAAGCGCTCGCAGCACGAGCTGGATTTCCTCGCCCACCACGACCCGCTCACCGGCCTGCCCAACCGCCTGCTGCTGCGCGAACGCATCGAGCAGGCGCTGACCCGCGCCGAACGTGAACAGGGCGGCGGCGCGTTGCTGAGCATCGACCTGGACCACTTCAAGCACATCAACGACAGCCTCGGCCACAGCATCGGCGACCTGCTGATCCGCGCCGTCGCCGAGCGCCTGGAAGACTGCCTGGACGAGCGCTGCTCCCTGGCCCGGCTGGGCGGCGACGAGTTCGCCGTGGTCCTCGAAAGCCAGCAGCCGCACCACGCCAGCAGCCTCGCCCAGCCCAAGTTCTTCAACGACGGCGGCATCTTCGACAAGATCTACCAAGCGCAGTAAACCGCGCAGCCACAAGCGCCAAGCGATGAGCCACAAGCCCGCTTGGCGCTTGTGGCTTGCAGCTTTCAGCTAACCGAGAGGTTTCAATGTCGCGACGCATCTCCCCGGTCATACCCGGCTTCGGGCTGACTCTGGGCTACACCCTGGTGTATCTCAGCCTGTTGGTGCTGATTCCGCTGGGGGCCTTGTTCCTCAAGACCACTGAACTCACCTGGGATCAGTTCTGGACCATCATCACCGCCCCGCGGGTCATCGCCGCGCTCAAGCTGAGCTTCGGCACCGCCTTGATCGCCGCCGTGATCAACGGCGTGATCGGCACGCTGCTGGCCTGGGTGCTGGTGCGCTACCGCTTCCCGGGACGCAAGATCATCGACGCGATGATCGACCTGCCCTTCGCCCTCCCCACCGCCGTGGCCGGCATCGCGCTCACCGCGCTGTATGCGCCCAACGGCATGGTCGGCCGCTTCGCCACCGAGCTGGGCTTCAAGATCGCCTACTCCCCGCTGGGCATCACCCTGGCGCTGACCTTCGTGGTCCTGCCCTTCGTGGTGCGCACGGTGCAGCCGGTGCTGGCGGACATCCCGCGTGAAGTGGAAGAGGCCGCCGCCTGCCTGGGCGCCAAGCCGTTGCAGGTGTTCCGCCACGTGCTGCTGCCGGCGCTGCTGCCGGCCTGGCTGACCGGTTTCGCCCTGGCCTTCGCCCGTGGCGTCGGCGAGTACGGCTCGGTGATCTTCATTGCCGGCAACATGCCGATGAAGACCGAAATCCTGCCGCTGCTGATCATGGTCAAGCTGGACCAGTACGACTACACCGGCGCCACCGCCATCGGCGTGCTGATGCTGGTCGTCGCCTTCGTCCTGCTGCTGCTGATCAACCTGCTGCAACGCCGCATCGAACCCCCCTGAGGAGCGCGCCATGAGTACCGCAAGCCTTTCCGCCGCGGCCGCTGCCAACGCTGCTCGCCGGGGTAATGTCTGGGGTCGCCGCGCCCTGATCGCGCTGGCCTGGCTGGCCTTCGCGCTGTTCCTGCTGCTGCCGCTGTTCGTGGTGTTGAGCGAGGCACTGAAGCAGGGCCTGGGCACCTTCTTCGACGCCATCATCGAGCCCGATGCCCTCGCCGCGCTGAAGCTGACGCTGATCGCTGTGGGCATCTCGGTGCCGCTGAACCTGGTGTTCGGCGTGGCCGCTGCCTGGTGCGTGACCAAGTTCGAGTTCCCCGGCAAGAGCATCCTGGTGACCCTGATCGACCTGCCGTTCTCGGTCTCGCCGGTGATCGCCGGCCTGATCTACGTGCTGCTGTTCGGCGCCCAGGGTTACTTCGGCGAGTGGCTGAGCGACCACGACATCCAGATCGTCTTCGCCGTGCCCGGCATCGTCCTGGCGACCATCTTCGTGACCTTCCCCTTCGTCGCCCGCGAACTGATCCCGCTGATGCAGGAACAGGGCACCCAGGAGGAAGAGGCCGCGCGCCTGCTCGGCGCCAACGGCTGGCAAATGTTCTGGCACGTGACCCTGCCGAACATCAAATGGGGCCTGATCTACGGCGTGGTGCTCTGCACCGCGCGGGCCATGGGCGAGTTCGGCGCGGTATCGGTGGTCTCCGGGCACATCCGCGGCGTCACCAACACCCTGCCGCTGCACGTCGAAATCCTCTACAACGAATACAACCACGTCGCCGCTTTCAGCGTCGCCACCCTGTTGCTGCTGATGGCCCTGGTCATCCTGCTGCTCAAGCAGTGGAGCGAGTCGCGCCTGTCCCGCACCAAAGTCAAAGCTGACGATGAATAAGTGAGAGCCACGCCATGAGCATCGAGATCCGTAACGTCAGCAAGAACTTCAACGCCTTCAAGGCGCTGAACGACATCAACCTGGATATCCACAGCGGAGAACTGGTCGCCCTGCTCGGCCCGTCCGGCTGCGGCAAGACCACCCTGCTGCGCATCATCGCCGGCCTGGAAACCCCGGACGTGGGCAACATCGTGTTCCACGGCGAGGACGTCTCGCAGCACGACGTGCGCGATCGCAACGTCGGCTTCGTGTTCCAGCACTACGCGCTGTTCCGCCACATGACGGTATTCGACAACGTCGCCTTCGGCCTGCGCATGAAACCGAAGAAGGAACGCCCGAGCGAGTCGCGCATCGCCGAAAAGGTCCACGAGCTGCTCAACATGGTGCAGCTGGACTGGCTGTCGGACCGCTACCCGGAGCAGCTCTCCGGCGGCCAGCGCCAGCGTATCGCCCTGGCCCGCGCGCTGGCGGTGGAACCGAAGATCCTGCTGCTCGACGAACCCTTCGGCGCCCTCGACGCCAAGGTGCGCAAGGAGCTGCGCCGCTGGCTGGCGCGCCTGCACGAGGAGATCAACCTGACCTCCGTGTTCGTCACCCACGACCAGGAAGAAGCGATGGAAGTCGCCGACCGCATCGTGGTGATGAACAAGGGCGTGATCGAGCAGATCGGCTCGCCGGGCGAAGTCTACGAGAACCCGGCCAGCGACTTCGTCTACCACTTCCTCGGCGACTCCAACCGCCTGCACCTGGGCGGTGACGAGCACGTGCTGTTCCGTCCCCACGAAATCTCGCTGTCGCGCTCCGAAGTGGCCGAGCATCGCGCCGCCGAAGTCCGCGACATCCGCCCGCTGGGCGCGATCACCCGAGTGACCCTCAAGGTCGACGGGCAGGACGAGCTGATCGAGGCCGAGGTGGTGAAGGACCACGACAGCCTTACCGGTCTGGCCCGTGGCGAGACGCTGTACTTCAAGCCGAAGGCTTATCAGCCGGTGGCGAATATCTGATCGGGCGGTCTTCCGCTTCATGCTCCTGCGCGTGGGGGTATCACCCTCTCCCCAGCCCTCTCCCTGAAGGGAGAGGGCGTGCTTCTCTGCATCACCGCCCTTCAGAGCTAGCCGGCTGGCACGTGAGTTTCAGTGCACGCCGGACAGTCCCCTCTCCCTTCAGGGAGAGGGTTAGGGAGAGGGACCGCGCTTTCCCCTGACGGCCAAACCCTCGTATCCTGCCGACCCTGCTTTCAACAAGGCCCGGCCATGTTCGACGCCCTCCCGCAACACCTCGAACTGATCGTCCTCACCTTCCTCCTCGCCGGCCTGGTCAAGGGCGTGGTCGGGCTCGGCCTGCCCACGGTCGCCGTCGGGCTGCTCGGGCTGGTGATGCCGCCCATGCAAGCGGCTGCCATCCTCGTCGTGCCGTCCACCGTCACCAATATCTGGCAGCTCGCCGCCGGACCGCGCTTCCTCGGGCTGCTCAAACGGCTGTGGGGCATGCTGGTCGGCATCGTCGTCGGCACATTGCTGGTGGGCTGGCTGCTGGCGGGGGAAAACTGGCCGGCGGCCACGCCGCTGCTGGGCGTGGCGCTGATCCTCTATGCGCTGCTGGGGCTGTCGAACAAGCGCTTCAGCGTGGCGCCGAAGCATGAGCGCTGGCTGTCGCCGCTGATTGGTGTGATCACTGGCGGCGTCACCGCCGTGACCGGCGTCTTCGTGATTCCCGCCGTGCCCTTCCTGCAGGCCCTGGGCCTGGAGAAGGACGACCTGGTGCAGGCGCTGGGGCTGTCCTTCACCGTCTCGACCCTGGCCCTGGCAATCACCCTCAGCCAGCACGGCTCACTGCTGCAGGCCGACGTGCTCGGCCTGTCGCTGCTGGCCCTGCTGCCGGCCCTGGCGGGTATGTACCTGGGCACCTGGCTGCGTTCGCGGATCAGCCCGCTGGCATTCCGCCGCTGCTTCTTCGGTGGGCTGTTGCTGCTCGGGGCGGACCTGGCGATTCGCGGCCTGTAACCCCGCGCCTACCCCGTAGGGCGCATAACGCCCACGGCGTTATCCGCCCTACGCGCTAAATCTCTTCTCAAGCGAAAGGGCACTGATCGCCACAGGATGAAACCCCAAGTGTCAGCCAGCACGGACTGCCCCCTCTCCCTGAGGGAGAGGGCTGGGGTGAGGGGGAGCAGCAGGCACGGATTTACAGAGAAAGACAGTGAATCCCACAACGGGCCTCACTGCTCGTCGAGATGGCGCAACAGGAAACTGCGGCTCGACTCGATGATCGCCTTCTGCGTCTTCTCGCTGGCGACCATGCGCGCCACCACCAACGCGCCGACGCACTGCGCCAGCAGCGCCCAGGCGTCCTCCTGCGACCCCAGCGCCTCAGCCCAGGCCTGTTGCAACTCCACCAGCGCCTCCTCGGCGCTCTGCCGCACGGACTCGTCGGCGCGGGCGATCTCCGCGCCCAGCGCCGGAATCGCGCAACCGGCACCGGCGTCCTGTACATGGGTGACGCTCAGGTAACGCTTCAACCCGCGCTCCAGGCGTGCGCGGTCGAGCACCTTGCCCTTGGCCGCGAGGCGCTCGACGCTCTGCTGCAGTTCGCGCTCGACGATGGCGGCGAACAGCTCGTCCTTCGAACCGAAGTGGTTGTAGAACGCCCCGCCCGACAGCCCGACCGCCTTCATCAGCGCATCGACGCCGCTGGTGGCGAAACCGCCCTGCTTGGCGAGCGCGCCGCTGCTGTCGAGCAGGCGCTGGCGGGTTTCTTCCTTGTGGGTGGCTGAGTAGCGCATCGGGGCGACTCCGGCGAAACGGTTGACGATGCGTCGAAGATTAACATAACGTTCGTTTACCTAACGACCGTTTACCAACTTTCGCGCCAAGCACAGAGGAAACGAGCATGTCGAACAAGAAAGTCGTCCTGGTCATCGGCGCCGGCGATGCCACCGGCGGTGCCATCGCCCGCCGCTTCGCCCGCGAGGGCTTTGTGGCCTGCGTCACCCGGCGCTCGGCGGACAAGCTGCAGCCGCTGGTGGAGCAGATCCGCGCCGAAGGCGGCGAGGCCCACGGCTTCGCCTCCGATGCGCGCAAGGAAGAGGCAGTGATCGAGCTGGTGGAAACCATCGAGCGCGACATCGGCCCCATCGAGGCCTTCGTCTTCAACATCGGCGCCAACGTGCCCTGCAGCATTCTCGAAGAGACCGCGCGCAAGTACTTCAAGATCTGGGAAATGGCCTGCTTCTCCGGCTTCCTCACCGGCCGCGAGGTGGCCAGGCGCATGGTCAAGCGCCAGCGCGGCACGATCCTGTTCACCGGCGCCACCGCCGGCCTGCGCGGCGCCTCGGGTTTTGCCGCCTTTGCCGGGGCCAAGCACGGCATCCGCGCGCTGGCCCAGAGCATGGCCCGCGAGCTGGGACCGATGGGCCTGCACGTCGGCCATGTGGTGGTGGACGGCGCCATCGACACCGAATTCATCCGCGAGAATTTCCCGCAGAAATACGCGCAGAAGGACCAGGACGGCATCCTCGACCCCGAGCACATCGCCGACAGCTACTGGTACCTGCACAGCCAGCCGCGCGACGCCTGGACCTTCGAACTGGACCTGCGCCCGTGGATCGAGCGCTGGTAAAAAATCGGCAGACGACTCGCTGTGCGTCGGCCAGGCGTCGTTGGAATCCAGCTGGTGCTGCTCATTTGCCGGAGCAAACTCCGCGCCCCTGCTGAATTCCGCCCAGCCTGGCTCCAGCTCGCAGGGTCGTATACCGATTTTGCGAACCAACAAAAAAGAGAGAGCCACTCATGAGCAAATCCGTCGAGTTCTACTTCGACTTCGGCAGCCCCGCCTCTTACCTGGCCTATACCCAGCTGCCGGCGATCTGCGCCGAAGCCGGCGCCGAGCTGGTCTATCGCCCGGTACTGCTGGGCGGCGTGTTCCAGGCCACCGGCAATTCCTCGCCGGCCACTGTTCCAGCCAAGGGCCGCTATTCGCTGATCGACCTGGCGCGCTTCGCCCGCCGCTATGGCGCGCCACTGAAGATGAACCCGCACTTCCCGATCAACACCCTGACGCTGATGCGCGCCGCCACCGGCGTGCAGCTGCACCAGCCGGAACGCTTCGCGGCGCTGGTGGATTGCCTGTTCAAGGGCATGTGGGAACGGGGGCTGAACCTGGGCGACCCGGCGGTGGTCGGCCCGTTGCTGGCCGAGGCGGGCTTCGATCCGCAGGCGCTGCTGGCGCTGACCGCCGAGCAGGAAGTGAAGGACGCGCTGAAGGCCAACACCGAGGCGGCGATCAAACGCGGGATGTTCGGCGCGCCGACGATGTTCGTCGGCAACGAGATGTTCTTCGGCCAGGATCGCCTGGACTTTGTCCGCGAGGCCCTGGCGTAAAGCGATTCGCATCCCGCAGAGTCGCCGGCGAGCATCGACGTAGGATGGTGTGGAGCGCAGCGATACCCATCAATTCCGTGCACCGACCGCATGGGTATCGCTGCGCTCCACCCACCCTACGGTCCTGCCCTACGGATCGGCGTAAGGCGGTTCGCGAGCAAGCTCGCTCCTACAGGTCAGAATCGGTGCGCTCTTCGTAGGAGCGAGCTTGCTCGCGAACATCGCAGCACCGGCACATCCTCAACGAGGGTGAAGACATCGCGGACGGAGTCCGCTCCTACGCCGTATCAGGTGTCGTAGGAGCGGACTCCGTCCGCGATCGGCATCCGGCTACAGCACCGCAAGACGGTTACAGCGCCAGTACCGCCGAGCGACGCAGGCCGAAGAACTCCAGTTCGGCCAGCAGCAGGACCACCAGCGCCTGGCCGATGACGAAGGCGTAGCCCAGGGCGGTCGGCTGCACGTAGCCGGTCGCCAGCAGGGCGGCGCTTTCCACCACCCATAACGCATTCAAGGCGATCACCGCCCACACGCCGGTACGCGACAGCACTTCCTGGTTGCTCATCCAGTAGAGCACCAGCGCCAGCGGCAACAACACGATGCCGGCCACCAGCAGCAGGACGAAAGGCAGTCCCAGCAGCTCGCCCAGCGGTTGCGCGGCCAGGGCCATCAGCAGGCCCATGGCGCCACCGGCGATGGCATCGACTTTCAGGGTCAGGCGAAGCAGCGGGGAGGATTGCAGCAGAGTCATGGCGAAGCTCCTTCAGAGGTCGCCACCGATTGGCGGCGTGTGGCTGAAGAATCTGCCCGAGACGTAGGTGCGTCGATTACCTGTCAGGTAATGGCCGTTACCTGGCCGGAGGTCTATCGTTCGAAACCATGAACAGCCCAGCCATGATCCGTCCAGTCATGAACAACCCGGCCCAGAAAAACCCAGCCCAACCGGTCGGCGCGCTGATTCGCCAGTGGCGCCAGCGCCGCCGGCTGAGCCAGCTCGACCTCGCCTGCGACGCGGAGATTTCCACGCGTCACCTGAGCTTCGTCGAAACCGGCCGCGCCCTGCCCAGCCGCGAGATGCTCCTGCATCTGGCCGAACAGCTGGACATCCCCCTGCGCGAACGTAACCGCCTGCTCAGCGCCGCCGGTTACGCCCCGGTGTATTCGGAGAAGGGTTTGGACGACCCCGCGCTGACCGTCGCCCGGCAGGCCATCGACCAGTTGCTCAAGGCCCACGAGCCCAATCCGGCAATGGTGGTGGACCGCCACTGGAACCTGCTGGCGTCCAATCGCACGGTGGATATCTTCCTGATCGGCGTCGATCCGGAGCTGCTGCAGCCGCCGATCAACGTGCTGCGCATGAGCCTGCACCCCAAGGGCCTGGCGCCGCGCATCCTCAACCTGGGGCCGTGGAAGGCCCATGTGGTGGAGCGCCTGCAGCGCGACTTCGAGGCCAGCGGCGACCCGGCCCTGGCGGCGCTGCGCGACGAGGTGGCGGCCTACCCGGCGCCGCCCTACGACGAGGCGGCCAACGGCGACATGGTGCTGATCCCGGTGCAACTGCAGACAGAGCTGGGCGTATGCAGCCTGATCGGCACCATCACGGTGTTCGGCACGCCGGTGGACGTGACGCTGTCGGAGCTGGCCCTGGAAACCTTCTTCCCGGCCGACCCCGACAGCGCGCGCATCCTGCGCCAGCTCAGCGGTAGCGAGTAAGCCTCAGGCGGTCGCCTTCTTCTCGCGGATGCAGGTGGGGCCGGCACGCTCTTCCACGGCCTGGCGCACTTCATCGCGCAGGCCGAGCAGGAAGGCCGCTTCGGCGGCGACGAACAGCGGGCCGACGATCAGCCCGCTGAGGTCATCGACGAACGCCGGCTTGCGCCCTTCGTAGAAGTGGCCGACGAACTGGATGATCCAGCCCACCACGAACAGGCCGATACCCCAGGTGAGCCAGTAGGCGGTGCTACCGGCGGCAAAGCCCGCGCCCAGCCACAGAGACAACGCCAGCAGCGCGGTCATCAGCAGGCCGAAGCGCAGGTCCAGGCGCAGGTAGAAGACTACCGAGGCCAGCGCCAGCAAGGTGGCCGGCGACACCAGCAGGCCGGCCAGCTCGAAGCCGGGGCGCGACAGCAGGGTGGCGATGGACAGCACGATCATCGGGATACCGATGAAATGGCTGACGATGTTGCGCCGGTCACGGTGGTAGGCGGCGTATTGGGCAAGGTGGTCGACGAGCGTTTTCATTGTTGTTCTCCCGCAAGGTACTGGCATGATGGCAATCCGTGCCTTGCCACTCTGTCAGCTAGCCGACATTACCCGTTACCGACTGCCCATGACCGACGCCAAGCCCTACCTCGCCCGCCTGCAAGAAGGCCGCTGGTTCCAGACCCTGCCCGAGGGCCTGCGCCAGGCGCTGTGCGACGCCGCCGTGGTGCGCCGCCTGCCCGCCGGCCAGCGCCTGTTCGCCCGTGGCGATGCGCCGTGCGGCCTGTACTGCGTGGTGGAGGGGGCGATGCGCGTCAGCGTGGTCGGCGAATCCGGCAAGGAGGCTCTGCTGGCACTGGTGGAGGCGCCCAACTGGTTCGGCGAGATCTGCCTGTTCGACGGTCAGCCGCGCACCCACGACGCCTACGCCGAGGGCGCCACGGTGCTGCTGCAGCTGCCCCAGCCGCCCATGCAGGCCCTGCTCGCGCAGCACCCGGAATACTGGCGCGACTTCGCCCTGCTGATGAGCCACAAGCTGCGCATCACCTTCGCCGTGCTGGAGGAGCTGTCGCTGCTGCCGGCCGCGCCGCGCCTGGCGCGGCGCCTGCTGATGATCGCCGAGGGCTACGGCGAGTCGGCCACCGCCAAGCGCGAACTGCACCTGCCCCAGGACCAGCTGGCAGCCATGCTGTCGCTGTCGCGGCAGACCACCAACCAGATCCTCAAGGACCTGGAAGCCCAGGGCATCGTGCGCCTGAGCTACGGCGGAATCGAGATTCTTGACCGTGAACGCCTGCGCCAGGCCGCGCACGCCTAAGCGTTCAGCCCGACGAATCACTCTTTCGGACGGTTGCAGCGGCCGCGTTCGCAGCTAGCCTTGGCAGAGCTGCGATTCTGGCGCCAGAAAATGTACGCCCGGCGATAGTGCAGCACAAAAATAACAAGAAGGACGCCTCCGCCATGATTCGGAATCTCGCTGTCGTTCGTGGGTTCATGCTCTGCTGTTTCGGACTTTTCGCCCTCGCCGCCCAGGCCAACCTCCCCAGCGAAGAACTCCAGCTGCAGACCCTGCAGGTCTACACCTGCCGTTCGATCAACAGCCTGTTGCTGCTGCGCGGCGAAGGCTTCCAGGAAAGCCACGCCGCCCAGCTGGAGAAGGACCTGGCCACCCTGGACAACGCCGTGAAAGGCTACCCCAAGGCCGACGACGCGCTGCGCAAGGCCCACGCCGAATTCGTTACCCAGATTCGCAATGGCGTGTCCTACGGCCCCAAGGAAGAGGACCTGCCCTGGCGCTACAACCAGGAGCTCAGCCGCGCCCTGCGTGACCTGCTGAACCAGGCCGAGCGCTTCGTCCCCGCCAGCGCCGAGGCCGGCCAGGTGCCGCTGTGGGAGCTGCCGGTGCGCGTCGAATACCTCGCTACCCAGTATCTGGGCCGCGCCTACCTGAGCGGCCTGGAACTGGCCCGCGAGCAGCCGCAGGAATACCTCGGCCAGGACGAAAGCGTGCTGGTGCCCCTGCTGAGCCAGCGCATCGACCAGCTCCCCGACAGCGACGCGACCAAGAAGCTGCGCACCCGCTGGGAGTACCTGAGCAAGGCGCTGCTGGACATGAACAGCAAGAGCAACAGCGGCGTCAGCGCCTCCGGCCGGCCGTGGGCGCCGATCATCGTCGATCGCAACGCCCGCGCCGTGTCCGGGCAGCTGATGCTGCTCAGCCAGCAGTAGCGCTTCAGGCCGGAGCCGGCAACGCTGGATCTTCCATCGCTGGCGCGGTCTGCGGCGCGACCGGCGGCGCCTTCAGCTCATCCCGGTCCAGGTCGGCGGCGCGACCTACCAGCAGCGGGTCCGGCTGGTGGGCGATGCGGCCGTCCTTGCCGGGATAGTCCAGGGTGTGCAGGAAGTGCCGCAGGCAGTTGAGCCGGGCACGCTTCTTGTCGTCGGACTTGATCACCACCCAGGGCGCATCGGCGGTGTCGGTGTGGAAGAACATCGCCTCCTTGGCCTGGGTGTAGTCGTCCCACTTGTCCAGCGACTGGATGTCGATGGGTGACAGCTTCCAGTGCTTGAGCGGATCGTCGCGGCGCGAGACGAAGCGCCGCAGCTGCTCCTCGCGGCTCACCGAGAACCAGTACTTGAAGACATGGATGCCATTGCGCACCAGCATGCGCTCCAGCTCCGGGGTCTGCTGCATGAACTCCAGGTACTGGCGCGGCGAGCAGAAGCCCATCACGCGCTCGACGCCGGCACGGTTGTACCAGGAGCGGTCGAAGAAGACGATCTCGCCCGCCGTGGGCAGATGCTGGATATAACGCTGGAAGTACCACTGGCCACGTTCGGCGTCGCTGGGCTTCTCCAGGGCGATGACCCGGGCGCCACGCGGGTTCAGGTGCTCCATGAAGCGCTTGATGGTGCCGCCCTTGCCGGCGGCGTCGCGCCCCTCGAACAGCACCACCACGCGCTGGCCGGTCTCCTTCACCCAGCTCTGCACCTTCAGCAGCTCGACCTGCAGCTGCTCCTTGAGCGCCTCGTATTCGCGCCGTTGCAGGCGTTTGCGGTAGGGGTAGGCGGCCGGCAGTTCGGCGCAGGTGGAGTCCTCGTTGCTGCCGCGCGGCGCCAGCGCGACCTTCAGCGCCACCGGGCCGCTGCTCTGCGCGCGGATGGCGTCGCCGCCCGGGCTGGGAGCCTGGGCCGCGGCCGGCGGTGTGGTCGGATTCAGCGGGTCGGTGTGGGGCATGGTCTCCTCCTGTGAGACGCCAGGGACGGTCGGGATCACCCCCACTGTGCGCACCGTCGCACCCGCTGCTCTTGACCGGCATCAACCCCCGAACGAGGTACCGGCGAGGAAATTTCCGAATAGTCCCCAGCGGCCCTAGAGCCAGCCTTTGTACTTGAACCAGTAGTAGGGAATGATCGCCGAGACCACCATCGCCACCAGCGCCATGGGGTAGCCCTCGGCCCACGCCAGTTCCGGCATGTGCGCGAAGTTCATGCCGTACACCGTGCCCACCAGGGTCGGCGGCAGGAACAGCACGGCGGCGATGGAGAACACCTTGATGATGCTGTTCTGCTCGATGTTGATCAGGCCCAGGGTGGCGTCCAGCAGGAAGGTGATCTCCCCGGCCATCTTGGTCTGGTATTCGCTCAGCGAGCGCACGTCGCGCTCCACCGACTTCATGCCCAGCTTCACCTCGTCGCTGATCCAGCCATTGCTGCCCTGGCGGAAATACGACAGCGGCCGGCTGATGCTCAGCAGGCTCTCGTTGAGCTTGGACAGCAGCGAGTTCTTGCGCCCCAGCTGCTTCACCACTTCCTGCAGGTCGGCCTTCTCGGCGGCCGCCTGGCCTTCGCGGAAGATGCTGTTGCCCAGGCTGTCGAGCTGCTTCTGGACGTTCTCCAGCACGTCGGCGATGCGGTCCACCACGCTGTCCATCAGGGTCACGAACAGCTGGTCGCTGCGCCCCTCGCAGCCGCCGCGCTGGGTGCGCGTCTCGAAGGTGCGGAAGGCCATCAGGTCGGTGTAGCGCACCGTCACCAGCCAGTGCGGGGTCAGCACGCAGGTGACTTCCGAGGTGGTCGGGTTGTGCTCGCGGATGCCGCCGACCACGGTGGTGGTCATGTACAGCGCGCCCTTGCTCTCGTAGAAGCGCGAGGAGTCCTCGATCTCGGCCATTTCCTCGCGGGTCGGCACATCCACCTCGATGATCGACTCCAGCAACTGCTCCTCTTCCGCCGTGGGCTGGAACAGGTCGATCCACAGCGTGTCCTTGGGCATGCCGTGGCACTCGTTGCCGTTGTGGCGCACCAGGCGGTCGCCGACGAGGGTGTAATAGGTGATCATGTCGCCCATTGATCCTTACGCACCGGAAGTTGCCCCGCAGGGTGGCCAACTTCCGAGCGCTTCACAAGTCCGCCGGAGAGCAATGTGATGACCGACCACGACGATGGCGAAGAGTCCTTCGCCGAAGACACCCTGATCCAGGCCATCGAGAACCAGATCGAGAGCGAAAGCCCGGCCGCCGCCCGCGCGGTGTTCAACAAGCTGACCCTGGTCGGCTACGAGCGCGAGGATGCCCTGCACCTGATGGCCCTGGTGCTCGCCCACGAGATCGAGGCGATGCTGGCCGCGGACCGTCCGTTCGACGGCGAATGGTACGAGCAGGCCCTGCGCGCGCTGCCGACGCTGCCCGATGGCACCGTTGCCGAATGAGACAGCGGCATAACAGCGCTTGCCGAACAGGTCGGACTTGAGACTACACTGAGGCCTCATTGACCATCGGGAGTTAGGCGAATGGCTTTCACGAAAGAAATGGTTGAGGAACTGGACCTGCTGGCGCTCTATGACCTGGAGAACAGCCAGGCGGGATTGAAAGTCCACCACGATGCCTCCGCCCAAGCCGTGGCGGCTGCCGGCCGGCTCCACGCCAAGGGCCTGATCGACAAGCAGGACGGCGGCTATCTCACCAACCTCGGCCTCGACGCCGCCGAGCACGCCCAGGTCCTGCTCGGCATCCTGCGCAGCTGACCTCAAGTTCCCCCCTGGGCGGGCGATAAACTGGCACACTTCCGAGCGCCGCATTGCCCGATGCGGCGCCGCTGGCCAGACAGCAGTACGCCATGACGCTCACCCACGAAATCCGCCCGGACATCGACGACGGCATCGACCGCAAGGTGCTGGCGCAGCTGCGTCAGCGCTTTCTCAAGGTCAACGAAGGCCGTCTGCAACGGGCCAGCGAAGCCCTCTCCACGCGCCAGCAACTGGTCCTCAAGCTGCTGCCGCTGCTGCTGGACGTGAATCACCCGCTGTTGCCCGGCTACGTCTCGGCCAGCACGCCTGCCGGGCTGTCGAACTTCGTCCCGGACGACGAGATCCTCGCCGAGGCCCAGCGCCTGACCCGCTCCTTCAGCTACAAGACCCGCCGCGGCCATCCAGCGCTGCCGATCCACGGGCTGTTCCTGATGGGCAGCCTGGGCACCGTGGCCCAGGCCGAACAGAGCGATCTGGACCTGTGGGTCTGCCACGCCTCCGACCTGGACGAGCGCCAACTGGCCGAACTGCGCCGCAAGTGCGAGCTGCTCGAACAATGGGCCGCCACCCAGGGCGCCGAGGTGCACTGCTTCCTGGTCGACCCGCTGCGCTTCACCCAGGGCGCGCGCGAAGCCCGGCTGACCTCCGACGACTGCGGCACCAGCCAGCATTACCTGCTGCTCGACGAGTTCTACCGCACCGCCATCTGGCTCGGCGGGCGCACGCCGCTGTGGTGGCTGGTGCCGGTCTATGAAGAAGGCCGCTACGCCGAGTACTGCCAGACCCTGCTGAGCAAGCGCTTCATCCGCGCCGACGACTTCCTCGACCTCGGCCACCTGGCGCACATTCCTCCCGGCGAGTTCATCGGCGCCGGCATGTGGCAGCTGTTCAAGGGCATCGAATCGCCCTACAAGTCGGTGCTCAAGCTGCTGCTCACCGAGGTCTACGCCAGCGAACACCCGCAGGTTGCCTGCCTCAGCCTGCGCTACAAGCAGGCGGTCTACTCCGGCCAGCTGGACGTGGAAGAACTCGACCCCTACGTGATGCTCTACCGCCGCCTGGAGGAATACCTGGTGGCGCGCGGCGAGCAGGAGCGCCTGGAGCTGATCCGCCGCTGCCTCTACCTGAAGGTCGGCAAGAAGCTCAGCCGGCCGCCGCGCCAGGGCCACAAGAGCTGGCAGCGCAAGGTCATGGAACGCGTCTCGGCGCCGTGGAAATGGGATAGTCGCGCCTACGGGGCGCTGGACAGCCGCAGCCAGTGGAAGGTCCGCCAGGTGCTGCTGGAGCGGCGCGCGCTGGTCAACGAACTGACCCACAGCTACCGCTTCCTCTCGCAGTTCGCCCGCCTGCAGCAGGCCGCCAGCGGCATCAACTCCCGCGACCTGGGCATCCTCGGCCGACGCCTGTATGCCGCCTTCGAGCGCAAGGCCGGCAAGGTCGAATTCATCAACCCCGGCATCGCCCCGGACATGGCCGAGGACATCCTCACCCTCGCCCACCTGCCGGCCGGCGAAGCGGGCAAGCCGCCTTACTGGGCGCTGTTCGGCGGCAACCTGTCGCTGCAGGAGATGGCCGACTTCGCCCCGCTGCGCCGCGCCCGCGACCTCATGGAACTGCTCGCCTGGAGCCACCGCAACGGGGTGATCGACGCCACCACAAGACTGTCGCTGCAACCAGGCAGCAGCGACCTCACCGAGTTCGAGCTGCAGAACCTGCTCACCTGCCTGCAACAGGCCGTGCCGCTGCCGCTGAGCGAGGTGCCGGAAAGCGCCCTGCTCCGCAGCAGCACACCAGCGCAGGTCCTGCTGCTGGTCAACGTCGGCGTCGACCCGCTGCGCCAGCACAGCCAGATGAACGTGCACATGACCACCGAGCGCACCGATTCGCTCGGCTATTCCGGCGTGCGCGACAACCTGGTGCTGACCCTCGACCAGATCACCCTCAACAGCTGGAACGAACTGCTGGTCACGCGCTTCAGCGGGCCGCACGCGCTGCTCGACTGCCTGCGCGAATTCCTCAACAGCCTGCCCGCCGACGCGCCGCCGCCACGCCTGCTGGTGCGCTGCTTCTGCCGCAACCGCGCCACCGCCATCGCCCAGCGCGTGGAGGAGCTGTTCCGCGATGCCCACGCGCAACTGGCCAGTGGCAAGGGCGGGCGTTACCTGCTACAGGTGCGCCAGCATTTCCACCTGCTGCATCTCGCCGCCGGCAATGTCAGCCATCGGGTGATCGAAGGCTTGCCGGCGCTGGTCGAGCACCTGGGCGACACCCAGGACGACAGCGGCTTCCTGCAGCTGGATCGGCACGCACTGGAGGGCGACGATCTCGCCCTGATCCTGCCGCTGGGCCGGGCCAATACCGTGCAGGTGTTCTACCGCCTGGACGAAGGCAGCGCGGAAATCACCATCCTCGACGAGCGCAACGCCCTCTGGCGACGGCGCCAGGAGTACGACTCCGAGGAAGGCCTGCTGCTGCCGCTGCAGCGTTTCCTGCAATCGGTGCAGTACCGCCGCAATGCGATGATCCCGCTGCTGGAGACCCGCAGTCCGGTGGGCGCCGATATCCTCTTCTACGAGTTGGTGACCAACGGCCACCAGCGCGCGCAGCGCATCGAGCGGCGCAACGCGCCGCAACCGCTGGAGGCGCTGCCGTTCTACAACGTGCAGGCCATCGTCGAGCCGGGCGAAGGCCAGCGCGCGCGCACCACGCTGTTCTGCAACCACCGCGAGTTCTCGGAGCTGGAGTTCGGCAGCGAGCTGTTCCAGGCCGTGGCCCGGCACATCCTCGATCGACGCCGCGGGCAGGAACGCTATCCCTGCTACATCACCGACCTGGACCTGTCGGCCATGCGCGAGGGCGGCGAGCTGCAGACCGTGCATTTTCTGCGATACAAGCAGAGCCTGGAGCAGGCTCTGAACCGGGCGCTGGCCGAGGCCTGAAGGCCGCAGCGCACGCCCGCAAAGGTCCGGAGCAAGAAATGCCCCGAGAGGGGAACTCAGCGATCGAAGTCGCCGG
This sequence comes from Pseudomonas nitroreducens, assembly GCF_014204515.1. Classification (GTDB taxonomy): domain Bacteria; phylum Pseudomonadota; class Gammaproteobacteria; order Pseudomonadales; family Pseudomonadaceae; genus Pseudomonas; species Pseudomonas nitritireducens_A. The sequence continues at coordinate 16,913 of NZ_JACHLI010000005.1, read as the reverse complement.
CCGCTTCGGGCTGGTATTCCACTTCCAGCAGGGTCAGCTTCAGCGTCTTGCCACTGGGCGCCGGCCAGTCGATGGTCTGACCAGTGGTCAGGCCCAGCAGCGCGGTGCCTACCGGCGCGAGGATCGAGACCTTGCCCTCACCCTTCATGTCGGCCGGATAGACCAGGGTCAGGTGGTATTCCTTGCCGCTGCCTTCCTCGCGGCAGCGCACGGTGGAGTTCATCGTCACCACGCCCGGCGGTACCTCGTCGTGGCCGACTACCGTGGCGCGGGCCAGCTCGGCCTCCAGCGCCTCGGCAGCGGGGCCGTACTCATCCAGGCTGTCGAGCAGGCGCTCCAGACGTTGCAGGTCGAGTCGAGTAACGGTGATGGGTGTCGTGGTCATGATGGTTGGCAGTCTCCTTACAGGAGAGCCCCGGACGCTCGCGCGTTCGGGGCCCTGGGTGTTCTGGCAGTAAAGACGTTCGGCGGGCGAACGCGCAATGAATTCCGAAAAAAGAAAAACCCCGCCCAAGGCGGGGTTTTCCCGGACACTAACACAGCACAGAAAATAAGCAACACCGACCAGTCACCACTTCGGCGAGTGGTTGTTTCGGCGCTTTTCGCAGTCCGCCAGGATCGCCCGGCGGCGCTCGCCGTCCGCCTCGTTCCACTCCAGGATCTCGCCCAGGGTACGCCCGCAGCCGACGCAGACATCCGCCTCGTCCAGGCAACAGCGCCGGCAGCAGGGCGAGGCGACGCTCGCCTGCGGCTCAGATGCCGGGGAAGTCGACATCCTCGCCCGCCTGCTCCAGGGTCGCGCGGTTGAGCAGCGCGCCCAGCGGCTCGCGGGTGCTGTCGCAGATCCACAGCGAGCCGGATTCGTCGTAGTCGAAATGGAAGCCGCCCGAGCGCGCCGCCACCCACAGCTGGCGCAGCGCCGGCTGGCGGCTGAGGATCAGCTGGGTGCCGTTCTCGAAGCGCACGGTCAGCACGCCGCTGGAGTTCTCCAGGTCCAGGTCCAGGTCGCTGGCGTCGAAGGCGTCCTCCACCGTTACCTGTACGGCGTCCACCAGGTCATGGAAGCGGGCTTCGCTCAAAGTGCTCATGCATCGTCCTCGGGATCAGTCAAAGGCACCAGTTTACGCCGGTATTCGCCCAGACTCTGCCCCGTCCAGCGTCGGAACGCACGGGCGAGCGAGCCGGCCTCGCTGAAGCCCAGCAGGTAGGCGATGTCGGCGCTGTCCAGCGCCGGGTCGCGCAGGTAGTGCAGCACCAGCTGCTGGCGGGTTTCGTCCACCAACTGGCTGAACGACAGGCCGGTGTCGCGCAGCCGCCGCTGCAGGGTGCGCGGGCTCAGCGCCAGGGTCTGCGCCAGGCGTTCCAGGTCCGCGCCCTGCTCCGGCAGTTGCCGCGCCAGCTCCAGGCGCGCGCGATCGAGCACGTTGTCGCCCTTGTTGATCTCCGCCAGCAGGCGCTCGGCGTAGGCGTCCAGGGTGCGCTGCACCTGGGCGTCGGCCTGGCCCAGCGGCAGCGAGAGCAGGCGCTTGGGGAAGACCAGCGCGTTATCCGCCTGGTCGAACAGCACCGGACAACGGAAGATGCGCTCATGCTCGCTGACGTCGGCCGGCGCGCTGTGACTGAAGCGCACTTCGAAAGGCGCCTCGTCGACGCCGCTGACCCAGTGGCCGAAGCTGACCCAGCCGGCCAGGGTTTCCTCGCTCATCTGCCGCTGCTGCTGCGGCAACAACGGCTCCCAGCTGTGCTTCACCAGCGCCTCGCAGCCTTCGCGCGGCGGTTCGTCGGCCAGCTCGACACGCCCCAGGTTGCCCACCAGCGCGGCATAGCGCGCCTGCCGGTGCAGGGCGTCGGAGAGGGTCGCGCAACTCATGATCAGGTAGCCCAGCACGCCGTAGTAGCCGGGGCGCACCGCCTCACCCAGGTGCAGGCCGAGGTTGTCGTCGCCGCTCAGGCGCACGCCAGCGCCCACCAGTTCCAGATAGGCACTGGCGGCGATGCGCTGATCGCGCTGGGCGAGGATCGAAGGCTCCAGGTGCACCGTGGCCAGCAACTGCGCCGGCTCCACGCCCCGGCGTTGCAGGTGCTCGACCAGGCCTTGCAGGTAGGCCACCGAGACGGAGCTGGGCAGGGGATCGCGATAATCCATCGGCATTTCCATTTTTTGCCCGCCATCATAGGGCCACCGGCCCTTCCGGCGCGAGCCGCAAGCCCCGCCGGGCGGGCGCCCGCTTGAATAGGCAAGCCGGCGGGGGGGCGGTATACTCCGGGGCAATCGACGCTTTATTACAAGGATTCCGCCATGAAGCGACTGCTGCTTCCCTTCGTCGCGCTCGCCGTGTTCACCGCCGCGCTGGCCGGCTGCGGCCAGAAAGGCCCGCTGTACCTGCCGGATGACCAGAAGGCCAAGAGCGAACACAGCAAGGACCGCTACGGTCTCTGAGGGCGTTTCCCATGGACGCCTTCACGGTCCGCGATGGTCAGCCGGCTGGCCGGTGAGCTCCGCTCCCGGCTCCGCAAACCCGCCCCGGAAGAAGGTGACCTGCTGGCCGTACGTTCGGTCGGCGCCTATGGTTTCGTCATGAATTCCAACTACAACACCCGGTGCCGCGCCGCCGAGGTGCTGGCGGATCGCTCGGTCGCGCAGGCGTCACATCGCCGCAAGCCGCCACCCGAGCTGTTCGCCGGCGTAAGCCTGCAGCCGGACTGAGGCCGAGACGACGATGCTTCTGCGCTTTACCAAGATGCATGGGCTGGGCAATGACTTCATGGTCCTCGACCTGGTCAGCCAGCACGCCCATGTGCAACCCCGCCACGTCAAACAGTGGGGCGACCGCAACTTCGGGGTCGGCTTCGATCAACTGCTGATCGTCGAGCCGCCGAGCACGCCGGACGCAGACTTCCGCTACCGCATCTTCAACTGCGACGGCACCGAGGTCGAACAGTGCGGCAATGGCGCGCGCTGCTTCGCCCGCTTCGTGGTCGACAAGCGCCTGACCGCGAAGAAGACCATCCGCGTGGAAACCAAGGGCGGCATGATCGAGCTGACCATCGCCAACGACGGCCAGGTCATCGTCGACATGGGCCCGCCGCGCCTGGCTCCGGCGCAGGTGCCGTTCCAGGCCGAAGCCGAAGCGCTGAGCTACACCCTCGAAGTGGAAGGCCAGGCCTACGAACTGGCGGCGATCTCCATGGGCAACCCGCACGGCGTGCTGCGCGTGGATGACGTGGACAGCGCCCCGGTACGCACCCTGGGACCGAAACTGGAAGTCCACGAACGCTTCCCGCAGAAGGCCAACATCGGCTTCCTGCAGATCGTCAATCCGCACCAGGCGCGCCTGCGCGTCTGGGAACGCGGCGCTGGCGAGACACTGGCCTGCGGCACCGGCGCCTGTGCTGCCGCGGTCGCCGGCATCCGCCAGGGCTGGCTGCAATCGCCGGTACAGATCGACCTTCCCGGCGGACGGTTGTCCATCGAGTGGGCAGGACCGGGTCAGCCCGTTATGATGACCGGGCCCGCCGTGCGGGTGTTCGAAGGCCAGGTACGTCTATAACCGGGACGCTTATGACCGATACTCCGCAGGACCCCACCGTTACGCTCGAAGCCGAACAGGTCGCCGATTATCTTCGCCGGCACCCTGAATTCTTCGTCGACCATGACGAGCTGATCCCGGAGATGCGCATTCCGCACCAGCCGGGCGATGCCGTGTCGCTGGTGGAGCGCCAGGTACGCCTGCTGCGCGAGCGCAACATCGAGATGCGCCATCGGCTGTCGCAGCTGATGGACGTCGCCCGCGACAACGACCGCCTGTTCGACAAGACCCGCCGCCTGGTGCTCGACCTGCTCGACGCCACCAGCCTGGAGGAAATCGTCAGCACGACGGAAGACAGCCTGCGCCACGAATTCCTCGTGCCCTACGTCAGCCTGATCCTGTTCAGCGACAACAACCTGCCGGTAGGTCGCTCGGTGAGCAGCGCCGAGGCGCACCAGGCCATCGGTGGCCTGCTGTCGGGCGGCAAGACCGTCTGCGGCGTACTGCGCCCCCACGAGCTGGCCTTCCTGTTCTGCGAAAGCGAACGCGAGCAGGTCGGCTCCGCTGCCGTGGTGCCGCTGACCTTCCAGGGCCTGCATGGCGTGCTGGCGATCGGCAGCCCCGACCCACAGCACTACAAGAGTTCGCTGGGCACGCTGTTCCTCGGCTACGTCGCCGAAGTCCTGGCGCGGACCCTGCCGCGCTTCTCCACGCCGCTACGCTCGGTACGCTGAAAGCGCCGGCAGGCCAGATGCGGCGGGCCGAGTGCTTTTGCCTGAAGCTTGCAGCCTGCGGCCTGGAGCCCTCCGTTGAAACTTGAAGCTGGCATCGATGCCTACCTGGAACACCTGCGCAGCGAGCGCCAGGTGTCCGTCCACACCCTCGACGGCTATCGCCGCGACCTGCTGCGGCTCGCCGCGCTCTGCGAAAAATCCTCGCTCCGCGAATGGCCTGAGTTGCAGGTGCGCGACCTGCGCCTGTTCGTCGCCCGCCTGCACCAGCAGGGCTTGGCCAGCCGCAGCCTGGCGCGCCTGCTATCGGCGACACGCGGGCTGTACCAGTATCTGATCCGCGAAGGCCTTTGCCGACACAACCCTGCTGACGGCCTGTCCGCGCCCAAGGGCGCCCGCAAGCTGCCGCGCACGCTGGATACCGACCGCACCGCGCAACTGCTCGACGGTGGCGTCGAGGACGACTTCATCGCCCGCCGCGACCAGGCGCTGCTGGAGCTGTTCTATTCCTCCGGCCTGCGCCTCTCCGAACTGGTCGGCCTCGACCTGGAGTGGCTGGACCTCAAGGACGGCCTGGTGCGCGTGCACGGCAAGGGCAACAAGGTGCGCGAGTTGCCGGTCGGCCGCGCCGCACGCCAGGCCATCGAGAACTGGCTGCCGCTGCGCGCCCTCGCCTCGCCACAGGACAACGCCGTGTTCATCGGTCGTAGCGGCAAGCGCCTGACACCCCGCGCGATCCAGCTACGCGTGCGTGAAGCCGGCGTGCGCGAGTTGGGCCAGCACCTGCATCCGCACATGCTGCGGCACTCCTTCGCCAGCCACATACTCGAATCCTCCCAGGACCTGCGCGCGGTGCAGGAACTGCTCGGCCACGCCGACATCGCCACCACGCAGATCTACACCCACCTGGATTTCCAGCACCTGGCCACGGTCTACGACCAGGCGCACCCACGGGCACGCCGTAAACCCGGAGCAGAAGAATGAGTATCCGTCTGGTCACCTTCGACCTCGATGACACGCTGTGGGACGTTGCCCCGGTGATGAACAGCGCCGAAGCCACCCTGCGCGACTGGCTGGCAGTCAATGCCGCCCAGCTGGGGCCAGTGCCCATCGAACACCTGTGGGCGATCCGCTCGCGGCTGATGGAGCAGGACCCGATGCTGCGCCACCGCCTCAGCGAGCTGCGCCGGCGCATCCTGTTCCACGCCCTGCTCGACGCCGGTTATCCACAGGCCGAGGCCAGCGACCTGGCCGAAGCCGGCTTCCAGACCTTCCTCCAGGCGCGGCACCAGGTGGCGTTGTTCCCCGAGGTGCATCCGACTCTGGAGCAACTGGCCAACCGCTTCATCCTCGGCGTGCTCACCAACGGCAACGCCGACGTGCGCCGCCTGGGCCTGGCCGACTACTTCCAGTTCGCCCTGTGCGCCGAAGAGCTGGGCGTCGGCAAACCCGACCCGCACCCCTTCCAGGAAGCGCTCAAGCGCGGCGGCGTGGCAGCAGAACACGCGGTGCACATCGGCGACCACCCGAGCGATGACATCGCCGGCGCGCGCCGCGCAGGCATGAAGGCGATCTGGTTCAACCCGGCCCACAAGCCCTGGGATGGCGAAGAGGCGCCCAGCGCGATCATCCACAACCTGTCCGAGCTGCCGGACGTTCTCGCCAAACTCTGACTCCGCTCGCGGCGGACTGACAGGTGACGTAGGAGCGGACTCCTCCGCGATCGGTGCGCATCGCGCCGGATGTCATCGCGGACAGAGCCCGCTCCTACGCACAGGTCAGTTCGGCAACAAACAGACATGAAAAAGCCCCGCCGCTCCCAGGGAGCGGCGGGGCTTTTTCATGAAGCGTCAGCTATCAGATAGGGCGGCTGCCGTATTTGCTATCCGGCTTCTTGGGCGGGTCGGCCACGACATTGGGCTCGATCTCCTGCACCTTGCCACCGCGAGTGAGGAATTCCTCCATCGCACGGGCCAGTGCATCACGATCCTTCTGCTTGGCTTCGACCGAGGGCAGTTCCTCTTCTTCCGCAGCGGCCTTGGCTTTCTTGCCACCGCCCTTGGGAGAAGGGGCTTCATCCCCATCGCCGCTGTCTGCTTCGGCGTCGCTGTCGTCCGCTGCGGCGAGCTCCTCGCCATCGTCCTCGTCAGCGCCGTCCAGCTCGTCCTGTTCCAGTTCTTCGTCGCTCATCGTTCAACCTCTGTGGTGCTGCAAAGCACGTTAGTTATAGCCCAGCTGCGCGCTTTGACGAACGCCGCCGGAAAAAATTCATACAAGCTCGCCCTGCCAGGTCGCCACTATCCTGCGCGGGCCGCCGTGATCACGGTGCTCGCCCAGATAGATACCCTGCCAGGTGCCCATTGCCAAGCCTCCCCCCTGTATCGGCAGCGTCAGCTGACAGCCCAGCAGGCTCGACTTGAAATGCGCCGGAAGGTCATCCGGACCTTCGTAGTCATGTTCATAGCCGCTCTCGCCCTGGGGCACCAGGCGATTGAAGAATCGCTCGAAGTCGCGGCGCACCGAGGGGTCGGCATTTTCATTGACCGTCAGCGAGGCGGAGGTGTGCTGCAACAGCAGGTGCAGCAGACCAACCCGGCACTTCGCAAGCTCCGGCAGCGCGGCCAGGATCTCCTCGGTGACCAGGTGGAAACCTCGCGGGCGAGGGCGCAGGGTGATGGACTTCTGCTGCCACATGGCGGGCAATCCTTCCGTCGCTAACGGTGATGCGCGCGCATTCTAGCGTGCTGTCAAAAAAAACAAAGGGCGCCCGAGGGCGCCCTTCGTCGAACTTGCGCGAACCCTTACAGGTTGTAGCCACGCTCGTTGTGCAGGGAGAGGTCCAGACCCACGGTTTCCTCTTCCTCGGTGACGCGCAGGCCCATGACCAGGTCCAGGACCTTGAGGATCACGAAGCTGACGATACCGGTGTAGACGATGGTGAAGGCCACGCCCTTGAACTGGGTGAACAGCTGCGCGCCGATGTCGGTCACGGTGCCGAAGCCGCCCAGTGCCGGGGCTGCGAACACGCCGGTGAGCAGGGCGCCGACGATACCGCCGACGGCATGCACGCCGAAGGCGTCCAGGGAATCGTCGTAGCCGACGGCACGCTTGAGGCTGGTGGCGGCGAAGAAGCAGATCACGCCGGCCGCCAGGCCGATGACGATGGCGCCCATCGGGCCGCAGGTGCCAGCAGCCGGGGTGACGGCAACCAGGCCGGCAACCACACCCGAAGCGATGCCCAGGGCGCTCGGCTTACCGTGGGTGATCCATTCGGCGAACATCCAGCCCAGGGCGGCGGCGGCAGTAGCGATCTGGGTGACCAACATGGCCATGCCGGCGGTGCCGTTGGCGGCAGCAGCGGAGCCGGCGTTGAAGCCGAACCAGCCTACCCACAGCAGGGCGGCGCCGATCAGGGTGTAGCCCAGGTTGTGCGGAGCCATGGCGGCGGTCGGGTAGCCCTTGCGCTTGCCCAGCACGATGCACGCCACCAGACCCGCGATACCGGCGTTGATGTGCACCACGGTGCCGCCGGCGAAGTCCAGCACGCCCCAGTCCCACAGCAGGCCGCCGTCACCGCTCCAGACCATGTGGGCGATCGGTGCGTAGACCAGGGTGAACCACAGCGCGGTGAAGATCAGCATGGCGGAGAACTTCATGCGCTCGGCGAAGGCGCCGACGATCAGGGCCGGGGTGATGATCGCGAAGGTCATCTGGAACATCACGAAGATGCTTTCCGGGAACAGCGCGGCGGCGGAAGTCAGGCCGGTGGAGGTCAGGCCGCTGAGGAAGGCCTTGTCGAAGCCACCGACGAAGGAGGCGAAGTTGACCACGCCCTTCTCCATGCCGACGGTATCGAAGGCCAGGCTGTAGCCGTAGACGACCCAGAGGATGCTGATCACCGCGGTGATCGCGAAGCACTGCATCATGATCGACAGGACGTTCTTGGCGCGCACCATGCCGCCGTAGAACAGTGCCAGGCCAGGGATGGTCATCAGCAGCACCAGGGCGCTGGAAATCAGCATCCAGGCCGTGTCACCGCTGTTCAGGACGGGGGCCGCGGCCTCGTCGGCCAAGGCCAGACCGGGCATTGCGAGGGGCAATAGGGCACCTAGCCCTGCGTATTTGCGCAGAGTCATTGTTGTTTCTCCTGGGGCGTGGGGTTCGGTGTGGGCTTGGCTTAGATCGCGTCGGTGCCGGTTTCGCCGGTACGGATACGAATGGCCTGTTCCAGATTTACGACAAAGATCTTGCCGTCACCGATCTTCCCGGTGTTGGCGGCCTTGGTGATGGCTTCGATAACACGATCCAGCTGGTCATCGGCGATGGCGACGTCGATCTTCACCTTGGGCAGGAAATCGACGACGTATTCCGCGCCACGGTACAGCTCGGTGTGCCCCTTCTGCCGGCCGAAGCCCTTGACTTCGGTCACAGTGATGCCCTGCACGCCGATCTCGGACAGCGACTCACGGACGTCGTCCAGCTTGAACGGCTTGATGATGGCTGTGACTAGCTTCATGTAACTCTCTCCCGTGTTTTGGTGGACCCGCCCCAGGAAGAACGAACCCGGAGACAAGTCTAAGCGCAGTGTCTGGCTTTTGTAATGCGCCGGCCGCCCTACCTCAGCACTCCGACTGCCTTGCTCGAAGCGATCCACCGCCTCGCCTGCCGCACCGCAACTGCATCGGTGCACGTCATATCTGCCCCAAAGCATGAAGCTTGCCAGTTCATGGAAATGCCCGTGGCATCAGGCACTTGGCGTCAAACACCGGATTCTGGCGAATCGCCAGCGCCGCTCTGGCGCACCGAAAGCGCGCACGCCGAGCGGGCACACTGCTCAAAAAGCGTGCAACCCTGAGCGCCGCAGCCCGCGCCGGCTGCGTGATAGACTGCGCTCTGATTCAATCCGGAACCCATGAACCATGCTGCCGCCCAAAGCCTTCCTCGATGCCATCAGCCAACAAGCCGGACGCCTGTTCGGTGGCGAATCGCCCCTGCCGAAGGCCGAGCTGGAAGCCCAGTTCAAGGTTCTGATGCAGAGCGCCTTCAGCAAGCTCGACCTGGTCAGCCGCGACGAGTTCGACAGCCAGATGGTCGTCCTCGCCCGCACCCGCGCACGCCTCGAGGCGCTGGAAGCCAAGGTCGCGGAAATGGAAGCCAGACTCTCGCCCGCCGCCCCCGCCGCCGAAGAATAAGCCCCGCCTGGCGGGCGGCATGGAATCCAGGAGTGATCCATGTCCCTCGCCATCGTCCATAGCCGCGCCCAGGTCGGCGTGGAAGCGCCCGGCGTCACCGTCGAGGCGCACCTCGCCAACGGCCTGCCTTCCCTGACGCTGGTCGGCCTGCCCGAAGGCGCGGTGAAGGAGAGCAAGGACCGCGTGCGCAGCGCCCTGCTCAACGCCGGCTTCGACTTCCCCAGCCGCCGCATCACCCTCAATCTCGCCCCGGCCGACCTGCCCAAGGACGGCGGGCGCTTCGACCTGGCCATCGCCCTGGGCATTCTCGCCGCCAGCGGCCAGCTGGCCGACGCCGCCGGCCTGGATGAACTGGAATGCCTGGGTGAACTGGCGCTGTCCGGCACACTGCGCCCGGTACCCGGCGTGCTGCCCGCCGCCCTGGCCGCCCGCGCTGCGGGGCGTGCCCTGGTGGTGCCGAAGGAGAACGCCGAGGAAGCCAGCCTCGCCAGTGGCCTGACCGTGTACGCCGTCAGCCACCTGCTGGAACTGGCCGCGCATTTCAGTGGCCAGGAACGCCTGCGCCCGTATGAGGCGAACGGTCTGATGCGGGTGACGCCACCCTACCCCGATCTCTCGGAAGTGCAGGGCCAGGCCGCCGCCAAGCGTGCCCTGTTGGTAGCCGCCGCGGGTGCGCACAACCTGCTGTTCAGCGGGCCGCCCGGCACCGGCAAGACGCTGCTGGCCAGCCGCCTGCCCGGCCTGATGCCGCCACTGGATGAAGACGAGGCGCTGCAGGTGGCGGCGATCCACTCCGTGGCCGGGCGCGGGCCGCTGACCCACTGGCCGCAGCGGCCTTTCCGCCAGCCGCACCACACCGCTTCGGCGCCCGCGTTGGTCGGCGGGGGAAGTCGTCCGCAGCCGGGAGAGATCACCCTCGCCCATGAAGGCGTGCTGTTTCTCGATGAGCTGCCGGAGTTCGACCGCAAGGTCCTGGAAGTGCTGCGCGAACCGCTGGAAGGCGGCGAGATCGTCATCGCCCGCGCCAACGGCCGCGTGCGTTTCCCCGCGCGCTTCCAGCTGGTGGCGGCAATGAACCCCTGCCCCTGCGGCTATCTCGGCGACCCCAGCGGCCGTTGCCGCTGCTCGCCGGAGCAGATCCAGCGCTATCGGGCCAAGCTGTCCGGGCCGCTGCTGGATCGCATCGACCTGCACCTCACCGTCAGCCGCGAAAGCACCAGCCTCGCGCCCAGCGGGCCGAGTACCAGCAGCGCCGAGCTGGCGGTTCAGGTCGCCGCCGCGCGCCAGCGCCAGCTCACGCGGCAGGGTTGCGCCAACGCCTTCCTGACCCTGAAGAAAATGCACCAATACTGTGCATTGAGCCCGGAAGACCAGGCCTGGCTGGAGAAGGCCGGCGAGCGCCTGAACCTGTCACTGCGCGCCCTGCACCGGATTCTCAAGGTCGCCCGTACCCTGGCCGACCTGCAACAGGCCGAGCACATTGCCCGCCCGCACCTCGCCGAGGCGCTGCAATACCGTGCCGGGCATTAATCGGGTTGGTCCTGCGCCACCGCAAGAAGATTCAGCTCAACCGTCGCGTTCTTTGGCAGCTGATAGACGCCCACGGAAGTGCGCGTGTGTATGCCGGTCGTGCCCAGCACTTCATACAGAACGGCCGAAGCGCCATCGGCTACCTCGCTCAGCTGCGTGAACTGCTCGGATGACTGCACGAACACATTCAGCTGCAGCACCCCGCGCACCCGGTCAAGATCGCCCAGCGCCTGCTGCAGCAGCGCCAGCGCCCGCATCACGCAGACCTTGGCGGCGAGCTGGGCGTCGGCCAGTGATACCTCGCCACCGGCCCGGCCGGTGACGACGATCTCGTCGCCGACCCGAGGAATCTGCCCACTGATGTGCACCTGATTACCGTCGACGAGGAAGGGCACGTAGTTGCCGCCGATCTTCAGTTCACCGCTGAAGTCGTAGCCCAGTTCGGCGGCCACCCGTTCAAACGCCGCAGCGCGCGTCTCGCTCATGGGGACATCCTCGTTCAGCAGCGCCAGAACGGCCGCATTGCTTCCAGCCTGGCCTGCTCGCGGCTGATGCCGATGTCCTGCAGTTGCTGGTCGCTCAGCTCCAGCAGCTGCTTGCGGGTGCGCACCCGGCGCCAGAACTGCTGCCAGCGCGACTCGCCAGCGGCTCGCGGGGCCGCGCGCACGCCGGGGATTTCCAGCAGTTCCTGTTGGTAAAGGGTCAGCCGCACATCGCTCAGGCCGCTCATGTCGTCGCTCCTCCAGTCGGGTTCTTCGGACGTGGAACCAGCTTGGCGAATCGGCGAAAAGCATTACAGATTCAACATAGGGAAGTTTTTTCCATACAGAGACGAGCGAAATAGCTCTGAATGGCGTATTTTTCCCCGATCTGTACTGCATCGCGCCGGACCGACCCGGCACCGGAGATCTGTATGAAACGCTATGCGCAGCTGGCCGCCACCTTGGGCGAACGCATCGAGCAGGGCCTGTACCGGCCCGGTGACCGTCTGCCCTCGGTGCGCGCCCTGAGCGAGGAACATGGCGTCAGCATCAGCACCGTGCAGCAGGCCTACCGCGTGCTGGAGGATTCCGGGCTGGTGGAGCCGCGGCCGAAATCCGGCTACTTCGTGCCCGAACGCCGCGAGCTGCCGCCGATGCCGGCGATGACCCGCCCGGCGCAGCGGCCGGTGGAGGTGTCGCAGTGGGATCAGGTGCTGGAACAGGTGCGCCGCGCGCCGGGTGGCAACTTCGTCCAGCTCGGGCGCGGCACGCCGGATATCGCCAGCCCGTCGCTCAAGCCGCTGCAACGGGCCATGGTGCATGCCGCGCGCAAATCGGACCTGCAGAGCCTGGGCTACGAAGGCATCCAGGGTTCGCTGCCGCTACGCGAGCAGATCGCCCGGCTGATGCTGGATTCCGGCTGCCAGGTGCCGCCCAGCGAGATCGTCATCACCACCGGCTGCCAGGAGGCGCTGGCGATCACCCTGCGCGCCATCTGCGAGCCGGGCGACATCATCGCCATCGACTCGCCGAGCTTCCACGGCGCCATGCAGGCGCTCAAGGCGTATGGCCTGAAGGCGCTGGAAATCCCCACAGACCCGGTGAACGGCATCAGCCTGGAAGCACTGGAGCTGGCCATGGAGCAGTGGCCGGTGAAGCTGATCCTGCTCACGCCCAACTGCAACAACCCGCTGGGCTACATCATGCCCGACGCGCGCAAGCGTGCCCTGCTGACGCTGGCGGCGCGCTACGACGTGCCGATCCTGGAAGACGATGTCTACGGCGAACTGGCCTATGCCTTCCCGCGCCCGCGCAGCATCAAGTCCTTCGACACCGACGACCGCGTGCTGCTGGCCAGCTCCTTCTCCAAGACCGTGGCGCCCGGCCTGCGCACCGGCTGGGTGGTGCCGGGGCGCTACCTGGACCGCATCCTGCACTTCAAGTACATCGCCAGCGGCACCTGCGCGCCGCAGCCGCAGATGGCCCTGGCCGAGTTCGTCGGCGGCGGCCACTACGAGCCGCACATCCGTCGCATGCGCGCGCAGTACCAGCGGCATCGCGACCTGATGACCGAATGGGTCGGCCGCTACTTCCCCGAGGGCGCACGGGTCACCCGGCCACGCGGCGGCTTCATGCTCTGGGTCGAGTTCGACCCGCAGTTCGACAGCGTGCGGCTGAACCAGGAGCTGCGCCGCGACAACGTGCAGGTGGCGGCGGGCAACATCTTTTCCGCCTCAGGCAAGTACCGCAACTGCATCCGCATGAACTACTCCAACCGCGAGCTGGCGCGCATCGAAGAGGCCGTGCGCAAGGTCGGCGCCTGCGCCACGCGGCTGACCGAGGAGCTGCGCGAGCAGCAGGCCGAGGCGCTGCCGGCCTGAGGCGAAACATTTATCCACAGCCCGGCGCTGTCGCACGGCGTCGGCTGCTGTACCGTGTTTTCCTTTTTCCCAGGCATCCGCATTGACCAGTCTCACCCTCGGCCCGCTGGCCATTCCCCTGCCCCACGTGCTGCTCTATCTCGGCTTCTTCGGCGCGCTGCTGACCGGCTGGCTGGCCGGGCGCAAGCGCGGCGCCAACCCCGAAGGCGCGCTGTTTACCATGCTGCTCGGTGGTCTGCTGGTAGCGCGCCTGGCTTTCGTCGCGCGCTACTTCGAGCAATACGCGGCGACGCCGCTGAGCATCGTGGATATCCGCGATGGTGGCTTCCTCGGACTGCCTGGGGTGATTGCCGCCGCGTTGATCGGCGGAGTGCTGGCGTGGCGCAGGACCGAATTGCGCCGCCCGCTGGCCATCGCCGCCGTGGTCGGCGTGTGCCTGTGGGGCGGCGGCAAGGCGGTGACCTCGGCGCTGGACCGCAGCCAGCAGATTCCCCAGCTCACGGTGATGGACCTGCGCGGCGCCGCCGTGGACCTGCGTGCTCTGGACGGGCGGCCCATGGTGGTCAACCTCTGGGACACCTGGTGCCCGCCGTGCCGGCGCGAGATGCCGGTGCTGGAGGCCGCGCAGAAGCAGCGCAGCGATGTGCGCTTCCTGCTGGTCAACCAGGGCGAGAACGCCGAAGCCGTGCAGCGCTTCCTCCGCGACCAGGGCCTGAGCGAGGCGGCGGTGCTGCTCGACAGCGGCAACCGCCTGGGCCAGGCCACCGGCTCCTACGGCATGCCCACCACGCTGTTCTACGACGCCCAGGGGCGTCTGAAGCACAGCCAGATGGGCGAGCTGTCCGCCGCCAGCCTGGAGTACGGGCTGGGCCAGCTCAAGGACTGACCTGCCCGGCGTTTCAGCGGAAGCGCCCGACCTCGTCACGCAGGCCGGCAGCCAGGCTGTCCAGCTCGCGCACTGTCTGCGCCAGATCGGCCACCACCTGACGCTGTTCGCTGTTGGCCTGGGCGATGCCCTGCAGGTTGCTGCTGAGCAGGGTCGCGGTGCGGCTCTGCTCCTGGGTGGCGGTGGTGATCGCGGCGAACTGCTCGCCAGCCGCGCCGCTCTGCTGGGAAATCTGCGCCAGCGCCGCAGCGACCTTCTCGTTCAGCGCCAAGCCGTGCTGCATCAGCTGGTTGCCCTGCTCGATGGTCTCGGTGGCGCTGCCGGTGTCCTGCTGGATGGCGCCGATCATCTGCGAGATTTCCGTGGTGGCGGCCTGGGTACGCGCCGCCAGGCTGCGCACCTCATCGGCGACCACGGCAAAGCCGCGCCCCTGCTCGCCGGCGCGGGCGGCCTCGATGGCGGCGTTGAGCGCCAGCAGGTTGGTCTGCTCGGCAATCGAGGTGATCACCCCGACGATGCTGCCGATCTCCTGGGAACGTGCACCCAGGCGGTTGACCCGCTCCACGGTCTGCTCCAGCGCGCCGGCGATCTGCGCCAGCGCGGCAGAGGCGTCGTCCATGGACTGCAGGCCGATGCGCGTCTGTTTGGTGTTCTCGCTGGCCATGCGCTCGGTGCTGCGCATGTTGTCGGCGATGTCCATGGAGGTGGCGCTGAACTCTTCCACGGCGCCGGCCATGCTGTTGATCTCGCCGGACTGTTGCTCCATGCCGGCGTAGGCGCCACTGGACAGGCCCGACAACGAACGCGAGCAATGCCCCACTTCCTCCGCCGCGCCGCGCACCCGCGCGACCATGCTCGAAAGCGCTTCGCCCATCTGGTTGAAGCTGCGCGCCAGGTCGCCGATCTCGTCGCGGCTGGAAACGGACAGTCGCGCGCCCAGGTCACCAGCGCCCAGCGCGTGGGCCTGGCGCACCAGGTCACCCAGCGGGCGCAGACGGCGCTGCAGCAGCCAGGTGGTGGCGATCACCGCCAGCAGCATGGCGATCAGGCTGCCCATGGCCAGTTGGCCGCCGACGCGCCAGGTCACGGCGCGGATTTCGTCCTTGGGCATGCTCGCCACAACGCTCCAGGGACCGCCGGCGAAGGGCTGCGCCACGCTGTAGAAGTCGTCCTGGCCATCGTTCCAGAAGCGGCCGCGGCCGGGGCTTTCCAGCAGGCTGGCAAGGCTGTCGGCAGCGCGTTCGGGGTTGCGCGCGCCAGCTGGCGGTACCAGCCAGTGATGCTGTTCATCCAGCAGCGCCAGCGAGCCGCCCTGGCCGAGGCGGAAGCGGCCGAGGTTGTCGAACTGACGCTTCTGCGCGTCGGTGTAGTCGAAGCCGACGAACAGCACGGCGATCACCCGCCCGGCGGAGTCGCGCACCGGGGTGTACTGGGTCATGTAGAAGCGGTCGAACAGCAGCGCGCGGCCAACGTAGCTCTCGCCGCGCAGCAGCAACGGGTAGGCCGGGCTGTTGTGATCGAGCACGGTGCCAATGGCACGGCTGCCGTCCTGCTTGGTCAGCGAGGTGGTGATGCGCACGAAGTCCTCGCCATCGCGCACGAACACGGTCGCGACGCCGGCGGTGAGCTGGCGGAATTCGTCGACCAGGGTGAAGTCGCCGTTCAGGCGGGTGTCGCCCAGGTACAGCGCCGGGGCCTGCAGTGCAGCAACCGGCACGCGCTCGTCGGGACGAGCTTTCAGGCCGACGGCGAAGCGCTGCTCGAACAGCCCGGCGAGGCGCTGGGTGCTCTCGCGCAGGGTGCCGTGGAAGGTTTCAAGTTGGTCCGCCAGCAGGCGCGCCTCGCTGGCGAGGTGTTCTTCGCGGGTGGTCAGGGTAGCGCTGTCCAGCGAGCGCAAGGCAAACAGCGTGCTGCCGCTGATCAACAGGATCAGCAGCACGGCCAGGGCCATCGCCAATTGCAGGGCGATGCGGGAGCGGGGTTGATTCATTTTCTGTTTCTGCACACAACGGCAGGCCGTCGCCCGTGGTTCGAGGAGCGGCCAGCTTCGGTTCGAGGGGAGTGCCGGCGGGGTACGCCGGGCTGCCGAGGCTATCGGCGGGGCCGGATAATACTTGAGTCGTTCACCCGGAAATAGCGTGGGGCGGGGGGTTCAGAGGAGACAACGCCCCTACGGGGTAGGATATCTGCGTTGGGCGGTTCGCGAGCAAGCTCGCTCCTACAGGGAAGCGCCGGAGCCGGCCTGTAGGAGCGAGCATCGCCATTCCAGACCGTAGGGCGCATAACCCGAAACGGGTTATCCGCCGGAAGCGCCCCGGCGGATAACGCTGGCGCGTTATGCGCCCTACCAGAGCGGCCGCGGCTCCGACTGCCGGACTGGCGTAGGAGATTCTATGTCTACCCCCGCGTATCGGCCGCAGGCCGATACGCCTGCTCAGTCGTCATCAGGGCAAAGGCAATGCGAGTCAGTTTGCGCGCCAGGATCACCAGCGCCTGGGTTCTCTTCAGGCCGCGCGCCAGATAACCCTGGTAAAGCTCCCGCCAGCGCTGGGTTCGCGAGGCGGCCATGGCGGCGTTGTAGAGCAGTCGGCGGATTTCCGGGTCGCCTTGTTTGGTCAGTTTTCGCCGGCCGCTATAGCGCCCGGATTCCTTGAGCCTGACGTCCAAGCCCAGGAATGCGAC
>NZ_JACHLI010000004.1 GCF_014204515.1 Pseudomonas nitroreducens | reverse complement strand
AGTTTCAGGGGTTGAGCGACATGGATGTCGCGAGAGCCGCGATGGGCCAGGGATGGCCCTTCGTGGGGGGACGCCTAGTTCGGGCCCCTGAAACTGCGCTTCAACGAGGGAATTTTTCGCCTAAGCGAAAAACCGGATGTCCGGGGCAAGACCTTTGCCTACTTTGGGTGGGGCGGCCATCCGTCGTTTGCCAAAGTAGGTCGCCCGAGGGGGCGAAA
Source organism: Pseudomonas nitroreducens (assembly GCF_014204515.1). GTDB lineage: Bacteria > Pseudomonadota > Gammaproteobacteria > Pseudomonadales > Pseudomonadaceae > Pseudomonas > Pseudomonas nitritireducens_A. The sequence goes on along the minus strand of NZ_JACHLI010000004.1, from coordinate 361,817 downwards.
CAAGAAGTGCGCGCGCACGCCAAAGCGGCGCGAAAAACCCGGAGCGAGGCAGACACATCGCGGACAAAGTCCGCTCCTACGCAGGCGGAGAATTGCCTCAGAACCCCTCCAGATCGATTAACTCCCCCTCAAAGCGAATCGACCCACCCTCTGCATTCGCCTCACCGCCCTGGATCTCTCCGTAATAAGAGAGCCCATTCTCCAGCGTCACACAGACATGGGTCGGCTCTTCCGGCGCATCCAGCTGGCCCTTGAAGCTCACTTCGATCACGCCTTCCTGCGGCGCACTGAGGGTCACCGTCACGCGGGCGTTATCCACCGCTTCGGCTTCGCGCCCCCAGTGCTCGGCGCTGACGGTCACGGTGGCGATTTCCTGTTTCATGCTCGATGGCTCTCCAGAAGGACTCCGGCGCCATGCGCGCCGGCCAGTGGCGCCAAGGATACCGCGCCGCGACGCAGCACCGAAGCGCCGCTTTCAGCCCCCTACCGCCTGTCGCCTTACGTCCAGCCACCGCGGCCACCCCCACGTCACCCCTGGCGCAGGGCCTTTTCCCCAGGAGAAATGAGGCCTTGCGCAAACTGTATTATGGTATACCATGATACCGAATTCCTTCCCCAACCCAGCCGCAGTCATAACTGGAGCGACCCATGAGTTTCGAGATTCGCAAGATCGTCACCTACAGCGAGCAGACCTTCATCGAAGCCGGCAAGGCTACCGACACCCCGGTGACCATGGTCGGCCTGGCCGTGGTGATCAAGAACCCGTGGGCCGGTCGTGGCTTCGTCGAAGACCTGAAACCCGAGATCAAGGCCCACTGCTCCGAGCTCGGCGCGCTGATGGTCGAGCGCCTGACCACCGCCATCGGTGGCGCTGACAAGATCCAGGCTTACGGCAAGGCTGCCGTGGTCGGCGCCGATGGCGAAATCGAGCACGCGTCCGCCGTGATCCACACCCTGCGTTTCGGCAACCACTACCGCCAGGCGGTCGATGCCAAGAGCTACCTGAGCTTCACCAACAAGCGCGGCGGTCCGGGCACCTCGATCCAGATCCCGATGATGCACAAGGACGACGAAGGCCTGCGCTCGCACTACATCACCCTGGAAATGCAGATCGAAGACGCCCCGCGCGCCGACGAGATCGTCGTGGTCCTGGGCGCCGCCGACGGTGGCCGTCTGCACCCGCGCATCGGTAACCGTTACATCGACCTGGAAGAACTGGCCGCCGAACAGGCTCAGTGATCCACACCGTGCAGGAGCGCTCCATGATTCGGCTCACCGCTGAACGCACACCGGCCGGCACCAGTTACCTGGCGACCGGCCAGGGCCACCCCGTGGTACTGATCCACGGCGTCGGCCTGAACAAGGAAATGTGGGGCGGCCAGATCGTCGGTCTGGCCCCGCACTTCCAGGTCATCGCCTATGACATGCTGGGCCATGGCGCGAGTCAGCTGCCGCAGCCGGATTGCGGGCTGGTCGGTTACGCCGACCAGCTGCGCGAGCTGCTCGACCACCTGGGTATCGCCAGCGCCACGGTCATCGGCTTCTCCATGGGTGGCCTGGTGGCGCGGGCGTTCGCCCTGCACTACCCGGAGCGCATCGACGGGCTGGTGGTGCTCAACAGCGTGTTCAACCGCAGCGCCGAGCAGCGCGCCGGGGTGATCGAGCGGACCCGCCAGGCCGCCGAGCACGGCCCGGACGCCAACGCCGAGGCCGCCCTGTCGCGCTGGTTCAGCCGCGAGTACCAGGCCGCCAACCCGGCGCAGATCGCCGCGATCCGCCAGACCCTTGCCAGCAACGATCCGCAGGGCTATCTGACTACTTACACGCTGTTCGCCACGCAGGACATGTACCGTGTGGACGACCTGGGCAGCATCAAGGTGCCGACCCTGGTCGCCACCGGTGAGCTGGACCCGGGCTCGACGCCGAAGATGGCCACCGAACTGGCCGAACGCATTCCGGGCGCCAAGGTAGCGGTGCTCGAAGAACAGCGCCACATGATGCCGGTGGAGTCGCCGCGGCTGGTGAATCAGATGCTGCTGGACTTCCTGCAGCAGGCACAGACTTCCAAGAATCACGTACAGGGGAATGTCGCATGACCCTCGCACGCTTCCAGATGTTCATCGATGGCCAGTGGGTCGACGCCGTCTCCGGCAAGACCTTCGAGAGCCTCAATCCCGCCCTGGCACGGCCCTGGGCGGAACTGCCCGACGCCGACGAAGCCGATGTCGAGCGCGCCGTGCAAGCTGCCCAGCGCGCCTTCAACGACCCGGCCTGGCGTGGCCTCACCGCCACCGCCCGCGGCAAGCTGCTGCGCCGCCTGGGCGACCTGATCGCCGAGAACAAGGAACACCTGGCGCAGCTGGAAAGCCGCGACAACGGCAAGCTGATCCGCGAGACCCGCGGCCAGGTCGGCTACCTGCCGGAGTTCTTCCACTACACCGCAGGCCTGGCCGACAAGCTCGAAGGCGGCACCCTGCCGCTGGATAAGCCCGACCTGTTCGCCTACACCGTGCACGAGCCGCTGGGCGTGGTCGCCGGGATCATCCCGTGGAACAGCCCGCTGTACCTGACCGCGATCAAGCTGGCCCCGGCCCTGGCCGCCGGCAACACCATCGTGCTCAAGCCGTCGGAACATGCCTCGGCGACCATCCTCGAACTGGCCCGCCTGGCCACCGAGGCCGGCTTCCCGGCTGGCGTGGTCAACGTGGTCACCGGCTTCGGCCCGAGCACTGGCGCGGCGCTGACCCGCCACCCGCTGGTGCGCAAGATCGCCTTCACCGGCGGCGCCGCGACCGCGCGCCACGTGGTGCGCAGCAGCGCGGAGAACTTCGCCAAGCTGTCGCTGGAGCTGGGCGGCAAGTCGCCCAACATCATCTTCGCCGACGCCGACCTGGACAGCGCCATCAATGGCGCCGTGGCCGGCATCTACGCCGCCTCCGGGCAGAGCTGCGTGGCTGGTTCGCGCCTGCTGGTGCAGGACGAGATCTACGACGAGTTCGTCGCCCGCCTGGTCGAACGCGCCCAGCGCATCCGCATCGGCAACCCGCAGGACGAGCAGAGCGAGATGGGCCCCATGGCCACCGCGCAGCAGCTCGCCGTGGTCGAAGGCCTGGTCGCCGACGCCCTGGCCGAAGGCGCGCGCCTGCGCCTGGGCGGCAAGCGTCCGTCGATCGACGCCGAGGGCTGGTTCTACGAGCCGACCCTGTTCGAGTGCGACAGCCATTCGATGAAGATCATGCAGGAAGAAGTTTTCGGCCCCGTCGCCTCGGTCATCCGTTTCAAGGATGAGGCCGAAGCGCTGGCCATGGCCAACGACTCCCAGTTCGGCCTCGCCGCCGGCATCTGGACCCGCGACCTGGGCCGCGCCCATCGCATGGCCCGCGGCGTGCGCAGCGGGATCATCTGGGTCAACACCTACCGCGCGGTGTCCGCCATGGCGCCCATCGGCGGCTTCCACAACAGCGGCTACGGCCGTGAGAGCGGCATCGATTCGGTGCTGGCCTACACCGAGCTGAAGACGGTGTGGATCAACCTCTCACAGGCGCCCATGCCCGATCCCTTCGTGATGCGCTAAGAGGAGCGACGAGATGATCGAACCTGGCATCTACAAAGAAGTGATGGGCTCCTTCCCGTCCGGCGTCACCGTGGTCACCACCCTGGACGCCGACGGCGAGATCGTCGGCATCACCGCCAGCGCGTTCAGCGCGCTGTCCATCGACCCGGCGCTGGTGCTGTTCTGCCCCAACTACGGCTCGGACACCTACCCGATCCTGCGTGACAGCAAGCAGTTCGCCATCCACCTGCTGTGCTCCGACCAGCAGGCCGAGGCCTATGCCTTCGCCAAGAAGGGCAAGGAGAAGGCCAAGGGCATCGAGTGGCGCCTGAGCGAGCTGGGCAACCCGCTGCTGACCAAGGCCACGGCGATCATCGAATGCGAGCTGTGGCGCGAGTACGACGGCGGCGACCACGCGATCATCGTCGGCGCGGTGAAGAACCTGATCCTGCCGGAGCAGGAGGTCACCCCGATGGTCTATCACCGCGGCAAGCTCGGTGCACTGCCGGAGATAGCCGGCTAAAGCTTTCCAAGGCCGCTCGCCAGCACCCTCGGCAGCGGCCTTTTTTATTGAATGGCCTCGGGCGCCGGGGCTGTTTGCTTTTCGTAGGAGCGAGCTTGCTCGCGAACGGATTACCCGGCGACACCGAAGCTGGGCAGGGTTCGCGAGCAATAACGATGGCGTCCCCCTCGCTCCTACAGGGATGGACAGGAGCGACCGATGAGCAACGAGAAATACGAAAAAGGCCTGGCCATCCGCACCCAGGTGCTGGGCGAGGCCTACGTCAACAAGTCGATCCAGAACGCCGACGACTTCACCCGCCCGCTCCAGGAGATGGTCACCGAGTACTGCTGGGGCCACGTCTGGGGCCGGGACGGCTTATCGCTCAAGGAACGCAGCATGATAAACTTGGCGATGATTTCGGCACTCAACCGCCCCCACGAACTCAAGCTGCATGTGCGCGGCGCCCTGCGTAACGGCTTATCCCGCGAGCAGATCCGCGAAATCCTCCTGCAGGTCGGCATCTATTGCGGGGTTCCCGCGGCGGTGGACAGTTTCCGCCTCGCCCGCGAAGCCTTCGCCGAGGCCGACGCCGAGGAACGTGGTTGATTGCTGGCCCGACTTGACGATGGAGCACTGCAAGGTGCTCCATCGTTCTTCCTATGGACAGCCAGAACACAGAGCGGACCCCATGAAACGCTTGCCACTCGACGATAGCTTCAAGGTCAATCGCAACCCCGTCACCCTGCGCGAAATCGTCCTCGACAAGCTGCGCGGCGCCATCCTCAACTTCCAGCTGCTGCCGGGCGACCGCCTGGTGGAGCGCGATCTGTGCGATCGCCTGGGCGTCAGCCGCACCTCGGTGCGCGAGGCGCTGCGCCACCTGGAGTCCGAGGGCCTGGTGGAGTTCGCCGATGCCAAGGGTCCGCGCGTCGCCATCATCACCCTGGAAGACGCGGTCGACATCTACGAGTTGCGCTGCGTGCTCGAAGGCCTGATCGTCCAGCTCTTCACCCTCAACGCCAAGGCCCGTGACATCCGCAACCTGGAGCGCGCGCTGGAAGAGAACCGCCAGGCGCTGGAAGACGGCGAGCTGCAGCAGGTGATCGAGTCGGTGCAGGGCTTCTACGACGTGCTGCTCGAAGGCTCGGGCAACCGCACCGCCGCTACCCAGCTGCGCCAGCTGCAGGCGCGCATCAGCTACCTGCGGGCAACTTCCGTGTCCCAGGAGAACCGCCGCGCCGCCAGTAACCAGGAAATGGAACGCATGGTCGAGGCGATCAAGAGCGGCGACCCGGTCGCTGCTCACCAGGCCTCGGTCGACCACGTACGCGCCGCCGCCAAGGTCGCCCTGGACTACCTGCGCTCCAAGCAGGACGGCGCCGGCAGCGTGCGCGACATCGCCACCCCCATCGCGCTCAAAGAGCCGCGCATAGGCCGCTGACGCCATGCCCGCCCCGCGCTTCTGTCCCGCCTGCGGCAGTGGTGGCCTGAGCCGCCAGTGCCCGCCGGGGGACACCCATGAGCGCCTTACCTGCGCGGGCTGCGGCTATATCCACTACGAGAACCCCAAGGTCATTGCCGGCTGCATCATCGAGCGCGACGGCAAGTACCTGCTCTGCCAGCGCGGCATTCCGCCACGCCCCGGCACCTGGACGCTACCGGCCGGCTTCATGGAGAACGGCGAAACCACCGAGCAGGCGGCCCTGCGCGAAGTCTGGGAAGAGACCGGCGTACGCGCCGACATCGTCTCGCCCTACTCCCTCTTCAGCGTGCCGAAGATCAGCGAGGTCTACATCATCTTCCGCGCCAGCGTGATCGAGGAGACCGGCGAACACGGCCCCGAGACGCTGCAGGTGAAGTTCTTCGCCCCGGAAGAAATCCCCTGGGACTCCATCTACTACCCGGCGATCCGGCAGATCCTCGAACGCTACATCGAGGAACGCCAGGCGGGCGTGTACGGCATCTACATGGGCAATGACGACACCGGCAAGGTGCATTTCATTCGCTGAGACCCTCCCGCGCGCTCTATCAACTTCGTGCCGTTCGGTTCGTGAGCAAGCTCGCTCCAACATTGGCCAGTGAACCTGGCGTCTGCCTGTGAAAGCGAGCCTGCTCGCGACTACTTCCCGATCCCCCGCCCAGGCCCCGGGCAAAAAAAAGCCCCACCGAAACCCGGCGGGGCAGAGAGTGTAAAACCCAGGTCGAAACGCTTACTCGGCGATGCCCAGCGCCACCGGCTGGCCAGCTTCGCGCGTCTGGCCGCGGGTGGCCAGGCAGTAGTACAGCGGGATGGTGACCAGCAGGCCGACCAGCCAGGACAGGTCCACGCCGTCGATGTAGTTGGCGTAGGGACCGACGAACAGCGAGGTGTTGGCGAACGGCAGCTGGACGATGATGCCGAGGAAGTAGGCGATGATCGCATGCGGGTTGAAGCGCCCGTATACGCCACCGTCGCGGCGGAAGATCGAGTTGATGTCGTAGCGGCCGCGCTTGATCAGGTAGAAGTCGATCAGGTTGATCGAGGCCCAGGGCACCAGCACGATCAGCATCGTCAGGATCAGGCCGATGAACTGCGAGATGAAGTTGGCCGAGGCACCCAGCGCCATCACGCAGCTGCCCGCCAGCACCACCGAGGACAACGCCACCCGCACGCGCACGCTGGGCGTCCAGCTGCCGGCGAAGGTCTGGATCGAGGTGACGATGGAGAGCACCGCACCATAAAGATTCAGCGCGTTGTGGCTGATGATGTTGAGCAGGAACAGCAGCATCAGGATCGGGCCGAACAGGCCGGTGGCCTGCTTCACCGCCACCATGGCGTCGGTGCCTTCCGGGGTTGCCAGCACGGCGACGGCGCCGAAGCTGAACGACAGGCTGGTGCCCGCCACCGCGCCGGCGAAGGTCGCCAGGAACGGCTTGCCGATGCCGACGCTGGCCGGCAGGTAGCGCGAGTAGTCCGAGGTGTAGGGCGCGAAGCTGATCTGCCAGATGATGCCCAGGCACAGGGTGGCCAGGAAGCCGGACAGGTTGAAGGCGCCGCGGGAGAGGAAGTTCGCCGGCAGGTCGCCGCCGAACATGATGGCGAAGCCCACCAGCAGTGCGCCGCCCATCACCCAGGTGCCGATGCGGTTGAGGGTGTGGATGAAGCGGTAGCCGATCACGCCGATGGCCGTGGCGCTCAGCGCGCCGAGGATGATCGCCACCGGCGTGGGGGTCGCCGGCACCAGTCCCTGGATCGACTTGCCCGCCAGGACGATGTTGGAGATGAAGAAGCCGACGTAGATCAGCGCGGTGAAGAACACGATCAGCAAGGCGCCGTAGCGGCCGAACTGGCCGCGGCTCTGGACCATCTGCGGGATGCCCATCTGCGGACCCTGCGCCGAGGCCAGGGCGAGGAACACGCCGCCGAACATGTGGCCCAGGACAATGGCGATCAGCCCCCAGAGCAGGTCGAGATGGAACACCTGGATCGCCATCGCGCCAGTGACCACCGGCAGCGGTGCGATGTTGGTGCTGAACCACAGCGTGAACAGGTCGCGGGAACGCCCATGGCGCTCGGCCGGCGGCACGTAATCGACGGTATGGTTCTCGATCAGCGGAGTATCGGACATCGTTTTTGCCTTGCTTATTGTCTTTGTAAGGTCAGGTCATCCGGCGCCCTGAATCGGGCAGAAACGGCGCTGCGGTGACGGAGGCAATATTATGGTATTCCAAATACCAAGCAAGAGGTTTCTGCGTAGCCGTTGGTCGTCTGGCTGCCCGCGGGCCGTCTTGCGGCACCTCCCTTTATCGGCGAAAGCCCCGTAATCCGTAGCCTGCAGCCGACGGTCGGCCTGTCGCCGTCCATCCATCGGGAAGAGAAAGCGCTTGCTTTCGAAGTATTACGGTATACCATCAGACGAAACGACCACTCCCGATGGCCGGCTCACAAGACAGGTACTCGCAATGATCGACCACGCTGCCTACAAACAAGTCATGGGCTCCTTCCCCTCCGGCGTCACCGTCATCACCACGATGGACGACGATGGCCAGGTGGTCGGTCTCACCGCGAGTGCCTTCAGCTCCCTGTCGATGGACCCGGCGCTGGTGCTGTTCTGCCCCAACTACAGCTCCGATTCCTACCCGGTACTGATCCGTCGCAAGCAGTTCGCCATCCACCTGCTCTCCGCCGACCAGAAGGGCGAGGCCTACGCCTTCGCCAGCAAGGGCAAGGACAAGGCCCAGGGCATCGAGTGGACCCTGAGCGAGCGCGGCAACCCGCTGCTGGAAAACGCCACCGCCATCATCGAATGCGAGCTGTGGCGCGAATACGAAGGCGGTGACCACGCCATCCTGGTCGGTGCGGTGAAGAACCTGATCGTGCCGGACCAGCAGATCACCCCGATGATTTACTGCCGCGGAAAGATGGGCGCCCTGCAGGCCTTCGCCTGACCGCCTGATCTTTCGCCGTCCGGCGCAGGCCCCTTCTTGCGGGAGTGAGAAGGGGCTTTTCTTTTGTCCGTCGGATGGCCCCGCGCCCTGCCCTCGCCCTCGGATTCGCGCGCACGACCTGCGATGAGGCACATTCCGTTCTCGCCACAATTTCGGCGCTTGGCGGTAGCGGTAGGGCGCATAACCTGGAACAGGTTATCCGCCATGGTGTCGGCCGGCGGATAACGCTGGCGCGTTATGCGCCCTACGCAGGCAGCGCGGAGGTGAGCACTGCGTAGGAACGGACTCCGTCCGCAATAGGCCTGCATCGCGCCGGCCAGCATCGCGGACAGAGTCCGCTCCTACGGGGGAAAGCCATGGTGTCGGCCGGCGGATTACGCTGGCTGCGCTCCTCCCTCCACCAATTTGACTCCGTGCCGATGCATTCCCCTCACCCCAGCCCTCTCCCGGAGGGAGAGGGGGCAGCCCGTGCCGGCTGACGCTACGGTTGCATCCTGTGCCGAACGGTCCCCTCTCCCGCTTGCGGGAGAGGGTTAGGGTGAGGGGCCTTTGATCTCGCGGAAGTGCCTATCGATGAAAAATGGTCCGCCTTCGCGAGCCCCTTATCCCTCCATCAGTCCGTAGGGCGCATAACCTGGGACAGGTTATCCGCCATGGTGTCGGCCGGCGGATAACGCTGGCGCGTTATGCGCCCTACGACAGAATCGCGGAGATAGGCACTGCGTAGGAGCGGACTCCGTCCGCGATAGGCCTGCATCGCGACGGACAGCATCGCGGACGGAGTCCGCTCCTACGGGGAAACCAGCACCCTCTCCCCAAAAGGGCCCACCTTCGCGAGCCCTTTTCGGCATCAGGTCCTGAAGCGCGACACCAGCCGGTTCAACTCGTCCGACAATCCGCCCAGAGTCTGCGCATCGCCCCGCGTGGCGTCGGCCAGCCCGGCGACTTCCTGGGCGTCGCGGTGGATCTGGCTGATGTGCCGGTTGATCTCCTCCGCCACCTGGTGCTGCTCCTCGGCGGCGGTGGCGATCTGGGCGTTCATGTCGCGGATCACGTCCACCGACTCGCGGATCGCCTCGAAGGACGCGCGCGCCTCGCGGATCGAGCCCACGGTGCGCTGCGAAGCCTCCAGGCTCGACTGCATCTGCCGGCCGGTGTCGTGGGTGCGGCGGGCCAGGGTGCCGAGCAGGTTGTCGATCTCCCCGGTGGACTCCGCCGTGCGCCGCGCCAGCGCGCGCACCTCGTCGGCCACTACGGCAAAACCGCGGCCCTGGTCGCCGGCGCGCGCCGCCTCGATGGCCGCGTTGAGCGCCAGCAGGTTGGTCTGCTCGGCGATGGAACGGATGGTGCCGAGAATCGACTGGATATCGTTGCTGTCCTGCTCCAGCTGGCGCATGGCATCGGCGGAATGGGCGATCTCCTCGCTCAGGCGACCGACGCTGTCCACCGCTTCGTCGATCTGCTGCTGGCCGTCGTGGGCCTGGCGCTGGCCGCTGTCGGCGGAGTCCGCCGCCTGGCTGCAGGAGCGCGCCACCTCGTTGGCGGTCATCACCATTTCGTTGAACGCGGTGGAGACCATGTCCACCGCCTCGCGCTGGCGTGCGGCGGTATCGGCCAGCGCCTGGGAGGTCTCGCGGCTGCTGCCGGAACTCTGGTGGATGCTGCCGGCGGCGGCGCCGATGCTCTGCACCAAGGCGCGGATGGCATCGAGGAACTGGTTGAACCAGCCGGCCAGCTGCGCCGTCTCGTCGCGCCCACGTATGGCAAGGCGACCGGTGAGGTCGCCATCGCCCTGGGCAATGCCTTCCAGGCCGGCGGCCACAGCGCGTACCGGGCGCACCACCAGGCCGGCGAACAGCGAGCCGAGGCCGGCGAACACCAGGGCGATGATCACCGCTACCAGCGCCACGCCCCAGGTCAGGCGGGTCGCCGCGCTCATCACTTCGCTTTCCTTGATCAGCCCGACGAAGCGCCAGCCCAGCGCCTCCGATGGCCAGACGTTGGCGAGATAGGGTTCGCCGTCGATCTCCAGCTCCACCAGGCCCTTCTGCGCGCTGGCCAGGCGCTGGAACTCGCCGCCCAGTTCGCCCAGTTGCTTGAAGTTGTTCTCCGGGTTGTGCGGGTCGACCAGGATGGTGCCGTCGCCCTCCATCAGCATCAGGTAGCCCGATTCGCCCAGGCGGATGCCCTTGACGATGTCGGTCAGGCGCTTGAGCGAGACGTCGATGTTGACCACCCCGCCCTGCGCGCCGAACTGGTTGGCGAAGGTGCGCACGCTGCTCACCAGCACCACCTTGTCCGCCGCTCAGTAGTAGGCCTTGGTGCGCAGGGTCCTGCCCGGCTGGGCCATGGCCGCCTGGTACCACGGGCGGGTGCGCGGGTCGTAGCTGGCGAGCTTCTCGTCACCCGGCCAGAAGCTGTAGCCGCCCTCACGGGTGCCGAGGGAGACGTAGGCGTAATCCGGGTGGCTCTGCGCCAGGCCGGCGAACAGGTCGAAGACGCGCTTGTCCAGCTCTCCGGTCGGATGTTGCGCGGCGTCGGCGCCGATGTACTGCTTGAGGCTGCCGTCCACCGCCATCAGCTGCGGGTGGCTGGCGAGGTATTCGACGTTCTGCGTGATGCCGTCGAAGAAGATCTGCATGGCGTTCTCGACCTGGCGGATTTCGCGGCCGCTGCCGTCGATGAAGCCGTCCCGCGCCTCGCCGCGCAGGTTGAGAATCACCAGAACGGCGACAAGAATCACAGGCAGGCTGGCAATGGTGGAAAAGGCGAGGATCAGTTTTTGTTTGAGGTTCATCCTTCGTACTCCCTTGGTCTGCTCCGGTCAGAAACGCCTTGCAGACATTCCATATTATGGTATACCAATATGCATCAGGTCCATCGTGCGGACACAGCCGTCCATCCAGCCGCCGCACCTGACCACCCCAAGCAGTGATGCGTGCCTGCGCATCCCCCCGCCGGCTGCCGCGCCGGAAACAAGAAAGGTTCGAGGTAAGCGATATGAAGTTTTCCCTGTTCGTGCACATGGAGCGCTACGACGACCAGCCCAGCCACCGCCAGCTGTTCGAGGAGCTCACCGAGCTGACGCTGATGGCCGAGGCCGGCGGGTTCTCCACCGTCTGGATCGGCGAGCACCACGCCATGGAATACACCATCTCGCCCAGCCCGATGCCGCTGCTGGCCTACCTGGCCGCGCGCACCGAAACCATCCGCCTGGGCGCCGGCACCATCATCGCGCCGTTCTGGCACCCCATCCGCGTGGCCGGTGAATGCGCCCTGCTCGACGTGATCAGCAACGGTCGCATGGAAGTCGGCCTGGCCCGTGGCGCCTACCAGTATGAATTCGACCGCATGGCCGGCGGCATGCCCGCCTCCAGCGGCGGCCAGGCGCTACGGGAAATGGTCCCGGTGGTGAAGGCGCTGTGGCAGGGCGATGTCGCCCACGACGGCGAAATCTGGAAGTTCCCCACTTCCACCTCCTCGCCGCGGCCGATCCAGAAGCCGACCCCGCCGATGTGGATCGCCGCCCGCGATCCGGATTCGCACAACTTCGCCGTGGCCAATGGCTGCAACGTGATGGTCACGCCGCTGATGAAGGGTGACGAGGAAGTCGTCGACCTGAAGAACAAGTTCGAAGCCGCCCTGGCCAACAACCCGGACGTGCCGCGCCCGCAACTGATGGTGCTGCGCCACACCCACGTGCACACCGCCGACGACCCGGAAGGCTGGAAGGTCGGCGCCGAGGCCATCTCGCGCTTCTACCGCACCTTCGACGCCTGGTTCGGCAACAAGCAGACCCCGGTCAACGGCCTGCTGCCGCCCAGCCCCGAGGAGAAGTTCAAGGAGCGCCCGGAGTTCGAGCTGGAGAACATCCGCAGGAACACCATGATCGGCACCCCGGAAGAAATCATCGCGCGCATCCGCCACTACCAGGAACTGGGCGTGGACGAGTTCAGCTTCTGGGCCGACAACAGCCTGCCCTATGCGCAGAAGAAGAAGTCGCTGGAGCTGTTCATCCAGCATGTGGTGCCGGCTTTCCGCTGATTGCCGCAGCTATACGCAAAGGGCGCCTTCGGGCGCCTTTTGTTTTTGCCGCACACCGCATTTCCCGTCGAACCTCGAACGCAGGATGGCGTGGAGCGCAACGATACCCATCGATTTCCGCGCACCAACCGCATCGGTATCGCTGCGCTCCACCCATTCTACGAACGTGCCTCCTTGTTGCTGCCGACGCCAGGCTGTTCGTAGGAGCGGACTCCTTCCGCGATGAGCCTGCATCACTCCGGATACCCATCGCGGATAAAGTCCGCTCCTACCCAGCGGCTCCAGCTACTGCCGATCGCTCCCGTAGGGCGCATAACGCCTACGGCGTTATCCGCCGTCGTGGCGGATAACCCGTTCCGGGTTATCCGCCCTACAAACACTCAACTCGGCGCCGGTGTCATGCATTTCGTAGGAGCGGACTCCGTCCGCGATGAGCCTGCATCACACCGGATGCCCATCGCAAACAGAGTCCGCTCCTACGCTCCCGGCACGAATGAAAAGGCCCGGCATCCAGCCGGGCCCGTTCATGTCAGCCGAGGATCAATCCGCGTGGATATCGTTGTTCTTCGTCTCCTTCAGGAACAGCAGCGAGCAGACCAGGCTCATCGCCGTAATCAGCACCGGGTACCACAGGCCGTAGAAGATATTGCCGGTGTACACCACCAGGGCAAACGAGATGGTCGGCAGCAGCCCGCCGAACCAGCCGTTGCCGATGTGGTACGGCAGCGACAGCGAGGTGTAGCGGATGCGCGTCGGGAACAGCTCGACCATCAGCGCCGCCAGCGGGCCGTAGCAGCAGGTGGCGATGAAGATCAGCGCGACGATGATCGCCACCACCATCGGCCGGTTCACCAGCGAGGAATCGGCCACCGTCGGGTAGCCGGCCTCCTTCACCGCAGCGCCCAGGGCGGCGGCGTCGAAGCCCTCGATGCGCTTCTCGCCCACCGTCACCACCAGTTCGCTGCCGGCCGGCGCGGCCACCGTGCTGTAGGGCACGCCACCCTTCACCAGCAGGGTCTTGGCCTTGTCACAGGCGCTGTCGAATTTGGCCTTGCCCACCGGATCGAACTGGAAGGTACAGGTGGCCGGATCGGCCATCACGGTGACCGGCGCCTGCCGCGAGGCCGCGTCGATCTGCGGGTTGGCGTAATGGGTCAGCGCCTTGAACAGCGGGAAGTAGAACACCGTCGCCAGCAGCAGGCCGGCAACCAGCACCGGCTTGCGCCCGACCTTGTCCGACAGCCAGCCCATGACCACGAACAGCGGCGCGCCGATCACCAGGGAGATGATCAGCAGGCCATTGGACAGCGCCGGGTCGACCTTGAGCACCTGGGTCAGGAAGAACATCACGTAGAACTGCGCCGCATAGAAGGTCACCGCCTGCCCGGCGTTGATGCTGAACAGCGCGATCAGCACGATCTTCAGGTTGCTCCAGTGGGTGAAGGACTCCTTGAGCGGCGACTTGCTCACCTTGCCCTCGGCCTTCATCTTCAGGAACGCTGGCGACTCGTGCATGGACAGGCGAATCCAGGTGGAGATGCCCAGCAGCACGATGGAGATCAGGAACGGCAGGCGCCAGCCCCAGGTCTCGAACTCATCGCCGGTGAGCTGGCGGCAACCCCAGATCACCACCAGTGACAGCAGCAGGCCGCCGGTGGCGGTGCACTGGATCCAGCTGGTGTAGGCACCGCGCTTGTGGTCCGGAGCGTGCTCGGCTACGTAGATCGCCGCGCCGCCGTACTCGCCGCCCAGCGCCAGGCCCTGCAGCAGGCGCAGCACGATGAGGATGACCGGCGCCGCCACGCCAATGGTGGCATAGGCCGGCAGCAGGCCCACCGCGAAGGTCGACAGGCCCATCAGCAGGATGGTGGCGAGGAAGGTGTACTTGCGCCCGATCATGTCGCCCAGGCGGCCGAATACCAGCGCGCCGAACGGTCGGACGAGGAAGCCGGCGGCGAACGCCAGCAGGGCGAAGATGAACGCGGTGGTGTCGTTGACCCCGGCGAAGAAATGCTTGGCGATGATCGCCGCCAGCGAGCCGTAGAGGAAGAAGTCGTACCACTCGAATACCGTGCCGAGCGACGAGGCGAAGATCACCTTGCGCTCGTCGCGCCGCGAGGTCGCGGGCCGCTCGTAGGAGCTGGACTGTGCTACATCGGTCATTGCGGGCTCTCCTGCCCCTTCTGGGGGCTTTTGTTTTTGTCAGCCTCGACTGCCACGGCTTTCACACCGCGCGATACCGTTTGTTTCTGCAGCTCCTGTGGGAGCTTCCGCATTCCCTGAACCCGCAGGATGGCGTGGAGCGAAGCGATACCCATCAATCCACCACGCCGACGGCATGGGTATCGCCACGCCCCCCCCCCAGCCTGCTCAGAGCTGGCTCATGGGCCCGTTGCCAGCGCCCAGAGGCAGCCACTCATGCAGCCGGAACCTCCTCCGTTGTGCGCCCACTGAAAGGGATGACCTCCGCGCGGCACGCGGGTTCGTTCAAAATCATCTGCGCGGCCTTTTCCGCGATCACCAGCACCGGCGAGCAACTGTTGCCCGAGGTCAGGCTGGGCATGATCGAGGCGTCAGCGATGCGCAGGCCGGGAATGCCGTGCACGCGCAGCTGGCTGTCCACCACCGCGCCCTCGCCCTGCCCCATGCGGCAGGTGCCGGCCGGGTGGAAGATGGTGGTGCCGATCTCGGCGGCGGCGCGCTGCAGGTCTTCTTCAGTCTGGTAATCCGGGCCGGGCTTGAACTCCACCGGCTGGTAGCGCGCCAGTGCGGGCGCGGCGGCGATGCGGCGGGTCAGGCGGATGGCGTCGGCGGCCACGCGCAGGTCCTGCGGGTGGCTCAGGTAATTGGGCTGGATCACCGGCTTGTCGCGCGGGTCCGCCGAGCGCAGCGTCACCGAGCCACGGCTCAGCGGACGCAGGTCGCAGACCGACGCGGTGAACGCCGGGAAGCTGTGCAGCGGCTCGCCGAAGCGCTCCAGCGACAGCGGCTGCACGTGGTATTCGAGGTTGGCCGAACGCTGGCCCGGATCGGACTTGGCGAACGCGCCCAGCTGGCTCGGCGCCATGGACAGCGGGCCGCTGCGCTTGAACAGGTACTCCAGGCCCATGCCCATCTTGCCCCACAGCGTCGAGGCGATCTGGTTCAACGACGGCGCGCCGTTCATGCGGTAGATCAGGCGCAATTGCAGGTGATCCTGGAGGTTGCCGCCGACCCCGGAAAGCTCATGGCGCACGCCGATGCCGTGTCTCTCCAGCAGATCGCGCGGGCCGATACCGGAGCGCTGCAGCAGCACCGGCGTATTGATTGCCCCGGCGCAAAGAATGACCTCACGCCGGGCACGCAGCTCACGCCGCGCGCCCTGCCAGTTCACTTCCAGCCCAACCGCACGGCCGTTTTCCAGCAGCACGCGGTGCGCCTCGACGTTGGTCAGCACGGTGAGGTTGCTGCGGTTGGCGATGGGCCGCAGGAAAGCCTTCGAAGCGTTCCAGCGCACACCAGAACGCTGGTTCACCTGGAAGTAACCGCAGCCTTCGTTGTCGCCGCCGTTGAAGTCTTCCACCGGGCGCACGCCGGACTGCGCCGCCGCCTCGCGGAAGGCATCGAGAATCGCCCAGGAGAGCCGCTGCTTCTCCACCCGCCATTCGCCGCCCGCGCCGTGCAGCCCGCTTGCCCCACCGAAGTGGTCCTCCATCTTCATGAACAGCGGCAACAGGTCGTTCCAGCCCCAGCCGGGGTTGCCCTCGGCAGCCCAGCCGTCGTAGTCCAGCGCCTGGCCACGCATGTAGATCATGCCGTTGATCGACGAGCAGCCGCCCAGCGTGCGCCCGCGCGGGTACTTGATCGCACGGCCGTTCAGGCCCGGCACCTGTTCGGTGTCGAAACACCAGTCGGTGCGCGGGTTGCCGATGCAGTACAGGTAACCGACGGGAATGTGAATCCAGGGATAGTTGTCCGGGCCGCCGGCTTCGAGCAGCAGCACACGGTTGGCAGGGTCGGCGGACAGGCGATTGGCCAGCAGGCAGCCGGCAGGGCCCGCGCCGACGATCAGGTAGTCATAAGCATCCAGTGCCTGGGGCATGGAGAAGTCCCTCGTCGTTCTTGTTCTTTTTTAACGCTGTCGAACGAGCCTAGTCGTTCGTTCGTGATAAAAGAACAGTCGTTTCGAGTCAGCTGCTGTGCGTTTTCTAACAACAAGGGCCGCGAGATGTTCGACTGGAATGACCTGCGCTACTTCCTGGAGCTGCACCGCAGCGGTCGCCTGCTGACCACCGCCAAGCGCCTGGGCACCACCCACGCCACCGTGGCACGGCATATCGAGAGCATCGAGCGCGACCTCGGCACCCAGCTGTTCGCCCAGCACACCGGCGGCTACCAGCTCACCCCCGCCGGCCAGGCGCTGCTCAAGCACGCCGAAGCCATGGAGAACACCGCCCTCCTCGCCCAGGAGGAAATGAGCCAGGCCATCTCGCCGCTGGGGCAGATTCGCATCGGCGTCACCGAAGGCCTGGGCACCATGTTCCTCGCCCCGCGCCTGGGCGAGCTGATGCAGCGCTACCCCGGCCTGGAAGTGGAGCTGGTGTCGGTGCCGCGCTTCGTCAGCATCACCAACCGCGAGGCCGACATCGCCATCACCCTGGAACGCCCCAGCGCCGACCTGGTGATCAGCCGCCTGCTCACCCGCTACCGCCTGAGCCTGTTCGCCAGCCCCGCCTACCTGGAAAACGCCCCGCCCCTGCGCGACCGCGAAGACCTCAGCCGCCACCCCTGGATCGGCTACGTCGACGACCTGCTGTTCAGCCAGGAACTGCTGTTCCACCACAGCTTCTGCCGCCACCCCCAGGTGGTGTTCCGCAGCACCAGCGTGGTCGCCCAGCAACAGGCCGCCCAGGCCGGCATCGGCATCGCCATCCTCCCCCAGTACATGGGGCTGCACGACCCGCTGCTGGTACCAGTGCTGCCGGAAGAGTTCATCGAACGGGAATACTGGATGTGCACCCGGCGTGAATTGCACCGGTCGGTAAGGCTGAGATTGGTGTGGGATTTTCTGGTGGAGGTGTGTGGGCGCGAACAGGGGATTCTGGTGGGAGGCAAGACAGGAGTGACGGCGTAGAGCGCATAAAGCGGAACGCTTTATGCGCCGAGACGGCGGATAACGCTTGAGGAGCTATTTGTTCTATGTGCCGCTAAGAACCCCAGGATTTCTATTCAAGTATTCTTTTATATCTTGCGCAATTTTCATTTTTCCGAAGTCCCAAGCAAGCATCCCGCCAACAAAAATTGCTAAAACAAAAAAGAAAGCCCCCATTAGAGCACCATACAAGCTGTACTTCCAAACAAACAGCCCCCACAACAACACTGCCATTGCGACAAGAATCAAACTTAGAGAAAAACCAAAGTAAGCCTCAAACCTATCCATGCTGCCTATAATAATTTTAGGCCCATCACTCATCGGCGAGCACTTCAAATACTTCCGTAAAGCACGTATTTGCTCAGGCGACCAAAGCCCTAGGCTCTCAATTTTAATGATTGCTGCCATTTCCCTGAAATTAACCTGCATCCCTGATGCTACGCGAAACATTTCCAACTCAATATTTCTATCAAGAAACGCTAAAAAAGCCGTTCCACCCCGAGTGTCCTGCCGTAGAAAGATCAAGCTCTTCAAACGTTTCATAGCAAACAACTCACCATAAACCCTCAAAGCTCGATACAAAAAAACTAAAATTTTATAAAAAACTGAAAGTAGCAGACTACCCCCCATTAAGAGGACCTTCCAATCACCAAACATCTCCCACAACAACCCCATGGAATCCATGCTTCACTCCTAACCAAATAGTCAACGACCAGCAATTACTCACAGCAGAACAACCTACCAACAAATAAAGTTAAACCATCTAAAAAGCAAGACCTCAGAACCAATACATCAGCAATAACATGGGTGCAAAACGGAAACCTTGCAAAATTAAGGATTTTCAGAATATCCGCAGGAAAATTCACAACAAAAAACAAGCAACTCATGTTAATGAGCAGGTTGTGCTGATTTCTGACTACGCCTGAATGCCCATCAGGCCAGTTGACCAGAGAAACACGACCGACTAAATTCCGCCCCGGTGCTGAACACACCCTCTCACAGCGGTACGACGCATGCCCGAAAGCATGTGCACTAGGCGGCTATAGCCTTTGCTATGGCCGGGTAGCGCGCAGCTATACAAAACCCGAAAGGGGAAATCTGCGGGCCGTCTGTGAGCGGTGTTCAAGTACCCGGTCACCCCCTTCTGAACAAAGGGAGTGCTTTGAACAATCTCACAGGTATCCACTATGTCCATGGACGCTTTTGCTGCCCCAGCGCAGCCCGCCTACCCTCTCGAACCCACCCTCTTCTTCCGCCACAAACGCCGCCTGCGCGCCCTGCTGATCGAAGGTCAGCCCTGGTTCGTCGTGCGCGATATGGCACGGCTGATGAACTGCGCCTTCCTGGAAGAGCACGCCTATCGCAATCTCGATGCCGACCAACTGTGTCGCCTGATGGTCCAGGGCGATCACGGGGTGGTGGAGGAAATGGAGCTGATCAGCGAGTCCGGCCTGTACGCCTCGCTGATCTACTTCCACCACCCGGAAAACCGCTGCATCCGTCAGTGGATCACCCAGACCGTGGTGCCGAGCCTGCGGGCGCAGATCGAGCCGGTGACCGAGCAGCCACGCCGCCGCCTGCTGCGCTGGGAACGCCAGCAGTTGAGCGTGCTGGATTGGCAGGGGCAGGTCTGGGTGCCGTTGCCGGAGTTGCCGCAGGTGTTGAGCCTGGGGTGATGCTGGGCGCCCGGCGGTGAAAGCTGCGGGGCTCCTACCTGACCACCGTCCTCGGGCGATCCCTCTCCCCCGCCCTGGCTACGCGCCCCGCTCCGAAGGGAGAGGAAGCTGTCTGTGCCGGCTGACGCCATCGTTTCACCCTGCAGCGAACTATCCCCTCTCCCTTCAGGGAGAGGGTTAGGGAGAGGGAAACCAAAGGCGCAGACTTCTGAAACAAAGACAGTTGCTCCTACAGGATATGAAGTGAACCTAAAGCTTCAGGGATTCCTGACAGCCATTTCCGAATCATTCCAGGCGACTTTTACCGAAGATATCCGGCTTCCCATACCGGAGAAACTTCATGCGCCAGCGCCAACCCAGCCTGTCCCTGCAAAGCATCGTCGATGCGCTCAACAGCGGTGCCCTCGCCCGCGGCGAGACGCTGGCGCGGCAGTTGCTGCGCACGCAGCCGCGCAACGCCGATGTGCTGCACCTGTGCGGCGCAGCCTGCCTGATGCAGGAGAAGGCCGCCCAGGCGCGGGAGCTGTTCAAGCGCGCGCTGATGCTGCGCAAGGACGGCACCTTCTACCTGAACCTGGCCCTGGCCGAGCGCGCGTTGAACGATGATCGCGCGGCGGAAGCGGCCTTTCGCAGCTGCCTGAAACTGCAGCCGGGCAATGCCAAGGCGGCGAACAACCTGGGCAACATCCTCAATGGCCGGCGCGAGTATGCCGAGGCGGAACAGCTCTACCGCCAGGCCATCGCCAGCGAGCCGGGCTATTTGCTGGCCTACAAGAACCTCGCCAATCACCTGCGCGAGCGTGGTTACAGCGAGGCGGCGATTCCGCTGGTGACCCAGGCGCTGAAGATCAGCCCGGACAACGCCGACCTGCAGCTGGAACTGGCGCGCGCCCTGGAGAAGCGCAAGCGCCACGCGGAAGCGGCGCAGTGGTTCCGCAAGGCCGGGCACTGGGGTGACCTGCAGTTCGCGCTGCGCAACCTGGCGGACTGGTCAACGCTGGCGGAAGTGGACGCTGCGCTGCTGCAGCAACTGCACAACCCGACGCAGGAGCGCACCACGCCCTGGGGCCTGATCAACCTCCCCTCTCTCACCGCGCAATTACACCGCGACGCCGCCCGCCACTATGCCGAATCGGCCTGGGCGGGCGAGCTGGCGGCCGCGCCACTGGCGCTTGAGCCCGAACCCGGCGAGCGCCTGCGTATCGGCTACCTCTCCAGCGACTTCTATGGGCACGCGACCATGCACCTGCTGATGGGCGTGCTGGAGGCGCATGACCGCGCGAATTTGGATATCCAGCTGTTCGACTACAGCCCGCAGCGCGAGGACTATTTCACCCGGCGCATCGCCGAGACCGGTCTGCCGCGCCATGACCTGCGCGAGCTGTCGGACGAGGCGGCGGCGAAACGGATCGCCGAGCAGCGCCTGCACATCCTGGTGGACCTCAAGGGCTACACCACCGGGGCGCGCCAGGGCATCACCGCATTGCGCCCGGCGCCGGTGATCGTCAACTGGCTCGGCTACCCCGGCAGCCTGGGCCATCCGCGATTGGCCGATTACCTGATCGGCGATCCCACTGTGACGCCGGCCGAGCACGCCGGACATTTCAGCGAAACCCTGGCGCTGATGCCGCACAGCTATCAGCCCAATGATCGCGATCGGCCGCTGAATCCGCCGCCCAGTCGCTCACAGGCAGGGTTGCCGGAACAGGGGCTGGTGTTCTGCAGCTTCAACCAGTTGCTCAAGCTCAATCCCGCAGAGTTCGACCTCTGGTGCCGCCTGCTGCGGGAGGTGCCGGGCAGCGTGCTCTGGCTGCTGGAGCCGGAGGCGCCAGAGGCTTGCGACAACTTGCGTCGTGAAGCGCAGGCGCGCGGGGTCGAGGCCGAACGCCTGGTATTCGCGCCGCGACTGAAGCAGGACGAGCACCTGGCCCGGCTGGCACTGGCGGACCTGGCGCTGGACAGCTTCCCCTGCACCTCGCACACCACCGCCAGCGACGCGCTGTGGGCGGGCGTGCCGCTGATGACGCGGCTCGGCGAAACCTTCACCAGCCGCGTGGCCGGCAGCCTGCTCAAGGCCCATGGCTTCGATGAGCTGGTGGCGACGGATGCGCAGGATTATTTCGAGCGATTGAAGGCGCTGGCGCTGGATGAAGCCGGGCGCACTGACTTGAAGGCCAGACTGCTGGCGGTACGCATGACCTCACCGTTGTTCGATACGGCGCGCTTCACGGCCGATCTGGAGGCCTTGTTCGTGGCCATCTGGCGGCACCATAGTGCCGCGCCGGAGACGCGTGCGGCGGCGGTGAACGTCGAGAAGCCCTAGGAGCAACAGGCGTCCTCCGGGGGAGACTGTGCCACTCCTTCGCCCTCACCCCAGCCCTCTCCCAGAGGGAGAGGGGGCAGTCAGTACCGGCTGACGCTGCGGTGCCAGCACTCACCGAACGGTCCCCTCTCCCGCTTGCGGGAGAGGGTCAGGGTGAGGGGCTTTTGATCTTCCAGAACGGTATGACTTACTCGGCGCGAGCGTGCTCGATTTTCTCGGAAGCGGACCAGAGGCGGTAACGCACTTCGACGTCCTTGGGCGCGTAGATCACGATCGGCAGTTTGCTGTTGTAGCGCAGCACGAAGCCATCGCCGACCACCGCAACGAAGTCCTGGCGGGTCTTGCCATCCGGGCAGGCCATCATGGTGCTGGCCGGGCCGCTGACCTGGTCCAGGCGGTAGTAGGGATAACCCCAGCCTTCCAGGGTCTTTTCTTCCAGGGTGCCGCCCAGGCGCTGGCGGTTGCAGTCGACGGTCAGGGTCTTGCCGGCCAGTATCTCGACCTTGAAGTTGTCTTCATGGGCCTGCTTGGGCAGGTGGATGACCTGGCGGACGAAGCCGGCCTCGGCCTTGGGATAGGGCGCCACGTCTTCCAGCTTGGCGGCATTGGCGAAGGTGGCGGCGGCGCTGAGCAGCAGCGCGGTGGGCAGGGTGAAACGTACGAACGGCATGAAGCCTCCTTGCAGAATTGAAGAACGAACGCACCGGGTGGGTGCGTTCGTCCGAGCCCTCTGACCGCCAGATTGTACGATTGCTCCTACAGCCCTGCGCTGAGTTGTATCAAGCTACTACTTTGTATCAAGCGACTTCGCCGCCGGCCTTGGCCTGCTGCTCCAGGTGGGCCTGGAGTTCCGGGGCCAGGTTGAGGTTGTAGGCAAGTTCGTCCAGGTAGGTGCGTTCGGCGTCCTGCTGGTCGTCCACCAGCATCACGCTGACCAGGTACATCTCGGCCGCCACGGCCGGGTCGCCCTGGGCGGACTGGGCAACTTCCGCGGCATCCAGCGGCTTGCGCACTTCGGCGTCGAGCCAGCTCTGCAGCTCGGGTTCGCCACTGTGACGAGCGATCTCACCCTGGATCGCCGCTTTTTCCTTCTCGTCGATGTGACCGTCGGCCTTGGCGGCGGCGATCATCGCGCGCAGGATCGCGTGGCTGTGGGCCTCGGCATCCGGGCCGGAAAGCTGGTCCACGGTCATCAGCGACTGCTGCTGCGGCGCCGCAGCCGGGTGCTGGCGCTGGTAATTCTGAAAAGCCTGGAAGGCCATCATGCCGAGGGAGGCGAGCATGGCGTAATTCACGCCGCCCGAGCGCCCCTGGGGCATGCCACCGGGATTGCCGGTCGAGGTGCCACCGAGCATGCCGCCCAGCACGTTGCCCAGGCCGCCCAGACCGCCGCCGGCACCGCCGGAAGCGCCGCCGAGCAAACCACCCAGCAGTCCGCCGAGACCGCCGAGGCCTCCCGCGCCGCCACCCTGTTGTGTCGCTGCGCCTTGGCCGCCACGCAGCAGTTGTTCCAGTAGATCCGTAGTGTTCATGGAGTGACCCTCGCCGGCTTGCGTGGCGCGCCGGGCGGCGTCGCCAACCTGTTGCAGCAATGAGCTCTGACCTGCCTTGAGCAGTTGTTCGAAAAGAGATCCAGCATTCATGAGATGACAACTCTCGCTATGCGTTGGGCAACGATAGTCCCGCCACACCGATGCGCCAGCGCCGTTCGCCGGGCCGGGTGCCAGGGCGGGACACCCGGGGTGCAGCCTGCCGCCATGAGAGGTTGTCAGCCAGGCGATTGCCGCCCGGCGCCGGCTTCAACCGGCGATTGCGAGGAAGATCACGCGGGAACGGCGTCCAGCGCCTTCTGCGCCTGGGCTTCCAGCTCGACCTTGAGGCCGGCGTCGAGGCTCAGCTGGCGGGCCAGCTCATCGAGGTAGGCGCGTTCCATGTAGCTGGTCTCGTCGACCATCAGCAGGCTGGCCAGGTACATCTCGGCGGCCATTTCCTCACTGGTGGCGGCGCGGGCGACTTCCGCCGGGTCCAGCGGCTTGGCCAGCTCGCGCTCGAGCCAGCCCTGCAGTTCGACGTCGCCGGTGAGCTTGGCGATCTCGCCGTCGATCAGCTGGCGTTCGCGCTCATCGATATGCCCGTCGGCTTTCGCGGCGGCAACGATGGCCCGCAGGATGGCGTGGCTGTGCTGCTCGGCCTGGGCCGGCGGCAGGCGGTCGACGGTCTGCGGCTCGCCGCGCGGGGCGCTGGCCTGCTTCTGCTGCCAGTTGCCGTAGGCCTTGTAGGCGAGCACGCCGAGCGCCGCGAGGCCGCCATAGGCGACGACGTTGCCGCCGATCTTGCGCGCCTTCTTGCTGCCCAGCAGCAGGCCCAGCGCGCCGGCTGCCAGGGCGCCGCCGCCAGCGCCGGAGAGCAGGCTGCCCAGGTCGAGGCCGCCTTTGCCGCCGCCCTGGGCGCTCTGCCCACCTTGCTGGCTGAGCCCCTTGTTCTGCATCAGTTCCTGCCCGGACTTGAGCAGTTGGTCGAGCAGGCCGCGTGTGTTCATGGCGATCTCCACTGTCTTTCGGAAATTTGTGGATTCCGACTCTAGCCTGCGCGCCGATGACAGCGGAGTTGCAGTGTGCTTCCGGATATTGCGGGCCTGTGCCGGCGGGTCCGCAGGGCAAATGCGCCGCTTTCATTCGATTAAAAAGAATGCTCCTATAGATTTTCGATAATCAACAATGAAATGCGCCGAGACCGGCTAGACAAGGCTCTAGATCAGAGCTCCGCGCGCAAGCGGCCAATCACCATGATGACGCTCCGTCAGATCCGCCACTTCATCGCCGTCGCCGAGACCGGCTCGATCTCCGCTGCCGCCCAGGCGGTGTTCATTTCCCAGTCGACCCTGACCCTGGCCATCCAGCAGCTGGAGGAAGAGATCGGCGTGCGCCTGTTCGATCGCCACGCCAAGGGCATGACCCTGACCCACCAGGGCCACCAGTTCCTGCGCCAGGCGCACCTGATCCTGGCCACGGTGGAGAACGCCAAGCGCAGCCTGCAGCAGAGCACCGACCAGGTCGCCGGCAGCCTCACCATCGGGGTGACCAGCCTAGTGGCGGGTTACTACCTGGCAGACCTGATCAACCGCTTCCAGCGCGCCTACCCCAACGTGCAGACCCGCGTGGTGGAGGACGAACGCCCGTATATCGAGCACCTGCTGGTGAGCGGCGAGATCGACGTCGGCGTGCTGATCCTCTCCAACCTGGAAGACCGCCACGCCCTGCAGACCGAGGTGCTGACCCACTCGCCGCACCGCCTGTGGCTGCCGGCGCAACATCCGCTGCTGGAGCGCGACAGCATCGGCCTGGCCGATGTGGCCGGCGAGCCATTGATCCAGCTGAACGCCGACGAGATGGGCCTGCATACCCAGCGCATCTGGTCGCGCGCCGGGCTGGTGCCGCAGGTGACGTTGCGCACCGCCTCGGTGGAAGCGGTGCGAAGCCTGGTGGCGGCCGGCCTCGGCCTGTCGATCCAGCCGGACATGACCTACCGCCCCTGGTCGCTGGAAGGCGACATCATCGAGGCGCGGCCGCTGGTGGACCTGTCCGAGCCGCTCGACGTGGGCCTGGCGTGGCGTCGCGGTACCGCGCGGCCGGCACTGGTGGACCCGTTCCTGACCGTTGCCCGCGAGCAACCCAACGCAAAACGCCTTTCGATCTAGGGGCTTACAGCGTTCGATTTAATCGAACGGCGCTTTCAGTAATTAGAATTTGTCGACCCCACGTCCGGACTCTAGTCTCTCGTCCCATATCAAAGGGCCAAGTTCCGGGCACCGCCCCCTACGCCGGAGCATGCACATGGCCCCCGAAAACAAGACAGATAAAAGACGAGCTTCGAAGATGACCGGTGCAACCCTGCATACCGCCTTGCTGATCGACGGCCAACTGGTCGCCGGCGAAGGCATGGCCGAGCCGATCATCAACCCGACCACGGGCGAAACCCTGATCAGCATCGCCGACGGCTCCCTGGATCAGGTCGAGCAGGCGATCGCTGCCGCGCACCGCGCCTTCCCCGCCTGGGCCCGCACCACGCCGGCCCAGCGCGCCACCGCCCTGCTCGCCATCGCCGATGCCATCGACAAGCGCGCCAATGACCTCGCCCAGCTGGAGTCGCTGAACTGCGGCAAGCCGCTGCATCTGGCGCGCCAGGACGACATCCCGGCCACCGCCGATGTGTTCCGCTTCTTCGCCGGCGCCGTGCGCTGCCAGCAGGGCCAGCTCGCCGGTGAATACGTGCCCGGCCACACCAGCATGGTGCGCCGCGATCCGGTGGGCGTGGTCGCCTCGATTGCGCCGTGGAACTACCCGCTGATGATGGCCGCGTGGAAGATCGCCCCCGCCCTGGCCGCCGGCAACACCCTGGTATTCAAGCCGTCCGAGCACACGCCGCTGAGCATCCTGGCGCTGGCCCCGGCGCTGGCGGAAATCCTTCCGGCCGGTGTGATCAACATCGTCTGCGGCGGCGGCGAAGGCGTCGGTAGTCATCTGGTCAGCCACCCGAAGGTGCGCATGGTCTCGCTGACCGGCGACATCGTCACCGGGCAGAAGATTCTCCAGGCCGCCGCGCGCACCTTGAAACGCACCCACCTGGAACTGGGCGGCAAGGCGCCGGTGATCGTCTGCAACGACGCCGACCTCGAAGCCGTGGTCCAGGGCGTGCGCACCCACGGTTACTACAACGCCGGCCAGGATTGCACCGCCGCCTGCCGTATCTACGCGCAAGCCGGCATCCACGATCGCCTGGTCGCCGAGCTGGGCGACGCCGTGGCGAGCATCCGCTTCGCCCGCAAGCGCGACGCCGACAACGAGATCAGCCCGCTGATCAGCGCCCGCCAGCGCGACCGCGTGGCCAGCTTCGTCGAGCGCGCCCTCGGCCAGCCGCACATCGAGCGCGTCACCGGCGCCGCCGTGCATTCGGGCCCCGGCTTCTACTACCAGCCGACCCTGCTGGCCGGCTGCAAGCAGCAGGACGAGATCGTCCAGCGCGAAGTGTTCGGCCCGGTGGTCACCGTGACCCGCTTCGACCAGCTGGAGCAGGCAGTGGACTGGGCGAACGACTCCGAGTACGGCCTGGCCTCCTCGGTGTGGACGCAGAACCTGGACAAGGCCTTCCAGATCGCCAACCGCCTGCAGTACGGCTGCACCTGGATCAACACCCATTTCATGCTCGCCAGCGAGATGCCCCACGGCGGGCTCAAGCGCTCGGGCTACGGCAAGGACCTGTCCAGCGACTCGCTGCAGGACTACAGCGTGGTGCGCCACATCATGGCGCGGCACGGCCAGCAACTGGATTGAACCACCCGGCGGGGTCGCCCGCCGGCACATAAGAAACGCCCCGACGCCAAGCCGTCCGAGGGCTGTTGCTCGATTGAACTGCCCCACCAATAGAGACAACAACGAGAGGGAGACACCCGATGCGCAAGACCGCACTGCTCAGTGCCATCACCACCGCCCTGCTGGCCAGCGCCGGCGTCCAGGCCGCCGAGGCCCTGAAGGAAGTCGGCAAAGGCGAAGGCCGCCTGGACATCATCGCCTGGCCCGGCTACATCGAGCGCGGCCAGTCCGACAAGAACTACGACTGGGTCAGCCAGTTCGAGAAGGACACCGGCTGCCAGGTCAACGTGAAGACCGCCGCCACCTCGGACGAGATGGTCAGCCTGATGGCCAAGGGCGGCTACGACCTGGTCACCGCCTCGGGCGACGCCTCCCTGCGCCTGATCTACGGCAAGCGCGTGCAGCCGATCGACCCATCGCTGATCCCCAACTGGAAGAACATCGACCCGCGCCTGAAGGACGCCGCCTGGTACGTGGTCAGCGGCAAGACCTACGGCGCGCCGTACCAGTGGGGCCCGAACCTGCTGATGTACAACACCAAGGTCTTCCCCACCGCGCCGGACAGCTGGAAGGTGGTGTTCGACGCGCAGAACCTGCCTGACGGCAAGCCGAACAAGGGCCGCGTGCAGGCCTACGACGGCCCGATCTACGTCGCCGACGCCGCGCTGTACCTGAAGGCGACCCAGCCGGAGCTGGGCATCACCGATCCGTACCAGCTCGACGAGAAGCAGTACGCCGCCGTGGTCGACCTGCTGCGCAAGCAGCATGACCTGATCCACCGCTACTGGCACGACACCACCGTGCAGATGAGCGACTTCAAGAACGAAGGCGTCGCCGCTTCCAGCGCCTGGCCGTACCAGGCCAACGCCCTGAAGGCCGAAGGTCAGCCGATCGCCACCGTGTTCCCGAAGGAAGGCGTCACCGGCTGGGCCGACACCACCATGCTGCACGCCGATGCCCAGCACCCGAGCTGCGCCTACAAGTGGCTGAACTGGTCGCTGGAGCCCAAGGTCCAGGGCGACGTCGCCGCCTGGTTCGGCTCGGTGCCGGCGGTACCGGCCGGCTGCAAGGCCAGCACCCTGCTGGGCGCCGAAGGCTGCGCCACCAACGGCTACGACCAGTTCGACAAGATCGCCTTCTGGAAGACCCCGCAGGCTGAAGGCGGCAAGTTCGTGCCGTACAGCCGCTGGACCCAGGACTACATCGGGATCATGGGCGGCCGTTGATTCTGGCTCCCCTCTCCCTCTGGGAGAGGGGTTGGGGGTGAGGGCCGGCCGCGCGCCGATGCGTCCCTCACCCCGGCCCTCTCCCAGAGGGAGAGGGAGTTCCCGCCCCACCCAATACGTACCGATTCACCCGTATCTCAGATTCACGGGCAGGGCTCCCCTACGCCGGATTCCTGCCCCTTGGAGCGTGCACCATGACCACCCCCGCTGTTCAATTCACCCAGGTCTCCCGCCAGTTCGGCGACGTCAAGGCCGTTGACCGGGTGTCCATCGACATCAAGGACGGCGAGTTCTTCTCCATGCTCGGCCCGTCGGGTTCGGGCAAGACCACCTGCCTGCGCCTGATCGCCGGCTTCGAGCAACCCACCGCAGGCTCCATCCGCATCCATGGCGAGGAGGCCGCGGGCCTGCCACCCTACCAGCGTGACGTCAACACGGTGTTCCAGGACTACGCGCTGTTCCCGCACATGAGCGTGCTGGAGAACGTCGCCTACGGCCTGAAAGTGAAAGGCATCGGCAAGGCCGAGCGCCTCAAGCGCGCCGAAGAAGCCCTCGGCATGGTCGCCCTGGGCGGCTACGGCGGCCGCAAGCCGGTGCAGCTCTCCGGCGGCCAGCGCCAGCGCGTGGCCCTGGCCCGCGCCCTGGTGAACCGTCCGCGCGTCCTGCTGCTCGACGAACCCCTGGGCGCGCTGGACCTCAAGCTGCGCGAGCAGATGCAGAGCGAGCTGAAGAAGCTGCAGCGCCAGCTGGGCATCACCTTCATCTTCGTCACCCACGACCAGAGCGAAGCGCTGTCCATGTCCGACCGCGTCGCGGTGTTCAACAAGGGCCGCATCGAGCAGGTCGACACCCCGCGCAACCTCTACATGAAACCGGCCACCCCGTTCGTGGCGGAGTTCGTCGGCACCTCCAACGTGCTGCGCGGCGACATCGCCCAGGGCCTCACCGGCAACGCCCAGCCCTTCTCCATCCGCCCCGAGCACATCCGTTTCGCCAATGGCGAACGCAGCGCCTCGGACATCGAGATCAGCGGCCTGCTGCACGACATCCAGTACCAGGGCGCGGCGACCCGCTACGAAATCCGTCTCGACAACGGCCAGAACCTCTGCCTCAGCCAGGCCAACAGCCAGTGGGCCGACATCGACCTCGCCCACCAGCCGGGCCAGCGCGTGACCGCCCGCTGGGCGCGCGAGGCGATGGTGGTGCTGAACGAGGGCGCGTGACATGGAACTGACGATGAACGCACCGGTGCCGCAGGCCAGCAATGGCCTTCTGCGGCGCCTGTCCAGCCTGCTCTACCGCAAGCCGACGCTGTACCTCTCGCTGCTGCTGATCCCGCCGCTGCTGTGGTTCGGCGCGATCTACCTGGGCTCGCTGCTGACGCTGCTGTGGCAGGGTTTCTACACCTTCGACGACTTCACCATGACGGTGACGCCGGACCTGACCTGGGCCAACTTCGGCTCGCTGTTCAGCGGCTCCAACTTCGACATCATCCAGCGCACCGTGCTGATGGCGGTCGCGGTTTCCATTGCCAGCGGCGCGGTGGCCTTCCCCATCGCCTACTACATGGCGCGCTACACCACCGGCAAGACCAAGGCGTTCTTCTACATCGCCGTGATGATGCCGATGTGGGCCAGCTACATCGTCAAGGCCTACGCCTGGACCCTGCTGCTGGCCAAGGGCGGCGTAGCGATGTGGTTCGTCCAGCACCTGGGCCTGGAGCCGCTGCTGAACCTGCTGCTGGGCATTCCGGGCGTCGGTGGCAACACCCTGTCCACCTCCAGCTTCGGGCGCTTCCTGGTGTTCGTGTACATCTGGCTGCCGTTCATGATCCTGCCGATCCAGGCCTCCCTGGAGCGCCTGCCGCCGTCCTTGCTGCAAGCCTCGGCGGACCTCGGCGCGCACCCGCGGCAGACCTTCCTGCAGGTAATCCTGCCGCTGTCGATCCCCGGCATCGCCGCCGGCTCGATCTTCACCTTCAGCCTGACCCTGGGCGACTTCATCGTGCCGCAGCTGGTGGGCCCGCCGGGCTACTTCATCGGCAGCATGGTCTACGCCCAGCAGGGCGCGATCGGCAACATGCCGATGGCCGCCGCCTTCACCCTGGTGCCCATCGTGCTGATCGCCGTGTACCTGTCCATCGTCAAACGTCTGGGGGCCTTCGATGCACTCTGAGAAAGCATCCTGGGGGCTGAAAGCGGCCGCCTGGGGCGGGCTGGTGTTCCTGCACTTCCCGATCCTGATCATCTTCCTGTACGCCTTCAACACCGAAGACGCCGCGTTCAGCTTCCCGCCCAAGGGCTTCACGCTGCACTGGTTCAGCGTCGCCTTCGCCCGCCAGGACGTACTCGAAGCCATCGAGCTGTCGGTGAAGATCGCCAGCCTCGCCACGCTGATCGCCATGGTGCTGGGTACCCTGGCCGCGGCCGCGCTGTACCGCCGTGACTTCTTCGGCAAGGAAGGCATTTCGCTGATGCTGATCCTGCCGATCGCCCTGCCCGGCATCATCACCGGTATCGCGCTGCTGTCGGCGTTCAAGACCCTCGGCATCGAGCCGGGAATGATGACCATCGTCATCGGCCACGCGACCTTCTGCGTGGTGATCGTCTACAACAACGTCATCGCGCGCTTCCGCCGCACCTCCCACAGCCTCATCGAAGCCTCGATGGATCTGGGCGCCGACGGCTGGCAGACCTTCCGCTACGTGATCCTGCCCAACCTCAGCTCCGCGCTGCTGGCCGGCGGCATGCTGGCGTTCGCGCTGTCCTTCGACGAGATCATCGTCACCACCTTCACCGCCGGCCATGAACGCACCCTGCCGATCTGGCTGCTCAACCAGCTGGGCCGCCCGCGCGACGTGCCGGTGACCAACGTGGTGGCGATGCTGGTGATGATCGTGACCATGCTGCCGATCCTCGGCGCCTACTACCTGACCAAGGGTGGTGAGGGCGTGGCGGGGAGCGGCAAGTAATTTGGGTGCCATGCCAAACCCCTCACCCCCGCCCTCTCCCCAGGGGAGAGGGAGTTATCCGTGCCGGCTGACACCACGGTTTCATCCTGCACCGAACGGTCCCCTCTCCCTCCGGAGCGGGGCGCGCAGCCAGGGTTAGGGTGAGGGCCGCATGGCACCGGAGCCCACAGAACCCCTCAGGCCCGCCGGCTCGCAAACCGGCAGGCCCCTAAAAAGGAACACCCCAACCGAATTGGCACCACGCTTCTGAACAAGAGGACTCAACCATGCAAACCAACCTGCTGATCAACGGCCAACTGGTCGCTGGCGAAGGCGAGAAGCTCGCCGTCCTGAACCCGTCCCTGGGCACCGCCCTGGTGGAAATCGCCGAGGCCAGCAAGGCCCAGGTCGACGCCGCCGTGCTGGCCGCCGACGCCGCCTTCGACAGCTGGTCGCAGACCGCGCCCAAAGACCGCGCCATGCTCCTGCTGCAACTGGCCGACGCCATCGACGCCAACGCCGAGGAACTGGCCCGCCTGGAGTCCAACAACTGCGGCAAGCCCTACTCCGCCGCGCTGAACGACGAGCTGCCGGCGGTGGCCGACGTGTTCCGCTTCTTCGCCGGTGCCTGCCGCGTGATGCAAGGCTCCGCCGCTGGCGAATACCTGCCGGGCCACACCTCGATGATCCGCCGCGACCCGGTGGGCGTGGTCGCCTCCATCGCACCGTGGAACTACCCGCTGATGATGGTCGCCTGGAAACTCGGCCCGGCCCTGGCCGCCGGCAACACCGTGGTGCTCAAGCCGTCCGAGCAGACTCCGCTGACCGCCCTGCGCCTGGCTGAACTGATGGCCGGCATCTTCCCCGCCGGCGTGGTCAACCTGGTCTTCGGCCGCGGCCCGACCGTCGGCGAGCCGCTGACCACCCACCCGAAAGTGCGCATGGTTTCCCTGACCGGTTCGGTCGCCACCGGCAGCCGCATCATCGCCGGCACCGCCGACACCGTGAAGCGCATGCACATGGAACTGGGCGGCAAGGCCCCGGTGCTGATCTTCGACGACGCCGACATCGACGCCGCCGTGGAAGGCATCCGCACCTTCGGCTTCTACAACGCAGGCCAGGATTGCACCGCCGCCTGCCGCATCTACGCGCAGAAAGGCATCTACGCCAAGTTCGTGCAGAAGCTCGGCGAAGCCGTCGGCAGCATCCAGTATGGCGAGCAGGACGACCCGAACACCGAGCTGGGCCCGGTCATCACCGAACAGCATCTGGAGCGCGTCGTCGGCTTCGTCGAGCGCGCCAAGCAGGTGCCGCATATCGAAGTGGTCACCGGCGGCAAGCGTGCCGACCGTCCGGGCTTCTTCTTCGAGCCGACCGTGCTGGCCGGCGCCCGCCAGGACGATGAAGTGGTTCGCCGTGAAATCTTCGGCCCGGTGGTTTCGGTCACCGAGTTCGATGACGAAGCACAGGCGCTGGCCTGGGCGAATGACTCCGACTACGGCCTCGCCTCCTCGGTGTGGACCAGCGACATCGGCCGCGCCCATCGCCTGTCCGCCCGCCTGCAGTACGGCTGCACCTGGGTCAACACGCACTTCATGCTGACCACCGAGATGCCCCACGGCGGCATGAAGCTGTCGGGCTACGGCAAGGACATGTCCATGTACGGCCTGGAGGACTACACCGCAATCCGCCACGTCATGATCAAGCACTAAAACGACCGGCTGCGCGTCGGCAGTACAGCGTTGGAAACGGGGACGGGCCCAGTCATTTACAACTCGTAAACTCCTGGGCCCGTCCCCGTTTCCGCCTCGTCCTGCTCTAGCTCGCGCGGTCGTTGGTTCCTCGATACACCGTAAGGATCAAAAGCTCCAAATCGGCGCCCCGCTCGACCGGGACCGCCGCGCGGCCACGCATGCCGCAATCCCTTCCGGGTGGAAGGGCAAAACCATGACAGCCCTGCCCCGGGCCATCACCTTGCAAGGACTTCCCATGACCATCACCCGCCGCGACTTCCTCAACGGCGTCGCCCTCACCATCGGCGCGGGCCTCACCCCGCTGCAACTTCTCCAGGCCGCTCCATCCGGCCGTTACTACCCGCCTGCCCTCACCGGCATGCGCGGCAGCCATCCCGGCGCGTTCGAGGTCGCGCACCAGATGGGCTGGGAGAAGAAGGTGTTCGACACCGATGGCCTGAAGATCGAGGAGCAGTACGACCTGGTGGTGGTCGGCGGCGGCATCAGCGGCCTGTCCGCGGCGTGGTTCTATCGGCAGAAAAACCCCAAGGCGCGCGTGCTGATCATCGAGAACCACGACGACTTCGGCGGCCACGCCAAGCGCAACGAATTCCAGGCCGGCGGCCGGATGATCCTCGGCTACGGCGGCAGCGAGGCTTTCCAGTCGCCCAAGCACCTGTACAGCGACACGGTGAACCAGCTGCTCAAGCAGCTCAACGTCGACGTCGACCGTTTCGAGACCGCCTTCGACCGCGACTTCTACCCGAACCTGGGCCTGTCCCGCGGGGTGTTCTTCGACAAGGCCGGCTTCGGCGAGGCGAAGATGGTCAGCGGCGACCCGACCCCGATGGTGGCCGACGACATCGCCCCGGAAAAACTCAACGCCCGCAGCTGGCGCGCCTTCATCGGCGACTTCCCGCTGCCCGAGGCCGACCGCCAGGCGCTGATCGACCTGCACGAAGCGCCGAAGGACTACCTCGCCGGCAAGACCCGCGAAGAGAAGGAAGCGCACCTGGCCAAGACCAGCTACCAGGACTTCCTGCGCAAGGACGTCGGCCTGAGCGAAGCTGCCACCCGCTACTTCCTCAGCCGCACCAACGACTTCTCGGCGCTGAGCATCGACGCCGTCCCCGCCGATTCGGCCTACTCCGTGGGCTTCCCCGGCTTCGCCGCGATGGACCTCTCGCCCATCAGCGAGGAGGCCAAGGCGGAGATGGAAGAGCCGTACATCTACCACTTCCCCGACGGCAACGCCTCGCTGGCACGCCTGCTGGTGCGCGGCCTGATTCCGGGCGTGGCGCCGGGCAAGGACATGAACGACATCGTCCTGGCCACCTTCGACTATTCCAAGCTGGACCAGCCGAAGAACGCCGTGAACCTGCGCCTGAACAGCACCGCGGTCAGCGTGAAGAACCGCGACGGCGGCGTGGACGTCGGCTACAGCCGCGCCGGCGCCCTGCATCGCGTACGCGCCAGGCACTGCGTGCTGGCCTGCTACAACATGATCATCCCCTACATCCTGCGCGACCTCTCCGCCGAGCAGAGCCACGCCCTGGCGCAGAACGTGAAGTTCCCGCTGGTGTACACCAAGGTGGTGATCCGCAACTGGCAGAGCTTCATGAAGCTGGGCGTGCACGAAATCTATGCGCCGAGCCAGCCGTACAGCCGCGTCAAGCTGGACTACCCGGTGGACATCGGCGGCTACAGCCACCCGCGCGACCCGAACCAGCCCATCGGCCTGCACATGGTCTACGTGCCCACCAGCCCCAACGCCGGCATGGATGCACGCACCCAGGCCCGCGCCGGCCGCGGCAAGCTCTACGGCATGAGCTTCGAGTACATGGAAGGCATGATCCGCGACCAGCTGCAGGCCATGCTCGGCCCGGCCGGCTTCGACCACCAGAAGGATATCCAGGCGATCACCATCAACCGTTGGTCGCACGGCTATTCGTACTTCTCCAACAGCCTCTTCGATGATGAGCAAGAGAGCGAAAAGCTGATGAACCTGGCACGCACCAGGGTCGGCAACGTCACCATCGCCAACTCCGACGCCGCCTGGGATGCCTACGCCCACGCGGCCATCGACGAGGCCTGGCGCGCGGTCGGCGAACTGTCCTGATGAACCCGGCGCCACGTACCGCGTGGCGCCAACTGTAACGGCCGTCCGGCCGACAACCCGCGGGCACGCCCGCAACGGAGGCAAGCATGCGTCACCTCGTCAGAGCGTTTTACCTGCTGTCGCTGTTCACCTTTGCTGGCCTGGTACAGGCCGCAGAGTCGCCCAAACAGATCGTCGACGCCTACATGGCCGCGTGGAACGCCCACGATGCCGAGAAGGCCGCCGGCTACCTGGCCAAGGATGCGGAGTACTTCGACGTCACCGTCGGCACCCCGCAGAAGGGCCGCGAAGCCGCGCGCGACAATGTGATCAAGGTGTTCGTGGGGGCCGTGCCGGATCTTACGTGGAAGATGAACGGCAAGCCGATCGTCGACAAGGACGGCATCGCCTTCCAGTGGACCTTCAGCGGCACCAACACCGGCGCCTGGGACGCCCAGACCCCGGCCACCAACAAGGCCATCTCGTTCGACGGCGTGAGCTACGTGAAGGTCAAGGGCGGCAAGATCGTCTACCAGGGCGACTACTACGACGCCCTGGGCCTGCACAAGCAGCTGGGCTGGTAAGCAGATTGCGACCGGCTGCGCATCGGCCGGTCGTGCAGCTTTCGTAGGAGCGGACTCCGTCCGCGATAGGTCCGGCGCATCTGGAGGACATCGCGGATGAATCCGCTCCTACGGGGAGTTCGCCCTATGCGCCTACCCCAGCTGGCAAGGTTATGCGTAGGGCGCATAACCCGGAACGGGTTATCCGCCATTGCAGCCATGACGGCGGATAACGCCGCGCGTTATTCGCCCTACGCCGTGACCGGAAGCGCTCTTCGTAGGATGGCGTGGAGCGCAGCGATACCCATCGTTGCCTGCACGGACAGCATGGGTATCGCTGCGCTCCACCCATCCTACAAGGAGCAACAGCCGCGCCTCACGGGACTCGGCTGACACAAGAAGAACCCAGGCCCTCACCCTCATCTGCCCTCATCCGCCACTGTAGTGTCCGAATCCATGCCAACCACACTCGAACCACGGCCCGCCAAGGCCGAAGACAGCTCCAGCACCCGCTCCACCATCGACCAGGTCAAGCAGCTGATCGCCGACCTCAACGTGCGCTGGACCGAGATCAGCAAGGTCTCCGAAACCATCAAGCAGATCGCCCGCAACACCAACCTGGTAGCGCTCAACGCCGCCATCGAAGCCGCCCGCGCCGGGGAAAGCGGGCGCGGCTTCGCGGTGGTCGCCGACGAGGTGCGCCGCCTGGCCACCCAGTCGGCCAACGCCACCGCCGACATCGGCAACGTCGTCGCCTCGATCAGGAGCGAAAGCGCCAAGGCCCTGGCCGACGTCGAACAGGCCGAGCACTCCAGCCTGCTGGACACCGCCCGCGTCGTGCTGGCCAGCGAGACCCAGCGCCTGGAAGCACGCTTCGCCGTGATGGCCACCGCGCTCTACAGCCTGAAGCACTTCATCCTCGGCCTGAAGAGCCGCAACCTCGGCCCGCAGCGCGAGCAGATCGACGCGGTGATGCACGAATACCTGACCCGCAACCCCGAGCTGCTGGCCTTCGCCTGCGGTTGCGAGCCCAACGCCTTCGACGGTCGTGACAGCGAGTTCATCAACGCCCCCGGCCACGACGCCAGCGGCCGCCTGATGGCCTACTGGCACCGCGGCAGCGGCGTGGCCCAGCGCGAATGCCTGGTCGGCTACGACAAGGCCGACGGCAGCGGCGACTGGTACCAGGTCCCGCGCAACAAGGGTCGCGACGTGTTCATGGAGCCCTACGAGTACAGCGTCGGCGGCAGCACCGTACTGATGACCTCGTTCATGTCGCCGATGAGCGCCAACGGCCGCTTCCTCGGCATCCTCGGCGCCGACTACACCCTGCACCAGTTGCAGGAAAGCCTCGGCAAGCTGACGCCCATGGGCAATGGCCAGTACGCGCTGCTGTCCAACGCAAGCGTCTACGTCACCCACCCGGACGCCACGCGCCTGGGCGACAAGGCCGCCGAACTGCCCCAGGACGCGCGCCAGGCCATTGCCCAGGGCAAGGCCTGGGAACAGGTCAAAGGCCGCCAGGTGCAGCTGCTGCAACCCATCCGCGTGGGCGACAGCGATGCGCCCTGGGCGCTGATGATGAGCTTCGAGCTGGCGCAGGCCGGCGAATAAGGAAACAACCTGCAGGAGCGAGCCGTGCCCGCGATCGCGCG
Organism: Pseudomonas nitroreducens; assembly: GCF_014204515.1. Taxonomy (GTDB): domain Bacteria; phylum Pseudomonadota; class Gammaproteobacteria; order Pseudomonadales; family Pseudomonadaceae; genus Pseudomonas; species Pseudomonas nitritireducens_A. Next base: position 324,563 of record NZ_JACHLI010000004.1, on the reverse strand, counting down.
CATGGCGCGCCCCTATACGGGGCGCAATGGGTCGGCGTACTCCGATAAGAACGGATTACGCCGCGAACGACTTCGCGGACAAGGTCCGCTCCTACGTTGGCGGAAACCGCAGCGCTGAGCTGTAGGAGCGAGCTGGCTCGCGAACCGGACCCAGACCTACGCGCGCCCAGGCAACTCGGTGATATGGATTTCCGTCACCAGCGCCGGCTTCACCAGCGGCGTACGTGACAGCAGGGGGCAGAAGCGCGCCAGGGCGCCGATCAGCTCCCACTGGGTATCCAGGGATTTCGCCAGCACGTCCACATCCGCCAGCACACGCTGGCCGACACCCTGCAGATGCGGGTCGGGGCTGTGGCTGAGTTCGACCGAGAGCTGGGTGATCAGCGTGCTCAGGTTGGACATGTTGCGGGTGGCGAGGGCGAGGATATTCGCCAGCAGGGCGATTTCGGATTGCGGAATGACAGCAGACGTAGCCTGTGCGTCCATGCTTGCTCCAGTGGGGTTGGGCGCAGTCCTTGCGCGAGCAGGGACAGCCTAGCATCAGATAGCCATCACGCGACAGAAGTCACATTTCAATTCTTTTCCAGCGCCCGTGGTTTTCCGCTCGACGGCTTTGCGAGCGCCCGGGTGAGGCTTTGGCAATTCGCGACCCGTTGCACAGTTCAGGGCATCCGCGCCAAGCAGATCGCCCGGCGATTGAGACGCCCTGTTCGTCTTCCTATCCTCCGCGATCATTTTTTATCCAGACGCTGTCCTGCCCCAACTGACGCCTTGCGACAGCGGCTCGCCGCCCACTGGCGAGAGCCGGGAAGCGCCCCTCCACGCCTGAAGACCCGTCCCGATGGAACCGACCCCGCACGCATCCCGAACCACCACCGCGCAGGACAGCACCCCGGACCGTCTTGCCCGCTGGGACGGCGACGGCACCGTCTATCAGCTGCCGCAGCCGCCAACGCCCCGGCCGGCGCCGCCGGTGACAGTAAAACCGGAGCCGGTCGCCGACCACGACGAAGACCTGCTCGAACGGGAGCCGGCCTTCCCGCCGCCGCGCCGCTCGGTCATGCCCTGGGCCCTGTTCGGTTCCGTGCTGCTCATCGCCACCGCGCTGACGCTATGGAAACCCTGGGCCATCGAGAACAACGCCACGCGTTCAAGTCCGCCGCCTGCCGAGCCCACAGCAGTATCCGCCGCCGCTCCGGTCGCTGCCGAACCCGCCACGCCAGCGCCCCCGGAAACGACGTCCGCGACCACGCTGGAGGAGTCGGCCGAAGGCGAAAACGCCTACATCGTCCGCCCGGCCGAGAAAGAGCTCGCCGCCGAACCACCCGCAGTGATGGTCACGCCAGAGCCCGAACCCGAGCCCGCGCAGTCCACCGCCCTCAGCGCAGCAGAAGCTCCCGATGCCGATGCGGAGCAGGAGCAGACCCCGGCGCTCATCGAGCCTCAGCCTCCAGCAGCAGAGGCAGTAGAGGCAGTAGAGGCAGCAGCGACCGTACCGGCGAGCACCGCCAGTACGCCCGCCAAAGCCCTTGGCGCCAGCGGCAAGCCGGCCAGTGCCCGTGGCACAGCCGCCAAGACGAAGGCGCCCGCCGCCGCGACGCAGGGCACCCTGGTCGTGGCCGTGAAGCCCTGGGGCGAAGTCTGGGTCGATGGCAAACGCCGCGGCATCAGCCCGCCGCTGATCAGGCTGGAGCTGCCCGCCGGGCGGCACGAGATCGAACTGCGCAATCCCGGCCTGCCCAGCCATACGCAATCGGTGGAGATCAGCGCCGGACAAGCGCTGAACCTGCAACACCGTTTCCAGTGAACGACGGGCCCTTCCCACCTCTGCTGACGGACACGCCGATGACCCGCCTCCATCACCTTCCCGCCACCCTGCTGATCGCCCTGCTGCTGACGGCTGCAGGCTGCCAGTCCCGCCCCGATGCCCAGGCGCCGACGCCAGCGGACGAGCTGCGCCAGCGCGCCGAAAGCTCCCTGGCCGAAGGCCTGCGGCTGTATGAGGACGGTCATTACTACCTGGCCGAAGAGCAACTGCTGGCCGCGGATATCTGGGCCTCCACCCCCGACCTGCAGCTGCAGGCGGCCAAGTACCTGGCATTCAGCTACTGCGTGAGCGAGCGCCCCAACCAGTGCCGCTTCGCCTTCGAGCGCGCCCTGCAGATCGATCCCGACTTCCGCCTGGACAACGCCGAGGCCGGTCATCCCCTCTGGGGACCGGTCTTTGCCCAGGTGCGCCAGCGCTGAAGCCCCTCCCCCTGCCCTCCGCCACCGACCGAGAGACTCCCATGCCTAACCTCTTCCGGCTGATCCGACCGCTCCTCGCGCTGCCCCTGCTGGGGATCATGCAGGCCAGCCACGCCGGCTTGGATGAAAGCCTGGCCAGTGCCATCGATGGCCTCTGGCAGGACGGCCGGGCGCCCTTCAGCGTGCTCGGCAGCAGCCTGGTGGAAAAGTCGACGAAGGACAGCAGCGACTTCCAGGCCGAGGTCAAGAACTCGCCGGTCTATCGGGTCAGCGGCGCCGAGGCGGCGGCCGTGCTGGTGGGCAATCAACGCTTCGACGCCCTCACCACGCCCTGGGGCAGCTTCCCCCGGCTGCAGGTGGCGAACACGCGCCTGCTGGCTCTGGATCTGCCGAAGCGGCACTACCAGGTACTCGCTGGGCCGGGAGAAGGCCTGTTCGCCGTGGGTGACTGGCAGCGCTACGAATTCCTCCACGTGCTCGACCTCAGCACGCCGGGCGCGCCGCGTCACCATGCGCTGTACTCCGATGCCTATCTGGGCGAGCGAGTGCTCGGCCAGCTGCCCGGCTCCAGCGTGCTCAACTATGCGCGGCTGGTACCCGCCGGCCGCGATCGCCAGGGCCGAATCGATGCCTACGAGGTGACGCTTTACGCCCTCGGGCGCAAGGGCGCGGAGCCGGTTCTCGAAGGTGGCCACAAGCTGGCGTACGCCCTGCAGCGCGAAGGCGATGGCTGGAGCCTCAGCCACCTGCAGCGGACACCGGAAACCGACACGCGGGACGAGGAAGGCCGCTGGTTCATGGCGGCACCCCGGCCCGCGCTGTTCGTCCGGATCCCGCCGAAGGACGGCGACGAGCGCCCCTGACAGCAGACGGCCGCCCGAAGGCGGCCGTCGCGTTCAGTCAATCCCGTTTCACACCTGCCCGAAGGCCTTGCGCTTGGGCGTGCCGCGTTGCGCGGCGCGCAGGTACTGTGCCGGCCAGGGCACCGGCTGGCCACCCAGCTCATCGGCGGCATGCAGCGGCCAGTAGGGGTCGCGCAGCAGCTCACGGGCCAGCAGGATCAGGTCGGCCTGCCCGGTACGCAGGATGTGCTCGGCCTGCACCGGCTCGGTGATCATCCCCACCGTGCCGCTGGCCACGCCAGCCTCCTTGCGCACCCGCTCGGCGAACTGCGTCTGGTAGCCCGGCCCCACCGGAATCTCTGCGTTCACCGCAGTGCCGCCGGAGGACACGTCGATCAGGTCCACCCCCAGGCTTTTCAGGCGGCGCGCCAGCTCCACCGTCTCGTCGGGGTTCCAGCCGTCCTCCACCCAGTCGGTGGCGGACAGGCGGACGAACAGCGGCAGTTCCTGCGGCCACACCGCCCGTACCGCCTCGGTGATCTCAAGAAGGAAGCGGATGCGGTTCTCGAAGCAGGTGCCGTACTGGTCGCGACGCTGGTTGGAAAGCGGCGAGAGGAACTGGTGCAGCAGGTAGCCGTGGGCCGCGTGCACCTCGGCGATCTTGAAGCCAGCGGCCAGGGCACGTTCGGCGCCGCGCACGAACTGGTGCTTGATGGTCGCCATCTGCTCTTCGCTCAGGGCGATGGGCGCGGTGTGCTGCGGGTCGAAGGCGATGGCCGAGGGCGCCACCGGCGTCCAGCCGCCTTCGCTGATCGGCACCGAGCCGTGCTTGCCCAGCCACGGCGCCCAGGTGCTCGCCTTGCGCCCGGCGTGGGCCAGCTGCACGCCGGCCACCGCGCCCTGGGACTCGATGAAACGGGTGATGCGCCGCAGCGGCTCGACCTGTTCGTCATTCCAGATACCCAGGTCCTCGGCGCTGATCCGCCCTTCCGGCGCGACCGCCGTGGCCTCGACTATCACCAGCCCGGCGCCGCCCACCGCGCGGCTGCCCAGGTGCACCAGGTGCCAGTCGTTGGCCAGGCCGTCCTGGGCGGAGTACTGGCACATGGGCGAGACGGCGATGCGGTTGGACAGGGTGAGCTGGCGCAGGGTCAGGGGCTCGAACAACTGGCTCATGGTGGCACTCCCTTGGGTCTTCAGAACTTGTCACTTCAACTGTAGACCGGGATCGCCTAAGGATAGGTTCCGATGATCGGTGGTTCCGCCCTCCAATCCATGCTGCCCCTACGCGCGCCTATCCTTCGGCGTCCATCTGCTGTTACGGAATCGTCCCTACCGGCGACCGATCAGGCGCCGTGGGATCTTGTAGGAGCGGACTCCGTCCGCGATCGGCCACGCCTCACGCCGGATGCCATCGCGGACGGAGTCCGCTCCTGCGCGCGCCCTATCTTTCGGCGTCCCGCTGCTGTGACGGGAATCGCCCCTGCCGGCGGCCGGTCAGGCGCGGTGGGATTCTGTAGGAGCGGACTCCGTCCGCGATCGGCCATGCCTCGCACCGAACACCATCGCGGACGGAGTCCGCTCCTACGCGCCCCCTACCCCTCGGCGCGCCTGCCAACCACCGCCAAGCGCCTTGTACAGCGCCACGCTGGCCTGCAGGCGCAGCTGGCGCAGGCTGGCCAGGCCGTCCTGGGCGGCGTAGAGGGTGTGCTGGGCGTCGAGCAGCACCAGCAGGTCCTCGGCGCCGGCGCGGTAGCGCGAGTTGGCCAGGTCGAAGGCGCGTTCGGCCTGGCGCACCTGCTCGGCCTGGGCCTGCAGGCGCGTGTCCAGGCCGCTGATGGCGTCCAGGCCGGACTCCACCTCGCCGAAGGCGCTGACAATGGCCGCGCGGTAGTCCGCCAGCAGCTCTTCCTGCCGCGCCTGGGCCAGATCACGCTGGCCACTCAGGCGGCCGTTATTGAAGATCGGCGCCACCAGCCCACCGCTGAGCTGGTACAGCGGATTGTCGGTGAGATCGCCGAGGCGCGGGCCGCCGCTGCCCAGGTCCAGCCCCAGGGTCAGTTGCGGGAACAGCGCGGCACGGGCGGCGCCCAGGTCGGCAGCGGCGCTTTGCAACTGCGCCTCGGCCCGCGCCAGGTCCGGACGGCGGCTGAGCAATTGCGACGGCACGCCAGCAGCAATGTCAGGATCACGCAGCCTACTCAGCGCTGAATTCTGCAGACGCAGCGACTGCCGGGCAGCGCCCAGCAGCACCGCCACTGCCACTTCGCTCTGCGCCACCTGCTGGCGCAGGTCGGCCTGCTCCACCTGCAGCCCGGCCAACAGCGCCCGCTGCTGGGCCAGTTCGAGCGGCATGGCCGCGCCAGCGCGCTGGCGTGATTCGAGGGTGGCGAGCACATCCTCGGCGTTCTTCAGGTTCAGCCCGGCGATGCGCAGGCGTTCGCCCAGGCCGGCATGCTCCAGCCAGGCGGTGGCAACGGCGGCGGTCAGGCTCAGGTGCACGCTGTGCAGGTCGTACTCGCTCGCCTGCCACTGGGCGCGAGCAGCATCGCGCAGGGCGCGGTTGCGCCCCCACAGGTCCAGCTCGTAACGGGTCTGCAGGCCCAGGCCGAAGGTGTTGCCGTCGACATCGGCATTGCCGCCCAGGCGCCCCTGGCGCGAGGCGTTCAGCGTGCCGTTCACCTCCGGCAGCAAGGGCGCGCCGGCGATGCGCAAGCTGGCGCGGGCCTGGCGCAGGCGCGCTTCGGCGGCCTGCAGGTCGTAGCTGTCGCGGGCGGCTCGCTGCACCAGCTCGTCCAGCTCGGCACTACCGAATTGTTTCCACCACTGCGCGTCCACCGCCACGGCGGCCGGCGTGGCGGTGTGCGTCCAGGCAGCCGGAGCGGCGATTTCGGCAGGCGGTGCCGGCTCCTGCAGCGAGCAGCCGGCCAGCAGCAGGCAAATCAGCGGAAGGCGTGGGCGCATCATTCGCCTCCCAAGGCGACGACCGGATCGAGCCGCGCCGCCTGCCGCGCCGGCGCATAGCCGAACACCAGCCCGGTGACCAGCGCGCAGCCGAAGGCGCCGAGGATCGCGCTGAGGGAGAACACCACCGGTACGCCGCTGACCAGCAGCACGGCGCCGATGGACAGACCGATGGCCACGCCGATCAGCCCACCCACCAGGCTCAGCAAGGTGGACTCGGAGAGGAACTGGCGGAGGATGTCGCGCTGCCGCGCGCCGGTGGCGACGCGGATGCCGATCTCGCGGGTGCGCTCGCGTACGGTCATCAGCATCACGTTCATCACGCCGATGCCGCCCACCAGCAGGGACACGGCGGCGATCAGGCTGAGCATCAGGGTCATGCTGTCCTGCGCCTCGGCCTGGGCCTGCAGCTTGGCGGCGGCGTTGCCGATGCCGAAGTCCTTGCGCCCGTGGCGCTCCAGCAGCAGTTCCTGCATGGCCTTCTCGGCCTGGTGTACGTGCGCCGGAGAGAGGGCGTCGATCACCGCATACTCCGGATCGGTCATGCCCTTGTTGACCCGCGCGCGGCCAGAGTTGAAGGGGATGAACAGCATCTCGTCGTAGTCCTCGACGCCGGAATCGGCGCCTTTCTCCTTCATCACGCCGATCACCTCGAACAGCGCGTTGCCCACCAGCAACTGGCGCCCCAACGGACTCTCGCCATCGGGAAAGAAGTACTCCCAGGACTTGTGCCCGAGCACCACCAGTGGCGCCAGCTCGCGGTCCTCGGCGGCGCTGAAGAAGCGCCCCTGGGCCACCGGCCAGCGGTGGATCAGCGGCATTTCCTCGGTGGTGGCGAAGGTGTAGAGCGACTTGGACAGGTTGCCGAAGCGCACGGTCAGCGCATTGCCGATCACCGGCATGGCGTGGCGGATTTCCGGCAGCTCGGTGAGCGCGGCGAGGTCATCGAGGGTGACCGCGCCGATCGGCCCGCCCTCGGGCGGGTAGTCGCCGCTGACGTACATGATGGTGGCGCCCAGCGAGGCCATCTGCTGCACCACGCGCTGTTTGGTGCCCAGGCCGATGGCGAGCATGACGATCACCGAGGCCACGCCGATGACGATGCCCAGCAGGGTCAGCGCGGTGCGGAAGCGGTTCAGCCACATCACCCGCCAGGCCGAACGCAGCGCCTCCAGCAGGTCGCCGGCGAAACTGGCGCCGCCAGCCAGGCGCGCGTCGCGCAGGTCGGGCATGGGCAGCGCAGCGGCGCCGGCATGCCCGCCGCTGTCGGAAACGATGCGACCGTCGCGTATCTCGATGACCCGCCGGGCCCGCGCCGCCACTTCGCGGTCGTGGGTGATGAGGATCAGCGTGTGGCCCTGGGCGGACAGCTCGTCCAGCAGCGCCATGACTTCTTCGCCGCTGCGGCTGTCCAGCGCGCCGGTGGGTTCGTCGGCGAGGATGATGCGCCCGCCGTTCATCAGTGCGCGGGCAATGGACACGCGCTGCTGCTGGCCGCCGGAGAGCTGGTTGGGGCGGTTGTCCAGGCGTTCGCCCAGGCCCAGGCGACCCAGCAGCTCGCTGGCGCGCTGGTGGCGTTCGGTGGTCGGGTGGCCGGCGTAGAGCGCGGGGACTTCGACGTTCTCCCGCGCGCTGCAGGTGGGGATCAGGTGGTAGCCCTGGAACACGAAGCCGAACGCCTCGCGGCGCAGCCAGGCCAGTTCATCGCTGTCCATCTGCGCGACGTCGCTGGCGGCGAAGCGGTAGCTGCCGGCGCTGGGGCGATCCAGGCAGCCGAGGATGTGCATCAGGGTGGACTTGCCCGACCCCGACGCGCCGACGATGGCGACGAACTCGCCCGGTTCGATGCGCAAGGAGACCCCGTGCAGCACCGTCACCCTGGGGCTCGCCCCGCCACCGTAATGCTTGACGATGCCGTCCAGTTCGATCAGGGCGGTCACCAGGTGAATCTCCGCGGGCCTTCCTGGGCGGTCAGCTCGCCGAGTATCAGTTGCTCGCCTTCGGCCAGGCCGTCGAGCACCTCGCCCTGCAGACGGTTGCGCACGCCGACGCGGACCTCGCGGGTCTGCGCCTTGCCGGAGGTGTCGAGCACCCGCGCACGGTAAACGCCCCGCTGCTGCGGCACGGCGTCCAGCGCGGTCAGCGGCACCGAGAGCACATCGCGGGCGGCGGCGTTGACGAAGGTGACCTGGGCGGTCATCTGCGGCATCAGCGCGCCGTCGGCGTTGTCCACGTCGAACAGCACGGTGTACAGCACCACCTTGCTGGTGCCGCTGCCGGCCTGGCTGCTGGCGCTGCTGCCGTCCTCGGTCTTGGGTTCTTCCGGCGCCGGCAGTACCTGGCGCACGCTGCCGGTCCAGCTGCGACCGTCGCCGCCCAGGGTGGTGAAGCGCACCGGCATGCCGGCACGCACGCGGCTGACGTCGGCTTCGGAAACGTCCGTCCACACGGTCATCGACGACAGGTCGGCGATACGCAGGATCGCCGGGGTCTGGTAGGTGGCGTTGAGGGTCTGGCCCTGCTCGGCCTTCACCGAGATCACCGCACCGGCGATGGGCGCATAGACGCGGGTGTAGTCCAGCTGGGTCTGGTCGGCGCTGAGGGTCGAGCGGGTCTGCTGGATCTTCGCCTGCAGCTGCTCGATGCGCGCGGCGGACACCTTGCGCTCGGCCTCGGCCACCTGCAGGTCTTCCAGGCGTGTGGAGCCTTCGGCGTACATCTGTTTCTGCCGGGCATGCTTCTGCTCGGCGAGCTGCAGTTGCGCGCGCTGCTCCGCCAGTTGCGCCTGCAGGTCGGCCAGCTGGGCCTTGCCGGCGTCCACCGTGGCCTGCGGAATGCGCGGGTCGATCTCGGCCAGCAACTGGCCCTGCTGCACCACGTCGCCGGCCTTCACCAACAGGCGGTCGATCTGCCCGGAAACGCGCACGCCGACTTCCACCTGGGTGCGCGGGCGCAGCGTACCGATGGCGCTCACCGTCGACTCGATGTCACCCCTCGCCACTGCCTGGGTCTGGTAGCGCACGCCATCGCGACCGAACGCCCAGACCAACCCTCCCCCGACAACGACCAACAGGGCCGCCAGCGTCAGCCAGCGGCCCTTCTTCCCCCGTGCCATCCCTACATCCTTGCTGTCAGTGCAACTCGCTCGATTTGCCCATGGCCGCCACCGCTCCGGGTGCCAGGCTGTAACGCTTGTTCTCGTCGCGTTCGAGCAGGCCGGAGAGGTGCAGACGGCGCAGGGTCTGGCTGACGCAGCTGAGGGAGATCGGCAGGCCCGGCTCCTCCAGGAAGGCGTGCAGCTCCACCGCGGTGGCCTTGCGGCAGATCACCAGCGCATCGAGGATGTTCAGCCGCGGCAGGCTGCTGCGCAGGCCGGCGTGCTCCAGCAGTTGCCGGGCCGGGCGTGGCAGGCGCGGGCGCTGCGGGGTGCTGACTTTGATGGCTGCTCTCATTGGCGCACCTCGAAGGACAGGGTGGAAACGTGGATGACGCTGTCATAGCGCTTGCCGTCGATGCTGGCGCCGCCGTTGACCTGGGCCGACACCTCCAGCACGTAGCGCGCCGGGAACGGCGTGGTCAGGGTCACGGTGCCGTCGGCCGCCGGCTTCAGGCTGCGGGTCCACTGCTCGGAGGTGTACACGTTGACCTGCGAGGCCGGCACCACGGTGCCCTTCCAGTGCAGGGCGAAGGTATTGCCGCCGGGCGTGGTGGGCACCAGTTCCAGGTCATTCTGCGCCCGGGTCTCGCTGCGCCCTTCGCGGGCCTGATAGATGGTCAGGGTGCTGCCTTCGGCGCGCTGGGCGGCCACGCGCAGGTCGCCCGGCGGCGGGCTGGCGATGTCGAAGGACTCCACCGCGGCCTTCAGCGGCTCGCTCCTGCCTTCGCCCAGCACCAGGTGGGGATTCTGCAGCTGGGCCACCGGCAGGTGCTCGCCGGGCTGCAGCTCGCTGAAATAGCTTTTCGCGCCCTGCCCGGCGCCGCGTTCCAGCCACAGATAGTCCGCGTGGGCCAGCGGCGCACAGAGCAGTGCGACGGCCAGCAGGGCGGGCTGGCGAAGGGAAACAGTCATGCGGGTTCTCCTTGTAGGGGCGCTTGGAAAAACGTCGTCCGCATCCGTTGCGAATCGATCGCTTTCACATAACAAGACGGATGAGCCGCGAAAAACACGCACTGAAAATGTGTAAAGAAATCGAAAAGGTGCGGAAATCGTCGCCGAAACATTTGTTTGCAACTGCAGATGGCCGGTTTTTCCGTTTCATCCGTCCTTATTGCTAGAACACCGCTGCTCCTTGGTGTCCTGGCGCCTCGCCGGTCTCATCCGGCGGGGGCTTTTTCCTTGTCCTTCTTTTTGTGGCCGTGATTCCCCATGTCCAAGAAATCCCGTTCCAGGCTCTGGTTCCTGGTCCACAGCTGGCTGGCGCTGCCGATCTGGTTCTTCGTGTTCCTGGTGTGCATCACCGGCACCCTGGCCACGGTGAGCCAGGAGATCGTCTGGCTGGTCGACCCGGCGGTACGCGCCAATGCCCCGGATGGCGACGCCCAGCGCCTGGGCTATGACCAGGTGCTGGCCGCCGTCGCCGAGCAACAGCCGCAGGCCGCCGTGCACATGCTCAGCGCGCCGAGCGAATCGCACTTCGCCCTGCTGGCGCGGGTGACCTACCCGGACAGTTCCTCTGCCGCGCTCTACGTGAACCCCTATACCGGGGTCATCCAGGGCAAGGTGCCGCTGTTCGACTTCCGCCAGTTCACCCGCGCGCTGCACGGCTGGTGGCTGGTGCCCTTCACCCACGGCTTCAGCTGGGGCTGGTACCTGGTGTCGCTGCTGGGCCTGCCGATGCTGGCGTCGCTGGTCACCGGCCTGGTGGTGTACAAGCGCTTCTGGCGCGGCTTCCTCAAGCCGACCCTGCGCCTGCGCCAGGGCGCACGCATCTTCTGGGGCGACGTGCACCGGCTGATGGGCATCTGGTCGATCTGGTTCATCGCGGTCATCTCCATCACCGGCACCTGGTTCCTGATCCAGGCGGTGCTCTACGACAACAGCATCTCGATCTCCAGCGAGGGCGTGCCAACCATCATCCAGCGCGACAGCATTGCGCTGAGCGCCGACGGCAAGGCGCCGCCGCGCATCGGCCTGGACGCCGCCGTGCTCGCCGCTCAGCAGCGTATTCCCGGCCTGGAGCCGACCTTCTTCCGCCTGCCCGCCAGCGCCTACGATCCGGTGACCATCTTCGGCAAGGCCTGGTACCCGCTGATGTTCGAAAGCGCCCAGGTGAACCCCTATGACGGCAGCGTGGCCGCGACGCGCCTGCTGGGCGACCGCTCGGGGCTGGAGTTCGTCACCGAGTCCATGCGCCCGCTGCACACCGGCGATTTCGGCGGCGTCTGGGTCAAGCTGATCTGGTTCGTGTTCGGCCTAATCCTCAGCATGATGGTGCTCAGCGGCCTGATGATCTGGAGCAAGCGCACCCTGATCGCCACCGCCAAGGAACTGAAGAAGCAGAAAGCCCGCGAACGGATCAGCGTCGCGGCCACCCCGGAGGCCAGCCAATGAGCGGCAACAGCAAGCTGCGCCGCCAGTGGCTGCGCTGGCGTTTCCACCTCAGCGCCCTGCTGGTGCTGATCCCCCTGGGCTTCATGCCGCACTACTTCCACGAGGCGAAGCTCGACCGTGGACTGCGCGGCCTGGGCGAGCGCGACATCGGCGCGGTGGAGATCGGGCCCTGGACCGCGCGCATGGCCGAATGGGAAGTGGGCGAGCCGGAAGACGAAGGCCGCGCCGGCTTCGTCAAGGCGTTTACCCTGGCGCTGTGCGACAGCTGTTATCCCCAGGTGAAGGCCGCCTACCTGCGCATCGGCCAACCGCGCAGCCTGCGCGCCGCCGGTGGGCTGTTCGCCGGCACGCCGCACCAGCAGTTCGCCGAAGTCACCATCCCGGCCCGAGTCACTCCGGCGGATGCACTGTGGCTGACCGTGGAAGGCTGGGACGGCGCCGTGCACCAGGCGCAGATTCCCCTGGACAAGGCCTCGCCCTCCCTCGTGGCCTGGCTGGAAAAGACCCGGAGCAACCGATGAAAGCGATCCTTCAGTACAGCGCCTTGCTGGCGAGCCTTGCCGCCAGCGCCAGTGCCCTGGCCCACGCGCCCTTCTGCGAATGCACCGCGCTGGACGCCGAGACCATCCGCTGCGTCGGCGGCTTCACCGACGGCAGTGCAGCGCCCGGCGTGACCCTGGACGTGATCAGCGCGGCGGACAATAAGGTGCTGCAGCCCGGCAAGCTGGGCGCGGACTCCAGCCTGACCTTCAAGCGCCCGAGCGAGGACTTCTACATCCTCTTCGACGTCGGGCCGGGGTACATGGTCGAGGTCGAGCCGAGCGAGATCAAAGGTATCTGAGTGGCGCTGAGGGATAGATCGACGCGCCCCGACAGGGAAACTCAACATCATTTCCTTGGTTGGAATTCGACCGTAGGAGCGGATTTATCCGCGATGTCTTCCCGCCGCTGCGGGCCTATCGCGGACGGAGTCCGCTCCTACGAATCCCTCCGACGTCGGGGCCGAATTGCAGAGCGCGCCGTGCGCGCGATCGCGGGCATGGCCCGCTCCTGCTGGGGGTGCGCATTCATATCCGTGGTTGCGGTCGGTCCGTAGGAGCGGATTCATCCGCGATGTCTTCCCGCCGCTGCGGACCTATCGCGGACGGAGTCCGCTCCTACGAAACCAGCCAGCGACGGCGCCGAAGCATCAGCGCGGCGCGATATGCGCCACCATCAGCTGCACCGTCTCGTTGCCGCGGAATTCGTTGACGTCCAGCTTGTAGGCCACTTCCGCCCAGCGCACGGTGGGGTTCGGCCAGATCTCGCGGTCGATGTTGAAGGCGATGGCGTCCAGCTGCAGCGAGCCGCACTCGGTCTTGAGCACCAGCTTCAGGTGACGCTCGCCGACCACGCGCTGCTGGATGATCTGGAAGATGCCGTGGAACAGCGGCTCGGGGAAATGCTGGCCCCAGGGGCCGGCCTGGCGCAGGGCGCGGGCCAGTTCCAGGTGGAATTCCTCGGCGCCCAGCTGGCCGTCGGACAGCAGGCGGCCGGTGAGGTCCTGTTCATCCAGCTGGCGACGCACTTCGGCGTCGAAGGCAGCGGCGAAGGCACCGAAGTTTTCCTGCGGCAGCGACAGGCCGGCAGCCATGGCGTGGCCACCGAACTTGCTGATCAGCCCGGTATGGCGTGCGGCCACGGCGTCCAGCGCATCGCGGATATGGAAGCCCGGCACCGAACGCGCCGAACCCTTGAGCGTGCCGTCGCCGGCATCGGCGAAGGCGATGGTCGGGCGGTGGTAACGCTCCTTCAGGCGCGAGGCGAGGATGCCGATCACGCCCTGGTGCCATTCCGGGTCGAACAGGCACAGGCCGAAGGGCATCTCCTCCACCGGCAGTTCCTTGAGCTGGGCCAGCGCCTCGCGCTGCATGCCCTGCTCGATGGCCTTGCGGTCCTGGTTGAGCTGGTCGAGCTGCACCGCCATGTCGCGGGCGACGGCGTCGTCCTCGCAGAGCAGCAGCTCGATCCCCAGGGACATGTCGTCCAGGCGGCCGGCGGCATTCAGCCGTGGGCCGAGGATGAAGCCCAGGTCCGTGGAAGTGATCCGCCGGCAATCGCGTCCGGCCACTTCCAGCAGCGCACGCAGGCCCGGACGGGCGCGGCCGGCGCGGATGCGCGCAAGCCCCTGGTGCACCAGGATGCGGTTGTTGGCGTCCAGCGGCACCACGTCGGCGACGCTGCCCAGGGACACCAGGTCGAGCAGTTCGGCGAGGTTCGGCTCGGCGATGCCGCGGGCGGCGAACCAGCCGCGCTCACGCAGGCGGGCGCGCAGGGCGAGCATCACGTAGAAGATCACGCCGACACCGGCCATGGCCTTGCTGGGGAACTCGCAGCCGGGCTGGTTCGGGTTGACGATGGCATCGGCGGCGGGCAGTTCCGCCCCCGGCAGGTGGTGGTCGGTGACCAGCACGCGCAGGCCGGCAGCCTTGGCAGCAGCGACGCCGTCGATGCTGGAGATGCCGTTGTCCACGGTGACCAGCAGTTCCGGACGCTTTTCCAGCGCCACGGCGACGATTTCCGGGGTCAGGCCGTAGCCGTACTCGAAGCGGTTGGGTACCAGGTAATCGACCCAGGCGGCGCCGAGCATGCGCAGCGCCAGCACACCGACGCTGCTGGCGGTGGCACCGTCGGCGTCGAAGTCGCCGACGTAGAGAATCCGCTGGCCCTTCTCCAGCGCGTCGACCAGCAGCTCCACCGCCGCGTCCACGCCCTTGAGCTGCTGGTACGGGATCAGCCGCGCCAGGCCCTTGTCCAGCTCTTCGGCACTCTGTACGCCACGGGCGGCGTAGAGACGGGTCAGCAGCGGCGGCAGGTCGCCCAGGTTGGGCAGGGTGTCCGGGAGCGGGCGGGATTCGATGCGCATGGGTGTTCCAGTTGTTTCGTCTCAGGCGCCGATCCCGACGCCCTGGTTACAGCGGGTCGATCTGATACTTATCGCTCGCCCATCAGCCATTCGACCTGCAGCTCGTGCTGGCCGCGTTCGTCGGTGACGAAGAGGGTCCCTTCGCTGATCATCACGGTCCAGTTGATCGAACGCGGCAGGTCACGGGAGACCTCCTCCAGCGCTTCCTGGGGCATGGCGACGACGTTGAGGTTCTTCAGGTGGCGCACGCTGTCGAGCACCTTGGTGGTCCACACGCGCAGGTTGCCGTAGGCCACCAGGGTCAGCTTCTCGCAGCGGCGCGAGCACCAGGTCAGGCGGTCGGCGTCGGGCTGGCCTACTTCGATCCAGTGCAGGACACGGTCGTCCAGGCTCTTTTCCCAGAGCGACGGCTCTTCCACGTCCGACAGACCGCGACCGAAAGCCAGCTGCTCGTTGTACCAGATGACGTAGGCCAGCAGGCGCACCGCCAGGCGCTCCTCGGTTTCCGAGGGATGGCGGGCGACGGTGAAGCGCAGGGTCTCGTAGACCCCACGGTCGAGGTCGGTCAGGCTGATATCGGCTTTGTAGGTCGTGGAGGGCTGAGCCATGAAGGTTCCCGGCGAATTTTCGAAGGCGGCAAGTCTACCGCGAAAGCACCGGCTCGGCTGATCAAGAACGCGGACGTCGGTCGGTTCCCGGCTCCGGCGCGGCCAGTTCGATGCGGTTGCGGCCCTTGGCCTTGGCGGCGTAGAGCGCCTGGTCGGCCAGCGACAGCAGGCGCAGCAGGTCGTGCCCGGCCTCGCGGGTGGTGGCAATACCGATGCTGACGCTGAGCTGGCCCTCGGCCATGAACGGCAGCTCGGCGAACTCGCGGCGCACCCGCTCGGCCACCTGGCAGGCGCCCTCGGTGTCGGCGGCCACCAGCAGGCAGGCGAACTCCTCGCCGCCGATGCGGGCGAACTGGTCGTGCTTGCGCATCCGCGAGGCGGTAATCCGGCTGAACTCCACCAGCACGCGGTCACCGGCCGGGTGGCCGAAGGAATCGTTGAGGCGCTTGAAGTTGTCCAGGTCGCAGAGCAGCAGCGACGCCTGCTCGCCGCGCTCGACACACAGGCGCAGCAGGCGCTCGCCGGTCTCCATGAAGGCGCGGCGGTTGCCCACGCCGGTCAACGGATCGCTCAGGGCGGCGCTGCGGAATTGCAGCTCGGCGCGCTCCTTGACCATCGCCAGGGTGGCGAAGGCGATGCCGATGGCGAACAGCATGGTCTCGAAGACCAGGAAGGTGAAGAAGGTCGAGCCCTGGCCATTGTCCGCCACGCTCTGGAACGGCATGCCACGGTCCACCGCCAGGCGCACGCCGTAGACCAGGGTATGCAAAAGCAGCAGGGCCAGGGTCGGACGCAGCTCCACTTCCAGCTTGAGACGGCTGCGCCAGAGTTCGGCGATGGACGCCAGGCAATAGACGATGGTGATCGCCGTGCTGACCAGCACCCGCGCGGCGAGGGACTCATAGAAGGCCGGGATCAGGCAGAGCACCGCCCAGAATGCCGCCCCTGCGCCGATCAACGGCCAGTTCGGCTTGCGCCCGGCGAACACGCGCATGGCGGTCCAGGTCAGCGCCGAGCACAGGTGCAGGACGACGTTGCCCAGCAGGATCGCCACCCAGTCGATGCCCATGCCGCGCAGGGTCGCGAGGAAGGTGCCGATGGCGCCCAGCAGCAGCGCGGCGCTCATGTAGCCCAGGGTCGGATCGCGGCGGCCGCTGTGCCAGGCGAAAGCCATCAGCACCCCGACCAGGGTCAGTACATAGAGGTCGACGACAACCAGCGTCGGCAAATGCAACGTCATGCAGCCCCCTCGCCCGCTGTCTGCGCGCATTCCGCGGGGAATGCCGCAAGGACGCCGGACTGCTGGAGGGATGACGAACACATGACGGTTTACCTGCCCGAAAGCGAGCGAACTGAAGTGAGAATAGTCTGACTGTCGCTACTCTACGCGCGCTCAGGGCCGGCGCAAAGCACAGGAGTCCGACGTCTGCCCGGCGGCCTGTTCGAAGCGGCGCACAAGCGTTAGAGTCCGGCGATTCCTCTCTGATCGGACAGCGCGATGAACAGCACCGCCAAACCCCTCGCCGGCCTCAAGGTCATCGAACTGGGCACCCTGATCGCCGGGCCCTTCGCCTCGCGCCTGTGCGCGGAGTTCGGTGCCGAGGTGATCAAGGTCGAATCGCCCGATGGCGGCGACCCGCTGCGCAAGTGGCGCAAGCTCTACGAGGGCACCTCGCTGTGGTGGTTCGTGCAGGCGCGCAACAAGCGCTCGCTGACCCTGAACCTCAAGCACGAGTCCGGCCGCGAGGTGCTGAAGAAGCTGCTGGCCGAAGCCGACATCCTGATCGAGAACTTCCGCCCCGGCGTGCTGGAGAAGCTCGGCCTGGGCTGGGACGTGATCCACGCGCTGAACCCGCAGCTGGTGATGGTGCGTCTGTCCGGCTTCGGCCAGAGCGGCCCCTACAAGGACCAGCCGGGCTTCGGCGCGGTGGGCGAGTCAATGGGCGGGCTGCGCTACATCACCGGCTTCGAGGACCGCCCGCCGGTGCGTACCGGCATCTCCATCGGCGACTCCATCGCCGCGCTGTGGGGCGTGATCGGCGCGCTGATGGCGCTGCGGCACCGCGAGGTGAACGGCGGCGCCGGCCAGGTGGTGGACGTGGCGCTCTACGAGGCGGTGTTCGCCATGATGGAATCCATGGTCCCGGAATTCGACGTGTTCGGCTTCATCCGCGAGCGCACCGGCAACATCATGCCCGGCATCACCCCCTCCTCCGTGCACACCACCGCCGACGGCAAGCACGTGCAGATCGCCGCCAATGGCGATGCCATCTTCCGCCGCTTCATGACCGCCATCGGCCGCCTCGACCTGGCCGAAGACCCGACCCTGGCCAGCAACGACGGCCGCGATGCCCGCCGCGACGAGCTGTACGGCATCATCGACCGCTGGGCGCGCTCCGAATCGCTGGATACGGTGCTCAAGGTGCTCAATGAAGCCGAAGTGCCGGCCAGCCGCATTTTCTCCGCCGAGGACATGTTCAGCGACCCGCAATTCCTCGCCCGCGAGATGTTCCTCTCGGCCAAGCTGCCGGACGGCAAATCCTTCCGCATGCCGGGGATCGTGCCCAAGCTCTCCGACACCCCCGGCAGCGCCGAGTGGATCGGGCCAAAGCTGGGTGAGCACACCGATGAGGTGCTGGCCGGACTGGGCTACGACGCAGCGGCCATCGCGGCGCTGCGCCAGGAAGGCGCGGTCTGAATCCGCGCTCTTCGTAGGAGCGGAGCTTCTCCGCGAAATCCCGGCGCAGGCCGGGACTCGAGAGCCGGCCTGATGGCCGGATCGCGGATAAATCCGCTCCTACCAATGCCACCAAGACTCCAGCGCCTGGCCTGCGATCGCGCGCATGGCGCGCTCCTGCAAAAAGCACTGAGGCTCAGCCCGCTTCCTGCTCCGGCTCCTCGGTCTGGGCGATGAACTCCAGCATCTTCTCGCTGCCATCCAGCAGGTCGGCGTGGATCGCTTCGCGTGCGCCTGGGCCGTTGCGTTCGCGCAGGGCGCGCAGGACGTCCCAGTGGTGCTCGATGGCCATGCGCTCGCTGAAGTCGGCGTAGGCCTGGGCGATCAGCGGGCCGGTGCGCATCCACAGGCTGTCGAGGAAGGCGCGCAGCAGCGGCATGCCGGCAATGTCGGCGAGGGCGAAATGGAAGGCCTGGTTGAGCTTTAGCGCCAGGACCATGTCATCGGCGTGGATGGCGTCGAGGTTCTCGCGGATGTTGGCTTCCAACTCGTCCAGTTGCCCGTCGCTGGCGCGTTCGGCGGCGGTCTCGGCGGCCAGGCCTTCGAGCGCCACGCGGATGCTGCGGATTTCCAGGTACTGCTCGCGGCTGAGCAGCGGCACGCGGATGTCGCGCGGCGTCTTGAGTACCAGCGCCTGCTCCTTGGCCAGTTGCAGGATGGCGTCGCGCACCGGGGTGACGCTGGTGCCCAGTTGCTGGGCCAGGTCGCGGATGCGCAGGCGGTCGTCCGGCTTGAAGCGGCCGGTGACCAGCGCCTCGCGCAGCAGCGCGTAGACACCGCTGCCGAGGTAGGAGTGATTCAGGCCATCGATCGGGTAGTTCATCGCTTTCTCATCGCGTGCGGCGGCATTTCCGCCGCGCATGATGCGCATCGAGCGCGGCAGATGCCAGCGGGATCACACATGCTGGCCGCCGTTGACGTGGATTTCCGCGCCATTCACGTAGGACGCGCCGCTGGTGCAGAGGAAGTGGATCAGCGAGGCGACCTCCTCCGGCTTGCCCAGGCGGTGCATGGGAATGTCGCGCTCGACGATCAGCTCGGTGCCCGAGGACAGGATGGCCGTGTCGATCTCCCCCGGCGCGATGGCGTTGACCCGCACACCGTGGGGGCCGAAGTCGTGGGCCATCTCGCGGGTCAGCGCCGCCAGCGCGGCCTTCGAGCAGGCGTAGGCGGCACCGGCGAACGGATGCACGCGGGAGCCGGCGATGGAAGTGACGTTGATCACCGAGCCCTTGGCCGCCTTCAGCTCGTCGAACAGCCCGCGCGCCAGCAAGGCGGTGGAGAACAGGTTGACGTTGAACACCTTGAGCCAGGTGGCGTAGTCGCTGCCCAGCACGCCCAGGCGTTCGCCTTCCGGGCCCTTGGGCGAAATGCCGGCGTTGTTCACCAGCGCGTGTAGGCTGCCGCCGAGCTTCTCGCGGATCAGCGGCAGGTTGGCCTGCACGCTGTCGATGTCTTCCAGGTCCAGGTGGATGTGGTTGATCAGGCCTTCGGCCCAGGGACATTCGGCGCTCCAGTCCTGGCGCGAAGCGGTGAACACGCGCCAGCCGGCGGCGTTGAAGTGCTTCACCGTGGCGTGGCCGATGCCGCGGCTGGCGCCGGTGAGCAGCAGGGTGCGGGTCTGGTTCATGGGCTTCCCTCTCTATCTGCGAGGCGCCGATCGGGATCGCCGATCCGGGCGCGCAATCTGTGAACATCCGTGGAGCGATGGCGCCAATAAAAACATGATGCATCATGTTTTGGAAGATGTTTTAATCGCCTCAGCTTGGTCCTACAACGAGCTATCCGAACAACAACAAGAAACGGAGCACCTTCCCATGAACGACCACACCTGTTCCGCCCGTTCCTCTCCCTGATGTCCGAGGGCGAGCCAGTCGGCCTGTCAGCTCGGCCCGCTGCAACGCCCCACTCTTGAAGCTGCCCTCTTATTCATGGGCCGGATTGGCCCGCTCAGGAGTCATCGCATGTTCAAGAAAGCCATAGCACTGATGATGCTGGCCGGCGGCGCCGCCCAGCTCCACGCCGAGACACTGACCGTGGTGTCCTTCGGTGGCGACAACAAGGTGGCCCAGGAAAAGGCCTTCTACAAACCCTTCGAGCAGCAGGCCAAGGTCACAGTGCAGGGCGCCGAGTACAACGGCGAGATGGCCAAGATCAAGGTCATGGCCGACACCGGCAAGACCAGCTGGGACGTGGTCGAAGTGGAATCCCCGGAACTGATGCGCGGTTGCAGCGAAGGCCTGTTCGAGCAGCTCGACTGGTCGAAGCTGGGCAAGCGCGAGGACTTCCTCGACGCCGCTGTCAGCGACTGTGGCGTGGG
The DNA here is from genome assembly GCF_014204515.1 of Pseudomonas nitroreducens. Taxonomy (GTDB): domain Bacteria; phylum Pseudomonadota; class Gammaproteobacteria; order Pseudomonadales; family Pseudomonadaceae; genus Pseudomonas; species Pseudomonas nitritireducens_A. The sequence goes on along the minus strand of NZ_JACHLI010000004.1, from coordinate 304,389 downwards.
CATCTTCATCTGGTCCACGGTGCTCACCTACGACGCCAAGAAACTCGCCAGTGCGCCCAGCGGCTGGGCCGATTTCTGGGACGTGAAGAAATTCCCCGGCAAGCGCGGCCTGCGCCGTGGCGCCAAGTTCACCCTGGAATTCGCCCTGGAAGCCGATGGCGTGAAGCAGGCCGACCTGTACAAGGTGCTGGGCACCAAGGAAGGCGTCGACCGTGCGTTCAAGAAGCTCGACGAGATCAAGCCCTACATCCAGTGGTGGGAAGCCGGCGCGCAACCGCTGCAGTGGCTGGCCGCCGGTGACGTGGTGATGACCAGCGCCTACAACGGCCGCGTCGCCACCGCGCAGAAGGAAGGCCGCGACTTCGCCATGCAGTGGAACGGCAGCATCTACGACCTGGACCACTGGGCCATCGTCAAGGGCAGCCCGAAGAAGGAGCTCTCCGAGCAGTTCATCGCGCTGGCCAACATGCCCGAGCACCAGAAGGTCTTCGCCGAGAGCATTCCCTACGGTCCGACCAACAAGAACACCATCCCGCTGATCGACCCGGCCATCGCGCCGAAGCTGCCCACCGCGCCGCAGAACCTGGAGAACGCGCGCGCCATGGACACCGAGTTCTGGATCGACCACGGCGAGGAACTGGAACAACGCTTCAACGCCTGGGCCAGCAAGTAACTCGACGACCGCCCGGCCTGCGCCGGGCGGTCTCACCGGCCCGCGACACCGCATTACCGCTGCACCGTTCTACCCGCTGAACCTGTTGGACCCGTTGCCCCTGCTGGACCCGTTGCCTCTGCTGGAGATGTACCCGTGCCCCTCAATACCGCGCCCGTCCACGACCACCTGCTGGAAGCGGCACCCGCCAAGGTCAGCGACACCCAGGCCGCCGCCATCGCCGAGGAATACTTCGGCCAGCGCGGCACGCTGCACCGCCTCGCCGGTGAACGCGACCTGAACTTCCATATCGCCCATGGCCACGGCGACGACCGCCTGCTGAAACTCTCGCACCCGCTGGAAGACCGCCAGGTGGTGGATTTCCAGACCCGCGCCCTGCTGCGCGTCGAGGAACTCGACCCGATCCTGGCCGTGCAGCGCCTCTACCCTTCGCTCAATGGCGAGTACCAGATTGCCCTCGAAGTCGACGGCCAGCCGATGATCGCCCGGCTGTTCTCCTTCGTCGACGGCGTGCCCTTGCACCGTGTCGCCCAACGCAGCCGCGCCCTGCGCGAGAACCTGGGCGACGACCTGGCGCGCCTGGGCCTGGCGCTCAAGGGTTTCGAACACCCGGCCACCGCCGACCACGAACTGCTCTGGGACCTCAAGCACGCCTCACGCCTGCGCAACCTGCTGCCCTACATCGAAGACCGCGAGCAGCGCGGGCTGGTCGAGCGCTTCCTCGACAACTTCGAGCGCCACGCCCTGCCCCGCCAGGCCACGCTGCGCGCCCAGGTGATCCACAACGACCTGAACCCGCACAACGTCATTGTCGATGCCCAGCATCCGGACCGGGTGCGCAACATCCTCGACTTCGGCGACATGGTCCACGCGCCGCTGATCAACGACCTCGGAGTCGCCGCCGCCTACCAGGTGGGCGAGGCGAACGCACCACTGGCCAGCGCCTGCGAGATGATCGCCGCCTACCACCGGCGCTGCCCGCTGCTGGCCGAAGAGCAGGAAATCCTCGCCGACCTGATCGCCACGCGACTGATCATGACCCTGAGCATCACCGCCTGGCGCGCCAGCCTGCACCCCGAGAACCGCGACTACATCCTGCGCAACACCCGCCACGCCTGGCAGAGCCTGCAGGGCCTGGCCGGCCTGAGCCGGGAACAGGCCCAGGAACAGATCTTCGCCGCCTGCAACCCACCCCGCGCGAATCAACAGGAGCCCCGCCCATGACCATGCCCAACGGCTTCAGCGCCGCCGATGCCGAGCGCCTGAGCGAACAGGAACGCCGCCTGATCGAGCGCCGCGCGCGCCTGCTCGGCCCGGCCTACCGGCTGTTCTACGAACGCCCGCTGCACACCGTGCGCGGCGAGGGCGTGTGGCTCTACGACAACCAGGGCAACCGCTACCTCGACGCCTACAACAACGTCGCCTCCGTCGGCCACTGCCACCCGCGCGTGGTGCAGGCCATCGCCAGCCAGGCGGCGGTGCTGAACACCCACACCCGTTACCTGCAGGAAGGCATCCTCGACTACGCCGAGGACCTGCTGTCCACCTTCCCCGCCGGCCTCGACCAGGTGATGTTCACCTGCACCGGCAGCGAGGCCAACGACCTCGCCCTGCGCATCGCCCGCCAGTACACCGGCGGCACCGGAGTGATCATCACCCGCTTCGCCTACCACGGGGTCACCGGCACTATTTCCGAGCTGTCGCCGTCCCTCGGCGCCGGCATCACCCTGCCCGCCCACGCCCGTACCGTGCGCGCGCCGGATGCCTACCGGCTGGGCGCGGAGAACGTCGGCAAGCTGTTCGCCGACGACGTGCGCGCTGCCATCGCCGACCTGCGCGCCCACGGCATCAAGCCCGCCGCGCTGCTGCTCGACGGCATCTTCGCCAGCGACGGCGTGCTGGCCGACCCTGCCGGTTTCCTCGCCGAAGCGGTGAAGGTCGCCCAGGACGAAGGCCTGCTCTACATCGCCGACGAAGTGCAGTCCGGCTTCGCCCGCACCGGCGACGCCATGTGGGGCTTCCAGCGCCACGGCGTGCAGCCGGACCTGGTCACCCTGGGCAAACCCATGGGCAACGGCCAGCCCATCGCCGGCGTGGTGGTGCGCTCGGAAATCCTCGAAAGCTTCGGCCGCGAGGTGCGCTACTTCAACACCTTCGGCGGCAACCCGGTGTCCTGCGCCGCCGGCCAGGCGGTGCTCGACGTGATCCGCGAGGAGCGCCTGCAGGAGCGTTCGCAACGCATCGGCGGCTTCCTCGCCGAAGGCATCCGCCAATTGGCGGCCAGGCACGAGCTGATCGGTGACGTACGCGGCGCCGGCCTGTTCCTGGGTGTCGAACTGGTCAGCGACCGCGCGGCCAAGACCCCGGCCGCCAGCCAGACGCGCCAGGTGGTCAACGGCATGCGCGAGCGCGGCGTGCTGATCAGCGCGGCGGGGCCGATGGAGAACATCCTGAAGATCCGCCCGCTGCTGGCCTTCGAGCAGGAGCATGCCGAGCTGTTCATCGATTGCCTGGACAAGGCGCTGAAGGACGTGACTGCCTGACAGTTTCGCCCTTCAGAAATGACGCGGGCCGCGATGCACAACATCGCGGCCCGCTGCATTTCGACGGTCAGCCAATCAGAAGCGAACCCCGACGTTGACCATGGCAGCTGACCCACCCAGTACGACGAACTCGGCACCAACCGGCCCCAGGTGCGCGCCGACCGAAGGGATGATCGCCGGCGCTACGCCGTAGCGGTTGAGCGGAATCTTGTCGCGGTAGTCGCCGCGGTAGCCCTGCAGCGCGCCGCCGGTGACCTTGGCGTAGAACGGCGTGCCTTCCCAGTCGAAGCGCTTGCCGGCATAGACGTAGTTGGAACGCTGGCTGAACGAGTTCTTGAAGGTCGCGCCACCGAATACCACGCCATCGGCGCGGTTGCGCTCCAGGCCGATCAGTTCCTGATGGTTGTTGTGCTCCGGGTCGTTGGTCCAGTGGGTGGTGTAGACGCTGGTCTGCAAGTACCAGAAGCCTCCGTCGTCGGCCATGGCGGTGCCACAGCCGACGGTCAGCAGCAGAGCGATCAACAGGCGGCGCATAGTGGGATCTCCGCGTCAGCTCAAAGGGTCACGCGGCTGGCGCCGTTGACGGACATGATGCGAACGCGATCACCGATGCGGAACTGCTGGTTGGCGTCCACCGCCTGGACATAGGCGCGGGTGCCGCCGTCATCTTCCCGGACGACAATCTCGACGCCCTGGGTGCGGGTGATGCCCTCTTCCACCGCCGAACCTGCCGCGCCGCCAGCGACGCCGCCAAGGATGGTGGTGATGGCCTTGCCACGTCCGCCGCCGATGGAGTTGCCGGCGATGCCGCCGACTGCCGCGCCGGCCAGGGTTCCGATGGGGGTCTTGGTGCCCTCGATCTGCACCGGGCGCAGGGATTCGATGGTGCCCATGCGCACGGTCTGTACGGCACGGGCGTCGGCACGGGAGTAGGAAGAACCCGACAGGTTGGAAGCGCAGCCGCTCAGCAGAGCGACGCTGGTGAACAGGGCAGTCAGCAGCAGAGTAGAACGGTTCATGGTGGTTACCTCGGAAGGCTCTGAAAAGTGATGGTGAAAGCCTAACGATCGGTCCCTGAACTTCCCCTGAACCCTCTCTGAACCATCGCTGAACGAAGCTGAACGAACTTTCTTTCAGCCTTCCAGGGCCACCAATTGCCGGCGACTGTCCTCGAACCAGCCCAGCAGGTAGTCCGCCAGCAGCTGCGTGCGGCGTGGCAGGCGGTTCTGGTACGGGTGGATGAGGTACACCGGCTGGGTCCGGGTCTGGTAGTCGCGCAGCAGCCAGACCAGGCTGCCTTCAGCCAATTCCTGCTGAACCATATAGGACGGCAGCCGGCTGACACCCGCACCGGCCAGCGCCGCCTTCTTCAGCAGGGTGTAGTGGTTGCTCGCCAGCAGGCCGCTGACGGTGACGCGGAACAGCTCATGGTGGCGCTGGTAGAGCCAGACGTCGCTGTCCTGGTAATGGGTGTTCTGCAGGCAGGAATGTCCGGCCAGGTCAGCCGGCACCTCCGGCGCGCCATGTCGCGCAAGATAGTCAGGAGTCGCGCAGGTCAGCTCCTGCAGGGCGAACAGCGGCCGCGCCACCAGGCGCTCGTCCACTGCCAGGCTGCCGGAGCGGATGGCCAGGTCGAAGCCGTCGGCCACCAGATCGCGGCGTTCGTTGGACAGGTCCAGCTCCAGGCGGATCTCCGGGTACTGGCGGGAAAATTCCATCAGCCAGGCGTCGAAGAAGGTCTCGCCCAGGGATACCGGCACGCTCAGCCGCACTTTGCCCTGCGCCTCCTCCTGCAACGCCAGCACCGCCTGCCGCGCCCGCGCGGCCTGGGCGTTGAGCGCTTGGGCCTCGGGCAACAGCGCGGCACCAGCGGCGGTCAGCGACAAACGTCTTGTGGTGCGGTGCACCAGGGTGGCGCCCAGCGCCTGCTCCAGCGCGGAGATGCGCTTGGACAGCTGGCCCTTGCTGCAACCGAGTTTGTCCGCCGCACGGGTGAAGCTGCCGCACTCCAGCAGCACGGCGAAGGCGGAGAGATCTTCCAGGTCGCTGGCGATTGTTTCCATATGAAAACCAAAGGTTGTCGATTGGCGTGATTATCTAAACAGAAAGACGCTCTACGCTGAACCTGTCTTTCACCACCTTCTCCGGAGCCTTGTATGAAAATCATCCTGATCGGTGCCAGCGGCACCCTCGGCCAGGCCGTCGCCAACGAACTGGGCCCGCGCCACGAAATCATCCGCGTCGGCCGCAACAGCGGCGACTACCGCGTGGACATCACCGACAGCGCCTCGATCCGCGCGCTGTTCGAACAGGTCGGCGGCTTCGATGCGCTGATCAGCACCGCCGGCAAGGTGCACTTCGGTGCGCTGGCAGAAATGGGCGAGAAGGAAATGGCAGTGGGCCTGAAGGACAAGCTGATGGGCCAGGTCAACCTGGTGCTGATCGGCAGCCAGTACGCCAACGATGGCGCCTCATTCACCCTCACCACCGGCATCCTCACCGAACAGCCCATCGTGCTGGGCAGCTCGGCCAGCCTGGTCAACGGCGCGGTGGAAGGCTTCGTGCGCAGCGCCGCCCTGGAACTGCCGCGCGGCCAGCGGATCAACGCGGTGAGCCCGAACGTGCTGGTAGAGTCCATGGAAGGCTACGGCCCGTTCTTCCGCGGCTTCAAGCCGGTGCCGGCCGCCGACGCCGCCCTGGGCTTCGCCCGCAGCGTGGAAGGCAAGCAGAGCGGGCAGGTGTACAAGATCTGGTGATCGCCTCGCATCCTTTGCTCTGAGAGGCTTTGCGTAGGATGGTGTGGAGCGAAGCGATACCCATCAATGAACCGGCAGACATCGCCGATGGGTATCGCAAGCTCCACCCATCCTACGGTCCTGGAACAGGTTATCCGCCGGAATATCCACGGCGGATAACGCTGGCGCGTTATTCGCCCTACGACTCTGGTGACGTCTGTAGCGCCTCGGTTCGCGAGCAAGCTCGCTCCTACACCAGCAGGCGGGCCCGCTGCGCTTTTCTGTAGGAGCGAGCTTGCTCGCGAACAGCCCTTTACTCGGTCTTGCCGGCATAGCAGACCGGCGAACTCCCTTCGCCCTGCTTCTCCAGCTCGTCCTCGAGAAACTCCGCCAGCACCCGGGCGTTGTTGTGCTCTTCGTCCTTGGCGGCGTAGAGCAGCGTGAGGGTGCCCTGGCGCGCCAGGTCAAGCAGGCCCATCCAGTACTCCGGATGGGCGTTCAATTCAGCGTGGTAGGCCTGGCGGAATTCCCCGAACAGGCTCGGGTCATGGTGGAAGCGCTGGCGCAGCTCGTTGGACGGCGAGGCCTCCTTGGCCCATTGCGCCATGTGCAGGTCCTCCTTGCGAATTCCCCTCGGCCACAGCCGGTCCACCAGCACGCGCTGGCCGTCCTCCTGCGCCGCCGGTTCGTAGGCGCGCTTGCAACGAATCATCCGAAATCCTCCTCGTCAGCTTGAGGTGACCGGCTTCGCTGGGTAACGTGGGCGCACTTTCGAGGGAGCCCGTTCCATGCGATCCAGCCGTTTCATTCTGTTCAGCCTGCTGCCGCTGTTCGCCGCCTGCCAGGTGTGGACGCCGAACAAGACCGATCTTAACGCCTCCACCCGCCTGCAGGGCGAGCTGACCCGCCAGGATGGCCAACTGGTGTTCCGCAGCTGCACCGAGCAGCGCCGCTTCAGTATCGAGGACGCCAACAACACCGGCCTGCAGCGCGACGCGCTGGAACTGTTCAACGACGGCGCCACCTCGCTGTTCGCCGACCTGCGCGGCAGCTTCAGCGGCAGTTCCGCCCAGGGCACCGATGGCAAGCTGGAGGTAGCCAAGGTGCTGCGCCTGCAGAACGAAGGCGCCGGCTGCGACGACCCGAACTTCAAGCGTGCGGTGGTCCGCGCCCATGGCAACGAGCCGGGCTGGAGCGTGCTGGTGAATGGCCAGGGCATGCTGATCGAGCAGCCGGGCAAGGAATCCCTGGTGCTGCCCTACATCGCCGAAGGCGTACCCGAGGGCAGCACCAGCTACTCCAGCGAGGCCAACGGCGAGAAGGTCGAGCTGTGGGTCGCCCCGGCGCGCTGCCAGGACAGCATGAGCGGTGCCCTGAGCAATCTCTCCGCCGAGCTGCGCCTGAACGACAAGGTCCTGCGCGGCTGCGCCTATCCGGGTGGTTCCAGCGGCGATTGAGCGTAACCGCCCCGCGCCTATGCAACATGCAACATGCAACATGCAACGTAGGAGCGGACTCCGTCCGCGATCGATATCCGGCGCGATTCGGACCTATCGCGGACAGAGTCCGCTCCTACGCCCCCTGAAGATTCAGGACCGTAGGGCGCATAACCTGGAACAGGTTATCCGCCAGCTCTGGCGAAGTCAGACCAGCAAGCCCGCCGCCTTCAACCGCGCCTTGAGCGCAGCGAACTCCTCGGCATACTCCCAGTACGCCAGCCGGCCCTCGCCGGCCGTCACCAGCACGTACTTCTCGCTGATCGACTGAATGCGCTCGATACGCACCAGCTTCTCGACGAAGTCCGGATCGGACACCTGCTCGATCACTTCACGATTCTGCTCGTCGTAGCCGTGCACGATGAACGCGGCACGGACCTTCAGGCTGATGAAGCTCATGCGCGGGTCCTCCTCAGAGAGCGGCGTCGGCCGCATGCAGGGCGTGCAGCGCGGTGGTGTCGAACAGCGGCACCGAGGCATCCGCCGGGCCGACCAGCAGGGAAATCTCCGTGCAGCCGAGGATCACCGCTTCGGCGCCCTGCTCCACCAGCGCGGCGATGATGCGCCGGTACTCCTGCCGCGATTCATCGCGAATCCTTCCCAGACACAGCTCCTCGTAGATGATCCGGTGCACCACCTGGCGATCCGCCTCATCCGGCGTCAGCACCTTCAGCCCGTACTTCTCCACCAGGCGATCCTTGTAGAAGGCCTGCTCCATGGTGAAGCGCGTGCCCAGCAGGCCGACCGTGGAGACGCCTGCCGCCTGGATCGCTTCGGCGGTCGGATCGGCGATGTGCAGCAGCGGGATATCCACCGCCACCTCGATGGCCGGCGCCACCTTGTGCATGGTGTTGGTACAGAGCACCAGGAAGTCCGCCCCCGCCGCTTTCAGCGCAAGGGCCGCGGCGGCCAGCAGGCGGCCGGCAGCGTCCCAGTCGCCGGCATGCTGCAGGCGTTCGATCTCGTGGAAGTCCACGCTGTACAGGGCGATCTTCGCCGAGTGCAGGCCGCCGAGCTTTTCCTTGATGCGTTCGTTGATCTGCCGGTAGTAGGGAATGGTCGATTCCCAGCTCATGCCGCCGATCAGGCCGATGGTCTTCATACGTCGCTCCACAGTGATCAGTCCAATCCGATACAGGGCAGATCGCCGGGCAGCGCCGCGCCGTGCTCGGCGCACTGGCGCACGGCCTCGATCAGCGGATCGAGGTCGAAGCCCTGGGAAATCAGCCACAGCGGGTTGTAGTAGGTGGTCTCGTAGCGCTCGCCGCTGTCACAGAGGATCGCCACCACCGAGCCGCTCTCGCGCCGCGCCACCATCTGCCGCGCCACCAGCAGCGCGCCGATCAGGTTGGTGCCGCTGGAACCGCCGACATGCCGGCCCAGGCGCTGGGCCAGGTAGTGCATGGCGGCCAGGGACAGGTCGTCCGGCACCTTGCAGCAGGCGTCGAGCACGTTGGGCAGGAAGGAGGCTTCCACGCGCGGGCGACCGATGCCTTCGATGCGCGAACCGTAGCTCAGGGTCAGGTCGCGATCGCCGGTCTTGTACGAATCGAAGAACACCGAGCGTTCGGCGTCGGCGCAGAGCACACGGGTGTCATGCCGGCGGTAGCGGGCGAAACGCCCCAGGGTCGCCAGGGTGCCGCCGGTGCCGGGACTGGAGACCAGCCAGGAGGGCTCGGGGAAACGCTCATGGCGCATCTGCTGGAAGATCGACTCGGCGATGTTGTTGTTCGCCCGCCAGTCGGTGGCGCGCTCGGCGTAGGTGAACTGGTCCATGAAGTGGCCGCCGGTTTCCTTCGCTAGGCGCTCGGACTCGGCGTAGATCTGCGTCGGGTCATCCACCAGGTGCGCCTGGCCCCCGTAGAAGGCGATCTGCGCGATCTTCTCCTTCGAGGTGCTGGCCGGCACCACGGCAATGAAGGGCACGCCGAGCAGCCGGGCGAAGTACGCCTCGGAGATCGCCGTCGAACCACTGGACGCCTCGATCACCGGCGCGCCCGGCTTCAGCCAGCCGTTGCACAGCGCGTAGAGGAACAGCGAGCGCGCCAGGCGGTGCTTGAGGCTACCGGTGGGGTGGCTCGACTCATCCTTGAAGTACAGGTCCACGCCCGGCAGGCCGGGCATGTCCAGGGGGATCAGGTGGGTATCGGCGCTGCGCTGGAAATCCGCTTCGATGATGCGGATCGCCTCGCGGGTCCAGTTGCGTTCCTGGGCAGCCATGGTCTCGTTCTCCTGGCAGGGCAAGCGGTTCAACAGGTTCAGTCCAGCACACCGGCGGGCGCTGTAGGCGGCGCGCTGCGCCACTGGCTCAAGGCGACGCCGGCGAACACCAGTCCGGCGGCCAGTGCCTGCGCGCCGCTGAGCACTTCGCCCAGCAGCAGAGCGGCGAAGACCAGGGTGAACACCGGGATCAGGTTGATGAAGCCGGTCGCCTGGCTCGCCGGCAGGCGGCTGACGCCGAAGTTGTACAGCCCATAGGCGCCGACCGTCACCACGCTGCCCAGGTAGACCAGGGCGAACCAGCCGGTCGGGCCGGGTGCCGGCGGCAGGCCCGACGTCGCCAATGCCAGCGGCAGGAAGAACAGCGAGCCGATGAACGCCTGCATGGCGGTGAGAATGAACGGCGAATAACGCGCCGACAGGTGCTTGAGCAACAGGGTGTAGCCGGTGGCGCAGAGCATCGCCACCAGCTCGTAGAAATTGCCCAGCAGCGGATTGGGCGCATGGCGGTCCGGCTCGCTGGCCAGGGTCAGCCAGAGCGAGCCGAGCACCGCCAGGGCGAAGCCCAGCCAGGTATTTCGGGCGATCTTCTCGTGCAGCAGGAAGAAGGCGCCGACCGCCACCAGCAGGGGCAGCAGCGCGGTGATCATCCCGGCCTGGGCGGCGCTGGTCTGCTGCAGCGCCAGGGACTCGAAGATGAAGTACAGGCAGGGCTCGCAGGCGGCCAGCGCCAGCAGCCACTTCCAGTCGCCGGGGCGGTAGTCGATGCGCCCGCGCCAGCGCCAGGCGGCGAGGAAGATCAGGCTGCCCAGCGCCATCCGGGCGAAGATCACCCACATGGCGGGCATTTCCTGGAAGGCAAATTTCAGCGCGATGAAGGAACTGCCCCAGAGCGCCATGGCCAGCACCAGGCACGCGAGGGCGAACGGCCGGGATTGCTGCACGGGACGCTCCAGTCAAAAGGTCCACGGAGTATAGGAGGCGTGTGCTGGCGGCCGACAGGTACAGAATCGTGGGGAAACTGTATGGGCAGTGCTTCCTATAGGAGCGAGGGGGATGCCTAGTTCTTGCTCGCGAACAGATTCGCCGGCAGCTCCATCGCTGGGCGGTTCGCGAGCAAGCTCGCTCCTACGAAGAGCCCCACCGCCACCAAACCAGCTCTGGCTCTGGCTCTGGTTCTGAAGATTTCCAGAGATATGCCCGCACACGCCGAATGCCCCGTTCAGGAGGCCTCGTTGAATTGGAGTTTCAGGGGTTGAGCGACATGGATGTCGCGAGAGCGCTGTCGGGCCAGGGATGGCCCGTCAGCGCGTGCCCCTGAAACTTCAATTCAACGAGGGAATTTTTCGCCTAAGCGAAAAACCGGATGTCCGGGGCAAGACCTTTGCCTACTTTGGGGCGTTTGCCAAAGTAGGTCGCCCGAGGGGGCGAAACCAGTAGCCCCAGCGCACGCCGAAGCGGCGCAGAGCACCCAATCCAGAAGCATCGCAAGCAAAGCTCGGAATCAGCCCCAAGGCTTACCCTGAGTCCCCCGCTCCACCGACACCCGCTGCTGCATCCCCGCCTTGGCCAGCAGATGCGCGCTCACCGGCGCGGTGATGAAGAGGAACACGGTGATCAGCACCTCATGCAGGCTCACACCCTCGCCACGGGTACTGAAGTACAGCAGCGACGCCAGCACCACGCCGCCCACGCCCAGGGTCGAAGCCTTGGTCGGCGCGTGCAGGCGCGTGTAGAAGTCCGGCAGCCGGTACAGCCCGATGGCGCCGAGCAGGGCGAACAGGCTGCCAGCCAGCAGCAACAGGCAGACCAGCGCTTCAATCAGAACACTCATTCGATGATGTCTCCGCGCAGCAGGAACTTGCACAGTGCCACGGTGCTGACGAAGCCCATCACCGCGATCAGCAGCGCCGCCTCGAAGTACAGGCCGCTGCCCTTCCAGATGCCGAACAGCACGATCAGCGCGATGGCTTCCACCGACAGGGTATCCAGCGCGAGGATGCGGTCCGCCACCGACGGCCCGCGAATCAACCGCGCCACGGTGAGCAGCACGGCGATACCGAGCAACGCCAGGCAGATCGGGATCACGATGCCGAGCACGGGAACACCTCCTTCAGCGGCGCTTCGTAGCGCGCCTTGATGTCCGCCACCAGCGCCTGCGGGTCCGGCACGTCGATGCCATGCACCAGCAGCGTGCGGCGGTCGGCGGAGAGGTCGGCGGAGCAGGTGCCCGGGGTCAGGGTGATGACACTGGCGAGGATGCTGATGGCCAGGTCATCGGTCAGCTCCAGGGGAATCTCGACGAAGCCCGGACGCAGGTTGGCCTTCGGTCCCAGCACCAGTTTCGCCACCTGCAGGTTGGCCACCACGATGTCGTAGAGCACCAGGCCGATGAAGCGCAGCAGCACGCCTGGTTTGTGAATGCGCGGCGCGGACAGCAGCAGGTTGCGGCACAGCAGCGGAATCGTCAGGCCGAGGAACGCGCCGAGCAGCCAGTGGCCAAGGGAAAAATCGTTGACCAGCAACAGCCAGCTCAGCAGCAGCACGCCGCTGAGCAGCGGGTGCGGAAGGATGCGCCGGATCATGCGCCACCTCCCAGCAGGATCGCCTGGCGATAGAGATCGGCGTTGAGCAGCTGCACCGCCGTGGCCTGTGCATAAGTGATCAGCGGCCGCGCGGCGACCACCATCAGCGGCGCACTGGCCAGCAGGCCGAAGCACGCCAGCATCTTCACCGGCTCGCGATTGGCGCTGCCCAGCACGCTGAGGCCAGTGCGCCAGAACAGCGTGCTGCCGGCGCGGCTCAGGGCAACGATGGTCACCAGCCCGCTGACCAGCACCACGCTCCACAGCGCGATGGCTTCGCTGCCGCCACTCACCGAGCGCAGCAGCATCAGCTTGCCGAGGAAGCCCGACAGCGGCGGCAAGCCGGCGACCGCGATGGCACCGAAGAAGAACGCACCACCCAGCAGATGTGGTTGCAGCAGCGCCGGCCCCTGCACCAGGCGACCACCCTTCTCACCGCGCTGGCGGGCAATCAGGTCGGCCAGCAGGAACAGCCCGCCGGCCACCCAGATGCTGTGCAGCATGTAGTAGAGCGCGGCGGACAGCGCCTCCGGCGTACCCAGGGCAATGGCCGCCAGCAGCGTGCCGGCGGAGACCACCACCAGATACGACAGCAAGCCTTGCAGCGTCGTCGCCGCCAATGCACCGAGCGCACCGGCGACGATCCCGGCCAGCGCCAGCGGCCACAGCCAGGCCTGCGCCAGATTCGCCAGCTCGCCGGCCTGCTCGCCGAAGATCAGTGTGTAGACCCGCAGGATCGAATAGATGCCGACCTTGGTCATGATCGAGAACAGCGCCGCCACCGGCGCACTGGCCTCGGCATAGGCCCTGGGCAGCCAGAAATACAACGGCAGCAGCGCGGCCTTGAGGCCGAACACCACCAGCAGCAACAGCGCTGCCGCACGCACCAGCGGTGCCTGCTCGGCGCTCAGCTGCGCCACGCGCTCAGCCATGTGCGCCATGTTCAGGGTGCCGGTGATGCCGTAGAGCGTGCCCACCGCAATCAGGAAGAACGCCGAGCCGACGAGGTTGAGCACCACGTAATGCACACCGGCGCGCACCCGCCCTGCTCCGCCGCCATGCAGCAGCAGCGCATAGGAAGCAATCAGCAGGATCTCGAAGAACACGAAGAGGTTGAACAGGTCGCCGGTGAGGAACGCGCCATTCAGGCCCAGCAACTGGAACTGGAACAACGCATGGAAGCGCTTGCCGCGCTGGTCATCGCCGCGCACCGCGTAGATCAGCGACAGGCTGGCGAGCAGCGCGGTGGCCGCGATCAGCAGCGCGCTGAGGCGGTCCAGCACCAGGATGATGCCGAACGGCGGCTGCCAGTTGCCCAACGCATAGAACTGCACCACGCCAGTGTCGGCCTGCTGCAGCAGTACGGCGGAAATCGGCAGCAGCGCCAAGGTCGCGAACAACGACAGGCCGCGCTGCAGGCGCTCGCCCGCAAGCAATAGCGCGCAGCCGGCGAACAGCGGCAGCAGGACCGGAAGGATCAGCCAGTGGTTCATCGAGCGTCCTCCCCTTCGCCACCATCCACGTGATCGCCGCCGGTATCCGCCAGCCCGCGCAGGGCCAGGACGATGACGAAGGCGGTCATGGCGAAGCCGATGACGATGGCGGTCAGCACCAGCGCCTGGGGAATCGGGTCGCCGGCATTGGCGACCTTGCCGATCACCGCCGGGTCGCCGGCCAGCCGGCCCATGGCGAAGAGGAACAGGTTGACCGCGTAGGACAGCAAGGTCAGCCCCAGCACGACGGGGAAAGTCCGCGCGCGCAGCAGCAGGAAGACGCCGCTGGCGGTCAGCAGGCCGAGGGCAATGGCGAACAGCGCTTCCATCAGCGCGCCTCCCTGGTCAGAGGCTCGGGTGGAGCGGTCAGTGAGCCGAGGCCCGAGAGAATCAGCAGCGTCGCGCCGACCACAGTGAAGTACACGCCCAGGTCGAAGAGCATGGCGGTGGCCAGCTCGATCTCGCCCACCAGCGGAATGTGGAAATGGCCGAACGCCGAGGTGAGGAACGGGAAGCCGAAGAACCAGGCGCCCAACCCGGTCAGCCCGGCGATCAGTACGCCGAGGCCGGCGAGGCGGCTGTAGTCCAGCGGCAGGCGTGTGCTCACCCAGCGGCTGCCGCAGGCGATGTACTGCAGGATCAGCGCCACCGAGGTGATCAACCCGGCGATGAAGCCCCCGCCCGGCAGGTTGTGCCCACGCAGGAAGATGAACACCGAGACCAGCAGTGCCAGCGGCAGCAGCAGGCGCGACAGGGTGGCGAGGATCGGCGGGAAGCGGTCCTGCGCCCAGGCGCGGCCTTCGTCGTCAGTCTCGCGGCGCAGCAGGCGCAGGCCGTCGAGCAGCGCGAAGATACCAACCGCGGCAATCGCCAGCACGGTGATCTCGCCCAGGGTATCGAAGCCACGGAAGTCCACTAGGATCACGTTCACCACGTTGTGCCCGCCGCCACCGGAGACGCTGTTCTCCAGGTAGTAACCGGCGATGCTGTCGTAGGGACGGGTTAGCACGGCGTAGGCCAGCAGGGTGACCATCACCCCGGCGCCGATGGCGATCACGAAATCGCGCAGGCGGCGCAGGCTGCTGGAAGTCTTCGGCGTACGTGCCGGCAGGTAGTACAGCGCCAGCATCAGCAGGACCATGGTCACCACTTCCACCGACAGCTGCGTCAGCGCCAGGTCCGGCGCGGCGAAGCGGGCGAAGGCCAGCGCCACCAGCAGGCCGGCGATGCTGAGGATGACCAGCGCAGTCAGGCGCTGGCGGTGGAACCACGCGGTAAGCGGTCCGGCGATGGCCAGCAGGATCAGGCCCAGCGCGGTGATGCCGTCCAGCGGCGTCTGTGGGCGATGGCCTTCGATACCGGGCAGCGGCGCGAGGCCGGCGAACACCACCACCACGGCGGCCAGCACCAGCAGCATGGCGTAGCGCTGCAGCGAACCGTTCTCCAGGTAGTTGGTCACGCGCACCGCGAAGCGCACCACACGCTGCACCTGCTGCTCGAACACCCGCTTGGCGTCCATCGCCGGCAGCCCGGCGTACCAGTCGAACAGCGGCTTGCGCAGGACGTAGAGCAGCACACCACCGGCGCTGGCAACGAAGCTCATCGCCAGCGGTGCGTTGAAGCCGTGCCAGATCGCCAGGCTGTACTCGGGCAGGGCACCGTTCAGGCTCGACGCGGCTGCGCCGGCCAGCAGCGGGCCGACGATGATCCCCGGCATGACGCCGACCAGCAGGCAGATCAGCACGAGGATTTCCACCGGCACCTTCATGTAGCGCGGCGGCTCGTGGGGGTGCGGGTTCGGCAGGTTGATCGGCTCGCCGTTGAAGAACACGTCGTGGATGAAGCGCACCGAGTAGCTCACCGAGAACAGCGCACCCAGGGTCGCCAGCGCCGGGATCAGCCAGTTGAAGCTGCCCATCATGTTCTGCGCGAGGGTCTCGCCGAAGAACATTTCCTTGCTGAGGAAGCCGTTGAGCAGCGGCACGCCAGCCATGGACGCCGAGGCCACCATCGCCAGCACGGCGGTGTGCGGCATGTACTTCCACATCCCATTGATGCGGCGCATGTCGCGGCTGCCGGTCTCGTGGTCGATGATCCCGGCGGCCATGAACAGCGAGGCCTTGAAGGTCGCGTGGTTGATGATGTGGAAGATCGCTGCGACGTTGGCCATGGGCGAATCCAGGCCGAACAGCAGCGTGATCAGGCCCAGGTGGCTGATGGTCGAGTAGGCCAGCAGGCCCTTGAGGTCGTTCTGGAACAGCGCCAGGAAGGCGCCCATCAGCAGGGTCGCAAGGCCCGTCAGGCTGACCAGGTAGAACCACAGGTCATTGCCAGACAGCAGCGGGTACAGGCGCGCCAGCAGGAACACGCCGGCTTTCACCATGGTTGCCGAGTGCAGGTAGGCCGACACCGGCGTCGGCGCCGCCATCGCATGGGGCAGCCAGAAATGGAACGGGAACTGCGCGGACTTGGTGAACACGCCCAGCAGCACCAGGCACAGCGCCAGCGGGAACAGCGGACTGGCCTGCAGCACCTCGCGGGCGCCAAGCACGGTGGAGAGTTCGAAGCTGCCGACCACATGGCCGATCAGCAGGATCCCGGCGAGCAGCGCCAGGCCGCCGCCTCCGGTGACCGCCAGGGCCATGCGTGCGCCCTTGCGGGCGTCCGAACGATGGCCCCAGAAGCCGATCAGCAGGAACGACGACAGGCTGGTCAGTTCCCAGAACACCAGCATCAGCAGCAGGTTTTCGCTCAGCACCACGCCGAGCATGGCGCCCATGAACAGCAGCAGGAAGGCGAAGAAGCGCCCGGCGGGCTCCTTCTCGGACAGGTAATAACGGGCGTAGAGGATCACCAGCAGGCCGATGCCGAGGATCAGCAGGGCGAACAGAAAGCCCAGGCCGTCCAGGCGCAGGCTGAGGTTCAGGCCCAGCTCCGGCAGCCACTCCAGGCGTTGGACCTGTGGGTCGCTGCCCAGCACCGAGCGCTGGCCCAGCAGCAGGATCAGGCCGGCGAGCGGCACCAGGCCAGTGGCGGCGGCGCAGGCGGTGCGGCCGAAACGCTCGGCCAGCAGCGGCAGCAATACCCCGAAGAAAGGCAGCGCGATGATCAGCGCCAACGTCATGAGCCACTCCTTTTCACCGCCGGACGGCGTTCACACAGGCAACCCCGCGCACAGGCGGCCGGCTTGCAAAGGCGTCGATTATCCATATCTATCGATTACACGTCATGGATGAAGTATTACGAAAATACAGCCCTGAGCCGCGCCCGCCTTGAGCCACGTCCTGTTTTTCCGATCCCCCAAACGATAGCGCGCGACAGTCGAAACGACTGTCGCGCGCTGGATTTACCTGGCTGCCGCAAGCGGGCAGCCCAATGCCGATCAGTGACTGACGCGGCTGGTACCGTTGACGGTGAGGATGCGCACGCGCTCGCCCACGCGGAACACAGCGCCTTCATCGACCTGCTGGACGTAGGCACGGGTGCTGCCGTCGTCTTCGCGGACGGTGATCTCCACGCCCTGGGTACGGGTCAGACCTTCTTCGGTGGCTGCACCGAGCAGGCCACCAGCCACGGCGCCGATGATGGCGGTGACATAGCTGCCACGGCCGCCACCGATGGCGCTGCCACCGATACCGCCGACCGCAGCGCCGGCCACGGAGCCGATCGGGGTCTTGGTGCCTTCGATCTTCACGGGACGCAGCGCCTGGATGGTGCCCATGCGTACGTTCTGTACGGTACGTGCTTCTTCACGGGTATAGGTATCGCCGGTCAGACTGGACTGGCAGCCGCCGAGGGTCATGGCCACGGCAGCGAAAGTGAGGGCGATCAGGGCAGTTTTACGCATCAGGGAACCTCCGAGTAGGGCGACAACTATTAGACTCCGCCGGCAGCCCGACTGTCACGCCAGGCACTGCAACAACGATGAATCAGTTCAGCTTCCATACAGTTTGCGCCAAAACCGCTGAAAACGCCTGCCGCAGCGCAGTATTCCGTGCATCCGCATCGGTTAGTCTGCTCGCCGCAGAAGGAGCGCCGCCATGGACTATTTCATCATCGTCGTCACCACCGCCGCCGGCCTGTACTTCCATTGGTGGATCTACTGGCGCATCCGTCGCTGGATGGATCGCGACCTGGCGCTGTCGCTGGCGGGCGATGATCCGCACAAACGCAGCTACCTGCTCGAACGCCTGGCCGAGGCCAAGCGCCAGAAGGTGAAGCGCCGCGACCTGCCCGACTGGCTGCAGCGCGCCGCCGACGACTACCGCGCGGCCTGAGCCAGCGACCACAAGCGCGCCAGAGCCTCGGCGCGGTTTTCCAGTTCCTGCGCCGCCCGTGCGCAGGCATCGGCCAGGGTGATGGGCCCAGGTGCCAGGCTGAATGCCGCCTCGATTCCCACGTCACGCAATTCCGCCAGCCCTTCACCGACACTGCCTGCCAGCGCAATCACCGGCACGCCAGCGCGGCGGGCGACGTGAGCAACGCCCACCGGCGTCTTGCCGTGCAGGCTCTGGCCGTCCAGCCGCCCTTCGCCGGTAATCACCAGCGACGCGCCGGACAGTGCCGCCTCCAGCTCCGACAGCTCGGCGATCAGCTCGATACCCGGACGGAAGCGCGCCTTGAGGAAGGCCCGGCAGGCGAAGCCCAGGCCACCGGCCGCACCGACACCGGGGAACAGGCTGTGGTCCTGCCCCAGGGCCAGCGCCGCGACCTCGGCGAAACGCTTGAGCGCAGCGTCCAGTTGCTGCACCTGTGCCGGGTTCGCGCCCTTCTGCGGACCGAACACCGCCGAAGCGCCATGAGGGCCGCAAAGAGGGTTGTTGACGTCGGCGGCGACTTCCACCTCGACGTCGGCCAGGCGCGGATCGAGGTTCGCCAGGTCGATGCGCGCAAGCTGGGCGAGTTGCGCGCCACCAGCGCCCAGCTGGTTGTCCTGGTCGTCGAGAAAGCTCACACCCAGCGCCTGCAGCAGCCCCAGGCCGCCGTCGTTGGTGGCGCTGCCGCCCAGGCCGATGATGATCTTCTTCGCCCCGGCGTCCAGCGCTTCGCGAATCAGCTCGCCGGTGCCGCGGCTGGTGGTGCGGGTGGCGTCGCGCTGGCCCTCTGGCACCCAGTGCAGGCCGCTGGCGGCGGCCATCTCGATCACCGCGGTGGCATCCTCGAGCCAGCCCCAGTGGGCTTTTACCGGTTGCTCCAGCGGGCCGCAGACATCCAGCTCGCGGCGCTCGCCTGGGCGCGCGGCCAGCACTGCGTCCACGGTGCCCTCGCCACCGTCAGCCATGGGCCGCAGCAGCGTTTCGTCACCTGGCCGCGCGCGCAGCCAGCCACGGGCAATGGCCTCGGCGACCTCGGGGGCGGAGAGGCTTTCCTTGAAGGAGTCGGGAGCGATGACGACTTTCATGGGGCAGGTCCGTTATGCGGGAGGATGGAGGGCATCCTACACCGCAGCACGGATTTGTCGGCGTACGTAGGAGCGGACTCCGTCCGCGATGCTTCCCAGCCGCGCCGGGCCGATCGCGGACGGAGTCCGCTCCTACCTGAATACCATGCCAGGGCGCTCCCTCTCCCCCGCCCTGGCTGTGCGCCTCGCTCCGAAAGGAGAGGGAGCTGTCTGTGCCGGCTGACGCCATCGTTTCAACCTGCACCGAACGGTCCCCTCTCCCTTCAGGGAGAGGGTTAGGGAGAGGGAAACTCAGGCACAGATTTCCGAAGCAGAGGCAGTTGCTCCTACGAATGGGCCGCCTTCGGAGCATCGGGTGGCATTTTTCTCAGGGAGCCAGCCGCTCGCGCACCCAGGTGCCATTTTCGTTGCGGAAATTCAGGCGGTCGTGCAGGCGGCTCGGGCGGCCCTGCCAGAATTCGATGCGACTGGGCAGCAGGCGGAAGCCGCCCCAGAAGTCCGGGCAGCTTGGCGCCTCGTCGGCAAAGCGTTGTTCGGTCTCGGCCAGCAGTTGTTCCAGTTCGCCACGCCCGTCGATCACCCGGCTCTGCGGCGATGCCCAGGCACCCAGGCGACTTCCCAGCGGACGCACTCGGTAGTAGGCGGCGGACTCCTCCGCGGAGACCTTCTCCACCCGCCCCTCGATGCGCACCTGACGCTCCAGCGCCGGCCAGAAGAAGGTCATGGCCGCGCGCGGGTTTTCCGTCAGTTGCTGGCCCTTGGCGCTTTCGTAGTTGCTGAAGAAGGTAAAACCGCGCTCGTCCAGGCCCTTGAGCAGGAGCACCCGGCAGTGCGGCTGGCCGTCGGCGTCGGCGGTGGCGAGCATCATCGCGTTGGGCTCGACCGGCAGTTGCTCGGTCTTCACCGCGTCCTCGAACCACTGGCTGAACAGGCTGAACGGTTCGGCGGGGGCCTGAGCCTCGGTCAGTCCATCACGGGTGTATTCGCGGCGCATATCGGCCAGGGTCTGGGCCATCGGAAATCTCCTGCAGAAGAAGTCGTTAAGCTTATCCAGAGTTGCGCCTTCGCGCTTGATCCACGACAAGCGTCATTCCGGGCGGAATGACGCCTTGCGCGACGATCAGTTGGCCTGGGCAAGGGCCAGCAGGCTGGTGCGCTGGGTCACCAGGACTTCGACGCGGCGGTTCAGCGCGCGGCCTTCGACGCTGGCGTTGTCGGCGCGCGGCAGGCTGGAACCGACGCCCTTCAGGCGCAGGCGGTCGGCGCCCAGGCCGCTGAGACGGAAGATCGAGGATACCGCCTGGGCACGCTGCAGGCTGACCTTGTCGTTGGTCACCTTGTCGCCGGAGCTGTCGCTGTGGCCGAGCACCAGCACGCCGCTTTCCGGGTCGTTCTGCAGCATCTTCGCCACGTTGCCCAGCGGCGCCAGGGTCACCGGCAGCAGCAGTTCAGGACGCTTGGGGTTGAAGGAACCTTCCACCGGGGCGATCAGCACCAGCGCGTTGTCGCGGCGCTCGACGGTAAATTTGCTACCGGCCACCGCTGCACGCAGGGACTTCTCGTGCTGGTCCAGCCACTCCTTGGTGACCTTCACGTCCTGCGGCTTGGCCGCCTTGTCGGCGCCCGGTTGGCTCTCGCTCACCCCGAACGGCCACCACCAGTGGCCACCGGGTTGCTTGCTGCCGGCATCGGCGACCTTGGGCGCTTCCACCGCTTTCTTCTGCGGCGCGGGCGCGGCAGCGGTCACTTCCTCATCGCCACCGAAGGGCCACCACCAGTGGCTGGCGCCGGCCGCAGGCTTGGCAGCGGCAGCGGTGTCCGGCGCAGCCTGCGCCGAGTCCGCGGACTGGAACTGGCTGCAGGCGGAAAGACCGACGCACAGGGCCAGGGTGGAGAGTTTCAGCGAGTTCGAGAACAGCAGGTTCATGGGAGCGCTTCCATAAGGCGGAACATGACGGGAGGCCGGGTGCGACAGAGTGTCAGCCGCACCCCGACTTCAGCAATCAGCTTAAGAGTTGTACATAACTTACTCAGTTGGAACGAGATTTTAATCTCTAACTGACGAGCGGCGCCTCTCGGCGAATGAAGCGGAACGCCGTCGCATCGTTGGCGACGGCAAAAGCGGACGAGCTTAAGAAGACGCAGCGGGAGGAAGGTTCCTCCCGCTCGTCGTTACAGGCAGTCGCCGGCGAGGCGTGCCAGGCGCTGGGCGCGGGGGTCCATCAGCACGTAGGGGCCGAGGGTGTTGACGACGAAGCCGAAGGCCAGCTCGCGTTCGGGGTCGGCGAAGCCGATGGAGCCACCGG
The DNA here is from genome assembly GCF_014204515.1 of Pseudomonas nitroreducens. Taxonomy (GTDB): domain Bacteria; phylum Pseudomonadota; class Gammaproteobacteria; order Pseudomonadales; family Pseudomonadaceae; genus Pseudomonas; species Pseudomonas nitritireducens_A. The sequence continues at coordinate 282,937 of NZ_JACHLI010000004.1, read as the reverse complement.
CGCCCGGATGGCCGAAGGCCCGCGGGCCGAGGCCGTAGGTGGCGTTGGCCACTTGCGGCTGGTCGAGCATGGTGCCCAGGCCGAAGCGGGTGCTGGTCAGCAGGGTGCGGTCGTCGCCCAGGGCGTGCTCGCGGGTCAGTTCGGCCAGCAGCGCTTCGTCCAGCAACTTGCCCTGCAGCAGGCCGCTGTAGAAACCGGCCAGCGAGCGCGCATTGCCGTGGCCGTTGGCCGCCGGCTGCGACATGCGCCGCCACTCCGGCTTGTTGGTGCTGGTGAGCACCGAGGGCGGGTTGGTGAAGGCGCGGGTGGAGAGCGCTGCGGCGTCGGTCATCATGGTGCGCAGCAGGCGTTGCGCGGCGGCATCACCCAGATTGCCCTTACCACGGGCGATGTGCGCCACGCGGTGGAACTCGCTGTCGGCGAGGCCGATATGGAAATCCAGCCCCAGGGGTTTCGCCGTGCGCTCGATGATGGCGGCGCCGGGCTCGCGACCGTCGACCCGGCGGATCACTTCGCCGATCAGCCAGCCGTAGGTGATGGGCGCATAACCGTGTTCGGCACCGGGCGTCCACCAGGGCGTTTCGGCGGCCAGTGCGGCGGTCATGGCGTTCCAGTCATACAGCGCCTCGGGCGCCAGCGGCTCATGGATCGCCGGCAGTCCGGCGCGATGGCACAGCAGCTGGCGCACGCTGATGTCCTGCTTGCCGTTCTGGCCGAACTCCGGCCAGTAGCGCGCCACCGGGGCGTCCAGCTCCAGCTTGCCCTCCCCCACCAGTTGCAGCGCGGCAACGGCGGCGAAGGTCTTGGTGCAGGAGAACAGGTTGAGTAGCGTGTCGGCCTGCCAGTCCTGGCCCGGCTCCTTGCCCGCGCTGCCGGCCCAGAGGTCGACCAGGGTCTCGCCGCCGACCTGGATGCAGAGTGCCGCGCCGCGCTCCTGCGGGTCCTCGAACAGCGCGCTGAAGGCATCGGCAACGGGGGTGAAGCGCGGATCACAGTGGCCGTTCAGGGTCATTTCAAGCTCCGGACATGCACAGGGGCGAAGGGCGCCATTGTTCCAGCGCGCTTCGCCCCTGGGAACCCTGCCGAAGGCAGGGTGCTGCCGCGGGAATGACGGATCATTGCTGCGACGGTTGTTCCTCGTCAGCGCTGTCGTCTTCGGCCGGAGCCGGTGTCGGCGCCGGCTCAGGCGCCGCCTTGGCAGCGGCACGGGCCAGTTCGTCGATGCCCTTGAGCGTCTGCTGGTTGGCCTTGCGCACGGCATCGACAAAGCCGGTGAACGGCAGGTCGGTGATGCCGACCAGGCCGATATGGCCGTTCTCGCCGTCGAGCAGGCGGCCGGTCACCGGTTGGTCGAGGTACTGGAACCAGTGCGCGCCGACGATATTCGGCGCCTTCGCCGCTTCGCTGAGGAAGCGCTGGTAGGCCTCGCCGCGCTGCTGCTCGTTGTAGACCTCGGCGACGCCGCCCCAGAACGGCCCGCGATCACGGGAGCCGAAGTGGAACTCGGTGATCAGCACCGGCTTGTCCAGGCTCTTCACGTAGTTGGCGTCGAAGCCCTGCTCGGGCAGCGGTACATAGAGGTTGAAGCTGAGGATGTCGCAGTACTGCGCACAGGAGGCCAGGGCCTCGGGCGTGCTGACGGCGAAGCGCGGGCCGAGCAGCAGGTGGTTCGGCGCGTGCCATTTCAGCGAGTCCTTCAGCGTCTTGAAGTACTGGTCGGCGTACAGCCGCAGGAAGGCGCTGTAGTCCTCGGCGATGGCCGGGTGCGCCTCGCTCGGGACCGGCGCCTGGTAGCCCGGCGCGTCGAGGTCTTCCCAGGCGCCCAGCTGCACGCCCCAGGCTTCGGCCAGGTGCTCGTGCTCCTGGTACTTGTCCTTGAGCTGCTTGATGAAGGCGCGCTTGGCCGGGCTGTCGGTGGACAGTTTCAGCGCACCGAAGGCCAGCGCGTAATGCCCCTGGGCATCGTCGCTGCGGCCGGCCCAGGCCAGCTCGTTGTCGGCGTAGTAACCCAGCAGCCAGGCATCCTCGCGGTGATCGCGGGCAGCGATGGCGATGGCGCGCTCGGCGGCCATGGCGAAACGCGGGTCGAACGGATCGGGCATGGCGCCCCACCAGTCGTAGCCGGTGCTGACGGTGGCATAGTCGCCGCTGATGGACAGCGGCACGCTGTAGGGCAGGCGCGGATCGTCGGCGAAGGCCGGATCGCTCCAGTCGCCCAGGGTATTGAAGCCCCAGGAGCCCAGGCGCTGCACGGTACGCTCGCGCCAGGCGGCTGCGGCAGCATCGGCGGTCAGGCCACCGTCGGCGCGGAAGCGGTTGGCGGCGTAGAAGTCGAACCAGCGGCCATTACCGAACGCGCGGCCCTGCTGGGCGCCAACGCCGCTGCGGTCGTCGCGCTGACCGTAGAAGGCGGCCAGCGGCTCGTCCTCCTTGGGCAGGCTGGCGAACATGTATTCGCGGCCTTCCACGTAGGTCTGGCTGCTGTCGGCGTTCACCGCGTTGACGCCCATGGACCAGAACGAATGCCCTTCGGGCGTCACCAGCCACCAGCGACCGTTGCGCTTTTCGGTGCGGAAGAAACCGGTGCCCTCGAAGGCCGGGCCGTCGAGCAGACCACCGAAGGCATCGCGGCCGGGCGCCGGCTGCCACTTCTTCAGTTGCTCGCCTTCGGCTTTCCAGGCGTTGGCCAACTGCTCGGGACTCTTCACCTTCTCCGGCCAGTCGCTGCGGGTGGACTGGCCAAAAGCGTCGACGATGCCGGTGTAGGCCTTGTGGTATTCGTCGTTGCCGGCGCGGGTGCCGAAGCGGCCGACGAGGATGTCCTGCGCCGCCTTGGGCGAGGTGAGAAACAGCTTCACCGCGCCGACCTGGCTGCGGTTCAGCTCACCGGTGACCTTGCTGGCCAGCAGCAGGCGCTGGCCGTCCTGGGTGACGGGCATGGGCACGCCGGCGCGCATGCCGAAGTCTTCCGGGGCGATGGCGTGCAGCGGGATCACCAGGGTCTGCGCCGGCCCCGGCGGCAAGGCGATGCTCGCGCGCAGGCCGGGGGCGCCGGCGACGCCTTCGATCTCCACTTCCAGGGTGATGGCCCAGTCCATGGCGTTCTGGATGCGCAGGCTGACGCTGTCGGCCTGGGACCAGTCCCAGCTGCCGCTGGACGGCGCCAGGCGCAGGGTCGGCTGTGGTGCCGGGTTGAAGTTCACCCGGCGCAGGATCTCGCCCTCGGGCGTGGCCTCGGCGGTGGAGCTGGGCAGGTCGGCGTTCTGCGTGGTGACGCTGACCACGGCCATCGGCTTGACGAAGTTGAACAGGGTTTCATTGCCGCCGGCCGACCAGGCCGGGGCACTGGCGATGGCCAGGCTGAGCAGCAGGGGCAGATGCCAACGCAAAGCGATCATGTGTCCTTGTCCTTACTACACGCCGCCTCAAGGCGGTCGTTTGGTTCAACCAGGAAGCATTATCCGCTCAGAGCTCAAGGATCTTGCGAGCTAGAGCAGAACAAGGCGGAAGCTGGCCCGGGAGCGGAGTTTACACGCAGTAAATGAGCATCACGGGCCAGCTTCCAACGCAGTTATGCCGACGCGCAGCTGATCAAACTCTGATCAAGCTATTTCGCGGCGGAATGGGGGTAACGCATTAAGAATGGCCTTGCCGTAACGCTGCGTCACCACGCGGCGGTCCAGCAGCGTGATGGTGCCGCGGTCCTGCTCGGTGCGCAGCAGGCGGCCGCAGGCCTGCACCAGGCGCAGCGAAGCGTCGGGCACGGCGATCTCCATGAACGGATTGCCGCCGCGCGCCTCGATCCATTCCGACAGCGCCGCTTCCACCGGGTCATCCGGCACGGCAAAGGGAATCTTGGCGATCACCACGTGTTCGCAGTAGGCGCCGGGCAGGTCCACGCCTTCGGAGAAGCTGGCCAGGCCGAACAGCACGCTCGGCTCGCCGTCGTCGACGCGGGAGCGGTGCTTGTTCAGGGTTTCCTGCTTGGACAGGTTGCCCTGGATCAGCACGCGCTTGCGCCAGTCTCGGTCGAGACCGTCGAAGACTTCCTGCATCTGCTTGCGCGAGGAGAACAGGATCAGCGAACCGCGCGAGCCTTCGACTATCTCCGGCAGCTCGCGGATGATCGCCGCGGTATGGGCGGCAGCGTCGCGCGGGTCGGCCTTGAGGTCGGGTACCCGCAACACACCGGCGTCGGCATGGTGGAACGGGCTCGGCACCACGGCGGTAACGGCGGCGCGTGGCAGGCCGGCGCGCATGCGGTAGCGGTCGAAGGTGCCCAGTGCGGTGAGGGTCGCGGAGGTCACCAGCACGCCATAGGCCACGTTCCACAGGTTGCGGCGCAGGGTCTCGGCGGCGAGGATCGGGCTGGCGTTGGCCTCGATGTCGTAGAAGGTGCCGCTCTCGGCCAGGGTCAGCCAGCGCGCCATGGGCGGGCTGTCTTCCGGGTCTTCGCTGGTGAAGGCGGTCCACAGCTCCCAGTTGCCCTGGGCGCGCGACAGCAGGCTGCCGAACAGCGGGTACCACTCCTCGGCCTGGTGGCTGGCGATGCCGACGCTGCCCTCCCCGTCCATGGCTTCCTTGAGCAGTTCGGTCAGGCGGGTGAAGAGGTCGGTGAGCTTGGAGAAGCCCTTCTTCAGCTCGATGCCCATGTCGCGGATGTGCTCGGGAATCACCCCGCCGACGAAGCGATGGCGCGGCCGCTCGCGGCCTTCCATGTCCTCGCCGGCACGGAAGTCACCGACCTCCTCGCAGGCGGTGAACATGAACTGCTGGTGCGTGCGCAGCTCGCGGGCCAGTTCCGGCACCTGCTCGATCAGCCGGCCGAGGTCGCCCGGCAGCGGGTTCTGCGCCAGCAGCTTGGTCAGGTTCTTCTCCACCTGGCCCAGCCAGTCGGCGGTGGCGCGCAGGCGGGTGAAGTGGGCGAAGTGGCCGATGGCCTTGTCCGGCAGGTGGTGGCCTTCGTCGAACACGTAGAGGGTTTCACGCGGGTCCGGCAGGATCGCGCCGCCGCCCAGGGCCAGGTCGGCCAGCACCAGGTCATGGTTGGTGACGATCACGTCGACCTTGGTCATGCCTTCGCGCGCCTTGTAGAAGGCGCACTGCTGGAAGTTCGGGCAATGCCGGTTGGTGCACTGGCTGTGGTCGGTGGTGACCTGCGCCCAGTGCGCGTCCTCGATGGCCTCGGGCCAGGAGTCGCGGTCGCCGTCCCAGCGGTTGCCGGCCAGGCGTTCGATCATCTGGTTGAACAGCTTGGCGGAGGTCTCGTCGACGTCGATGCGGAACCCTTCCTCCTCGAACAGCTGGGCGGTGGCGCTCTGCGCCTGGCCTTCCTGCAGCAGGTGGTCGAGTTTGGACAGGCACATGTAGCGCCCACGGCCCTTGGCCAGGGCGAAGCTGAACGACAGGCCGGAGTTGCGCAGCAGGTCGGGCAGGTCCTTGTGGACGATCTGCTCCTGCAGGGCGACGGTGGCGGTGGCGACCACCAGACGCTTGCCGGCAGCCTTGGCGCAGGCGATGGCGGCAAGGCTGTAGGCGACGGTCTTGCCGGTGCCGGTGCCGGCTTCCACCGCGACCACGGCGGCATCGCCCAGGCGATGGCCTTCCTCGTCAGTGGCGATGGTCCCCAGGACCTTGGCGACTTCGGCGATCATCAGGCGCTGGCCGTAGCGCGGCTTGAGTTCCTTGGCCTCGAGAAAGCGCGAGTAGGCGCCCTGGATCGTGCCTTTGAGTTCGGTGCTGAGCATGGACTTCCCGGGCCCCGGAGCATGCCTCGAGGACACATCCGGATGCTGGATAAATTTTCAGTGGTTCGAATCGGCGGCTATGATAGCGCGCTTGTCCTTTATCGCCAGCGGAGATCGTCCGAATGACACCCTTTGCCTTCGTCTATGCCCTGCACCTGCTGGCCGCCCTGGTCTGGGTCGGCGGCATGTTCTTCGCCTGGATGGTGCTGCGCCCGGCCGCGGTGGCCGCGCTGGAGCCGCCGGCCCGGCTGAAGCTGTGGCTGGAGGTGTTTCCGCGCTTCTTCCGCTGGGTGTGGGCAGCGGTAATCCTGCTGCCGGTGACCGGCGTGGGCATGCTGCACCTGAGCTTCAACGGCATGGCCGGCGCGCCGCGCTACGTGCAGGTGATGATGGGACTGTATGTGGCGATGCTCGCGCTGTTCCTGCGCATCCAGGCGCTGCAATTGCCAGAACTGCGCCGCGCAGTCGGTGCCGAGGACTGGCCGGCCGGTGGCGCCGCGCTGGGCAGGATCCGCAAGACCGTGGGCCTGAACCTGCTGATCGGCATGGCACTGGTGGCCTTTGTTGCTGCGCGCCCGCACTGGTAAGACGGCGCGCCGTCCATAAAAAAGCCCGTCCGCTTGCCGGACGGGCTTTTTACTGAGCAGTCCCTTACTGGCTAGCTGCGACTCAGAAGCGCTTCACGTCCAGGCGACCTTCGCCGCCCTTCGCGCCTTCCGCACCGCCCTGGCCTCGGGCGCCGGGCTTCTCGCCCGCCACCGAATAGAACCAGCAGCCCTTCCTGCCGCTGGGCAGGCCGGCCTTGCCGGGCTTGCCGCCCGCTCCGCCCGCGCCGCCTTCCAGGCGTACCTTGACCTTCTCGACAGCGAACTGCTCGGGCACTTCCAGGCGCACCACGCCGCCAGCAGCACCCTGCTGGCCATCGGCGCCGTTCTGCCCGTCACCGGCGGAACGCCCGCTGCCCCACAGGCAGCCGGAAGTCTGCGCGCTGCCGCCATCCAGGCCGTCGTAGCCGGGCGCACCGACACCGCCACGGACGTCGATCAGCAGGTTGTCCACCTGCACGTCCTGCAGGCGCAGGACCAGGTTGCGGCCGGCGCTGGCGGGCTTCTCGAAACTGCCGGAGCTGCCTTGCGCGGCGATCACGCTGCCGTCGGCGAGGTTGCCGTGCTGCACCTCGATCTGCAGCGCATCGCTGCCGGGGAACACCCCGATCCGCGCGTTCTTCGCCAGCTCCAGTTCGCCGATCTTCAGCTCCTTGACTCGCGACGGGATCAGCAGCGCGCCCTCAGGGCCGACGCTGATGCGATCCAGGCTCAGGCTGTCGCCCTTCACCGGCAGGCGCAGCACGGTATTGGCCTCCACCGAGACGGTGCCGGCAGCCGAACAGGCCAGCGGGGCGAACAGCGCCAGGCCCAGCAGCGATTTACGCATGGGTATCTCCTTCTACTTTTGCGGTTTCCGGCGGCGGCAGGGTGGCGAAATGGAAGACACCGAACAGCAGGATCTGCAGGCGGTCCATGCCCGGATGCGGGCGGCCCTGCAGGCGCTTGCGCAGCGCCAGGACTTCAAGGATGTGGATCAGCAGGATCAGCGCACCGGCCGCATTGAGCAGCAGCGCGAAGGGATGTGCAAAGGGTTGGATCAGGTTGGCCAGCACCGCCAGCCAGAACATCAGGGCAATCAGCTTGCCCAGCCCCAACAACGCTTTCATGAAATGCCCCCGTGTTTTTCTTTGCCGGGGAACATACGCCTCCGCACCGGGCGATGCCAGTGGCAACCGGGAATGACAAAGGGGGCCACCAGGGCCCCCTTTGCGCACATCACGCCAAAGTTACTGGCGAGTGATCTTGATTTCCACGCGACGGTTTTCGGCGCGGCCTTCCTTGGTCTTGTTGTCCGCCACCGGCTGGCTCTCGCCATAACCGACCACCGACTTGATGCTGCTGGCAGGTACGCCGGCATCGACCAGGTAGTTGGACACGGCGTTGGCGCGGCGCTCGGACAGTTTCTGGTTGTAGGCGTCGGTACCGATGCTGTCGGTATGACCGCCGATGTTCAGCTCGGTGGTCGCAGCCTCACCCTTCAGGCGGGTAGCGATGGTGTCGAGCTTGTCCTTGTCCTGCGCATCGATCTTCGACGAGTCGAAGGCGAAGTGCAGGTCACGCACGACGATGGTTTCTTCCTTGGGCAGCGGAGCCGGAGCCGGTTCCGGAGCCGGAGCGGGCGGCGGGACCTCGGCCACTTGCTCGGCGGCGCCATGCACCCAGCAGTAGGACGCACCCAGTACACCACCGATCAGGGCGCCCCAGCCCGCCCAGGCGCTGCTTTCGATGGAACCTAAACCTGCGCCACCCACACCGCCTACCACGGCGCAAGTCGGCCAGTCGGACTTCTGCAACCCTGCGCAACCGGTGAGCAACGTGCTTACCAGCAGCAGGGGTAAAGCGGTCCTTTTGATGCTCATAAAGTTAAGTCTCCTCTAATGATCGGGTCTTGACCGACAATTACCGAGTAAAGACGTGACTGACAGAATGCGCCAGCACTAGGCCATATGGGTGTCACACGCTAGTCTTCGTTCATTATTTTTTGCATCGACGAGTCCCATGATTTCATCACGCACCCCGCAACAAGCCCTCGCCGCCCTGCTCGATCGCTATGCGCCGCAGCGCCTGCTGCTGGTGGGCGCCAGCCAGATTCCGGCGGTGGATGCCTTCCTCGCGGCGCACCCGGATTGCGAACTGTTTCACGCCGACGCCGGGGCGCTGCCAGCCGACCTGGCGGGCCAGCGCTACGACCTCGCGCTGCTGGCCGATTGCCTGGAGCACCTGCCGCGCCGCGAAGCGCAGCAACTGGTGGGCGGCATCCGCAACCTCAACAGCAGCCGCGTGGCGGTGCTGGTCGACCTCGATGCCGCGCAGGCGCAGGACGCCGACTTCTACGCGCTGGCCATGCAGGCCAGCGAACGCTTCCAGCGCGACGCCCAGGTGATCACCCTGTTCACCTACGATCTGCGCGAGTACAAACAGGTCCCGGACTGGCTCAACGCGAAGTTCTGGGCCAACCCGCAAAACTTCGGCAAGTACTGGTGGTGACCATGACCGAACCGACCTGCCCCTGCGGCAGCGGCCGCCCATTACCCGACTGCTGCGGGCGCCTGCATGCCGGCGTCGCCGCGCCCACCGCCGAGGCGCTGATGCGCTCGCGCTACAGCGCCTATGCCCTGGGCCTGGTGGATTACCTGCGCGCTACCACGCTGCCCGCCCAGCAACAGGGCCTGGACCTGGAAGCGATCCGCACCTGGAGCCTGGGCAGCACCTGGCTGGGCCTGGAGGTGGAAAGCCACGAAGTGCTCGGCGGCCAGCCGGAACACGCGCGGGTAACCTTCGTCGCGCGCTGGCACGACGCCAATGGCGAGCACAGCCATCGCGAATGCTCGGGATTCGTCCAGCGCGAAGGCCGCTGGTACTTCCTCGACCCCACCGTGCCGATGAAGCTCGGCCGCAACGATCCGTGCCCCTGCGGTGCGGGCGGCAAGCTGAAGAAATGCTGCGGTCCCTGGATTGAGTAAGGCAGGATCGAGGCAAGCGCCGATCCGTCCCCCTTGGGGGCCTGAGGTGTCTGGGCTAGAATCCGCGCTTTTTTCCGGGGCGGCGGCCAATCGCCGCACCGGCTACTCCTGCCGGACCTCGCCATGCTGCTGACCGTTCTCTACATCATCGCCATCACCGCCGAAGCCATGACCGGCGCGCTGTCCGCCGGGCGGCGCAGCATGGACCTGTTCGGCGTAGTGCTGGTGGCCTGCGTCACCGCCCTGGGTGGCGGCTCGGTGCGCGACATGCTGCTGGGCCACTACCCGCTGACCTGGGTACGCCACCCGGAGTACCTCGCGCTTACCGCCGCAGCAGCCCTGATCACCGTGTTCATCGCCCCGCTGATGCGCCACCTGCGCTCGCTGTTCCTCGCGCTGGACGCCGTGGGCCTGGTGGCCTTCACCCTGATCGGCTGCCAGGTCAGCCTGGAAATGGGCCACAGCCTGCTGATCGCCGCCGTCAGCGGAGTGATCACCGGGGTATTCGGCGGCATCCTGCGGGACATCTTCTGCAATGACGTGCCGCTGATCTTCCGCCGCGAACTGTACGCCAGCGTGTCCTTCGCCAGCGCCTGGTGCTACCTGATCTGCCTGCAGATCGACCTGCCCAAGGAGCAGGCCATGCTGATCACCCTGTTCGCCGGCTTCCTGTTCCGCATGCTGGCGATCCGCTTCCACTGGGAAATGCCCAAGTTCGTCTACCAGGACGACCCGCACCAGGGCGACTGATCAGTCCGCCAGCTTCAGGTGACTGGTGTCCGGTGCCGGCCCCGCAGGTTCGGGCCTGGCCTGGCCCATGTCGCTGCCCACCGGGGCGACGCTGAACTGACTGAGGTCCACCCGCGGCGCCTGGGCCTCGGGCTTCTCGTCCTGCAGGTCGGAACCCACCGGGGCGAGGCCGAAGTCCGGCGCCTCGACATCGGCGAATGCCGCCATGTACTCATCGCGCGGGGCCACTTTCAGGCGGCCCTGCGGCGCACTTTCGCCAGTTGCCGTCGACCGCGGCGCAGCGGCGACCGGCTCGGCGGGCGGCGGTGGCGCCAGCTCGATCTCCTCGATCTGCGCATCCATGTCGACCACCTCGACGACGGCGCCGGCGCGCTCGATCACGCTGCGGTACTTCTCCGCCGCCTCCGCGTCGAGGTTGTTCTTGATCACCATGCGGCGCCCGGAGAACAGCAGCGCGATGCGCTGGGCGTCGGCCTGGAACAACCGGGCCAGGTTGGCTTTCACGGTCTCCAGTTGAGCACCCGGCACCGTCTGGCCCGAGAAAGCGATCTCATAGCGGCTCATCTTCACTCTCCTGTGTTAACCCGCCGGTTACATTCGGCCAGTATGGTGCAGCTTCTTTTAACCTAACAACAACTTGCAGCCGAGCAGGTGCTTGGTACACTGGGGCGTCTTGAGGGGTAGACATGAATTATCAGGCGCAAATGATAAGAATTCTCAGCCTGATCTGGCTGTTCGGTTTCGTATCGGGCTGTAGCTGGATGGCTGGTGATTTCGAGCAACCCGACGTGAAGCTGCAGAAGGTGGACGTCGTCAAGGCTCGCCTGCTGGAACAGGAATTCGTCCTGCACTTCCGCATCGACAATCCGAACGACTTCAGCCTCCCGGTCCGCGGCCTGGCCTACAAGGTCAAGCTCAATGATGTCGATCTCGCCGAGGGCGAGTCGAACGACTGGTTCACAGTGCCGGCCAATGGTCACGAAACCTTCGAGGTGCCGGTGACCACCAACCTGTGGCGGCACATGAAGTACATCGTCAAGCTGCTGGAAGACCCGGACAAGCCGATCAAGTACAGCCTCACCGGTGAAGTGAAGACCGGCCTGCTGTTCGGACAGAGCGTGCACATCGCCCGCAATGGCGAGATAATTCCCGGCGATTTCATCCCCGAGTGAGCGTCACCATGAGCCAGGAACCCCACGTACACGGTCCGAACTGCAACCACGACCACGATCATGACCACCACCATGACCATGGCCACGTGCACGGCCCGCATTGCAACCACAGCCACGAGCCGGCCCGTAACCCGCTCAAGGACGTGGGCCGCAACGATCCTTGCCCCTGCGGCAGCGGCAGCAAGTACAAGAAGTGCCACGGCGCCTGACCCAGGCCCTACGCACTGCAAAGAAGGCCCGCCCCGTGCGGGCCTTCTGCTGTCTGGCACGACTATCGGCCAGTCACTGAAAATCCCGCCGTGCGTGGCTTGCACAGCTATCCTCGGCTCACTAACGTAGCGCCTTTTCCGCGTCCCTCTTGTGCAGGAGCACATCTCCATGGCCCCGCGAGCCTTCCGCCGGCTTCCCAGCTTCGGCCTTGCCGCCACCCTCAGCGCCGCCGTCAGCCTCAGCGGCTGCCAGGGCTGGCTGAATGACCGCTATTCCGACAGCCTGCCGCCCAGCTATGGCGTGCAGCCGATCAAGGGCCTGGCGGACAACGTGTCGATCCGCCGCAACAGCCTGGGGATGCCGCTGATCGAGACCAGCACCTTCCACGATGCGCTGTTCACCCTGGGCTACGTGCACGCCAGCGACCGCATCAGCCAGATGGTCGGCCTGCGCCTGATGGCCCAGGGACGCCTGTCCGAGATGGTCGGCCCCGGCGCCCTGGAGACCGACCGCTTCATGCGCACGGTGAACCTGAAGAAGGCCGCGGATGCGCTGTATGCTGGCTCTTCGCCGCGCCTGAAGCGCTTCTTCGAGACGTACGCGCGCGGCGTCAATGCCTACCTGTACCGCTACCGCGACAAGCTGCCGATGGACCTGGCCGAATCCGGCTACCGTCCCGAGTACTGGAAACCGGAAGACTCCGCGCTGGTCTTCAGCCTGCTGAACTTCGGCCTGGCGGTGAACCTGCAGGAAGAGATCGCCTCCCTGGTGCTGGCGCAGAAGGTCGGCGCCGACAAGCTGCCCTGGCTGACGCCGATCTATCCGGACGAAGCGCTGCCCTTCGAGGAAGCCGAGAAGCTCAAGGGCCTGCGCCTGGACGGCAGGATCGCCGGGCTCGACGCCCTCGACCGCGCCGCCGGGCAGGTCGCGTCGCTGCAGATGATGGGCGTCGCCGCCTCCAACAACTGGGCCATCGCCCCGCAGCGCAGCCGCAGCGGCAAAAGCATCCTGGCCAATGACACCCACCTGCCGCTATCCATGCCCTCGGTGTGGAACTACGTGCAGATCCGCTCGCCCAAGTACAACGCCGCGGGCGTCTCCATCGCCGGCGTACCGGGCGTGGTGGCCGGTTTCAACGGCAAGCTGGCCTGGGGCATGACCATGGTCATGGGCGACAACCAGGACCTGTTCCTCGAACAGGTGAAGCGCCAGGGCAGCAAGCTCTACTACCTCGCCGACGGCCAGTGGAAACCGGCCATCGAGCGCAACGAGACCTTCTTCATCAAGGGCCAGAGTCCGGTCCGCGAGGTCATCTACGAGACCCGTCACGGCCCGCTGCTCAACAGCGCCCTGGGCGAGCGCAAGCACGAACTGCAACCGCTGCCGCTGTCCAGCGGCTACGGCATTGCCTACCAGAGCATCCAGAACGAGACCGACCGCACCCTCGACGCCTTCTTCGACCTGTCCCGGGCGAAGAACGTCGAGCAGGCCTTCGATGCCACCCGCGACGTGCGCGCCATGGCGCTGAACATCGTATTCGCCGACGAGAAGCACATCGGCTGGCAGGTCACCGGGCGCTTCCCCAACCGCAAGGAAGGCCGCGGCCTGCTGCCCTCCCCCGGCTGGGACGGCCGCTACGACTGGGACGGCTACGCCGACCCGATCCTCCATCCGTCCGACCAGGACCCGGCGCAGGGCTGGCTGGGCACCGCCAACCACCGCAGCGTGCAGCCGGGCTACGGCGCGCAGCTTTCCAGCTCCTGGTACTACCCCGAGCGCTACGAGCGCATCGCCCAGCTCGCCGGCGCCAGCAAGAGCCACGACTACCGCAGCATGATCGCCATGCAGTACGACCAGACCACGCCGTTCGCCGGCAAGCTGCAATCGATGCTGGATGCGCCGGGCATGGCCCAGCCGCTGAAGAAGGCCATCGACGCCCTGCCCGCCGACCAGCGCGCCCGCGCCCGCGAAGCGCTGGACCGGATCATGGCGTTCGACGGCAAGCTCTCGCCCACCTCCGGCGACGCCGCGCTGTACGAAGCCTTCCTGCAGGAAAGCACCCGGCAGATCTTCCTCGACGAGCTGGGCCCGGAAGACAGCCCGTCGTGGAAGGCCTTCGTCGAGACCGCCAACCTCTCCTACTCGGCCCAGGCCGACCATCTGCTGGGGCGCGACGACAGCCCGTTCTGGGACGACACCCGCACCCCGCAGAAGGAAGACAAGCCGGCGATCCTCGCCCGCAGCCTGGCCGCCGCCACCGCCTTCTGCGAACAGAAGCTGGGCAGCGACCGCCGCGCCTGGCAGTGGGGCAAGCTGCACACCTACGAGTGGGTCAGCGACAGCACCAAGATGGCGCCCAACCTCAGCGCCAGCGAGCGCGCCAGCCTCGGCGCAATCAAGGGCTACCTGGACCGCGGCCCGTACCCGGCCGGCGGCGATCACACGACGCTGAACGTCTCCGCCTACCACTGGGGCCAGGACTTCGATACCTGGCTGATCCCGGCCATGCGCCTGATCGTCGACTTCGGCCAGAGCGAACCGATGATCGCCCTCAACAGCAGCGGCCAGTCCGGCAACCCGGCCAGCCCACACTACGCCGACGGCATCGACGCCTGGCTGAAGGGCAACTACATGACCTTCCCGTTCCAATCGCAGAACCTGGAGAAGGTCTACGGCGTGAAGCGCCTGACGCTGGTGCCGGAAAAGTGATGATCTGAAAAATATTTCACCGGGGTCGGGAACTTGCATCCCGCCTCGGAATCAGAATTGTCGACTTACTCCATGATCATATTCAGGCACCCCTTGGGTGCCTTTCTTTTTTCCCGCCCCGCTTCCGCCGTACCTCCCCTCGCAAGACCTTCCCGACTGGCACTCCCTCCATCCTTTACCCAGGAGTCATCGCCATGTCCGAATCCCTCATCGTCATCACCGGCGGCCCCGGAGCCGGCAAGAGCACGCTGCTCGACTATCTGCACCAGTATCACGGCCTCAACGTCATCGAAGAAGGCGGCCGCGCCATCATCCGCCAGCAACTGGCCATGGGCGCAGACGCCCTGCCATGGGCCAACCGGGAAGCCTTCTGCCAGGCGATGTTCGAACACGCGCTGACGACCCGCGAGCAAGCGCTCGCTGCGGGCGGGCTGTGGCTGTTCGATCGCGGCCTGGTGGATGTGCTGGGCTATGCGCGGCTTTGTGGCCTGCCTGTTCCCGTCGAACTGGAAACCGCCGCTCGGGAACTGCGTTATGGGCCGACTGTTTTCCTGGCACCGCCGTGGGAAGCCATCTACCGCCAGGACGCCGAGCGCCGGCAGGACTTCACCGAAGCACGGCGCACGGCGGCAGTCATGGCCAGGGTGTACGAAGAGCTGGGCTATCGCATCGTGCGGCTGCCGCTCGCGGGGCTGGAGGAGCGAGCGGCTTTCGTGCTGGAGTCCCTAGGGACGGCTCATCACGCCCATTGAAGCCGCAGCGGCCAGCGGCTCGGGCATGCTCACGCTGAGGGAGACCACGACCTGATGGCTCTCGCCCTGGATGCCGTAGTCCTCGGAATTACCGTAGCCCAGCCAGATTTCGCTCTCGCCGCTCATGCGGATGTCGGACAACTCGTCGCCGTCGCCTTCCAGGCCGTTGAGCCCCTGAGTGGCCGCGCCACGCTCCTGGCCCAGATGCACCTTGCCGTCCACGGCGAAGGTCAGCGGGTCCTTGCCAGGCTCGACCTGGTCCAGCCAGCCCAGGAACAGCGACGGCGTGAACCGGCTGTGCAACCAGCAGCGCACTTCCGTCAGGCGCTGCCCCTTGAACACCAGCAGCGTGGCGTTGCCGTAGAGCAGGCCCTGCTCGCCATTGCGCATGGGCAGGCGCGCCGTGGGCTCGCCCAGGCGTTCGACGAATTGCTTCAGGGGAGCGTTGGGCGGCAGGCCAAGCACGTCGCCACCCGGGGTGACGTTGAGTTCGGCGGCCGCCAGATGGCCGCTGGCGCCCAGCAACAGGGCGCAAAGCAGGCCCCGCAGTCCTTGCGAGGTCATGTCCGTGTTCTCTCTGTACGGCCCGATCAGGCCTTGGGCAGGGTCACGCCGGTCTGGCCCTGGTACTTGCCGCCGCGATCGCGGTAGGACACTTCGCAGGCCTCGTCCGACTGCAGGAACAGCATCTGCGCCACGCCTTCGTGGGCGTAGATCTTCGCCGGCAGGTTGGTGGTATTGGAGAATTCCAGGGTCACGTGGCCTTCCCACTCGGGCTCCAGCGGGGTCACGTTGACGATGATGCCGCAGCGCGCGTAGGTGCTCTTGCCCAGGCAGATGGTCAGCACGTCGCGCGGGATGCGGAAGTACTCGACGGTGCGCGCCAGGGCGAAGGAGTTCGGCGGGATGATGCAGACGTCGCTGTTGATGTCGACGAAGCTCTTCTCGTCGAAGTTCTTCGGGTCGACCACGGCCGAGTGGATGTTGGTGAACACCTTGAATTCGGCGGCGCAGCGCACGTCGTAGCCGTAGCTGGAGACGCCGTAGGAAATCACCCGGCTGTCATCGGCACCACGGATCTGGCGCTCGACGAACGGCTCGATCATGCCGTGTTCCTGAGCCATGCGGCGAATCCACTTGTCCGATTTGATGCTCATGGCGGGTGTCCTGTGCGGCGGTTGAAAAAAGAAGGCGAATCTTACCGGGCGTCACAATTTCCAGCAAAGGGTGCGGCCGGATGGTCGACGGCTTCAGGTGGATTTCCGTAACCTGCGCCGCATCGCCTCACGGAAGAGACCGCAAATGCTTGAGCACTTTTCGTCCACCCTGTACCTGAAGCTTTCCCGTCACTGGATCAGCGGCGTGCTGCTGCCCTCCGGCCAGGCGTTCGGCGAACCACCGCTACTGGCCCTGCGCTACGAAGACGGCAAGCCCAAGGTCCTTGCAGTCGGCGAGGCGGCACAGCAACTGCAGGGCCAGGCCGGCGTCGAGGTACTCAACGGCTTTGATCATCCACGGACGTTGCTGGCGAACTACCCCATCTGCGAGAAGACCTTGCAGCTGCTGTTCCGGCGCCTGGTACCCAGAACCCTGTTCAAGGCGGCGCCGATCGCGATTCTGCACCCCCAGGAACTGCTCGAGGGTGGCCTGACCATGGTGGAAGCCCGCGGTTTCCATGAGCTTTGTCGCGGGGCGGGGGCACGCAAGGTGCACGTCTGGACCGGGCGGGAACTCAGTATCGATGAGCTGCGCAACGGCCAGTTTCCGGATGGAGCCGGAACCGACTGGAAAGTGTGAGGGCTCCTCCGCGGGCTCAGGGCAACCAGGCCGTTCGCAATCGTCGCTGCTCCACCGAGAAGCGCAGCCAGTCTTCGGCATAGGCGTCGGCGCAATCGCATTCGGCGCCGGGCACGGCTTCGCGCACCAGGCGCAAATCGACTCCCTCGGCTGACTGACGCAGCACCAGGCTGGACGTCTTCAGCAGGCCTTCCAAGGCGCCGGGATCGCCCAGGCGCTTGTCCACAACCTGCAAAGTGACCAGATCCAGCAGCAACACATCCACCACCGGCAGGCCGGGGAGGTTGTCGCGCACCAGGAGCAGCAGGCCGAGGCCGTTGCCCATGTCCAGCAGCGGCACTGGGTCGCAGGCGCTGCGCGGGCTGCCGAGCAGTCCGGTGGCGTGGTAGAGGGCGGGCGGCAGTGGCAGCGCGACGCTGGAGCCGTCGGCGCGGCGCGCCTGCACGGTCATGTCGTCCTCGAAGGCATCACCGGAGGCGGAACGGAAGTCCAGGGTCAACGGCTGGCCGCCGATCACACACTGGGCCTGCCAATCGGCGGAGTCTTCGTCGGCGCCCCAGCCCAGTGAGCCGGTGAGGCCCAGGCACGCCGCCAGCAGCCAGCCGGCGGCGCTTTTCGCATCCTTGCGCATGGGAGTTCCTGGCGATCAGTCGTCGCTGATGGAGATGTTCGGCATGTCCGGAGCGGCCTTCTCGCTCAGGGCGATGCGGGCGCCGACGCAACGCGCCATTTCCTGGTAGATCATCGCCAGTTGGCTTTCCGGATCGGCGATCACCGTGGGCTTGCCGCCGTCGGCCTGCATGCGGATGGCCATGGACAGCGGCAGCGAGGCCAGCAGTTCCACGCCGTACTGCGCCGCCAGCTTCTCGCCGCCGCCCTCGCCGAACAGGTGCTCGGCGTGGCCACAGTTGGAGCAGATGTGCACGGCCATGTTCTCCACCACGCCCAGCACCGGGATGTTGACCTTGCGGAACATCTCCACGCCCTTCTTCGCGTCGAGCAGGGCCAGGTCCTGCGGGGTGGTGACGATCACCGAGCCGGCCACCGGGACTTTCTGCGCCAGGGTCAGCTGGATGTCGCCGGTGCCCGGCGGCATGTCGATGACCAGGTAGTCCAGGTCGTTCCAGGCGGTCTGGGTGATCAGCTGCAGCAGCGCGCCGGAAACCATCGGGCCGCGCCAGACCACCGGGGTGTTGTCGTCGGTGAGGAAGGCCATGGACATGACTTCGACGCCGTGGGCTTGCAGCGGGATGAACCACTTCTGCTCACGGATCTGCGGCCGGGTACCCTCGGGGATACCGAACATGATGCCCTGGCTCGGGCCATAGATATCGGCGTCGAGGATGCCCACCCTGGCGCCTTCGCGGGCCAGCGCCAGCGCGAGGTTGGCGGCGGTGGTGGACTTGCCCACGCCGCCCTTGCCGGAGGCCACGGCGATGATGTTCTTGACGTTGCTCATCCCCGGCACCTGGGCCTGGGCCTTGTGCGCGGCGATGTGGGTTTCCACTTTCACCTGGGCCGAGTCGACACCGTCCAGTGCTTCCAGGGCCATCTGCACGGTCTGCGCCAGGCCGTTCCTGAACAGGCCGGCGGCGTAGCCCAGCTCCAGGGTCAGCGCGACGCGCCCGCCCTGGATGTCCAGCTCGCGCAGGTAGCCGGCGTCCAGCAGGTTCTGGCCGGTGTGGGGGTCGTTGATCTGGCGGAGGACGGCCTCCACCGTGGCACGGGTAACGGCGCTCATGGGTACTCCCGATGAAAGACTGAGCAGAATAGGCGGGCATTCTAACAGCAGCGGCAGGCTTCAGGCTGCAGGCTCCAGGCGCGACTTGGCGCCTCGCTCCCGCCTGCAGCCCATAGCCTGCCGCCTGTAGCCCATTCTGGCTTACCGCTTGCCGCTTCCTATATAGTTACCGATTCCCTCGTTTTAACCGGAACGGCCGATCATCATGTCCGAAGCCCGCAAGATCCTCGTCACCAGCGCCCTGCCCTACGCCAATGGTTCGATCCACCTGGGTCACATGCTGGAGTACATCCAGACCGACATCTGGGTGCGCTTCCAGAAGATGCGTGGCAACCAGGCGGTGTATGTGTGCGCGGACGATGCCCACGGCTCGGCCATCATGCTGCGCGCCGAGCGCGAAGGCATCACCTCCGAGCAGTTGATCGACGGTGTGCGCGCCGAGCACATGGCCGACTTCGCCGATTTCATGGTCGACTTCGACAACTACCACTCGACCCACTCGGACGAGAACCGCGAGCTGTCCTCGGCCATCTACCTGAAGCTGCGCGACGCCGGCCACATCGCCACCCGTCCGGTGACCCAGTACTTCGACCCGGAAAAGCAGATGTTCCTGGCCGACCGCTTCATCAAGGGCACCTGCCCCAAGTGCGGCACCGCCGACCAGTACGGCGACAACTGCGAAGCCTGCGGCGCGACCTACTCGCCCACTGAGCTGAAGGACCCGAAATCGGCGATCTCCGGCGCCACCCCGGTGCTCAAGGAATCGCTGCACTACTTCTTCAAGCTGCCTGACTTCCAGAACATGCTGCAGCAGTGGACCCGCAGCGGCACCCTGCAGGACTCGGTGGCCAACAAGCTCGCCGAGTGGCTGGACAGTGGCCTGCAGGAATGGGACATCTCCCGCGATGCGCCCTACTTCGGCTTCGAGATTCCCGATGCGCCGGGCAAGTACTTCTACGTCTGGCTGGACGCGCCGATCGGCTACATGGCCAGCTTCAAGAACCTCTGCGCGCGCCGTCCGGAGCTGGACTTCGACGCCTACTGGCAGCAGGGTTCCGACGCCGAGCTGTACCACTTCATCGGCAAGGACATCGTCAACTTCCACGCGCTGTTCTGGCCGGCCATGCTCGAAGGCGCCGGCTACCGCAAGCCGACCGCGCTGAACGTGCACGGCTACCTGACCGTCAACGGCCAGAAGATGTCCAAGTCGCGCGGTACCTTCGTCAAGGCGCGCACCTACCTGGACCACCTGGACCCGGAGTACCTGCGCTACTACTACGCCTCCAAGCTGGGCCGCGGCGTCGACGACCTCGACCTGAACCTCGAGGACTTCGTGCAGAAGGTCAACTCCGACCTGGTCGGCAAGGTGGTCAACATCGCCAGCCGTTGCGCCGGCTTCATCCACAAGGGCAACAACGGCCTGCTGGTGGACGCCAACCCGGCGCCGGAGCTGGCCCAGGCCTTCAAGGACGCCGCGCCGAGCATCGCCGCCGCCTACGAAGCCCGTGATTTCGGCCGTGCCATGCGCGAGATCATGGCCCTGGCCGACCAGGCCAACGCCTGGATCGCCGACAAGGCCCCGTGGTCGCTGAACAAGCAGGAAGGCAAGCAGGACGAAGTCCAGGCGATCTGCGCCCTGGGTGTGAACCTGTTCCGCCAGCTGGTGATCTTCTTGAAGCCCGTGCTGCCGAAGCTGGCCGAAGCCGCCGAAGCCTTCCTCAACGTCGCCCCGCTGAAATGGGCCGACCACGAACAGTTGCTGGCCAACCACCAACTGAACCCGTTCAACCCGCTGATGACCCGTATCGAGCCTGCGAAAATCGAAGCCATGATCGAAGCCTCCAAGGAAGACCTCGCCGCCGCCAACCAGCCTGCCGGTAACGGCGAGCTGACCAAGGACCCGCTGGCCGCGGAGATCAACTTCGACGCCTTCGCCGCCGTCGACCTGCGCATCGCGCTGATCGAGAAGTGCGAGTTCGTCGAGGGCGCCGACAAGCTGCTGCGCCTGTCCCTGGACATCGGCGACGAGAAGCGCAACGTGTTCTCCGGCATCAAGAGCGCCTACCCGGACCCGAGCAAGCTCGAAGGCCGCCTGACCCTGTACGTGGCCAACCTGGCCCCACGCAAGATGAAGTTCGGCGTCTCCGAAGGCATGGTCCTGGCTGCCGGCCCCGGCGGTGAGGAAATCTACCTGCTGAGCCCCGACAGCGGCGCCAAGCCCGGCCAGCGCGTCAAGTAAGCATCGCCAGGCAAGGAGGCCATCGATGAAACTGCACCACTGGGCGGCGCTCGCACTGACCGTCGCCCTCGCCGGCTGTAGCGGCCCTTCCGAACACGGCGCCGGCGCAGGCGTCGCTTTCCAGGGGGAAGCGGCGAAAGCCGGCGCCTTCCTCGCCTATGAACATCAGGTCGGCATCCGCCTGGCCAGCGAACGCATCGACGCGCAGCTGGCGGCGTCCCGCGATGCCTGCCAGCAGGACCGTTTCGGCCATTGCGACCTGATCGCCATCGAGCAGAGCGGCGACAGCCAGATGCGCCGGGCGCATCTCGTAGTGCGCATCGTTCCCGAGGGCGTCGAGAAGCTGGTGGCACTGGCCGCCGAAGGCGGGCAACTGCAGAGCCGCAGCACCCAGGCTGAAGACCTTGCCCAGGCGGTCAGCGACAACCAGCAGCTGCGCGACCGGCTGCAGCGCGAATACCAGACCCTGCAAAGCTTCCAGGGCCGCAAGGACATGAGCGTCAGCGACCTGTTGGCGCTGGCCAAGGCCACCGCCGAGGTGGAGCAGCAACTGCACGCCGCCAGCCAGGACGCCGCCCAGCAGCAGCGCCGTATTGCCACCAACCTGCTGACCCTGGACTTCTCCAGCGAATACCAGCCCACCGGCCGCTGGTCGCGCATCGGCAACGCCTTCAGCAACTCCCTGGAAGAGCTCACCGACGGCACCGTCAACGCCATCCAGATGGCCGCCTTCGGCCTGCCGATACTGGTCGTGCTGCTGATCGCCGGGCTGATCCTGCGCTGGCTGTGGCGCAGGCTCGGCAGACGGCGCGGCGCGCACAAGGCCGACTGACGCGGCTCAAACTCGGAGCTCAACGCCGGGGCTCGGGCCCTGGCGTTACTGAGCATCCTCGCAATCCACATCGCCGCCGCCCAGGTGCTCGAAGCCCTCAAGGTAGAGGCACGAGGCATCCGACGCGCAGTCCTGCAGCGAAGCGTTGCTCAGGTTGTCCCGCGAGGTGGGGTCGTCCAGGTTTACCTGCGGGAAGATGTCGGCCACCTCCTCCGCGGTCATGATCCTGTCGAAGGTGACGTTGACCGATTGCAGGCGTCCGTACTCCCAGTCCAGGTCCACCGCCGCGATGCGCGGATCAAGCTGGCGCACCAGCGCTTCCGGTAGCTGCGGCCCGGCGTAGCTGAGGTCGGTGTCGTGGCAGGCGTCGCCCCAGTTGCTCAGCTTCCTGCTCGCCGCACAGCCGAACTGCGCGTCAGCCTGACCGGTGCGCTGCTCCAGCAGGCAGGCGAAATCCGCCACGCCCATGCGCGGCCAGGCGACCAGGTCGGCGGTGGTGAACGGCGCGGCCGAAGCCAGGCCACTGGAGAACAGCAGGCAGAGGGCGGTGAAGCGTCTGGGCATGAAAGTGTCCGTGAAGGTTGCCGAGCGAGTTCGGCAACCGCCGATACTCCTCCTGCCGGCCCCGCTACCGCAACTGCTTTACAGCGCAGGAAGATTGTTCCCGTCCGGCAATGCGCATAACCTATGCGCATCTACCGTGGAGGTGCCCATGCACACGACCTACGATCCCCAGGCGCCGAAGAAGGCCACCAATCTCAGCCTCAACAGCGACCTGCTCAAACAGGCCCGCGAGCTGGACGTGAACCTGTCGGCGGTACTCGAGGAGGCGCTGGCCGATGTGGTCAAGGAGCGCCTGGCCCAGCGCTGGCTGGAGCAGAACCGCGAAGCGATAGAAACCTACAACCAGCACGTCGAGGAAACCGGCGTGTTCAGCGACGGTCTGCGGAGCTTCTGATGACGCAGTTCGACCTCTACCGCAACGCCAACCCGCGCACCTGCAAGGCGATCCCGCTGCTGCTGGATGTGCAGAGCGATCTGTTGGCCTCGCTCAACACGCGCATGGTGATTCCGCTCAGCCGCGCCCAGGGACTGGCCGGCATCAACCGGCTGATGCCGGCAGTGAGCGTGGGCGACGAGAGCCTCCTGTTGCTGACCCCACAGATGGCCGGCATCGCCCGCCGCGAACTGGGCGAGCCGGTGGGCAGCCTGGCGCACCTGCGCCTGGAGATCATCGCCGCCATCGACCTGCTGATCAGCGGAATCTGAGCATGAACAGCCCACGCCAGTGCACAGGCCGCCGGCCATGACCGAACTCGCCCTGATCCTGGTCAGCGCCATCCTGGTCAACAACTTCGTGCTGGTGCAGTTCCTCGGCATCAGTCCGTTCATGGGCGTGGCGCGCCGGATCGAGACGGCGCTCGCCCTGGCCCTGGCCACCACCTTCGTCCTCACGCTGTCCTCGGCGCTGGGCTACCTCCTCGAGCGCTACGTGCTGCAACCGCTGGACGTGGAGTTCCTGCGCACCATCGGCTTCGTCCTGGTGATCGCCGTGGTGGTGCAGTTCACCGAGTTGCTGGTGAAGAAGACCCGGCCGCGGCTGGTCGATGGGCTGGGCGTCTTCCTGCCGCTGATCACCACCAACTGCATCGTGCTGGGCGTGGCGCTGCTCAATGCGCGCAACGCCGGGTCCGGTTTCCTGCAATCCACCCTGCTGGGCTTCGGCGCCGGACTGGGCTTCACCCTGGTGCTGGTGCTGTTCGCCGCCCTGCGCGAACGCATCGCCCTGGCCGACGTGCCCAAGCCGTTCCAGGGCGCGGCCATCGGCATGCTCACCGCCGGGTTGATGTCCCTGGCGTTCATGGGCTTCAGCGGAATGCTCAAGCCATGAGCGCGGCGCTGCTGATCATCCTCGTCTGCCTGGCTGGCGTCGTGGCGTTGCGCCGTGCCTCCACGCGGGTGAAGGTCGCTGCTGAACCCCTCGCTGCGCGAGTCAACGACCTGCTGCCGCAGACCCAGTGCGGCCAGTGCGGCTACGCCGGCTGCAAGCCCTACGCCCAGGCCATCGCCGAGGGCGATGCGATCAACAAGTGCCCGCCCGGCGGCGCCGCGACCATCGCCGCCCTCGCCGAGCTGTTGCAGGTCCCGGCGCCACCGCTGGATGGCGTCGAGACAGCGCCACGCGTGGCCTACATCCGCGAGGCCGAGTGCATCGGCTGCACCAAGTGCATCCGCGCCTGCCCGGTGGACGCCATCGTCGGCGCGGCCCGGCTGATGCACACGGTGATCAGCGACGAATGCACCGGCTGCGACCTGTGCCTGGAACCCTGCCCGGTGGACTGCATCGAGATGCGCGAACTGCCGCCGCGCGTCGCCGACTGGCAATGGCCGCAGCCCGATCGACTGATCCACCGCGACCGGGAGCAGGCGGCATGAACGCCCAGGTGTGGAGCTTCCCCGGCGGCCTGAGCCTGCCGGCGAACAAGCAGCAGTCCACCGCGACGCCGATCCAGCGCCCACCGCTGCCGCAGCGCCTGGTGCTGCCGCTGCAACAGCACAGCGGCGACGCCGCCGTGCCTTGCGTCGCAGTCGGCCAGCGCGTGCTAAAGGGCCAGTTGATCGCCCAGGCTGGCAGCGCCATCAGCGCCGCGCTGCATGCACCGACGTCCGGAACGGTGATCGAGATCAGCGCGCAGCCCTACCCGCATCCTTCCGGGCTGACGGCGCCCGCCATCGTCATCGACAGCGACGGTGCCGAGCAATGGACGACGCTGGAGCCCGTTGCGGACTACGCCGCTCTCGCCGCCGACGTACTGCTGGAACGTATCCGCCAGGCCGGCATCGCCGGCCTGGGCGGCGCCGGCTTCCCCACCGCTGCCAAGCTGGCCTCTCGCCGGCGGGACGAGCCGCTCACCCTGATCATCAACGGCACCGAGTGCGAGCCCTATATCAGCGCCGACGACCTGCTGATGCGCGAGCGCGCCGCCGAACTGGTGCAAGGCATCGAAGTGCTGATGCACATCCTCCAGCCGCAGCAGGTGCTGCTCGGCATCGAGGACGACAAGCCCGAAGCCATCGCCGCCGTGCTGGCCGCCATCGGCGAGCGCAGCATCCGTCTGCAGGTGGTGGAGACCCGCTATCCCGCTGGCGGCGAGCGCCAGCTGATCCAGCTCCTCACCGGCCGGGAAGTCCCCTCCGGCGGGCTGCCGGCGGACATCGGCATGCTCTGCCTGAATGTCGGCACCGTGGTCGCCGTGGCGGACGCCATCCTGCGCGGGCGGCCGCTGATCTCGCGCATCACCACCCTCACCGGCGCTGCGCTGGCGCGCCCGTGCAATGTCGAAGCGCTGATCGGCACACCGGTCGGCGAGCTGCTGGACTTCGCCGGTCTCGACCCGGCGAAGCTGGATCGCCTGCTGCTCGGCGGCCCGCTGATGGGCGACAGCCTGCCCGCGCTGGAGGTGCCGCTGCTCAAGACCGCCAACTGCCTACTGGCCGCCACCCGCGACGAGCTGCCGGCGCCAGCACCAGCCATGCCCTGCATCCGTTGCGGCGACTGCGCGCAGGTCTGCCCCGCCAGCCTGTTGCCGCAACAGCTGTACTTCTTCGCGGAACACCACGACCAGTTGATGGCGCACAATCTATTCGACTGCATCGAGTGCGGCGCCTGTGCCTACGTCTGCCCGTCGAGCATCCCGCTGGTGCAGGCCTACCGCGCGTCCAAGGCGGCTATCCGCGAACAGCAACAGCGTCAGTCGAAGGCTGCGCACTGGCGCCAGCGCTTCGAGCAGCGCCAGGAGCGCCTGCGCCGCGAGGAAGACCAACGCGCCGCCGAACGCCTGGCCCGCCAGGAGCGCGCGGCGCGCTTGCAGGAGCAGCAGCCCACGGCCGAAACGCCCGCGACGCCGGCTGCGCAGTCGGTCATCGACAGGGTCAAAGCCGAGAAAGCCGTGGGCAACGCGCCGGACCAGCTCAAGCGGCTGAAGATCGACGCGAGCATGGCCCAGGTCGCGCTGAAGAAAGCCGAGAAACAGCTGGCTTCCCACGACACCGAACAATTGCGCGCCCAGGTTGCCGAACTGCGCATCGCCGCTGAAGCAGCGAAAGCCGCGCTGGCCGCCGTCGAAGCGCAAAGCGCCAACCCGGAGCCAGTCCCCGCCGCCACTGCCGCGACGAACGAAGCTGCCTTGAAGAAAGCCAGGATCGACGCCGCCATGGCCCGCGCGCAATGGAAGAAAGCCGCGAAGGCCTTCGGCGAATCGCCCGCCGACGAGCAGTGCGCCACCCTCGCTGCCTTGCGCGAGGACGTCGAACGCATCGAACACCAGCTCAACGAACTGCAGGGGGCTGCCATGCCGATCGAACCCAAAGCCGAGCCGCCCATCGACGGCGTCCTCGCCCTGCGCCAGGCCAAGCTGGCCTACATCGCCCAGCGCGATGCCCTGCGCGCCGCTGAGCGCGAAGGCGCCACCACCGAGGAACTGGAAGCGATCCGCCGGACGCTGGCCGAGGCCGAACAGGCCCTGCACGCCGCCGAGGATGCCAGCGGCAAGGCGCCGCCGGACCTGGTGCGCACCGACAAGCGCCCGGTGAGCAACGCCCTGCGCGCCGCCAAGACCGAGCTGGCCTATGCCCGCGCCGACCTGAAGAAGCTCGAACGCGAAGGCGCCGGCGAACCCGCCCTGGCCGCTGCCCGCGAGCGCGTGCAGGTGGCCGAGCACGCCGTCGCCGATGCCAGCGGTGAAGCGCCTTGATAAAGCTGCCGCGCTTCAGCTCGCCCCACGCCAGCGGCGCGAATCGCACGCAGAAGGTCATGCTGACCCTGCTGGCCGCCTGCACTCCGGGCGCACTGGTGCTGATCGGCCTGTACGGCGTCGGCACGCTGTTCAACCTGCTCTGGTGCAGCCTGCTCTCCCTCGCCACCGAAGCGCTGATGCTCAAACTGCGCGAGCGCCCGGTGACGTTCTTCCTCAAGGACGGCAGTGCACTGGTCACCGCCGTGCTGCTCGCCCTCGCCCTGCCGCCCTATGCGCCCTGGTGGCTGAGCGCGGTGGCCACGGTATTCGCGCTGATCTTCGGCAAGCACCTGTACGGCGGCCTCGGGCAGAACCCGTTCAACCCGGCGATGGTCGGCTACGCCGCAGTGCTGGTGTCCTTCCCGCAACTGATGAGCCAGTGGCCGGCGCCGGACAGCACGCTCGGAGTCGGCGAAGGCCTCGGGCAGATCCTCGGCTTCGCCAGCCTGGCGCCGGACGCCTGGGTCGGCGCCACGGCGCTGGACGTGGTGCGCAACAACCACAGCCTGACCATGGAAGAACTGCTGGTGCAGTCCCCCGCTTTCGGCAGCGTCGGCGGGCGCGGCGCGGAGCTGGTCAACCTGGCCTTCCTCGCCGGCGGGCTGTTCCTGCTCTGGCGCCGGCTGTTTACCTGGCATGCCCCGGTGGGCATGCTCGGCGGCCTGTTCGTCATGAGCCTGCTGTTCTGGAACGGCAGCGGCTCCGACTCCCACGGCTCGCCGCTGCTGCACCTGTTCAGCGGGGCGACCATGCTCGGCGCCTTCTTCATCGTCACCGACCCGGTCTCCGGCGCCACCAGCAACCGTGGCCGGCTGCTGTTCGGCATCGGCGTCGGCGTGTTCACCTACATGATCCGCGCCTGGGGTGGCTACCCGGAAGGGCTGGCGTTCGCCGTGCTGCTGATGAACCTCGCCGCGCCGACCATCGACCACTTCACCCGCCCGCGCACCTATGGCCACCAGAAGCCCGAGCGCGGCTTCAAGGCGGATGAACGATGAACCGCGCCGTGCTGAAGAATGCCCTCGTACTGGGTCTGCTTGTGGTGATCGCCGCCGGCCTGGTGGCAGCCGTCCACCAGTTCACCGCCCAGCGCATCGACACCGCCCAGCGCGACGCGCGTGGCCGCACGCTGCTGGAACTGCTGCCCAAGGGCAGCTACGACAACCACCCGCTGGAAACCGCAGTCAGCACCTTCGATCCCGCTCTGCTGGGGCGCGACGAGCCGGCGCCGGCCTATATCGCCCGTTTTCAGGGCCAGGCCACGGCGGTGATCCTGCAACCGGTGGCGCGCGACGGCTACGGCGGCTCGATCCACCTGCTGGTCGGCGTGACCGCACAGGGTCGCCTGCTCGGCGTGCGAGTCGTGGCGCACCACGAGACACCGGGCCAGGGCGATCGCATCGAGCCGGGCAAGAGCGACTGGCTGCACGGCTTCGACGGCCACTCGCTGAACGACCCGGGCGCAGCCGGCTGGAAGGTGAAGAAGGACGGCGGCCAGTTCGACCAGTTCGTCGGCGCCACCGTCACTCCGCGTGCAGTGGTCAAGGCCACCCACCTGGCGCTGCAGTATTTCGACGCGCACAAGGCGCAGCTGCTCGCCCCGGCGGCCTCCGGAGGTACCGATGAATAGCCCCGGCTACCGCGACATCGCCCTGCAGGGCCTGTGGAAGAACAACCCCGGTCTGGTGCAGCTGCTCGGCCTGTGCCCGCTGCTGGGCACCAGCAGTTCCATGGTCAGCGCCCTCGGCCTGGGGCTGGCGACTGTCTGCGTGCTGGTCTGTTCCAGCATTGCCGCGTCGTTGCTGCGCAGCAGCCTGAGTGAGACGGTGCGCCTGCCCGCCTTCCTGCTGATCAGCGCCACCCTGGCCACCTGCGTCGAACTGCTGATGCAGGCCTGGCGCTACGAGCTGTACGAGGTGCTGGGCATCTTCGTTCCGCTGATCGCCACCCACTGCGTGATCCTCGGCCGCGCGCAATCCTTCGCCTCGCACAACAAGGTCGCGCGCTCGGCCTTCGACGGCCTGATGATGGGCCTGGGCTTCGCCCTGGTCCTGCTGATCCTCGGCACCCTGCGCGAACTGCTCGGCCATGGCACTCTGCTGGCCGGCATGGAGCTGCTGTTCGGCCCTGGTGCCGCCGACTGGAAGCTGCAGATTCCTGGCTATCAGGGCCTGCTGCTGGCCGTCCTGCCCCCCGGCGCCTTCCTGCTGCTGGGCCTGCTGCTTGCACTGAAGAACCGTATTGATGAAAGCCTGGCGGACCGCGCCAAGGCGCCAGCGGGCGACGCACCCGCGACCGAGCGCCAACGCGTCCGCGTGACCGGAGTGATCGAATGAATGCCGCCAAGCGCGCGGAGATTTTCCGCCGACTCAAGGAAGACAATCCCAACCCCGAAACCGAACTGGCCTACAGCACGCCCTTCGAGCTGCTGATCGCGGTGCTGCTCTCCGCCCAGGCCACCGACGTCGGGGTGAACAAGGCCACTGCCAAGCTCTATCCGGTAGCCAATACCCCGGAGGCGATCTACGCCCTGGGCGTGGAAGGCCTGTCGGAGTACATCAAGACCATCGGCCTGTACAACAGCAAGGCGAAGAACACCATCGAGACCTGCCGCATCCTCATCGAGAAGCACGGCGGCCAGGTCCCGGAGAACCGCGAAGACCTCGAAGCCCTGCCGGGCGTGGGCCGCAAGACCGCCAACGTGGTGCTCAACACGGCTTTCCGACAGCCGGCGATGGCGGTGGACACCCACATCTTCCGCGTCTCCAACCGCACCCATATCGCGCCGGGGCGCAATGTGCTGGAAGTGGAGCGCAAGCTGCTCAAGTTCGTGCCCAAGGAATACCTGCTCGATGCCCACCACTGGCTGATCCTGCATGGCCGCTACGTCTGCAAGGCACGCAAGCCGCAGTGCGGCAGCTGCCGGATCGAGGACTTGTGCGAGTTCAAGCACAAGACTTCGGACGATTGAGCGTTATGGGAAAATTCCTTCAGCCTGATTGAAAAAATCTTTTTTACCGTCCGGGCCTTTGTCGATATAAGGGGCGCCAACACACCCCGTGTTGTGGAGTGCACCGAATGGCAAACGACAAAGAAGACCTCGAACTCGAGGACGATGTCAGCACAGACGACAGCGATGACGGCGCGGAAGCCACCGCAGAGGTCGCCAAGACCAACCTGACCAAGCGCCGCATCATCGACAACTACCTGGAAGAACGTCGCCTGCAGCGCCAACTGTCCGACTACGATTTCGATCTGTAAGCCTGCTCCTGAACGAAAGTCCCAAGCGAAGTACCTGCATGAAAAAGCCCCGCATTCTGGCGGGGCTTTTTGTTTGTGCTGTCAGGCTGACTCCGCGGTATCCGCTGACTCGAACGGCTCCCTCTCCCAGAGGGAGAGGGGACTGTCCTCTGCCAAGCGCGGGCCCTGAGTCAGTCGGCCATTGCTGGACTGCGCTGCACCACCCGATAGCACGGCTCGTAGGCCGCGCCACCCGGCAGCTTCATGCGGTGCTGCTCGACGAACGCCTGCAGCAGCGCATCCAGCGGTTCCATGATCGCGGCGTCGCCGTGGATCTCGTAGGGGCCGAACGCCTCGATCATGCGGATGCCCTGCTCCTTGACGTTGCCGGCGACGATGCCGGAGAACGCCCGGCGCAGGTTCGCTGCCAGCTCGTGGGGCGGCACGTCGCGACCCAGGTCCAGGCTCGCCATGTTCTCGTGGGTCGGTTCGAACGGACGCTGGAAGCCCTCGTCGATCTTCAGCAGCCAGTTGAAGTGGTAGGCGTCGTTGCGCTCGCGGCGGAACTGCTTGACCCGCTTGAGCCCCTGGCTCATCTCCCGCGCCACTTCCGCCGGGTCGTCGATGATGATGCGGTAGCGCTGCTGCGCCGCCTCGCCCAGCGTCGCGCCGACGAAGGCGTGCAGCTGCTCGATGTACGCCGCCGCGCTGCGCGGGCCGCTGAGCACCAGGGGGAACGGCTGATCGGCGTTGTCCGGGTGCATCAGGATACCCAGCAGGTAGAGGAACTCCTCCGCCGTACCGACCCCGCCGGGGAACACGACGATGCCGTGGCCGAGGCGGACGAAGGCCTCCAGGCGCTTCTCGATGTCCGGCAGGATCACCAGCTCGTTGACGATCGGGTTTGGCGCCTCGGCGGCGATGATCCCCGGCTCGGTCAGGCCGATATAGCGGCCATCGGTGATGCGCTGCTTGGCATGGCCGATGGTGGCGCCCTTCATCGGGCCCTTCATCACGCCCGGGCCGCAACCGGTGCAGACATCGAGGCTGCGCAGGCCCAACTCGTGGCCGACCTTCTTGGTGTACTTGTACTCGTTGGTGCTGATGGAATGGCCGCCCCAGCAGACGACGATCTTCGGCTCCACGCCGGCGTGCAGGGCGCGGGCATTGCGCAGCAGGTGGAAGACGTAGTCGGTGATGCCCGCCGAGCTGTCCAGGCCGAAGCGCCGGCTGTTCAGCGCGTTCTGCGTGTAGACGATGTCGCGCAGGGCGCTGAACAGCATCTCGCGGGTACTGGCGATCATCTCGCCGTCGACGAAGGCGTCGGCCGGCGCGTTGAACAGCTCCAGGCGCACGCCGCGGTCCTGCTGATGGATTTCCAGCTCGAAGTCGCGGTAGGCGTCGAGGATGTGCTTGGCGTTGTCGATCTGCGTGCCGGTATTGAGGATGGCCAGGGCACACTGGCGGAAGAGCTTGTAGGTGCTGCCCGAGCCCGCTTCGCTGAGCTGGTGGACTTCACGTTGGGAGAGGGTTTCAAGGCTGCCCTTGGGGCTGACCGAGGCGTTGTTAACCGGTCTTGGGGACATGCTGTATTCCTTGACGATGGAGGCCGGGCGCTGGCGCGCGGGCCTTCCGGTAAATCGATGCGGCCGTCCATTCAGCCGTTGTTGCAGGGGGCGTCACGGCGGGGATTCTTCGGCCCGCAGCGCGCTCCTTCTGACTCTGACAAGCGAATGGCGGAAACTGCTTCCGCAATCGACGCTTCCAGCGTCGATGCCCCTTGAGTATGAACGCTGTGGTGACTTTCTGATGACAGCCGGAAAAGAAAAACCCCGCCAGGGCGGCGGGGTTTTCCGGAGACACATCGCCAGCAGGCGAAGGATCAGTCCTTGCGCTGCGGGCTGAGCAGCTCGATCTTGTAGCCGTCCGGGTCTTCGACGAAGGCCAGGATGCTGGTGCCGTGCTTCATCGGGCCCGGCTCGCGGGTGATCTTGCCGCCGCGCGAGCGGATGTCCTCGCAGGCCTTGTAGACGTCGGCCACTTCCAGGGCGATGTGGCCGTAGCCGCTGCCCAGCTCGTACTTATCCACACCCCAGTTGTAGGTCAGCTCGATGACGCTGTTGTCGTCCTCGTTGCCGTAGCCGACGAAGGCCAGGGTGAACTGGCCGTCCGGGTAATCCTTGCGACGCAGCAGGGTCATGCCCAGAACTTCGGTGTAGAAGGCGATGGATTTGTCCATGTCGCCGACGCGCAGCATGGTGTGCAGCAGTCTCATCGATGCTTTCCTCATCAGGTGCCCGGTTGGCGGGCTTATAAACACAAACCCCGGCTCGTGGCCGGGGTTTGCTTGTCACGGGAGACGCAAGCTTATCAGAACAGCTTGCGGCCCTTGTTCGCGGCAATGCGCATGCGCAGTGCGTTGAGCTTGATGAAGCCCGCGGCATCGGCCTGGTTGTAGGCGCCGCCGTCTTCCTCGAAGGTCGCAATGTTGGCATCGAACAGCGAGTCGTCGGACTTGCGGCCGACCACGATGACGTTGCCCTTGTACAGCTTCAGGCGCACGACGCCGTTCACGTGTTCCTGGGAGGCATCGATCATCTGCTGGAGCATCTCGCGCTCCGGGCTCCACCAGTAGCCGGTGTAGATCAGCTTGGCGTAGCGCGGCATCAGCTCGTCCTTCAGGTGAGCGACTTCGCGGTCCAGGGTGATCGACTCGATGGCGCGGTGCGCCTTGAGCATGATGGTGCCGCCGGGGGTCTCGTAGCAGCCACGGGACTTCATGCCGACATAGCGGTTCTCGACGATGTCCAGACGGCCGATACCGTTGGCGCCGCCGATGCGGTTCAGCTCGGTCAGTACCTGGGCCGGAGTCATGTCCTTGCCGTCGATGGCGACGATATCGCCCTTGCGGTAGGTCAGCTCGATGTAGGTGGCAGCGTCAGGGGCCTTCTCCGGGGAGACGGTCCACTTCCACATGTCCTCTTCGTGCTCGGTCCAGGTGTCTTCCAGCACGCCGCCTTCATAGGAGATGTGCAGCAGGTTGGCATCCATGGAGTACGGCGATTTCTTCTTGCCGTGGCGCTCGATCGGGATGTTGTGGGTTTCGGCGTAGTCCATCAGCTTCTCGCGGGACAGCAGGTCCCACTCGCGCCAGGGAGCGATGACCTTGACGCCCGGCTTCAGCGCATAGGCGCCCAGCTCGAAACGCACCTGGTCGTTGCCCTTGCCGGTGGCGCCGTGGGAGATGGCGTCAGCGCCGGTGGCGTTGGCGATCTCGATCAGGCGCTTGGCGATCAGCGGACGGGCGATGGAAGTACCCAGCAGGTACTCGCCTTCGTAGACGGTGTTGGCGCGGAACATCGGGAACACGAAGTCGCGGACGAACTCTTCTCGCAGGTCCTCGATGAAGACTTCTTTCACGCCCATCTGCTTGGCCTTGGCGCGGGCCGGTTCGACCTCCTCGCCCTGACCCAGGTCGGCGGTGAAGGTCACCACTTCACAGTTATAGGTATCCTGCAGCCACTTCAGAATCACGGAGGTATCCAGGCCACCGGAATACGCCAGGACTACCTTCTTCACGTCCGCCATGCCACTCAACTCCACGGGGGTTGTCTCGAAAGGGTCCGATTCTACTGCTCGCCTGGAATAATTTACAGAGGGGCGACAGCTTTTGACGACAAAGCGACAAATACTATCGTCGGTGCGACCCGCCGCCGCAGCTTACCCCTTGGGTGCGGCAGGCGGCGTGACGGCCGGATTGGTGGCGTTGCTTGCAGGCGCTGCCGGGGCGCCCCCGGCTGGGGCGCTGGCGGCGCCGGGAGCCGCTGCGGCGGGTGCTGGCGGGGGATCGGCAGGCGCTTGGTCGACGACCGCCTCGCGGGACAGGTTCACCGTCACCCGGCGATTCTTCGCGCGGTTGGCGGCGGAGTTGTTCTTCACCAGCGGGTAGCGCTCGCCATAGAAGCGCACGGTGATCTGCGATTCGGCCACGCCATTGGCCTTCAGGTACTCCATCACCGCAATGGCGCGGCGGCGCGAAGCCTCGCGATTGGCCAGGCGGTTGCCGCTGTTGTCGGAATGGCCGTCCAGTTCGATGCGGTTCACCGTCGGGTCGGCCTTCATGTATTGCAGGATGATCTCCAGCTTGGCGCGGCCCAGGGCGTCGACCTCGGTACCGCCGTCGGGAAAGCTGATCTGGCTCTGACGCACCTGGTCGAAGTTGACCGGGAGCATCTTCGTCGAACAATCCTGGAATTGCGCGTATCCGTCGGCGAAACGCGTGGGCATCAGCCGCACCAGCAGGTTGTCGCCGGTACGCGTGCGGTGCCGCACTTCCGGTGCACGGCCTTCCAGCAGGCCGCCGAGCAGGCGCCCGGCCTGCTGCTGGGTGCTGTTGAACGGAACGTCGCCCGAACCGACCTGCACCGAGCCCAGGTTCAGGTCGCCCTGCCCCGGCCGCCACGGCGGCGCGGCGGCCAGCAAGGTTGCCGAGCCACTGCCCAGCCAGCCGGTCTGCGGCTTGAGGCGGAAGGTCGGCTGCTCGCCGGCACGCCAGACGAATTCGCCCAGGCCGAAACCGGCCACGCTCTGCGACAGCCGGCACTCGAACTGATCGCCCGCCACCGTCCATTGCGCACTCTCCATGCGCGTCTGGAAGGTCAGCCCCCAGGCCGGAAGGCTGGCGCAGAGAGCGAGCAGGAGAAGAGAGGGCTGGCGCACGATGGCTTCCATACAGGTAAAGAGGCGTCCCAGATTCTATCGGTCGGCCTCGGCAAAACTTGATAGCGAGTGCCGGCGACGGCCTTTTCCGGTAGCATTTCACCCTCTTCCCGCTGCAACCGCCTCCCTGGAATCCGCATGTCCGACCGCCTGACACTTCTGCGCCCCGACGACTGGCACATCCACCTGCGCGACGGCGCCGCTCTCGCGCAAACCGTCGGCGACGCCGCCCGCACCTTCGGCCGCGCCATCATCATGCCGAACCTGGTGCCGCCGGTACGCAACGCCGCCGAAGCCGACGCCTATCGCCAGCGCATCCTCGCCGCCCGCCCGGCCGGCAGCCGCTTCGAGCCGCTGATGGTGCTCTACCTCACCGACCGCACCAGCGCCGAGGAAGTCCGCGCCGCCAAGGCCT
Source organism: Pseudomonas nitroreducens (assembly GCF_014204515.1). Taxonomy (GTDB): domain Bacteria; phylum Pseudomonadota; class Gammaproteobacteria; order Pseudomonadales; family Pseudomonadaceae; genus Pseudomonas; species Pseudomonas nitritireducens_A. The sequence goes on along the minus strand of NZ_JACHLI010000004.1, from coordinate 248,247 downwards.
CCGGCTTCGTGCACGCCGCCAAGCTGTACCCGGCCGGCGCCACCACCAACTCCGATTCGGGCGTGACCAGCGTCGACAACATCTTCCACGTGCTCGAAGCCATGGCCGAAGTCGGCCTGCCGCTGCTGGTGCACGGCGAGGTGACCCGCGCCGAGGTCGACGTGTTCGACCGCGAGAAGCGCTTCATCGACGAGCACCTGACCCGCGTGGTCGAGCGATTCCCGACCCTCAAGGTGGTCTTCGAACACATCACCACCGGCGATGCCGCCGCCTTCGTCAAGGCCGCCCCGGCCAACGTCGGCGCCACCATCACCGCGCACCATCTGCTCTACAACCGCAACCACATGCTGGTGGGCGGCATCCGCCCGCACTTCTATTGCCTGCCGATCCTCAAGCGCAACACCCACCAGGAAGCCCTGCTGGATGCCGCCACGAGCGGCAGCCCGAAGTTCTTCCTCGGCACCGACTCGGCTCCCCACGCGCGCCACGCCAAGGAAGCCGCCTGCGGTTGCGCCGGCTGCTACACCGCCTACGCCGCCATCGAGCTGTACGCCGAGGCCTTCGAGCAACGCAAGGCGCTGGACAAGCTGGAAGGCTTCGCCAGCCTCCACGGCCCGGACTTCTACGGCCTGCCGCGCAACAGCGACCGCATCACCCTGGTCCGCGAAGAATGGGAAGCCCCGGCCTCCCTGCCGTTCGGCGACTTCGACGTGGTCCCGCTGCGCGCCGGTGAAAAACTGCGCTGGCGCCTGCTGGAGACCGAGGCATGAGTGACGAGAACGAAATCTTCGAAGAAGAACTCGACGGTTCCTTCCCGCCCGGCCCGCGCCACCCGATGGCGCGCCGCTTCCGTGGCTACCTGCCGGTCGTGGTCGACGTCGAGACCGGCGGCTTCAACGCCGGCACCGACGCCCTGCTGGAAATCGCTGCCGTGACCATCGGCATGGACGACAGCGGCTACCTGTTCCCGGAGCACACCTACTTCTTCCGTGTGGAGCCCTTCGAAGGCGCCAACATCGAACAGGCGGCGCTGGAGTTCACCGGCATCAAGCTGGACCACCCGCTGCGCATGGCCGTGCCGGAAGAACAGGCGCTGACCGAAATCTTCCGGGGCATCCGCAAGTCGCTGAAGTCCAACGGCTGCAAGCGGGCAATCCTGGTCGGCCACAACAGCAGCTTCGACCTGGGCTTCCTCAACGCCGCAGTCAACCGCAGCGGCGTGAAGCGCAACCCGTTCCACCCGTTCTCCAGCTTCGACACCGCCACGCTGGCCGGTCTCGCCTACGGCCAGACCGTGCTGGCCAAGGCCTGCCAGACCGCCGGCATCGAGTTCGACAACCGCGAGGCGCACTCGGCGCGATACGACACCGAGAAGACCGCCGAGCTGTTCTGCGGCATCGTCAACCGCTGGAAGGAATTCGGCGGTTGGATGGAAGACGATCACTGATCGCTGCTTCGTGAATTAAAAGCCCCGCACTCGCGGGGCTTTTTCTTTGGCAATTCGTAGGAGCGGACTCCGTCCGCGATGGCATCCGGTGCGACGCGAGCCTATCGCGGACGGAGTCCGCTCCTACGCCAATCACACACGCTCGACCGTGCATGAAAAAGCCCCGCCGAAGCGGGGCTCTTTCATGCAGCAGCAGCCTTACAGCTTGCCGGCGTTCTCGGCCAGGTAGGCAGCGACGCCTTCGGGCGAGGCGGTCATGCCCTTGTCGCCCTTCTTCCAGTTGGCCGGGCAGACTTCGCCGTGCTCCTCGGTGAACTGCAGGGCATCCACCAGGCGCAGCAGCTCGTCCATGTTACGGCCCAGCGGCAGGTCGTTGATGATCTGCGAGCGCACCACGCCGTTCTGGTCGATCAGGAAGGCGCCGCGGAAGGCCACGCCGCCTTCGGACTCGACGTCATAGGCCTTACAGATCTCGTGGCTGATGTCGGCGGCCAGGGTGTACTTCACCGGGCCGATGCCGCCCTTGTCCACCGGGGTGTTGCGCCAGGCATTGTGGGTGAAGTGGGAATCGATGGAGACGCCGATCACCTCCACGTTGCGCGCCTGGAACTCGGGAATGCGGTGATCCAGGGCGATCAGCTCGGACGGGCAGACGAAGGTGAAGTCCAGCGGGTAGAAGAACACCAGGCCGTACTTGCCCTTGATGGCTTCGGACAGTACGAAGCTGTCGACGATCTCGCCGCTGCCCAGCACGGCAGCCACGTTGAAATCGGGGGCTTTCTTACCGACGAGTACGCTCATTTCCTTCTCCTTGAGAGTGAGGCGCTGCGGAGCCAGGCACCCTGCCCGGTCAAAACTGCCGTGCTTGAGGGGCTGCCGCTCCAGGGGGGAGCCATCATACACCGCGGGCGCGAAGCCTTCATCCACGCGGTCTCGACGCTAACTCCTTGAACCCGTTAACCATTTATCGGCTGGCCGAAATGAGATCCCGTCAACTTTTGACAATCATTCTCATTATTATTAGTATCGCTTCCAACAACCCCACAGCGACTGAAGTGCACATATGTACGTCTGCCTCTGCAACGGTGTCACCGATACCCAGATCCGCGATGCGATCTACGACGGCGCCTGCAATTACCGCGAAGTGCGCGAATGCACCGGTGTCGGCACCCAGTGCGGCAAGTGCGCCTGCCTGGCCAAACAGGTGGTCCGCGATACCCTCGGCGAGCTGCAGAGTGCCCAGTCGATGAACTACAACCTGGCCTACGCGGCGGGCTGAGAAAAAATACCGCTGATCAGTTCAGCAGATATTCCGAAGAAACCGGGCCTAGGCCCGGTTTTTTTATGCCTGTAATTCAGTGGTTTAGCGTCAAGTTGCGGAATGAAAACATTCGCATTCATATTCCTTTTTATAACAATTTCAAGGACTTATGTTTGACAGATGGTTATAAGGGCGCGAGAATTTCAATCTCTCCCACTCCACACGGCAGGACCCCGGCATGAAAGGCGACAAGAAAGTCATCCAGCATCTGAACAAGATCCTCGGCAACGAGCTGATCGCCATCAACCAGTACTTCCTGCACTCGCGCATGTGGAACGACTGGGGCCTGAAGCGCCTTGGTGCCCACGAGTACCACGAGTCCATCGATGAGATGAAGCACGCCGACAAGCTCATCGAACGCATCCTGTTCCTCGAAGGCCTGCCCAACCTGCAGGACCTGGGCAAGCTGCTGATCGGCGAGAACACCCAGGAAATGCTGCAGTGCGACCTGAACCTGGAACTCAAGGCCACCAAGGACCTGCGCGACGCCATCGTGCATTGCGAAAGCGTGCATGACTACGTCAGCCGCGACCTGCTCAAGGACATCCTCGAGTCCGAGGAAGAGCACATCGACTACCTGGAAACCCAGCTGGGCCTGATCCAGAAGGTCGGCCTGGAAAACTACCTGCAGTCGCACATGCACGAAGACGACTGATCAGGCACAAGGCACCGGCGCGGTTGTGGACGCCGGTGCCCTTCCCTTCTAGGCGTTCGCCTTTGGCGGACGGCGCACCAGTGACGCCTTGAGCACCAGCCCGGCGCACAGTCCCACCACCACCAGCAAAGACAGGCGCAAGCCCACGTGCTCGGCGAGGAAGCCGATCAGCGGCGGGCCCATCAGCAAGCCGCCATAACCGAACGACGCCACTGCTGCCACGCCACGCGACGGCTCGACGCCCGGCCGGTTGCCGGCTGCGCCGATCAGGATCGGCACCACCACCGACAGTCCCGCGCCCACCAGGGCGAAACCGGCAATCGCGCCGGCCACCCAGGGGCTGAACAGCGCCAGGAACATGCCCGCAATCGCCAGCAGCGCGAGGTTACGCACCAGCGCCTCGTCGGCGAAGCGCACGCGCAGGCGATCACCGAACAGCCGGCCCAGCACCATGGTCGCGGAGAACGCTGCGAAGCCCAGCGCCGCCAGGCGTTCGGAGGCGCCCAGCACCTGGTGCAGCAGCAAGGCGCCCCAGTCGGCGACCGCCCCTTCGGAAACGAAAGCACAGAGGGTCAGCAGCCCCAGGCCGATCAGCGCCGGTGGCGGCAGGCGCCAGCCACGTTGGGCTGGCGCCTCGTCCTCCAGCGGTTCCGGACGTCCTTCGAACAGGTTTCGGGCGAAGAATGGCAGGATCGCCACGGCGATCAACGCCAGCAGGCTGAAATGCCAGATCGGTGCGAGATCGGCAAAGGCTGCTGCGCCGACGGCTCCGACCAGGCCGCCCAGGCTGTACATGCCGTGCAGGCTGGAAATGCATGGGCGACCGAGGCGCCGCTCGACTTCCACCGCCTGGGTGTTCATCGCCACGTCCATGGTCGCAAAGGTCAGGCCGACGGCGAGGAAGCCCGCCGCCAGCACCCAGACATCCTGCGCCAGCCCGAGCAGAGGGAAGGTTGCCATCAGCGCCAGCCCGGAAATTACCGTGATTGCCCGGCTGCCATAGCGACGCACCAGCGCACCGGCGAAGGCGAACGCCAGCAGCGCACCGAAGCCTGCGCCCAGCAGGGCCTGGCCCAGTTGCTGCTCGTCCACCCCGGTCATGCTCTTGAGGGCCGGCACCCGCCCCATCACGCTGCCGTGGACCATCCCGCCCATGGCGAAGCAGTATCCACACGCCCAGCGCGCGGCGTTGGCCCGCGTCTGTTCAGTCATTGTTTATTTCTTCCCAAAAACAAAGCCCCGCCAAGGCGGGGCTTTGTGCGACAGCACGAAAGACTCAGGCGTTGGCCTTGGCTACGGCGTCCTTGATCAGCGGTTGCAGCTCACCCTTTTCGAACATCTCGGCCAGGATGTCGCTGCCGCCGACCAGCTCGCCACCGACCCACAGTTGCGGGAAGGTCGGCCAGTTGGCGTACTTGGGCAGGTTGGCGCGGATTTCCGGGTTCTGCAGGATGTCGACGTAGGCGAACTTCTCACCGCAAGCCATCAGCACCTGCGCGGCGCGGGACGAGAAACCGCACTGGGGAGCGTTCGGCGAACCCTTCATGTACAGCAGGACAGGGTTGCTGGAGATCTGCTCTTTGATGGTATCGATGATATCCATGAACTTCCTCGGCTTAACTTTCAGATACTGACCCGGCAGTCCCCACGGTGGGCTTTGGCCGGCACGGTACCGCGCATTGTACTGCAAAGCCGAGTGCAACGCTCGGCTTTGCAGGTGACGTGCGTCAGCTCGTCAGGCCGCCTCGACCTCCACCGGCACGCCGTTGAGCGCGGTGTTGCCGGAGAGCGCGTCGAGGTGGCGTTCGTCGGTCAGGTCGTTGGCGCTGGCGCCACCCTGCTCGCGGGCAATCGACAGCTGCACGCCCGGCCGCCCGTGCCCCCAGCCGTGGGGCAGGCTGACCACACCGGCCATGACTTCGTCACTGGCGGCCACTTCGATCTCGATGCTGCCGACCCGCGAACGCACCCGCACCTTCTGCCCGTCCACCAGCCCGCGCGTGGCCAGGTCCTGCGGGTGCATCAGCAACTGGTGGCGCGGCTTGCCCTTCACCAGGCGGTGGTAGTTGTGCATCCACGAGTTGTTGCTGCGTACGTGACGGCGGCCGATCAGCAGCAGTTGGTCGATGGCATGGGACTGGCTGTCAGCGAAACGGCGCAGGTCATTGAGGAAGATGTCCGGCGCCGCCTCGATGCTGCGGCTGGCCGTCTTCAGGCGCGGTGCCAGGTTCGGCTGCAGCGGGCCCAGGTCCAGCCCGTGGGGATGCTCACGCAGCCGCGCCAGGTTCAGCTTGTGCTCGCTGGCGTCGCCATAGGGGCCAAAGCGCAGGCCCATCTCGATCATCTGCTCCGGCGCCAGGGTCGGCTTGAGCTCGTTGCCCAGGCGCGCAGCGAAAGCCCTGGCCAGGCCGACGAAGATTTCCCAGTCGTGCAGGGCGCCTTCGGGTTTGCGCAGGATCGCCTCGTTGAAACGGGTGACGTTGCGCACCGCGAAGACGTTGAAGGTGGTGTCGTAATGATCGTGCTCCAGCGGCGCGGTGGGCGGCAGGATCAGGTCGGCGTAGCGGGTGGTCTCGTTGATGTAGAGGTCGACGCTGAGCATGAACTCCAGGCCGTCCAGCGCCTGCTCCAGGCGTCGGCCATTGGGCGTGGACAGCACCGGGTTGCCGGCCACCGTCACCAGCGCACGCACCTGCCCTTCGCCTTCGCTGAGCATCTCTTCAGCCAGCGCCGCCACCGGCAGTTCGCCGCCGTATTCCGGCAGGCCAGAGACGCGGCTCTGCCAGCGGTTGAACGCGCCGCCCGCGGTGGTCGCCACCAGATCGACCGCCGGTGTGGTGCACAGCGTGCCGCCGACGCGGTCGAGGTTGCCGGTGACCAGGTTGATCAACTGCACCAGCCACTGACAGAGGCTGCCGAAAACCTGGGTGGAAACGCCCATTCGCCCGTAGCAAACGGCCTTGTCGGCAGCGGCGAATTCCCGCGCCAGTTGGCGAATATCCTCGGCGGGCACACCACAGCGCGCGGCCATGGCTTCCACCTTGAACGGCGCCAGCGCTTCGCGCACCGCCTCCAGGCCGTTGACTGGCAGGGAGGTCTCGCGGGTCAGTTCTTCGCTGAGCAGCGTGTCGAGGATGCCCAGCAGCAAGGCTGCGTCTTCGCCAGGGCGGACGAACAGGTGCTGGTCCGCCAGCGCCGCCGTCTCGGTGCGGCGCGGATCGACCACCACCAGCTTGCCGCCGCGCGCCTTCAGCGCCTTCAGGCGCTTCTCCACGTCCGGCACGGTCATGATGCTGCCGTTGGACGCCAGCGGGTTGCCGCCCAGGATCAGCATGAAATCGGTGTGGTCGATGTCGGGGATCGGGATCAGCAGGCCGTGGCCGAACATCTGCTGGCTGACCAGGTGGTGCGGCAGTTGGTCCACGGAGGTCGCCGAGTAGCGGTTGCGGGTCTTCAGCTGGCCGAGGAAGTAGTTGCTGTGGGTCATCAGCCCATAGTTGTGCACGCTGGGATTGCCCTGATAGACCGCCACCGCGTCGTTGCCGTGGCGTTGGCGGATGTCCGCCAGACGCGTGGCGACCAGCTCGAAGGCCTCGTCCCAACTGATCGGCTGCCACTCGTTGCCGACGCGACGCACCGGCTGGCGCAGACGGTCCGGGTCGTTCTGGATGTCCTGCAGGGCCACCGCCTTGGGGCAGATGTGGCCGCGGCTGAAGCTGTCCTGGGCATCGCCCTTGATCGAGAGGATGCGCTCATCCTCGGTCTCGATGGTCAGGCCGCAGATGGCCTCGCACAGATGGCACGCACGGTGGTGGAGGGTCTTGCTCATGGCTCGCCTCGTTCTTGTTGTCGCCGGCGCCTCAGGGGGCCGGTCGCGGGGTCGAAAGCACTATGAATCCTGGCTGGAGGATGCACCACCAGCTTCCGTCGGGTGAATCGCGGGACATCAGGAACGACCATGTTGAAGCCGCGCCCGACGGGCCCTCCGGGCGAAACTTGCGTAGATCCGTCATTTCCTTATAGGATCGCGCCTTCCCCCATTTCCCGCTCCATGCGGTCCCGCCGCAGGTTCAGCCCGTTTTTTCTCACGAAAGCCGGTCGGTACCTCGGCCTGATTCTGAGAATAAGTAGTAGGTACGAACCATGAGCGCACGTCACTTCCTCTCGATGCTGGATTACACGACCGAAGAACTGCTCGGTCTGATCCGCCGCGCCAGCGAGCTGAAGGACCTGCGCGACCGAGGCGTGCTCTACGAACCGCTGAAGAACCGCGTGCTGGGGATGATCTTCGAGAAGGCCTCGACCCGCACGCGGATATCCTTCGAAGCCGGCATGATCCAGCTCGGCGGCCAGGCCATCTTCCTCTCCCCGCGCGACACCCAGCTGGGTCGTGGCGAACCGATCGCCGATGCCGCGCGGGTCATGTCGCGGATGGTCGATGCGGTGATGATCCGTACCTTCGCCCACAGCAACCTGATCGAGTTCTCCGAGAACTCCCGCGTGCCGGTGATCAACGGCCTGTCGGACGACCTGCATCCCTGCCAGCTGCTGGCCGACATGCAGACCTTCCACGAGCATCGCGGCAGCATCGCCGGCAAGACCGTGGCCTGGATCGGCGACGGCAACAACATGTGCAATAGCTACATCGAGGCGGCGATCCGCTTCGATTTCCAGCTGAACGTGGCCTGCCCGGCAGGCTATGAGCCGAACGCCGCGCTGATGCAGCAGGCTGGCGAGCGCGTGAAGATCTTCCGCGCACCTAGCGAAGCCGTGGCCGGCGCCCATCTGGTGAGCACCGACGTCTGGGCCTCCATGGGCCAGGAAGACGAAGCGGCCGCGCGCCTGCGCCTGTTCCAGCCATATCAGGTAACACGTGCGCTGCTCGACGGCGCGGCGGCGGATGTACTATTCATGCACTGCCTGCCGGCCCACCGTGGCGAAGAGATCAGCGAAGACCTGCTGGACGACACGCGCTCCGTGGCCTGGGACCAGGCGGAAAACCGTCTCCACGCGCAGAAAGCCCTGCTCGAACTGCTGGTCGAGCACGCGCATTACGCCTGATCCCTGTTTAGAGTCCGATGACCCAACCGCTGCTGCTCACCCTCGACGATCTTTCCTGTGGCTATGAACAGCAGCGTGTGGTGCAAGGCGTCAGCCTGCACCTGAACGCCGGCGACATCGGCTGCCTGCTCGGCCCCTCGGGCTGCGGCAAGACCACCACCCTGCGCGCCATCGCCGGTTTCGAGCCGGTGCAGAGTGGCCGCATCGAACTGGCCGGCGAAGTGATTTCGCGCCCCGGCTTCACCCTGTCACCGGAGAAGCGCCGGATCGGCATGGTGTTCCAGGACTACGCGCTGTTCCCGCACCTGTCGGTGGCGGACAACATCGCCTTCGGCATCCGCAAGGACCCCGAGCGCGAGCGCATCGTCGGCGAGCTGCTGGAACTGGTGAAGCTCGGTGGCCTCGGTCAGCGCTTCCCCCACGAACTCTCCGGCGGCCAGCAGCAACGCGTGGCCCTGGCCCGTGCGCTGGCACCGCAGCCGCAACTGCTGCTGCTCGACGAACCCTTCTCCAACCTCGACGTGGAGCTGCGCCGCCAGCTCAGCCACGAGGTGCGCGACATTCTCAAGGCGCGCGGTACCAGTGCCATCCTGGTGACTCACGATCAGGAAGAAGCCTTCGCCGTCAGCGACCATGTCGGCGTGTTCCGCAACGGCCTGCTGGAACAGTGGGACACCCCGTTCAACCTCTACCACGAACCGCAGACGCCCTTCGTCGCCAGCTTCGTCGGCCAGGGCTACTTCATTCGCGGACAGATGTGCGGCACCGACGCAGTGCAGACCGAACTGGGCCTGCTGCGCGGCAACCGCGCCTACAGCCTGCCGGACGGCAGCGCGGTGGACGTGCTGCTGCGCCCGGATGATCTGGTGCCCGCCGCCGATGGCGCGCTGAAGGCGCGGATCGTCGGCAAGTCATTCCTCGGCGCGGCGACGCTCTATCGCCTGCAATTGCCGACCGGCACCCAGCTGGAGTCTTTGTTCCCCAGCCATGCGGACCATCAGCCGGGCGACGAAGTAGGCATCGGCGTGGCCGCCGAGCATCTGGTGCTGTTCCCGGCCCAGGGCAGCGTGGCGCTCTAGGCGAGCGCCTTCGCTAATTCCGGCAGCAATTCGAACAGGTCGCCCTGCAGACCGTAGTCGGCGATCTCGAAAATCGGCGCGTCCGGATCGAGGTTGATCGCGGCGATCACCTTGGCGTCCTTCATCCCAGCCACATGCTGCACTGCACCGGAAATCCCCACGGCGAGATAGAGCTGCGGCGCGACGATGCGCCCGGACTGGCCGATCTGCAGCTCCGCCGGCGCAAAGCCCGCATCCACCGCTGCCAGCGAAGCCCCCACAGCCCCGTGCAGACGATCCGCCAGGGGATAGAGCGCAGCGAAGCCTTCCGCCGTCTGCAACCCGCGACCACCAGCGACTATGACATCTGCCGACTCCAGCGCCGGGCGCTCGAAGTCCGGATGCTCCTCGTCCTGCCACTGCGAAAGGCCGAGATCGCCCGGCCCGTCGATGCGCTCCAGCTCAGCGTGACCACCTGTGGTGGCGACCGGGTCGAACGCCGTAGGACGAATACCCAGCACCGCGACTGGCCCCTCGCAGCGCACGGTGGCGATGGCGTTGCCGGCGTAGATCGGGCGCTGGAAGGTTTGCTCGTCGATCACGGCGGTGACGTCGGACACGGCGTCCACATCCAGCAAGGCCGCGATGCGCGGCAGGCAATCACGACCCACGGCGGTGGCCGGCGCGAGGATGTGGGTGTAGCGCGGCGCCAGACTGACGACCAGCGCAGACAGGTTTTCCGCCAGCAGGTGGTCGTAGGCCGTGTCGTCCGCCAGCAGAACCCGCGCCACCCCGTCGATGCATCGGGCGCGCCCGGCCAGGTCGCCGAGGCCGCTGCCGGCCAGCAGCAGATGGACCTCGCCACCGATCTGTCGGGCAGCCGCGAGGGCGCTCAGGGTCGCCGGAGCGAGAGCGGCGGGGGCGCCGGTGGATGGATAGTCAGCGATGAGCAGGATTGCCATGGGCTTGCCTCCTTTCGGACGCGCCGCGCAGGAGCGACGCGGCCGTGAATGAAGGCAAGGGTACGCCGGGGGACGGCAAGCCCCCCGGTCACAGATCAAACAACCAGCAGACGACCGCTGGCCACCAGGCGCGCATAGCCGGCGATGCTCACGCGCTCGCCTTCCAGACGGCACCACAGTTCGCCGCCGCGTGCCGAGGACTGGAATGCGCGCAGCTGCAGCTTGTTCAGGCGGCGCGACCAATAGGGAATCAGCACGCAGTGGGCGGCACCGGTCACCGGGTCTTCGTTGAGGCCGATCGCCGGGGCGAAGAAGCGTGAGACGAAGTCGTAGTCATCGCTGCGCGCCGTGACGATCACGCCCAGGTAAGGCAGGCGAGAGAGGGCGGCGAAATCCGGCTGGCAATCACGGACCGCCTGTTCCGACTCCAGCAACACCAGCAGGTGATTGGCGGTATTCAGCGCATCCACCACCTCGACGCCCAGCGCGTTCTGCAACTCCACCGTGGACCCCGACTCGCTCGGCGGCTGCGCCGGGAAGTTCAGCGCCAGCCGGCCATCCTCGCGGGTCACCCGCAGCGGGCCGGACAGCGAGTTCAGCTCCAGCACCTCGCCCGGCTCGTCGAACACCTCGAACAGCACATGGGCGCTGGCCAGGGTCGCGTGGCCGCACAGCGGCACCTCGGCGGTCGGAGTGAACCAGCGGATGCGCCAGCCCTCGGCTTCGCGCACCAGGAAGGCAGTCTCCGACAGGTTGTGCTCGGCGGCGATCTTCTGCATCAGCTCGTCGCTCAGCCAGGCGTCGAGGCGATAGACCATGGCCGGGTTGCCGGCGAAAGGACGGTCGGTGAAGGCGTCCACCTGGTGGAAGTCGAGCAGCATGGCAATCTCCTTGTCAGTGATGGCCGAGCATGACAGAAGCCGGCGAACGGTGAACCGTACAGTGGGGACCACACAGTCCCCCAAACCTTTACAAGATCAGGAGCCCCTCACCCTGACCCTCTCCCGCAAGCGGGAGAGGGGACCGTTCGGTGCAGGATGAAACCAAAGCGTCAGCCGGCACGATCTACCCCCTCTCCCCCTGGGAGAGGGCTGGGGTAAGGGCACAGGCCGGCACGCACTCATCAAGAGAACACAGATGCTCCTGAAAAAGCTCAACTGCGCCCGATAGGCGCAAACTTCGCCGCCGTCAGCCCGGCCAGCGTCTCGGCGCTCAACTCCACCTCCAGCCCACGTCGACCGGCGCTGACGTGGATGGTCGGGAAGCCCTGGGCGGATTCATCGATGAAGGTGCGCAGGCGCTTCTTCTGCCCCAGCGGGCTGATGCCACCGACCAGGTAACCGGTGGCACGCTGGGCGGCGTTGGGGTCGGCCATGTCGGCCTTCTTCACGCCCGCCGCATGGGCCAGCGCCTTGAGGTCCAGGGTGCCCACCACCGGCACCACCGCCACCAGCAGTTCGCCCTTCTCGCTGGCCGCCAGCAGCGTCTTGAACACCCGCGCCGGGTCGAGGTTGAGCTTTTCGGCGGCCTCCAGGCCGTAGGACGGCGCCTTGGGGTCGTGCTCGTAACTCAGCACATGGTGTTCGGCGCGGTTCTTCTTCAGCAGGTCGATGGCGGGGGTCATGATCGGCGGGCTTCTCGCGAGCGGCTTTCCAGCGCATAACAGTAAGCCAAGGCGTGCTGCACTGCACGGTGTTCGCTTCACCGACGCCAGCGAATCCCGTATGGTCTGCGCCATTGCTCTTCCGGCCTGCGTGGCCGGAGCTGCCGAACGGAATCCGCACAAGGCCGCCGCCATGACCGACCCGAAGAACAAGAAATACGTCGTCGCCCTCGACCAGGGCACCACCAGCTCGCGCGCCATCGTCTTCGACCACGACGCCAACGTGGTCAGCACGGCGCAGCGCGAGTTCGCGCAGATCTATCCGCAACCGGGCTGGGTCGAACACGACCCCATGGAAATCTGGGCGACCCAGAGCTCGACCCTGGTGGAAGCCCTGGCCCAGGCCAACATCGGCTTCGGCGAAGTGGCCGCCATCGGCATCACCAACCAGCGCGAGACCACCCTGGTGTGGGACAAGGCCACCGGCCGGCCGATCCACAACGCCATCGTCTGGCAGTGCCGGCGCAGCGCGGCGATCTGCGAGCAGCTCAAGCGTGACGGCCTGGAGCAGCACATCCGCGACACCACCGGGCTGGTCATCGACCCCTACTTCTCCGGCACCAAGCTCAAGTGGATCCTCGACCACGTAGACGGCGCCCGCGAGCGCGCCCAGCGCGGCGAACTGCTGTTCGGCACGGTCGACAGCTGGCTGATCTGGAAGCTCACCGAAGGCGAGGTGCACGTCACCGACTACACCAACGCCTCGCGCACCCTGATGTTCGATATCCACAGGCGCGACTGGGACGAACGCCTGCTCGCCGCGCTGGACGTGCCGCGTGCCATGCTGCCGCAGGTGCGCGCTTCCTCCGAGGTCTACGGCCACTGCAAGGTCGGCGGCCTGGGCATGCACCGCACGCCGATTGCCGGGATCGCCGGCGACCAGCAAGCCGCGCTGTTCGGCCAGATGTGCGTGGAGCCAGGCCAGGCGAAGAACACCTACGGCACCGGCTGCTTCCTGCTGATGAACACCGGCGACAAGGCCGTGAAATCCACCCACGGCCTGCTCACCACCATTGCCTGCGGCCCGCGCGGCGACGTGGCCTATGCGCTGGAAGGTGCGGTATTCAATGGCGGTTCAACCGTGCAGTGGCTGCGCGACGAGCTGAAAGTGATCAACGACGCCCACGACTCCGAGTACTTCGCCACCAAGGTGAAGGACAGCAACGGCGTCTACCTGGTGCCCGCCTTCACCGGCCTCGGCGCGCCCTACTGGGACCCGTATGCCCGTGGCGCGCTGTTCGGCCTGACCCGTGGGGTGAAGGCCGACCACCTGATCCGCGCCACCCTGGAATCCATCGCCTACCAGACCCGCGACGTGCTCGACGCCATGCAGCAGGACGCCGGCGAACCGCTGCGCGCCCTGCGCGTGGACGGCGGTGCGGTGGCCAACAACTTCCTCATGCAGTTCCAGGCCGACATCCTCGGCACCCCGGTGGAACGCCCGCAGATGCGCGAGACCACCGCGCTCGGCGCCGCCCTGCTGGCAGGCCTCGCCTGCGGCTTCTGGGGCAGCCTGGACGAGCTGAAGAACAAGGCGGTGATCGAACGGGTGTTCCAGCCGGCCTGTGACGAAGCCGAGCGCGCGCGGCTGTATGCAGGGTGGAAGAAGGCCGTGGAGCGTACCCGCGGCTGGGCGGCCGACGACTGAAAGTTGGGTGCCACATCACGCCCTCACCCCAGCCCTCTCCCAGAGGGAGAGGGAGCCGGCCACACCGGCTGATGCAACGGTGCCAGCCGGCACCGATCAGTCCCCTCTCCCTCTGGGAGAGGGTTAGGGTGAGGGAAAGCACCCGCGCCTAACCAACCCGGCATGACAGCGAGCCTCCGCTGCGGCATCCTTGCCCTCCCGGCCCGTCCGCACGAGCACAGCGCATGAACCTGCCACCCCGACAGCAAAGCATCCTCGACCTGGTCCGCGAGCGCGGCTACCTGAGCATCGAGGAACTCGCCCAGCAGTTCGCCGTGACTCCGCAGACCATCCGCCGCGACATCAACCAGCTCGCCGAACAGAACCTGCTGCGCCGCTACCACGGCGGCGCGGCGTGGGATTCCAGCGTCGAGAACACCGCCTACAACACCCGCGCCGACCAGATGCGCGACGAGAAGCAGCGCATCGCCGAAGCCATCGCCGCGCAGATTCCGGACAACGCCTCGCTGTTCATCAACATCGGCACCACCACCGAAGCGATTGCCCGCGCCCTGCTCGGCCACCAGAACCTCAAGGTCATCACCAACAACCTGCACGTCGCCGGCATCCTCGCCGGCAAGGACGACTTCGAAGTACTGATCGCCGGCGGCACCGTGCGCGGCGACGGCGGCGTGGTCGGGCAGGCGGCGGTGGACTTCATCGAACAGTTCCGCGTCGACTTCGCCGTGGTCGGCATCAGCGGCATCGACGAGGACGGCAGCCTGCTGGACTTCGACTACCAGGAAGTGCGCGTCTCCCGCGCCATCATCGACAACGCCCGGCAGGTGTTCCTCGCCGCCGACTCCAGCAAGTTCGGCCGCAACGCCGTGGTACGCCTGGGGCCGATTTCCCTGGTCAGCCGCATGTTCACCGACAGCCCACCGCCGGCTGCCGTGGTGCGCCTGATGCAGCAGCACAAGGTGCAGCTCGAACTGGTTTGAGCGAAATCTTCGATCGGCCCATTCACTTTCGAACATTCAGACGAACGCCTGCGCGAATTCGCGCCGAAGGCTGGTCATATTTCGTTCACTGGACTAGGATATTTTCGAAAACGAACATTCAAAGATTCACTTTCAACCCCAAGGCGGCCCCATGAACCCCACCAGCAAGCGCCACGCGCCCCTGGCCGAAGTCTATGACCTGGCTGTCGTCGGTGGCGGGATCAATGGCGCGGGCATCGCGGCGGACGCTGCCGGGCGCGGGCTGTCGGTGTTCCTTTGCGAACAGCACGACCTCGCCGCCCACACCTCCTCCGCCAGCAGCAAGCTGGTCCACGGCGGCCTGCGCTACCTGGAACACTACGAATTCCGCCTGGTCCGCGAAGCCCTCGCCGAGCGCGAAGTGCTGCTGGCCAAGGCCCCGCACATCGTCCACCCGCTGCGCTTCGTGCTGCCGCACCGCCCGCACCTGCGCCCGGCCTGGATGATCCGCGCCGGCCTGTTCCTCTATGACCACCTGGGCAAGCGCGAAAAACTGCCGGCCTCCCGTGGCGTGCGCTTCGGCCTGGACAGCCCGCTGAAAGCCGAGATCAGCCGCGGCTTCGAATACTCCGACTGCTCGGTGGACGACGCCCGCCTGGTCGTGGTCAACGCCATGGCCGCCCGCGAGCACGGCGCCCACGTGCACCCGCGCACCCGCTGCGTCAGCGCGCGGCGCAGCAAGGGGCTGTGGCACCTGCACCTCGAAAGGCGCGACGGCAGCCTCTATTCGATCCGCGCCCGCGTGCTGGTCAACGCCGCCGGCCCCTGGGTCGATCGTTTCCTGCGCGAAGAACTGCGGCAGAAACCGCCCTACGGCATCCGCCTGATCCAGGGCAGCCACCTGATCGTGCCGCGCCTCTACGAAGGCGAGCACGCGTACATCCTGCAGAACGAGGACCGGCGCATCGTCTTCGCCATCCCCTACCTGCGCCAGTTCACCCTGATCGGCACCACCGACCTCGAATACCAGGGCGACCCGGCAAAGATCAGCATCAGCGAGGCGGAAACCGACTACCTGCTCAACGTGGTCAACGCCCACTTCAAGCGCCAGATCAGCCGCCAGGACATCCTGCGCAGCTTCTCCGGCGTGCGTCCGCTGTGCGACGACGAGTCGGACGATCCGTCCGCCGTCACCCGCGACTACACCCTGGCGCTGGACAACACCCCCGGCGAAGCGCCGCTGCTCTCGGTGTTCGGCGGCAAGCTGACCACCTACCGCAAGCTCGCCGAGGCCGCGCTGGAACAACTGGCGCCGCACTTCAGCGGCGTGATGAAACCGCGCTGGACCGCCGACGCCCCGCTACCGGGCGGCGAAGCCATGACCACCGTGGAAGACCTGGCCATCCAGCTGATGGAGCGCCTGCGCCAGCTCGACCCCGCCCTCGCCCGCCGCTGGGCCAGCACCTACGGCAGCCGCATCTGGAAGCTGCTGGACGGCGCACACAACCTCAGCGAACTGGGCGAACACCTGGGCGCCGGGCTGTATGCGCGGGAAGTGGAATACCTGGTCCGCGAGGAATGGGCGCGCGATGCCGAAGACATCCTCTGGCGCCGCACCAAGCTCGGCCTGTTCCTCAATGCCCGGCAGAAGGAGCGCCTGGAGCAGTTCCTCGCCAGCGAAAGTCCGCTGGAGCCGAGCACGCAGGTTGCCTGAACGTCGCATTGGAGCCAGCAACCAGTCTCGCGGATAATCCCCAACGCCATCGACCCGATGGCGTCGCCGCATAGAGAGAGACGTGGACCTGATCCTCAAGGCAGCCCTCGGCGCCGGCGTGGTACTGATCCTCGCCGCGCTGTCGAAGACGCGCAATTACTACATCGCCGGCCTGGTGCCGCTGTTCCCCACCTTCGCCCTGATCGCCCACTACATCGTCGGCAAGAGCCGTTCGGTGGACGACCTGAAGACCACCATCGCCTTCGGCATGTGGTCGATCATTCCCTACTTCGTCTACCTCGCCGCGCTCTACCTGCTGGTGGATCGCCTGCGCCTGGAACTGTCGCTCGCGATGGCGGCGATGGCCTGGCTGGTGGCGGCGTCGTTGCTGGTATTCGTCTGGGTGCGCCTGCACTGAGTCAGGCGCGCGCCGCCAGCTGCATTTCCAGTTGTTCGATACGCGCCTGCAGGCGCTCACGCTCGGCGCGCTCGGCGCGGATGTCCTCGAAGACGCTGATCAGGTGATCGGGCAGGCCGTCATCGCGTCGGCGCTGCAGCGAAGTACGCACGCGGACCCAGACGTAGTCGCCATCGCGACGGCGCAGGCGCTTTTCCACCACGTAGCGGTCGAAGTGGCCGGCCAGCAGCTGGCGCAGCAGGTCGAGGTTGGTCGCCAGGTCGTCCGGGTGGGTGATGTCCTGGAAGGTCAGGGCGTAGAGCTCTTCGGCACGGTAGCCGAGCAGTTCGCAGAGGCTGCTGTTGACCCGCTGCCAGCCGCCATCGAGGCCAATGTAGGCCAGCGCGCCCCAGGTCAGCTCGAAGATCGCGCGGAAGCGCTCCTCGCTGTTGCGCAGTTGCTCCTCGGTGGCCATGCGCTCGGTGTTGTCCATGCTGATGCCGACCATCTTCAGCGGCCGGCCGACGGCATCGTTGACCACCGTGGCGCGCGAGGCGATCCAGCGCACGCTGCCGTCGGGCTGGACGATGCGGAAGTCGCACTCGCAACCCTTGCCGTCCGCCGCGGCGCCGTCATACATCGCCTGCACGGTGGCCAGGTCCTCCGCCGGCAGGTGGCTCCAGAAGTCCTGGTTGGAGCTGACGTGCCAGCCGTAGACCGCTTCAACGTTGGGCGAGTAGGTCACCTCGTCGCTGATCAGGTTCCATTCCCAGGTGACGATGCGCGCGCCCTCCTGGGCCAGCTTCATGCGCGTCTCGCTCTCCATGATCTCGGCGGTGTAGCGGCGGCGCAGGTCGGTCATCGGCAACTCGACGGGCTCGGCGTCCTGCACGCTGCGCAGGGCTTCCTCGCCGTAGCGCAGCCAGAGCCAGTTGACCTTGAGGAAGGCGGCCAGCTTGCGCAGGTTGTCGTAGTCGATCTCGCCACCCTTGGTCCACTTGTGCACCGCCGTGCGCGAAATCCCCAGCGCCGTGCCCACGGCCTGCAGCGTCAGCTTGTGGTGTTCGAGCAGTTCCTTGAGACGGAAGGCGAAGCTGTTTTCCAGCATGGGGGCGCGGTCCCTGGACGAAGTCGAGGGCCGCAGTATACACAGCTGTAAACCGATGGATGACAGCGGTGCCCTGTCGTAGGAGCAACTGTCTTTCTCTGACAGACCGTGCCTGGGATTCCCCTCTCCCTAACCCTCTGACTAGGCGTCCCCCCCATGAAGGGAGAGGGGACCGTTCGGTGCAGGTTGAAACGGTGGCGTCAGCCGGCACGGATAGCTCCCTCTCCCTTCAGGGAGAGGGCGAGAGAGAGGGCCGCCATTCGCGAAGGAGTTTCCCTTGTAGGAGCGGACTCTGTCCGCGCTGTTTTCGCCACCCCTCCGATTTACCAAGGAGCGCGGCCTACAGATCGCGGACGGAGTCCGCTCCTACGCCCGTCGGTCATTCAGCTCAGAGATCGATCACCAGCCGCTCGCCACGGGCGCGGGAGACGCAGAGCATCAGGGTCTGCTGCGATGCCTTCTCCTCGTCCGACAGGTACTGGTCGAAGTGTTCCACCTCGCCTTCGAGGATGCGTGTCTCGCAGGTGCCGCAGACACCCTCGCGGCACAGGCAGTCGACCTGCGCGGCCTTAACGTTCTCGATGGCCTGGATGATGCTCATGCCCTCCTCCACCCGCAGCTCGCGGCCGGAGCGGCCCAGCACCAGGGTGAAGGCGCCACCGCTGGCGGGAGCGGCGGCGAACTGTTCGAGGTGCACCCGCTCGCTGGCGATGCCGGCCTGCTTCGCGCCTTCGATCACCGCATCGATCAGCGGCTTGGGTCCGCAGACGTAGACGTGGTCCTGCGCTGCCAGGGAGGCGAACAGTCCAGCCAGGTCGAGGCGACGGTCTTCGCTGTCCACATAGAAACGCACCTTGTCCGCATGCGGACCGTCGGCCAGCTCGCCCTGGAACGCGCCATGCTCCGGGCTGCGGAAGGCGTAATGCAGTTCGTAGGGCACGGCGCCGCCTTGCAGCTCATGCAACTGCGACAGGAACGGCGTGATGCCGATACCGCCGGCGATCAGCACGTGGCGCCCGGCCCTGGGGTCGAGGGCGAAGAGGTTGTTCGGAGTGGAGATGGTCAGTTCGCTGCCGACCTCCACCTGCTGGTGCATGAAGGCGGAGCCGCCCTTGGACTGTTCTTCGAGACGCACGCCGATCTGGTAGCAGCTCAGGTCGCGCGGATCACTCATCAGCGAGTAGGCGTTGCTCAGGCCGTCGGCCATTTTCACGATGACATGGCTGCCACCGGTGAAGGCCGGCAGCGCCTGGCCGTCGGCGCGCGCCAGGGTAAAGCGCTTGATCTGCGGGGTTGCCTGCTCCACGGCGGTCACGCGCACGCAGAACATCTCGTAGGTATTGGCCATGGTTCACCTCGACTGCCATCTTGCGGGAGGTCCTGCCCCCCGCCTCCACCGGCGGCCAGCGGTCGCGGCGGAACTGTTGTTAGGGATGCCGCCCCGAACGGCTCGGGGCGGTCTTCACGCAAGTGCCGGCCGGGCCGGCAGCATCGGCGGGTCAGTCCAGGTGGGAGACCGCGATCAGGTTGTGGAAGTGGGCGATGCCGTGCTCGCTGATGCCGGTGCGTTGCTTGTCCACCATGATCCGGCCCTGGCCACGGTAGCCGCGGGACTTCAGGCCCTTCTGCACGCTCTCCACCAGGCGCAGGTCCTCCGGACGGAACACTTCGCGGTACCAGTCGATGAGCTTCTGCTGCTCCTCGGTGATGTCCTTGTTGAGGAAGTAGATGTCGTAGTGCTGCAGGGTCGTCTCGGCGTCCACCGGGAACTCGTAGATCACGGTCATGAAGTTGGCGCCCGGCGGCACGTTGAACATGGTGCAGGGCCAGGCCCAGTAGCCGGCGAAGGACGGATCGGTCACCGACTCGTCGACCTTGAAGGACTGCTCCGAGGACTTGGCGATGCCGTACTGCAGCGACCAGTTGCCGTGCAGGGTGTGGCCGTACTGGCCGACGTCCACCGAGTCGGCGAAGCTGGGGTGCGCCGGCCCGCAGTGGTAGCACTCCATGTAGTTGTCGACGATGGACTTCCAGTTGGCCGGGGTCTCGCTGACGAAGCGCGCCGCCAGGTGCAGGTCGTCGATCACCGCGCAGGCCTTGCGCATGCTCGCCTGCAGGCCCGGCAGCTGGTCTTCGACGCTGCCCGAGTTCGGGTCCATGTTGATGAAGATGAAGCCGGCGTATTCCTCGACCTTGAGCTGTACCAGGCTGAAGTCGCCCTTGTCGAAGGCCTCGACCTGATCGCAGTTGCGCACGTGGGTCAGCTCGCCGTCGAGCTTGAAGGTCCAGGCGTGGTACGGGCAGGTGATGACGTTCTTGGCAATCCCTGCGCTGCCTTCCAGCAACTGGTGGCCGCGGTGCGGGCAGACGTTGTAGAAGGCGCGCAGCACATCGTCGCGGCCACGGATGACGATGATGCTCTCGCCGATCACTTCGCGGACGATGTAGGCGTTCTTCTGCGCAACTTCGCTGCGATGGCCGAGGCAGATCCAGCTGTGGGCGAAGATCTTTTCCTTCTCATGCTCGAACACGGCATCGCTGGTGTAGAAGCTGGCCGGAATCGTGTAGGCGTTTTCATGATTGCTGCAGAAGTCGGCGGGCAGGCGTTCGAACTCGGTCATCAGATATCTCCAGGCTTTCGTTGACTCGCGCTGGGCGCGGCCATCGTTTGTTTGTTTGATTGCAACATTGGTTAACTGCAACCCGATGGTTAACAAAGCAGGCAAAAAAAAGCCTGCCGGTGGCGCCGCCCTCGGGACGGCGGCGCCACGCAGGATTCACTGGGCGAGGGCCACCTTTTTCGCAACCGGCGGCAGCGCTTCGGCGTCCGCAGCCTGCGCGGGCTGGCCTTCCAGCGCCATGGCGGCGGCTTCCTCCTCGATGCGGTAGGCGGGTATCGAGCCGTAGTCCTGCAGCATCCACTTGAAGAAGCCGTAGACCTTCACCAGCAGGATGACGGTGAACGGGATCGCGGTGAGCACCACGGCGGTCTTCATGGTCGACAGCGAGGCCTTGGCGAACAGCATGGCCAGCGGCACCAGGGTCAGGGTGATGGCCCAGAACAGGCGGTGGGTCGGCGTCGGATCGTCGCCTTCCTGCAGGTTGCGGGTGCTGGTGGCGGCCACGGCGTAGGCGGCGGCGTCCATGTGCGAGGCGCAGAACACCGCCATGATGAACAGGTACACGGCGAGGAACAGCTTGCCCACCGGCAGTCCCAGCAGCAGCGCTTCCACCGCGCTCTCGCCGCCCTGCTCGGTGAGGATCTTCGGCACGTCGATGGCGCCTGTGATGAACTGGTGCATGCTGTAGCTTTCCAGCGCACCGAAGAAGAACCAGCAGCCGACACTGCCGCCCAGCAGCAGGGCGAACACCACTTCCTTGATCTGCCGGCCACGGGACACTCGGGTCACGAACATGGCCACGCCCGGCGCATAGGACACCCACCAGAGCCAGTAGAACACCGTCCAGTTGCGGGTGAAGGCACCGTCGCCCGCCGGGTCGGTGAACAGGCTCATGTGCACGTAGTTCTGGATCATCAGGCCCAGGCCGTTGGCGGTGTTGTTGATGGTGAACTGGGTCGGGCCGACCAGCAGCACCACGGCAGCGAACACCAGGGCGCCGTAGCAGACGACCTTGCTGAGCTTCTGCAGGCCGCCGTCGATACCGATGTAGGAACTCAGGGAGAACAGCACGGCGATCATGCCGATCACCATCACCTGCACGGTGAAGGTGTCCGGCGTGCCGACCAGCCCGGAAAGGCCGCGGGTCAGGGTCGAGGCGGTGAGCGCCAGGGACACGGTGAGCGCGCCCATCATGGTCAGCAGGAAGATCAGGTCGACCACGCGGCCCACGGGGCCGGTGGCCTTGAAGCCGGTGACGGCTTCGACGACGGAGGCCAGGTTCAGGCCGCTCTTCTTGCGCACATGGAAGTGGTAGGCCATGGCCAGCGAAGCCAGCGCGTAGATCGACCAGGCGCTGATGCCCCAGTGGAAGAACGAATAGCCGACGCTGTACTCCAGGGCTTCACGGGACTGCGGGACGATGTTCAGGCCCGGCGACTGGTAGTAGTAGGCCCACTCCATCACGCCCCAGTAGAGGGTCGAGGAGCCCATGCCGGCGCAGATGAACATGAACACCCAGGTCGCGGTGGCGTACTCGGGCTTGCCGCTGCCCAGGCGGATGTTGCCGTACTTGCTGAAGGCGATGTACAGCACCGCCAGGGTGCTGCCGAAGATGATCAGCTGGACGGCGGTACCGAAGGAGCGGGTGGACAGTTCGAACAGCTGATTGGCGGCCTGTTCGGCCTGGGCCGGGAAGGCCGCGAGACCGATCACGGTGAGCAGCACCGCCACCAGGCTCATGGATATCAGGAATACATCGACCTTCTTGTTGTTCTGGGACAGCAGGCGGGACATCAGGCGTCTCCTGGGACGTTTTATTGTTGTTGTCACTCATCCGACGCAGACAGCGGATGGTGCAGCGTCACCAAGGTTGAATTCAGATTCATCAACCATTGGTTAACAAATATCTAATGGTTAACAGTCTGCGATGAAACGCCGCAGGGCGCAAGAGGCAGTTATCGCCCCGACGGCGCGCCTGGAAATGCCCGTAACCGCTCTGTCACGGGCATTCCGGCACGTTTATCGAATATGTAAGAATTATCCGCCCACGATCTCGGCAATTGCTGCACCGACCGCCTGGGTCGACAGTTTCCCGCCCATGTCCCGGGTGACGGCGCCTTCGGCGATCACCTGCTCGATGGCCTTGAGGATGTCGTCATGGGCGGCGCGGTAGCGCGCATCGCCCTGGCCGACGAAGTCGAGCATCAGTGCACCGGACCAGATCATGGCGATGGGGTTGGCGATGTTCTGGCCGAAGATGTCCGGCGCCGAACCGTGTACCGGCTCGAACAGCGAGGGGAACCTGCGCTCCGGGTTGAGGTTGGCGGACGGCGCGATGCCGATGGTGCCGGCGCAGGCCGGGCCGAGGTCGGAGAGGATGTCGCCGAACAGGTTGGAGGCCACCACCACGTCGAAGCGTTCCGGCTGCAGCACGAAGCGCGCACAGAGGATGTCGATGTGCTGCTTGTCCCAGGTGATGTCCGGGTAGCCGGCGGCCATGGCGGCGGTCCGCTCATCCCAGTAGGGCATGCTCACCGCCATGCCGTTGGACTTGGTGGCCGAGGTCAGGCGCTTGCGCTCGCGGGTCTGGGCCAGGTCGAAGGCGTACTTGAGGATGCGATCGACACCGCGACGGGTGAACACCGATTCCTGCAGCACGAACTCGTTCTCGGTGCCTTCGAACATGCGCCCGCCCAGGGACGAATATTCACCTTCGGTGTTTTCGCGGATCACCACGAAATCGATGTCGCCGGGCTTCTTGCCGGCCAGCGGACAGGGCACGCCAGGGAACAGGCGCACCGGGCGGATGTTCACGTACTGGTCGAACTCGCGGCGGAACTTCAGCAGCGAGCCCCACAGGGAGATGTGGTCGGGCACCTTGTCCGGCCAGCCGACGGCGCCGAAGTACAGCGCGTCGAAGCCCTGCAGCTGTTCGAACCAGTCGTCCGGCATCATCTTGCCGTGCTCCAGGTAGTAGTCGCAGCTGGCCCAGTCGAACTCCTGGAACTCCAGCTGCAGGCCATGCTTGCGGACGGCGGCCTGGACCACGCGCAGGCCTTCGGGCAGGACTTCCTGGCCGATGCCGTCTCCGGGAAGGGTGGCGATTCTGTAGGTCTTGCTCATGGTGCACCTCGCAGGTCGGGTGAGTGGCGGTGCGGGCCATGCTATAAGTCGTCAAAGCAAACATAATCCAGACGACTGTGGATTCTTGAAACACGAACCGTGAATAATCTGCCGAACCTGGAAGACCTGCGGGTCTTCGTCCATGTCACCCGCCGCTCCAGCTTCGCCGCGGCCGCCAGCGAGCTGGGCATGTCCGCCGCGTTCGTCAGCAAGCGCATCCGCCTCCTGGAGGAAGACCTCGGCGTGCGCCTGCTGCACCGCACCACCCGTCGGGTCTCGGTGAGCGAGGATGGCGAGCGCGTCTACCAGTGGGCGCTGCGCATTCTCGATTCGGTGCAGCGCATGGGCGACGACGTGTCCGCACTGCACCGCGAACCGAGCGGCCAGCTGCGCATCGCCAGCAGCCTGGGCCTGGGCCGGCGCTTCGTCGCCCCTGCCCTGTCGGAACTCGCCACGCGCCACCCGCAGCTGGACATCCGCCTGGATGTGCAGGATCGCCTGGTGGACCTGATCGGCGAAGGCTTCGACCTCGACGTACGGGTGGGCAACGAGATCGACCCGAACCTCATCGCCAAGCCGCTGGCCCGCAACCGCCGGCTGCTCTGCGCCGCGCCGGCCTACCTGGAGCAGCGCGGCACCCCGCGCACCCTGGCCGAGCTGGCCGGGCACGACTGCCTGGTGATCAAGGAGCGCGACCACCCCTTCGGCGTCTGGCAACTGCTTGGCCCCGATGGCGAGGAAGGCGTGAAGGTGACCGGCCGTCTGTCCTCCAACCATGGCGAGGTGGTGCACCAGTGGTGCATGGATGGACGCGGCATCCTGCTGCGTTCCTGGTGGGACGTGCAGGACAGCCTGGCGGACGGGCGCCTCGTGCAGGTGCTGCCGGAATACCAGCAGCCGGCGGACATCTGGGCGGTCTACGCCGCGCCGCTGGCCAGCTCGGCCAAGGTGCGGGTGGCGGTGGAGTTCCTCCGGCAGTACTTCGCCGAGCGCTACAGCCTGCCGGATCACTGAATCCTGCAGGCAGCGTAGGAGCGGACTCCGTCCGCGATTGACCTCCGGCGCGCTGCGAGCCTATCGCGGACGGAGTCCGCTCCTACCCAAGTGAAATGACCTTGCAGACCTATAGGAGCGAGCTTGCTCGCGAACCATCCCGACACCGGCCTGGCCGGCGAAATGTTCGCGAGCAAGCTCGCTCCTACAAAAAGCCCCACCGCTCAGAGCTGGGCGACGTGCCCGCCGCCCTGGTGCTCGCGCAGGTAGGGCAGCACCGCGCCCAGCAGCGGTTCCTTGAAATCCTCCTGGAAGCGGTGGGCCATGCCGGGAATCAGCTTGAGCACCGAGCCGCGGATATGCGCCGCCACGTGCACGCCGTGCATCACCGGCAGCAGCGGGTCGGCGGTACCGTGGACCACCAGGGTCGGCACGTTCAGGCGGTTGAGCAGGTCCACCCGGCTGGGCTCGGCGAGGATCGCCAGGATCTGCCGCTGCACGCCTTCGGGATTGAAGGCGCGATCGTAGGAGCGCGCCGCCTGCTGCAGCAGTTGCTGGCGGTCGTCACGCACTTCCGGGCTGCCGAGGGCGGCCAGCAGGTCGGCCTGCTGCTCGATGGCCTGCTCGCGGCTGGCCGCTTCGCGCCGGGCCAGCAGGCGCAACAGCGACTCGCTGGGCGCCGGCAGGCCCTGGGCGCCGGAACTGGTCATTACCAGGGTCAGGCTGATCACCCGCTGCGGAGCCAGGTCAGCCACGTGCTGGGCAATCATCCCACCCATGCTCGCGCCCAGCACATGGGCGCGCTCGACGTGCAGGGCGTCCAGCAGGTGCAGGGCATCACCGGCCATGTCGGTCAGGCTGTAGGGCGCGCTGACAGGCAGGCCAAGGCGATAACGAATCACTTCGTAGGTCAGGTTCCCGGTCGGCGTAGGAACCCGCCAGGCGGACAGGCCGACGTCGCGGTTGTCGTAGCGGATCACCCGGAAGCCCTGCTGGCAGAGCGCTTCGACCACCTCGTCCGGCCAGTGGATCAACTGGCCGCCCAGCCCCATGATCAGCAGCAGCGTCGGGTCCTGCGGACGGCCGATGCTCTGGTAGGCCAGGCGCACGTCGCCCAGGTCGACCAGCTCGGTCGGCACCCGCGCATCGCAACGATCGGCGGCAAAAGAGAGAGTGGGCAGTCCGCACAGAAGGGCGACCGCCAGCAGCAAAGCACGCATGAGTGAAAATCCGGAACGCAAAACCCCAGTGGAGCGCGATTCTGATGAATTTCCGTCGCGCGCTCTGCCACAGCTCGGTGACAGTTTGATGAAAGGCGCCGAGCGGTCACCGACGGCCCTTCCCATGATCCGGATCAAGGGCGCTCGCCCCAGGCACTGGCGAAGATAGGAAACCCCCGCTCGGAAGTTTCGCCATGGCCTACCCCATCCTGCTGGTGCTGCACCTGTTCGCCGCGATCCTGTTCGTCGGCACGGTGTTCTTCGAGGTGCTGATCCTGGACAGCATTCACCGCCACGTCCCGGCGCGGGCGATGAAAATGGTCGAGGGCGCGCTGGGCCGGCGCCTGCGCCGGGTCATGCCCTGGGTGATCCTGACCCTGTTCGGCAGCGGCCTGGGCCTGCTGCACCTGCGCTACGCGCCGCTGCTGGCTGACCCGCTGGCCTCACCCTTCGCCACGCTGCTCAGCCTCAAGCTGCTGCTGGCCAGCAGTGTCCTCGGGCATTTCCTCTTCGCCATGTATTCATTCCGCGCAGGACGCATGACCCGCCAACGCTCCCGCCGCATCCACTACAGCGTGTTCGCCCACGTGGTGCTGATCGTCCTGCTGGCCAAGGGCATGTTCTACCTGAGCTGGTGAGGCCGACGAAAGTGCGCTGGTGAAGCGCCAGCCGCCGGCTTATCATGAGTACAACTCAATTGATCCGCCGTTTTATCAAGATTTCCTCATAGTGAGGCGAGGCCGCGCCATGCTTGAACTCCGACACCTGAAAACCCTGCATGCCCTGCGCGAAGCCGACAGCCTGGTAGAAGCTGCCGAGCGCCTGCACCTCACCCAGTCCGCCCTGTCCCACCAGTTCAAGGAGCTGGAGGAACGCCTCGGCCTTTCCCTGTTCATCCGCAAGACCAAGCCGGTGCGCTTCACCAGCGCCGGTCTGCGCCTGCTGCAGCTGGCCGACGCCGTGCTGCCGCAGCTGCGCGGCGCCGAGCGCGACCTGGCGCGCCTGGCCGGCGGCACCGCCGGCCGCCTGCACATGGCCATCGAATGCCACAGCTGCTTCCAGTGGCTGATGCCGACCATCGACCAGTTCCGCGACGCCTGGCCGGAAGTGGAGCTGGACCTCGCCTCCGGCTTCTCCTTCGCCCCGCTGCCGGCGCTGGCCCGCGGCGACCTGGACCTGGTGGTGACCTCCGACCCGGTGGAGATCGCCGGCATCACCTACGTGCCGCTGTTCACCTACGAGGCGCTGCTGGCGGTGGACAACCACCACGCACTGGCCGGCAAGTCCTTCATCACCCCGGAAGACCTGGCCAACCTGACGCTGATCACCTACCCCATCGAGCGCGACCGTCTGGACATCTTCACCCGCTTCCTCGAGCCCGCCGACGTGGAACCGGCCCAGGTGCGCACCTCGGAACTGACGGTGATGATGATGCAACTGGTGGCATCCGGGCGCGGCGTCTGCAGCCTGCCCAACTGGGCGCTGCACGAGTACAGCTCGCGCGGCTACGTGACCGCCAAGCGCCTGGGCGAGAAGGGCCTGTACTGCACCCTGTACGCCGCCATCCGCGCGGACATGCTGGATGCACCGTTCATGCGCGATTTCCTGCTGACGGCCAAGGACACCTCCTTCGCCACCCTGGAAGGGGTCAGCGCGGCCAAGGGCTGACAGCCAGTTACCTTCCCCACCCGCTGACTGAGGAATTCTTCGTCAGCAGCTCGATCCCGGCTATTCAAGGCTTTGCGTCGGACGGACGGCCATAAAAAAGGGCCCGTCATGACTGACGGGCCCAAAGTTAACGATTGACTAGTCGATCAATCATTACCGCACTGCGTAGGAACGCAGTACAGGCGAATGATCCTGGAGAGCGGATATTTCGCCAAGCACCGAGACCGCTGTAGGAAGTGTCCGCAGCGCTTTTGCGAAGGCCACCACAGCGTCAGCATCTGCCGATCACCGACGCAAACTCGCGGCAGCGAGGATAAAAAAAGGCCCTCCTGGCGGAGGGCCTCAGGGACATAACTCGGTAAGCGGCTTGTCATCGTTATGGTTGCCGACGCCGCGCGATGGGGAGCGCGGCGTTGGGGAGATCATTGATCAGGCCCGAGGGGGCGGAAATAACCTGATAGTGAAAAAGGAAAATTCCCACTAAAAGCGAGATCATTTCCTCAAATTCCGCTCGTTTTCCACCAGCCTTCCAGCCGTCCGCTAGGGCGCTCGGCCAGGCCCGACCTGCGCCGCCTCGACATGGGTCTGCACCCATTGCGCATCCCGCTCTGCTACCCGCTGGAAAGCCGGCCGCGAAGTGACTCGCTCCACATAACGCTCGAACACCGGCAGCTTGGGCACCACGCCGAAGGCGATCCCCCAGCGCAATGCCGCGCCCCACAGCACGTCGGCGGCGGTCATCCGGCTGCCCAGCAGGTAGGGGCCGGGTTCCAGCTGTTCGGCGAGGGCGCGCATCACGCTGTCGTAATCACCGTAGGGGCTCATCGCCTGGGGCGCGGCGTCGCGCTTCAGGGCACGGTCGACGATGGCCGGCTCGAAGCTGGAGCCGTAGAACACCAGCCAGCGCAGGTAGGGGCCGCGCAGCGGGTCATCGAGGGCAGGAGCGAGATTGGCGCGGGGAAACAGGTCGGCGAGATAGATGAAGATGGCGCCCTGCTCGGTGACCAGCGATTCGCCAAGGCGGATCGCCGGGACCTTGCCCAGCGGATTGATCGCCAGGTAGGCCGGCTGGCGCTGCTCGCCGGCCTTCATGTTGAGCAGTTCGAGGTCGTACTCGGCGCCCAGTTCCTCCAGCAGCACCAGGGTGCCGCTGGAGCGTGTCTGGGGCGAATGGTAGAGCGTCAGGCGGGGCATGGCGGGTCTCCTCGGGCATCACGGCCTGGAGTTCCCAGCATAGCCCCGCGCAGGGCTCAGGCTTCGTCGAAGCTCATTTCCGGCGGCTGCTCGCGGAAGCCGGCAGTGAGCACTGCGAGGTAGATCACGCCCAGCACCAGCCAGGTGGCGCCGAGCCAGATCGCCAGGTGATCGAGGCTGACCATCAGCCACAGGTCGGCGAGCAGGCCGATCAGCGGGAACAGCAGGAACAGCACCAGCTCGCGCGGCCCGCGGCGTTCCGCCTTGAGGTAGTAGTGGAAGATCACCGACAGGTTCACCAGGCTGAAGGCCAGGAAGGCGCCGAAGTTGATGAACGAGGTGGAGGTGGTGACGTCCATGTGCAGCGCCAGCAGGGCCACCACGCCGCACAGCACGATGCTGTTCACCGGGGTTTCGAAGCGCTTGCTGATACGGCCGAAGAACGGGCGCGGCAGCACACCGTCACGGCCCATGGCGAACAGCAGGCGCGAGGCGCTGGCCTGGGCCGACAGGCCGGAGGTGAACTGGCCGACGATCAGGCCGATCAGGAAGAAGCTGACGAACAGGTCGCCGCCGATGTTGCGGGCGATTTCGTAGGCGGCGGAATCGGCGTTCTGGAACTCCACTGACGGGTGCGCCAGCTGTACGAAATAGCTGGCGGCGATGAAGATGCCGCCGCCGATCAGGGTGATCAGCAGGATGGCGCGCGGAATGGTCTTGCGCGGCTCGTGGGTTTCTTCCGTCAGCGTGCTGACCGCATCGAAGCCCAGGAAGGAGTAGCAGGCGATGGCCGCGCCGCCCATGATCAGCGGCAGCTGGGTGCCTTCCTTGAGGAAGGGTTCCAGGGTCCATAGCGGACGGCCGCCATCCCCCAGGATGTAGTGGATGGCCAGGCCGACGAAGGCGATCAGCACGAGGAACTGCACCAGCATCAGCACGCCGTTGATGTTCTTCGCCAGGCGCAGGCCGACCACGTTGATCGCGGTGGTCACGCCGATGAACGCCAGCACCCACAGGGCCTGGGGCACCGCCGGGAAGGCCGAGTGCAGGTAGGCCGCGCCGATCAGCCAGATGGCCATGGGCAGGAACAGGTAGTCCAGCAGCACCGCCCAGCCGGCGAGGAAGCCCAGTTTCGGGCTGATCGACTTGCGGACGTAGGTGTAGGCCGAGCCGGCCACCGGGAAGGCTGCGGCCATGCGCCCATAGCTCAGCGCGGTGAACAGCATGGCCACGGAGGCGACGAGGTAGGCCGAGGGGACTACGCCGCGGGTGACGTCGGCGAGGATGCCGAAGGTGCCGAGGACGATGATCGGGGTCATGTAGGCGATGCCGAACAGCACCACCGAACCCAGCGACAGGGTTCGTTTGAGTCGAGCCATTACTGCTTACTCCGCGTTGTGTTTGTTATGGCAGTACTAAGTTGCTGGCCTGCGCTCACCCGCAGGCCTCGCGGGCGCTCGGGTCGCCCGTCGATTCATTGGTAACGCTGTGCTGGCGCGGCCCTGCGCCCCGGCGGCGCCTGTCCTGAAGAACAGGCGGGCCGGAAGGGAAACTCAGGCGGGGATGATCAGCTCGCGCAGGCCGCTGTCGTGCTCGCGCATCTCGCCGGGCAGCACGAAGCGCCGCTCGCCCAGGTAGCTGTAGTCGCGGCGCGATTGCGCCAGGCGCTCGAAATCCAGCTCGACGATCTGCCGGCACTCTTCACGGCCGGCTTCGACGATCAGTTGGCCGTAGGGATCGACCACGGCGCTGCCGCCGGCAAACACCAGGTCGTCATCACCTGCGCCGACGCGGTTGACCATCACCGCGTAGGCCTGGTTTTCCATGGCGCGGCCCATGATCGCGGTGCGGTGGGTCGGGCCGTAGGGGTCCATGTTGCCGTTGGTGACGATGATCAGCTCGGCGCCGAGCTGGCCCAGGGCGCGGGCGGACTCGGGGAATTCGATGTCGAAGCAGATCACGATGCCGACTCGGATGCCGTTCCACAGGCAGGTGGCGTAGCGGTCGCCGGGGGTGAAGATGCCGCGATCCGACGCCCACAGGTGCGTCTTGCGGTACTTCATGGCGATGCCTTCGGGGGTGATCAGCAGCGTGGTGTTGTAGAAGCGGCCGTCCGCGGCTTCGGCGAAGCCCACGGCGACCGAGATGTTCTTCTCCCGCGCGGCGCGCTGCACGGCCTGCACGGTCGGGCCGTCCACCGGCTCGGCGATGGCGGCGATGTTCTGCTCGGTGGGGAAGCCGGTCAGCTGGGTCTCGGGGAACACCACCAGTTGGGTGTCGTCGGCGCAGGCGTGGATGGCTTCCAGGGTGCGGGCCAGGTTCCAGGCCACGTCGCCATCACGGCCGGCGAGTTGGACGAGTTCTACTTTCATGGGGGCTTCCTCGGATTCTTGTATTCCAGTGACCAGCATGCGCAAAAGGGTCAGAATGCGCACCGCGCCGGCTCAAGGCATCCACCGAGTATGCCGGGCGTGCCATCACCGGGTAATTACGCCCGCGTGGTAACCCATCGGGGGTAGAGTCATGAGCCTTTCCCTTCAGGATATCGCCTGGCACCGCTCGGTCGGGCAACTGATCGAGGCGCTGGACAAGCCGAATTTCTGGACCTCGCTGGTGCGCCTGCTGGGCCAGTATGTGCCGTTCGACAGCTGGGTCGTGCTGCTCTTCAGCAATGGTAGGCCACAGGTGTTCGCCGAATGCCCGGGCGAGGACGGCGGCCCCGATCCGCTGTTCCAGGACTACCTCAAGGGCCTCTACCTGCTCGACCCCTTCTACATCGCCAGCCGCGAGGCGCCCGGCAGCGGGCTGTTCCGCCTGGACGACGTGGCGCCGGAGATGTTCGAGCAGACCGACTACTACCAGCGCTACTTCAGCCTCAATGTGGTCGCCGACGAAGTGCAGATCAACGTACAGCTCGATGGCGAACGCACCCTGTGCTGCTCGGTGGGCAGCAAGGGCCGCTTCACTCCGGAGCAGATCGCCCTGCTCGCCCTGGTGAAGCCCTGGGTCGCCGGGCTGATGCGCCAGCGCATGGCCTTCGAGCGCGAAGTGCCGGAGGAAGTGCCCCCGCCACCGCGCTGGCAGAACCGCCTGGAAGCCACCGCCCAGCAGGTGGAAACCCCGCTCACCGCCCGCGAGCTGGAGGTCGGCCGGCTGATGCTCAGCGGCTGCTCCAGCAAGGAAATCGCCCGCAAGCTGGCGATTTCCGCGGAGACGGTGAAGGTCCACCGCAAGCACATGTACGCCAAGCTGGGGATCAAGTCGCAGTCGGAGCTGTTCTCGTTGTTCCTGCAGGCGCAGGGCTGAGGCCAGAAAACGGTACCACCGCCTCAGTTGGCGCGTTGCAGAAGCGATTCTGTCCTGCCAAACGCGCGTGCTACGCGACTGGACAGGCTGATGGCCGGGCGGTCGACGAAGCGTTCGAACAAGCTTGCGAACGCGAGCATCAGCGGCAGGATAGCCAGCAGCGTGAGAGTCGTTGCAGCCGGCATCGGCAAGCGCTCGAACAGCCTATTGAAGAGCCAGCAACCTACCGAGAACAGTATCGGGAAGTGCAGTAGATAGAGACTGAACGATACCTTGCCAAGCCACAGCAGCGGTCGCGCGGACAGCAATCGGCGCAACGACGGTGACAGGCAGACACCCAGCATGATCACGATGGCGGACAGCATGTCACGGAACTGTACCGGGTCCGCAGCCTGCGCGAACGTCACTCGAGCCAGCAACTGCAACAGGAATCCGCATGCCCAGGTCCCCAGCATCGTCGCCATGAGCACGCCCGCCAGCAAGACCGCTGAACCGATGGCTGGCGTCAAGCGCTGCGACAACAGCAGCGCTCGCGAATGGTAGGCGGCAAAACCCAGCAGGAACAATGTGAAATGACTTGTCCCCGTGAAGATCAGAGTTCCGACGAAAAGCCCCCTGAAGATCGACCGGGGGAGCAGATTGCGCGCCAGCGCGAGGACGAGCAGCAGCATGGAGCCCCAGAACTCAATATGAAGTGTCCAGAGCGGCGCGTTGGATGACGCGGATAACGGCGGCAACCCTGCCCACTCCCAGGTCGAGAAGATCGAAACTCCGTCATACCCCAGCAGCATCGAGCTCAGCAGAACCTCGCGCACGAGCGCCGACATGGATACATCGACGTGATACAGCCATTGCGCCCAGGGTGAACCGGTGACGGCAGCCGTATGTTCCTCGGCGCCCGCGAAGCCGAGAAACAGCGCCAGCGCAACCACAGCCGCGACGGCGACCGGGACGAAAAGACGAATGAAGCGCTTGGCTACCTGAGACGGAACCTGACGCACCTTGTTATCGAAAGCGCCAGCCAGGACGAAGCCGCTCATCAGAAAGAAAATGAATACCGCCGTGTAACCATCGATCAGGAAAAACAGCGGCGTATGGCTGAGCACAGCCTCGATCGGATAGTTTCCCGCCTGGGAAACGCGCGCAAATGCGGGATAGAACAGGGCGCAGAAGTGAAGGAGCACAACTTGCAGGGCTGCAAGTCCGCGGGTGCCGTTGATGAACTCGAATTGTTCTTTTTGGCTGGTCATCTGATTTCCATCTGCCATTTCCAGCGTCACCTCGCTGGGCAAAGAGCAGGCATTCTATCCAGCAACAGACCTGCGGACGAAAAGTTTGAAGCGTAAATCCGAAGCGGCCTGAATTTCAGGTCCTGCGCTTACTGCCCATTGTCGATCAGCGCGGCGCTCCTGCTAATACAGGTCCATGCTTGAGGACAGGAGGAACCCCCATGAGCCTCAGCGTCTTCGACATGTTCAAGCCCGGCGTCGGGCCGTCCAGTTCCCACACCGTGGGGCCGATGCGCGCCACCCGCGAGTTCGTCGACCGCCTGCGTGACGCCGATCTGCTTTCCCGGACCACTGCCGTGGAAGTACACCTCTACGGCTCCCTCAGCGCCACCGGCAAGGGCCACGCAACCGACCGTGCCTGCCTGATCGGCCTGCTCGGTATCGACCCGGCCGAAGCCGACCCCACCGCCCTCGCCCCGCAGGTGGATGACATCCTGTTGCGCCATCGCCTGCGCCTGGGCGGCGTGCAGGAGATCGACTTCGACCCGGCGAGCCAGCTGGTCTTCCACGACGACAGCCTGCCCGCCCATCCCAACGGCCTGCACCTGCGGGCGCTGGATGACAACGGCGAGCTGCTGGCCGAACGCATCTGCTACTCGGTCGGCGGCGGCTTCGTGGTGGACGCGGAGGACTTCAACACCGACCGTGCCCTGCAGGGCAATCCCATGCCCTACCCCTTCCACAGCGCCGAAGAGCTGCTGCGCCTGTGCCACGAACACGGCTTCCCGCGTATCAGCGACCTGATGTGGGCGAACGAACGCGCGCTGCGCAGCGACGAGGAGATCCATACGGGACTGGCGCATATCTGGGATGAAATGCAGGCCTGCGTGAACCGCGGCCTGGAAACCGAAGGCACGCTACCCGGCGGCCTCAAGGTACGGCGCCGCGCGCCCATGCTGTTCCGTCGGCTCAACGAGGCGGACAGCGGCAACCTGATCGCCACCACCCTGGGCGCCCTGGACTGGGTGGACCTCTGGGCACTGGCGGTGAACGAGGAGAATGCCGCTGGCGGCCGGGTGGTGACCGCGCCCACCAACGGCGCGGCCGGCATCGTCCCGGCGGTACTGCACTACTACGCGCGCTACGACGGCAACGCCAGCGCCGAAGGTATCGAGCGCTACCTGCTGACCGCCGCCGCCATCGGCATCCTGTGCAAGCTCAACGCCTCCATCTCCGGCGCCGAAGTCGGTTGCCAGGGCGAGGTCGGCTCGGCCTGCGCCATGGCCGCCGGCGGCCTGGCGGAAGTGCTGGGCGGCAGCCTGGAACAGGTGGAGAACGCCGCCGAGATCGGCCTGGAACACAACCTCGGCCTGACCTGCGACCCGGTGGCCGGGCTGGTCCAGGTGCCCTGCATCGAACGCAACGCCATGGCCTCGCTCAAGGCCATCAACGCCGCCCAGCTCGCCCTGCGCGGCGACGGTCAGCACCTGGTCAGCCTGGACAAGGCCATCGACACCCTGCGCGATACCGGCCGCGACATGATGGACAAGTACAAGGAAACGGCGAAGGGCGGGCTGGCGGTGAATGTGATTGCCTGTTGATGGGTGCGTACCTATTAGAGCTGCTTGTGCTCTGGCCCTTGGTTTTCCAGAAAAATATCCGCACACACCGGACCGCCCCTTTCAGGAGGCCTCGTTGGATCGGAGTTTCAGGGGTTGAGCGACATGGATGTCGCGAGAGCCACGATGGGCCAGGGATGGCCCGTCGTGGCGTGCCCCTGAAACTTCGATTCAACGAGGGTATTTTTCGCCTAGGCGAAAAACCGGATGGAGGGGCAAGACCTTTGCTTACTTTGGGGCGTTTGCCAAAGTAGGTCGCCCGAGGGGGCGAAACAAAAGACATCAGCACATGCAGAAGCGGCGCAGGACACCGAAATCAACCATGTCGCAGAAAGATATCTTCGTAGCCGCAGAGAATCGCGCGGCTATTTCTTGCACCACCCGAAACAAGCATTCTCAACCCCGAAGAAAATAGTTAGCTAGCTTTCATTTATTATCCCATCGGGCTACCGTCACAGCCCCCATAACCAGAAAAACTTCCGAAAGCCCGCCGCCTTGACCTCTGCCCAGGCACGTTCGCGCAATGCCTGCCATCCTCTGTGGCGGCCCTTTCGGCCAACCTGACCGTGATAAGCCCGACGACTGGAGATTCCATGAACCTGTCGCTGCTCAGCCGCTATGCCTTTTTCGCCGTGTGCGTCCTGTTCACCCTGCTCAGCCTGCCCTTCCTCGGGCATGACTGGGTCTGGCCCTTCACCCTGCTGACCCTGGCCCTGAGCGTGCTCGGGGTGTTCGACCTGCTGCAGGAGCGCCATGCCGTGCGGCGCAACTACCCGATCCTGGGCAACATCCGCTACCTGGTGGAAGCCATCCGCCCGGAAATCCGCCAGTACCTGCTCGAAGGCGACCAGGAAGCCCTGCCCTTCTCCCGCGCCCAGCGCGCGCTGGTGTACTCGCGGGCGAAGAACGAGACCGCCGACAAGCCGTTCGGCACGCTGATCGACGTCTACCAGGCCGGCTTCGAGTTCATCGCCCACTCCATCCGCCCGGCGCCGGTGGCCGATCCCTGCACCTTCCGCGTCACTGTCGGCGGCCCGGAGTGCCAGCAGCCCTACTCGATCTCGGTGTTCAACATCTCGGCGATGAGCTTCGGCTCGCTCAGCGCCAACGCTATCCGCGCGCTGAACAAGGGCGCCAAGCTCGGCGGTTTCATCCATGACACCGGCGAGGGCAGCATCAGCCCCTACCACCGCGAATACGGCGGCGACCTGACCTGGGAACTGGGCAGCGGCTACTTCGGCTGCCGCAACGACGACGGCAGCTTCAGCACCGAGCGCTTCGCCAAGCAGGCGGTCGATCCGCAGGTGAA
The DNA here is from genome assembly GCF_014204515.1 of Pseudomonas nitroreducens. Classification (GTDB taxonomy): domain Bacteria; phylum Pseudomonadota; class Gammaproteobacteria; order Pseudomonadales; family Pseudomonadaceae; genus Pseudomonas; species Pseudomonas nitritireducens_A. The sequence continues at coordinate 211,972 of NZ_JACHLI010000004.1, read as the reverse complement.
GATGATCGAGATCAAGCTCAGCCAGGGCGCCAAGCCCGGCCACGGCGGCATCCTGCCCAAGCACAAGGTGACCCCGGAAATCGCCGCCACCCGTGGCGTGCCCATGGGCCAGGACTGCATCTCGCCGTCCTCGCACAGCGCCTTCAGCACGCCCAAGGGCCTGCTCGACTTCATCGTCCAGCTGCGTGAGCTGTCCGGCGGCAAGCCGGTCGGCTTCAAGCTGTGCATCGGCCACCCGTGGGAATTCATGGGCATCGCCAAGGCCATGCACGAGACCGGCATCCTCCCCGACTTCATCGTCGTCGACGGCAAGGAAGGCGGCACCGGCGCCGCGCCCCTGGAGTTCACCGACCACATGGGCCTGCCGATGCGCGAAGGCCTGCTGTTCGTCCACAACACCCTGGTCGGCCTGGGCCTGCGCGACAAGATCCGCATCGGCGCCAGCGGCAAGATCGTCAGCGCCTTCGACATCGCCAGCGTGCTGGCCATGGGCGCCGACTGGGCCAACTCGGCGCGCGGCTTCATGTTCGCCATCGGCTGCATCCAGTCGCAGTCCTGCCACACCAACAAGTGCCCGACCGGGGTCGCCACCCAGGACCCGTTGCGCCAGCGCGCGCTGGTGGTGCCGGACAAGGCCGAGCGGGTCTACAGCTTCCACCGCAACACCCTCAAGGGCCTGGCCGAGATGATCGCCGCCGCCGGCATCCGCCACCCGTCCGAGCTGGAAGCCAAGCACCTGGTGCGCCGCGTCTCGGCCACCGAGATCCGCCTGTTCTCGCACCTGCACTACTTCCTCAAACCCGGCGAGCTGCTCTCGGGCAATATCGAGGGCGAGTTCTACGAGCGCATCTGGCGCATGGCGCGCAGCGACAGCTTCGAAGCCGCCGCGGGCTGATCCGGCAACGAAAAAAGGCGCCACCCAGGCGCCTTTTTTCATGCCCGCGCCTCAGATGGTGCGGGAGAAGCGCTCCGCCTGGGCGCCGCCCAGGTAGGCGTCGAAGGCCATCGCCACGCTGCGCATCATCAGCTGGCCCTGGGGCAACAGCACCAGCGCATCGTCATGCAGCTCCACCAGGCCATCGCCGACCTGCTCGCGCAGTTGCCCCAGCGCATCGGCGAAATACTCGGTGAAGCGGATTCCGTGGGCCTCTTCCAGCGGTGCGTAGTCCACGCGGCCATGGCACATCAGCGCGCCGATCACCTCGCGGCGCAGGCGGTCGTCGTCGCTCAGGCGGTAGCCCTTGTGCACCGGCAGCAGGCCCGCGTCGAGCCGCGCGTAGTACTGCGACAGCTCCTTGACGTTCTGCCCGTAGGTGTCGCCGACCTTGCTGATGGACGACACACCCAGGGCGATCAGGTCGCAGTCGGCGTGGGTCGAGTAGCCCTGGAAGTTGCGTTGCAGGCTGCCATTGGCGCGGGCCACGGTCAGCTCGTCATCGGGCAGGGCGAAATGGTCCATGCCGATGTAGACGTAACCCGCCGCGGTCAGCCGGCGGATGGTCAGCTCCAGAAGCTCCAGCTTGCGCTCGGGCGGCGGCATGTCCTCGCGGCGGATCAGCCGCTGCGCGCGCACCCGCTCTGGCAGGTGGGCGTAGCTGTAGGCGGCGATGCGGTCCGGGCGCAGGGCGATGATCTTCGCGAGCGTGGTATCGAAACTCTCCACGGTCTGCAGCGGCAGGCCGTAGATCAGGTCCACCGAGACCGACTTGAACTTCGCCTCGCGGGCGGCGGCCACCAGGTCGAACACCTGCTGCTCGCTCTGCACACGGTTGACCGCTTCCTGCACCTGCTCGTCGAAATCCTGCACGCCGAAGCTCAGGCGGTTGAAGCCCTGGGCGCGCAGCTCGGCGATGCGCTCGCGGCTGATGGTGCGCGGGTCGACCTCGATGGAGAACTCGTGGTTATCACTCTCGTCGAGATTGAAGTGCTGGCGCAGGCTGTCCATCACCTCGCCCAGTTGCTCGCTGGTCAGGTAGGTCGGCGTGCCGCCGCCCAGGTGCAGCTGGGTGAGTTTGCGGGTGCCGTCGAACAACGCCGCCTGCAGGGCGATCTCGCGCTTGAGGTAGTCCAGGTATTGCGCGGCACGATGGGTCTTCCGGGTGATGATCTTGTTGCAGGCGCAGTAGTAACAGAGGCTCTGGCAGAACGGGACATGGATGTACACCGAGAGCGGCTTGGCCGCGTGCCCGGCACTGCTCAGGTTGCTGCGCTGCGCCGCCGCGCGGTAGTCGTCGGCGGCAAACGCGCCGTGGAACTGCGGGGCGGTGGGATAGGAGGTATAGCGCGGGCCGGGACGGTCGTACTTTTCCACCAGCGCGCGGTTGAAACTCATCGATTCGGGCATGACACGGGGCTCCTGGGCGCTGGCAGTCTGGCGCTGCGAGTCGCCGGCGAACTCTACACGGGCCACGCTACGCCACTCCTGCGCAGGATCAAGAAGTCGCCAGGAAGGCGGCCGATCGGCGGCTGCACGAATCTTCCAGACAGCGCCCCTGTGCGCGCTATGCTGGCCGACCGGGCAAGCGGCAGCGATGGGGAGGCGGCCCATGCACAAGGACAACTGGATCGACCTGCTGCAGGATGCCGACACCGGCATCCAGAGCCTGCGCGCGCACTTCAAGGGCCACGCCTACGATCCGCACTGGCACGACAGTTACCTGATCGGCTTCACCGAGTCGGGCGTGCAGCAGTTCAACAGCCGCAACCAGCGCCACGTCAGTACCGCCGGCCAGGTGTTCTTCCTCGAACCCGGCGACATCCACGATGGCGACGCACCCACCGCAGGCGGTTTCACCTACCGCATGCTCTACCTCGACGCGCCCTGGCTGGAGCGCGAGATCGGCACGCTGTTCGAGCAGGCGCCGGGCAACTGCCAGTTGAGCGTACCGCAGCTGCTGATCGACGACCCGCGCCTGGCGCGGCGCATCGACAACGCCTTCCAGGCCGTGCATGGCAATGACCTGAAGATCGTCCGCCAGACCGCCATCGACGACCTGCTCGACGGCATGACCGCGCACCTGCACTGGCGCCAGCGCGGCACCACGCAGGCGCACCTGCCGCTGGTCGCGCAGCGCGCGCGGGACTTCCTGCACGCCAACCTGACCGCCGACATCGGCCTCGACGACCTCGCCCGAGCGACCGGTTGCGACCGTTTCCGCCTGACCCGCGCCTTCAAGCAGGCCTTCGGCCTGCCGCCCCATGCCTACCTGATCCAGCTGCGCCTGGCCCGTGCGCGGCAGTTGCTCGGCCGCGGCCTGGCGCCAGCGGATATCGCCGCCGACCTCGGCTTCGCCGACCAGAGCCACCTCGGCCGCTGGTTCCGCCGCGCCTATGGCGTCACCCCGGCGTACTACCGCAAGCGCTGCTCAAAGCTTCCAGACTGAGCCCGCCGCGCTGGCGAAGATGAACTCCCACGGATTCACCGGAGTTCCCGCCATGCACCTCTCGCAGCTCGGCCAATGGCTGCCCTTCATCCTTTTCGCCTTCGTCGCCTCGATCACACCGGGCCCGACCAACCTGCTGGTGTTCAGCAACAGCGCGCGCTTCGGCTGGGGCGCGGCGCTGCCGATCATCCTCGGCGGTTGCGGCGCCGCCGCCGCCCTGGTGCTGGCGGTGGGCAGCGGCCTGGTGCTGGCGGTGGGCAGCGGCCTGGGCGAAGCGCTGGCCAGCCTGCCGCGCGTGCAGCAGGCGATGAGTGCGGTCGGCGTGCTGTGGCTGAGCTGGCTGGCCTGGCAGATCTTCCGCAGCCAGCCAGCAGACCTGGAAAGCGAGCGCGACGCTGCGCGCCTGGGATTGGTCGGCGCCGCCGCGCTGCAACTGGTCAACCCCAAGACCTGGATGATGGCCCTGGCGGTCATCAGCGTGTACGCCGGCCACGGTGCCGATCGACTTGACCGCGTGCAACTGCTGTCGCTGCTGTTCTTTGTCGTGTCGATCCCGTGCATGGCGGTCTGGGCCGGCCTGGGCATCGGTAGCCAGCGCCTGCTTTCGCCGACACAGATGCAGCGGCTCAATCAGCTGATGGCAGTCCTGCTGCTGGTATCGGCCTGGGCCGGGGCGCTGCTCTGAGCGGGCGCTGACAAAGGACCGGCAGCGCTGGCAGAATCCGCGGCAACCACACAAGGAGGCTGGGGCCGTGGAATCCCTGTACTTCTCGCCGATGCTGCTCGGCCTCAACCTGATGCTCGCCAGCGCCATCGCCTGTACCGGCCTCTGGTACTTCGCCCGTCCCTATCGCGGCCCCGGCCTGTGGATGGGCGGCGCCTGGACGCTGATCCTCGGCATCCTGCTGTTCATGGGCTTCATGGCCAGCGGCAACAAGCTGCTGAACATCTCCGGCAACGCCATCCAGCTGGCCGGCGAAGCGCTGCTGATGCTGGGCATCTACCGCTTCCTCGGCCTGCCGCCGCCCTGGTGGACGGTACCCGCCAGCGCCGCCACCATGAGCCTGGCGCTCAGTTGGCACTGGTGGGTTGCGCCGATCAACTCCGAATACCTGATCGCCATCTACGCCACCATCGGCGGCCTGTTGCCGATCCAGGCGAGCCTGGTCCTGCTGCGCGCCCCCGGTGAAAGCGAGCTGCGCGGGGTGCGCCGCTTCGTGGCCGTGGCGCTGGGCGCCTATGCGCTGGTCACCCTGGCGCGCGCTGCAATCGGCCTGCACGATGGCCTGCAGGGTATCGAACACGCCGATGTCACGCGCTCCTTCAGCTACCTGCTGCCCTACAACTTCGGCGTGCCGCTGTGGGTCATCGCGCTGGTCGGCATGGCGCTGATGACCATGCGCCGCATCCTCGCCGACAGCCAGCGCCACGCCAGCGAGGCCTCCGCCAGTGCCGAGCGTTTCGAGCGCCTGATGCAGGTCGCCAATGCCGGCATGCTGGTGCTGCGCGATGGCAAGGTGATGGATGCCAACCCGATGCTCGAACGCATGCTGCTCTGGCCCCGTGAGCGACTGCTCGGTGAAGATTTCAGCGAACTCTTCGTCCGTGAGGCGCAGGAAGACCTGCACCAGCTGCTCGCCGCTGCGGACGGCCAGCCCCACGACATCCTCGCCATGCGCGACGACGGCAGCACCTTCGCCGCCGAGCTGAGCATCGAGCCTCTGGCTGGAGGGCAACGGGTTGCGGAAATCCGCGACGTCAGCCACCACAAGGCGCTGGAGAACCAGCTGCGCCAACTGGCCACGCTCGATCCGCTGACCAGCGCGCTCAACCGCCGGGCCTTCCAGGCCCAGGCCGAACGCGAGCTGGCCCGCAGCGCGCGCTACGGCTCGCCCTTGAGCCTGGCAGTGCTCGACCTCGACCACTTCAAGCGCATCAACGACCAGTATGGCCACGCCGCCGGAGATCGCGTCCTCTGCCAGTTCAGCGAGCTGTGCCGGCGACAGGCCCGCAGCACCGATCTGTTCGCCCGCTTCGGCGGCGAGGAGTTCGTTTTCCTGTTGCCCAGTACCGACGCCGAAGCCGCCTGGCACTTCCTCGACCGGCTGCGGGAAAGCCTGCAGGACCTGCGCCTGGATATCGAAGGTGGCGAGCTGAGGGTCAGTGTCAGCATCGGGCTGGTCTCGGCCGGACCAACCTGCGATCTCACGCAACTGCTCGAGCGCGCCGACCAGGCCCTGTACCAGGCCAAGGCCAATGGTCGCAACCGCCTGGAAAGCGCGGACAGCTGAGCGTTCAGAGAATCCCGTCGCGCCGCAGGTAGTCGCGCAGGTGTTCGATGAACGCATGAATCTTGCGCGTGGCCCGGCGGTTGCTCGGGTACACCGCGAGGATCTGCGCGCCGAAGGTATCCGGCTCGAAGAAGTAATCGTCCAGCACCGTCTCCAGCCGTCCGCTGCGCAGGTGTTCCAGCACGCTCCAGTGCGGGCACGGCAGCAGGCCGTGCCCGGCCAGGCAGGCGGTGAGCAGCACGGCCTGGTTATCGCTGTTCAGGCGGCCATTGCGTGGGGTGGAGAAGCGCTCGCCCTCGACATCGAACCACCAGCGATCATCCAGCGCCGGATGGCGGTAGACCAGGCAATCGTGGTCGACGATCTCGCTCGGATGCCGCGGAGTGCCGCGCCGCGCCAGGTAGGCCGGGCTGGCGCACATGATCAGGCGGCTCTCGGCCAGGGGTTGGGCGATCAGCCCCGGCAGGTCGCTGTTGCCCATGCGCAGGGCCAGGTCGTAGCGGCCGTCGAGCAGGTCGACGTAGCTGTCGGAGAGGTCCACCTGCAGGCGCACGTCCGGGTGCAGGTCGAGGAATTCGGCGCAGGCCTGGTCGAGGAACACCGGACCGACGATCAGCGGCCCGGTGATGCGCAGCACGCCGCGCAGGCTGTGTTGCAGCTGGGCGATTTCCTCGGTGGTCTCGCGCATCCGCGCCAGCACCTCGCGGGCGCCATCCAGGTAGAGCTGACCGGCTTCGGTGAGCGACATGCTCCGCGTGGTGCGCTCGAACAGGCGCGCGCCGACTTCGTTTTCCAGCTGGCCGACCGCCTTGGTCACCGCCGAGGGCGTCTTGCCCATCTGCTCGGCGGCGCGGCTGAAGCTGCCGGTCTCGGCACTGGCGACGAACATCGCCAGGCTGCTGAATCTGTCCATCGTCATTAGTGCCAATCCTTCACAAGTGTTATGCCCATTGGCGACTTCCGCCGACGCCTGCGCCCCATTAGCCTGCGCCGCAGACCAACAATAATCCATCGCAAAGCAGAGGGAAGTCATGCACGGCATGCTCAAGGGCGCGCTGGCGCTCGCCATCGCACTCGGCACTTTTGAAGCTCAGGCACAGAACGCGGACCTGATCCTGTACAACGCCAAGGTCTTCACCGCCGAGCCCGGCCAGCCCTTGCAGCAGGCCGTGGCAGTGGCCGGCGGCAAGGTGCTGCAGGTGGGCTCCAACGAAGACATCCGCAAGCTCGCCGGCAGCGCCAGCAAGCAGGTCGACCTGGGCGGCAAGGTGTTGATGCCCGGTTTCATCGACAGCCATTCGCACTCCATCTTCGGCGGCCTGGAGCTGATCTCCGCCAGCCTGCAGGACGAGCAGATGGACCTCGACGCCTTCGAGAAGCGCCTGAAGCAGGACCGCGACAGCGGCAAGGCGAAGGTGGGCGACACCGTGGTGATGAACGGCATGAACTCCACCTACTGGTCCCAGGCCGACGGCCTGGCCCAGCGCCTGAACCACGGCGAATGGGCGAAGGTGCCGGTGATCCTGATCGGCAGCGACCACCACACCGCCTGGGCCAACAGCGCCATGCTCGAACGCGCCAAGCTCGACGCAACGCGGGTCCGCGGCCTGAGCGCGCTGGAGCAGGGCAACATCACCCACGACAAGGACTTCAACCCCACCGGCTTCCTGGTGGATTCGGGCTTCGACCTGGTGGCCGCCGCCATGCCCGCCGCCAGCCCGGAAGTCATGGACCGCGCCGGCCGCGCCGCGGTGAAGTACAACAACAGCCTGGGCATCACCGCCTGGATGGACCCGGCCGCCAACGGCAACCCGGGAGAGCCGATCTTCAACATCAAGCCCACCGAGAAGACCGTCGGCGTACTGCCGGTGTACCGCGACCTGGCGAAAAACGGCGAGCTGTCCGCCCACGTCGCCGCGCTGCTGGTGGTCAATCCGCAGAGCCGCCCGGCCGACCTGGACGTGATCGACAAGGTGCGCCAGCAGTTCCAGGGCATCCCCAACCTGACGCTGCCGGGGATCAAGGTCTTCGCCGATGGCGTGATCGAATTCCCGGCGCAGTCCGCCGCGCTGCTGGAGGAGTACAAGAACAGCCACAAGCCGGGCGAGCTGCTGATCGATCCGAAGCACTTCGGCGAGCTGGTCAGCGCCGCCGATGCCCGTGGCTGGTTGGTGCACATCCACGCCATCGGCGACCGCGCGGTGCGCGAATCGCTCAACGGCTTCGCCCAGGCGCGCAAGGACCGGCAGAGCGGCGTGACCCACTCGATCACCCACCTGCAACTGGTCAACCCCAAGGACTTCGCGCGCTTCAAGCAGCTCAACGTGATCGCCTCGATGCAGCTCGACTGGGCCGCCGCCGAGCCCTACACCGTCGAGCTGGTGAAGCCCTACATCGCCGACGAGGCCTACCGCTACATGTACCCGGCCAAGTCGCTGCTGGACAACGGCGCCACCATCGCCGGCGCCAGCGACTGGCCAGTGTCCACCCCCGACCCGCTGAAGGCCATCTACCAGGCGGTCACCCGCAAGGGCGAGGAAGGCGTGCTCAACGCCGCCGAGCGCGTGGACCGGCAGACCATGTTCTACGCCTACACCCGCAACGCCGCGCAGACCATCGGCCTGGGCGACAGGATCGGCACCCTGGCTCCCGGCAAGCAGGCCGACATGGTGGTGCTCGACCGCGACGTGTTCAGCGTGCCCGACCAGCAACTGGACGAGGCCCGCGTACTGCGCACCCTGTTCGAAGGCCGCGAAGTCTACCGCGCCGACGATCAACCGGCTCTGTAAGGAGCCGGGCTCCTGCGCCGGGGCGTGAACACCCCCGGCGCCCTGCCCGCCAGCCCAGCCCTCCCTGAAAGCTCCTCGGCAAAGCCGGAGGGCCGGTGCTGCGCGGGATTTTTCTTCTGCCCACAGACAATCACAACAAAGGGACTCCCCGTATGAATCGCCCCAACTGGCTGGTCGGCGCGCTGCTCGCCTGCGCCCCGCTCTCCTCCGCCCTGGCCGTCGACCTGGGCCATGGCTTCGCCGTGCAGATCGACGCCACCGTGGCCAGCGACTACCGCACCCGCGGCATCTCCCAGACCCAGGGCGACCCGACCGCCCAGGTCGGCGCCACGCTGCAGCACGCCTCGGGCGCCTACCTGGGCGTCTGGACCTCCAACGTCGATTTCGGCGCCGACTTCAAGACCCGCCAGGAAGTGGACTACTACGGCGGTTTCTACTGGCAGGCCAACGACGGCATCGCCCTGGACCTGGGCTACATCAAGTACGCCTATCCCAAGGAGAGCCAGTTCAACCAGAGCGACACCTACGCCATCCTGCACGCCTACGGCTTCGAGGTGGGCGCGTACTACGGCAAGGACTACCCCACCTATTTCGGCGAGGACCAGGCCAACCTCTACACCTACCTGGCCTACAACGCCGAGCTGCCGGCGGAGTTCAAGCTGCGCGTGCGCTATGGCCGCAACGACGCCAAGGACCCGCTCTACCTCTCCGGCGATGGCAGTACCCGCGACACCTACCACGAATGGGAGGCCAAGCTGAGCCACGAACTGGTGGGCCTGGACTGGGCGGTGAGCTACATCGATACCGACCTGTCGCAGAACGAATGCCGCACGCAGTACGGCTTCGGCGACGTGTGCACGGCCACGGTGGTGGCCAGCGTGTCGAAGAGCTTCTAACGCGAGGAGAAGGGGCGCGACGCGTGCGCGCCTCGTTCGCCCAGCAGGGCGATGGCGCACAGGGCCAGGGCGGCGATGTTGGTGGACACCGGATTGAAGGCGCCCAGCAGCAGTTCGGGAGCGAACAGCGCCACGTCCACCAGCAGCCCCAGCAGCGCGGCCGCGGCCAGCCACAACGGCCAGCGGCTGCGGCGCAGCAGCAGGATGGCCAAGGCCAGGACGATCTCCACGGCACCGGCAACCTGGGCGATGCGCAGGGTCGACAGCGGCCAGTCGTGGGCCTCGATCATCCGCACTTCATCCGGGCTGAGGAACAGCAGCTTGGGCACCAGCCCGTGGTAGAGAAACACCAGGCCCAGCGCCAGGCGCGCAATGGCCGCGCTAGTCATTGCCGAGGAAGCGCCCACGGTACTGCGGCGACGGCACCAGGCAACTCTCTTCGCGGCCGAACAGGCGATAGCGGTTGAGCGCAATGCGGTCGTAGCCCCAGTCACGCAGCGGCCGGGGGATCAGCCAGAGCACCCGCAACCAGTGCCACGGTGCCGGCAACTGACCGACCACCCGCAGGAAGGCGTCGCTGCGCTCGAAGCCCTGGCGGCCATCGACGTAGAGCATGGTGTCGAAGTATTCGGTGGGCAGGCCGAACCAGTCGAGGATCGCCTGGCCTTCGGCGGACTGCACGCTGCACAGCTTGATCCGGCGTTCGCGGTCGTGGCGCAGGAGAAAGCGGCTCCAGCCGTTGCACAGCCGGCAGGTGCCGTCGAACAGCACGACCTTGTCGTCGGGCTGCATGAAAGGGGGCAGAGCCATGGCGTCGTCTCCAGTTCCCTGATGCGCCAACTGTGCCCGTGCTGTGTGACAAGTCCTGTGCTTCATCGCTCATCCATTGGCGAGTGAGTACAAACGGTATTCGACCCAGCCCGGCCCCAGCCGCCCCTCGCCCACCGCCAACTGGTGGTTGAGCCAGCGGTAGCGCTCATCGCCCACTTCGAAGCGTGGCTGGATCATGAAATAGGTATCGCCGAACTCGGTGCTGTCGCCCCGCGAGACCGCGTGGATGATCTTCGGATTGGCCACCAGCAGCCCGTTGTGCTGCATCAGGATACGCGCGCCGTCGTCGGTGCGCAGCACCAGGCGCACTTCCAGGTGCCAGCCGCCGTCGCTGTCCACCAGGATCCAGTCGCCGCCGCCGGGCAGCACCTCGCCGCTCAGGCGCCGGCCCTTGAAGGTGCCGCCGCCGGCTGCCGAGATCAGTCGCTGCCCCTGCGGGACGCGACCGATCTCCAGCGGTACGCTGGCCTTCACGTTCATCTCCATCAGCGGTTCGAGCTTCATCGCACGACTCCTGCGCCTGGTTCTCACGAATGCCTCAGTAAAGCAGCCGTACCAGCGCGCAGCCATCAGGCGCCGAAGCGATAACGCAGCAAACGGCCCATGCGACGCAGCGCCGGGATGGCCAGGGTGATCTCGTAGAGCAGGCGCATGCCCAGCGAAAGCCGGGCGATCTGCTCGCGGTCGTAGGCCGCGATGGCCTCGCTGAAGCGCAGGGCCGGCACCTGCTGCTCCAGCTCCCAGGGCTCGTCGATACCCCAATGCAGCACGGCGCCGGTGCGGCGGATCATCGGGTTCCACTGCAGCAGGCGGATGCCCAGGCGGCTGTAGCCGTCGAAGAGCAGCTCGCCGCCGCCGAAGTGGGCGGTCAGCGAGCGCAGCAGCCAGAACACCTCCTCGGTCTCGATATAGGGCAGCACGCCCTCGGCCACCAGCAGCACCGGTCTCCCGGTCGGCACCGCACGCCACCAGTCCGGCGCGGTCAGCGGAGTCGCCAGCAGGTGACAGTTCTCCCGCGGCGGATACAGCTTTTCGCGCAGGGCGATCACCTGGGGAAAGTCCACCTCGAACCACTGCACGCCGGAGGGCGGATCGATGCGAAATACCCGGCTATCCAGCCCGCAGCCCAGTTGCAGCACCACGCAGGAAGGATGGCGGGCAAGGAAGTCGCGTACCCAGTCGTCGAACAGCTTGGCCCGCAGCGCGATGCCCACCTGTTCGGCACGGCCGATGCGCAGGCGGGCGAAGTCGTAGTCGATCTGCGCCACGGCCTGCCGCGAGAAATGATCACGCAGCAGGCTGTCGGGCAGCTCGCTCTCCTTCGCCTTGGCGTAGAGGGTGATCAGCAGGGTTTCCGGCGTGCCACGCAGGGCAATGCGTTCCACGTCAGTCGTGCAGGTAGTAGAGCTTGTTGACGATCTGCCAGCCGTTGCCGATCTGCAGCAGCGACAGGTAGTCGGTGAAGTGCAGGCCCATGAACTCGTCGGTGACCTTGGCTATCGCACTGTCGCCGGTGACATCCAGCGATTTGAGTTCCCACACCGGTGGCGCGCCGTCACTGGGCGGCGACTCGGCCTTGATCGCAGCGATGAACTCGTCCAGCGACGCCCACTCCAGCGCGCCGTGGTAGTTGCCGATGATCCGGCAGGACGGATGGAAGGCCTGGCGCAGGCGCGACTCGTCGCCGAAGGTCATGCCCTCGACGTACTCCGTCAGCACGCGGTTGATGGCGGCGCTGTCCGCCGTGTAGTTGCCCATCGCTGCAGCCCTCCCCGGTCGGTGATCCATGGGGCAAGGCTAGCACCGCACCCCGGTCGCGCCCTGGCGCGCGACGACCGGGGTGTCGGGTTCAGACCACCGCCAGGTGCCGTTTGCGCGTCGGCGGCGGGAAGGCGGCGTCGAGGGCTTCGAGGTCCTCGGGTGTCAGGCGCAGCTCCAGTGCGGCGGCGTTGTCACGCACATGCAGCGGCTCGACGGCCTTGGGGATGGCGATCACGCCCGGCTGGTGGATCAGCCAGGCCAACGCCACGCGCGCCGGGGTGGCGTCGTGGCGGCCGGCAATATCGGCCAGCACGCGGTGGCGCAGCAGCTTGCCGCCTTGGCCTACCGGGCAGTACGCCATGAGCGGCATGCGCTCCTCCTGGCACCAGGGCAGCAGGTCCCACTCGATGCCGCGCTCCTCCAGGCTGTATTGCACCTGGTTGCTGGCGCAGGCCGGTTCGTTCAGCTCCTGCAGGTCGTCGAGATCGAAATTGGACACACCCCAGCGCTTGATCTTGCCGGCTTCGCGCAGGCGCTCGAAGGCGTCGACGGTTTCCTCCAGCGGATACTGGCCGCGCCAGTGCAGCAGGTAGAGGTCCAGGCAGTCGGTGCCCAGGCGCCGCAGACTGCGCTCGCAGGCTTCGGGGATGCCGCGGCGGCTGGCGTTGTGCGGGTAGACCTTGCTGACCAGGAAGACCTGGTCGCGCAGGCCGACCAGCGCCTCGCCGACCACCTCTTCCGAACCGCCCTCGCCGTACATCTCGGCGGTGTCGATCAGGGTCAGGCCGCGCTCGACGCCTTCACGCAGGGCGGCGACCTCGCGCTTGCGCTGGAAGCTGTCTTCGCCCATGCGCCAGGTGCCCTGGCCGATGGCGGGAACGGCGGTGCCGTCGGCGAATACCACAGTGTTCATCTCGTGCTCCTTCTTGCGCTTGTGTTGGGGACACGGGGCCAGCCGCCCGAAACCGGGCGACGGGCACACAGGGTAGCGCAGAAGCCGGAGCCGGGTGGTCGATCAGCGGTTGGTCTGCAGATTGCGCCGCGCGGCGTGGCGCTCGATGGCCAGGTCGATCAGGCGGCTGACCAGCTCGCTGTAGGTCATCCCGGCGGCCTGCCAGAGCTTGGGGTACATGCTGATGCGGGTGAAGCCGGGCAGCGAGTTCAGCTCGTTGATCAGCACCTCGCCCGTCTCGGTGAGGAACACATCGACCCGCGCCAGCCCGGAGCACTCCAGGGCGACGAAGGCGTCCACGGCGAGCTGGCGGATGCGCTCGCTGGCCTCGGCCGGAATATCCGCCGGCACCACGACCTTGGCCGCGTCCTCGTCGATGTACTTGCTGTCGTAGGAGTAGAAGCCGCTGCCGACGACGATCTCGCCGCAGCCGCTGGCGATCGGTTGCTCGTTGCCCAGCACCGCGCACTCGATCTCGCGGCCCTGCACGGCGGCCTCCACCAGCACCTTGTCGTCGAAGGCCAGCGCCAGACGCACGGCTTCGTCATAGGCGGCCTGGTCCTCGACCTTGCTCACGCCCACCGAGGAGCCCATGTTCGCCGGCTTGATGAACAGCGGCAGGCCGAGCTTGCGCTGCGCTTCGGCAAACGGCGTGCGCGCGGCGCTGGCGCGATTCAGGCTGATGAACGGGGTGATGGCGATACCGGCGTCGCGCAGCAGGCGCTTGCTCACATCCTTGTCCATGCAGATCGCCGAACCGAGCACGTCGGAGCCGACGAAAGGAATGTCGGCCATGCGCAGCAGGCCCTGCAGACAGCCGTCCTCGCCCTGGGTGCCGTGGACGATGGGGAAGATCACGTCGACATGATCGAGCAGCTGGCGGCTGCCGGTTTCCACCAGTTGCTGCTCGGCCTTGCCCGGCACCACGGCGAGTTCGCGGTTGGAGCGGTTGAGGGCGATCAGCGCGGGGTTTTCCTGGTTGAGCAGGTAGTCGGAGGCATCGTTGAGGTGCCAGCGGCCGTCCTTGTCGATACCGATCAGCACCGGCTCGAAGCGCTCGCGGTCCAGGGCATCGACGATGTTCTTCGCCGATTGCAGGGACACCTCGTGTTCCGCCGAACGCCCACCGAAAATCACCCCAACGCGCAACTTGCCCATGACAGCCTCCGAATAATCGATGGGCGTTTCTAACACGGGCTCCGGTGCTTGGGTAGGAGCAGTGGCGAGCGAACAGACGAGCCGTTTCCCTTTCAGAAACCTTCCAGCGCCTGTGCCAGTTCGCGGGCAGCCTCGCCACTGTGTACGCCGGGGAACAGGTGGGTGAACGGCAGCGCCACGAAGCGCCCTTCGCGCACTGCGCGTAGCTGGGAGAGCACTGGATCGGCGCGCAGCGTGCGGACTTTCTGCGCGGCCGTGGACCACAGCGCATCGGCCAGCAGGATCACGTCCGGGTCGCGCGCCAGCAGTTGTTCGGTGCTGGCGGTGAAGCCGCCCAGGTCGACGTCCTCGAACAGGTTGTGCGCGCCGGCAGCGTGCAACAGTTGGGTCACCACACCGCGCCGCCCCTGGCTCTCCAGTCCGTTGCTGGCGCTGTCGAGGTAGAAGACTTCCAGCGGCTTGCTCCCGACGAAAAGGCGGCGTGCTTCGGCCAGTTCGGCGCGTTGCCGGCGGATCAGTTGCTGCGCCCGCTTCGTCTCGCCGAGCATATCGCCCAGGGTCTGCAGGTCGGTCTCGACGCCTGCGAACAGATCGTTCTGCCAAACCCCACAGCCGGCATCCAGCAGGTAGCTGGCGACGCCATGCTCGCCCAGTTCCTCGCGGGACAGGTTGCCCAGGCGGAAGGCCGAGGCGAAGCCGGCCACCACCAGGTCCGGCCGCTGCGCGTAGACCGCTTCGGCCGATGGATACTGGCGTGACAGCAACGGCACGCCGCGATAGCGGCCATCGGCAATGTCCAGATCATCATCGATGTAGGCGACGCCGATCAGCCGCTTCCCTACGCCCAGCGCCAGCAACAGATCAGCCGCGTGCTGGTTGAGGGCGAGGATGCGTTGCGGCGGATGGTCGATGCTCCAGGTCTGGGCGCAGTTGCGGTAGTCCTGCGCAGAGGCCGTCGCCAGGCTCAGCATCAGCGCCACCGTGAGCCCCAGGGTTAGCCTGTAGGAACGAGGGGGACGCCTAGTCATTGCTCGCGAACCCTCCCAGGCACCCCAGGCATCAAGCGGTTCGCGAGCAAGGACTGGGGCGTCCCCCTCGATCCTACGAAAAACGTGCGCGTCATGGCTCGTCCACCCGCAATTCTGCCACCGGCACACCATCACGCAGATGCTCCACCACCACCCGGCAGACCTGCTCATCGTTGCGCAGGCCATACCAGACCCGCTCGGGATACACCGTCAGCAGCGGCCCGCGATTGCAGGGAAACTGGCAGCCGGTGCGGGTCAGCAACGCGCCCTCGGCGTTCTCGTAGAGGTCGTGGCGGATCAGCTCGCGGCGCAAGGTCTTCCACAATGGCAATGCTCCGCGCCGCACGCAGCGCGGCCCAGTGCAGAGGAACAGATGGTGCCGATGCGGCGGCGGCGCCGACCAGTCCGGCTGCGACGGCACCGCGCCGACGCCCTGGCAATCCAGCTGCTGCGCCGGATCACCGATAGCCGCCAGTACTGCTATCGCGTCCAGCCCGCGGCGGCCGAGCGCGGAGGCGGTCACCTTCGGTGGCAGCGCCTGGGGATGTTCTTCCCACAGCGCGGCCAGCTCGGCGCGCAGCCAGTCGAGATAGGCCCCGTCGGCAGTCGGCTCCAGATCAACCAGCAGCAGCTCGGCGCCGTCTGCCAACACCTCGCGCAGCCGCGCCCAGAGCGTCTCGAAGCCCTCGCCGGTGTCGACGGACTCGACACCGGCGTGACGCGCCGACACCTCGCGGTGCAGGCGCTCGCCCTGGGCGCCGGCCAGCGGGCCGACCAGCAGGATGGTGCGCATCAGAAGCTGAAGGTGTAGCGCAGCTCGGCGGTGCGCGGCCGGCCGAGGTTGTCCACCTGGCGGATGCCGTTGCTGGTGCGGCCGGTGGCGTAGTCGCGGTCCAGCAGGTTCTCCAGCAGCAGGCTCAGGCGATGGGCATGGGCGACGTCGAGGTAGCGGTAGGCATCGCCGTCGAGCACGGTGTAATGGCCGTAGTCGTCGTCCTGGGCGCTGACGATGGAGCCGACATAACGCGTGGCCAGGCCGGCGCCCCAGAGGTCGTCGTCATAGCCCAGTCGCACGCGGGTGAAGAAGTGCGGGATGTTGTTCACCGTCACGCCCTCGCGGCTGTCCACCAGGTTGCGCGTGGCATCGGCGGACACCTGCCAGTGCCGACCGAACTGCCACTGGCCGTTGGCTTCGACGCCGCGTACCTCGATCTCGCCATTGCCGTTCACCCACTGGTCACCGGCCAGGCTGATGAGGTCGGTGATCTTGCGGCGGAACAGGGTGACGCTGCCGCTCCACGGCTGCTCCAACAGCGCGCCGGTGTAGTCCAGGCCCAGCTCGGCGTTGCGGCTGCGCTCGGGCTTGAGGTCGCGGTTGCCCACTTCGTCGCCCGGCTCGTTGACGAACAGCTGCTCGGCGGTGGGCAGCTTGAAGGCGGTGCCGAACTGGCCGCGCAGCTTGAGCTGCTCGGTGAGGTCGTAGAGCGAAGTGAGCATCCACACGGTGGCGCCCTCGCCGCCGGAGATTTCCTCGCGGCGCACACCCAGGCTCGGGTGCCAGTCGGGCAGTGCCTCGATGTTCGGTCGCAGCTGGGCGTACAGCGCGTGGGATTCGGCCTTGTCGTTGTCGATGATCAGCACATCGTCCTGGCCCTTGTACCACTGGTTGTCGCTGCCGAAGACCAGCTCGTGGCCACCACCCAAACGCGCCTTGCCTTCGAGCTGCGCGCCCCAGTCGGTGAAGCCCCAGTAATCGTTGTGGTTGAGCACCTGGGTGCCGCCGCCCTGCAGGTTGTAGACGCGGTCGTAGCGGGTGTCCCAGTCGTTGATGTGGGTCTTGGCGAACCAGCTGAAATCGTCGCTGACACTCTGCTGGAAGGTCGCCGTGGCGATCTGCTGCACGCGGTTGTTGCTGGTGTGGTGGTTGGAGGTCGGCCGGGCGAAGTCCAGTTCGGCGTCGGCGTACTGGTAGAACAGCTCCAGGCGCGAGGCGGCGCCGATGGCCTGGATGGCCTTGGCGCCGAACACGTTGACGTCGTAGGAGCGGCGCTTGTCGCTCACTGTGTCGGTCATGTCGCGGTCGCGGAACGGCTGGTAACCGTCGGAGCGGTTGTGGCTGACGTAGGCCATCAGGCCGAGATCGCCCAGGCCGTTCTGCACGATCTTCTCGGCGCGGGCATCGCCGCTGCGGCCCTTGAAGGTGTCCAGGCCCAGGTTCACTTCGCCGGAGGCCTCACGGCTGCGCGCGCTGCGGGTGACGATGTTGATCACCCCGGACACCGCCTGGGTGCCGAACAGCAGGCCCTGGCCACCCTTGAGCACCTCGATGCGCTCCACCGCGGTGGTCGGCAGGGTGTCGATGTAGATGCCGCCATACAGGCGGTTGTTCAGCCGTACGCCGTCCAGCAGGATCAGCGTGTCGTCGTTGCGGCCGCCCAGCAGCGAGTAGGTGCCGTAGTCGAACGGGCCGTTCTTCGGCGCGACGAACAGGCCGGGCACGTACATCTGCAGGACGCGGGTGATGTCGGCGCTGGGGCCGGCGCGTTCGATCTGCTGGCGGTCGATGACCTCCAGCTTGCTGCCGAAGCGGGCCATGTCGGAGACGGTGGTGGACTCCACCGAGGGCGCGCTGACGATTTCGTCGGCCAGGTCCAGCGGTGCCGCCGCCAGGTGCGAGCCGAAGACACAGAGAGGTAGAACGGGACTCCAGCGCAGGACGCGCCGGTTCAGGAGCAGAGGAAGTTGCAAGGTGATCGCCTCGAAATCAGGATTTCGCAGGCGGCGCAGCGAGGCCCGGAACGAGCGCGCCCCGGAAACCGGCTCACGCCCGCCCACCGCGGGTTTGCCAAACAGGTTCCAGGCCGGTCTCCGGGCTTGCGAGGGTCATGAAACATCCGCCTTCCCATGCCTGAGCACAGTGGCCTAGTGGATGTTTCGCTCGCTTACCGTTGCGGGGGCAGCGCCGGACTGATCGCACGAAGGCGACGCACCGGCTTCCCGTTTCACCCCACGCACGGCGGCGGGGGGCACCTGAAACGGGGCGCATCTGAACATTCGACGGTTGGCAGCGTCAAGCGCGGGGGTTGGCAGGATGTTGCGGATATGGCCCTGGCGAGCGCGGTCAGTGCCAGGGATCGTAGGTGCCGAAGCTCCAGATATGCCCTTCCGGATCACGACAGGTGAAGCCCTGGCCGCCGTAGTCCTCGTCCTTGATGTCGATGACGATCTGCGCGCCGCCATCCACCGCCGCGCGGTACAGCGCCTCGGCATCCTTCACCACCACGTAGATGCTCTGGGTGCAGCCACCGATCTCGTCGGGCTGGCGCATCAGCCGGCCGTACTCGTTGTCGTGCAGCGAGCCGAGCATCACCAGTCCGCTGCCGTCTTCCAGCGCCAGCTGCGCGTGGGCGATGCCGCCGTGGTCATCGGCGACCACCAGTTGCCGCTGGAATCCGAAGGTTGCACACAGCCAGTCGATGGCCTGGGGCGCATCGCGGTAGCGCAGGCAGGGAATAACGCTGGGACGGGCAAGGGGAGCGGGCGTGGACATGGCG
The DNA here is from genome assembly GCF_014204515.1 of Pseudomonas nitroreducens. GTDB lineage: Bacteria > Pseudomonadota > Gammaproteobacteria > Pseudomonadales > Pseudomonadaceae > Pseudomonas > Pseudomonas nitritireducens_A. Next base: position 193,329 of record NZ_JACHLI010000004.1, on the reverse strand, counting down.
ATCTCCAGGACGGAACGGGCGCAATGTTTCCAGCATAGTCGCCCGTCTTTCGCTCCTCGTCGCTGGGGCGACCAGCAGTGGCGGGCACATCGAAGCGCAATTTCCTGCAAGACCGTTCGCGGCCGCCACCGTAGCTTCTGGCAACCTCCATCAGAAGAGATAAACACCGTGACCGAACGCCAACCGATCAACCTGCAGGACAAGCTTTCGCGCATCACCGAGACCTGGCAGCCACGGGTGATCGCCGAGATGAACGACTACCAGTTCAAGGTAGTGAAGCTGTACGGCGACTTCGTCTGGCACAGCCACGCCGACACCGACGAGACCTTCATCGTGCTCGACGGCGAGCTGCGCATCGACTTCCGCGACGGCCCGCTGACCCTGCGCGCCGGCGAGCTGTACGTGGTGCCCCGCGGCGTGGAGCACAAGCCCTACGCCGAGCGGGAGGTGCAGCTGATGCTGATCGAACCGCGCGGCGTGCTGAATACCGGCGACGAGGGTGGCGAGCGCACGGCGGAGAATGATCGCTGGATTTGATCAGCTTTTGACGGGTACTTCCGCCGCTTTCACCCCGAACCGCTTGCGGTAATCGCTCGGCGCCATCCCGGTGATCTTGCGGAAGGTGCTGCGGAACGACCCCGGATCGAGGTAGCCGACCGTGTAGGCGATGTGGTCCACCGTGCCGTTGGTGAATTCCAGCAGCTCGCGCGCCTTGCCCACCCGCAGGTGCTGGCAGTATTCGGTGGGCTTGAGGCCGGTGGCGGCGCGGAAGCGGCGCAGGAAGGTGCGCTCCTCCAGCCCGGCCTGGGCGGCCATGGCGGCAAGGCTCACATCCACCGCGCCGTTGCCCTGCAGCCAGTGCTGCACCTTGAGGATGGCGGCGTCGCCGTGGCCCAGCAGCGGCGCGAAGTTGCTGCCGCATTGCTGGGCGCTGTCGCTGTGCTCCACCACGAGAAAACGCGCGGTGCGGCTGGCGATGCTCGGGCCGAGCAGGCGATCGACGATGCGCAGGCCCAGCTCGGACCAGGCCATCAGCCCGGCGGAGGTGATCAGGTCGCCGTCGTCCACCATCGGCTTGTGCGGCTCCAGGCGCACCCGTGGGAAGCGTTGGGCGAAGGCTTCGGCGCCGCTCCAGTGGGCCGTGGCACTGCGCCCGTCGAGCAGCCCGGCCTCGGCCACCAGCAGGCCGCCGATACACACCGAGCCGACGATGGCGCCCTCGCCATGGCGTGCAGCGAGCCAGTCTGTGAGGTTGCGCAAGGGCGTGGCATCCGGCAGGCCGAACAGCGACGGCGGGACGAGCACGGCAACCAGCCGGCTGTCAGCACCTGGATGCGAATCAAAGACGCGCCGCGGTTCACCACCACCCTCGCCGGACCAGTGGCTGATGCGCAACGCCGGTAGCTGCTGCGCGGCCTCTTCGCCGGCGATCCGCTCGGCCACCGCGAACAGGTCGGTGAGCCCGTGCAGCGCCGCCGTCTGCACGCCGGGATAGAGCAGCAACCCGATCTCGACGACGCTTCGTTCCACAGCCATTGTCAGTTTTCCCCCGCTTATTGTCGTTCCGCCTGATCCCCGCCCGGTGCGCGGCGAACCATACTGGTCCCACTTCCACCCCACTCGACACTCAAGAAAAGGAACTCGGAAATGGCCAAGCAAGCGCTCATCCTAGTGGATATCCAGAACGACTACTTCCCTTCCGGCAAGTGGCCGCTGGTCGGCATCGAAGCCGCCGCCGACCAGGCCGCCAAGGTGCTGGCCGCCTTCCGCGAGCGCGGCGATCTGGTGGTGCACATCCGCCATGAGTTCGAAAGCAACGACGCGCCGTTCTTCACCCCCGGCAGCGACGGCGCGAAGATCCACGGCAAGGTCGCCAATCTGCCCGGCGAGCCGGTGGTGCTCAAGCACTTCGTCAACTCCTTCCGCGGCACCGACCTGAAGGCCATCCTCGACCAGCACGGCATCGAATCGCTGGTGATCGTCGGCCACATGAGCCACATGTGCGTGGACGGCGCCACCCGCGCCGCCGCCGACTTCGGCTACCCGGTGACCGTGCTGCACGACGCCTGCGCCACGCTGGACCTGGAGTTCAACGGCGTGAAGGTTCCGGCAGCCCAGGTGCACGCGGCCTACATGGCAGCCCTGGCGTTCGCCTACGCCGAAGTGGTGTCCACCGCCGAGTACCTGAATCGCTGAAGGCGCCGTAACGCTTTTGCAGGAGCGAGCTTGCTCGCGAACCGCTTGCTACCTCGGGTGCTGGGCGGGTTCGCGAGCAGGCTCGCTCCTGCAGTTGCAGACAGTCCTGCAGATTGGGGAAAAGACGGGATCGGTTTCGCTGGCTTTCCGCTATTATCGGCCCACATTCGCCTGCCGATAAGGACATCCCATGAGCGTCTCCTCGATCATCACCCTCGCCATCATCGCTGGCGTGATCTTCCTGCTGATCAGCGTGTTCAACCGCCTGGTCGCCCTGCGCAACCGCTACCAGAACGCCTTTGCGCAGATCGAGGTGCAGCTCAAGCGCCGCTACGACCTGATCCCCAACCTGGTGGAAACCGCCAAGGCCTACCTCAAGCACGAGCGCGAGACCCTGGAAGCGGTGATCGCCGCGCGTAATGCGGCAGTTGCCGGCCTGAAAGCCGCCTCCGAGCAACCCGGCGAGGCCGGCCGCATGGCGCAACTGGCCGCCGCCGAGAATGCCCTGGGCGGTGCCATGGGGCGCCTGAACGTGACCCTGGAAGCCTACCCGGACCTCAAGGCCTCGCAGAACCTGCAGCAAGTCAGCGAGGAGCTGTCGAGCACCGAGAACAAGGTGGCCTTCGCCCGCCAGGCCTACAACGACGCGGTGATGGACTACAACACCTACCGCCAGTCGTTCCCCGCCAACTTCCTGGCCGCCACCTACGGCCACAGCAAGGACGCCAGCCTGCTGCAGTTCGAGGACAGCAAGGACATCCAGGCCGCGCCGAAAGTCGCCTTCTAACGCTCTGGCGCAGGACGCGCGATGAACTTCTTCGAACACCAGGACCGCGCCCGCAAGCAGACCGGGCGCCTGGTCCTGCTGCTGACTGTCGCGGTGGTCTGCCTGGTCGGCATCACCAGCCTCGCCCTGGGCTGGCTCTGGCGCCACCTGGGCGAACCGACCCTGCACCTGACCTCGCGGGCTTCGCTGCCCGATCCGGAGCTGTACCTGTCGGTCGCCGCGGTGATCATCGGCGTGGTCGTGCTCGGCGCCCTGTACAAGCAGGTGCAATTGAGCGCTGGCGGCAAGGTGGTGGCCGAAAGCCTCGGCGGCCGCCTGCTCAACCTCAGTGCCGGCAACGCCGACGAGCGCCGCCTGCTCAACGTGGTCGAGGAGATGGCCCTGGCCTCCGGCTCGCCGGTGCCGCCGGTGTACGTGCTGGAGGACGGCTCGATCAACGCCTTCGCCGCCGGCCTGACGCCGCGCGACGCGGTGATCGGCATCACCCGTGGCGCCATCGAGCAACTCGACCGCAATGAACTGCAGGGCGTGATCGCCCACGAGTTCAGCCACATCCACCACGGCGACATGCGGCTCAACACCCGTCTTACCGCCCTGCTCCACGGCATGCTGCTGCTCGGGCTGATCGGCGGCATGTTGCTGCGCGGCTGGAACGAGACCAGCAGCGGCATCCGCATCAGCAGCCGGCGCAGCAGTGACGACAAGAATGGCGGCGGCAGCGTGGTGCTGCTGGTGCTCGGCGCCGGCGTGGTGCTCTATGTGCTGGGCTATGTCGGGACCTTCTTCGGCCAGTTGATCAAGGCCTCGGTCAGTCGCCAGCGCGAGTACCTGGCAGACGCCTCGGCGGTGCAGTTCACCCGCGACCCGTCGACCATCGCCGGCGCGCTCAAGAAGATCGGCGGCAACCCGCTGGGCGCCCTGCTCAGCGCACCACGCGCGGCCGAGTTCAGCCACCTGTACTTCGGCGATGGCGTGGGCAGCAGCTGGTTCGACACCCACCCACCGCTGAAGGATCGCATCCGCCGCGTCGATCCGGGCTGGGACGGCCGCTATCCGAAATTCGAGCCGCGCCTGGACGTGGCGCTGATGAACAAGGAAGCCTGGACCGCCGCCGTCACCGGCCAGCCCTACCAGCCCAGCGCCGTGGAAGTGGCGGTGGCCGCCGTCGGCGCGCCGACCGTCGCTCACCTGCAGGAGGCCCGCAGCACCCTGCAGCGCCTGGACGAACGCCTGCAACGCGCCGCCCACGACAGCGAAGGCGCACAGGCGCTGCTCTACGGCCTGCTGCTGGACAGTGAACCCGCCCTGCGTGCGCGCCAGCTGGAAGCCATCAAGCAGCGCCTGAACCTGAGCCTCGCGCTGCAACTGGACCTGCTGGAAGAATCGTTGCTGCGCCTCGACCCCGGCCAGCGCCTGCCGCTGCTGGATTTGGCCATGCCGGCGCTCAAGCAGCTGGACGCCAAGGCCTTCCTCGCCCTGCGCGAGAACATGGCGCTGCTGATCAAGCTCGACGGCAAGGTGAACCTGCTGGAATGGACCCTGCTGCGCATCGTCGAACGCAACCTGCGACCGGGCAGCGGCAAGATCGGCAACGTGGCGCTGGCAGAACTTGCCGAGGAGTCCGCGACCTTGCTGGCCTTCCTCGCCCGCGTCGGCGAAGCCAGCGACATCGATACCCAGCAGGCATTTGCCGATGCCTGGAACGGCCTGCCCTTCCCGCCTCGCCCCTTGCCGGCCGAAGGCAACCTACGCGATCTGGAAGGCGCCCTGAAGAAGCTGGAGCAACTGCGGCCGCTACAGAAACCGCAACTGCTCAAGGCACTGGCGCGCTGCATCGAGCACGACGGGCGTATCACCGCGGGCGAAGCGGAATTGATGCGCGCAGTGGCGGATATCCTCGATTGCCCGATGCCGCCTTTGCTGGCGGCCTGACTGCGGCCAACAGGCCACTTGTAGGAGCGAGCTTGCTCGCGAACCTTGCGGCTCCGTGCCAATTGCGGACGGAGCCCGCTCCTACGCAGGCGCATGGCATCGGCGCTCCCGTCTCGCCATGGAGTCGTCCGCAATGGATTTCGCGGACAAGGTCCGCTCCTACGGGGAAATACCGTGCCATGCGGTTCGCGAGCAAGCTCGCTCCTACGAAGAGCCCAACCGATCCGGCTTTGGCTTTGGATCTGAAGACTTCCAGAGAAACCTCCGAGCACGCCGAATGCCCCGTTCAGGAGGCCTCGTTGAAGCGCAGTTTCAGGGGTTGAGCGACATGGATGTCGCGAGAGCCGCGATGGGCCAGGGATGGCCCTTCGTGGGGGGACGCCTAGTTCGGGCCCCTGAAACTGCGCTTCAACGAGGGAATTTTTCGCCTAAGCGAAAAACCGGATGTCCGGGGCAAGACCTTTGCCTACTTTGGGTGGGGCGGCCATCCGTCGTTTGCCAAAATAGGTCGCCCGAGGGGGCGAAACCACAGAGTCCGCGCGCACGCCGAAGCGGCGCAAAAACACCCAAGCCAACGCAGCACGGCCAAGGGCGGCTGCCGGTCCTTCCGGCGGATCAAGGGCCGACCCCATCAAATACGTAGTCACCCGCATATCCCCAGCAAGTCCATCGCCCTAGGATGGCTGGCATCCCTGATGCCGGACTGCCCCCATGCCCCATATAGCCATCGACTACACCGCCAACCTCATCGACGACCTCGCACCGCTGAACCTTGCACAGAAGCTCCACGAAACCGCGCAGAGCCTTGGCGTATTCCCGTTGAACGGCCTGCGCACCTTCGCCCGCGCCATCGAGGACTACCAGGTCGGCGCCAACACGCACAACGAAGCCTTCATCAATATCCAGATCCGCATTGCCCCCGGCCGTCCAGAAGAACTACGCCAGCGTATCGTCGACACGCTGTTCGCCGCTGCCGAAGAAACCCTCGCGGCGCTCATCGACCGGCGCCCGCTCGGCCTGCAACTGGAAATCACCGAACTCGACCGCCGCCTGACCCGCATGGCCGGCAGCCTGCCCGCCGGCTGATCCGGCGCAAAAAGAAAAAGGGCCTCCGAAGAGGCCCTTTGTTCACTCGCTCAACCGCACATCAGGCACGGCTGGCAACACTGCCCTGCTCCTTGGGAGCCAGATTCAGCGTGTAGTACAGCACCGTCAGCAGCACCAGGAAGGCCGGGCCGATGTACAGCGCGATGCGGGTATCCTCGAAGAAGGCCATCAGCACCACCACCAGCATCAGGAAGGCCATGGCCAGGTAGGAGCTGATCGGGTACAGCCACATCCTGAACTGCAGCTTGCCGGCCTCGGCGGCGGAGAGGCCGCGGCGGAACTTCAGCTGCGCCAGCAGGATCATCGCCCAGGTCCAGATCGCGCCGAAGGTGGCGATGGAAGTCACCCAGGTGAACACCTTCTCGGGCACCAGGTAGTTCAGCAGCACGCCCAGCAGCAGCGCGAAGATCGACAGCAGCAGCGCATTGCGCGGCACGCCGCCCTTGGAGGTCCTGGCGAACACGGCCGGGGCCTGGCCATGCTGGGCGAGGCTGTAGAGCATGCGGCCGGTGCTGAAGATGCCGCCGTTGCAGGACGACAGCGCGGCGGTGATCACCACGAAGTTGATGATGCCGGCGGCGGTCTTGATGCCCATGCGTTCGAAGGTCATCACGAAGGGGCTGCCCTGGGTGCCGATCTCGTTCCACGGGTAGATCGACATGATCACGAACAGCGCGCCCACATAGAACAGCAGGATGCGCCAGAACACCGAGTTGATCGCACCGGGGATGGTCTTCTGCGGGTTCTTCGCCTCGCCGGCGGTGAGACCGATCATCTCCACGCCCAGGTAGGCGAACATCACCATCTGCAGCGACATCAGCACGCCGGTGATGCCATGGGGCATGAAGCCGCCGTTGCTCCAGAGGTTGGAGATGCCGGTCGCGATGCCGCCGTTGCCCAGGCCGAAGAAGATCATGCCGGCGCCGGCCAGGATCATGGCGACGATGGTGACGATCTTGATCAGCGCGAACCAGAACTCGAATTCGCCGAAGGCGCGCACGGCGATGAGGTTGATGGTGCCCATGCTCGCCAGTGCGGCCAGCGCCCAGATCCAGCGCGGCACGTCGGGGAACCAGATGCCCATGTAGATGGCCACCGCAGTGATTTCCGCGACGCAGGTCACCAGCCAGAGGAACCAGTAGTTCCAGCCGGTCAGGTAGCCGGCCAGCGGGCCGAGGTAGTCCTGGGCGTAGCGGGCGAAGGAGCCGGCCACGGGATTGTGCACGGCCATCTCGCCGAGGGCGCGCATGATCACCAGGATGGCGAGACCGCCGATGATGTAGGACAGCATGATGGCCGGGCCGGCCATCTGGATGGCCTTGGCGGAGCCGAGGAACAGACCGACGCCGATGCAGGCGCCCAGGGCCATGAGACGGATGTGCCGCTCGTTGAGATCCCTTTGGAGATCGTGGGACGACATGGTGATGCAACCTCATTTTGTTCTTGGGAGTAATCAGCTGCGGACTCTGAGTGCAGTCAGGGTGCGGAACCAGCGCAAAGGCTTCGCCACCGCGCCGGGCGGCACGGAGGGGGAAGTGTCTGGCAGTTCCAGGACGGCACACCGGAAGAGGCTGCCCGCTCTTGTGAAGCGGACGTGGGCATTGCGGGAGGACCACGGCTGAGGTCGCGGGCGAGTGTTACACAAGTGTGTGGGAAACGTCTGCACCACCAAGGTGCAATGTGACCAAAGGGATAGCGGCTTTTCGCCACATCCTCCGAGTCGCGAATGGCCGACCTAGAGCGGTCTCACCCTGTCAGCGGCAACAACTCCAGCAGCAGCGAACAGGGCTTGCCGGTATCCGGGTGGCGCGGTTCGCGCAGCTGCCGCACACGCCAGCCGCTGGCCGCGAGCAGCGCCAGCCAGGACTCCAGGGTGCGGAAGAACCAGGGCATCGGCATGCTGAACTCGCCACCGAAGCTGGCAAAGGTTTCCAGGCGCCAGCCGTCCGCATAGGGCTCGTCGCCGCAGGCGGTCCAGGGATGCACGGTCTGGATCAGCAGCCGTCCGCCGGAATTGAGTCGCCCGCGCAGGGCACCGAGCAGCGGCGCGATGTAGTCGTCGAGCAGGGCGAAGTTGCACACCAGCGTATCGAACCGGCCCAGGCTGTCGCCCGACTCGATCAGCGCGGGGTAATCCATTACCTCGAAGCGCCCGCCGCCAGCTGCCTGTGCGATATCGATCAGCGGCGCGGAAGCGTCGACCCCGACGCACTCGCTGCCCCGCTCCGACAGCGCCCGGCACAGCCAGCCTTCGCCGCAGCCGATATCCAGCACGCGTTGCGCCGGGCCGTCGGCAATGGCGTTGAGGATTGCCGCGTCGGTCACCAGCCGCCGGCTTTCGATGCGCTGCTCGCGCACGGCGCGGGTCCAGGCCTCGGCGTTGGCTTGCCAGCTGTGGAGTATCTCGGCGACGCGGTCGGTCATGGTTTGCTCCGTGCCTGGGGTGAAGCGATCGCGGATGAATCCGCTCCTACAGTGATAGTCCGGCGCCCGGGCCTGCCCTCACCCTCTCCCGGAGGGAGAGGGGACCGTTCGGTGCAGGATGAAACCATAGCGTCGGCCGGCACTATCTACCCCCTCTCCCTCAGGAGCGGGGCGCGCAGCCAGGGCTGGGGTGAGGGTAAACACGCTGCACACATCGTTCCGGTAAAACAGTTTCTTCAGAACGCCGGACCTACTGTCCCTTCAACACCTTGGGCACCGCCAACCCCTTGGGCGGCGGGGTCTGCGGCAGCGCCTCGCGGCAGCCGGCATCGCGGAACGGTCCGCCGATCTTCGTCCAGCCATGACCCGGAGAGGTCTGCTGGCAGGTGAAGGCACCATCGACTTTGCTCTGCCACTTGTAGAAAGGCATGGGCGCCGCCGTGGCGCCCATCGGGGCCAGCAGGACGGCGACCAGGGGCAGAAAATGCGAACGCATGTCGGAAGGTTCCTGTCCAAATAATCACATTCCACCTGCTGGCCGTCGGCAAATCAATCCACGCGGCCAGGAACGCTGCCAGACGGCGCGCAGAATTTTCGCCGCCGACTACGCTGGAACTTAGGAAGGCCGCAGGTTTCGGGCTTTCGCGACGCCGGGAGGGGCGTCGGCCATCACGTGGGCGGAGTCCGCTTTCCTGGGCTGTCGTACAAGCATGGGCGGGGCGTGAAGATGGGCAGATCGAAGCATTCCGGGACGAACTCAGCAGCTCATCCGGGTCGCTCGAAGCCCGGTATTTCCCCGCAGAAAGTCCATCACCATCGCTTCCTGATCCTGTTCCTTTTCCTTCTGCCGTTATTAGCGGCGATGGGCGCGGCGCTGCTCTACGAGGCGCACACCTCCAAACTGCAGGCGCGCGAACTGGCGCGCTACGCCACGGGGCTGACCTGGAGCCTGGAACAGGGCGGCACCGATAGCGTGGTCTACCCGCAGGGCGGCCCCTTCGACCGGCGCCTGGGCTACCAGCAATTGCCGAGCTTCCTCGGCCGCCTGCACGAACGCAACTTCGTCACCCTGAGCCAGGCGCGCTTCTCCGATCCGCTGATGCAGTACACCGGTCACGGCATGTTCCCGCCCTACCCGGAGAAGGCCCAGGCCGGCGTCGACATCGCCGACTGCCGTGGCCTGCCGATCTACAACTTCCGTTACCCACAGCGGCTCTACGCCAACTTCGAGAGCGTTTCGCCGACCATCGTCAACAGCCTGCTGTACATCGAGAACCGCGACCTGCTCGACCCCGAGCGCCCCTACCTGAACCCGGCCATCGACTGGAGCCGCTTCACCCAGGCCTCGGTGGCGCAGGTCGGCAAACTGGTGGGGCTGGGCAACCACGCGCCCGGCGGCAGCACCCTGGCCACGCAGATCGAGAAGTACCGCCACTCCGAGGATGGCCGCACCAACTCCATCACCGACAAGCTGCGGCAGATGGCTTCGGCCAGCGTGCGCACCTACCAGAACGGCGCAGAGAACATGGCCGCGCGGCGCAATGTCGCCCTCACCTACCTGAACTCCGTGCCGCTCTCGGCGCAGCCGGGCTACGGCGAAGTCAGCGGCCTGCCGGACGGCCTGTGGATCTGGTACGGCGCCGACTACCAGCAGGTCAACAAGCTGCTCAACGCGCCGCCCGCCTCCGGCGCGGAACTCGCCGCCCAGGGCAAGGCGCTGCGCCAGGTGGTCTCGCTGATGATCGCCCACCGCCGGCCGTCCTGGTACCTGGCGCGCGGCCGCGACCAGTTGGCCGTACTCACCGACAGCTACCTGCGCCTGCTGGCGCAGAACAACGTGATCGCCCCGGAACTGCGCGACGCCGCGCTCCAGCAGAAACTGGCATTCCGCGATCCGCGCAGCGAACCCAGCTTCACCCCGCTGGAGAACAACAAGGGCATTGGCCTGGCGCGCACGCGGCTCGCCGGGATGCTCGACGTACCGCTGTACGACCTCGACCGCTTCGACATGAGCTTCACCACCACCCTGCAGCATGAGCTGCAGGAGCAGGTCACCGGTTACCTGCGGCAGTTAGCCGACCCGGCCTTCGCCGAGCAGATCGGCTTGTTCGGCGAGCACCTGCTGGCCAAGGACAAGACCAGGGACGTGCGCTACAGCTTCACCCTGTTCGAGCGCACCCCCAGTGGCAACCGCGTACGCGTGCAGACCGACAGCACCGAGCAGCCCTTCGACATCAACGAAGGCAGCAAGCTGGAGCTGGGCTCCACCGCCAAGCTGCGCGTGCTTTCCACCTACCTGGAAACCATCGCCGACCTGCACCAGCAGTACGCGCCGATGAGCGTGGCCGAGCTGAAGAAGGTCGAGATCGAGCCGCTGGACATCCTCAGCCGCTGGTCCATCGACTACCTGATCGCCGCCAAGGACCGCGACCTGCCGGACATGCTTGCCGCCGCCCTGCAACGCAAGTACTCCGCCAGCCCCTATGAAAGCTTCTTCACCGGTGGCGGCGTGCACACCTTCAGCAACTTCCGCAGGGAGGACAATGGGCGCATCCCGACCCTGCAGGACGCCCTGCGTGAGTCGATCAACCTGCCCTTCGTGCGCCTGCTGCGCGACCTGGTGCGCCACGACATCTACGCCAACGAAGGCAGCAAGGTCGCGGTGCTGGCCGACGACAAGGACCCACGCCGGCAGGACTACCTCGACCGCTTCGTCGACAAGGAAAGCCAGGTCTACCTGCTGCGCTTCTGGCAGAAGTACAAGGGCAAGGACAACGACGAACGCCTGAGCACCTTCCTCGACGGCCTGCGCGCCTGGCCGGTGCGGCTGGCGGCGATCCACCGCTACCTGCAGCCGCAGGCGGACGTCCCGACCTTCGCCGCGTTCCTCCAGGACCGCCTGAAGCAGGGCCACTATGCCGGCGACAAGCTCACCGACAAGCGCATCGAAGACCTCTACACCCGTTACGGTCCGGGCGCCTTCAACCTCAACGACCAGGGCTACGTCGCCCGCGTGCACCCGCTGGAACTCTGGCTGCTGGGCTACCTGCAGCGCCAGCCGACGGCGACCTTCGCCGACGCCGTGGCCGCCAGTGGCGCCGAGCGCAAGGAAGTCTATGGCTGGCTGTTCAAGTCGCGGCACAAGTACGCCCGCGACAAGCGCATCCGCATCATGCTGGAGGTGGAGGCCTTCCTCGACCTGCACGAGCAATGGAAGCGCCTGGGCTATCCGTTCGATCACCTGGTGCCATCGCTGGCCACCGCGCTGGGCAGTTCGGGCGACCGCCCGGCAGCGCTGGCGGAGCTGATGGGCATCATCCTCAACGACGGCGTGCGCATGCCGACCCTGCGCATCGACAGCCTGCACTTTGCCGCCGCCACGCCCTATGAAGTGACGCTGGGTCCGGAATCGGGGATGGGCCGCCAGGTGATGCGTTCGGAAGTCGCCCAGGCGCTGCGCACGGCCTTGTCCCAGGTGGTGGACGCCGGCACCGCGCGGCGCCTCTCCGGCACCTTCAAGACCGCCGATGGCAGCGCGCTGGTGATGGGCGGCAAGACCGGCACCGGCGACAACCGCATCGAGAGCGTGACGCGCAGCGGCTGGGTGAAGAGTTCCAAGGCGATGAACCGTACCGCGACCTTCGTCTTCTACATCGGCCCGCGCCACTTCGGCACGCTCACCGCCTACGTGGCCGGCAGCGAGTCGGACGGCTTCAAGTTCACCTCGGCGCTGCCGGTGCAGGTGCTCAAGGGCATGGCGCCGATGCTGTCGAGCTACCTGGAACCGGGGATCAGCACCGGCTGCCAGGAGCGGCTGGATAATCTGCGGGTGAGTTGGCGTTGAGCGCCACGGCGAATGGCTTCGCCCCCTCACCCTAGCCCTCTCCCGGAGGGAGAGGGGACTGTCCCGCGCGCGCTGTCATTACTGCGCTAGCCGGCTGACTCGGTTCGTATCCAACGTACCGAACCGCTCCCTCTCCCCGGGGAGAGGGCTGGGGTGAGGGGAAAGCCCAGGCGCCGATACATCCCTTGAACCGTAGGAGCGGACTTCGTCCGCGATGATCATCGGCGCGCTGCGAACCTATCGCGGACAGAGTCCGCTCCTACGGGCTAGCCATCCAGCACCAACACCTCCAAGGGTTTGCAGGAGCGAGCTCTGCGCTCGACGGCTGACTTCTTTCATAGCCGCCGTGTCGAACGCCCCTCTCCTCGGGGGAGAGGGCTGGGGTGAGGGGGAAGCCCAGGCGCTGATACATCCCTTGAACCGTAGGAGCGGACTCCGTCCGCGATGGCTTCCGGCGCGCTGCGAACCTATCGCGGACGAAGTCCGCTCCTACGGGCTAGCCATCCCGCACCAACGCCATCAGGGTGCTGTAGGAGCGAGCTTGCTCGCGAACCTACCAACACCCCAGGCATCAAGCGGTTCGCGAGCCAGCTCGCTCCTACCAGAATCCCAACCTCACTTGCCCTGGACAGACTTCACATACAACGCCTCGACCTGCTCCCGCGCCCAGGGTGTGCGGCGCAGGAAGGTCAGGCTGGACTTGATGCTCGGGTCGTTCTTGAAGCAGCGCACGTCGATGCGCTTGGCCAGGCCGTCCCAGCCGTACTGGGCGACCAGCTGGGTAAGGATGGCTTCCAGGGTCACGCCATGCAGCGGGTTCTTCGGTTTGTCGTTCATCTTTGGTGCCGTCGTGCGGGGAATGCGCGGCACCTTACCATCAGGCCTTGAGCCCAGCCACGCCGGCGATGATCAGGGCGACCGAGGCCAGCTTGGTCAGCGTCAGCGCCTCGCCCAGCAGCAGGAAGCCGAAGAACACCGTGCCCAGCGTGCCGATGGCGGTCCAGATCGGGTAGGCGATGCTCACCGGCAACTGGCGCATGGCCAGGGTGAGGAAGAAGATCCCGCCGATCACCGCGACAACCGTCACCACCGTCGGCAATGGCCGGGTGAAACCCTCGGCGTACTTCATCGACACCGCGAACATCACCTCGAACACCGCCGCCACCATCAGCATCGCCCAGGCCATCACGCACGCACCCACTCGCTTTCGGCGAGGTCGGCCAGGGTTTTTTCAGCCTGTTGATAGGAAGTGCGGAAGGCGTCGGGATTGCCCTCCTCACCCTCGGCGGCGATCACCTGTACGTCCTCGATACCAAGGAAACCCAGCGCTACGCGCAACCAGGCGTCGGCGTGGTTCATCCACTCCAGCTCGCCGCCCGGCCCCATGCCGGCACCGCCGCGGCTGGTGACGATCAATGCCTTGCGGCCCTTGAGCAACGGCTCGTACTCCGCCTCGCCGTCCTTCAGGTGCAGATCGAAGGTGCGGCCGATGCGGACGATCTGGTCGACCCAGGCCTTCAACCCGCTGGGCACGCTGAAGTTGTACATGGGTGTGGAGATCACCAGCAGTTCATGGGCGAGCAGCTCATCCACCAATTCCTCGCTCAGCTTCAGCTCGGCCTGCAGCTCGGCGGGACGATGTTCACGCTGCGGGTGGAAGGCGGCGGCGATGAAGCCTTCGCTGACGTGGGGCAGGTCGGCGCGACCCACTTCGCGGCGAGTGATCCCGGCCTGTGGCAGAGCGGCGAGAAACCCCTCGGCCAGGCGACGGGAATGCGAACGGTCGGCACGGGGGCTGGCGTGAATAGCAAGAATCCTGCTCATCTGTCTTTCCTTGTTCAAGGTGTACACTGCGAAGGTCCTGAATGGCCTCCTGTTACCGCCTAAGCTATTGGCAGCGCACTGACCGGACAACTGAGGGGATTTCCCTCCAGATGAATTCAGCTCACCCATGGAGCACGTCATGTTCGCCAACCTGCCGCTTCCCGCCCTGCGCACCTTCGAATCCGCGGCGCGCCAGCTGAGCTTCAAGGCCGCTGCCCAGGAGCTGGCGGTGACGCCCACGGCGGTGTCGCACCAGGTCCGTGCGCTGGAGGAATGGCTGGGCCTGCCGCTGTTCGAGCGCCTGCCGCGCCAGGTGCGCCTGACCGAAGCCGGCGAGCGGCTGTTCCGCAGCCTGCATGGCGCGCTGCTGGAGGTGTCGCAGTCGGTGGACAGCCTGCGCCCGCAGCGCAGCGCCAGCAGCCTGACGATCTCCACCACGCCAGCCTTCGCCGCGCTGTGGCTGGTGCCGCGCCTGGGCCGTTTCTACGCGCGCCACCCGCACATCCGCCTGCGCCTGGACAGCCAGTGCGAACTGCTCGACCTGCAGCAGGACGCCAGCGTCGATCTGGCGATTCGCTACGGTTTCGGCGACTACCCGCGCATGCACAGCCAGTTCCTGCTGGCGGAACGTTTCGCCGTGTACGGCGCACCGGCGCTGGTAGCCACCGCCGATGTGGAAGTGCCGGAGATGATCAGCGTGCGCTGGCACAACTCCGAACTCTACGAGCGCGGCTGGAAAGCCTGGTGCCAGGTGGCCGGCGAGGAGTGCCTGCTGGCCGGCGCGGTGCAGCGCGAGTACGACGAGGAGTTCTACGCCCTGCAGGCGGCCATCGCCGGGCAAGGGCTGGTCCTGGCCAGTTCGCTGCTGGTATCCGAGAGCGTGGAGAAAGGCCTGCTGGTGCCCTACCGCCCGGATATCAACGTACCTGGCGCCAGCTACACCGCGCTCTGCGTGCCGGGCCGCGAGCGTCATCCGCCGGTGCGCGCCTTCCTCGACTGGCTGGCCGAGGAAGCGGAGCAGGCCGCCGACCCGCTGCTCGACAGCGCCGCCTGAGCCTGTCGCTGCGCCCGCGCAGGCGTCCCTTTGCCGTGCGCGCGGCGAGATGCGTGCGTAGAATTACCCACCGCCGCAACAACAATTCTTCTTTGCCAGGGACACGTTCCATGCGTGATTCCACGGCACGGCCTGAGCCCCACTTCACCTCAGGATTCCCATGACCACCGTGCAAGAAACCCGCTCCGGCAGTTGGCTCAACGTCATCGCCCTGGCCATCGCCGCCTTCATCTTCAACACCACCGAGTTCGTCCCGGTGGGCCTGCTCAGCGACATCGGCGCAAGCTTCGACATGCGCCCGGAACAGACCGGGCTGATGCTCACGCTCTATGCCTGGGTCGTGTCGCTGGCCTCGCTGCCGCTGATGCAGCTGACCCGCAACATGGAGCGCCGGCGCCTGCTGGTGGTGATCTTCTGCCTGTTCATCGTCAGCCATGTGCTCTCCGGTTTCGCCTGGAACTTCACCGTGCTGATGATCAGCCGCTTCGGCATCGCCTTCGCCCACGCGGTGTTCTGGTCGATCACTGCCTCGCTCGCGGTGCGCGTGGCGCCGCCGGGGCAGCAGGCGAAAGCCCTCGGCCTGCTGGCCACCGGGACCATCCTGGCGATGGTGCTGGGCATCCCACTGGGGCGCATGCTCGGCGAGGCGCTGGGCTGGCGCACGACCTTCCTCACCATCGCCGGCGTCTCGGTGATGGTGGTGCTCTGGCTGGCCCGCGCGCTGCCACTGCTGCCGAGCCAGAACTCCGGCTCGCTGCGCAGCCTGCCGCTGCTGTTGCGCCGCCCGGCGCTGGTATCGATGTACGTGCTCACCGTGCTGGTGATCACCGCGCAGTTCACCGCCTACAGCTACATCGAGCCGTTTGCCCGCGAGGTCGCCGCGCTGGACAGCCAGAAGACCACCCTGCTCCTGCTGCTGTTCGGCGGCGCCGGGGTATTCGGCTCGATCCTCTTCAGCCGCTACAGCGAGCGCTTCCCCCGCGCCTTCCCCTGTATGGCCATCGCCGTGCTCGGCGGCTCGCTCCTGCTGCTGATGCCGCTGGCCCATTCGCCCACCGCACTGCTGGGGCTCAGCCTGTTCTGGGGCGCGGCGATTCTCTGCTTCGGCCTGGCGCTGCAGGCCAAGGTGCTGCAACTGGCCCATGACGCCACTGACGTGGCCATGGCGATGTTCTCCGGTCTGTACAACGTCGGCATCGGCGGCGGCGCGCTGCTGGGTAGCCGCGTGGCGGTGGGCCTGGGCCTGGAGTGGATCGGCTACGTCGGCGGCGCGCTGGCGGTGGCCGGCCTGCTGCTGTGCGGATTCGCCTGCTGGCGGTATGCGGCGGCGTTGAGTGGCCCCGCGCAAAGCCATCGCGGATAAATCCGCTCCTACAGGAAGTCAGTCGCCCGGGCCTACCCTCACCCTAGCCCTCTCCCAGAGGGAGAGGGGACCGTTCGGTGCAGGTTGAAACCATCGTGTCAGCCGGCACAAATAGCTCCCTCTCCCTCTGGGAGAGGGTTGGGGTGAGGGAAGCCACTGGCACAAGCTCGCCGGAAAGACAGTTGCTCCTACGGGTGACTGACCGAGCGTAGGAGCGGACTCCGTCCGCGATCGGCCGATCCCATCCGCCGATTTTCCAATCGCAAACAAAAAAGGCCGCGCCCCTCTCGGGACGCGGCCTTCTTCATTCAGCGAAGACTCAGCGGCTGGCAGCCACGCTGCCCTCGGGCAGATGAGCTTCGGCGTACTCGGCCTCGGCGGCCTCGAAACGCTGGATCATCGCCTTCGACGGGGCGGAGCCGAACAGGCTGAACACCACGATGGAAATGCTGGAGAGGATGAAGCCTGGGATGATCTCGTACAGGCCGAGCCAGCCGAACTGCTTCCAGACGATCACGGTGACCGCACCGACGATGATGCCGGCCAGCGCGCCGTTGCGGGTCATGCCCTTCCACAGCACGGAGAACAGCACCAGCGGACCGAAGGCGGCGCCGAAGCCGGCCCAGGCGTAGGACACCAGGCCCAGGACGCGGTTGTCCGGATTGGCGGCCAGGGCGATGGACACCAGCGCCACCAGCAGCACCATGGCACGACCGACCCACACCAGCTCCAGCTGGCTGGCGTTCTTGCGCAGGAAGGCCTTGTAGAAGTCTTCGGTCAGCGCCGAGGAACACACCAGCAGCTGGCAGCTCAGGGTGCTCATCACCGCGGCGAGGATGGCGGACAGCAGGATGCCGGCGATCCACGGGTTGAACAGGATCTTCGCCAGTTCGATGAAGATGCGCTCGTGGTTCTCGCCCACGGCGCCAGCCTGCTCCGGGTGCGCCTGGAAGTAGGCGATGCCGAAGAAGCCGACGGCCACGGCGCCGCCCAGGCAGAGGATCATCCAGGTCATGGAGATGCGCCGGGCAGCCGGGATCGACTTCACCGAATCGGCGGCCATGAAGCGCGCCAGGATGTGCGGCTGGCCGAAGTAGCCCAGGCCCCAGGCCATCAGCGACAGCACGCCGACGAAGGAAGCGCCCTTGAACATGTCGAAGTTCGCCGCGTCCTTCAGCTCGATGGCAGCGAAGGTGGGCTCCACGCCACCGGTGGCGAACAGCACGATCACCGGGGTGAGGATCAGCGCGAAGATCATCAGCGAGGCCTGCACGGTGTCAGTCCAGCTCACGGCCAGGAAGCCACCGACGAAGGTGTAGGCGATGGTCGCGGCGGCACCGGCCCACAGCGCGGTCTCGTAGGACATGCCGAAGGTGCTTTCGAACAGGCGGGCGCCGGCGACGATGCCGGAGGCGCAGTAGATGGTGAAGAACACCAGGATCACCAGCGCGGAGATCACCCGCAGCAGGCGGCTGTTGTCCTCGAAACGGGTGCTGAAGTAGTCCGGCAGGGTCAGCGCGTTGCCGTTGTGCTCGGTGTGCACCCGCAGGCGGCCGGCGACGAACAGCCAGTTCAGGTAGGCGCCGCAGATCAGGCCGATGGCGATCCAGCTCTCCGAAATGCCCGACAGGTAGATGGCGCCCGGCAGGCCCATCAGCAGCCAGCCGCTCATGTCCGAGGCACCGGCCGACAGCGCGGTGACGAAACTGCCGAGGCTGCGGCCACCGAGGATGTAGTCGGAGAAGTTGTTGGTCGAACGGTAGGCGGCCAGGCCGATCAGGACCATGGCTGCGATGTAGATCACGAAGGTGATCAGTGTTGGCGTATTGACGCTCATGGGGACTCCCCTACAGCTTGTTTTTATCCGGGCTCGCGGGGTATCGCGGACCCTTGACTGGCAGCCGGCGTGGTTGACGCCGGCCGGTTAGCGCTTGCTCACAGGCAAACCGGGTTGCGCGTGGCGCCAAACAGGTACCGAACCGCTACGCATCCCGACGCAGGCACGCCCTCGTCCTTGCTGGCGTCTTCCTGCAGCCACCGTCTCACCACGGCGACCTCCGTCCCGCGTTCGCCGGTGAGCGAGGTGCGGGGCGTTTCCCGGGCGGGGCCCGGTGATCCTTCAGGCGCCGGAACGGCCGCCAGCACTCCGGCAATGCAGGGCACGCCGCCTGATAAACGGGCGGCGCGGCTGGCCGGAGCGATTCGAAACTGTGTTCACGCGCGCAGGGAGTTGCGGCAGGGGGTGGCCGGCGCGCGAGGGCGCGGATTGTACAGAAAGCCTCGGGGCGAATGGCGCCACTGGTCCGGGGGCGGACCGCACGAGGCCACGGGCGGGCGCTGCGGGCCGAGCCGTGGAGGGCGTGGCGCCGCCAGGTGCAGGCGTGCCACAGGCAAAGACAGAACCGGTGATGGGCATGCTGCCCCTCCCGCGTATCGAGCTGGCTGTTGTTCTTGGTCTGACCGGGTTGCACCTTGGAACACCAGCAACGCGGTGGGCGGACTCTATGGGTTGCACCCAGCGGATTTCTTGCTGAAAGCTCTGGAGTTCTTGCAGAAGACTCCGACAGCCGAAGGTCGACAGCTGACCATTCGATCAGCAATCCACGCCGCGCAGGCTATTGGTTTCAGCTGCGGCGCAGGTTGCCCGGGGTCAAGCCGAGATAGCGGCGCATCGCCGTGGTCAGCGCACTCTGGCTGGAAAACCCGCATTCGCCGGCCACGTTCACCAGCGGCAGGTCGGATTCCCGCAGCAGGCGCGCAGCGCGATCCAGGCGCTGGCGCAGCAGGTACTGATGCGGCGTGAGGCCGACACGCTCCTTGAACTGCGCGTGGAAGTGACTGGGGCTCAGGCAGGCGACCTGCGCCAACTCGGCCACGCTGATGCGCCGGGACAGGCGTTCGGCGATGTAGCCATCCAGCCGCTCCAGGTCCAGCGGGCCATTGCGCGGCGGGCGGTCCTCGCCGAACAGGCGCAGGTGCAGCGCGCGCAGCAGCACGCCACCCAGGGCGCGAGCCAGCAGTGGATCGTCGCCGTAGCGGGCAATTTCCGCTCCGGCGTAGCTGAGCAGGTGCTGGAAATCCGCGTCCAGGGTCGGGTAGCGCGGCACCTCGAACAGCCGCGCCAGCAGCTCGCGGTCCTGCTCGCCGGTGCCGGCTTCATCGAGGTCGACGATCAGCATGCGGTTGTCGCCCAGGCCGGCGAATTCGTGATCGACCTCCCCCGGCACCAGGCAGGCGCGCATGCGGCAGACCTCGCCGCCTGCTCCGCCGATCTCGAATTCCGCGCGGCCGCTCAGGGCCAGCACCAACTGGTGATGGCCATGGGCGTGCTGGTCGGTCTGGTCGGACAGCGTGGCGAGACGGGTATCGAACATGGCGCTGGGTGATCAAATTTTGAGCATGGTACGGAAATTTCGTAGAGCTGCCCAGCCAGCAGGTGCAACCGGGCGCAACTCGAAAAACGAAAAGCACCAAAGCGTCTAAGCCGGAAAACCTTGCTAACCTACGGATATGTTATGTTATAACAAATAACACATTCCCACCTTGCCCTTCCCCGCCGCCTGGCGCATCCCTGATCACCAGGGAGGGGTTCGCTTTGCCAGAAGAAAAACCAGGAGTTCGTCATGTCCCCATCCCGCCCCCGCTGGCGCCTAGCCCCGCTGAGTCTGGCCCTGTGCGCTGCCGCACCCGCGCTGGCCGTTGCCGCCCCCACCGAGCTGGCGCCCCAGGTGATCACCGCCAACCCGCTGGGCGATGCTTCCCCCGCCGCCCCCAGCAGCGTCCTGCAGGGCGACGAGCTGACCCTGCGGCAGAAGGGCAGCCTGGGTGAAACCCTCAACGGCACGCCGGGCGTATCCTCCACCTGGTTCGGCCCCGGCGCCAGCCGCCCGGTGATCCGCGGCATGGACGGCGACCGCATCCGCCTCCTGCGCAATGGCGTCGGCGCGCTGGACGCCTCCTCGCTGTCCTACGACCACGCCGTGCCGGAAGACCCCAACGTGGTCGAACGCATCGAAGTGGTCCGTGGCCCGGCCGCCCTGCTCTACGGCGGCAACGCCATCGGCGGCGTGGTCAACAGCTTCGACAACCGCATTCCCAGCGAACCGGTCGATGGCATCCACGGCCAGGGCGAGCTGCGCTACGGCGGCTCGGACACCACCCGCAGCAGCGCTGGCGCGCTGGAAGCCGGCGACGGCACCTTCGCCCTGCACCTGGACGCCGGCTCCCGCGAGTTCAACGACCTGCGCATCCCCGGCTACGCCCACTCCGCACGGCAACGCCAGATCGATGGCGATGACGCGAAACACCGCGTGAACAACAGCGACGGCCGCCAGGACAGCGGCGCCATCGGTGGCAGCTACCACTGGGATCACGGCTATGCCGGCCTGTCCTACAGCGGCTACGACAGCAACTACGGCTCCCCCGCCGAAGACGACGTGCGCCTGAAGATGCAGCAGGACCGCTACGCCTTCGCCTCGGAAATCCGCGACCTCGACGGCCCCTTCAGCTCGGTGAAGCTGGACGCCGCCTACACCGAGTACCAGCACAAGGAAATCGAGGACGGCGAGACCGGCACCACCTTCAAGAACGACGGCTACGAGGCGCGCATCGAAGCCCGGCACAAGCCCATCGGTCCGCTGGACGGCGTGGTCGGTGCGCAGGTCGCCAACAGCCGCTTCTCCGCGCTGGGGGAAGAAGCCTTCGTGCCGCACACCGAGACCGACAGCGCCGCGCTGTTCTTCCTGGAGAACTGGCAGGCCAGCGAGCGCCTGGCGCTGAACCTGGGTGGCCGCGTCGAACACACGCGCATCGAGCCCAACGCCAAGGACAACGAACGCTTCGCCGAGAACGACGGCTCGCGCAGCTTCACCGCCGGCAGCCTGTCCACGGGCGCGGTGTACCAGCTGACGTCGATCTGGTCGCTGGCCGGCACCCTGGCCTACACCGAGCGCGCGCCGACCTTCTACGAGCTGTACGCCAACGGCGCCCACGCCGCCACCGGCACCTTCGAAGTGGGCGACGCCGACGCGAGCAAGGAAAAGGCCGTCTCCACCGACCTCGCCCTGCGCTTTGACGGCGGCCGCCACAAGGGCAGCGTCGGCGTGTTCTACAGCCGCTTCTCCAACTACATCGGCCTGCTGGCCAGCGGACGCTACCGCGACGAGGAAGGCGCGGTGGTGGATGCCGGCGACGACGAGGCGCTGCCCGAGTACCTCTATAGCGGCGTGAAGGCGGACTTCTACGGCGTCGAGGCACAGGACCGCATCCACCTGCTGGACAGCCCCTACGGCCGCTTCGACCTGGAGCTCTCCGGCGACTACACCCGCGCCAAGAACAAGGACACCGGCGAAGCCCTGCCACGCATTGCTCCGCTGCGCCTGAACAGCGCGCTGCTCTGGGAACTGCAGCAGTGGCAGGCGCGGGTCGACGTGGAATACGCCGCCGACCAGAACCGCGTGCCGGAGAACGAGCTGCGCACCGACGGCTACACCACCCTGGGCGCCAGCCTCGGCTACCGCTTCGACCTGGGCGACAGCCGCTGGCTGGCCTTCGTCAAGGGCGAGAACCTGACCAACCAGACCGTGCGCTACGCCAGCTCCATCCTGCGTGACAGCGTGCCGGCCGGCGGGCGCGGCCTCCAGGCGGGGGTGAAAGTGGCCTTCTAGAAAGTGGCCTTCTGATGTTCTAGAGCCGACGCCCGGCGTAATCCCGGGCGAACTGTGCGGCGATCCGCCCGGACCGCGACCCGCGATGGGTCGCCCAGCGGATCGCCGCCTGCTCCCACTCCTCCTGCGCCACGCCGCCCAGGCCGTGGGACTCCAGCCAGCGCGCGACCGCCCCCAGGTACTGCTCCTGGCTGAAGGCATAGAAAGATATCCACAGGCCGAAGCGCTCGGAGAGCGAAATCTTCTCCTCCACCGCCTCGCCGGGGTGCAATTCGCCGCTCTCGCTGCGCTGGAACGACAGGTTGTCCTCGGCACGCTCGGCCAGCAGGTGGCGACGGTTGGAGGTGGCGTAGATCAGCACGTTGCCCGACTGCCCGGCCACCGAACCGTCCAGCACCGTCTTCAGGCCCTTGTAGCCGGTCTCGCCGTCTTCGAAGGACAGGTCGTCGCAGAACAGCACGAAGCGCTCCTGGCGATCGCGCAGCAGGTCGATGATCTGCGGCAGGTCGGCCAGGTGCTCCTTGTCCACTTCGATCAGGCGCAGCCCCTCGGCATGGAAGGCGTGCAGGCAGGCCTTCACCAGCGAACTCTTGCCGGTGCCGCGGGCGCCGGTCAGCAGCACGTTGTTGGCCGGGCGGCCGGAGACGAACTGGCGGGTGTTCTGCTCGATCAGCGCCTTCTGCCGGTCGACGTTGCGCAGATCATCGAAGGCGATCAGCGCCGGGTCGACCACCGGCGTCAGGCGCGGCTGGCCCTGGCGGTACTCCCACAGGTGGGCGATGGCGCCGTCCTCCAGTGCCAGCTGTGGACGCGCAGGCAGGGATTGTTCGAGCAACCGGGCGATTCGGGCCAGTTGTTCGGAAATAGCAGAGATGTCGGTCATGGCGGGATCATCGAAGCAGATGGGGACTGTTCAGCAGCCTAGCGATGAAGGAAAGTGGTCGTCTAACGACAAAAAGGCATTCACATGCGCCAGAAGGACATTGCCGCACGCCCCCCGGAAAATCATGGCGACGAACGGGCCGCCAGCCCGGTGGCGGCCGTCGCCCTGGACTTTCCCGACGGCCACCAGGTGCCAGCGCACCGCCATCACCGCGCGCAACTGCTCTACGCCGTGCGCGGCGTGCTGGTCGTAGGCAGCGCCAGCGGCCAGTGGGTGGTGCCGGATAACCGCGGCCTGTGGATACCCGCGGGCGTGGAGCACTGGACACGCATGGTTGGCGACGTACAGGTGCGCACCCTTTATGTGGAGCCGGGCAGCGCCCCGCACCTGCCACCGGACTGCTGCGTGCTGGCGGTCTCGCCGTTGCTGCGCGAGCTGATCCTGGCGGCGCTGTCGATCAGCGGCGAAGTCACCCCGGACTCCCGCGACGGCCGCGTCCTCGGCCTGATGCTCGATGAACTGCGCGAAGACCCCATGCTGCCGCTGCACCTGCCGCTGCCGGCCCACCGGCGCCTGCGCGCGCTGTGCCAGGCCATCCAGGCCCAGCCCGGCGACAACGCCAGCCTTGCCCACTGGGCAGCGCGGCTGAACGTCGACAGCAAGACGGTGCAACGCTGGTTCTTCGCCGAAACCGGGCTGACCTTCGGCCAATGGCGGCAACAGGCGCGCCTGCTCGCCGCACTGGAGCGCCTGGCCCTGGGCGAGAGCGTGCTGAGCGTGGCGCTGGAAGTCGGCTACAGCACTCCCAGCGCCTTCAGCGCGATGTTCAGCCGGCACTTCGGCCGGCCGCCCAGCGATTTCCTACGGCCACGCCGCTGATCCGCCGACGGGCGCTAATCCGCTCGTAAGCAATTTCCCGCAACATCCTCCGCGCACAACCTTCGGAAATGGGATTGAAACCCCGCGCCGGTTTCCCCATCTAGACTGTCATGTTCAATCAGTCAGGTGCCTCATGAGCGACCACGACGAGATTCACGATATCCACAGCGCCGAAGAGGTCAGCAACACCGGGCTGGTGTTGCCGGGGCAGAACCTGCCGACCACGGTCTACGTCATCCCGATCCACAACCGCCCGTTCTTCCCGGCGCAGGTGCTGCCGGTGATCGTCAACGAGGAACCGTGGGCCGAGACGCTGGAACTGGTCGCCAAGACCGAGCACCACAGCCTGGCGCTGTTCTTCATGGAGAACCCGCCGGAAGACCCGCGCCATTTCGACCCGGACAGCCTGCCCGAGCACGGCACCCTGGTGCGCGTGCACCACGCCAGCCGCGAGGGCGGCAAGCTGCAGTTCGTCGCCCAGGGCCTGTCGCGCGTGCGCATCCGCGGCTGGATCAAGCGCCATCGCCCGCCCTTCCTGGTGGAAGTGGAATACCCGCACACTCCCAGCGACCCGAGCGACGAGGTGAAGGCCTACGGCATGGCCCTGATCAACGCGATCAAGGAGCTGCTGCCGCTCAACCCGCTGTACAGCGAAGAGCTGAAGAACTACCTCAACCGCTTCAACCCCAACGATCCGTCGCCGCTGACCGACTTCGCCGCCGCGCTGACCACCGCGCCGGGCTCCGAGCTGCAGGGCGTGCTCGATACCGTGCCGATGCTCAAGCGCATGGAGAAGGTCCTGCCGCTGCTGCGCAAGGAAGTGGAGGTCGCACGCCTGCAGAAGGAGCTGTCCGCCGAGGTCAACCGCAAGATCGGCGAGCGCCAGCGCGAATTCTTCCTGCAGGAACAGCTGAAGATCATCCAGCAGGAACTGGGCATCACCAAGGACGACAAGAGCGCAGACTCCGACGAGTTCCGCGCCCGCCTGGAAGGCAAGACCCTGCCCGAGCAGGCGAAGAAGCGCATCGACGAAGAGCTGAACAAGCTGTCGATCCTGGAAACCGGCTCGCCGGAATACGCCGTCACGCGCAATTACCTCGACTGGGCGACTTCCGTGCCCTGGGGCCTGATGGGCGTCGACAAGCTCGACCTCAAGCACGCACGCAAGGTCCTCGACCGCCATCATTCCGGGCTGGAAGACGTCAAGGACCGCATCCTCGAATTCCTCGCGGTGGGCACCTTCAAGGGTGAGATCGCCGGTTCCATCGTGCTGCTGGTGGGCCCGCCGGGCGTGGGCAAGACCAGCATCGGCAAGTCCATCGCCGAGAGCCTGGGGCGGCCGTTCTATCGCTTCAGCGTCGGCGGCATGCGCGACGAGGCCGAGATCAAGGGCCACCGCCGCACCTACATCGGCGCCCTGCCCGGCAAGCTGGTGCAGGCGCTGAAGGACGTCGAGGTGATGAACCCGGTGATCATGCTCGACGAGATCGACAAGCTCGGCAGCAGCTACCAGGGTGACCCCGCCTCGGCGCTGCTGGAGACGCTGGACCCGGAACAGAACGTCGAATTCCTCGACCACTACCTGGACCTGCGCCTGGACCTGTCCAAGGTGCTGTTCGTCTGCACCGCCAACACCCTGGATTCCATCCCCGGCCCTCTGCTGGACCGGATGGAAGTCATCCGCCTGTCCGGCTACATCGCCGAGGAGAAGCTGGCTATCGCCAAGCGCCACCTGTGGCCCAAGCAACTGGAAAAGGCCGGCGTGCCCAAGCAGCGCATCTCGATCAACGACGCCGCCCTGCGCGCGGTGATCGAGGGCTACGCCCGCGAGGCCGGCGTGCGCCAGCTGGAGAAGGTGCTCGGCAAGCTGGTGCGCAAGTCGGTGATGAAGCTGCTGGAAGACCCCGAATCGGTGGTGAAGATCGGCGCCAAGGACCTGGAACAATTCCTCGGCATGCCGGTGTTCCGTACCGAGCAGGTGCTCTCCGGCATCGGCGTGATCACCGGCCTGGCCTGGACCAGCATGGGCGGCGCGACCCTGCCCATCGAGGCGACGCGCATCCATACGCTGAACCGCGGCTTCAAGCTCACCGGGCAACTGGGCGACGTGATGAAGGAGTCGGCGGAAATCGCCTACAGCTACATCAGCTCGAACCTGAAGAAGTACGGCGGCGAGTCGACTTTCTTCGACCAGGCCTTCGTCCACCTGCACGTACCCGAGGGCGCCACGCCCAAGGACGGCCCCAGTGCCGGCGTGACCATGGCCAGCGCGCTGCTGTCCCTGGCACGCAACCAGGCGCCGAAGAAGGGCGTGGCCATGACTGGCGAGCTGACCCTCACCGGCCAGGTGCTGCCCATCGGCGGGGTGCGCGAGAAAGTCATCGCAGCGCGGCGGCAGAAGATCTTCGAGCTGATCCTGCCCGAGCCCAACCGTGGCGACTTCGAAGAGCTGCCGGAGTACCTGAAGGAAGGCCTGACGGTGCATTTCGCCAAGCGCTTCGGCGATGTGGCGAAGGTGTTGTTCCCGGCCTGATGTCTGATCAGCTCCGCTCCTGCAGGCACGCCGACCGGCTCGGCGTTCCCCTGCAGGAGAAACTGTCTTCACTTGCTGCTAGCTCCTGTTTTTTGTAGGGCGCATAACCCGGAACGGGTTATCCGCCACGACGGCGGATAACGCCGTAGGCGTTATGCGCCCTACGGTAGCAATCGACCTTCGGGCAGGAGCGGACTCTGTCCGCGACTCGCCAGCAGGGCCGGCTCTTGCAGGTTGGCTCCGGTTTTACCGGTTACGTAGGAGCGGACTTCGTCCGCGATGTATTCGCCTCAGGTTGTGTGTTTCGGCGCCGCTTCGGAGTGCGCGCGAACTCTGTGTTTCGCCCCCTCGGGCGAGTCCCTTTTGTCAAACGCCACAAAAGGAACCAAAAAGTCTCGCCCCTGCCATCCGGCTTTTCGCTTCGCGAAAAGTACCCTCGGTTCCTCGGAGTTCCAGGGGCCCGCGTTGACGGGCCATCCCTGGCCCGACAACGCTCTCGCGACATCCATGTCGCTCAACCCCTGGAACTCCGATCACCTTCGGCCTCCTGAAAGGGGCACTTCGGCGCGTGCGGATGTTTCGCTGGAAACCCTGAAAAGCAACGGCAACGGCAACGGCAACGGCAACGGCAACGGCAACGAATTTGGCGTGGCACCGTGAGATGCGTTTGCGTAGGAGCGGACCTTGTCCGCGAAATCCCTCGCGGCGGGATTCGATCTTCCCAGGTACACCGATCTGCAGCGCCCGATTGTAGAAGCGAGCTTGCTCGCGAACCGACCCTGCCGACGCGCCATCCAGCTTTCGTTCCTGCTTCGCCGTGATTTCGCAGTGGATGGGAATCCGATCGCGGACAAGTCCGCTCCTACAAAGAGCGCCACTGCTCCAACCTTAGAACCCCACGCGCGCCTCGGCTCTGGCTCTGGCTCTGGCTCTGGCTCTGAAGTTTTCCAGAGAAACGTCAGCGCACTCCGAATGGCCCCGTTCAGGAGGCCTCGTTGAAGTGGAGTTTCAGGGGTTGAGCGACATGGATGTCGCGAGAGCCGCGATGGGCCAGGGATGGCCCTTCGCGGCGGGCCCCTGAAACTGCGCTTCAACGAGGGTATTTTTCGCCCCAAGCGAAAAACCGGATGATTGGGGCAAGACCTTTGCCTCCTTTGGGGCGTTTGCCAAAGGAGGTCGCCCGAGGGGGCGAAACAGGAAATCCGCGCGCACGCCGAAGCGGCGCAAAACATCCAGCCCGATGCACACACAAAATGGACGAAGTTCACGCCAACCCCGATTGCGGTATCCTGCGGCCCAACCTGTCCCCTCCCAGGAGCCCCCATGCCGTCGTACCGCCCGCTGCTGCCCCTCGCCCTGGCCCTGCTCGCCGGCTGTGCCGGGCAGACCAAACCCGTGGTCACCCTGGAACACGCCAGCGACTGCAAGCCGCTGAAACTGCACGCCGGCCAGGAGCTGGTGCTGATCCTGCCGAGCAACCCCACCACCGGCTTCCGCTGGGAAATGCGCAACGCCGCCAACGGCCTGCTGCGCGCCCTCGGCCCGGAGGTCTACAGCAATCCCGAGGATGCCGGCCTGGTCGGCAGTGCCGGGGAATCCACCTGGCGCTTCCGCGTTTCCGGCGCCGGCGAGGACCAGCTGGAACTGGCCTACCGCCGCCCCTGGGAGGCGGAAGTCGCCCCCGCGCAGACCTTCGTCTGCCCGATCAAGGTCCAGTAAGACACGCCCGGCCCGGCGCCATAAGCCGCTCGCACTGACGCTTTCGGCCTGTGGGACGGGCGCGGCGCTGCGGCACAGTGGGCGTTCATTTCCTCGGGAGGGAACCCCATGCGCTGGGCACTCTTGGCACTGATCGGCGGTGCCGCCTACCTGTTCGCCGTCACCTTTGACCTGCCTGTCCTGCGCATGCTGTGCAAGCCGCTGCCGGTGCTGGCCATGCTGTTCTGGATCCTCGGCACGCCGGCCGACGGTTACCGGCGCTGGGTCGCCATCGGCCTGGTCCTGTCGATGCTCGGCGACATCCTGCTGGAGTGGCCGATCAATGCCTTCGTGCCCGGACTCGCCGCGTTCCTCCTGGCGCACCTGGCCTACCTGGTCGCCTACCTGGGCGACACCCGGCGCGTCGCCCCGCTCGGCCTGCTGGTTGCCGCAGCGCTGGGTGGCGGCCTGTTCGTCCTGCTCTTCAGCCGCGGCCTGGGCCCGCTACTGCTGCCCATCGCGCTGTACAGCCTGACCATCAGCGCCATGCTCTGGCGCGCCATCGCCCGCCTCGGCGTGCCGTCGATCGCCAGCGCCAGCCGGCTGTTCGCCGCCCTGGGCGCACTGCTGTTCGTCAGCTCCGATTCGATGATCGGCATCAGCCGCTTCGTCGCCTCCTTCGACGGTTCCTCCTACGCCATCATGCTGACCTACTGGCTGGGTCAGTTCGGCATCGCCGCTTCCGTCACATCCCGTCATATCGCTCTGCCATACTCGCAAGGACGCCCCGCCACCCGAGCCTGACATGCTGCGACTCGCTTCACCGGCCCTGCTGCTCTGCTCCGCACTGGCCAGCGCCGAGCCCCTGCGCCTGGCCGGCGATGACTGGTGCCCCTACCTCTGCCCGGACGACCCGGACAAACCCGGCGTCTTCCTCGAAGCCCTCGGTCGGTTGCTGCCGCAGCCGCCACAGTTCGAACCGTTGCCCTGGCCACGCGCCCTGCAGATGGCCCGCGAGGGGCTGGTGGACGGCGTGGTCGGCGCCTACGGCGAGGAGTCCGCAGGCCTGCTCACCGGCCGCGAGCCCATCGGCTGGGTGACCATGCGTTTCTACGTGCGCGAGGACAATCCCTGGACCTGGAACGGTGTCGCGTCGCTGGGCAACCAGGCCGTCGGCCTGGCCCAGGGGTACTCCTACGGCAGCGAACTGGACCGCTGGCGCGACGACAACCTGGACAACCACGAACAGGTGCAGGTGCTCAGCGGCGAGAAGGTCCTCGAACGCAATATCCAGAAGCTGCTGCTCGGGCGCATCACCGTGCTGCTCGAAGACAGCCGGATAGTCGAGCACTACCTGCGCCGCCACGGCCTTTCCGCACGCATCCAGGCGGCCGGCGAGTTGCTGGAAAAGCGCCCCATGTACGTCGCCCTGAATCCTCATCTGGAAGACGTGGAGCAGCGCCTGAGCGACCTCGACGAAGGCCTGCGCGGACTGCGCCGCAACGATCAGTGGAAGGCACTGATGCAGGGTTACGGCATCGCCGTTGACTAGCCCGACAGCGGCGTGAGAAAAGTCCTGCGGGGCCGTCTGCCATCAGCTATAGATCAATCATAAGAGTCTTCAAAAAAGGGGAGCTCCATGCGTGCAGTAGTTCGCTCGATGTTGTTGCTGGGAGCGTGCCTGACGCTCTCTGCCTGTGGCGGCTTGTTGCCCAGCGAACGTGCGGAAGTGCAATCACCCTTCCTGGATTACCAGGATGCACAGAGCCGCTTCAACCAGGTCGATCCTGGCAAGACCACCCGCTCGCAGCTCTACGCGCTGGGCTTCGATCCGCTGTCCCAGGGCAACGCGAAGATGCTCTCGTTCATCGACGTGCGCCTGCTCTTCGTGCAACCCAACATCCCCATCGATTACCTCCCCGATGGCCTGGTGACCTGCCTGCAGGCCAAGGACCGCTGCATCGGCTATGCCTTCGACTTCAACAAGACCGACAGCCAGCGCGTGGGCAGCTTCTGGGCTGACATCTTCAACTTCCGCAAGCGCCGCCAGGTGCAAGGCTGGTCGTTCCGCCCGGTGTTCGTGCTGATCGACGACGTGGTGGTGCACAAGACCAGCAACGGCGAGCCGAACATCCGCCGCATGGAAGACAAGAAGAACCCTCTCGGCCCGCTGCAGGGCGCCGGCGAATACTTCTCCGACCAGCTCAAGTGACCCTTATCGGCTGAAGCTTGGGCGCACCCGGCGCCTCGGCTACAATGCGCGCCCCGGCAATCGGGGCGCGCCGCGCCCTGTTGCCCGTCCAGCGTAACGAGGCCCCATCCAGCGTGAGCGAATCCGACCGCATCTTCGCCCAGCCGCAAACCCAGGTTCCCGACTTCACCTTCAACGAGGACGTGGTGCGAGTCTTCCCGGACATGATCAAGCGATCGGTGCCGGGCTACCCCACCATCGTCGAGAACATCGGTGTGCTCGGCGCGCGCTTCGCCGCCCCGAACAGCGTGCTGTACGACCTCGGCTGCTCGCTCGGCGCCGTGACCCAGGCGCTGCGCCGCCACGTGAAGACCGAAGGCTGCCGCGTCATCGGCGTCGACAACTCGGCGCCGATGATCGAGCGCTGCGGCGAGTACCTGCGCGCCCAGGACGCCATGCACCAGGAGCTGCTGCCGGTCGAACTGATCGAGGCGGACATCCTGACGCTGGACCTCAAGCCCTGCTCGCTGATCGCGCTGAACTTCACCCTGCAGTTCATCGCCCCCGAACAACGCCTGGCCCTGCTCACCCGCCTGCACGCTGCGCTGCTGCCGGGCGGCGCGCTGATCCTCTCGGAAAAACTGCGCTTCGCCGACGAGCAGGAGCACGAGCTGCTCACCGACCTGCACATCGACTTCAAGCGCGCCAATGGCTACAGCGAACTGGAAATCGCCCAGAAGCGCACCGCCATCGAGAACGTCATGCGCCCCGATACTCTGGAAACCCACCGCGAGCGCCTGCTGGCCGCCGGCTTCTCCAAGGTCGTGCCCTGGTTCCAGTGCCTCAACTTCGCTTCCCTGATTGCCCTGCCATGATCGAACGCTTCGACCTGAGCCGCCTGCGCCTTGAACTGGCCGGCACGCCGCTGCAATCCTGGTCCGACTCGCTGCCCGCCAAACTGGCCGCCAAGGTCGACGACGGCCACGGCGATCTCGAACGCTGGCTCGCGGCAGTCGACCGCCTGCCACAGCTGCAGGCCACTGCCATCGAACTTCGCGAACGCTTCGACCTCGACGGCGCCTGCGACGAAGACACCCGCGCGCAGCTCCAGCTCGCCCTGCAGGGGCTGATCCCGTGGCGCAAGGGGCCGTTCCACCTGTTCGGCGTGCACATCGACACCGAATGGCGCTCGGACTGGAAGTGGGACCGCGTCTCGCCGCACATCGACCTGACGGGCAAACGAGTCCTCGACGTCGGCTGCGGCAACGGCTACTACCAGTGGCGCATGCTCGGCGCCGGCGCCCGCAGCGTGGTCGGCGTTGACCCGAACTGGCTGTTCTTCTGCCAGTTCCTCGCCATGAAGCGCTACCTGCCGGACCTGCCGGCCTGGCACCTGCCCTTCGCCCTGGAGGACCTGCCGGCGAGCCTGGAAGGCTTCGACACGGTGTTTTCCATGGGCGTGCTCTACCACCGCCGCTCGCCCATCGACCACCTGCTGGCGCTCAAGGACTGCCTGCGCCGTGGCGGCGAGCTGGTGCTGGAAACCCTGGTGGTGGAAGGCGACGTGAACACCGTGCTGGTGCCCGAGGACCGCTACGCGCAGATGCGCAACGTGTGGTTCCTGCCGTCGGTGCCGGCGCTGGAACTGTGGCTGCGCCGCGCGGGCTTCACCGATGTGCGCAGCGTGGACATCAGCCGCACCTCGGTGGAAGAACAACGCGCCACCGAATGGATGCGCTACCAGTCGCTGCCGGACTTCCTCGATCCGCACGACCACAGCCGCACCCTCGAAGGCCTGCCGGCGCCGCTGCGCGCCACGCTGGTGGCGCGCAAGCCCTGACCGGCAGGTAATGCGATAAGCGCACCGGCCATCGACATCAAGCCCTGCGCGACTGCCTACCCTCTCCCCCCGCCCTCTCCCTGAAGGGAGAGGGGGCTATTCGGCGCCTCCGACAAAGGCGGAGCCAGCCGGCTAACGCACATCTACCCGCGCACACTGGACAGTCCCCTCTCCCTTCAGGGAGAGGGTTAGGGAGAGGGAGATGCTCTGGCACGAACGGCCAGATGACTCCCTTCTCCATTCAGCGATTCGCCGCCGCCACGATCAAAGCCTTCATCTCGGCCACCGCCTGCTTGAAGCCCACGAACAGCGCGTGGGCAACGATGGCGTGGCCGATGTTCAGCTCGTTGATCCCGGCGATGGCCGCCACCGGCTCGGCGTTGTGGTAATGCAGACCGTGTCCGGCGTTGACGATCAGGCCGTGGGACAGGCCGAACTCCACGCCATCCCGGATGCACGCCAGCTCATGGGCCGCTTCGGCCGGGTTGTGAGCATCGGCATAGCGACCGGTGTGCAGCTCGACAGCCGGCGCACCGATGCGCGCGGACGCTTCGATCTGGCGCTGGTCCGGGTCGATGAACAGCGACACCTCGCAACCGGCAGCAGCCAGGCGTTGCACCGCCTCGCGGATGCGCGCTTCCTGGCCGGCGACGTCCAGGCCACCCTCGGTAGTCAGCTCCTGACGGGTCTCAGGGACCAGGCAGACGTGGGCCGGGCGGATGATCTCGGCGAACTTCATCATCTCCTCGGTGACGCCCATCTCGAAGTTCATGCGGGTCTGCAGCACTTCGGCGAGCACGCGCACGTCGCGGTCCTGTATGTGCCGGCGGTCTTCGCGCAGGTGCACGGTGATGCCGTCGGCGCCGGCTTCCTCGGCATCCAGCGCGGCCTTCACCGGGTCGGGATAACGGGTGCCGCGGGCCTGGCGCAGGGTGGCGACGTGGTCGATGTTCACGCCGAGCAGGATACGGTTGGCTTCAGTCACGGGAGTTGTCCTTGCGATTCATGAAGAGCTCGCGGCTGACCAGCGGTCGGCCGCCAAGATGGGGCGCCAGGGCCTGGCGCATCAGGCGCTTGGCCGCAGCCAGGGCGCCGGGGGCACTCCAGTCGGCCTGGGCCATGGCCAGCAGGTCGGCGCCGTGGAACAGGCCCGGCTGCAGGCTGCCGACCGGCTCCAGGCCCGAGTCGGGCAGCAGGCGGTAGAGGCCGTCCGGCGCCACGTCCTGGCCGGCGATATCGGTGTCCAGGGCAAAACCATAGCCCAGGTCGTCCAGCAGCCGCCATTCGAAGGAGCGCAGCAGCGGCTCCAGCGGACTGCCGGCGGCCAGCAGCGGCAAGGTCGCGCGGTAGTGCTCGAACAGCGCGGGATGCGGGTCTTCCACCGGCAGCAGGCGGACCATCAGCTCGTTCAGGTACAGGCCACTGAACAGCGCTTCGCCGCTGAGCAGGTTGGGGATGCCGTTGGGCTCCAGGCGCACGACATTTTTCAGATCGCTGCGCCCGCGGAACTCGCCCTCCAGCGGCACGAACGGTCGCGCCAGCGCTCCAGCCTTGCCCCGCGCCCCACGCAGCACGGCGCGCAGACGCCCCTGCGGGGTGAAGAAATCCACCAGCGCGCTGGTTTCCTTGTAGGGACGGCT
Organism: Pseudomonas nitroreducens; assembly: GCF_014204515.1. Lineage (GTDB taxonomy): Bacteria > Pseudomonadota > Gammaproteobacteria > Pseudomonadales > Pseudomonadaceae > Pseudomonas > Pseudomonas nitritireducens_A. The sequence goes on along the minus strand of NZ_JACHLI010000004.1, from coordinate 159,468 downwards.
GTGCAGGACGAAGGCGGCTTGGGCGGTGGAAGCGAGGCTCATGGCGCTGCGCCTGGAGTCGGAGTGGGGAGACGGGCGCGCTCAGGCGCCCGAAGGGTGTGCCCCGCGAATGCTCGCGGGGCAAGATCGGTCAAAGGTCGCCGTAGCCCAGCGAACGCAGTGCGCGCTCGTCGTCGGACCAGCCGCCCTTCACCTTCACCCAGAGGTTGAGCATGACCTTGGAGTCGAACAGCACCTCCATGTCCTTGCGCGCGTTCTGGCCGATGCTTTTGATGCGATCGCCCTTGTCGCCGATGATGATCTTCTTCTGGCCGTCGCGCTCTACGAGGATCAGCGCGTGGATGTGCAGGATCGGACCGTCCTGCTTGAACTCTTCGATCTCCACGGCGACCTGGTACGGCAGCTCGGCGCCCAGCTGGCGCATGATCTTCTCGCGCACCAGTTCGGCGGCGAGGAAGCGGCTGCTGCGATCGGTGATCTGGTCTTCCGGGAAGAAGTGGTCATTCTCCGGCAGGCGCTCGGCCACCAGGCCTTCGAGCACGTCGAGGTTCTGCCCGTGCTGGGCGGAAATCGGCACGACTTCGGCGTTGGGCAACTGCTCGGCCAGCCACTGCAGGTGCGGCAGCAGCTCGCCCTTGTCTTCCATGCGGTCGACCTTGTTCACCGCCAGCAGCACCGGGCAGCTCACGTACTTGACCTTGTCGTAGACCATCTGGTCTTCGTCGGTCCAGCGATTGCGGTCGACGACGAAGATCACCACGTCGACGTCCTTCAGCGCGGCGCTGGCCGAACGGTTCATGTAGCGGTTGAGCGCCTTGTCGTTGTCCTTGTGCAGGCCGGGGGTGTCGACGTAGACCGCCTGCACGTCCCCCTCGGTCTTGATGCCCAGCAGGGTGTGGCGGGTGGTCTGCGGCTTGCGCGAGGTGATCGCCAGCTTCTGCCCGAGGATGTGGTTGAGCAGGGTCGATTTGCCCACGTTGGGGCGACCGACGATGGCGACATAGCCGCAGCGGACGGTCCCTGCTTCATCGTGCTCGGATGGGTCGTGCTGGTCTTGCTCGTGCTCACTCATGGCCATTCTCCACGCCCAGGGCTGCCAGCGCGGCGGCGGCGGCCACCTGCTCGGCGATGCGGCGACTGCCGCCGTGACCGTGGGTCTTGTCGTTCAGCAGGGCCACCTCGCACTCCACGAAGAAGGTGCGGCAATGCGGCTCGCCCTGGATATCCACCACGTCGTAACGCGGCAATTCGCACCCGCGCGACTGCAGGAACTCCTGCAGGCGGGTCTTGGGGTCCTTGTTGGTATCCACCGGGGTCAGCTCGCGCAGCTGCGGGCCGAGCCAGGCCATGATCCGCTCGCGGGCGGAATCCATGCCGGTGTCCAGGTAGATGGCGCCGATCAGCGCCTCCATGGCGTCAGCCAGGATCGACTCGCGGCGGTAGCCGCCACTCTTGAGCTCGCCCGAGCCCAGGCGCAGGTAGTCCCCGATCTCAAAACCGCGGGCCAGCAGGGCCAGGGTCTCGCCCTTCACCAGTCGCGCGCGCAGGCGCGACAGCTGGCCTTCGCGGGCCTGGGGGAAGTGGGTGAACAGGGCTTCGCCGATGACGAAGTTGAGGATGGCGTCACCGAGGAACTCCAGGCGCTCGTTGTTGCGCCCGGCGAAGCTGCGATGGGTCAGCGCCAGGACCATCAGGTCCTGGTCGCGGAAGGTGTAGCCAAGCTTGCGCTCGAGTCGATCCAGACTGTTGTTACTCACGGCATTCGTACACGGTATTCTTTGTCAAATTTGACCACCAGGTCGATGTTCTGCACCAGTGGCTCGCGTTTTTCGTACTTCAGGTGGGCGCGGAACTCGTTGTTCTCGAGCTTCACGTCCAGGGCGTCGTCCAGGTTGAGGTCGCGGATGTTGTTGAGCATCAGCGCCTTGTTCACGTAAGCGTAGAACTCCGGCACCGTGCGCACCTCCGCCGCCTTGTCGGTTTCCACCGACTGGATCGACTTCTCGATGGCGTAGAAGTCCATGTAGTGCGGGATCAGCTTGAACGCGGTACTGGCGAGGAAGGCCACGACGGCCAGCACCACCAGCCAACCCAGCAGCGACATCCCCTTCTGCGAACGTGCGTACGTCATATCGACCTCATGTCGTTATCTTTCTTGTTTGCCCCGCCAACCGCGGCAGGTCCAAGTGAAGCGGGGCTGCCTCGCTCCCCGCGTGCAGCCCCGCCCTTTTTTCTATCACCGCCGCAGGCCGCAAGGCTTGCCGCGTCTCACAAGTCTAGTGAATCACGCCGACTCGCGAGAAATTCGGCAGGTTGCGCATCTTCGGGTCCGGCCAGCTCATCCACACGGCGAACGCCTTGCCGACGATATTGTGGTCCGGAACCATGCCCAGCAGATCCTTCGGGATCTTCGGGTCGTTCCAGTAGCGGCTGTCGTTGGAGTTGTCGCGGTTGTCGCCCATCATGAAGTAATGGTCGGCCGGCACTTTCCACTGCTTGCCCGGTTCGATGCGGAAGCGGGTCATTTCCTTGCGGATCATGTGCTCCGCGGCGCCCAGCTTCTCCTGGTACAGGGTCACGCTGCCCAGGGTGCCCGGCTCCTCGCCCACCAGGGACTCGGCCACCGGCTGGTCGTTGATGTACAGGCGCTTGTCGCTGGTGTAGCGGATGGTGTCGCCCGGCACACCGACCACGCGCTTGATGTAGTTGATGTTCGGGTCGCTGGGATAGCGGAACACCATGACATCGCCGCGCTGCGGGTCGCCGACCGGGATCACCTTGGTGTCCAGCACCGGCAGGCGGATGCCGTAGGCGAACTTGTTCACCAGGATGAAATCGCCCACTTCCAGGGTCGGCTTCATCGAGCCGGACGGAATCTGGAACGGCTCGACCAGGAACGAACGCAGCACCAGCACGATGAACAGCACCGGGAAGAACGACTTGCCGTACTCGACGAGCACCGGCTCCTTGTTGAGCTTCTCCAGCACTTCCGGATCGGCCTCGCCGACCGAGCCTTCGTAGGCGGAAATGGCCGCCCGGCGGCGCGGCGCGAACAGCACCAGGTCCACCAGGGCGAGAACGCCGCATACCGCGACGGCAATCACCAGCAACAGCGGGAAATTCAGGGTCATAGGGTTCAACTGTCCACTTTGAGCACAGCGAGGAAGGCTTCCTGCGGAATCTCCACGCTACCGACCTGCTTCATCCTTTTCTTACCGGCCTTCTGCTTTTCCAGCAGCTTGCGCTTACGGCTCACGTCACCACCGTAGCACTTGGCCAGCACGTTCTTCCTGAGTGCCTTGACCGTCGAACGGGCAATGATCTGCCCACCGATGGCCGCCTGAATCGCGACGTCGAACATCTGCCGCGGGATCAGTTCCTTCATCTTCTCCACCAACTGACGGCCCTTGTACGGGGCGTTGTCGCGGTGGACGATCAGGGCGAGGGCGTCGACCTTCTCGCCGTTGATCAGCACGTCGAGACGGACCAGGTTGGCCGGCTCGAAGCGATCGAAGCTGTAGTCCAGCGAAGCATAGCCACGGCTGGTGGATTTCAGGCGATCGAAGAAGTCCAGTACCACCTCGTTCATCGGCAGGTCGTAGATCACCTGGACCTGGCCGCTGAGGAAGTGCATGTCGCGCTGTACGCCACGCTTCTCGATGCACAGGGTAATGACGTTGCCCAGGTGCTCCTGAGGCACAAGGATCGTTGCGCGGCAGATCGGCTCGCGCATCTCGTCGATGGACGACAGGTCGGGCAGCTTGGACGGGTTGTCGACGTAGAGGATCTCGCCGTTCTTCTGCACGATCTCGAAGATCACCGTCGGTGCCGTGGTGATCAGGTCCAGGTCGTATTCGCGCTCCAGGCGCTCCTGGATGATCTCCATGTGCAGCATGCCGAGGAAGCCGATGCGGAAGCCGAAGCCCAGGGCCTCGGAGCTTTCCGGCTCGTACTGCAGCGCGGCGTCGTTGAGGGTCAGCTTCTGCAGGGCTTCGCGGAAGTCCTCGAAGTCATCGGAGCTGACCGGGAACAGGCCGGCGTAGACCTGCGGCTTGATGCGTTTGAAGCCCGGCAGCACGTCCACGTCGGGGGTGTTGTTCAGGGTCAGGGTATCGCCCACCGGCGCACCCAGGATGTCCTTGATGCCGGCGATGATGAAGCCCACTTCGCCGGCCTTGAGGTCCGGTGTCTCGGTGTGCTTGGGGGTGAAGACGCCGACGCTGTCCACCTGGTGGACCTTGCCGGTGGATTTCACCAGGATCTTGTCGCCTTTCTTGACGCGACCGTGCTTCACGCGTACCAGCGAGACTACGCCCAGGTAGTTATCGAACCAGGAGTCGATGATCAGTGCCTGCAGCGGCGCGTCGATCTCGCCTTCCGGAGCAGGAATGGCGGTGACCAGGCGCTCCAGCACGTCTTCCACGCCCATGCCGCTCTTGGCCGAGCAGGCCACGGCGTCGGTGGCGTCGATGCCGATGATGCTTTCGATCTCGTCCTTCACGCGGTCCGGATCGGCCTGCGGCAGGTCCATCTTGTTCAGCACGGGCATGACTTCCAGGCCCTGCTCGATGGCGGTGTAGCAGTTGGCCACCGACTGCGCTTCCACGCCCTGGCCGGCATCCACCACCAGCAGCGCGCCCTCGCAGGCGGCCAGCGAGCGGCTGACTTCATAGGTGAAGTCGACGTGGCCGGGGGTGTCGATGAAGTTCAGCTGGTAGGTCTTGCCGTCCTTCGCCTTGTAGTGAAGGGTGACGCTGTGCGCCTTGATGGTGATCCCGCGCTCACGCTCCAGGTCCATGGAGTCCAGTACCTGGGCCTCCATCTCGCGGTCGGACAGGCCGCCGCACATCTGGATGAAGCGGTCTGCCAGCGTCGACTTGCCATGGTCGATGTGGGCGATGATGGAGAAATTGCGGATATGACTCAGGTCACTCACGGCGAACACACTCGGAAGGCTGAAGGCGGCGGTCCGCCGAAAAATAGCGGGGGAGTTTACCTGAATACAGCCAGGGGCGTCACGCCGCGCCGGACAGTCAGGCATGAAAAAGGGCGGTCGAGACCGCCCTTTTTCAGTGCACTGGCCTTACTCGGACAGTTTGAAGGTGATGAAGCTCGCACGTCCCTGGCGCAGTACGCGCATGGAGATGGAGCGATCCTTCGGCAACGCCTTGGCGATTTCGGTAAAGGTCTTCGAGGAATCCACGGCACGGTTGTTCAGGTGCGTGATGACGTCACCCGGACGCAGGCCAACCATAGCCGCCGGACCGCCCTGGACTTCCTTGATCACCACGCCGCCCTTGATGTCCATGGACTTGCGCTGCTCGGCAGTCAGCTCGGCCACGGTCACACCCATGCGGTTGCTGCTGCGCTCGGCGCCCTTGCCCTCGACGGCAGCGACGGCATCGTCGTCGTCCGGCAGGCTGCCGATGGTCATGGTCAGGGTCTGGCGCTTGTTGTCGCGGATGACTTCCAGGGACGCCTTGTCGCCCGGTTTCATGTTGCCCACCAGGTGCGGCAGGTCGGCGGATTCGTTGATGGTCTGGCCGTTCAGGCTGAGGATCACGTCGCCTACCTGCAGGCCGCCCTTGGCAGCGGGGCCGTCTTCCACCAGCTGCGCCACCAGCGCGCCGGCCGGCTTGTCGAGGCCGAAGGACTCAGCGAGGTCCTTGTTCACTTCCTGGATCACCACACCCAGCCAGCCGCGATTGACTTTGCCGCCAGCTTTCAGCTGATCGGCGACGTTCAGCGCCACATCAATGGGGATCGCGAAGGAAAGCCCCATGAAGCCACCGGAACGGGTGTAGATCTGCGAGTTGATACCCACCACTTCACCCTGCAGGTTGAGCAGCGGGCCGCCGGAGTTGCCCGGGTTGATCGCCACGTCGGTCTGGATGAACGGCACATAGTTCTCGTTCGGCAGGCTGCGGCCCTTTGCGCTAACGATACCGGCGGTCACCGAATGGTCGAAGCCGAACGGCGAACCGATGGCCAGCACCCACTCACCGACCTTGAGCTTGTCTGAATCTCCCAGTTTGAGGGTCGGCAGGCCCTTGGCGTCGACCTTCAGCACGGCCACGTCGCTGCGCGGATCGGCACCGACCAGCTTGGCCTTGTGCTCGCTGCGGTCAGACAGGCGCACGAGGATCTCGTCGGCGTCAGCCACCACGTGGTTGTTGGTGAGGATGTAGCCATCCTCGGAAATGATGAAGCCCGAGCCCAGGGATTGCGCTTCGCGCTGCTGGCCACGGGGCGCCTGGCCCTGGCCACCCTGACCGCGGGGAATGCTGCGCTCGAAGAATTCGCGCAGACCCGGCGGCAGGCCGTCGAGGTCCGGAATGCCCATCTGCGCGTTGGAGCGATCGGGAAGCTTCTGAGTGGTGCTGATGTTGACCACCGCCGGCGAGGCCTTCTCGACCAGCGGGGTGAAGTCCGGTAGTTCGGCCCGCGCGGTGACCGACAGGCTCAGCGCCAGCAGGGTGACCAGCGCAGCCATGCTGCGTTTCAGGGTTTGCATTGACTACAGCTCCCGTGATGTTGATTGGGAAGATCACTAAACAGGGCCGGGCGGCCCACCGACCAGCGTACGCAGCACAACCGGTTGCATCGCCGGATCATCCGTTTGCCGCCGCGTCAGGCGGCGCACCAGCAGCCGGGCAAGCAGAAAGCCTGCTCCACCGACCGCGATGATGAGGGACTCCCCGAAGCCGGAGCGCGCCGCCAGCCAGGCGAGCGCGAACGATCCGAGCAAGGGAAGCAGAAAGAAAAGTGGGGGGCTTTTCAGCAGAAGGTTTGGCCTCGATACCCGGCACGCTCTCGTCGCCGGGCGCAAGCTGCAACGAAGCCGCTTTCGATGAAACCGCTCGCAACGAAGAAGGGACGCGCACCTGGCCACGTCCCGACTCGATCCCCGGCTGCGCCAGTAGTCCCTGGCCGCAACCGGCATGGATCGAAAGTCCCGAGCGGGTGGAGCGGCGCAGCGTTTCGACCTGGACAGAGCCAGACCCGACCGCAACCACTCTCCCCCGCCCGCTGATCACTGTGGCTGGGCTCCCGACGGCCGCATGGACAACGCCACGCGCTCGGCCGTACCACTGGGAATCTCGCCGACCACGGTCACCATGGTGCCGCCGTCGTCACTGGCGAAGCGTCTCGACACCACGGTGGTCGGGCCCAGCTGGGTGCGGGCATCGTCGACCTTGGTGCCATGCAGGGGCTCGAGGAACACCGAGAAGCGCGCCAGGCCATCACCATAGGCGAGGCACAGGACCTGATCATCGGAGACCGGGCTGCGCTGCTGCGTCGTACCGGTCAGGGCGAACCCCGGCGGCACCCACTCGGAATGCCAGCCCGTCTTGACCTCGGCAACCTTGCTTTCCTTCACCGGCTTGCAGGCAGCGCTGGGCTGCAACTCGCCATCGTCCGGGGCGGACAGGTCGAGGCGGGTGAACTGCAGGCGCTCGATGATCTGGCCCTTGTCGTTGAGCAGCAGCGACTTGAGCGGCAGGCCGGTTTCCTTGTCCAGGTGCAGTTCGAAGCCGTAGCGATGCTGGTCACGCGGGATCACCGCGAGCACCACCGCCGGGCGGTCGGCTATGCGCGACTCGCCAGCGACGCGAACATCGTAGTAGGCAGAAAGATCAGCCGGATTGAGCTTGCGTGCCGGCCACATCTCGCCGGTCGACGCCTGCCCCGCCATGCCGCCACCGACGCACTGGGTGGCGCCATTGACGCGCACCACTTCCTGGCGCGGCCCATCGACCTGGACCAGGTGCTCGCGTACCGAGCCGTCAGTCTCCACCCGATGCCAGACATCGTGGGTGGTGAAGGCTCCGCTGCGTTCGTAGATGAAGGTACCCTGGAAGTTCTGTTTCTGATCAGCCTCGGAGAGGCGCTTGATCCAGTCCAACGCATCGGCGGCCTGGACTGGCAATGCCAGCAGACCGCCGAGGAAGAACAACAGTGCTGTCGTCGCGCGCATGTCGCTCCTTAAGGTCGCAAATCAGCGGCTTTCCAGGCTCGCGGCGCGTGCATAAGGCAGGGCGCTGTCGGTGCCGCTGACGGCGGACTGCTGCGCGTGTTGACGCAGGTAACCCGGAAGACGCTGGTCATGCCAGGTGGTCTGCCCGCCCTGGGCATTGGTAATCACCTGCGGCGCCTCGTCCTGAGTGTAGCCTGCCAGTACCGCCGGGCCTTGCACCTGAGGCAGGGCGATCTGCGGAGTGGCGCCTTGCTGGGCAAGGCCGCTGGCAACACTGTCATCCTGATGGTACATGCGCACACCGGCCAGCACGGCCAGGGTCACCGAGGCGGCGACGGCCAGGCGGCCGACATTGCGCCAGGGATTGCGACTGCGCGGTGCCGGGGTGGCTTCATCAGCCAGCGCGGCGGACACAGCGGCGGCGATGTCCAGCTTGGGCATGGCCGGCTCACGGTGCATCACTGCACGGGCCAGCTGGTAACGGGACCAGGTGGCCCGCAATTCGGCGTCCTCGCCGCAGGCTGCAAGCACACGCCGCAGCTCAAGCTCGTCCGCTTCGTTATCCATAACCGCGGACAGCGACTCCTGCAGGGCTTCACGACTCATAGCGGTACCTCTCTTGGCTTCTGCCGCTGTATCAGACTTCTTCATGCAACAAAGGCTGCAAAGCTTTGTCGATCGCTTCCCGCGCACGGAAGATCCGTGAGCGGACTGTTCCCACCGGACACTGCATCACGGTGGCGATATCTTCGTAACTCAGGCCTTCGAACTCGCGCAGGGTCAGAGCCGTGCGCAAGTCGTCGGGCAGCTGCTGGATGGTGCGATGGACGGTTTCCTCGATCTCATCCCGCAGCATTGCTCTTTCCGGCGACTCGATGTCCTTCAGGGCGTGATCGCCGTCGAAGAACTCCGCGTCTTCCGCCGTGACATCGCTGTCTGGCGGTCGCCGACCGCGCGCCACCAGGTGGTTCTTCGCGGTGTTGATGGCGATGCGGTACAGCCAGGTATAAAAGGCACTGTCGCCGCGGAAGTTACCCAAGGCGCGATACGCCTTGATGAACGCTTCCTGTGCAACGTCCTGGGCTTCCTGAGCGTCGTGCACGAACCGCACGATCAATCCCAGTATCTTGTGCTGGTACTTCAGCACCAGCAGGTCGAAAGCCCGTTTGTCTCCTCGCTGTACCCGCTCAACCAGTTGCTGATCCGTTTCCTGGGTTAGCATGAATGCTCCTCTGAAAACCTGGAGGAGCTTCGAGCACCCTGGTAAATCGTCCTGCCAAGATAGACTCGGGCCTTTTGCAAAAGTTCTCCCCTCCAAGCATGCGCCGCACAGTTTTTTCACATCGGCGGCAATCGGACCTCGACATGTGTCCGAAGCCCGTCAAATTCAACCGTACCGGGCGGAACACCCGCTCCCCTTCCGCGCAAGGTCAATCTGCGCGAAAAGTGGATTGGGTATTCCGCGTTCGAACCGGAACCCCTGAAAAAGTTCCGGCTAATTGCTGCAATCTTTGCCCCGACGAAGCACCCTCTGTTCCGCCTGGCGCGCCGGCTGAGCGGGGCTCGGGGCCGGCCGCCCTGCGACTGCCTGCGCGCCGCGAGCGGCTGCGGTGTCATCGGTTCGCCAGTATTGTGCCGTGGCCCCCTTCTATATACTAGGGCGCCATTTTGTGGAGCCGGGTATGAGTCAGCATTTCCAGCACGATGTCCTAGTGATCGGCAGCGGGGCCGCCGGCCTGACGTTGGCGTTGACGCTGCCCGCGCACCTGAAGATCGCCGTGCTGAGCAAGGGTGAACTGTCCCAGGGCTCCACCTTCTGGGCCCAGGGCGGCGTCGCTGCCGTGCTGGATGACACCGATACCGTCGAGTCCCATGTCGAGGACACCCTGGTCGCCGGCGCCGGCCTGTGCCGCGAGGACGCGGTGAAATTCACCGTCGAGCATAGCCGCGAGGCCATCCAGTGGCTGATCGAGCAGGGCGTGCCGTTCACCCGCGACCATGAGCCGGGCCGCGAAGACGGCAGCTTCGAATTCCACCTGACCCGTGAGGGCGGCCACAGCCACCGGCGCATCATCCACGCCGCCGACGCCACCGGCGCCGCCATATTCAACGCGCTGCTGGAGCAGGCCCGGCAACGCCCGAACATCGAACTGCTGTCGCAACGGGTCGCCGTCGACCTGATCACCGAGCAGAAATTGGGGATGAACGGCCAACGCTGCCTCGGCGCCTACGTCCTCGACCGCGCCACCGGCGAGGTCGATACCTTCAGCGCGCGCTTCACCGTGCTCGCCTCCGGCGGCGCCAGCAAGGTCTACCTCTATACCAGCAACCCGGATGGCAACTCCGGCGATGGCATCGCCATGGCCTGGCGCGCCGGCTGTCGGGTCGGCAACCTGGAGTTCAACCAGTTCCACCCGACCTGCCTGTACCACCCGCAGGCCAAGAGCTTCCTGATCACCGAGGCGCTGCGCGGTGAAGGCGCCCTGCTCCGCCTGCCCAACGGCGAACGCTTCATGCCGCGCTTCCATGCCCTGGGCGAACTCGCCCCGCGCGACGTGGTGGCCCGTGCCATCGACCACGAGATGAAGCGCCTGGGCATCGACTACGTCTACCTGGACATCAGCCACAAGCCCGACGAATTCATCCGCGAGCATTTCCCCACGGTCTACGAACGCTGCCTGGACTTCGGCATCGACATCACCCGCGAGCCGATCCCGGTGGTGCCGGCGGCGCACTACACCTGTGGTGGCGTGCTGGTGGATTCCCAGGGGCGTACCGACGTACCCAATCTTTACGCCATCGGCGAAACCACCTTCACCGGCCTGCACGGCGCCAACCGCATGGCCAGCAACTCGCTGCTGGAATGCTTCGTCTACGCCCGCTCCGCCGCCGCCGACATCCTTGCCGAACTGCCCAGGGCGCAGACATTGGTGGCACTGCCCTGCTGGGACGCCAGCCAGGTGACCGACTCGGACGAGGACGTGATCATCGCCCACAACTGGGACGAGCTGCGGCGCTTCATGTGGGACTACGTGGGCATCGTGCGCACCAACAAGCGCCTGGCGCGCGCCCAGCACCGGGTGCGCCTGCTGCTGGACGAGATCGACGAGTTCTATTCGAACTACAAGGTCAGCCGCGACCTGATCGAGCTGCGCAACCTGGCCCAGGTGGCCGAGCTGATCATCCTCTCCGCCATGCAGCGCCACGAGAGCCGCGGCCTGCATTACACGCTGGACTACCCGGACCTGCTGCCCGAGGCCCGCGACACTATCCTGGCGCCGTCCACCTATTGCGGCTGAAGCGCAGCCGTACGCGCAGGCGCCGGTGCAGTTCCGGCGCCAGGGCATCGGCGGGAACGCAGACGCTGCGTGACAGCCACTGGCCGGGACGGCGGAAGCGCAGGACGATCAACGCAGGCAGCGCCAGGCTGTCCGCCATCAGTTGCACCGGCTGAAATCCTTCGCGCTCGCTCCACAACTGCCAACCCTCGGCGTTGTGGCGCAGCGCACGCACCGAATCCGCCGCGCGCAATAGAATCCGCCCAGGCACGACCCAGCAGGCATGCAGCAGGCAGAGGCTCAGGCCAAAGGTTGTCCAGTGCAGGGGAATGTCCGCCAGCAGCAACGCCAGGACGGCGCCGCACTGGGCGGCGAGGTAGGCCGCCAGCAACCCGATGGACGGTTGCCAGCGGCACTCGAAGGGGTCACTTCGGCTGGACACGGTCCAGGATCATGCGAACGATGATGCGCAGGTCGGCATCTTCCGGCTCGCCGCGCTGCATGAACCAGCCGAACATGTCCTGGTCCTCGCACTCCAGCAGCTTGCGGAAGCGCGCCTGATCCTCGGCCGGCAGGCCCGGATAGACTTCCTGGACAAAGGGCACCAGCAGGACGTCCAGTTCCAGCATGCCGCGGCGGCTGTGCCAGAAAAGGCGCTTGAGTTCGGTTTCGTCGGTCATCTGCAGGTCCTCTCGTCTACATCGGATGCCCGCGAAGTTGACGCCACCGCGCGAGCCGAGCGGCATTATACGCATGCGCGGGCGCCCCGGCACCCGCTGACAAGGCAGGGCCTGAGCTCTATCATGAGGCCCCTAACTTTCTTCCAGCGAATCGTGATGACCGACTCTGCTTTCTACACCGAACTCAATCACGAAGGGATTCTCGCCGTCCGTGGCGCGGACGCCGCGAAATTCCTCCAGGGCCAGCTGACCTGCAACCTCAATTACCTCAACGCCGACTATTCCAGCCTGGGCGCCCGCTGCACGCCCAAGGGCCGCATGACCTCCAGCTTCCGCATCCTCGCCGAAGACGAAGGCTTCCTGCTGGCCATGGCCAACGACCTGCTGGAAAGCCAGCTGACCGACCTGAAGAAATACGCGGTGTTTTCCAAGGCCAGCCTGTCCGATGACAGCGCCCAGTGGGCGCGTTATGGCCTGAATGGCGCCGATGCCGTACTGGCCGACCTGGGCCTGAACCTGTCCGGCGAAGCCGACCAGGTGGCGCGCGCCGACGGCCTGATCGCCATCGGCCTCGGCCAGGGCCGCGTCGAACTCTGGGTGCCGGCCGCACGCGCCGCCGCTATCGCCGACCTGCTGCAGGCCCGCCTGCCCCACGCCGAGCTCAACGACTGGCTGCTCGGCCAGGTGCGCGCCGGTGTCGGCCAGGTGTTCGGCGCCACCCGCGAGCTGTTCATCCCGCAGATGATCAACCTGCAGGCCGTGGGCGGCGTGAGCTTCAAGAAGGGCTGCTACACCGGCCAGGAAATCGTTGCACGCATGCAGTACCTGGGCCGCCTCAAGCGTCGCCTGCAGCGCCTGCAGCTGGACGGCACGGAAGTGCCGGAGCCCGGCCGCGAGCTGTTCTCGCCGGTGCACTCCACCAGCGTCGGCGAGGTGGTACTGGCCGCCCGCGCGGCCGATGGCGTGGAGCTGCTGGCCGTGCTGCAGGACGACGCCGTCGCCGATGGCAACGTGCGCCTGGGTGATGACCAGCCCCTGCGCCTGCTGGACCTGCCTTACGTCCTGAACAGCGATCGCGAGATCCAGCGCTGAATTCCGTGCCGGGTGGGGAGCCCGGTTACCCCCTCAAGGAAACTTCATGAGCAAGCTTGCCGAAAAAGTACAACAGGAACTGCTGCGGGCCATCGACAACGACGAACTGGTGCTGCCGACGCTGCCGGAAGTCGCCCTGCGCGTACGCGAGGCGGCGGAAGACCCGGATATCAGCATCCAGGACCTGAGCAAGGTGATCGGCAACGACGCAGCCCTCACCGCGCGCATCATCAAGGTGGTGAACAGCCCGCTGCTGCGCACCAACAAGGAAATCACCGACCTGCAGATGGCGGTGAGCCGCCTGGGCATCAACTACACCTGCAACCTGGCCACCGGTCTGGCCATGGAGCAGATGTTCCAGGCCACCTCCGACGTGGTCGACCGCAAGATGCGCGAGGTGTGGACCAAGAGCACCGAGATCGCCGGCATCTGCCACGCCCTGTGCCGCCACTACACCCGCCTGGCGCCGGACCAGGCGACGCTGGCCGGGCTGGTGCACCAGATCGGCGTGCTGCCGATCCTCACCTATGCCGAGGAGCACAGCGAGCTGCTGGCCGACTCCATCAGCCTCAACCACGTGATCGAACGCATCCACCCGATCATCGGCGACCGCATCCTCAAGGCCTGGGATTTCCCGGCGCCGATCGCCGCCGTGCCGGGCCAGCACCTGGACTTCAGCCGCGACTCGGCCAAGGTCGACTACGTGGACATCGTCCAGGTCGCCACCCTGCAGAGCTACCTGGGCAGCCAGCACCCGTACACCGAGCTGGACTGGGCGACCATCCCGGCGTTCAAGAAGCTCGGCCTGGACCCGAATGCCGACGTGAAGGAAGACGAAGACCTCTCCGCCGCGATGGAAGCGGCGATGAGCATGCTGCAGTAAGGTTGCAGATCGGCGCAGATTGGAACCGATCGCGGACGGAGTCCGCTCCTACGCTTCCTGAATGTCCGAGCCTGTGACCGCCCCTCACCCCAACCCTCTCCCAGAGGGAGAGGGAGCTGTCCGTACCGGCTGACGCTATAGCTTCCCCCTGCACCGAACGGTTCCCTCTCCCGCTTGCGGGAGAGGGTTAGGGTGAGGGGCCTTTGCTCTTGCCCAGAGCTGAAACCCGCCTTGATCGGCGGGTTTCGCGTTTCTGGCTCAGGCGTTTTCCGCCGGGAAGGTCACCCGCACCAGCAGGCCGCCCAGCTCGCCCTCGCCCAACTCGATCCGCGCGCGGTGCGCGCTGCAGATCTCGCCGACGATGGCAAGGCCAAGGCCGGTGCCCTGCTGGCGGCGGCGGTAGAAGCGGCGGAACACCTTGTCGCGTTCCTCCGGCGGAATACCGGGGCCGTCGTCCTCCACCTCCAGCTCCGCCGGCGAGCGCACGCGGATGATCACGTTGCCCTGGGCCGGCGCATGGGCGATGGCATTGTCCACCAGGTTGCTGAGCAGCTCGTTGAGCAGCGTCGGGTCGCCCTTCACCCAGGCCGGCTCCTCCGCCTCCAGCGCCAGCGCGACGCCACGCGAATAGGCCAGCGGCGCCAGGGCCAGACCCAGCTCGCGCGCCAACTGGCTCAGCTCGATGCGCTCGCCCGCCCCTTCGGCAATCGCCCGCGCCCCGCTTTCCACGCGCGCCAGGGACAGCAGCTGGTTGGCCAACCCGGTTACCCGGTCAGTGTTCTGCACCGCTTCGGCCAGGGTGGCGCGCCATTGCTGCGGGTCCTGTTCGCGCAGGCCCAGTTCCAGCCGCGCCTTCAGCGCCGCCAGCGGGGTGCGCAGCTCGTGGGACGCCTCGGCGATAAACTGCGACTGACGGTCGAACAGCCCGCGCAGGCGCACGGTGAAGTGGTTGAGCGCCGCCACCAGCGGACGCAGCTCCTTCTGCACGCGCACCACTGGCAGCGGCCGCAGGTCATCCGGCTGGCGCTCCTCCACCGCTTCGCGCAGGCGATCCAGCGGGCGCAGGCCGGCGCTCACGGCGTACCAGACCATCATCAGGGCGGCGATGGCCGACAGCGCCAGGTTGAGCAAGGTATCGGTAAGCAGGTCGCGCGCCAGCCGTTCACGGGCGCCCATGGTTTCGGCGACGCGGATTTCCGCCATGCCGTTGACCGTCGGCTGGCTCACCGGCTGCAGCAGGCTGACCACCCGCACGCCCTGCCCTTCGTAGGTGGCGTCGTAGAACTTGGCCAGCGCCGGGTAATCGTCGGTGCGCGGCGTGCCGGGCGGCGGCGCCGGCAGGTTCTCGTAGCCGGAGACCATCTGCCCCTGGGGGTCGATCACCTGGTAGAAGATGCGCCCGGCGCTGTCGTACTCGAAGCTGTCCAGCGCCACGTAGGGCACGTTGGCGCGCAGGCTGCCGTCGCTGGCGTAGAGGCCGTCGGCGATGTCCCGCGCCGAGGCCAGCAGGGTGCGGTCGTAGGCGATGTCAGCGGCATGCCGGGCGCGCCAGTAGGTGGCCGCGCTGCCGATCAGCAACAGCACCAGCAGCAACCCGCCCAGGCGCCAGAGCAGGCGCCCGCGCAAGCTGCCGACACCGAGGAAACCCCAGCGCCGCTCAGCCATCCTGGGCTTCCAGCAGGTAACCCAGGCCACGGAAGGTGACGATGCGCACTGAACTGCCTTCGAGCTTCTTGCGCAGGCGGTGCACGTAGATCTCGATGGCATCGGCGCTGGCATCCTGATCCAGGCCGAACACCTGCGCCGCCAGTTGCTCCTTGCTCATCACCCGCCCCGGCCGAGCGATCAGCGCCTCCAGCACGGCCTGCTCGCGGGAGGTCAGGTTCATCGCCTGCTCGGCCAGGGTGAAGCGTCGCGCGCCGAGGTCGTAGACCAGCTCGCCGCAGCGCTGCTGCTGTTCGCCGCCGAGCACGCTGCGACGCAGCAGGGCTTTCACCCGCGCTTCCAGTTCGCTCAGTTCGAAGGGCTTGGCCAGGTAGTCGTCGGCACCCAGGTTCAGCCCGTGCACGCGGTCACGCACTTCGCCGCGGGCGGTGAGCATCAGCACCGGCAGCGTCTTGCCGCGTTCGCGCAGACGCGCCAGCACCTGGAAGCCGTCCAGCCGCGGCAGGCCGACATCGAGGATCGCCAGCGCGTAGTCCTCGCTGGCCAGGGCCAGGTCGGCGGCCACGCCATCCTGCAGCAGGTCCACGGTCCAGCCGGCGCCCTTGAGCGCCTGGGCGACGCTTTCGCCAAGTTGCGGATGGTCTTCGACCAGGAGGATTCGCACGGGTTTCTACCCCTCGGACTACAGGTTCGAGCCGGCAGTGTACCCATCCACGCGCCGCTGTGAATGGGGGAAATTCGCTGAAATCACTGCGAAAGAAGACTGAAAGCCTGGCGAAAGCTTAGCCCGTTAGCATCGCTGACGAGCCGCCTCCCAACCCGTGGTTTTTTTCGCGCCGACTGCCCTGGCGCAACGGTGGGAGAAGCGGACTCGACGACGGCGAAGACCGTCAGCAGAGCGAAAGGCGGCGTGGTGCCCTTTCGCGACAACAACAAGAACGGAGACCACAGATGCCCACCGCCCAGCCTTTGGCTGCACCGGCTTTTGCCAAGCCCAGTTCCCGCTGTATGACGCCCGCCCTGCTGGCTTTCGCCGGGTTCGCTCCGCTGTGCGACGCCGCCGGCTTCATCGAAGACAGCAGCGCCAAGCTCAGCACCCAGAACATCTACTTCAACCGTGATTTCCGCGACGGCGCCGGCCAGTCCAAGCGCGAGGAATGGGCGCAGGGTTTCATCCTCGATTTCCAGTCCGGCTACACCCCCGGCACCATCGGCGTAGGCCTCGATGCCATGGGCATGCTCGGCCTGAAGCTCGACTCCTCGCCCGACCGCACCGGCACCGGCCTGCTGCCGACCCACGATGACGGCCGCGCCGCCGACGAGTACAGCAAGCTGGGCCTGACTGCCAAGTTCAAGGCCTCCGAGACCGAGCTGAAGATCGGCAGCCTGATCCCCGACCTGCCGACCCTGCAGCCCAACGACAGCCGCCTGTTCCCACAGACCTTCGAGGGCGGCCTGCTCAACTCCACCGACCTGCCCGGCCTGAACTTCACCGGCGGGCGCCTGGAGAAGGTCAAGGACCGCGACTCCACCGACTACACCGACCTCGCGCTGAACAACAAGAACCGCCGCTTCTCCGGCGGCAGCGCCGAGGGCAAGCACTATGACCTGGCCGGCGGCGACTATAGATTCACCGACCACCTCACCGGCCGCTACCACTACGCGCAGCTGGACGAGGTCTATCGCCAGCACTTCGTCGGCCTGCTCGCCAGTTACCCGCTCGGCCCCGGCAAGTTCAGCGCGGATGTACGCCTGGCCATCAGCGATGACCAGGGCGAGGCACGCGGCGGCGAGATCGACAACCGCGCCTTCAACGGCCTGCTCGGCTACGCCATCGGCGCCAACAAGTTCAGCCTCGGCTGGCAACAGATGAGCGGCGACAGCGCCTTCCCCTACATCGATGGCAGCAACCCGTATCTGGTGAACTTCGTCCAGGTCGGCGACTTCGCCGAGACCGACGAACGCTCCTGGCAGGTCCGCCACGACTACGACTTCGCCAAGCTCGGCATCCCCGGCCTGACCCTGATGAATCGCTACATCAGCGGCGACAATGCCAGAATCAACGGCATGGACGGTCACGGCCAGGAATGGGAGCGCAACACCGACATCAAGTACGTGGTCCAGAGCGGTCCGCTCAAGGACGTGGCAGTGCGCGTGCGCAACGCCACCTACCGCTCCAGCTTCGCCCGCGATGCCGACGAGACACGCATCTACCTCAGCTACTCCCTGGCGCTCTGGTAAACCGACAACAACAAGAGAGGAATCGACCCATGTCCACCGTCCTGCGCAACCTGACCCTGGCCGGCGCCACCCTGCTCGCCGCCAGCCAACTGATGGCCGAGCCCAAGCGCCCGGAATGCATCGCCCCGGCCTCTCCCGGCGGCGGCTTCGACCTCACCTGCAAGCTGGCGCAGAGCGCCCTGGTGGACGAAAAGCTGCTGGCCAAGCCGATGCGCGTCACCTACATGCCCGGCGGCGTCGGCGCCGTGGCCTACAACGCGGTGGTCGCCCAGCGCCCGGCCGACGGCAACACCATCACCGCCTTCTCCAGCGGCTCGCTGCTGAACCTCGCCCAGGGCAAGTTCGGCCGCTTCGACGAGAACGCCGTGAAGTGGCTGGCCGCCGTGGGCACCAGCTACGGCGCCATCGCCGTGCCCAGCGATTCGCCCTACCAGAACCTCGGCGACCTGGTCGCCGCGCTCAAGGCCGATCCGGGCAAGGTGGTGATCGGCTCCGGCGGCACCGTCGGCAGCCAGGACTGGATGCAGACCGCGCTGCTCGCCAAGGCCGCCGGCATCAATCCGAAGCAGCTGCGCTACGTCGCCCTGGAAGGCGGCGGCGAGATCGCCACGGCGCTGCTGGGCGGGCACATCCAGGTGGGTAGCACGGACATCTCCGACTCCATGCCACACATCCGCGCCGGCAAGATGCGCATCCTCGCGGTGTTCGCCGAGGAACGCCTGAAGGATGAAGGTATGGCCGACATCCCCACCGCCAAGGAACAGGGCTTCGACATCGTCTGGCCTGTGGTGCGCGGCTTCTACGTCGGGCCGAAGGTCAGCGACGAGGACTACCAGTTCTGGAAAGCCTCCTTCGACAAGCTGCTGGCCAGCGAAGAATTCGCCAGGCTGCGCGACCAGCGCGAGCTGTTCCCCTTCGCCATGACCGGCCCGGAGCTGGACGCCTACGTGAAGCAGCAGGTCGCCCAGTACAAGCAGCTCGCCCGCGAGTTCGGCCTCATCCAGTAACGCCCCGTGCCGCGCCGCCTTCAGCGAAGGCGGCGCCAGGAGACTCCCCATGTCCCGTACCAGCCTCTTCCAGCGGCTGTTCGCCGGCGTCTGGCTGTTCGCCTGCGTCGCCTTCGCCCTGATCGCCTGGAACTTGCAGGCGCCCTTCTCCTACGAACCGGTCGGCCCGCGCGCCTACCCGCTGCTCTGCCTGGCCCTGATGACCATCGGCCTGGCCTGGCTGATCGCGCGACCGACGCCGATCAAGCGCGAGGACGACGAGCCCGCGCTGGAAGGTGCGCTGCTGGTCAAGGTGCTGCTGTGCATCGCCGTGCTGGTGGTGTACGCCGGCCTGTTCGAGCCGCTGGGCTTCATCCCGGCGAGCGCCCTGGTCGGCAGCTTCATCGCGCTGATCTACGGCGGTCGCCCGCTGGCCAGCGTAATCACCGCCACGCTGCTCGCCGTCGGCCTCTACGTGCTGTTCGACCGCACCCTGGACGTCCCGCTGCCGCTGGGCATCCTCGACCCTTTGCTCTGAGGAAAAGACCATGGAAACCTTGAGCTACCTCGGGCAGGGCTTCGGCGTTGCCCTCTCACCCTACAACCTGATTACCGCGCTGATCGGCACCCTGATCGGCACCGTCGTCGGCCTGCTGCCGGGCCTGGGCCCGATCAACGGCGTGGCCCTGCTGATCCCGGTGGCCTTCGCCCTCGGCCTGCCGCCGGAGTCGGCGCTGATCCTGCTGGCCGCCGTGTACCTGGGCTGCGAATACGGCGGACGGATTTCCTCGATCCTGCTGAACATTCCCGGCGAAGCCTCCACCGTCATGACCACCCTCGACGGCTACCCCATGGCGCGCAACGGCCTGGCTGGCGTGGCCCTGTCGCTGTCGGCGTGGAGCTCGTTCATCGGCGCCTTCATCGCCACCTGCGGCATGGTGCTGTTCGCCCCGCTGCTGGCGAAATGGGCGATCGCCTTCGGCCCGGCGGAGTACTTCGTGCTGATGGTCTTCGCCATCGTCGCCCTCGGCGGGCTGGCTGGCGACCGACCACTGAAGACGCTGCTGGCGGCGCTGCTGGGGCTGTTCCTGTCCAGTGTCGGCATCGACGCCAACAGCGGCGTGTACCGCTTCACCTTCGACAATATCCACGTCTCCGACGGCATCCAGTTCGTCGTGCTGGTGCTGGGCCTGTTCTCGGTGAGCGAAATCCTCCTGCTGCTGGAGAAGACCCACCACGGCCACAAGATGGTCGAGGCCAGCGGGCGCATGCTGTTCAACCTGAAGGAAGCCAGCGCCGTGGCGGTGGTGAACCTGCGCTGCGGCCTGCTCGGCTTCATCATGGGCGTGCTGCCCGGCGCCGGTGCCACCCTGGCCAGCGCCGTGGCCTACATGACCGAGAAGAAACTGGCCGGTGAAACCGGCAAGTTCGGCAAGGGCGACATGCGCGGCCTGGCCGCACCGGAAACCGCCATCGGCGCTTCCGCCTGCGGCGCCCTGGTGCCGATGCTGACCCTCGGCGTCCCCGGCTCGGGCACCACCGCGGTGATGATCGGCGCGCTCAGCCTGTACAACATCACCCCCGGCCCGCTGCTGTTCCAGGAACAGCCGAACATCGTCTGGGGCCTGATCGCCTCGCTGTTCATCGCCAACGTCATGCTGATCATCCTCAACGTGCCGATGGTCCGGGTATTCACCCGCATCCTCTCGGTGCCGAACTGGGCGCTGGTGCCGGGCATCGCGATCATCACCGCCATCGGCGTCTACGCCGTGCACGCCACCACCTTCGACCTGTTCCTGATGGTCGCCATCGGCATCCTCGGCTACCTCCTGCGCAAGCTCGACTTCCCGCTGTCACCGCTGCTGCTGGGCTTCATCCTCGGCGGGCTGATGGAGCAGAACCTGCGCCGCGCGCTGTCGATCTCCAACGGCGAGCTGGGCATCCTCTGGTCCAGCCCGATTGCCATCGGCACCTGGACGCTGGTCGCGCTGATGCTGGTCCTGCCGCTCTACCGCGCCTGGCGCAAGCGCGCCAACCGCACCCGCGAGGCAGTGGCTGACGCCGCCTGAAGCAACCACGCTCGCCGCGTCGAGACGCGCGGCGATTTTCAAGGCCCGCCTTCGTGCGGGCCTCTTTTTGGCGGCGATCAGGAAGCGTGGGAAACGCGCAGCGACACCGTCCAGCCCTCGCCACTGACCGACTTGGCGCAGACAACTTCGACGACCTTGCGCCGCAGCTCCTGGCCATCCGCCGCAGACAGGCGAATCTCGCCCCAGCGGGTCTCCAGCGGCGCCTTGCAGCGCGCGACGAGGGTCTTGAGGTTGGGTTCGGCGACGGTCCAGTGGGTGTTGTTGCGGGTATTCTCGGCGGCCACGAAAGCGCGGGCCGCCTGGTCGATCTCGTACAGGCCGTGAATCGACTCGCTGGAGCGAAAGTCTTCGAGAGGAGAACCGGCGGCGAGGCAATTCAAGCCGAGCATCAGGCCGGGCAGAATCGCCAGCCACGCACGCCGATTCATCGCAATCACACCGGCGGCAGCGACCAGTCGATGGGCGCGAGGCCGTGCTGTTCGAGGAACTTGTTGGTGCGGCTGAAGTGACCGTTGCCGAGGAAGCCGCGGTAGGCCGACAGCGGCGAAGGATGCGCGGACTTGAGCACCAGGTGCTTCTGCGCGTCGATCAGCTTCTGCTTGCTCTGCGCGTGGGAGCCCCAGAGCAGGAACACCAGGTTCTCGCAGCGCTGGCTGACCACTTCGATCACCTTGTCGGTGAACGGGCCCCAGCCCGCCTGGGCGTGGGAGCCGGCGCGGGCCTGCTCGACGGTGAGCGAGGTGTTGAGCAGCAGCACGCCCTGCTCGGCCCAGTGCTGCAGATAGCCGTGGCTGGGAATCGGCAGGTTGAGGTCGCGTTGCAGCTCTTTAT
Organism: Pseudomonas nitroreducens; assembly: GCF_014204515.1. Lineage (GTDB taxonomy): Bacteria > Pseudomonadota > Gammaproteobacteria > Pseudomonadales > Pseudomonadaceae > Pseudomonas > Pseudomonas nitritireducens_A. The sequence goes on along the minus strand of NZ_JACHLI010000004.1, from coordinate 137,744 downwards.
AGATGTTCTGCAGCGAGGGCGGCGTCGGCACGCCCGGCTGCACCGAGAAGCACAGGCCGTGGGCCTGGCCGGGACCGTGGTACGGGTCCTGGCCGATGATGACGACCTTGATGCGTTCCAGCGGGGTGGTGTTCAGCGCGTTGAAGATCAGCGGGCCGGGCGGGAAGATCACCTTGCCGGCGGCCTTCTCCGCACGCAGGAACTCGCCCAGCTGCTTCATGTAGGGCTTCTCGAATTCCTCGTGGAGGGCTTCCTTCCAGCTGGGTTCCAGCTTGATGCGATCTTCGTTGGTCATGGTGCGTCTGCCTGGTGAAACGAACCGGCACGCTAAGCAAGCGTCCCGGCCAAGTCAAGGCGACTTGTGCCGCACCGCCCTGGCCCACGGCAGGCGCGGTATGCCGCTGCTTAGCCCAGCGAATGCCCAGGCACCGATGGCCAGCGTCAGGCCCAGGTGGAACAGCTCGCGGCGCGGAACGCCAGCCAGCTCACCACGGGTACCGATCAGCAGGCCGCTGCCGATGAACAGCAGCGAACCGATCAACGCGAGTGGGTACCGACGCGAACGTCCTGGCCAGGCGATGACCAGCAGCGCGACAAGGTTGGTCAGCAGCGTGACCTGCGACGGCAGCATCACCAGCGCCATGCACACCAGCAGCACCAGCGCGCGCTGCACGGGCGAGCCGGCCAAACGACCCAGCGCGATCAGCGGCAAGCCGATGGCTCCGGAAACGACACTCGCCAGATGATGCGGCTCGGCCAGCGCCTCGACGCCGCCATACTCCAGCGCACCGAGCAGCGCCGCGACGCCCATCGACAGAAATCCCAGCGCCCGCCAGCCATATCGCTCGCGCAAGGCCAGCCAGGCGGCCACGGCGCAGGCCAGGGTCAACAGCAGTTCAGCGATCACGGGCAGCATGGGGGCGTCCTTGTTCTTGTCGTCGCCGCAGACTAGCGGGCCGTGCGCCAGCCTGCACGGTGGCACATGCCAGCCCGGCAGACGCCCTGCGCCAAGCGGACATCAGCCGGTATGCAGCGCCCGGTAATGACTGGGCGCCATGCCCACCACGCTCTTGAACAGCCGCGAGAAGTAGTAGGGATCGGCATAGCCCAGTTGCTCGGCAACCTGGCGTACTTCCAGGTTGCCCTGGTCGAGCAGGCGGCAGGCGTGGGTCATCTTCAGCCGGATGAAATCCTGGATCGGCGCCTGGCCGGTGAGTGCGCGGTAGGTCTTGGCGAAGTGGAAGCGCGACAGGCGAAACTGCGCCGCCAGCTCGTCGAGGTTCAGCGCATCGTGCAGGTGCTCGCGCATCATCGCCTGTACCGCTTCCACGTCCAGCACCCGCCCGGACTTCAGCCGCGCCCGCGCCGGGCGCAGGGCCAGCGAGGTCAGCAGGCTCTGCAGCAGGTGCGCGGCGTGGATGAAGTGCGGCAGGCTCAGGCCCTGCCGACGCAGTGCCAGGAGCGCATCGAATTCGCCGAGGAGGCGCGGCTGCACGCCCACCCGCAGGCGCGGCGACTTGCCCAGCGGGCGGAGGAAATCCTCGGCCAGCCGGCCTTCCAGATGGACCCAGAAGATCGACCAGGGCCGCTGCGGATCAGCCCCGTAGGCGTGGGCGCGGCCTTTTGGCAGCACCAGCAGATCGCCACCGGCGACCTCGAATCGTCCATCCGCCGTTTCCAGCCAGCCGTGCCCGGCGCTGCAGTAGATCAGCAGGTGGTCGTCCGGAGTCTCGCGCTGCATGCGGTGCCCCACCGCCGCCGGGTAGTAGCCCAGGGCCAGCGGATAGCAGGCCTGGCCGAGCGGGTGGCGATCCAGCGCGCGGCGCAGGCGCGGCGGTGTGATGAAGCGCACGCCCTGCTGCGGCAGCGGCCAGGTGGAGATCAGCGGACGGGACATGGGCGGTAATCCGGGAGCGGCAATACCAAGATCGTCCATCCCCGACACAAGATCGTCAATCCACAGCCGCCAGCGCAACCGCTATAACCGCAGTCAAAGCGTGCCGCGCGCACGCCGCTGTAGCCGACAAGAACAAACAGAGGTAGCTGCATGCATTTCGATCTGTCCGAAGAACAACGCCTGCTGGTGGACAGCGCCCGCGCCTTCGCCAGCCGCGAACTGGCGCCCCACGCCGCCGACTGGGACCGCCAGCACCACTTCCCGGTGGAGGTGATCCGTCGCGCCGCCGAGCAGGGTTATCTGGGCCTGTACATCGCCGAGGAAGACGGCGGCCTGGGCCTGTCGCGGCTGTCCGCCTCGCTGATCTTCGAGCAACTGGCCGCCGGCTGCGTGGCCACCACCGCCTATATGACCATCCACAACATGGCCAGCTGGATGCTTGCCAGCTTCGGTGACGCCGCGCTCAAGGAGCAGTGGCTGCCGGGGCTGATCGGCGGAGAACTGCTGGCCTCCTACTGCCTCACCGAACCGGACGCCGGCTCCGATGCCGCGCGCCTGCGCACCCGCGCCAAACGCGACGGTGACGACTACGTGCTGGATGGCGCCAAGACCTTCATCTCCGGCGCCGGCTCCACCGACGTGCTGATCGTCATGGCGCGCACCGGCGAGGAAGGCGCCAAGGGCATTTCCTGCTTCCTGGTGCCGGCCAACGCCGAGGGCATCCGTTACGGCCGCAACGAGGACAAGATGGGCTGGAAGGCGCAGCCGACCCGCACCATCACCTTCGAAGGCGTGCGCATCCCCGCCGGCAACCGCATCGGCCCGGAAGGCCAGGGCTTCGTCTACGCCATGAAGGGCCTGGACGGCGGCCGCCTGAACATCGCCAGCTGCTCCCTCGGCGCGGCCCAGGCGGCGCTGGAGCAGTCGCTGCGCTACGTCGAGGAGCGCAAGCAGTTCGGCAAGGCGCTGGCCGAGTTCCAGGCCCTGCAGTTCAAGCTCGCCGACATGCTCACCGACCTCACCGCCAGCCGACAGATGGTGCGCCTGGCCGCGCACAAGCTGGACCACAAGGACGGCGAAGCGACCCTGTATTGCGCCATGGCCAAGCGCTTCGCCACCGACCGCTGCTTCGCCCTGTGCAACGAGGCGCTGCAACTGCACGGCGGCTACGGCTACCTCAACGACTACCCGCTGGAGCGCTGGGTGCGCGACAGCCGCGTGCACCAGATTCTCGAAGGCACCAACGAGATCATGCGGGTCATCGTCGCCCGCCGGCTGCTGGAGCAGGGTGGGATGCTGGACCGCCTGCTGTGATCCGCCGCCAAATTCGGAGTGGGCGGATACAACCCTCTCCCCCGCCCTCTCCCTGAAGGGAGAGGGAGCAGATCGTGCCGACTGACACCAATATTTCATCCTGCACCGAACGGTCCCCTCTCCCTTCAGGGAGAGGGTTAGGGAGAGGGAAGCCCTGGCACGTAATGGAAAAATCGCCCGGATTACGGGCGCCAACTGAACAGATCGGACATGGACGCACCCCGCCGCGCGCGCCTAGAGTCCATGCCCATACGCCCGCCAGCCGGCGGCACCGACAAGGAGATGGCAAATGAGCAACGCCCTGGAGCCCTACAAGCCCGGAGTCTTCGACCTGACCCACAAGCTGACGGTGGAGAAGCACGGCCACACCGCGCTGATCACCATCAACCATCCGCCGGCCAACACCTGGGACCGCGACTCGCTGATCGGCCTGCGCCAGGTCATCGAACACCTGAATCGCGACGACGACGTCTACGCCCTGGTGGTGACCGGCCAGGGGCCGAAATTCTTCTCCGCCGGCGCCGACCTGAACATGTTCGCCGACGGCGACAAGGCCCGCGCCCGCGAGATGGCCCGCCGCTTCGGCGAAGCCTTCGAGGCGCTGCGCGACTTCCGCGGCGTGTCCATCGCCGCGATCAACGGCTACGCCATGGGCGGCGGCCTGGAGTGCGCCCTGGCCTGCGACATCCGCATCGCCGAACGCCAGGCGCAGATGGCCCTGCCCGAAGCCACCGTGGGCCTGCTGCCCTGCGCCGGCGGCACCCAGGCGCTGCCCTGGCTGGTCGGCGAAGGCTGGGCCAAGCGCATGATCCTCTGCGGCGAACGCATCGATGCCGACACCGCCCTGCGCATCGGCCTGGTCGAGCAGGTTGTCGATAGCGGCGAAGCGCGCGGCACCGCCCTGCTGCTGGCGGCCAAGGTCGCCCGGCAGAGCCCGGTGGCGGTACGCACCATCAAGCCGCTGATCCAGGGCGCACGCGAGCGCGGCCCGAGCACCTGGCTGCCGGAGGAGCGCGAGCGCTTCGTTGACCTGTTCGACGCCGACGACACCCGCGAAGGCGTCAATGCCTTCCTCGAGAAACGCGATCCGCACTGGCGCAACCAATAAGGGCCCGACGATGAATGTGATGTTCGAAGAACGCCCCGGCCTGCATGGCTTCCGCATCGGCGTGGTGACGCTGGACGCGGAGAAGAGCCTGAACGCCCTGAGCCTGCCGATGATCGAGGCGATGAACCACCAGCTGCGCGTCTGGCAGGACGACGCGCAGATCGCCTGCGTGGTGCTGCGCGGCAACGGCGGCAAGGCCTTCTGCGCCGGCGGCGACGTACGCAAGCTGGTCGATGCCTGCCGCGAGCGGCCCGGCGAGGTACCGGAGCTGGCGCGGCGCTTCTTCGCCGACGAATACCGCCTGGACCACCTCATCCACACCTATTCCAAACCGCTGATCTGCTGGGCCCACGGCTACGTGATGGGCGGCGGCATGGGCCTGATGCAGGGCGCCGGCGTGCGCATCGTCACCCCCAGCAGCCGCCTGGCCATGCCGGAAATCAACATCGGCCTGTATCCCGACGTCGGTGCCAGCTGGTTCCTCGCCCGCCTGCCGGGCCGCCTCGGCCTGTTCCTCGGGCTGACCGCGACGCAGATGAACGCCCGCGACGCGCTGGACCTGGACCTCGCCGACCGCTTCCTGCTCGATACCCAGCAGGAAGACCTGATCGAAGGCCTGGTGCAGCTGAACTGGCGCGAACAGGCTGACGTGCAGCTGCACAGCCTGCTCCAGGCGCTGGAGCACGAGGCCCGCGGCGAGTTGCCCGAAGCCCAGCTGCTGCCGCGCAGAGAGCGCCTGGACGCGGTGCTGGACTGCGCCAACGTCGCCGAAGCCTGGAACGCGCTGACCGCGCTGACCGACGACGCGGATGCGCTGATCGCCAGGGGCGCGAAGACCCTCGCCTCGGGCTGCCCGCTGACCGCCCGTCTGGTCTGGGAGCAGATCCGTCGCGCACGCCATCTGTCGACTGCCGAAGTCTTCCGCATGGAGTACGCGATGAGCCTGAACTGCTGCCGCCACCCGGAGTTCCCGGAAGGCGTGCGCGCCCGGCTGATCGACAAGGACAACGCGCCGCACTGGCACTGGCCGGATATCGCTGCCATACCTGATGCTGTGGTGAATGCGCACTTCGACGCGACCTGGGAGGGCGAGCATCCGCTGGCGGACCTGTAGCCGCGGCGGTCGTCCCCTGTAGGAGCGAGCTCGCTCGCGAACGGCTTCGCTGCGGGGCCGGTTCGCGAGCAAGCTCGCTCCTACATGATCCATGCAGCGCTGGAGTGCTTCTGTGGTTGAACAGGAGGAAACCAGCATGCAAACCATCGCCTTCATCGGCCTCGGCCACATGGGCGCCCCCATGGCCGCCAACCTGATCAAGGCCGGCTACCTGCTGCGTGTGTTCGATCTGGTGCAGAGTGCCGTCGACGGCCTGGTCGTCCAGGGTGCCAGCGCTGCGCGCAGCGCCCACGACGCGGTGGACGGCGCCGACGTGGTGGTCACCATGCTGCCGGCCAGCCAGCACGTCGAGGGGCTCTACCTCGGCAACGAAGGCCTGCTCGAACACATCGCCCCCGGCACCCTGGTGCTGGAGTGCTCGACCATCGCTCCCGCTTCGGCGCGCAAGGTCCACCAGGCCGCGGCGGACAAACGCATCCCGATGCTCGACGCCCCGGTCTCCGGCGGCACCGGCGGCGCCATCGCCGGCACCCTGACCTTCATGGTCGGCGGCGACGCCGAGGTGCTCGAACGTGCCCAGCCGGTGTTCGCCGCCATGGGCCGCAACATCTTCCACGCCGGCGGCGACGGCGCCGGCCAGGTCGCCAAGGTGTGCAACAACCAGTTGCTCGCCGTGCTGATGATCGGCACCGCCGAATCCCTAGCCCTGGGCGCCGCCAACGGCCTGGACCCGGCGGTGCTGTCGGAGATCATGCGGCGCAGCTCCGGCGGCAACTGGGCACTGGAGGTGTACAACCCGTGGCCCGGGGTGATGGAGAACGCCCCTGCCTCGCGCGGCTACAGCGGCGGCTTCATGGCCTCGCTGATGACCAAGGACCTGGGCCTGGCCCTGGAGACCGCCCAGGTCAGCGGCAACAGCACGCCCATGGGCAGCCTGGCGCTGGCGATATACCGGCTGCTGGTGAAACAGGGGCACGGTGAGCAGGACTTCTCGGTGGTGCAGAAACTCTTCGATCAATGACGCCATTGTGAAGTCAGGCTTACGAGTGCATGGCGCCGGCACGGCTTTATCCCCTGCCCCGCCGAGTCGAAGATGGATCACCGGCCGCCAGCGTGCGGCAGCCTCTCCCACAAAAAGGTGATTCCATGAAACTTGCCCTGATCGGCGCCACCGGCCACGTCGGCCATTACTTCCTCGAAGAGGCCCTGCGTCGCGGCCACACGGTGACGGCGCTGGTGCGCGATCCGGCGAAGCTGCCGGCGCGGGACAACCTCAAAGTGGTCCAGGCCGATGTCTACGACCCGGCCCAGGTTGCCCGCGCGGTGGCCGGCCAGGATGCAGTGGTCAGCGCCTTCAATGCCGGCTGGGGCAACCCGGACATCCGTGGCAGCCACGCCAAGGGCAGTCGCGCCATTCTTGATGGCGTGAAAGCTTCCGGCGTGAAGCGCCTGCTGGTCCTCGGCGGCGCCGGCAGCCTGGAGATCGCTCCGGGCCAGCGCCTGGTGGACAGCCCGGAATTCCCCGAGCAATGGAAACAGGGCGCACTGGGCGCGGCCGACGCGCTGGACCAGCTGCGCGGCGAAAAGGAACTGGACTGGGCCTTCCTCAGCCCGGCCATGCTGCTCGACGGCGAAACCCGCACCGGCAGCTTCCGCCTCGGCGGCGACCAGGTACTGTTCGATGGCAACGGCGAAAGCCGCATCTCCCTGCCGGACCTGGCGGTAGCGATGATCGACGAGGCCGAGCAGGCCAACCATCACCAGCAGCGGTTCACCGTAGCCTACTGATGAAGTCGACAGCCCCGCCCGCAGGCGGGGCCGTCATGATCAGCGCTTGACCTCGAAATCACGCCCCCAGAGGCGAATCGACTGCACGGCCGCTGTCGGCCCTTCGAACACGAACTTCTGCCGCACGCCCGTCTTCGCCGGGATGGTCACGTCGTCCGGATTGATCGGTCCCGACAAAGGCGAGCTGGAGTAGCCCTCCTCGTCGATGGCCAGCAAGGCGCCGGTCTGGCGCAGGTTGATCAGCCGCAGCGGCTTGTCGGTAGCGTTCTTGAACCCCAGCAGAGCCGTCAGGTTGCCGTCTTCGGAGCTTTCGACCTTGAGCAGCTGCACGCTGACCTGGCCCTCCATCTGCGCGAGGCTGGAGACCACGATCGAGCCGTCGCTGCCCTGGGCCGACTCGCGGCCTTCGGTGACACCATCCGAGACGCCCCCGAGCAGGTTCTTGCCCGCGGAAATGGCCGAGGATACCGCCGCCTTGGCGGAGTCCTTGAGGGCGCTGGAGCCAGCAGCTGCATCTTCGGCAAAGGCCCTGGACGTGCCCAGGGCGGCCAGCAGCGCCAGGGTCAGCAGTGAAATCCTGTTCATGATCGAGCTTCCGTTGCGGCGAATGGAGAAGAGCCCAAGGTTGCCGTCGCACTGCGGAAAAAGCGAGAGGAAGAGTACGAAAGTGGGGACGCGCTTGCAGTCGTCTCTGTGGATCACAGGCTCGCCTTGCGCAGGACAACTCATCTCCGGCAGGACGCGGGGCCAATCGCGGACGGAGTCCGCTCCTACGAATGGCCACCCCGTCGCCGCACTCGGTGCGCAAACGAAACGGGCCACCCTTGGGGCGGCCCGTTTGCAGTGGCTCGGCGAACTCAGCGCTCGCGCAGCGCCTCGGCCTTGGCCCGCAGGATGGGCTTGAGCAGGTAGCTGAGGATGCTCTTCTTGCCGGTGATGATGTCCACGCTGGCCACCATGCCGGGGATGATCAGCAGCGGCTTGTCGTCGGTGCCCAGGTGGCTTTTTCGGGTGCGCAGCTTGATCAGGTAGAAGCTGTTGCCGTCCTCGTCGGTGACGGTGTCGGCGCCGATCTGTTCCAGGTCCGCCTGCAGGCCGCCGTAGATGGTGTAGTCGTAGGCGGTAAACTTGACCATGGCGTGCTGGCCGGGACGCAGGAAGGCAATGTCCTGCGGACGGATGCGCGCTTCCACCAGCAGGGTGTCGTCCAGCGGGACGATCTCGATCAGGTCGCTGCCTGGCTGGATCACCCCGCCGATGGTGTTCACCAGCAGCTGCTTGACGATGCCGCGCACCGGCGAGGTGACCAGGGTGCGGCTGACGCGGTCTTCCAGCGCCTTGCCGGTGGCGGTGGCCTTGCTCAGTTCGGTGCGGGCCTCGTTGAGTTCCTTGAGGGCGTCGCTGCGGAAGCGCGAGCGGGTCTCGGCGACCTTGCGTTCGACTTCCTTGATCGCCGCCTCGGCACGCGGGATCGCCAGGGTGGTGGCATCCAGCTGGCCGCGGTTCTCCACCTCGCCACGCTTGAGGCGCAGCAGCTCCACCTGGGACATGGCGCCCTGGGCCACCAGCGGCTCGGACATGGAGATTTCCTGGCGCAGCAGGTTCAGGCTGTTGCGGTACTGGGCCTGCTTGGAGACGAACTCGCGCAGTTCCTGCTGCTTCTGCACCAGTTGCTGCTGCAGGCCGTCGGTTTCATCGGTGAGCTGCTGCTGGCGGCTGTGGAACAGCGCCTCTTCACTGCTGGCCTGGCCGGGCACCTTGGCGCGCACGTCGTCGGGGATGTTCAGCGGGCGATCTTCCACCTCGGCGGAGAGACGCTCCACGCGCAGGAACATCGCCAGGCGATCGGCCTCGGTCTCGCCGACGTTGGACTGGAAGCGCGTCGGGTCCAGGCGCATCAGCTGCTCGCCGGCCTGCACCACCTGCCCTTCATGGACGAAGATCTGCGAGACGATGCCGCCTTCCAGGTTCTGGATCTTCTGCACCTTGGACGAGGGAATCGCCTTGCCTTCGCCGCGGGTCACCTCGTCGATCCTGGCGAAATGCGCCCACAGCAGGAGGAAGGCGACGAAGCCGATCAGCACCCAGATGGTCAGGCGCACCACGCGCGGCGCATCCTCGATCAGGGCCTTGCTGACTTCCGGAAGCGGCTGGCCGGAGAGGCTGTCGCTGCCCTTGAAATAGCCACCGATGCCGTGGCGGATATTGCCCTTGGGATTAAGCGACACTGATCTGCCCCTTCTTCAGTGCATCCATCACCACGTCCTTCGGACCGTCGGCGATGATGCGTCCCTTGTCGATGATCACCAGGCGGTCCACCAGGCTGAGCATGGAGGCACGGTGGGTGACCAGCAGCAGCGTCTTTTCGCCCATGATCGCCTGCAGGCGCTGCTTCAGGCGTTCCTCGCCGGCGTTGTCCATGGCGCTGGTGGGCTCGTCGAGCAGCAGGATCGGCGGGTCGAGCAACAGCGCGCGAGCCAGCGAGACGTTCTGCCGCTGGCCGCCGGACAGGCTCAGGCCGCGCTCGCCGACCTGCAGTTCGTAGCCCTGCGGATGGAGGCGGGCGAACTCGTTGACGCCGGTCAGCTCGGCCACTTCCAGCACGCGTTCGTCGTCGATGTAGCGGGCGCCGGCCACCAGGTTGTCGCGCAGGGTGCCGCTGAACAGGCTGATGTCCTGCGGCACGTAGCCGATGTTGTGGCGCAGCTCGCTGATGTCCAGCTGGCGCACGTCGGCGCCATCGACCAGCAGGTTGCCGTTGTCGGGCTGATGCAGGCCGACGATGAGTTTCGCCAGGGAGCTCTTGCCCGAGCCGCTGCGGCCGATGATGCCGACTTTCTCGCCGGCGCGGATCTGCAGGTTGATGCCGTGCAGCGCCGCGACCTGCTGGTTCGGGTAGGCGAAGTCCAGACCGCGCATCTCGATGGCGCCGCGCAGCTGCGAGCGGGTCAGCGGACGTTCGTCGGCGTTGCGCTCCTGGGGCAGCTCCATCATCTGGTTGGTGGTGGCCATGGACAGGCGCGCCTGCTGGTAGCGCTGGATCAGCCCGGAGAGCTGGGTCAGCGGGCCGAGGGCGCGGCCGTTGAGCATGTAGCAGGCGATCAGGCCGCCCATGGAGAGGTCGCCGGCGATGATCAGGTAGACGCCGCCGATGATCATGATGACCCCGGCCAGGGCCTGGATCAGCACGGTGAGGTTCATCGCCAGGGTCGACAGCAGCTTGACCCGCAGCTCCAGGCGGCTGAGGGTGCCGATGGTCTGTTCCCACAGGTACTGGCGCTCGCTTTCGGCGTTGTTGACCTTCACCGCGTCGAGGCTGGCGAGGGTCTCGATCAGGCTCGACTGGCGCTCGGCGGCCAGGGCCATGGTGCGGTTCATGGTTTCCACCAGCGGCCGCTGCAGCAGCCAGCCCAGGCCCGCGGCCAGCGGGAAGGCGACCAGCGGGACGAACACCAGCGGCCCGCCGATGATGCCGATCACCAGCAGGATCAGCAGGGTGAACGGCAGGTCGATCAGGGTGGTCAGCGTCAGCGAGTTGAGGAAGTCGCGCAGGGTCTGGAATTCGTGGATGTTCTGGGCGAACGAGCCGACCCGCGCCGGACGGTACTTCATGCTCATGCCGACGATGCGTTCGAACAGCGTCGCCGAGATGATCAGGTCGGTCTTCTTGCCGGCCAGGTCCAGGCACAGGCCGCGCATGGTCTTGAGCAGCAGGTCGAACAGGTAGGCGCCGCTGATGCCGATGGCCAGTACCCAGAGGGTGGCGGCGGCCTGGTTGGGCACCACGCGGTCGTAGACGTTCATCACGAACAGCGGCGCGGCCAGGGCGATCAGGTTGATCAGCAGGCTCGCGGCGACGGCGTCGACGTACAGCCAGCGCGAGCGCTTCAAGGTATCGCGGAACCAGCTCTTGACCCGCGGGATCAGCTCGCCGTGCTGCAGGTCGAACTTGTGCTGCGGCTGGGCGAAGAAGGCCTGGCCGGCGTAGTCCTCGCTCAGCAGCTCGCGGGTGACGCGCACTTCGCCGCCGTCGCTTTCCGACAGCAGCAGGCGCGCATCGCCGTTGCTTTCCCAGCCCAGCAGCACCGCGCAGCGCCCTTCGCGCAGCAGCAGCATGGCCGGCATCGCCAGCGCGGGAATCTGCTCCAGCCTGCGCTGCAGCAGGCGCCCCTGCAGGCCGGCACGCGCGGCGGCGCGCGGCAGCAGTTCGGCGGACAGGCGCTGGCCGGGCAGCGGCAGCCCGTTGGTGAGCATGGCGCGGCTGGCCGGCTTCTGGTGCAGCTGACAGAGCGTCAGCAGGCTGTCCAGCAGCGGGTCGTCCAGCAGACCGCGCGGATCATGACTTAAGGGAACTGCACTGACTTCTTGATCCACGCGGGTGTTCTCTTGGCTGGACTATGGGCCGGCTCAGTTCAGGCCGGGGAGCTGGACTTTCGGTTTGATGTTTTCCGACGCCACCGAGGCCAGCGGCGCTACCACGCCCTGGCTCTTGAGCAGCTCGCCCAGGGTCGCCTTGATGCGGTACTGGGTGAACAGCTCGGTGTACTTCAGGTCGACCAGACGGCGCGAAGCGTTGAACAGTTCGTTCTCGCTGTCCAGCAGGTCGAGCAGGGTACGCTCGCCGATGGTGAATTGCTTCTGGTACGCCTCGCGCACACGGGTGCTGTAGTCCACGTACTGGCGGGCGATGGGCAGCTGGTCGCGGGCGTTGTTCAGGGCGTTCCAGGACAAACCGAGTTCCTCGTTCAACTGGCGCAGGGCGTTGTTGCGGATATCCAGGGCCTGGTTCGCCTCGTAGGACTTGGCTTCCAGCTCGGCCTTGTTGCTGCCACCGGCGAACAGGTTGTAGCGCATGCGCAGCATGGCCTGCCATTCGTTGTTGTGGCCTTCTTCTCCGTCGAGGTTGTTATCGGCACCGCGGGAAAGTTCTGCATCGAATCTCGGATAGAAGGTCGATTTCGCCGCTTCGTACTGTTTCTCGGCCGCTGCCACGTCGGATTCCGCCGAGCGCAGGATCGGGCTGTTCTCCACCAGCTGCCGACGGGCGGCCTGCAGGTCTTCGGGCAACTGGCCGACAAGACCGCTGGGATCGGTCAGTTCCAGCGGATCGCTGCCCACCACGCTGTAGTAGTTGGTGCGGGCATCGGCCAGGTTGGTCTGCTCGGTCATCAGGTTGTTCTGCGCCTGGGCCAGGCGTGCTTCGGCCTGGTCCTGGTCCGCCAGGCGGCCGACGCCGCGCGAGCTGCGCAGGCTGATCTGGTCGTAGACGCGCTGGTGGTTCTTCAGATTTTCCTCGGCCAGCCGGACCATTTCCTGGCGGCGCAGCACATCGATGTAGACCTGGGCGACGTCCAGCGCGGTGCGCTCGGAGGTGCCCAGCAGCGCATAGGCGCGGGAGTTGACGTTGGCCTGCTGGCGGCCGACTTCGCTGGAGGTGGCGAAGCCATCGAAGACCATCTGGCGCAGGGCGAGGTTGGATTCGCCACGGTTCAGGGTCTTCCAGTCGTGGTCACCGTTCGCTCGGGTGGTGGTGTTGTCGGAGCCTTCGCGACCATAACCGGCGGTCAGGTCGACGGACGGCAGGTAGCCGCCCTTCGCAGCGCGCAGCTGCTTGTCGGCGGCCAGGCGGGAGTTCACCCCGGCCTGGATTTCCGGGTGGTAGTCCATCGCTTTCTGCATGGCCTGGGTGAGGCTGTCGGCATGGGCGGGAACGACGAATGAGAGGGCAAAGGGCACAACAGCAGCGAATCGCAGACGCATGAGGAAAACATCCTTATCAGTGAGATAGCCGCAGCGATTCGATTGGCGCAAAAAGCGTCAAAAGACCGGCGAATGCGCTGCAAGGAAGCATCGAAAAGCGTGATCAATTTCACGCTAAATTTTTTTACGCGAGCACCCGATATCAAAGTGACATCGATTTGCCAATTGTTTAGGATGGCAGTCGAATGGTCAATACATTGGCATATACGTAATTTCGAATCGCGATAAGCCAAGAGTTTGACGCCAAATTTTTTGCTCTCACAGACAAGGGAATGCCACCTGAGCCGACCATCATGCGGCCGGTCGGCAACCAGGCAAGCCTCACCAGGAGAAATGCATGAGCAGCGTCGTCGCGGTCGTAAAAAGCATCATCGGCCAAGTGATTGCGGTATCCGCCGAGGGCGTTCAGCGCGTCCTGGTGGAAGGTGATCGCATCTATCAGGGCGACCAGCTGCTCACCGGCGCCGCGGGCGCGGTGACCCTGGATGTGGGCAACGGCAAACTGGTCGACCTGGGCCGCGACAGCCAGTGGAGCGCCGCCGACCTGCCGCAGGCCGAGCACGCCCGCGCGCAGCAGGCCGAGGTCCAGGCGCCGAGCGCCGAGGAGCTGCAGAAGGCGATCGCCGCCGGTCTCGACCCGACCCAGGCCCTGGCCCCCACCGCGGCGGGCCCGAGCGCCGGCGCGTCGGCGGGCGGCTCCGGTGCGGCCGGTGGCAGCCACAGCTTCGTGATGCTCAACGAGACCGCCGGCCGGGTCGACCCGAACATCGGCTATGACACTGCCGGCCCGAACAACGGGCGCGACGCATCCGACGAACGGCAGGGCGAACTGCCGCCGAACCTGGCCCCGGAATTCACCGAAGGCAGCAATGGCGAACTGAACCTCACCACGCCCGAGGACACCCTGCTCAATGGCGCCTTCGCCGCCCGCGATCCGAACGGCGACACCATCAGCTACAGCGTCGGCCAGGGCCCGAGCAACGGCCAGCTGGTGCTCAACCCCAATGGCACCTGGCAGTACCAGCCCAACGGCGACTACAACGGCGCCGACAGCTTCACCGTGATCGTCACCGACAGCCGCGGCGCCTCCAGCACCCTGACCGTCAACCTGGGCATCACCCCGGTGAACGACGCACCGGTCGCTTCGGGCACCTACACCGGCAACGTGGTCGACACCGCCGCCAACGACAGCTTCGCCGACATCAAGGGCCAGCTGAGCGCCACCGACGTCGACGACACCAACCTGATCTGGAGCGGCAGCGCCAAGGGCGCCTACGGTTCGCTGACGGTCAACCCGGACGGCAGCTACACCTACGTGGTCGACGCCAACGCGGTGAACGCCCTGCCCCTGGGCCAGAACCCCAGCGAAAGCTTCACCGTCACCGTCACCGACCCGTCGGGCGCCACCGATACCCGCGTCATCACCATCAACATCCAGGGTGCCAACGACACGCCGGTGGCCCAGGATGGCCAGGCCAGCGGCAACGAAGACAGCGTGATCGGCGGCCAACTGGTCGCCACCGACCGCGACACCGGCAGCAGCCTGAGCTTCTCCACCAACGGCAATCCGCCCGCCGGCTTCACCCTCAAGCCGGACGGCAGTTGGAGCCTGGATGCGAAGGACCCGGCCTACCAGCACCTGGCCGAAGGCGAAACCCAGGTGGTGCAGGTCCCCTACACCGTCACCGACGAGCACGGCGCCACCAGCACGGCGACCCTGACCATCACCCTGACCGGCACCAACGACGCTCCGGTGGCCCTCCCCGGTTCCGCCAGCACCGAAGAGAACACCGTTCTGCAGGGGCAGGTTCCGACCGCGACCGACGTCGACGGCACGGTGGTCGGCTATCAGCTCACCAGCAACCTGGGCAACGGCAACGGCTCGCTGACCTTCAATGCCGACGGCAGCTATGTGTTCAATCCGGGCAAGGACTTCGACAGCCTGGCCCAGGGCGAAACCCGCGACGTCACCTTCACCTATCAGGCGAAGGACAACAATGGCGCGCTGAGCGACCCGCAGACCATCACCATCACCGTCACCGGCACCAACGATGCGCCGGTGGCCTTCGCTGACGCCCAGACCACCGACGAAAACGGCGTCCTCAATGCCCAGGTACCGACTGCCACCGATGTGGACGGCACCGTCGTCGGCTACCAGCTGACGACCGATGTGGCCCAGGGCAAAGGCACCCTGACCTTCAACGCCGATGGCAGCTACAGCTTCAATCCGGGCACTGCGTTCGACCATCTGAACGTAGGCCAGAGCGAGACCGTGACCTTCACCTACCAGGCGAAGGACAACAACGGTGCGCTGAGCGCTCCGCAGACCATCACCATCACGGTGACTGGCAGCAACGACGCTGCGGTGATCACCGGCCAGAGCAGTGGCAGCGCCAATGAAACCAACGCCCCGGTCACTATCGACGGCAAGCTGAACATCACCGATGTCGACAGCCCGGCCAGCTTCCAGGCCCAGACCGACACCGCCGGCAGCTACGGCAAGTTCAGCATCACCAGCGACGGCACCTGGACCTTCGTCGCCAACTCGGCCTACAACGAGCTGAACGTCGGCGACAAGCTCATCGACAGCTTCACCGTACAGGCTGCCGACGGCACCACGACCACGGTCACCGTGACCATCAACGGCACCAACGATGCGCCGGTCGCCTTCGCCGACACCCAGACTACCGACGAGAACGGCGTCCTCAACGCCCAGGTACCGACTGCCACCGATGTGGACGGCACCGTCGTCGGCTACCAGCTGACGACCGACGTGGCCCAGGGCAAAGGCACCCTGACCTTCAACGCCGATGGCAGCTACAGCTTCAACCCGGGCAACGCGTTCGATCATCTGAACGTTGGCCAGAGCGAGACCGTGACCTTCACCTACCAGGCGAAGGACAACAACGGTGCGCTGAGCGATCCGCAGACCATCACCATCACCGTCACTGGCAGCAATGACGCCGCGGTGATCACCGGCCAGAGCAGCGGCAGCGCCAATGAAACCAACGCCCCGGTCACTATCGACGGCAAGCTGAACATCACCGATGTCGACAGCCCGGCCAGCTTCCAGGCGCAGACCGACACCGCCGGCAGCTACGGCAAGTTCAGCATCGCCGCCGATGGCACCTGGAGCTACGTTGCCAACTCCGCCTACAACGAGCTGAACGTCGGCGACAAGCTCACCGACAGCTTCACCGTGCAGGCTGCCGACGGCACCAGCACCACGGTCACCGTGACTATCAACGGCACCAACGACAAGCCGGTAGCCTTCGCTGACACCCAGACCACCGACGAGAACGGCGTGCTCAACGCCCAGGTTCCGGCCGGCACTGACGTGGACGGCACCGTTGCCAGCTACCAGCTGACGACCGATGTGGCCCAGGGCAAAGGCACGCTGACCTTCAACGCCGATGGCAGCTACAGCTTCAACCCGGGCAACGCGTTCGATCACCTGAACGTGGGCCAGAGCGAGACCGTGACCTTCACCTACCAGGCGAAGGACAACAGCGGCACCCTCAGCGACCCGCAGACCATCACCATCACGGTGACTGGCAGCAATGACAAGCCGGTGGCCTTCGCCGACAGCCAGACCACCGACGAGAATGGCGTCCTCAACGCCCAGGTACCGACTGCCACCGACGTGGACGGCAGCGTAGTCGGCTACCAGCTGACCACCGACGTCGCCCAGGGCAAAGGCACGCTGACCTTCAATGCCGATGGCAGCTACAGCTTCAATCCGGGCAGCGCCTTCGATCACCTGGCAGTCGGCAAGAGCGAAACCGTCACCTTCACCTACCAGGCGAAGGACAACGACGGCGCGCTGAGCGACCCGCAGACCATCACCATCACCGTCACCGGCAGCAACGACGCGCCGGTCGCCAGCGCCACCAGCGAGGCGGTGAAGGAAGACAGCCAGATCAACGGCCAGCTCGCCGCCACCGACGCCGACGACGGCGCCAAGCTCACCTACAGCCTGGACAAGACCGCCCCGGCCGGCTTCAGCGTCGATGCCGACGGCAAGTGGAGCTTCGATGCCGGCGTCAGTGAGTACCAGCACCTCAAAGCCGGTGCGACCCAGGTCATCAACGTGCCGTTCACCGTTACCGACGAGCACGGCGGGTTCAGCTCCAGCACCCTGACCATCACCATCACCGGTACCAACGACGCGCCGGTGGCCGACGCCATCAGCACCAACGCCAGCGAAGACAAGATCAGCTACGGCAAGCTCACCGCCAGCGACGTCGACGATGGCGCCAAGCTCAGCTTCAGCCTCAACGACAAGGCGCCGGCCGGCTTCGTCCTGGCCAAGAACGGCACCTGGGTGTTCAACGGCCTCGATCCGGCCTACCAGAGCCTCGCCGCCGGCGAGACCAAGGAGCTGAAGGTCGACTACACCGTGACCGACGAGCACGGTGCTACCGATACCAACACCCTGACCATCACCGTCACCGGCACCAACGACACGCCGATCGCCATCCCCTCGCTGCTCAACAGCGTGAAGGAAGATGCGCAGATCAACGGTACCCTCAAGGCCATCGACGTCGATAACGGCGCCCAGCTGACCTTCAGCACCGGCAAGCTGCCGGCCGGCCTGACCGTCGGCAGCGACGGCCAGTGGAGCTTCAACGCCGGCGACGCCGCCTACCAGCACCTCAAACAAGGGGCGGTGCAGGTCATCAGCGTGCCCTTCACCGTCACCGACGAGCATGGCGCCAAGTCCTCCAGCCTGCTGGTGATCACCGTCACCGGCACCAACGATGCGCCGGTCGCCAATGCCGCCACCCCGGTCGCCGCCACCGAAGACCAGGTCAGCAAGGGCCAGTTCACCGCCACCGACATCGACGACGGCGCCAAGCTCAGCTTCAGCGTCGACGGCACCCCGCCGGCCGGCTTCACCCTGAAGACCGATGGCAGCTGGACCTTCGACGGCAACAACTCGGCCTACCAGTCCCTGGCCGAGGGCCAGGTCCAGACCCTGCAGGTCAAGTACATCGTCACCGACGAGTACGGCGCGACCGACAGCAAGACGCTGACCATCACCGTCACCGGCACCAACGACAAGCCGGTGGCCTTCGCCGACACCCAGACCACCGACGAGAATGGCGTCCTCAACGCCCAGGTTCCGACTGCCACCGACGTGGACGGCACCGTGGTCGGCTACCAACTGGCCACCGACGTCGCCCAGGGCAAAGGCACGCTGACCTTCAACGCCGATGGCAGCTACAGCTTCAATCCGGGTACCGCGTTCGATCACCTGAACGTCGGCCAGAGCGAGACCGTGACCTTCACCTACCAGGCGAAGGACAACAACGGCGCACTGAGCGACCCGCAGACCATCACCATCACCGTGACCGGTACCAACGACGCGGCGGTGATCACCGGCCAGAGCTCCGGTGCCACCGACGAAACCAATGCCCCGGTTACCATCGATGGCAAGCTGAACATCACCGACGTCGACAGCCCGGCCAGCTTCCAGGCCCAGACCGACACCGCCGGCAACTACGGCAAGTTCAGCATCACCAGCGACGGCACCTGGACCTTCGTCGCCAACTCCGCCTACAACGAGCTGAACGTCGGCGACAAGCTCATCGACAGCTTCACCGTGCAGGCAGCCGACGGCACCACGACCACCGTCACCGTGACCATCAACGGCACCAACGACGCACCGGTCGCCTTTGCCGATACCCAGACCACCGACGAAAACGGCGTGCTCAACGCCCAGGTTCCGGCCGGCACCGACGTGGACGGCACCGTTGCCAGCTACCAACTGGCCACCGACGTCGCTCAGGGCAAAGGCACGCTGACCTTCAATGCCGATGGCAGCTACAGCTTCAATCCGGGTACTGCGTTCGATCACCTGAACGTCGGCCAGAGCGAGACCGTGACCTTCACCTACCAGGCGAAGGACAACAACGGCGCACTGAGCGACCCGCAGACCATCACCATCACCGTGACCGGTACCAACGACGCGGCGGTGATCACCGGCCAGAGTTCCGGTGCCACCGACGAAACCAATGCCCCGGTTACCATCGATGGCAAGCTGAACATCACCGATGTCGACAGCCCGGCCAGCTTCCAGGCCCAGACCGACACCGCTGGCAACTACGGCAAGTTCAGCATTGGCGCCGATGGCAGCTGGAGCTATGTCGCCAACTCCGCCTACAACGAGCTGAACGTCGGCGACAAGCTCACCGACAGCTTCACCGTGCAGGCAGCCGATGGCACCAGCACCACCGTTACCGTGACCATCAACGGCACCAACGACAAGCCGGTAGCCTTCGCCGACGCCCAGACCACCGACGAGAACGGCGTGCTCAACGCCCAGGTTCCGTCCGGCACTGACGTCGACGGCACCGTCGCCAGCTACCAGCTGACGACCGACGTGGCCCAAGGCAAAGGCACGCTGACCTTCAATGCCGATGGCAGCTACAGCTTCAATCCGGGTACTGCGTTCGATCACCTGAATGTCGGCCAGTCCGAAACCGTGACCTTCACCTACCAGGCGAAGGACAACAGCGGCGCCCTGAGCGATCCGCAGACCATCACCATCACCGTTACCGGCAGCAACGATGCCGCGGTGATCACAGGCCAGAGCAGCGGCAGCGCCAATGAAACCAACGCCCCGGTCACTATTGACGGCAAGCTGAACATCACTGACGTCGACAGCCCGGCCAGCTTCCAGACCCAGACCGACACCGCCGGCAGCTACGGCAAGTTCAGCATTGGCGCCGATGGCAGCTGGAGCTACGTCGCCAACTCGGCCTACAACGAGCTGAATGTCGGTGACCAGCTCACCGACAGCTTCACCGTGAAGGCCGCTGACGGCACCACCACCAGCGTCACCGTGACCATCAACGGCACCAACGATGCTCCGGTCGCCTCGGCCGACAGCCAGACCACCGAAGAGAACACCATTCTCCTGGGCCAGGTGCCGGCCGCCACCGATGTGGACGGCACCATCGCCAGCTACCAGTTGGCCACCGGCATCGGCGGCGGCAAAGGCACGCTGACCTTCAATGCCGATGGCAGCTACGTCTTCAATCCGGGCACGGCCTTTGATTACCTGGCGCAGGGCCAGACCCAGGACGTCACCTTCACCTACCAGGCGAAGGACAACAACGGCGCACTGAGCGATCCGCAGACCATCACCATCACCGTGACCGGCACCAACGACGCCGCAGTGATCAGCGGCCAGACCACTGGCAGCGCCAATGAAACCAATGCTCCGGTCACCATCGGCGGCCAGCTGATCGTCAACGACGTCGACAGCCCCGCCATATTCCAGGCGCAGACCAACACCGCCGGCGATCACGGCACGTTCAGCATCACCGCCAACGGCAGCTGGAGCTATGTCGCCAACTCGGCCTACAACGAGCTGAACGTCGGTGACCAGCTCACCGACACCTTCACCGTGAAGGCCGCCGACGGCACCAGCACCACGGTCACCGTCACCATCAATGGCACCAACGACGCACCGGTCGCCTTCGCCGACAGCAAGACCACCGGCGAGAACACCGTGCTGCAGAGCCAGGTGCCGGTCGCCATTGACGTGGACGGCACCATCGCCAGCTACCAGTTGGCGAGCGGCATCGCCCAGGGCAAAGGCACGCTGACCTTCAATGCCGATGGCAGCTACAGCTTCAATCCGGGCAGCGCGTTCGACCACCTGAACGTCGGCCAGAGCGAGAGCGTGACCTTCACCTACCAGGCGAAGGACAACAACGGCGCGCTGAGCGATCCGCAGACCATCACCATCACCGTCACCGGCACCAATGACAAGCCGGTCGCCTACGCCGACAACCAGAGCACCGGAGAGAACACTGTCCTGCACGGCCAGGTCCCGGTGGCCACCGACGTCGACGGCAGCGTGGTGGGCTACCAGCTGGCCACCGATGTCGCCCAGGGCAAGGGCAGCCTCGTGTTCAACAGCGATGGCAGCTACACCTTCAATCCGGGTACCGCCTTCGACCACCTGGCCACCGGCCAGTCGGAGAACGTCACCTTCACCTACCAGGCGAAGGACAACAGCGGCGCGCTGAGCGATCCGCAGACCATCACCATCACCGTCAACGGCACCAACGATGATCCGGTGGCCAACACCGACACCGCGCACACCAGCGAAGACACGCCGGTGACCATCGACGTGCTGGGCAACGATACCGATGCCGAAGGCGACCACCTGCTCGTCACCGGCGCCAGCGCTACCAATGGCACCGTGGTGATCAACCAGGACGGCACCCTCACCTACTCGCCGAAGGAAAACTTCAGCGGCTCCGACACCATCACCTACACCATCAGCGACGGCAAGGGCGGCACCGCCACCTCCACCGTGGCGGTGAGCATCGAGGCGGTGGCGGACAAGCCGAACCTGAGCCTGGACGGCAGCACCAGCCACCCGAAAGCCACCGGCCTGACCGTGGACACCTGGACCGGCCTGGACCTGGGCACCGGCGGCAATGGCGCAGCGCCTGCCACCCTGCAGCAGAAGATCGACGCAGCCGGCACCCCGACCACCCACGGCTCCACCGACAGCGTGCGCAACACCGACGTCACCGCCGGTACCGCGACCAAGGTCAGCGGCCTGATCTTCCTCGAAGCCGGGCATACCTACACCTTCACCGGCGCGGGTGACGACAGCGTGCGCCTGGTGATCGGCGGCAGCACCGTCGCCGAAGCCACCTGGGGCGGCAGCAGCGGCAAGTTCAGCGGCACCTACACGCCGACCGAGAGCGGCTACTACCCGATCGCCCTCTACCAGCACAACCAGAGCGGCCCGGGCAACTACACCCTGAGCATCTCCGACAACGGCAGCGCCGCGCAGGTGCTGGGCACTGGCAGCGCCCAGGTGTTCCACAACACCAGCGAGCTGACCACCGGCGGCGAGCGCCTGTCCGACCTGACCGGCAACTCCGGCCAGAGCCACTACAAGGTGTTCGGCCTCAACGAGGGCAACGAGGACAGCGCGATCAACCTGTCGCACATCAAGGCCTCGCTGGTGGACAAGGACGGCTCGGAAACCCTCTCCGTCTCCATCGGCAAGATCCCCGTTGGTGCGACCCTGAGCGACGGCACCAACAAATTCACTGCCGATGCCACCCACGACAGCGTCGACCTCAAGGGCTGGAACCTCGACACCCTGACCCTGACGCCGCCGGAGAACTTCAACGGCACCATCAAGCTGGAAGTCAGCGCCACCGCGACCGAACAGAGCAACAGCGACTCGGCGACCAACAGCCTCGACCTCAACGTCACCGTCTACCCGGTGAACGACGCGCCGACCGTCACCGGCACCCAGCACCTGGAAACCAAGGAGGACACCCCGGTCAGCGGCCAGATCCACGCCAGCGACGTCGACGGCGACAGCCTCGGCTACGCCGTGAAGAACGGCAGCGGCCCGGCCCATGGCTCGGTGACCTTCGGCAGCGACGGCAGCTACACCTACACCCCGGCCAAGGACTACAACGGCAGCGACAGCTTCACCGTGGTGGTCAGCGACGGCCATGGCGGCAGCGTCGAGCAGATCGTCACCGTCGGCATCGCCCCGGTGAACGACGCACCGGTGTTCGACCCGGCGAAGAACACCACCACCGCCGAAGACACCCCGCTGGTCAGCCGCGTCAGCGCCACCGACGTCGATGGCGACAGCCTCACCTACGTGCTCAAGACCGCGCCGACCCAGGGCACCATCGTGCTCAACGCCGATGGCAGCTACACCTACACGCCGAGCAAGGACTACAACGGCGGCGACAGCTTCACCGTCACCGTCAACGACGGCCACGGCGGCGTGGTCGACCAGGTGGTCAACCTCACCATCACCCCGGTGAACGACGCACCGACCACCAGCAACCAGGCCAAGACCACCGCGGAAGACACCCCGCTCACCGGCAAGATCATCGCCAGCGACGTCGACGGCGATACCCTGAGCTACGCCCTGAAGACCGGCTCCGCGCCGAGCCATGGCTCAGTCACGGTCAACCCGACTACCGGCGAGTACACCTACACCCCGGCCAAGGATTACAACGGCGCAGACAGCTTCACCGTCCGTGTCAGCGATGGTCACGGCGGCACCGTCGACTCGGTGGTGAACATCACCATTACCCCGGTCAACGACGCCCCGACCACCAGCGACCAGGCCAAGACCACCGCCGAGGACACCCCGCTCACCGGCAAGATCGTCGCCAGCGATGTCGACGGCGACACCCTGAGTTATGCGGTGAAAACCGGCGTCAGCCACGGCACCCTGGTGCTCAATACGGCCACCGGCGACTACACCTACACCCCGGCCAAGGACTACAACGGCAGCGACAGCTTCACCATCACCGTCAGCGACGGTCATGGCGGCACCGTCGACTCGGTGGTGAGCCTCACCATCACCCCGGTCAACGATGCACCGACTACCAGCGACCAGGCCAAGACCACCGCGGAAGACACCCCGCTCACCGGCAAGATCATCGCCAGCGACGTCGACGGCGACACCCTGAGCTACGTCCTGAAGGCCGGCAGCACGCCCGCCCACGGCACCGTCGCGCTCAACACCACCACCGGCGAGTACACCTACACCCCGGCCAAGGATTACAACGGCGCAGACAGCTTCACCGTCCGTGTCAGCGATGGTCACGGCGGCACCGTCGACTCGGTGGTGAACATCACCGTCACCCCGGTCAACGACGCGCCGACCACCAGCGACCAGGCCAAGACCACCGCCGAGGACACCCCACTCACCGGCAAGATCGTCGCCAGCGATGTCGATGGCGATACCCTGAGCTACGCGGTGAAAACCGGCGTCAGCCACGGCACCCTGGTGCTCAATACGGCCACCGGCGACTACACCTACACCCCGGCCAAGGACTACAACGGCAGCGACAGCTTCACCATCACCGTCAGCGACGGTCATGGCGGCACCGTCGACTCGGTGGTGAGCCTCACCATCACCCCGGTCAACGATGCACCGACTACCAGCGACCAGGCCAAGACCACCGCCGAAGACACCCCTCTCACCGGCAAGATCGTCGCCAGCGACGTCGACGGCGACACCCTGAGCTACGCCCTGAAGACCGGCTCCGCGCCGAGCCATGGCACGGTCACGGTCAACCCGACTACCGGCGAGTACACCTATACGCCGGCGAAAGACTACAACGGCGCAGACAGCTTCACCGTCCGTGTCAGCGATGGCCACGGCGGCACCGTCGACTCGGTGGTGAACATCACCGTCACCCCGGTCAACGACGCGCCGACCACCAGCGACCAGGCCAAGACCACCGCCGAGGACACCCCGCTCACCGGCAAGATCGTCGCCAGCGATGTCGACGGCGACACCCTGAGCTACGCGGTGAAAGCCAACGGCGCGCCCGCCCACGGCACCCTGGTACTCAACCCGGCCACCGGCGACTACACCTACACCCCGGCCAAGGACTACAACGGCAGCGACAGCTTCACCATCACCGTCAGCGACGGCCATGGCGGCACCGTCGACTCGGTGGTGAGCCTCACCATCACTCCGGTCAACGACGCACCGACCACCAGCAACCAGTCCAAGACCACCGCCGAAGACACCGCGGTCACCGGCAAGATCATCGCCAGCGACGTCGACGGCGACACCCTGAGCTACGCCCTGAAGGCCGGCAGCACGCCCGCCCACGGCACCGTCACGCTCAACCCCGCCACCGGTGACTACACCTACACCCCGGCCAAGGACTACAACGGCAGCGACAGCTTCACCATCACCGTCAGCGACGGTCATGGCGGCACCGTCGACTCGGTGGTGAGCCTCAACATCACCCCGGTCAACGACGCCCCCGAAGCCAAGAACGACGCCAAGTCCACTGGCGAGAACAGCGCCTTCAACGGCCAGGTGCCAGCGGCAACCGACGTCGACAGCACAGTCAATCCCAATGGCTACGCCCTGGTACAGGGCGTGGGCAGCGGCAACGGCACGCTCACCTTCAACGCCAACGGCAGCTACAGCTTCAACCCGGGCACCGACTTCGACTCCCTCGCTCCGGGCGAGAGCCGCCAGGTGACCTTCACCTATACCGCCAAGGACGCCGAAGGCGCGGTCAGCGCCCCGGCCACCGTGACCATCACCGTCAACGGCGCCAACGACGCCCCCAACGGCGCCGACAAGACCATCACCCTGGACGAGGACAGCAGCCGCAGCTTCAGCGCCGCCGACTTCGGCTTCAGCGATGTCGACCACAACGACGCCCTGAGCGCCGTGCGCATCGACAGCCTGCCCACCAACGGCACGCTGAAGCTCAACGGCAGCGCCGTGACCGCCGGCCAGGTGATCGACGCCGCCGACCTCGGCAAGCTGGTGTTCGCCCCGGCCGCCAACGCCAATGGCAACAACTACGCCAACTTCACCTTCTCGGTGAAGGACAGCAACGGCGCCTTCGACACCACGCCCAACAAGCTGACCTTCAACGTCACCCCGGTGAACGACAACCCGGTGGCGGTGAACGACTCGTTCTCCCTGAGCGGCCTGAAGGGCAACTACTGGGGCTACAACGAAGGTCCGGACGGCAGCAACCTGACCAGCCTGAGCCAGGTGACCACCTTCATGAATGGTCACAACCCCAGCGCCACGTTCACCTCCAGCACGCTGAACTACAACCTCAGCGGCGGTGACCTGGGCGGCGACGGCAACCTGCAGAAGTTCCTCGGCACCACCGACGCAGCAACCCTCAACGTCGACCCGGCGAACACCTCCGACGCCATCATCCAGCTCACCGGCCTGGTCAACCTCAACGCCGGCAGCTACCAGTTCCGCGTCAACGCGGACGACGGCTTCGTCATCCGCATCGACGGCAAGGAGGTCTTCAAGTACGACGGCAACCAGAGCCCGACCGGTCGCGAATCGGCGGTGTTCAGCGTCGCCGAGAGCGGCAACCACCAGATCGAGATCATCTACTGGGATCAGGGCGGCCAGGCGCAGCTGGAGGTCGAGATGCGTCCGCAGGGCGGCACCTACAGCATCCTCGGCGGCACCGGGCTGACCCACACCGTGGGTGAACTGGTGACCAACGAGGACACCCCGCTGACCATCGCCCCGCAGACCCTGCTGGGCAATGACAGCGACGTGGATGGCGATAGCCTGTCGATCGTCAGCGTGCAGGGCGCGGTCAACGGCAGCGTCAAGCTGGAAAACGGCAACGTCGTGTTCTCGCCGAGCAAGGACTTCAACGGCACCGGCAGCTTCACCTACACCATCAGCGACGGCCACGGCGGCACCAGCACCGCGACCGTCACCGTTGGCGTCAATGCGGTCAACGATGCGCCGGATGCGAAGAGCGACAGCAAGTCCACCGGCGAGAACACTGCGATCAGCGGCCAGGTACCCGCCGCCACCGATATCGACAGCGCGGTGGATGCCAACGGCTACGCCCTGGTCTGCGGCCCGAGCGCCGGCACCCTGACCTTCAACGCCAACGGCAGCTACGTGTACAACCCGGGCACCGCGTTCGACTCGCTCAATGCCGGCGAATCGCGCCAGGTGACCTTCACCTACACCGCCAAGGACGTCCAGGGCGCGGTCAGCGCCCCGGCCACCGTGACCATCACCATCAACGGCGAGAACGACGCCCCCACCGGCGCCGACAAGACCGTCAGCCTCAACGAGGACGGCAGCCGCAGCTTCAGCGCCGCCGACTTCGGCTTCGCTGACAAGGACGCCGGTGATGCGCTCAAGGCGATCCGCATCGACAACCTGCCCACCGCCGGCAGCCTGACCCTCAACGGCCAGTCGGTGACCGCCGGCCAGGTGATCGCCGTCAGCCTGCTCGCCAGTCTGGTCTACACCCCGATCGCCAACGCCGCCGGCTCCGCCTACGCGACGCTGAAGTTCTCGGTGCAGGACAGCCACGACAGCTTCTCCAGCTCGTCCAACACCCTGACCTTCACCGTCAACCCGGTGAACGACGCCCCGCTGTCGGCGGACGGTTCGGCCAGCCTCTATGCCGGCAAGACCTACACCTTCGGCCTCAAGGACTTCGCCTTCAGCGACACCGCGGATTCCGCCAACGGGCAGAACCACAGCCTGCAGAACGTGCTGATCAAGGCCCTGCCGGACTCCGGCAGCCTGCTGCTCAACGGCGTTGCGGTGAAGGCCGGCCAGGCCATCAGCGTCAGCGACGTGTCCAGCGGCAAGCTGACCTTCGTGCCGGATGCCTCGGGCGCCAACGCGCACTTCAGCTTCGCCGTGCAGGACAGCGGCGGTACCGCCAACGGCGGCGTCGACACCTCGCCGACCTATGGCTTCGACCTCCACGTCGGCCAGGTGCAGATCCCCAACACCACGCCAAACGGCGACAACGACCTCACCGGCGGTTCGGGCGACGATGTCATCCTCGGCGACGTGGGCGGCATCAAGACGCTGACCCAGGGCGGCACCAACTACAACATCGCCCTGCTTGTCGACACCTCCGGCAGCATGGCCTACAACCTTGCCGGCCAGACCGGCAGCACCGCCGACTCGCGGATGAAGCTGGTCAAGGACGCCCTGGTCAGCCTGGCCAACGAGCTCAAGGGCCATGACGGGATCATCAACATCGCCCTGATCGGCTTCCAGAGCACCGCCAGCCTGAAGGTCAGCATCTCCGACCTGACCAGCGCCAACATCGACAAGCTGGTCAGCGCCATCAACGGCCTGTCCGCCACCGGCGGCACCGATTACCAGGCGGCATTCGAACAGGCAGTCAGCTGGTTCAACGGCCAGACCAAGGGCTACACCAACCTGACGCTGTTCCTCACCGATGGCGACCCGACCGAGTCGAAGTCCTACGGTGACGGCACCAGCACCAGCACCAGCATCGTCAAGGAGTCGGCCCAGGCCTTCGTCACCCTGAGCGGTCTGAGCGACGTCCGTGCCATCGGCATCGGCACCAACGTCAACTCGGACATCCTCAAGCACTTCGACAACACCAGCGTTACCGGGCTGGACACCTCGATGGCCCTGGGCTCGGCGTCGACCACCACGCTGTTCACCTTCAACAACAACAGCGCACTACCGGGCTGGACCCTGAGCAAGAGCTCCACCGGCTCGGTCGGCATTTCCGGCAACAAGCTGACCCTGACCGACACCCATGCCGATGGCGCCAGCACCGCCATCAGTTCGGACCTGACCGTCGCCAAGAACACCCTGTCGACCTTCAGCTTCGACTTCGCCGAAAGCATGAGCCGCGGCGATACCTTCACCTACACCCTGCAGAAGTACGTCGACGGCGCCTGGAGCACGGTCGAAACCAAGACCCTGTCGTCCACCTCCACCAACGGCACCTACACCACGGGCGCCGTGGGCGAAGGCACCTACCACCTGACCTATGTGCTGACCGATACCACCAACAACAGCAGCACCGCGTCGGCCACCATCGACAACCTCAAGCAGACCACCACCGCCTACGCGCCGACCGGCGAGGTGGACATCGTCAAGCAGGCCAGCGACCTCACCGCCGCCCTGCATGGCGGTTCGACCAGCAACGAACTGGCGCCCTCGGGCAACGACACCATCCACGGTGGCGCGGGCGACGACATCATCTTCGGTGACACCATCAACACCGATAACCTGCCCTGGGGCGTCAACGGCAACCCTGCGAAACCGTCGGACATGCCGGCCGGCTCGGGGGTCAGCGCTCTGTCGGCGTTCCTGGAGCTGAAGAACGGTCACGCCGCCACCAGCGACGAGATGTACGACTACATCAAGGCCAACCACGCGCTGTTCAACGTCGAAGGCGATACCCGTGGCGGCAGCGATCACCTCTACGGTGGCGATGGCAACGACATCCTCTACGGCCAGGGCGGCAACGACTTCCTGTTCGGCGAGAATGGCAACGACATCCTCATCGGCGGCACCGGCGACGACCAGCTCACCGGCGGCAAGGGCAACGACATCCTCACCGGCGGTGCGGGTGCCGACCTGTTCATCTGGAAGGCGGGCGACGTCGGCAACGACACCATCACCGACTTCAAGGCCGGCGAAGGCGACCGCATCGACATCAGCGACCTGCTGCCCGATACCGCGCATAACGACATCCTCAGCTACCTGAAGGTGGATACCGCCACGTCGACCCTGCAGGTGAGCACCACCGGGCAGATCAACAACGGCGGCGCGGCGGACGTCACCATCAAACTGAGCGGCGTGGATCTCTCCACCTACGGCTCGACCTCCACGGAAATCGTCAACAAGCTGGTGGCGGGCTCCGATCCGGTGGTCAAGACTGAGCATCACTGACCCAGGGTTGCCGCAAGGCACCCAACAGGTCAGGCTCTGATACGGCGACAGCGGGGCCATCCTTCGGGATGGCTCCGCTGTCGTTCCTTCACATCACAAGCAATGGGGACGGGCCGATGCTGTACATCCAGCGCAACGCCGACGGAAAAATCGCGCGCGTCGAAGACGCCGAGTTCGACGGAGCCACCGGCAAGCTGCCGGCTGACCACCCGGACATCCAGGCCTGGGCCGCCGAGAGCAGCCTGCTGCAGCTCAAGCAGAGCGACCTGGACATGATCCGGGTACTGGAAGACCTGATCTCGGTGCTGATCACCAAGGGCGTGATCCGCATCACCGACCTGCCGCCGGCGGCACGCTCCAAGCTGCTCAACCGGACCCAGGCACGGGAAGCCCTGGGCGGGCTGACCCGGCTGATCAACGACGACGAGGAAACGGGGCTGATCTGAGCCCCGTTTTTCCTGGTGCCCATTCCCGCAGCCGGCTGGCACTCCCTGTAGAAGCGAGGGGGGACGCCATCGTTATTGCTCGCGAACTGCGCCATGCTGCAGTGCCCGAGCAGGATGGGGGGCGGCGCTCCGCCAGCTTGCGATATCGATGCTGGTAGTGCGTCGGGTTCGATGGGTATCGCTGCGCTCCACGCCATCCTACGTTTGCGCTCCGTCGTAGCCTCGACGCGATCCGGGCCGATCGCGGACGGAGTCCGCTCCTACGCGAGTGGGAATGCCGCGGCATGATCCAGTAGGAGCAGAGATCCGCCGGCAGGGCCAGCACCTACCGATCAGCTCCGATTTATCCGCTTGCGTAGGAGCGGACTTCGTCCGCGATGTGTTCGCCTCGGGTTGTGTGTTTCGGCGCCGCTTCGGCGTGCGCACGGCTTCTTGTTTCGCCCTCCGGGCGAGCGGACTTTGTCCGCGATGCTCTTGCTTGTAGTTGGGTGTTCCAGCGTCGCTTCGGCACGCGCGTAGACTCTGTGTTTCGCCCCCTCGGGCGGGCGGACTCTGTCCACTATGCTCTTGCTTGTAGTTGGTGTTCCAGCGTCGCGTCGGCACGTGCGTAGAGTCCGTGTTTCGCCCCCTCGGGCGAGTTACTTTCTCAAACGCCAGAAAGTAACCAAAGGGCTTGCCCCTGCCATCCGGCTTTTCGCTTCGCGAAAAGTACCCTCGGTTCCTCGGAGTTCCAGGGGCCCGCGTTGACGGGCCATCCCTGGCCCGACAACGCTCTCGCGACATCCATGTCGCTCGACCCCTGAAACTCCGATCACCTTCGGCCTCCTGAAAGGGGCACTTCGGCGCGTGCGGATGTTTCGCTGGAAGACCTTAGGGGCAAGAGCAAGGGCACGCGCTGTGGTGCGGCATGGTGCGGTGCTTCCGTAGGAGCGGACCTTGTCCGCGAAATCCCTCGCGGCGGAATTCACTCTTCCCAGGTAACACCGATGTACAGCGCCCGATTGTAGGAGCGAGCTTGCTCGCGAACCGCACTCTGCCGGCACTCCCGGCAAACGCTTGGACCTTGCGGCGTGGGGCATGCGATACCCATCGATTCCCGCGCGAGGACAGCATGGGTATCGCAAGCTCCACCCATCCTACGTTCGTGCTCCGGCAGGATATCGATGCGGATTGGAACTCTGATCGCGGACGGAGTCCGCTCCTACGAAGAAGACGCGGCACCGATCAAGCTCTGGCTCTGGCTCTGGCTCTGGCTCTGGCTCTGGCTCTGGCTCTCAAAAGTCTTCCAGAAAAACACCCGCACACTCCGAAGTGCCCCGTTCAGGAGGCCTCGTTGAAGCGCAGTTTCAGGGGTTGAGCGACATGGATGTCGCGAGAGCGGCGATGGGCCAGGGATGGCCCTTCGACGCGGGCCCCTGAAACTGCGCTTCAACGAGGGAATTTTTCGCCTAAGCGAAAAACCGGATGTCCGGGGCAAGACCTTTGCCTACTTTGGGGCGTTTGCCAAAGTAGGTCGCCCGAGGGGGCGAAACACAGAGTCCGCGCGCATGCCGAAGCGGCGCAGAAACACCGAACCACAGGCAACGATATCGCCGCTCCTACGTGAATGGAAATGCCGCAGTCAGCTTGCAGCGCCTGCAGGAGCGAGCTCTATCCGCGACTCGCCGGCAAGGCCGGCGTCTCAGACAGAAAACCCGATCACCACGGCGCCGGCCCACCAAACAACTGCCCCTGCACGCCCTGAATCCCCATCTCCTTCAGCACCCGGAACTCCCCCGCCGTCTCCACGCGCTCGGCAATCAGCGGCAGGTCGATGCTGTGCGCCGCGCGCTGCATCGCCTCGATGAACAGACGCTTGTCGTTCTCCTGGTCGATATGGCGGATATGGCTGCCATCGACCTTCAGGTACGCCAGCCCCAGCCGTGCCAGGTTGCCGATCATGCTGAAGCGCCCGCCGAAGTGCTGCAGGCTCAGCCGATAGCCCAGCTCGCCGAGGCGCCGGGTCAGGGCTTCGAGTACCGGTTGCGCCGGCAACTGGTCTTCCTCCAGCTCCAGGGTCAGGCGCCCGGCGAATTGCGGGTGCTGCTTGAGCAGGTCGAACACGCGGGTGGTCGCCCACTCATCGCGCAGCAACGCAGCGGAGAGATTCAGCGCCAGCGGGCGGTTGTGCCTGGCCATGTCGGCCAGCACGCTTTCGAGCATCAGCAGGTCCAGCCGCGCGGTCCAGCCGAAGCGGTCCAGCCAGGGCAGGAAGCGCCCGGCGGCGATGCTGCCGCCCTGCCCGTCCGGCAGGCGCGAGAGCACCTTGTAGTGCAGTACCAGCTGCGGATCGTCGCAGGACACCACAGCCTGGAAATGCAGCTGGAAACGCTTGCGAACCAGCGCCTCGTCGAGCAGTTGGTGCCAGCTGTGGCGCTCCTCGGCGACCGGCTTGGCGCCGCCCTGGAGGAACGCCCAGCAACTGTCGTTCTGCCGCTCAGCCTGCACCAGCGCCTCGTCGGCCCGTTGCAGCAGGGCCTGGGCGGAGTCGCCGGAAACGAAGGGCACCAGGCCCAGGTGCGCCGCCGGACTGACATCGCTGGCGCCGGTGGTGACCAGCGCGGCCAGCATGCCCTCCAGGCGCATCGCCAGGGCCGGCGCCTCCTCGGGCATCAGCCCCGGCGCGAGCATCACGAACTCGCCGCCACGGCTGCGCGCCAGGGTCAGGCCACTGCCCAGACCCTGTCCGCACAGGCGCAGCTGGTCGGCCACGGCCTTGAGCAACTGGTCGACGCGCTGGCCGCCCAGGCGCTGGTTGAGCCCGGCCAGGTCGTTGACCCGCAGCACCAGCAGCACGCCGCTGCTGACCTGGTCCTCGGCGCTCAGCCGATTGTGCAGCTGCATGTCGAAGAAGCGCCGGTTGCCCAGCCCGGTCAGGCTGTCCTGATAGGCCTCGTCGCGCAGGCGTTCACTGCGCTGGGCCTGTTCCTGGAACAGCGCCTTGAGCTTCTCCACCATCTGGTTCATCGCCTGCACCACCCGGCGCAGTTCGGGGGTACGCGGCAGCTCCGGCAGGCTGAGGAATTCGCGGCGGGCGATGGCATAGGACTGCTCCACCATGTAGTCCAGCGGCCGCAGTTGGCGGCGCAGCAGGATGGCGCCGAGCACGCCGCTGGCGATGCCGCACAGCACCAGCCAGAGCAGGCTGCCCAGGGCGCCCTGCCAGAGCTTGGCGATGGCGAACATCGGGTGGCTCTGCACCTCGACCCGCGCCGCCTGGGTCCAGCCGCGGCTGACGATGGCATCGCCGCCGGCCGAGTGCAGGTCGATCAGCGCGACGAACCATTGCGGCACCTTCGCCGCCACCGCGTCGGGCACGCCGGTGCGCTCGACCATGACCTTGTTGGTCGCCAGGTCGATCACCCGGATGCTCTCGAAGTAGCCGCTGTCGAAGATCGAGCTGACCATCAGCTCGACCATCGCCGGATCGTCGATGTTCGGCGTCAGCGACAGGCCCAGCGCGGTGGCCGCGTCCTGGGCATGGGAGCGCAGCTGGTTGCCGTACTGCTCCCGCGAGCTTTCCAGGCTGACCATGAAGCCACCGGTGAAAGCGACCACCAGGAACAGGCAGATGGCGATCAACAACTGTTTGAACAGGGACATCGTGTCTCCAGGCTCCCTCGTTGGAGCAATTGGTCCGGGCCGGAGCCGGGGGCTCAGTGGCTATTCGTCCAGGGGAAAGCCTTCGGCCTTCATCTTCTTCAACAGGTCCTGCCAGCGCGACAGCCGCTTGCTGTCGCCCACCTGCCTGCCGCCGCCGGCGCCGCTGCCGGCCAGCCACAGGCCTTCGCCGTTGAACGCGTAGACCGGCTGCAGGTCGCTGCGCTGGCTGGCCGGCAGGATGCTGCCGATCAGGTTGTCCAGCACCAGCGGCACGGCGTCGGGCCGTGGGTAATACGTGAGCACCATATGCGCCTGGTTCAGGCGCAGCGCCTTGACGTAGGTAATGCGCAGCTTCTGCGCCGGTACGCCCAGGTGTCGCAGGCTGATGTACTTGGCGATGGCGAAGTCCTCGCAGTCGCCGGCGCCCTTGAACAGCGCCTCCACCGGCGTGGCCCAGTAATCCACTTCGTGCCAGAGGCTGAGGTCGTCGGTGAAACGCAGCTGCTCATTGAAGAAGCGATTGACCGCCTGCAGCTGCTCGCGTTCCCCGACAGCCGCCTGCTGCGCCAGCAGCCTCTGCCAGGCATCGATGCGCACCTGGCCTTCCCCCAGCGGCCCGTACAGGCGCGCGGACTGCTCGCTGATCCGCTGGAAGTCCCACTCGCTCTGCTGCGCCCCCGCCAGCACGCCGAGCGACGTGGCCAGCACCAGGGCCAACGACCCCGGCCAGTACCGGCGCAACATCCTGGGAAAACGGCTGAACACGTTCGCGACTACTCGACTGCGAGCCCCGGCAACCAGCTGCCGGCGCAAGCGTCGCATGGTGCAGACTGGCCGCGAAAAAAACAATGGCACAATGCGATCATCGCATTGTGCCATCGAGTGCTGGCGCGGCCTGCAGGGGAGCCGGCGGCGCCAGAGGGAAAGGGATGGATCAGCTCTTCTGCGGCGGCGTGACGATGTCGAACCAGAAGTTGAAGTCCTCCAGCAGGCCGAACAGCCTGGCCAGCAGCAGCGGATTGCCCGAGCTCTTGAGCTTGCCCTCGAACACCAGGCGTACCGGCGAGACTTCCTTGAGCATCAGGCGGTTGAGGTCGGCGCGGTCGATGGTCACGGTCTGCCCGGCGTTCTCGTCCTGCACACCGGCGATGTTGTTCAGGTGCGAGTTCTTCAGCTCCAGCAGGTATTTCTCGTTCTTGTCCGGCAACACCAGGTTGATGCTGAAATCTTCGCCCTCGGCCTTCTCGGCGTTCAGGCGCACGCCCAGGTAGTCGAACAGCAGGCCGGTGTCCATCGCCGCCAGGGCATCGGGACTGCCCGCGCGCAGCGACGGCAGGTCACGCGGCACACCATTGCGCAGCTCCTGGGCGGCGACCAGGTAGCTGTTGCGCCAGCCGGCGTTCTCCGCCTGGTAGCCGAGCTGCTCCAGGGCGTCGGCCTGCAGGTTGCGCGCGGCCTGGTTGCTCGGGTCGGCGAACACCAGCTTGTTGACCACCTCCACCACCCAGCGGTACTCGCCCTTGTCGAACGAGGCCCTGGCCATCTGCAGCAGGTGGTCGGCGCCGCCCATGAACTCGACGTACTTCACCGCCGAATCTTCCGGCGCCAGCGGGTTCAGGGTCGCCGGGTTGCTGTCGTAGTAGCCCAGGTACTTGTTCACCACCGCTCGCACGTTATGGCTGACGCTGCCGTGGTAGCCGCGGTTGAACCACTCGTAGGCCAGCTCCGGCGGCACTTTCAGGCGCTCGTGGATCTGGTTGATGGTCACACCGTTGTTGGCCAGGTGCAGGGTCTGGTCGTTGAGGTAGCCGTACATGTCGCGCTGTTTCTCCAGGGTATGGACGATGTCCTCGTGCCCCCAGCGCGGCCAGTTGTGCACGGCGAACATCACCTCGGCCTGGTCGCCGAAACGGTGCAACGCCTCGTTGATGTACTTGCTCCAGCCCAGCGGATCGCGGGTCTCGGCGCCGCGCAGGGTGTAGAGGTTGTGCAGGGTGGCGGTGACGTTCTCGGCCATCAGCAGCGCCTTCTGCTGCGGCAGCCAGACGTTCATCTCCGCCGGCGATTCGGTGCCCGGGGTGTTCTGGAAGGTGAAGGGCACGCCATCGATTTCCAGGTCCTGCAGGTTGCCCTCGATCAGCCTGGTCGGCGCGATGATACTCATCGGCCCGTGGGCCACGCCCTTGCCGATGGCCATGTCGACCTGGCCGTTCGGGCCCTTGGGCAGCAACGTGCCGTACTGGTAGGTGGCGCGGCGCAGCATGGCGTTGCCGGCCATCACGTTCTCCTTGATCGCCGCCTCCATGAAGCCCTTGGGCGCGATGATCTGCACCTCGCCCTTATCCACCTGCTCCTGGGACACCAGCCCCTTCACCCCGCCGAAGTGGTCGATATGGGCGTGGCTGTAGATCACCGCGCGGATCGGCTTCTGCCCCAGCTCCTGGCTGACCAGGGCGTAGGCGGCTTTCGCGGTGGCGGGGGTGGTCAGGGTATCGATGACGATCCAGCCGGTCTTGCCCTCAATGAAGGTGGTGTTGGCGAGGTCGAAGCCGCGCACCTGGTAGATGCCGTCGGTGACCTTGAACAGGCCGTAGCTGAGGTTCAGCTGGGCCTGGCGCATCAGGCTGGGGTTGACGCTGGCGACGTCCCTGGCGGCCTTGATGAAGTCGTAGTCGCCCAGTTCCCAGGCGACGGAGCCGTCATCGTTCTTGATCACCAGGTTCTCGGGGCGCTTGATCAGGCCCTTCTCCACCCGCTCGAAATCGGCGCGATCGCTGAAGGGCAGCGACTGGCGCACCTGCTCCTGCGCCGCCTCGGTGAAGGTGGACGCCGGTTTGGGCTGCTCGGCAGCGAGCAGCAGGCCGGGACAGAGGCTGGCAAGCAGCACGGCAGCGGAAAGACGGGACATCGGCAGGCTCCGGAAATTGTTGTTGTGCTCGCACTATGCCGGCCGTCGCGCTAATAATTCCAATGCATTCCAAATTACCGATCAATGCAGGAAGCGCATGAGCGATCTTCGCCAGCTACGCCACTTCGTCGCCCTCGCCGAACACGGTCACTTCGCCCGCGCCGCCGATGCGGTGAATCTTAGTCAACCCGCCCTGTCGCGCAGCATCCAGGCGCTGGAAGGCCAGTTGAATTGCCAGCTGGTGGACCGCAACCCGCGTGGCGTCACCCTCACCGCCCACGGCCGGCTGGTGCTGGAACACGCCCGCCGCCTGTTGGCCGGCGACCGCGCGCTGCGCAACGCCGTGCTGCAACTGGCCGACCTGGAAACCGGTGAACTGCGCCTGGGCGCCGGGCCCTTCCCCGGTGCGCGGCTGATGCCGCAGGTACTGGCGCGCTACAGCAGCGCGCACCCGAAGGTGTCGATACTGCTCTCCATCGAGAACTGGGGCGAACTGCACCAGCGCCTGCTGGATGATGAAATCGAACTGTTCATCGCCGACTACCGCGAACTCGAAGGCGACAGCCGCCTGGACATCCTGCCGCTGCGCGTGCACCGCGGCGTGCTGTTCTGCCGGCCGGGACACCCGCTGCTCGGCAGCCAACCCGCGATCGAGCGCGTACTCGACTACCCGCTCGCCGGCCCGCGCCTGCCGCGCGATGCCCACGACGGCCTGGCGCGCACCCTCGGCCGTGAGCAGCCGCTGAGCGTGCAATGCGATGACGTGCTGATGCTCAAGGAACTGGTGAAGGGCAGCGACGTGCTCTGCCTGGCGACCTGGGATGTGGTGGCCGCCGATGTCCAGGCCAGAACCCTGGCGGTGCTGCCCTGGCCGGACAGCGGCGAGTTCGCCGGACGCGGCTCGGCCTACGCCCTGGTACGCCATGCCAGCCGCAGCCTTTCGCCGGCGGCCGGCCAGTTCGTCGAGATGCTGCTGGAAGAGGACGCGGCGTTCAACGCCACGCAAAGCTCTTTATAGGATGGCGTGGAGCGCAGCGATACCCATCGATTCCGGGAGGGCCTGATGGGTATCGCTGCGCTCCACCCATCCTACGGTTATGCATTCATTCAAGCCCGCACCTGGGCCGGCCTCACCCCCTGGGAGAGGGTCAGGGTGAGGGGCTCCTGCCCTTGGTCAAGGCTGGCAGCTCACCGACGCCAATTCTGGTAAGGCCCACCGTAGTAAGCCGGCGGCGGCGGTGCCGGACGGTAGTAGTGCGGTCGATCACGCCAGCCTCCATGGTCATGCTCGTAGACCACACAGCCGGTCAACGGAAGGATCATCAGTACAGCAGCGAAAAATCGACGCATGGCGCCTCCATCAGGCGAGACGGCCGCCCCGCCGGGGTGCGGGGCGTACATTCTTCCGGTCTCGGAAGATCAGACCTGTCTGTCAGAAGGCGGTGCCACAGCCGAAGGTAAAGCTTGGGTAAATCAGCCGTTTACAGTTTCCAGGCGGCGCAGCTTGCGGCTCTGCAGGTGCAGCACGCCGAACAGCAGGACCTGCACTTTCTCCGTGACCGAACGCCGCCGCGCCAGCAACAGCACCTCGCCCACATGCACCACCAACAGGATCGCGGAGAGCCACAGCAGGGGGCGGTGCAACTCGCCGAAGGGGTAGATCAGGTTGAGCACGGCGGCGAGCCAGAAAGTGGTCAGCGCGCCCTTGGCGAAACTCAGCAATTCGGACATGGCGAGGCAATCCTCAGGATGAAGGTCACCGCAGTCTGCCGCCCGGTGCGCGCCGCGCGCTCCTGCCTTTCGACTGGCGCGTACCAGCATCCAGACCCAGGCTTGCTTCATCATGGAGGCGCTACCGATCCCTGATGGCGTAAAACGCCACGCCTCCCCCCGCCCATCTCTCCCATGGAACCACGCCCCGCCAGCAGCTAGAGTCCCAGCATCATCCTCCGCAAGGACCGGTCATGCCCGACCTCAGCCATCAGCAGGCGCAGCTCCGCGTCAACGACATCCTGGCCTTCGACCGCGAACTGGTGCGCCTGCAGGACGAAGGTGCACTCGTCCTCGACGCCCCTCAGCGCGAGCGCCTGCACGCACACCAGCAACGCCTGCTCGCCGACTACCGCGCGCGTTTCGACATCGACCGCGACAGCCAGGACCACCGCCTCTCCCTGGGCATGCGCATCGCCTCCTTCCTCGGCGCGCTGGCCCTGGCCGCCAGCCTGTTCTTCCTGTTCTACCAGTTCTGGGGGCTGTTCAGCGAAACCGTGCAGGTCGCCATCCTCATTGGCGCTTCCCTCGTCAGCCTGCTGCTCACCCTCGTCCTGCAGCGCCGCGACGCCTCCGGCTACTTCGCCAAGCTCGGCGCCATGCTCGCCTTCGCCTGCCTGGTGCTGAACCTCACCATGGTCGGGCAGATCTTCAACATCACCCCCTCGGACAAGGCCCTGCTGCCCTGGGCCGCCTACGCCCTGCTGCTGGCCTACACCTGCAACACCCGCCTGCTGCTGGCCGCCGCGCTGATCTGCGTGATGGGCTTCGTCGCCGCAAGGGTCGGCACCTGGAGCGGCGTGTACTGGCTGGACGTGGGCGAGCGCCCGGAAAACTTCTTCCCCGCCGCGCTGCTGATCTTCCTCGTGCCCTCGTTCATCGCGCAGAACCGCTTCGACGGCTTCGCTGCGATCTACCGGATATTCGGCCTGCTCGGGCTGTTCCTGCCGATGCTGGTGCTGGCCAACTGGGGCGGCGGCAGCTACCTGCCGCTGGGCTTCGCCACGGTGGAAAGCCTCTACCAGGTACTGGGCTTCGTCGCCTCGGCGCTGGTCATCTGGCTGGGCGCACGCCGCGAGTGGCCGGAGGTGGTGAACACCGGCCTGACCTTCTTCGTCATCTTCCTCTACACCAAGTTCTTCGACTGGTGGTGGGAGATCATGCCCAAGTACCTGTTCTTCCTCGTGCTCGGCCTCTGCGCGGTGCTGATCCTGCTGGTGCTGCGCCGTCTGCGCCGGGCCCACGGCCTGCTGGGAGGGACCACCGCATGAACTGGACGCGCACCCATGCCCTGGCCGGCGGCGTCGGCCTGATCCTGCTGGTCAATGCCGTGGCCCTGGGCGGCGTCGCCTGGAACCGCTCCGGCGAGCCGGACAGCGTACTGCCGCTCAGCCAGCGCGAACTGCTGCGCAACAGCGACTGGTACAAGGAAAACAGCGGCCTGAGCCTGCGTCTGCGCTGGCGCACACCCAGCCGCGATGACCTGGCGCGACAACACAATCGCGGCTGGCAGCCGGCCCTGGACAGCCGGAAGATGGCCGAACTCGGCTTCCGCATGCCCGAGCAGGTGGACGACGACAGCGCCCGGCGCTTCGGCCGCCAGCAGGCTCGCGAGGCGCTGCTGGTGCTGGAACTCGATGGCCCGCTGTACCAGCGCGAAGTGGAGCTGACCCGCAAGCGTCTCGACGAGGCTCGCCAGGCCGCCGACGCCGCGCCGCAGAATGCGCGCCTGGCGGACGAGCGCGACTTCATCCGCCGCGAGCTGGACAGCGAGGAGAAGACCGACACGCGCCTGCTGCTCAAGGACGTCGGCCTCGACCTGCAGGCCCTGCGCGCGCGCTACCCCGACCGCCAGCGCTACCTTATCGTCCACGGCCAGGTCCGCCCCGTTTCCAACTACTACCAGCACATCTGGACGCTGGGCGGCACCGCCAGCTCGGTCGGCACCGACAGCCTCAACGTGCCGCACCAGTGGCGCGAACGCCTGGACCGGCTCACCACGCAGCCCCACCGTGCCGCCGATGGCCTGCCGCATCCCTACGTCGCCGAAGTCGCCTTCGGCCGTCGCCTGGAGCCCTGGATACGGCGCATCGACATGCCCTGACGGCACCACCGCGCCGATCCGATTCCCCTTGCACGAGTCGGATCGGCGCTGCACCCTGTGCGCCCGCCCCACCGCCATTGCCTGCCCTGACCGGCCATGAACGACGTTACCCTCGATCCCAGTCGCTGCCCGCTCTGCGGCCAGTCCAACCGCTGCAGCCAGGCCGATCCGGCGCTGGAAGGCCAGCCCTGCTGGTGCTTCAGCACGCGCATCGACCGCAATGCGCTGGAGCGCATCCCGCCCGAACTGGTGGATCGCGCCTGCCTGTGCCCGCGCTGCGCGACCGGCCTTGCGCCGCAGGACGAGGACGGCGAGAACGCCTGATGCGCCTGGATCGTTTCATCGCCAACCTGCCCCACCTGAACCGCCAGCAGGCCCGCCAGCTGCTCGCCGAAGGGCGACTGCGCGTGGATGGCGAGGTGGTCCGTGACGGCCGCCACGAGGTGCGCGAATTCTCCCGCGTGGAGCTGGACGACGACCTGCTGCAGGCCGGCAAGCCGGCGCGCTACTTCATGCTGCACAAGCCCGCCGGCTGCGTCAGCGCCACCCGCGATGCCGAACACCGCACCGTACTCGACCTGCTCGACGAGCCGGACAAGCACGAACTGCACATCGGCGGACGCCTGGACTACAACACCACCGGCCTGCTGCTGATCACCAACGACGGGCAATGGTCGAGGCGCATGACCCTGCCCGGACGCAAGCTGCCCAAGGTCTACTACGTCGAGACCGAAGACCCGATCGAAGAGCGCTATATCCAGACCTTCGAGCAGGGCCTGTACTTCGCCTTCGAAGACCTCACCACCCTGCCCGCCCAGCTGGAAATCCTCGGCACCCACGCCGCCCGCCTGACCCTGCACGAAGGCCGCTACCACCAGGTCAAGCGCATGTTCGGTTACTTCCAGAACAAGGTGGCCCGCCTGCATCGCGAGAGCATGGGCAGCCTCCACCTTGACCCTCAATTGCAGCCGGGCGAATACCGCGCGTTGACCACCCAGGAAATCGCAGCACTGGCCCCGTAGGAGCGGACTTCGTGCGCGATGGCTGGGTTCGGCATCACATTTGACCCGGAGCAGGATTGCGACCAATCGCGGACAAAGTCCGCTCCTACGCTCATGCCTGCTCCCCAGACACTCCTACAGAAAAGCCCTCCGCACCGAACACTTCGTCAGTCTCCGAAAATCCCTACGCACACCGTTCAGCCCGGCGGTTTGCAGCCTTCCTCGCCGCTTGGCTAAGCTCCCAGCCATGCCCGTGTTCCAAGGAAAGGTGATGAAGAGACTCTCGGTTGCCCTGCTGATCGCCCTGAGCGCCAGCGTCGCCTGTGCCAATCCGAGCAAGCCCTCGCCGCTCGCGAACCTGCAGGTGGCGCTGAAGACGCTCAAGCCCGGCCAGTATCTCTGGTATCCGGAGATCTCCCCGGCCGGCCCGGTGACCCTGGTGGTCAGCCTCACCGAGCAGCGCGCCTACGTGTACCGCAACGGCATCGCCATCGGCGTCGCGACTGTCAGCACGGGCAAGAAGGGCAAGGAAACCCCCACCGGCGTGTTCTCCATCCTGCAGAAGAAGGTCGAGTACCACTCCGATCTCTACAACAGCGCGCCCATGCCCTACATGCAGCGCCTGACCTGGGACGGCATCGCCCTGCACGCCGGCAACCTGCCCGGCTACCCCGCCTCCCACGGCTGCATCCGCCTGCCCATGGCGTTCGCCAAGAAGCTCTACGAAGTCACCGGTTTCACCTCCACCACCGTGATCATCTCCGACGCCAAGAGCTCGCCCGTGGAGGTCTACCACCCCGGCCTGCTGGCGCCCATCGTCAGCGACGGGCGGGCCGCCGGCCCGCACGACGACAGCGGCATGGTGGTGCCGTTCTGGAGCGATCCGGGCGCGGAAAAGGGCCCGGTCTCGGTGCTGGTCAGCCGTGCCGACCGCCGTCTCTACGTCTATCGCGGCGGCCTGCAGATCGGCACCGCGCCAGTGGCCTTCGAGCACCCCGAGGAGCGAACCGGGGTCGCCGCCTTCTCGCTGATGGAGAAACCATCGCAGAGCGAAATCGACAGCGAGAACCCGAACCTGCGCTGGACCAGCGTGCAGGTCAGCGATCCACAGCGCGGCCTCACGCCCGCTGAACAACTGGGCAAATTCAGCCTCGACCGCGAGTTCCTGCGCAACCTGCTGACCAGCATGGACGTGGGCAGCACCCTGGTGATCACCGACCTGCCGTCCACCCGCGACATGCGCAGCAATCCGGACTTCACCGTGATCACCACCAATGACCGCAAGGCGGAACAGAAGCCGGTCAAGAACCAGAGCGTGGAATGACGCCCATGATCCGGAGCGACCATCCTGCGCTCCGGAATTCCCCTACAGCGCCATCATCGTTCCACTGCACGACGCATCCGCCCCCTCCTTCAAACTGCACACCTCACCCGGACAGACGGCCTAAAGCTGGCCGTGCAAGCAGCCGAAGAATCTCGTAACACAAAGAGTCCAGGCGCCTGTCCGAGGTGAGTTCTTCGCGTCCGCCACCGTGCAATACCGGGACTTCGCGGCATTTTTCAGCAGCGAAAAGTTCGTAATTACCGACAGGCGGACCCATACTTGATCAAAAAACCACCACATCACTGGTCAAAAATCGCGCACAATGCGGCGTTTCCCAGAAAAAACCATATCGATTCAACGGGAATGTTGTATTCATGCTGACTTTCTTGAAGTTACGGGGGATCTTCCGGATTTCGCTCGCCACTGCCGCGCTCTTCGCGATCGGTAGCTGGCAGACCGCGTCCGCCGCCCGCCTGCCCAGCGCCGAGGAACTGCACCGCCTCGCCCCTGCGGCCAACACCGAAACCCTGCGCCTGGCGCTCAGCGCGCTGCAGTGCGCGAGCACCCAGCTGGGCGGGCAGAACCGCCTGCTGACGGTGATCGACTACTCCAAGCCGTCCCGCGACAAGCGCCTGTGGGTCTTCGACCTCAAGCAGCGCAAGTTGCTGTTCGAAGAGTGGGTCGCCCATGGCAAGAAGAGTGGCGACGACATGGCCACCTCGTTCTCCAACCTGCCCGAAAGCAACCAGTCTTCGATCGGCCTCTACCAGACCGGCCAGACCTACAGCGGCAAGCACGGCCGCTCCCTGCGCCTGCTGGGCCTGGAGCCCGGCTTCAACGACAACAGCGAAGAGCGTGCCATCGTCATGCACGCCGCCGCCTACGCCGATCCCAAGGTCGTCCCCGGCCTCGGTCGCCTGGGCCGCAGCCTGGGTTGCCCGGCGGTGCGCCCGCAGGTGGCGCAGAAGCTGATCGACACGGTGAAGAACGGCAGCTACGTATTCGCCTACTACCCGCAGCAGCGCTACCTGAAGACCTCGCAGTTCCTCGCCGGGCAAAGCTGCACCGTGGCGAAGAACCCGCAGATCAACCGTTACGCGGCCAACCTCGCCAAGCGCTGATCGCCACCGCTTCCCGCACAACGAAAACCGCCGGCTGATGCCGGCGGTTTTCGTTTCAGGCAGTGGCGAGCGGAAGATCAGGCCTTCACCCCATCGAGGATTTCCAGCAGCGCCCGCACGTCCAGGGCATCCATCTGCTCGGGGTTGAGGAAGCGCTCGCCGTATTCCCGGTACACGCCCTGGGTGATGAACAGGCGGAACAGGTCGGCGTCGATATGCTGGTCGCGAGCCATGAAGGCGAGAATCTTCAGGGACTCGGAGAGGGTCTTGGGCGCCTTGTAGGGGCGATCGGCGGCGGTCAGCGCCTCGAAGATATCGGCGATCGCCATGACCCGCTCGGGGATGCTCATCTGCTCGCGGTTGAGCCGGCGCGGATAGCCGGTGCCGTCCATCTTCTCGTGGTGGTTGGCGGCGATGGTCGGGACGCGGCGCAGGTGCCGCGGTAACGGCAGGG
Organism: Pseudomonas nitroreducens; assembly: GCF_014204515.1. Classification (GTDB taxonomy): domain Bacteria; phylum Pseudomonadota; class Gammaproteobacteria; order Pseudomonadales; family Pseudomonadaceae; genus Pseudomonas; species Pseudomonas nitritireducens_A. The sequence continues at coordinate 93,765 of NZ_JACHLI010000004.1, read as the reverse complement.
TGGTGAGCATCATCAGGGTGTGGACGATGTGCTCGTTGATCTTGAAGCGCTCCTCCTCGGTCAGCGTGCCGCGGCGGATGCCCAGGTTGTAGAGCTCGCCATAGTTGCTCGCGTAAGGCGGCAGGCGCATGTCGAAGCCCCAGATATTGCGCGGGTCGTCCTTGGTCACCGGCGGCTTGCGCTCGCCCCACATCACGCGGTGCTCGGGCTTGTCGGCCAGCAGGAACTCCTCGGCCGGCAACGGCCGCTCGGGCCGGCCCTGCAGGCGCTCGGCCTCGTCGTGGGAAATCCCCAGGCGGTCGTCGAAATAGCGCAGCCAGCGACGCTCGCCGATCTGCTTGAGGCGCTCGACGTCCTCGTCCTTCATGAACTCGCTACCGACGTTGGCCTGGGCGACGAAGGCGTAATCCTCACGCAGGGCTTCGTGCATGGCATCACGGCGCGCGGCCAGCAGACCGATGTCGTTGCCTTCGGCGATGCCTCGCCAGTAGTCCAGCTCGATATCGCGCCAGATCACCTCGAAGCGCGTACGCACCTCGTGCAGACGGTTGTACAACGTCTCCAGCTTGGTAGCCTTGTCCACCACGTACTCGGGGCTGGTGATCTTGCCGCAGTCATGCAGCCAGGCGGCGATCTGGAATTCGTAGCGCTCGGCGTCGCTCATCTGGAAGTCGGCGTATTCACCCTCGTGCGAGTCGATGACCTTCTGCAGCAACAGGTCGGCCAGTTGCGGCACCCGCTCGCAATGCCCGCCGGTGTAGGGACTCTTGGCGTCGATGGCGTCGGCCAGCAGCTTGATGATGGCGTCCAGCAGGCGCTGCTGGGCCTCGATCAACTGGCGGGTCTCGATGGCCACCGCGGCGGCGCCGGAAAGCTCCTCGACGAAGCGCTTGAACGGCTTGCGCGGCTGGCGGCTGTGGGCGCCCTCCTCGGCCAGTTGCAGCACGAGGATGCCCAGCAGCTCGTCCGAGCGATTGCGCAGCGAGACCTCCAGGTACTGCCCGCGATTGGCCAGGGCCAGGTCCACCCGTTCGGCCAGTTCGGCCTCGGTGAAACCTTCGATCAGCATGGATTGCGGGTATTGCTCGCCGTTCACCGAACAGGCCAGGCGCAGGCGGCACTCCTCGTCGTCCAGCAGATAGACAGCGCCGCCCATCACGGCGGTGGCTTCCACCAGGCGCGAGAGCACGCCCTCCAGCATGCTCTCCAGCCGCGTTTCGCGGCTCAGGGTCAGGGTGATCGCCTGGAAGTTGTGAATGGTGCGCGACATGCTGCCCATCACGCTGCTCAGCTCGCGGACCTCGGCGATCTTCGAGTCCACACCGACCGGCCGGGCGAAGTCGAAGGCCGCCAGGGCACCCACCTGGTCAGCCAGGGCCCGCAACGGACGGGCGATACGCCGGCCGATGTACCAGCCGATCAGCAGCAGCACCAGCAGCAAGGTGCCGCTCCACAGCGCCTGGTTGAACAGCAGTTGCCGCGCGCCGGCCAGCAGCTCCACGGCGGGAATGGCGATCAATACCTTCACCTCGTTGCTGGCGAAGTTCGACAGCGGCACCCAGATGCCATACCAGTCCTGTCCGTTCACGCGATAGGAAAGCGGTGTGCCGGCCGGAGTCGCCTCGGCATTGAGTTCGCTCAGGGCAGGCACGTTCAGCTCGGCGAGCGTGGCCAGGCGCAGGTCCTTGCCTTCGTGCACCAGCAGCCTGGACAGGTCCGGGTAGGCGATCACCGTGCCCTTGCCATCCACCACGGCGAGTTCGGTATTGGCGGTCTGGCGCAGGTCGCCCATCTCGCCGCCCAGGTCGTTGACCGAGGCGTCCATGCCGATCACCGCTGCGCCGTCGACACTGCGGTGCGCCAGGGTCAGGCCGATCTCGCGGGTGGTGAAGAACACGTAGGGCTGGGTCAGCACCGTCTTGCTGGTGAGGCGTGACTGGAGATACCAGGGACGTTGCCGCGGGTCGTACTTGTAGTCGGGCCGCTCCTGCACGCGCAGCAGGCGCAGCTCGCTGTCGTAGAAGCGCCATTCGCCCAGCAGCCCGCCCTGGCCGTTGAGCGTCTGGCTCTGCACCAGGTACTTGGCCGCATCCGGCGCCTGCAGGCTCTGGCGCACCTCGGGTACCCGCAGCGCGCGGATCAGCAGGAACTCACCGTTCGGGTAGCCGATATACACGGCGCTCAGGGTGCGGTTGGCGCGCAGGTTCTCCACCAGCATCGGCAGCCGTTCCAGCCGCGCCGGCAGGTTGTCGGTCTGCGAGATCGGGTCGTGGGTGAGCAGGCGCAGCGCGCTTTCCGCCGGATCGATCAGGCGGCGGATACGCTCGTTGATGGTCGCGCCCAACTGGCTGGCCGACTCGCCGGCCGCCGTTACCAGAGCGCCTTCCACACCGCGATATCCCTGGATCAGCAGCGCGCCCGCGAGCACCAGCATGCTCGCGATGATCGCCCCGGCCACCAGCAGCTGCAGCGGAATACCTCGTTCGAATGCCTTCATCCTCACCAGCCTCTGTCCGTCGAGCCGAAGCGATATCCACTATCGAGGAACTCCGCCGCCAGCGGCGCCGGAGCGTTGTGGTTCATGATCCGCTGCAGCCCGCCATCGACCCACAGGGCATCGATCACGCCCTGCCACTGGGCTCCCTGCGCGGGCGTGAAGCGCTTGCGACCGAGCACCAGCCCCAACCCCACCGCCGGGCCGGGCGTTACGTCTATCACCCGAAACAGACTGCGCTGCTGTGGATCCACCACCGCCAGGCGCAGGTTCATCTCATGGCCGATCACTCCTTCGATCTCGCCGTTGAGCAACGCGGAGAAACGTGCCGCATCGTCAGGGTATTCCCGCACCCGTCCCTCCACCCGCAGCATCCGCAGCATGCTGTCGATATAGGCACCGTGGCGGTACCCGGCGATGACCCCGATCCGCGCCCCCGGCATGTCGTGGAAGTCTTCCAGGGTGTTCATGTCCTCGCCCAGCTGGCGCGGCAGGATCAGTTTGTTGCGCAGGTACAGGTAAGGGATGAAGAAGGCGATGGTGCGCCGCTCGGGGCTGGAGATACCGCTGGTGGCCATGTCCAGGTCGCCGTCCTGCAGGGCCTTCCAGATATCCGTGCGCGGCATGACCGAGAGCTGGAACTGGCAGCCCGTGCGCCGCGCAAGCTCGGCGACGACGTCAGGATCGATGCCGTGGCCATCCTGGAAGACCAGCGGATTGCGGTAGAAGGCCAGCCGTATCGGCGTATCACAGCCCAGGCGATCCTCGGCCATGGCTTCCGCACACAGCCATGCGGCCGGAGCCAGGACCAGCAGTGAGAATAAACGTCGGTAAAGTGCCATGGACCCGCTCCGCACGCGGTATCGGCCTGAAGGGGGAGCACGGCGAATTCGCTCGTCTTAGGCAGGGGGCATTACAGCTATCACCAGAGTGTAATCCGCCTTCTCCAAAGCGCCGGACAATCGCGCAGAGAAATGTCATTTCGTCGGAATCCGCACCACCGATGTGACTCAGCCGCCCGGCGGCGGTTGCGCCAGCGCAACGCGGCTGCTTAACTCTGGCCCAAGCGTGACCCATGAGTCACACGCTGCATCCAAGAGTGCTTTCGCGGCGCGCAGTTCCCCAAGCCGCCCCTTCCTGCCTGATCAAAAGCCCGAATCCGCGCCTCAACCGGCGTCGGAAATCGCGTCTATTGATGCTCCAAGCAATTGAAAATTAAGAGATTGTTAACTTTCGTCGAGTGACATGAAGCTGTCACGTCAAGACGCTTTCCTCTGCCTGGGTACTTTCTTCGCATCCGCCTGGGATGCGCACCATGACCTGCGTCTGGAGGAATACGACATGAGGCCGGAAACCGCCGTCGTCGAGATTCAGCAACATCGGGTACACACGGAGTTCCATGCCAACAGGGAAGCGCGCCAGACCATCATCCTGGTCAACGGCTCGCTGGCGACCACCGCCTCCTTCGCGCAAACGGTGAAATACCTGCAACCGCACTTCAACGTCGTCTGCTACGACCAGCCGTACGCGGGCCAGTCCAGGGCCCACAACGACTGCCGCGAGTTCATCACCAAGGAGTACGAAGCGCAGCTGCTGCTCGACCTGATCGAGCACTACCGCGCCGACGTGGTGATGTCCTTCTCCTGGGGCGGCGTCGCCACCCTGCTCGCCCTCGCCGAACGCCCGGCGCGGATCCAGAAGGCGGTGATCAACTCCTTCTCGCCGCTGCTCAACGCCTCGATGCTCGACTACCTGCATCGCGGCCTGGACTACCTCAGCGCGTGCGATCGCACCCACATCGGCAACCTGGTGAACGACACCATCGGCCGCTACCTGCCGCAGTTGTTCAAGCGCTACAACTTCCGCCACGTCAGCGGCCTCCACGAGCATGAATACCAGCAGATGCATTTCCACATCTGCCAGGTGCTCAAGCTCAGCGCGGAAAGCTACATGGAGAAGTTCGCCGCCATCGACATCCCGCTGCTGTTCATGAACGGCGAGCTGGACATCTACACCACCCCGGCCGAGGCCAGGCTGTTCCAGCAACTGATCCCGGACTGCGAGTTCCGCACCATCCGCAACGCCGGTCACTTCATCGACGTGGAACACAAGAAGGCCTGGCAGGAAACCCAGGACGCCCTCCTGGCCTTCCTCCAGCCCCAGCGCCACCCGGTCCTGGCCAACCCCTACCTGCCCAGCAGCCAGGGCGTGCCCATCGCCGCCATGGTGGGCTGATGCAGCCAGCGCACACAGCCGGGGGCCGGCCCCAGACCTTCCGCCCCCGGTTTTTCACCCTGCAGACGGCTTCACGACTCCCGCAACACCACACACCTCGGCGCCCAAGGCTTCACTAAGCCCCGCCCTTCTGGTAAAAAGGCACCCCCAAGCGGGCGTCGTATAATGGCATTACCTGAGCTTCCCAAGCTCATGACGAGGGTTCGATTCCCTTCGCCCGCTCCAGAATCCCCAGCAAAAGCCCCCGGCAACGCGAGTTACCGGGGGCTTTTGTGTTTTTGGCGTCGCCAAACCGGGTCTTGTAAACTCCTTGGCACACTTACATCCCCGGACCCGCCGCATGCCCGCCCTCGCCCCGCACCGGCAGTTCCTGTCCTGGCTCCAGCTCTGCCTTCTGGTTCTGCTGATTCGCCCCGCCTGGGCCGATTCGGTGGTCGACGCTGCCAGCCTCACCACCCAGCCGCTGACGCTGACCCGCTACGTTTCCGTCCTCGAAGACCCGAGTCGCAGCCTGACGCTGGCGGACGTGCAAGCGCCCGAGCAGCAGGCACGCTTCAAGGGCGATCAGCGGTCGGGGAGTTCCCTGGCGATGGGCTTCACCCGTTCGGCGTTCTGGTTGAAGTTGCAGCTGGGCAACCCGAGTGATGCGCCGCTGCAGCGCCTGCTGGTGGTGGAGAACCCGCGTGTCTCCCACGTACAGGCCAACATCCCGCAGGCGGATGGGTCGTACAGGACCATCGACACCGGCAGCGATGTGCCGCAGTCGAACAAGGTCTACCCGAACCGCAACGTGGTCTTTCCGCTGAACCTGCCGGCGCACTCGGAGCAGGTGGTGTACCTGCGGGTGGAGTCGAGCATCGGGCTGGTGGTGCCGCTGCAGCTGTGGCCGGTGAAGGCGTTTCACGCCTACGAGCGCGACGATTACACGGGCAAGGCGTGGTACTTCGGCATCGCCATGGCGATGATCCTGTTCAACCTGATGCTGCTGCTCGCCCTGCGTGATCCGATCTACCTGCTCTACGTGATTTTCGTCAGTTGCACGGCCGCGGCGCTGGCGATCAAGAATGGCCTGGCGCCGGACTGGACGATCTTCGGCCTGCCGCTCAACTCCAATGTCGTCTATTACTCGGGTGTGTCGCTGGCGCTGGCCGCGCTGCTGCTTTTTGCGCGGCGGATGATGCAGCTCGAGCGCATCCTGCCGCGGCTGGACTGGGTGCTGCGCGGGATGATCGTGCTGTACCTGCTCAGCCTCGTCGCCTACGCCGTCGCGCTGCCGTATTTCTCCCGCGCCGGCATCCTGCTGAACTTCGCCACGGCGGTGGTGCTGCTGGCAGCCGCCATCGTCAGCGCGTTCAAGCGCCAGCGCAGTGCGTTCTTCTTCCTGGCGGCCTTTGCGCTGCTGATGCTCGGTGGGGCGATGACCTCGCTGCGCGCCATGGGCATCCTGCCGACCAACGCGTTCACCGTGGACGGGCTGCAACTGGGTTCAGCGATGGAGATGATCGTGCTGGCCTTCGCCCTCGCCGACCGCTTCAACGTGATGCGTCGGGAGAAGGCGCGGGTGCAGGAGGAGCTGATCCAGGCGCAGCAGCAGCTGGTGGATAACCTGCGCAGCTCCGAGCACGAACTGGAGCTGCGCGTGGCCGAACGCACCGATGAGCTGCGCGAGTTGAACACCCAGCTGGAAGCCATGAGCCTGACCGACGCACTGACCGGCATCGCCAACCGCCGCCGCTTCGACCAGGTGCTGCAACAGGAATGGGGCCACGCGCGCCGCTCGGGCGAGCTGCTGGCGCTGGCGGTGGTCGATGTGGACTGGTTCAAGCGCTACAACGATCACTATGGCCACCCGTCCGGCGACGCCTGCCTGCGCGCGATCGCCCAGGCGCTGGCGGCCACGGTCAGCCGCTCCACCGACCTGGTGGCGCGCTATGGCGGCGAGGAATTCGTCTTCCTCGCGCCCATGACCGACCTCGCCGGTGTGCGTGGCATGGCGAACAAGTTGCTGCAGGCGGTGGAGGCCCTCGCCCTGCCCCACGAGCTTTCGCCGTTGGGGCGGGTGAGCGTGAGCATAGGCATCGCGGCTTCGGTGCCGGGTCAGGAGGTTTCCGCCGAGGCGCTGGTGCAGCGGGCGGATGCGGCGTTGTACGAGGCGAAGAAGCAGGGGCGCAATCAGGTGGTGGGCGGCTAGATTTGCCACCTCAACAGCAGGCATTACCTGTGTTGGCTGAGCATCAAGCGGAGCAGAGCGAGCTTTGCGTTCGATGAGTTGGAGCAGCTTGCGGACTGTTATCCACAACTCCGCTGGTGATTGATGGCCGGAGAAAAGATACCGAAGAACTGGTCAAATTCGTCCCGAGGACGACCTCGCCCCACAGCTTGAAAACTCCGAGCCTCAATAGCAACTTGCTATAGATCGTCACGACCCTTACCATCCCATAGCAATCTGCGATACGGACATCGATATGCATGTCATCACCCAGAAACGTATTCGGGAAGCACAGGAAAGATGGCCACATGCGTCGACCGCGCTGGATGCCTGGTGCAGGCTGATCAGAAAACTGGAGCCTAAGGACTTCGCGGCCATGAAGCAGCTGTTCCCGAGCGTGGACAAGGTCGGTGACAAGCATGTGTTCGACATTGGCGGCAACAAGCTGAGGTTGATCGCCACTGTGGATTACACCTTCAAGAAAGTATTTATCCGGGCGGTCCTCGACCATAAAGAGTACGACCGTAACCACTGGAAGTGAGGTGCGCATGAACGCGCTACTGAAACAGGCTGCCGAGCACTGGCGCTTCATCGCCCCACTGCTGACTCCGCCGAAATCCGAAGCCGAATACAATGTTCTGGTGGAAGCGCTGGACGAGCTGCTCGACGAAATCGCTGGTGATGAAGGCCACCCTCTCAGCTCACTGGCTTCGCAGGTAGGCGACATGATCGTGGCCTACGACGCCGAGCATTATGCGATCCCCGATGCACCGGGCCATGAGGTTCTGCGCTTCCTGATGACCGAGCATCAGTTGACCCAGAGCGATCTGCCGGAGATTGGTGCGCAATCGGTTGTCTCCGAAATTCTCAATGGCAAGCGCAAGCTCAACGTGCGTCAGATTCGAGCGCTCAGCGAGCGGTTCAAGGTACCGACTGACGTGTTCTTCTGAATAAATAGCCCCGCCATGGCGGGGCCTTTTATTCAAGGGCTGGATCAGCCGGCCTTCACCCCCTCCCTCTCCTTCAACAACGCCTGAATCACCTGTTCCTGCTCCTCATACCCGCCCTCCCCGATCGACAGGTGGCGAATACGCCCCTGGGCGTCGATGAAGTAGTGCGCCGGCCAGTACTGGTTGGCGAAGGCGTTCCAGATCCGGTACTGGTTATCCAGCGCCACGGGGTAGTGGATGTCGTGCTTACTCACCGCATCGCGGACGTTGGCCGGGATGCGCTCGTAGGGGTATTCCGGGGTGTGCACGCCGATTACCACCAGGCCCTGGTCGGCGTACTTCTTCGCCCAGGCGTTCACGTACGGCAGGCTGTGCTGGCAGTTGATGCAGTCGTAGGTCCAGAAGTCGACCAGCACCACCTTGCCGCGCAGGTCGCGCAGGTTCAGTTCGAGGCTGTTGATCCACTCCACCGCGCCTTGCAGCTCTGGCGCGGGGCCGAGGTCGGGCAGGTGCTCGGCGCCGTGGGCATCGTCGCCGGGCATGAGTTGGCTGATCAGCATCGGCACGCCATCGACAACCTTGCGCTCCAGGCTGTTGACCAGGGTGGACGAGCTACCCGCCGCCAGTTGCGCGCTGGCACCGCTGGCGATGCCCACCACCGCCAGCAGGGCGAGCACGCCGGTGGCGCGGCGCAGCCCTTCGATGACGGCCATGCGCGGACGCAGATGCTGCATCAGCCGGCGACCGGCGAAGAGGACGATGCCGAGGACGCTGGCGCTGCCCAGGCCGTAGGCGAACAGCAGCAGGCTGGTCTGCGCGCTGGGCCCTTGCAGCATGGCGCCGGAGAGGATCAGCCCCAGCACCGGCCCGGCGCAGGGCGCCCACAGCAGGCCGGCGGCAAAACCCAGCACCCACGCGGAAAGCGCCGGCGGCAGGCGCCGTGATTCACCGTGCAGGCGGTTGCCGATCCACGCCCAGGGTTTGGCCAGAGCGTCGCTGAAGCGCGGCCAGAGCAGCGCCAGGGCGGAAACTGCCAGCAGCACCAAGGCGAAGTAACGACCCCACTCGCTGGCGGCGATCACCCAGTTGCTGGAGACGCTCGCCAGGCTCGCCAGCACAGCGAAGCCGCTGGCCAGGCCCAGCAGCGTGACCCAGGGCGACCACGCCGGTCCGCCGGCGCGCTGCAGCAACAGGGGCAACACGGGAAGGATGCAGGGGCTGAGCAGGGTCAGCGCCCCGCCGAGAAAGGCGATGAGCAACATGGGCACCTCGGTGGGCCGTCGGCCCGTGGGTTCACGCTGAGGGAATAAACGCCGCGGCCGTCCGTGGCCGCGGCCCAGGGGAATCAGCCGCCTTCGTTGCAGTCGGTGGCGAACTTGCGATAGGCCAGGCTGTGCGGCTGGCCGCTGGAATCCAGGTAGTCCATGCGGGCATTGACGATGCCGCAGTCGAATGGCGAGGCACTTTCTTCGTGGATGGCCAGGACGCGCTTCACGTCCAGTTTCTGGCCGTAGTGGTATTGCTCGACGGGCTGCGAGTCGGCGGCCTGTGCGCCGAAACTGGCGAAGCCGGCAATGGCGGCGAAGAGGCAAGCGTTGGCGATCTGAATGGCTTTCATGGTGGTTCTCCTGTCCTGTGTCGGGTTTGGCCGGCAGAGGCTGTGTGTCTCGCCGTTGGTGCCCATTTCACGTCCAGGAGGTATCGGACTTGTGTCGCGCAAGCCCCGGGTTTGCCGCGCCGGGTATCGGCGGCGACTGTAGATACAGTGGAATACAAAGCACGGCAGGCAAGCGCGACGCTGCGCTATAAACTCGCCTCAACCCACTACCAACGAGGCACCGGCATGGACCATGTCGATCACGTACTGATCGTCGACGACGACCGCGAGATCCGCGAGCTGGTCGGCAACTACCTGAAGAAGAACGGCCTGCGCGTGAGCCTGGCCGGAGACGGTCGGCAGATGCGCGCCTTCCTCGACGCCAACGCCGTGGACCTGATCGTGCTGGACATCATGATGCCCGGCGACGACGGCCTGAAGCTGTGCCGCGAGCTGCGCGTGGGCAAGCACAAGTCCACCCCGGTGCTGATGCTCACCGCGCGCAACGACGAGACCGACCGCATCATCGGCCTGGAAATGGGCGCCGACGATTACCTCACCAAGCCCTTCTCCGCCCGCGAGCTGCTGGCGCGGATCAACGCCGTGCTGCGGCGCACGCGCATGCTGCCGCCCAACCTGCAGGTCAGCGAGGCCAGCCGGCTGATCGGCTTCGGCCGCTGGAAGCTGGACACCACCGCGCGCCACCTGCTGGACGAAGACGGCACCCTGGTCGCCCTGAGCGGTGCGGAATACCGCTTGCTGCGCGTATTCGTCGATCACCCGCAACGCGTACTCAGCCGCGAGCAGCTGCTGAACCTGACCCAGGGCCGCGAGGCGGACATCTTCGACCGTTCCATCGACCTGCTGGTCAGCCGCCTGCGCCAGCGCCTGCTGGATGACGCTCGCGAGCCGGCCTACATCAAGACGGTGCGCAGCGAAGGCTACGTCTTCGCCCTGGCCGTCGAGCTGATCGAGCCCCACGCATGAAATCCCTCCTGCACTGGCCACGCACCCTGGCCGCGCGCCTGGCGCTGATCTTCCTCGCCGGGCTGGTGTTCGCCTACAGCCTGTCGTTCTGCTCGCAGTTCTACGAGCGCTACCAGAGCGCGCGCAACATGATGCTGGGCAACCTGGAAACCGACGTCAGCACCGCCGTGGCCCTGCTCGACCGCCTGCCCCGCGACGAGCGCGAGGCCTGGCTGCCGATGGTGCAGCGGCCCAACTACCGCTACCTGCTCAGCGAAGGTACGCCGGGCGAGCCGATGAACATGGCGCAGGCGCCGATGGCGGCGATGTCCATCGCCGATGTGGTCGGCAAGCGCTATGCGCTGCGTTTCGAGAACATCCCCGGTTCCATTCCGCATTTCCAGGCGCACCTGAAGCTGGCCGACGGCATGCCGCTGACCATCGACGTGACGCCCAAGGGCGTGCCGGTGGCGCAGTGGCTGCCGTGGGTGCTGGTGGTGCAACTGGCACTGCTGCTGTTCTGCACCTGGCTCGCCGTGCGCCTGGCGATCCGCCCGCTGACCCGCCTGGCCCGCGCGGTGGACGATCTGGACCCGGACGCCCCGGCGCCGGAACTGGACGAGCGCGGCCCCAGCGAGGTCGCCTACGCCGCCCGCGCCTTCAATGCGCTGCAGGGCCGCATCGGTTCCTACCTGAAGGAGCGCATGCAACTGCTGGCCGCCATCTCCCATGACCTGCAGACGCCCATCACGCGGATGAAGCTGCGCGTCGAGCAGATGGACGACTCGCCCGAACGCGAGCGCCTGTGGAGCGACCTGGAAGAGATGCAGCACCTGGTCCGCGAAGGCGTGGCCTACGCGCGCAGCATGGACGGCGCCAGCGAGGCGGCGGTGAAGGTCAACCTCGACTCCTTCCTCGACAGCCTGGTGCTGGACTACCAGGACAGCGGCCAGGCCGTGGAGCTGCAAGGCGCCAGCAACGTCGTACTGGAAACCCGCCCGCATGCGCTGCGCCGGGTGCTCACCAACCTGGTGGACAACGCCCTGAAGTTCGGCGGCGCCGCCCAGGTGGAAATCGAACGCGACGCCCAGGGCATTGTGTGTGTTCGTGTACTGGACGACGGCCCCGGCATTCCCGAGGAAGAGCTCGCCGAAGTGGTGAAGCCCTTCTACCGGGTGGAAAGCTCGCGCAACCGCAGCACCGGCGGCACCGGCCTGGGGCTGGCGATCGCCCAGCAGCTGAGCCAGGCCCTGGGTGGCACCCTGACCCTGAGCAACCGCGCCAGCGGCGGCCTGTGCGCACAGCTGGAGCTGCGCCCTTCCACCTGAGGCGGCTCTTGAGGGAGTTGTACACAGAGATACAAGACGGCCTTTGCCGGACACATCCGGTATAAGGCCCGCCTTCAGGATGGCTCCACGAACCGCGGTGGCACCCCGCCCGCCGCGTTCCCCAATGGAGCCTGCCATGACAAGTACCACCGAAGCCGCCCGCCTGCATGGCTGGCGCCTGTTCTCCCTGCTCGCGCTGCTGGTGCTGATTGCCGCCGCACTGGCGCTGTGGTCCCAGCCGCAATGGGTGGAGGCGCTGCGCAGCTCGATCCGCGTCACCGCCCGCACCTCCTTCGCGCTGTTTCTCGCCACCTTCCTCGCTTCGTCCCTGGCGGCGCTGGTGCCCAGCGATTTCACCCGCGGCCTGCTGCGCGAGCGACGCTTCCTCGGCCTGGCGTTCGCCTTCTCCCACGCCGTGCACGCGGTGCTGATCATCCTCTACGTGAAGTTCTTCCCGGAGACCTTCTGGCACGGCCGCAGCGCCGCCGCGAACATTCCCGGCTCGGTTGGTTACGTCTTCATCTTCCTGCTGGCGATCACTTCTTTTCCCTACGCGATGAAGCTGCTCGGCACGCGCCTGTGGAAGGGCCTGCACAGCACCGGGACCTGGGTGATCGCCGGGGTGTTCTTCCTGTCCTTCTACAAGCGCTTGCCAATGGGCTCCTGGTACCCGCTGGGCTTCGGCCTGATCTTCAGCGCCATCGCCTTCAAGCTCGTCGCCAAGCTGGCCGTGCGCCTGCGCCGTAGCACCCGCACCGCGCTTCCGAACATCTGATTCCTGCTTCCTTGAAGGCCGGGACTTTCGCGCCCGGCCACCCGACTCTTGCCTTTGAGGTGCACCATGACCCTGCTTGGCCTTAACCCAATGAAGCTGAACCCGATCAAATCTGCCTTCGACCAACTCGACCGCCTCGCCGCCTGGGGCTGGGACATCCCGCTGCGGCTGTTCCTGGCCTGGGAATTCTTCGAGTCGGGCCTGGAGAAATGGCACGGCGACAACTGGTTCGAACAGATCCACGAAAGCTTCCCCTTCCCCTTCAACCACTTCTCCGCCGGGTTCGACTGGCAGGTGTCGATGTGGGCCGAGCTGATCGCGCCGGTGCTGCTCCTGCTCGGCCTGGCGACCCGCTTCGCCTCGGCCTCGCTGATCGTCGTGACCGTCGTCGCCATCGCCGCCGTGCACTGGCCGGCGCAGTGGTCGAGCCTGGCGGAACTGGCCCAGGGTTACTCGATCACCGACCACGGTTTCGGCAACTACAAGCTGCCGCTGATCTACCTGGTGGCGCTGCTGCCGCTGCTGCTCAAGGGCGCCGGCCGCTTCAGCCTCGACCGAGTGCTGAGCAGGTGGCTGCCATAAGCCCTGACCGGCTCAACCAGGGAGCAGCAGCGGCGCCGCTTCCAGTAAAGGCTCCTGGGTCTGGGCCAGCTTGCAGATCAGCTGAGCCAGCCCCGGCGGGTCGATCAGCGTGACATCCTGCCCCGCCCCCGCCAGATGCAGGTTGATCGGAAGCCTGGAGTCCAGCTCCGTCCCTTTCGAGCGGCGTAGGCTGAACTGCGCGTGATGGCGGCAGGCGGAATCCTGGCGCAGCTCCAGCCAGTCCAGCGGTCGATGGTCGGCGTCCACCAGCTCCAGCGCACAGCTGGGCGGCAGCTCGCCCACCAGGTGCACGTACCCATCGGCGGCGAAGGCTCCCAGGTAGCCGCGGGACGGCAGGCTGCCGTCGCGCTGCAGTTGCAGCTGGTTGGCCACGCTGATCCGACAATGGGCCGGCACGTCACGGGTGATCACGCAGGCCGGGCTGATAAAGACGCTATCGCCGATGCTGATCGGCCCCAGCAGTCGCGCGCCCGCGCCGATCTCCACCTGGTTGCCCAGGGTCGGATGGCGCTTGCCCGAGCCATTGTCGGCAATGCCCGAAGCCCCCAGCGTCACCCCGCTGAGCAGGTAGCAGTCGTCGCCGATTTCGCAGGTTTCGCCGATCACCGTGCCATAGCCGTGGTCGAGCACGAAACGCCGGCCGATGCTCGCCGCCGGATGGATTTCGGCGCCGGACTGCAGCTTGCCGGCGTTGGCCAGCCGCTGGGCGATGTTCTCGTGGTCGGCGATGTCGGGGTTGTGCCAGATCGGGTGGGCAAAGCGATGGAACAGGATGGCCTTGAACGAGGCGTAGGTATCCAGGATCACCTCCGCCCGGCCATTCGAGGCCGGATCGCGCTCGGCGTAGGCTTGCAGGTCCTCCTGCACCTGCTCAAGGGCGCCGCTCCAGAGGGTGTCCAGGCAGGGGATCAGCTGCACCCAGTCCGTGGGACTGAGCACCTGGGCGAGCAGTTCGAACAGCCGCTCCTCGAGCGCTGTCCGCTTGATTTGCCGATGCATGCAAGGATTCTCCCCAGGATCACGCCAACTCGGGCAGGTAGCCATCCACGCTGTCGTAGACCAGCGTCAGCACCCGCGTGCCTTTCATCCACTCATCGCGCATCCGCGCAATCGCCACCAGATTGGCCGCCGAGGACAGCCCCAGGCTCAGGCCGTCCTCGCGCATGGTCCGGCGTATCCGGTCCAGGCAGTCATGCCGCGATACCTTGATCATCCCGTCGAGGACCGACAGGTTGACAATGGCAGGAACCAGCCCAATCGACAGTCCCTGGATGCCATGGGGCGCATGCCGGTTGCGCAGCAGGTCGCACTCCTCCGGCTCGACGCCGAAGACACCCAGCGTCGGCCAGCGCGCCTTGAGACTTTCCCCCAGCCCGGTGAGATGGCCGCCGGTACCGATGCCGGCGACCAGGCAATCCGGAGCGCCAGCGGCGAAGTCACGGAGAATCTCCTGGGCCGTACTGCGCCGGTGAATCTCCGGGTTGGCCGGGTTGCGCTGCTGGTTGAGCATCACGTAGCCGGGGTTCTCCAACTGCAGCTGCATGGCCCGCTCGCCGTGGGAATTGTTGCCCCGGCGACTGTCCGACAGCACCACCTGCGCGCCATACAGGCGCAGCAGTTGCTGCTTCTCCGCGCTGTAGTTGTCCGGGATCACCAGCACCAGGCGGTAGCCGAGGATGTTCGCCGCGATGGCCAGGCCGATGCCGGTATTGCCGCCGCTGGGTTCGATGAGGGTCTGCCCGCTGCCGGGCACCAGGATGCCGCGTTCCTCGGCATCGCGGATCATCGCCAGGGCGATGCGCGCCTTGTGGCTGCCGCCCAGATTGAGGGACTCGAGCTTGGCGTAGACATCGAAGCCGGTTTCGGCGCTGAACGCCGGCAAGCGCACCACCGGGGTGTTGCCGATCACATCGAGCAAGGAGGAATGGATCATGGCCCGGCCTCAGTACAGCGGCATGTCGGGATCGATATCCCGCGCCCAGGCCTTCAACCCGCCGCGCAACACGCAGACCGAACCGAAGCCCTGGGCCATCAGCTGCACGGCGACCCGCTCGGCGCGGGCACCGGCATAGCAGACCACGCACCAGGAGTGCTGCGGGTCCAGCTCACCCAGCCGTGCAGGCACCTCACCGGCGGGAATGCTCACGGCGCCCGGTAACTGGCAGACCTCCAGCTCATTGCGCTCGCGCACATCCAGCAGATGCAGGTCGCGGCGGCCCGCGAGCCGCTCGTGCACCTGCCGCGGAGCAAGGAAGAAATCATCCGGCAGCTCGCTGGCCGGCGCGCTGCTGGCGGCGCAGGAGGCTTCCGGCAGCGGCTGCAGGCAGCGATCGCGGCGCGCTGGCGAGCAGGTAGGGCAATCCGCGCGACGCCCATGGCTCAGCTCGGAAAAGCGCATGGCCAAGGCATCGAAGCGCAGCAAGCGTCCGGACAGCGACTGGCCGATGTCCAGCACCAGCTTCACCGCCTCGGTGGCCTGGATCAGTCCGATCACCCCGGGCAGCACCCCGATCACCCCGGCGGCGCTGCAGTTGGGCGACAGCTCCGGCGGTGGCGGCTGGGGAAACAGGCAGCGGTAGCACGGACCATCGCCCTGGTTGAACACGCTGGCCTGGCCGTCGAAGCGCTGCAGCGCACCGTAGACCAACGGCCGGCCCAGCAGGACACAGGCATCGTTGAGCAGGTAGCGCGTGGCGAAATTATCGGTGCCGTCCACCACCAGGTCATGGCTGCCGACCAGTTGCAGGACGTTGTCGGCATTCAACGGCGTGTCGTACGCGGTGATTTCGATATCCGGGTTCAGGTCCAGCAGCCGGCGCCGCGCCGATTCCACCTTCGGCAGGCCGAGCGTGGCGCTGCCATGCACCACCTGGCGCTGCAGGTTGCTGCGTTCGACCCGGTCGAAATCCACCAGGCCGAGAGTGCCGACCCCGGCAGCCGCCAGATAGAGACTCACCGGCGAGCCCAGCCCACCGGTGCCGACGATCAGCACGCGAGCCCGTTTCAGCCGCAACTGGCCCTGGCGCCCGACATTGGGCAGGGTGATGTGGCGGACATAGCGGCGCACCTCGTCATTGCTCAGCTCGTCCAGGTCCAGCCCGCCGGAGGTCGCCAGCAGGATCTCCAGTTCGGCATCCGCGTCCAGCGGACTGTCACCCAGCAGCAACTGGCCATGGGCAGTGAGGAGGAAATGGTCCTTGACCTGCCGATTGCCGTGGAACAGGTGCGCGCGCAGCGCAGCATGGCGCTCGCACAGGTACTCCAGCCGCTCCCGCACCGTGTTGCCCTGGCTGGGCAGGCGAGTGGACGGCAGCCCGGCGACGCGGGCCAGGACCTCGGGAAAGATGACTGCACTCATGACGACTCCCTGTTACCCGTGGCTTGGCCGGTTGGCAAACTCACCACTGCATGAAAATTCACTGCCGTTCCACTCGAAGAGCCGGGCGCCCCATGCCCGCGCGGCGCGGACATCGACGACCAGGTAGGCGACCGGAAAGATCGGCTCGCCCATGAACAGCGCCTTGTCCTGGTCTTCGCGGCTGAAGTAGGCGCCCACGTCCGGATGGGAGTGGTAGATGATCCGCGCCGGATTGCCGCCCCGCAGGCTTTGCTGGAGGAGCAGGCTGTCGGCTATCGCGAAGGTGTATCCATTGCCGGCGGTGCGGCGGAAAACCTCCGGCTGCTGGCGGTGCAGGGCATCCTGGATGTTGCTGGCCCGGTGCACCGTGGCGTCGGCGAACACCAGGCCGCAGCATTCGCCGGGGTAATGCGTCTCGGCATGGCTGAAGATTTCCTGCAGCACGGCGGCCGTCAGGACCTGTTGGCTGCCCATGGCATCACTCCCGCTGCGCCAGCCATTTCTCCAGCGGCACCTTGGTGATGGCGAACCCCACCAGCAGCAGCGCCGAATACAGCGCCAGCTCCGGCGAAACGGCCTGCCCCTCGTACCAGGAACCGATGATCACGGCGAACACCGGGAAGATGATGAAGACGAAGGACAGCACCACCGGACTGAGGCGCTTGAGCAGGATGAAATAGGCAAGGAAGCCGCCCACCGAAGCACAGATGCCCAGGTAGATCAGCGCCCACCAAGAGCGCTCGGAGATGGCGGCGAACTGCGGCTCTTCCACGACCAGCCCGAGGACGAACAGCAGCAGGCCGGCGATGCCGATCGGCAGCGTGTTGTAGGTGATGACGCTGATCTGCGCGCCTCTCTTCTTGGTGACCACGTAGCACAGGGCGTGCATCACGGCGGCGGCGAGAATCGCCAGTACGCCGAGGAATTCCGCATGGTCGAAGCGCACGCCCTGGGCCCGCAGGATCATGTAGAGGCTGGCGAAGCCGATGGCGATGCCGATGACCTGCGACAGGTAGATGCGCTCCCTGAGAAATACCGCGGAGAACGCCAGGATGAAGACCGGCATGCAACTGAACAGGAGTGCGGTCAACCCCGAGGACACGTGGGTTTCACCGTAATTGAGCAGGTAGTACGGCACGCTGAAATAGCACAGCGTGACGAACAGGAAGAAGCCCTGGGTGCCGCGGGGAAACACGATCGGATCACGCCGAATCAGCGCGAACGACAGGAACAGCGGAAAGGCAATCAGGAAGCGCAGGCCCGACGCGGTGAGCGGAGGCACGCTTTCCACCGCGACCTTGATGCCCAGCCAGGTGGTCCCCCAGCTCAGGCAGACACAGAGGAACAGTGCACCGGTCAGCACGGCTCCCAGCCAGGGTTTGCCGATTTTGCCGAGGCTGGCGGCGGCGGAAGTCGTCGACATGGTGTATTGCCTCTATCACGCGTTATTGTCTTGAACCAATCTTTGATTGGCTCCGTTAATTCGAGGCTATTTGAGGGATAAAATGGCTGTCAAACCGTATATTGACATGGTGTCAATTCTGAAAGATGCGTTCGCAAACTCGTCCGGCGTTAAATACAAGAGACTGGCGAGCGCATTGGAAAAGAACATTGTCGATGGCGTGATTCCCGCTGGGCGAAAGTTGCTGCCGCACCGCCTTCTCGCCGACCAGCTGGGCGTCACCAGCGGTACCGTCAGCCGCGCCTATGCCGAGCTGGAGCGCCTGGGACTGGTGGTGGCGCGAATCGGCGACGGCACTTTCGTGCGCCAGCGGGGATTGGAAAACAAACGTGAATCCGGCTTCCGCAATGTCCAGGACAATATGGCGGACATATTCGACATGAGTCGGAACATGCATATGCCGGGCGCGGAAATTCCAGTATTGGAAGAAAGTCTGAGGAAACTATCCCAGGACAAGGAGAAACTTCGGGAAGTTATGCTCTATACACCCGATGTGGGACTTCCAAGATTCAGACGAGCCGGTGCGCAATGGCTGTCAAATGGAGCCTTTCGGGCCGAGGCCGAACAGGTGTTGTGCGTCAACGGCGGACAACATGGCCTGATGAGCGCACTGTCCTCCCTGCTGCGTGCTGGCGATACCCTGGTCACCGAACAGCTGACCTACCCCGGACTGATCAGTGCCGCACGCCTGCTGGGCATCCGTCTGCTCGGCGCGCCCATGGACGAGGAAGGGATACTGCCCGACGCGTTGGACGAGCTGTGCCGGCAGCACCGGATCGCTGCGCTGTATTGCACGCCGACCCTGCAGAACCCCACCACCTCGCTGCTCTCCGAACCGCGCCGGGCCGCAGTGGCGCAGGTCTGCCGGGAGCACAACCTGCTGATCCTCGAGGATGAGACCCACGCCGTGCTGCTGGAACAGCGCCCGCTGCCCATCGGCTATTTCGCCCCGGAGCGCAGTGTGCTGATCGGCGGCCTGAGCAAGGGTGTGTCCGCCGGCCTGCGGGTCGGCTACGTCCACGCTCCGGCACGGATGGTCGGGCAGATCGCCGCCGGCATCCGTGCCTCCTGCTGGATGGCCACGCCCCTGGCACTGGAGCTGGCCAGCGGCTGGATCGAGGACGGCACGGCGACCCACCTGATGCGCCTGCAGGCCGCCGAGATCCACCGGCGCAAGGCCCTGGTGGCGCACAGCCTGGGTGGGCTGCGCTATCGCACGCATCCGCAGTGCCCGCATTTCTGGATCGAGGTGCCCGAGCCGTGGCGGGCCTCGGACATCGAGGCCGAGCTGAAACTGATGAACTACCTGATCTCCACGGCGGACGCCTTTGCCGTGGGGCGCACGGCCGTGCCGCACTGCATCCGCGCCAGCATCAGCAACGCCCACGAGGACGACCAGCGCCTGCAAAGGGGCTTCGAGGTACTGGCCGGCGTGCTGGGCCAGGAAGCCGCGACGCTGCGGTAGCGACAGAGAGCAGACGCGGTCCAGGCAAAGCGCAAAGCCCGCACACCGATGAAGCGGCGCGGGCCGTGTTGCGGATCCTGTTGTGGATGCAGGCGCGGTCAGGGAATGACGAATCCGACCTCGATATTGCCGCGGGTCGCCCTGGAATACGGGCAGATCAGGTGCGCTTCGTCCACCAGTCTGGCCTTGTCCTCGGTCGCCAGACCCGGCAGGTGCACGGTGAGCTGGGCAGCCAGGGCGAAGCCGCCGTCGGCGGTGTTGCCCAGGGAAACTTGCGCATCCACCGCTACATCGGCGGGCAGGCGCACATTCAGCTTTTGCCCGGCGCGGCGCAGGGCGCCGATGAAGCAGGCGGACCAGCCGATGGCGAACAGCTGCTCCGGGTTGCTGCCCGGGCGATCGGAGCCGGGCGGGCTCAGCGGCAGGTCGAGTTCGCCATCGGTGCTCTGGCCGCGGCCATCGCGGCCGCCGGTGGTGTGGGTGTGGGCGGTGTAGATCAGGGTTGCCAGCTTGTCGGTCATGACGCTTCTCCTTCAGGAACGAACCAGTGGGGGACGACGTGGGGTGGTGCAGTTGGGCCGAGTGCCGAGCACCACGCCCTGCTCTTTCAGACTGTGCAGCAGGGCGATGCCCTGCCCCTGGATGGCGGCCAGTTCGACGCCGGCGATTTCCGCCAGCGCCTTCAGGTGCTGTTGGCCGGTGAGCTGCCACTGTTGCAGCGATACCAGCAGTGCATGGGCCAGCGGCGCCAGGCGCGAGAAAGACACCTTCAGGTCGCTCCCCCGTCGGGCCAGCAGCAGCGTCGGTTCGGCCGGCGCCTGCTGCGGAATGTGCTCAGGACCGATATGGCTGACCGGCCAGGCATAGGCCAGCGGCACAGCGAGACTGGAGAGCAGCGGCACGCCATCGAGCAGGTCGCCGTCGGGATCGTGTGCCGGCTCGGCCTTGTCGCTGAGCAGCAGCGCGGTCTCGATGAATTCGTAGTGGGCCAGTTCGGCCACCCAGCCGGGCTGTTCGCTGCGCCCTTCCAGGTAGTCGACGAACTCGCCGGCAACTTCAGTGAACAGCGGCGTCTGGCAACGGAAGCGGGCGTAGAAGTCCTCGGTCAGCGCCTGCCAGTCTGCGCGCGGCAGGCTGGCGTGGAGCACCGGGAAGTTGCCGGCCAGCAGCGACTGCAGGTTGCCGAAGAACAGTTGCCGGTACACCGCCAGGCGCCGCGCCTCGATACCGGGCGGCGGCTGGTTGGCCTGCGGATCGCGGATGTAGCGGGTCATGCACAGCTGCTGTTCGCGCAGGGACTCAGCCATGGCGCAGCTCCTTCACGCACGCAGCGGCTTGCAGGACGCGGATGGCGTCCACCTCGCCGAGCAGTTCGGTCAGCGGCGGGATATTGAAGTCGCGCTCCAGCAGTGTCGGCACCGTGCCCAGGTGCTGGTAGGCGCTGGCCAGCAGGTTCCAGACGTCGTTCTTCACGGCGGCGCCATGGGTGTCGATCTTCAGGTCCGGCGCTTCGTCGTAGTGGCCGGCGACATGCAGACAGGCGACGCGCCCGGCCGGTACACGGGCGAGGAAAGCGGCTGCGTCGTAGCCGTGATTGTGGGCGTTCACGTAGAGATTGTTGACGTCCAGCAGCAGGTCGCAATCGGCCTCGTCGAGCACGGCACGGAGGAAGTCGATCTCGCTCAGCGCCTGGTAGGGCGCGGCGTAGTAGGAGATGTTTTCCACGGCGATACGGCGGCCGAGGACGTCCTGCACTTCACGGATGCGGCCGGCGATGTGGTGCACGGCCTCGTCAGTGAAGGGCATGGGAATCAGGTCATAGAGGTGACCTTCGTCGGAGCAGTAACTCAGGTGTTCGCTGAACAGCGGCACCTGGTGCTGGTCGAGGAATTCGCGGACCTGGCCGAGGAACACATGGTCCAGCGGTTCCGGGCCGCCCAGGGACAGCGACAGGCCGTGGCA
Organism: Pseudomonas nitroreducens; assembly: GCF_014204515.1. Taxonomy (GTDB): domain Bacteria; phylum Pseudomonadota; class Gammaproteobacteria; order Pseudomonadales; family Pseudomonadaceae; genus Pseudomonas; species Pseudomonas nitritireducens_A. Next base: position 72,361 of record NZ_JACHLI010000004.1, on the reverse strand, counting down.
GGACAGCGGCAAGCGCTCGGCCAGGCGTGCCAGCCCCTGGCCGTAGGTGCCGCCGACGCCGATCCAGTTGTCCGGGGCGACTTCGAGGAAGTCCACGGCGTGGTCGTCCATGTTCAACAGGTCGGTCAGCATGGCGCGGCGCAGGCCGAGGCCGGCTCCTTGCAGGGGGATGGCAGGGTGCATGGCGGTCTCCTTGGGCGAGATTTCCTCCCCGGCCACCGGCGCGGGGAGGCGGCGGCGCGGCTCAGTTCCTGGCCTGGCTCAGCTTGCTGTACAGATCGGTCGGGAAGGGTTTGCCGTTGGCATCGAACTGGTGCTTGCGGAACTGGTAGACCTCGGCTTCGGAGAGGTAGCCGTCATGGTTGGCATCGATGGCGTCGAACTCGGCACCGGCCTTGGGTGCCACGGCCAGCAGTTCGGCACGGGAGACGCGGCCGTCATGGTCGGTGTCGGTCCTGGCGAAGGAAGCATCGCCGCATTTGCCTTCACCGCATTTGCCCTCGCCGCCGCTGGCCTTGGCCTGGGCACCGTCGGCACCGCACTTGCCTTCGCCACATTTACCTTCGCCCTGGGTCGCCTTGGCCTTGGCCTGGCTGGCACCGCACTTGCCTTCACCACACTTGCCTTCGCCCTGTTGGGCCTTGGTCCTGGCTTCGTTGGCCCCGCACTTGCCCTCGCCACACTTGCCCTCCCCGGCCTTGGCGGCGGAAGCCAGCTGGTAGCCCTGCGGCAGGGCCTCGACGGCGAAGGCGGAGGACGCCAGGTTCAATCCACCCGCCAGGGCGACAGCGAGCAGGCCCAGTTGGGATTTGGAGCGCAGATTGTTTTTCGCGAGACGGGACATTTTGAATCTCCAGATGCTGTGGCGTTCAGTGCGCCGGTCATGCCGCAAGGGCGATTCCCTGGAACGCTGCGCTGGAGGTTTCCCTGCCCAGGCGCCGTGTCGTTCGGGTAGGGCTATTTCGCCGCAGCGATGTATCGCGGGCGTATCGGCGTCTGGAGGCTTTTGTATGCGTGTGTCCGCTCAGGGAGCGGTGGATACAAAGGAATACATTCGGCGGGTAGGAGTTAGCAGGCCTGGACCGGACCAGTAGGAGCAACTTCCGGGATACCTGTGCCGGCGCTGTCCCTCACCCCAGCCCTCTCCCAGAGGGAGAGGGAGCAGATCGTCCCGGCTGACGCTGTGGCTTCATCCTGCACCAAACGGTCCCCTCTCCCTTTGGGAGAGGGCTAGGGTGAGGGCTGATCCCTGCGCAGATATAGCCGATAGGAGCGGGTCGGATTCATGAGGCGATGACGAGTAGAGCGCAGCGGCGGCAAAAGAAAAGGGCCGCAAAGCGGCCCGATCCTACAAAAGCGGGACGATCAGCTCGCGCGCTTGGCCGCAATCGCGGTGACTTCCACCTTCATGCCTTCCACCGCCAGCTCGGAAATGCCCACGGCAGCACGCACCGGGTAAGGCTTGGCAAAGAAGCGGCAGTACACCTCGTTGAACGCCGCGCGGTCGGCCATGCGGGTGAGGTAGATGGTCAGGTGCAGCACGTGGTCCAGGCCGCTGCCGGCCTTTTCCAGGGCGACCTGCAGGCTGCGCAGGGTGGCTTCGCTCTGGGCGGTGATGTCGCCCAGCTCCAGGCTGCCGTCTTCCAGGGTGGGGATCTGCGTGGATACCAGCAGGCCGCCGAAACCGGCAACGTCGGAGGAGATGGATTCGGGATCCGCGTCGGGGATGAAGGTAGGCGTCATTGGACAAATCTCTGCTGTCGGTGAATGGGGCAGGTCGCCGCATGGGGCGCGGCGGCCAGGTCGCGCAGCTTAGCCGCATCGCGCCGACGAGCGCCATGTCACCGTGCCCGCAGCCCACGGAAACAGTGATATCCCATTGATCGGTAGAACTTCCGAACGACTTTCATCCGCTCGCCGAAAGTCCGGATTATTACAATATGGGACATAGACCTTTTCATAATCCGTTATTTAAACGGCGAACTCTTTGGGCATTATGACGTCGGCTCTTCCGCGTCTGGAGCAATTCGCGGGGGAATTCAAAGCCAGTTAACTGCAACAATGCCAACGCAACTTCCTGCGACTTTCCGCCGTGGTCAAACCATGTCCGGATTCATTGTGCCTGCCTATAAAAACGTCCGGCTCTCACGCACCTCAATCGAGCCGGTCCTCCAAGACTCTAGGGGCAATATCCATGAAGCACCTCAAACGCAGCGCCATCGTGCTCGCTGTTTCCGCCGCCGCCAGCCAGTTCGCCAGCGCCGAAGCCTTTGTCACCGATCAGGCCGATGCCAAGGGCTTCGTCGAGGACGCCAAGCTCGACGTCCTGCTGCGCAACCAGTACTACGACCATGACGGCAAGAACGGCGCGGGCGACAACCGCGACTGGACCCAGGGCTTCCTGGCCAACTTCTCCTCCGGCTACACCCAGGGCACCGTCGGCTTCGGCGTGGATGCCTTCGGCTATCTGGGCATCAAGCTCGACGCCGGCCGTGGCCGCGCGGGCACCGGCAACCTGCCGGTGGGCAACGACGGCAAGCCGGACGACGACTACGGCAAGGCCGGCGGCGCGCTGAAGGTGCGCATCTCCAAGACCGAGCTGAAATTCGGCGACATGCAGCCGACCGCTCCGGTGTTCGCCGCCGGCGGCACCCGCCTGATCCCGCAGACCGCTTCGGGCTTCAACCTGCTGAGCAGCGAGATCGACGGCCTGGACCTGGAAGCCGGCCACTTCACCTCCGGCACCAGCCCGGTCACCACCGCTCGCGATGGCGGCCTGTGGGCGGCCTACGCTGGCGTGGAAACCAGCGACGTCGACTTCCTCGGCGGCAAGTACGCGATCAACGACAACCTCAGCCTTTCGCTGTACGGCTCGGAGTTCAAGGACATCTGGCGCCAGTACTACGGCAACCTGAACTGGGTGCTGCCGGTGGCCGACGACCAGTCGCTGGCCTTCGACTTCAACATCTACCGCACCAACGATGAAGGTCAGGCCAAGGCCGGCGAGATCAGCAACACCACCTGGTCGCTGGCAGCCGCCTACTCCTTCCTGCAGGCGCACACCGTCACCCTGGCCTACCAGAAGGTTCACGGCGACACCCCGTTCGACTATGTCGGCTTCGGCGACGACGGCGACGGCGCCACCGGTGACTCGGTGTTCCTCGCCAACTCCGTGCAGTACTCCGACTTCAACGGTCCGGGCGAGCGCTCCTGGCAGGTCCGCTACGACTTGGCGATGGACACCTACGGCGTGCCGGGCCTGAGCTTCATGGCCCGTTACATCAACGGTACCGGCATCGACGGCAGCCATGCCGACGCCGACGGCGCCTACGCCGGGATGTACGGCGACGACGGCAGCCACCACGAGACCGACCTGGAAGCCAAGTACGTGGTCCAGGGCGGCCCGGCCAAGGACCTGACCCTGCGCATGCGCCAGGCCTTCCACCGCGCCAACGCCGACCAGGGCGAAGCCGACAACAACGAACTGCGCCTGATCGTCGAATACCCGCTGTCGATCCTCTGATTCAGCGCGGATATCCGGCTGAATAATCGAATGGGGCAACTTTCGGATTCGTCTGAAAGTTTGCCCCACCTCCGGATGAGATTATTACGCCCATGCAGATAGTCTCTTCCCGGAATGGCGGTATATCCCATCGCGGCAACTTTCTAGAATTACGCCATCTTCCCGCTTCCGCACTTTCCCTGCGGAAGGCAACTCCTGACGTTGATATGTGATTGCTCCTTCGACGTCCTTCGAGCCGCTCCCCTGGAGCGGCTTTTTTTATGCTCCCGGTTTCATCCGTGCAGGCGATCTGCACAAAAACTGATCGATTGGCCGAACGCGCCGGTCCAACCCTTCGACGACGCGGCATTTCCGTCCGCAGCGAAGGAGGCACCCCAGATGAGCGCCATGACGCTGGAAGGCTGGTGCAAGACCACCGCCGAGCAGAAACCCACCCCGCTGGAAGACATCCGCTTCAACCTCACCGATGCAGACCGCCTGCACCTGGAACAGGCCGAGGTGTACCTGCAGGAAAACGACCAGAGGGAAATGATGGTCGACGCCGACCTCAACACCCTCGAGCTGCAGATGCCCGAAGGCTACGGCCCGCTGGCCGACTGCATGTTCCGCGTATACCTGGGCGGCGTCGAACACCGTGGCCAGTTCCACCTGGTCGGGCATCGGGCCAGCGATGGCAGCCTGATCTACACCAACGCCGTGCTGATCGACCAACTGATCAACTGACGGCGCCTGCCCGCCGCCTGCTCCGGGCGGCGGCTGCCGGTGCACGCTCGTCGCCGCCGATGCAGGGAGAGATTGTGGCGGCTCGCCCGCCCGTGATTTCATAAAGCCACCTGCGTCCGCCTGCCGCATGCCGGCGCGGACCCAGGGTAGAGAAACACGCCCATCCTCCGTTGAAGAAGCTGCTATCGGATGCGAACTTCCAGTGAACCTGGGGTGAAGGAGTACGGGCACTACGACAGCCTGCTGCGTCTCGCCCGCCATGCCGGTGGCGATTGCGTCGCCCTGCTCATCGATCTGCGTGGCCAACTGCTGGGCCAGAGCGGCATCGACGCTGCCGGCGCGCTGTCGCTGGCCACCCTGCTCTCCCTGCCTGCCGCCGCCAGCCCCCTGTGCCATCAGGGCCGTAGCCTGTTCCTGCTGGCCAGCGAGACCCTGCACGACGAGGAAGGATTCCCCCAGGCCCGGCTGCTGTTGCTGGCCCCTGACGAACGCCAGCTCGACGAAACCCAGCAGGCGCTGCTGCGTGATGTCCTCAAGCTGGGCGAAGCGCTGTTCGAACATCTGCGCGCACCGCGCCGGGAAAACGAACGCCGGCTGACCCTGGCGGTGGCCGGCAGCGGCACCGGCATCTGGGACCGCCACGTACCCAGCGGCGAAATTCACTACTCCAGCGCCTGGAAATCCCTGCTCGGCTATGCCGACGACGAGATCGGCGGGCGCATCGAGGACGCCTACACCCGCGTCCACCCGGATGACCTGGGTTACGTGCAGGCGACCATGCGCGACCACTTCGAGGGTCGCAGCGAGTCCTACGAGGTGGAGCACCGCCTGCAGCACAAGGACGGCCACTACATCTGGGTCTGCAGCCGCGGCAAGGTGGTTGAGCGCGACGCCGCCGGCAACGCCCTGCGCATGCTCGGCACCACCACCGACATCACCGCCCTGCGCGAAGTCGCCGAACAGCTGCGCGAGAGCGTGCAGCTGCTCACCGACCTGACCAACGAAATCCCCGGGATGGTCTTCCAGTTCCGCCGCCTGCCCGACGGCACCGGCACCTTCCCTTACGTCAGCGCCGGTGTGCTGGACATCTATGGCGTGCGGCCGGAACAGGTGCGCGGCGACTCCAGCTTCCTGCGCCAGGTGATTCACCCCGAGGACCTGGCGGCGTGCCTGGCCTCCCTGGAGAACTCCGCCGCGCGCATGCAGCCCTGGCGCCACGAATACCGCGTGGTGATTCCCGAGCGCGGAGTGTTCTGGCGCCAGGGCAATGCACACCCCAAGCGCCTGGAGGATGACAGCCTGATCTGGCACGGCTTCATCACCGACATCACCGAGCGCAAGCGCATCGAAGCCGAACTGCAGCTGCTGGCCACCACCGATTACCTCACCCAACTGCCCAACCGCGGCCACTTCATGCACCTGATCGAGGCCGAGCTGGGCCGCGTGCAGCGCTGCGTCGAACGTAGCGCGGCGATCCTGATGTGCGACATCGACCACTTCAAGTCGATCAACGACCGCTGGGGCCATGCCGTCGGCGACGAAGCGCTACGCCACTTCGCCGGCATCCTCGCGCGCGCCATCCGCCGCATCGACTTTGCCGGGCGCATGGGCGGCGAGGAGTTCGCCGTGGTGCTCGGCGATGCCGACATCGCCAGTGCGCAGACCTTCGCCCAGCGCCTGCAGCAGCAACTGGCCGACCAGCCGCTGATGCAGGCCGGCCAGCGCATCCCGCTGACCATCAGCATCGGCGTGGCGACCCTGGAGCCGGCCGACGGCAATGCCGGTGCCGCCCTGTCGCGCAGCGACAGCGCGCTGTACCGGGCCAAGCAGAACGGCCGCAACCGCATCGAGTGCCATTGAGGGCAAACCCGCGGAGCAGAGCGCGCCGCGGGTGGGCTTGTGGTGAATCCTGCACGGCATCCGTGAAAAAATGTGCAGAATTTTTCACTAAAAACGCCAATCGTTTTAAATAATGGACTTTTAAGCAGTCCAAGCTATTAGGAAAAATACTTTTAAATCAATGAATTGAAAATATTGTCCGACAGTCTTTCGGCCATTATTTTTGACGCCCCGCAGCGATTTCGTTTGACATATTTAACGGCTCTGGCAGGCTGTGAGACAGGTTTCGACCGGGAATCATCGCCTTCTGTGCGCTCCCGGCAGTGCTCGGAACCTCAGGTAGCGCGCCTTTCCCGCTGCGCGCCTGCACAAAAACGATGGGCTGCAGCCCGTCCAAAGGTGACATATGTCCAACAGCAACATTGGCAACAAGAAACAGACTCTCCGCAAACCTGTCGTCCTGATGTCCATGGGCAGCCAAGAGCGCAAAGGCCACGACTATCAGGTAATGACCCACAAATACATCGTGCCCCTGGTCGAACAGTCCGATTGCGTGCCGGTACTGGTTCCCACCTGCTGCGGCATCGAAGACCTCGAGCAGTACCTGGACATGGCCGACGGCGTGTACCTCACCGGCGCCGGCAGCAACATCGATCCGACCCTGTATGGCCAGGAGAACGAAACTCCCGGCAAGGGCCAGGACAAGGACCGCGACAACTTCGACATCCCGCTGATCAAGGCCGCCATCGCTCGTGGCCTGCCGATCTTCGGCGTGTGCCGCGGCATGCAGGAAATCAACGTGGCCCTGGGCGGCGATATCTACCAGAAGGTCTACGCCGAGCCCGGCTTCAATGACCATCGCGAGAATCCCGAAGACCCGGTCGAGGTGCAGTACAGCCAGGTCCATGGCGTTCGCCCGATTCCGGGCAGCTGGCTGCAGCAGCTGCTGGGTGACGAGATCCGCGTCAACTCGCTGCATGGCCAGGGCCTGAAGAACCTGGGCAAGGGCATCGAAGCCATCGCCCACGCCGAAGACGGCCTGGTCGAAGCCATCCACGCCCCGACCCTCTCGCCCTTCCTCTTCGCGGTGCAGTGGCACCCGGAATGGCAGGCGGCGAAGAACCCCGACTCGGTGAAGATCTTCCAGGCGTTCGGCGATGCCTGCCGCGCCCAGGTGAAGAAGAAGCAGAGCCGCGCACTGGCTGCCTGATTCGCTTCGAGCGTGATGAAAAAGCCCGGCCTTGTGCCGGGCTTTTTCGTTTCCGGCCTGCATCTGTCTCGACGACATTGCACGCAATCGCGGGCATGTCGCGCTTATCGATGGGTATCGCTTCGCTCCACACCATCCTACGTTTCACTCCCCCGTGAGGTCGGAGCACAAACGCAGGATGGTTTGGAGCCTGGGCGATACCCATGCTGTACAGGCACAGTCATCAGCCACGCGAATGGCGTCCTCTGCACGCCCCTGAGGGCGCCTCGGGCTACCCTTGGCGCTCAGCGATTCCGCTCTGACGAACAAGGTGCAGCCATGGGCAACGACCTCTTCTCCCTCTCCGGCAGGACTGTTCTGGTCACCGGTGCTTCCAGCGGCATCGGTGCGCACCTGGCCCGCGTGGCAGCCCGTGCCGGCGCCCGCGTGGTGCTCGCGGCCAGGCGTACCGAGCGCCTGGCGCAGCTGGCCGAAGCCATTCGAGGCGACGGTGGCGAAGCCCTGGCCGTGGCGCTGGACGTGACCGACCGCGCCAGCGTCGAAGCCGCCTTCGACAGTGCCGAGGCGCAGTTCGGCGTGGTCGACGTGGTGCTCAACAACGCCGGCATCGGCAACGGCCAGCGCGCCCTGGAGATCAGCGAGGAAGACTGGCGCAGCATGCTCGCCACCAACCTCGATGGCGTCTGGCGCGTCGCCCAGTGCGCCGCGCAGCGTCTGGCCAAGGCCGGGCGCGGCGGCAGCATCATCAATATCGCCTCGATCCTCGGACTGCGCGTGGGCGCCGGCTACAGCCATTACTGCGCGGCCAAGGCCGGCGTGGTGCAGCTGAGCAAGTCGCTGGCGCTGGAACTGGCGCGCTTCGACGTGCGGGTCAACGCCATCGCCCCGGGCTATTTCAAGACCGAAATGAACGACGCCTATTTCGACAGCGACAAGGGCCAGGCCTACATCCGCGACACGGTGCCGATGCGCCGCCTGGGTCAGCTGCAAGAACTGGAAGGCCCCTTCCTGCTGCTGGCCAGCGCAGCCGGCGCCTTCATGACCGGCGCGGTGCTCGCCGTGGACGGCGGGCACCTGGTGAGCAGCCTGTAGGCCGCACAACGCATGAACCCGCGTGCTCCTCCAGGGACACGCGGGTTCCTGCTGTGGGCGTGGCGCTCAGCGGGCCGCCTCGACCCAGTCGGCCTTGCCCCGCGCGCGCTGCCAGTTGGCGAACACCAGCAGCACGGCGGGAATGAACAGCAGGTCGAAGAGCACCGCGATGAGGATGGTCATCGACGCCATCAGCCCCATCCAGGAGTTGATCTGGAACCCGGAGAAGGTCAGGCAGGCGAAGCCCGAGGAGAGCGCCAGGGTCATCGCGATCATCCCCGGCCCCACCGTGCGGAAGGCGCCGCGCACGGCATCCTCCGGTGAGAGCTTCTCGTGCCGGCGCAGGCGTGCGTAGGTCGACAGCATGTGGATGGTGTCGTCGACGATCACCCCGAAGGTGACCGAAGCCACGGTCGCCACCGCCATTCCCACTTCGCCGTTGACCAGTGCCCAGGCGCCCAGCGTCGCCAGGGACGGCACGGTATTGGCGATGGTGCCGATGAAGCTCAGGGAGATCGAGCGGAAGGCCAGGGCGAAGATCACCCAGACCACCAGGATGCCGCTGAAGATGCCGGTGTACATCTCCTGGATATTGCGGTTGCCGATATGGGCGAACAGCAGCGAAGTCCCGGTGGCCTGCGCCGAGGAAGCGAGCAATGGCGCGTTGTGCCGCGCCCAATCCTCGGCACGCACCTGCAGATCGGCCATCGACGCGGTGGAAACGTCGCCCAGGCTGACGCTCAGGCGGGTGAAGCGCTTGTCGGCGGTCAGCTGGTTCTTCAGGTCCATGCCGAAGGGCAGCGACATCTCGTAGAGCGCCAGGTACTGCGCGGTGACGTCGCGCGAATCCGGCAGGCGGTACTGGTCCTGGCCACCGCCGTTCATCGCCCGGTTCACCGTCATCATCACGTCCGGCAGGCCGTGCACGTGGGTCACGCCCGGCTGCTGGCGCAACCAGTCGGCGAAGTGACTCACCTCGCTCAGGTATTCGGGCTGGGTGATGCCGTCGGCCTCGCCGGAGTCCAGCGAGAACTCCAGGGTGTAGAAACCGCCCAGGTCCTGGTTGAGGCGGTCGGTCGCCTGGCGGAACTCGAAGCTCTGGTCGAAGTAGCGCACGTAGCGATCGTCGAGGGTGTTGGAGAAAGCCAGCGAGCAGAGCACCACGGCAACCACCACGACAGCGGCCAGTACCTTGCCCGGCCGTTTCATGACCAGCTCGGCGATACGCAGGCTGAGCATCTCGGCCGGCATCGAGCTCTTCGGGCCCTTCCAGGGCAGGATGCACAGCAGGGCCGGGAGGAAGGTCATGGTCAGGAACCAGGCCAGCACCGAGCCCAGGGCGACGATGACGCCCAGGTGCGCGAACGGCGGTACCGCGCTGAAGACCATGGACAGGAAGCCGATGGCGGTGGTGATCATGGTCAGCGTCACCGGCCAGCCGCACTCGATGAGGATCTCCGACACCGCCTCGCGGCGGCTCAGTCCTTCGCGGCGCAGGCGCATCATGCCCGAGCACAGGTGGATGCAGTCGCAGCAGGCGATGGTGAGGATGATGTTGGGCGCCGCCACGCTCGGCGAGGACAGCGGAATCCCCATCAGCGCCGAGGTCCCCAGGGCGCTGAGGGTGCCCAGGATCACCACGCAGAAGGTCGCCAGCGCGCCGGCGAAGGAGCGGATCGAGATGGCGATGATGCCCAGCAGGACGACCACCATCACCGGCAGCAGCACAACGGAGTCATAGGTGCTGGCTTCGACGAAGGCATCATCGAGGGCCACCGAGCCGGAGAGCCCGACCTGCAGGTCAGGGTGTTCGCGGCTGAACTTCTCGCTGAGCGCCTTGCCGGCGGCCATGGCGTCCAGCGTCTGGTCGGAGACGCGGGCGGGGTCGAAGAGGAAGCTGACCGCGACCATGCCGGTGCGCGCATCGGCAGACAGCAGGCGGCCGATCAGCATCGGTTCCAGCGCGGTCTCTGCCTTCAGCCGACGGGCGTCGGCGTCGCTGAGCACATCGCCGGAGCGGGCCAGCTGGTCGATGCTGATGTCGTCGCCCACTGCCAGGGCGCGCTGGAAGTTGGTCGGCGAGTCCACCCGCTTGGTTTCGGGCAGGTTCCAGGCGGCATCGGTCAGTTCGTTGATCGCCTTCAGCCGGTCGGAGGTGAACAGGTCGCCATCGCGCGCGGTCACCACGAACAGCAGGGTGTCATCGCGCCCATAGGTCGCATCGAAATGGTCGAGCGTCTGTAGCTCCGGGTTGTCTTCGCCGAAGAAGACCCGGTTGTCGCTGCGGAAGGTCAGGTGCATCAGGCCCGAGGCCAGTGCCGCCATCAGCAGCAGCGACAGCAGCACGGTGCGCCACGGGTTTCCGGTCACCCAGTCGGCGTAGGCGCGCATCAGCGCTTCGCGCCGATTGCGCGGGCCATGGCCGGCGCGGTCGGAAGTGGAAATGGTCATAGGTCGGTTTCTCGCCTCAACGGTACCAGCTCAGGCCGAAGGTCAGTTGCGCATCGCGGGCCAGCCCGGTGAGCGCCGGGTCGTCCTGGGTGCGCTGCGGCAGCAGCAGGGTCGAGGTCATCACGAAGTCGTCGAAGATTCGCTGGGAAGCGTTGAGCTGGATCAGCTCGGACTTCCAGCGCAGGTCATGGGTGAACTGCAGCTCGATCACGGTTCCGCGCGGGTCGTTGAGCGCATAGCGCAGGCCGGCGTAGAGGTCATGATCCAGGGGGGTGAGCGGCGCCTTGTCGGATCGGTTGTCGCCATACAGCTCCAGGTAGGTGGTCAGGTCGCCGACGCTGCCCAGCAGCTTGCTGAAGGTGGTTTCCATGCCCACGCCGCCGCCCCAGGACTGATCGGACTCGGCGGCGCGGTGGGCCGCCTCGGCCTTGAGGACGCTGTCACCGATCACGTACTGCGCCTCGAAGGCGGCCTGCTGCATCTTCTCGTAGTAGGCATCCAGGCCTTCCAGCCCTCTGGCGCCGATCACCGGCGTCAGCAGCGGTTCGCGGGAGTGACCGACGAAGTAGGAAGCAGCGACGTCGAGGTTCTCCGTGGCCCGATGTTGCAGCCGCGCCGCCAGCTCGGGCGCCATGCGCCCGTTCTCGAACTTGCTGTGGCGCACTTCCACCGGCAGCAGCTGGTTGCGCTCGCCGCCTTCGGCATAGCGTCGCTCGCGGGCATAGGTGGTGCCGTAGAGGGTCAGCTGGGTGTCGTCATCCAGCCGCACCGTGGCCTTGGCGCCCGGCTGCCCGAGCTTGACCTTGCCGCGGAAGTCCTCTTCCTGGTCGCGCTGGTTGATCACGTCGACCGGGTTGTAGGCCTCCAGGGTTCCCCAGGTCTCGGCCAGTACACCGGCCGTCACTTCGACCCGCTCGCCGTTGTGGCTCAGGGTCGCCTGGCGGATGTCGCCGGTGTTCGCGTGGGCCGCCTGCGGCTTGTGCCGGCCGTACAGTTCCAGGTCGTAGAACAGGTCCTGCGCGGTCTTGCCGCCGGCGCTGAGCTTGGCGTTGTAGGCCCCCTGCAGACGCTTGTCGCTCTGCTGCGGATACTGCGGTGACTTCCGGTAGAAGCTCAGCTGCGCGCCAACGACGGCGCGTACATCGGCGTACGCGGTGTCGTGGACGAGCAGCATCAGCAACGCGGAACAGCCCAGCACGAAGGGCCGTTTCGAGGGACCGATCATCGCGACCAGGAACTCAGGCGGCTGTCGGTCATGTCCGCGGCCTTCAGGCCCGTGCCGAAGCGATAGTTGCTCCAGACAATCTCGGACTCGGCGCCATCACGCAGGTTGGTCATCAGGATGCGCGAGGGGCGCCAGTGCCTGCCGTACTGCTGGTAGTCGAAGAACTCCAGCTTCTTCAGCTCGCGGCCGCTCTTGTCGGAGTAGACGATGCGCACCGGTTGCCAGATGCGCGGGTCGATGGTTTCGACCAGCTTCGAATAGCCCGAGTACTCGTACCTGGGCAGGTTGGCCAGGGTGTAGCAGGTAGTGGCGGGCGAACCGCAGGACTCTTCCTGGATGAATTCGTAGCTGTAGTTGCCCAGCTCCCAGGTGGAGATGTCCTCGTAGGAGAACTCGGAGCCGGCGAAGGAACCGCTCTTGTCACGGGCCGCCAGGCGCTTCACGCGCTTGGTGGCCGGCAGGTAGATCCACTGGTCGTCGGCAGCGGCGGTGTTGGCGAAGGTCAGGGAGACGAAGCCGGCCAGATCGCGCGGCTGGGAAAAGGTCACGATGCGCTTGTCGCCGCCGTTGCGGACTTCCAGGGTGTTCATCTGGAACACGCGCTCGGCGGTGGCGCCGCCGGGGCGCTTGAGGGTCATCTTGCCGTCGACCACATAGTCGACGAAGCCGGCGTCATGGCTGTCCACGGTGCGGGCGATTTCCTCGCCACGCTGGTGGTTGTCGTCCGCCTGGCTGGCGAAACTCAGGCAGCCGAGCAGAGCCGCGGCGAGCGCACGGGAGCAGGGAGTGAAGATCATGGGGAATTCCTGGTCAGCGAAAAATGGGAGGGATTCAATGGCCGGCAGCGAGCTGCTCGACGATCAGGTCGAGGGTCCGGCGGATCATGCTTTCGTCGTGGTCCGCGCTGATGAAGCAACGCAGGCGCGCGGCATCCCGCGGCACCACCGGGTGCATCACCGCGTGGGCGATGACGCCGTTCTCGTAGAGGCGCGACATCAGCTTCAGCGCGCCGTCGTTGTCGATCATCAGCGGCACGATGGGGACGCCCGGCACTGCGGTGCGGCAATCCAGGCCACGGGCGATGGCCTGGTCACGGAAGTAGCGCGCGTTGGCCTGCAGGCGCGCGACGCGTTCCGGCTCGGCACGCATCAGGCGCAGCGCGGCCAGGGCCGCGGCGGTGTTCGCCGGACTGATGCCGGTGCTGTAGAGCAGCAGGCCGGGGCAGAAATGCCGCAGCAGGTCGATCAGCTCGCGGCGTCCGGCCAGGAAACCACCACAGCTGGCAAAGCTCTTGGACAGCGTGCCCATCATCAGGTCGATCTGCGCCGGGGCCACGCCGAAGTACTCGCAGACCCCGCGCCCGGTGGCGCCGACGGTGCCGCAGGAATGCGCCTCGTCGACCATCAGCCAGCAACCGTGGGCCTGCTTGAGCTGCACCACGCGCGGCAGGTCGACCAGGTCGCCGTCCATGCTGTACGCCCCCTCCACCACGATCAGCGCGCGGCGGTAGTGGGAACGATGCTCGCGCAGCAGGCGCTCCAGCGCCGCCATGTCGTTGTGCGGGAAGGCCAGGCGACGCGCCCCGGACAACACCGCCCCCATGATGCCGCTGTTGTGCATGTACTCGTCGTGGATGATCAGGTCGCGCTGATCGAGCAGGTAGCCGATGGCGGCCACGTTGGTGCTGTAGCCGCCGACGGACACCGCCGTCGCCTCGAAACCGGTGAATTCGGCAAGCTCGGCTTCCAGGCGGGCATGCAGCTCGATCTCGCCACCGACCATGCGCGCCGCACCGGCATGGGTGCCGTAGCATTCGACGGCGTCGTGCACCGCCTGCTTGACGCGCGGGTCCTGGGCCAGGCCCAGGTAGTTGTAGTGGGAGAAGCTGGTGTACTGGCTGCCGCCGATTTCCAGCGACCCGCTCAGCTCGCCGCTGCGCGCCTGGAAGTACGGATTGGTCAGCTCGCCGTCGTGCCGATACAGGCTCTGCATGCTCTGCAGCAGGGCATGCTCGGGGTAGTCGGCAAGCGTCGGCGCGCTCTGTGCGACCGCAGCCGCCTCATGGCGCGAGCAGGTGACGCTCGAACGCACGCGTCCGAGCAGCTCTTCGAGTTTCTTCATTGAATTAGGCATATCGGTTCACGCTCAGGCGGAGGTCTGGATGAGCAGCAAGGCGCGCTCGGCAAGCTTGGCAATGGTGGTGATGCCCATCAGTTCCATCACCGAGAAGACCACCCCCAGCTTCTGTTCCAGCTGCAGCTTGATCTCGGTGGACATGAGCGAATCCATGCCCAGGGAATCGAAGGTCTGGTCACTGCTCAGGCGTTCCGGCGAGGTCTTCAGCGCACTGGCCACCACGGCGCTGATCAGCTCGCGCAGGATCGGCAGTGCTTCGCTCTCCGGCAGCTCGCGCAACGCCGCGTGCAACTGCTCCACCAGCGAGCCGTCACGGCCCTGGGCGGCCCGGCAGGCCGCCACCAGCTCGGCGAAGGTGGCGCAGGTGCCGCCGACGCTTTCGTAGGCAGCCCAGCGGTCCCAGGCCGCCGCTTCGGAGATCGCCACATGGCGCAGGCCACGCACCAGCGCACGGCCCAGGCCGCGCAGGGCCATCGGCACCGCCAGGGGCGGCAGGCCGATCTGGGTCAGGTGCTGGCCGATGCGCACATCGCTTTCCAGCATGCCGACCCCGGCGATGGCGCCGAAGTTGACGGACAGGGCCGCCTTGCCCTGGCGCCGACGCTCGTCGGCCAGGCCTTCGAGGAAGCCGTTGGCCGCGCAGTAGTTGCCCTGGCGGCTGTTGCCCACCAGGCTGGCGATCGACGAGAAGAGCACGAACTGCTCCAGCTCGATGCCCTGCTCTTCCACCGCGCGATGCAGTGCCCAGGCGCCCTGCGCCTTGGGCTGCATCACCTGGCGCAGCTGCTGCGGCGTCATCTGCGCCAGCAGATGGTCTTCGAGCACGCCGGCGGCGTGATAGATGCCACACAGCGGACGCTCGGGCCGATGGAGCCCGGCGACCAGCGCGGATACCGCGCCGGCATCGGCCACGTCCACCGCCAGGGCTGTCGCCTCGGCGCCCAGGTCGTGCAGCTCGGCCAGCAGTTCACGGGCTCCCGGCGTGGCTTCGCCGCGGCGGCCGATCAGGGCGATATGCCCGGCACCGTGTTCTGCCAGCCAGCGCGCCACGGCGCCACCCAGGCCACCGAAACCGCCACTGAGCAGGTAGACGCCGTCATGGCGCAGCGACGGCCGATCGGCCGCGATGGCCGGGAACAGGCGCGGGTCGCCCTGCACTTCCAGCTCGACCCAATCCGCCATGCCCAGTGCCGGGCCTTCCTCGCCCAGCAGGTCGGCAAAGCCGAAGACAGGTGCCTGGGGCAGCGGCGCGAGGGTTTCCCACAGCGCCTGCCGGTACTGCGCATCGCCAAGCAGTTCGTCCAGGTTGCTGCATAGTCGTAGCAGACCCTTGCAGCGGGTCGGCACCACCAGCGGCGCCGGATCGCGGCCCAGGTCGATCAACTGGCCACCCGCCGCCAGCGGGAAGAAGCCGGTCAGGCGACTCCACTGCGGCAGAGGGCCGGCCATCAGCTGGAAGCCACCGTCGCCGGCTGCGCGCGACCAGTCCGCCAGGTCGGCGCTGACTCGTTCAACCTGCATACCGGCCGCTTCCAGCCGGCGGCTCAGGGCATCGCCCAGCAGACCACGGACGACCATGGCGCGTGAGCCGGGTAGCGCGACGCAGTGGCGCGCCAGCTGGGCAACCCGTGCCTCGACCGTCACCCCCAGCGGAGAAATCCGCCCGCTCGGTGCCGGCTCCAGCAGCGCCTCGCGCTCGCTGAGCTGCAGCACGCTGGCGATTCGCTGCGGCGCCAGGCCGACGACCCGCTCACCCACGGCAAAGCGACTGGCCAGGCGCCCGGCACGCAGGACGGTGCCCACCAGCCCGACCGGGTGCTGCTCGTCGCCGCCCATGTCCAGGGCCAGGCGCTCGACCTCGATTTCGTAGGCATCCTCCGCCAGCGCCGCCGAACCGATCATCCGCGCTTCGTAGGCATTACCGCGCCGCAGCAGCTCCAGCGGCAGGCTCGCCATCGCCTGGACCTGCCCGGCGGATTGCAGCGTGCCGCTTTCGATCAGCCGTGCGCCGTAGCGCTGGCCGTCGCGCAGGGCGATCTCATCCACCCAGCGCTCGGCCATGGCTTCGTCGAACACCGCAGCAACCAGCGCCGGGATGATCACCGCCTCGCCCATCTCGGCAATATCGATGGAGGTCTGCTGCAGGTTGGCGCACTCGTTGCGCACCACCCGCATGAAGCCGGCGATGGCCGTCTGTGCCGGCACTACCGGCTCGTTGTCATGCAAGGCATGGGCATGCCGCGTCAGCATGCGCAGGGGAATGGCACGGCCTTGCGCTGCCAGCGCCTGGACGGCGACGAGCATGTGCGCGAGCGTCTGCTCGGCCGTCACGTCTTCATCACCGCCACAGCCGGCAAGCGACAGACCGATGACCCGGTCCACCTGGCCCAGGCACGGGTGTTCCGCCACCTGCGACCACTGGCAGAATTCCACGGCCAGGCCCTGGTTGCGCGCCAGGCCCACCAGCGTTTCGGCCAGCGCATCCGCGCGGTCGGCGACCAGCAGAAGCTGTTGCGGCCGTGCCGCCAGCGCCTGCTCGGCGGGCAGCGGCTGCCATTGGCGCTGGTAATCGCCGGCCGGGTAGGTATCACCGCGAACGCCGCCGTTCAAGGCGAGGCACAGCAGTCCGTCGATGCGCACCAGCAGGTTGCCCTGGGTATCGAGCAGTTCGAAATCGCAGACGATCTGCGCGCTGCTGCGGCTGGCCAGCGACGCACGGCAAACGATGGTTTCGGGTAGGGATGCCTGTACGTCCAGCGCCTGCATCGAGACCGGCAGGTAGGCGCCGTCGGTTTCGGACAGCAGGGTCAGGGCGACCTGGAAGCAACCGTCGAGCAGCGACGGGTGCAGCACATAAGCGCCAGCTGCCTCCCCGGCTGTGCGTGGGCGCTGCAGGTGGGCTTCGGCCAGGCCGGCGCCACGGTCACGGCGCAGCGCGTGGATCGGCTGGAACGCCGGCCCGTATTGCAGCGAGCGGCGGCTCAGGCCGGCGTAGAGATCGAGCACATCGACCGCCTCCCCCTCCACCACAGGCAGTCGCGGCGCCAGCGCCAGGCCTGCCGCCGGGAACAGCGAAGCCTCGGCATGCAGCAGCGGCGCGCCACTCTCGTTGTTGCTGCGCGAGAACAGGCGGGCGCGCTGGCTCATCGCGTCGACTTCCACCCCCAGGCGCAGGGCGCGGGCGTGGTCGAGGATCAGCGGCTGGTGGATGCGTACCTCACGCAGGCTCAGGCCCTGGCTGGTCGGCCACAGGCGGCGGCCTTCCTCGCACAGTGCTTCGAGGAAGCCGGCCGCCGGCATCAGCGGCGTGCCGTCGACCACGTGGTCGAACAGGTAGTTGAGGCGCTGCAGGTTGAGATCGGCCGGCTCGCCATCGGCATTGAGCGGCGCGCTCTGCACCTGCAGACGGTCACGCAGCTGATCATGGCTCTCGCGCCAGAGCAGCTGGCGCTGCCACGGGTAGGCGGGCAGGTCCACCTGGCGGCCCTGCGGCGTACGCAGCGCCCAGTCGACGAGGCCGCCCTGGGTGTAGATGTCGGCGCAGGCGCGGGCGATCGCCGGGCTCTCCGGCTTGTTCATCCACAGGGTGGCGACCGTGCGCAGCTCGACGCCGCGCGCCGTGCCGATCTCTTCCAGCGAACGGCGCAGCACCGGGTGCGGGCCGATTTCGACGAACAGCGAGTAGCCGTCGTCGACCATCGCGCCGATGGCATCGGCGAAGAACACCGGGTTGCGCACGTTGTCGCACCAATACTCGGCGTCGAAGCGACGTGCACCCGCTTCCTGGCCGAGCCTGCCGCCGCTGACCGTGGAGTACAGGTCCAGCTGCGGCGCTTGCGGCTGCAGCGTGGCCAGCGCTTCACGCAGCAACGGCTTGAGCGGCTCCATCAGCGGGCTGTGGTAGGGCACTTCGACGTCGAGAGCGCGGGCGAAGACGCCGCGGGCCTCGGCTTCCAGGCGGATGCGTTCGAGCGCCGGACGATCCCCCGCCAGGGTGACCGCCGCCGGCGAGTTGATCGCGGCGAACGACACCTGCTCAGCGTAGGGCGCGAGCAGCTCGGCGGCTTCCTCCACGGCAAGGCCGAGCGCCAGCATGCCGCCGGTCCCGGCCGTC
The DNA here is from genome assembly GCF_014204515.1 of Pseudomonas nitroreducens. Classification (GTDB taxonomy): domain Bacteria; phylum Pseudomonadota; class Gammaproteobacteria; order Pseudomonadales; family Pseudomonadaceae; genus Pseudomonas; species Pseudomonas nitritireducens_A. The sequence continues at coordinate 54,048 of NZ_JACHLI010000004.1, read as the reverse complement.
AGGGCCTGGATGCGGCTGCGCTCGCGGCTGACCAGCAGCGCGTCTTCCAGCGACAGCATGCCCGACGCCCAGCCGGAAGCCACTTCGCCCACCGAGTGGCCGATCACCGCATCGGCGACCAGACCTTCGGCCTTGAGCATCGCCGTCAGACCCATCTGGATCATCAGGTTGGCGGGCTGGGCGAACTCGGTACGCTTGATCTGCGAGTGCATCTCGTCGCGTTGCATTTCTTCCAGGATCGACCAGCCGGCGATGCGGGTGAAGGCTGCATCGGCCTGCTCCAGGGTCTGGCGGAACACCGCGCTGTCGCGCAGCAGTTCGCGCCCCATGGCCCACCACTGCGGGCCCATGCCGGTATAGACGAAGGCCACCCGGCCATCACTGTTGAACGGTCGACGTCCCTGCACCAGCGCCGGGCTGTCCTCGCCCTGGGCCGCCTGGCGCAGGGCCTGGGCCAGCTCGGAACGGGTGTGCCCGCGAACCAGCAGGCGGTGATCCAGATGGGTGCGGCGATGGCCCAGGGTGAACAGGACATCGTTCAGGCAGGCGCTGGAGTCGCCTTCCAGGAACTGCGCCAACTGGCCGGCGCGCTCGCGCAGCGCCTGCCCGTCGCGGGCCGACAGCGGCAGCCAGCACTCGCCCTCGGAGGCCTGCGCGGCGGCGGCCGGAGTCGCTGCAGCTGGAGCCGAGGCGAGGATCGCGTGGGCGTTGGTGCCGCCGTAGCCGAAGGAGTTGATGGCGATGCGCCGGACCTGCTGCGGGTCGCCCAGGGGCAGGACCTCGCGGGGTAGGCTGACCTCGGCGGGAATGTTCGGGTTGACCTGCTCCAGGGCTGCCACCGGCGGCACCTGGTTATGCCGCAGCATCATCAGCGACTTGATCACGCTGGCCACGCCAGCGGCCGCTTCGAGGTGGCCGATGTTGGCTTTCACCGAGCCGACCACACAGTGCCCGTCGCGCCCATACACCTGCGCGATGGCGCTGGTTTCGCGGGGATCGCCGACCGGGGTGCCGGTGCCGTGGGCCTCGATGTAGTCGACGTCGTCCGCCGAGCAACCGCTGGCGGCCAGCACGTCTTCCATCAGCGCGCGCTGCGCCTGCGGGTTGGGCACGGTGATGCCGCTGGTGCGGCCGTCCTGGTTGACGCCGGCACCCTCGATGATGGCGAGGATGTCATCGCCATCGCGCAGGGCCGCCGCGTAGTCCTTGAGGATCACGATGCCGCCGCCTTCGCCACGGCCATAACCGTCGGCGCGGGCGTCGAAGCTCTTGGAGCGCCCGTCCTTGGCCAGGAAGCGGCCCTTGGACATGGCGATGCTGTATTCGGGACGCAGCATGAAGTTGGCGCCGCCGATCAGCGCCATCTCGCACTGCCCGGCAGCGATCGCGGTTACGCCCTGGGCCAGCGCCACCAGCGACGAGGAACACGCGGTATCGATGGACAGGCTCGGGCCGCAGAAGTCGAAGGCGTAGGAGATGCGGTTCGAGAGCATGGTCAGGGTCGCGCCGGCGGCACTGTGCGAACCGATCTCGTCGCGCGCGCCGACGCCGAACTGGTTCAGCAGGTGGTCGACGGTGAAGCCGCCGACGAATACTCCGGTGCGCGAACCGGCCAGGGCCTCGACATCCAGCCCGGCGCTTTCCATGGCTTCCCACGCCAGCTCCAGCAGCAGGCGCTGCTGCGGGTCGAGGAACTCGACCTCACGGGGGGAAAGACGGAAGAAGTCCGCATCGAAGGTGCGGAAGTCATAGCCTTCGAGGAAATGGCCCTGGGTGACGTAGGACTTGCCGGCGGCTTCGCGGGTGTTGCTGAACTTCTCGACGGCCCAGCGAGCTTCGGGAATCGGACCGACGCAGGTGCGGCCGGCCAGCAACTGCTCGAAGAACAACTCGGGGGAGTCGGACTGACCGGGGAAACGGCAGGCCGAGCCAATGATCGCGACTTTGCCTCCTGGTAAGCAGGAAAGGCGCTGAACATCCTTGTACATGGGAAATCTCTGAATGGAGTAACGGGATAGGCTCTCTCTCCCTTCTTGCGGGAAGAGTGAAGCGAACGCAGGAGCACTTTGCGGATTGCACGAAGGCACTTTCCACAGCGGTGCTAGTCACGCGGCAGGCAGCACGGAATGGTAGCGAGGAGGTTCACCGGAAATTTCGCCGGCCGCGGTACGAAATCACCTAAAAAGAAGTCCTGGCGCGCGTTCAGCTCGGCGGTGAACCGTAACGGGCGTCAGCCTTTATCAGCGCTACCCAGGCTCTGCAGGCGCCCTTCCAGGAAGCGCCGCTCCGGCTCCAGCCGGGCCAGTTCCAGGGCGCGCTCGTAGGCCGCGCGAGCGGCCTGGTGCTGCCCGAGGCGACGATGGAAGTCGGCTCGGGCGGCGTGGGCCAGGTGGTAGTCGAGCAGCTCGCCACGCGCGAGGATCGCTTCCACCTGTGCCAGCCCCGCTTGCGGGCCGTCGCGCATGGCCAGGGCGACGGCGCGGTTGAGTTCGATGACCGGCGATGGCTGCAGGGCCAGCAGCAGGTCGTAGAGGCCGACGATCTCGGTCCAGTCGGTGCTGGCCATGTCCGGGGCGGCGGCATGCACGGCGGAAATCGCCGCCTGCAGGGTGTAGGGGCCGACGCGACGGGTCGCCAGCGCGGCATCGATCAGTTGCCGGCCTTCCTCGATCAGCGGGCGGTTCCAGCGCGAGCGGTCCTGGTCTTCCAGCAGCACCAGCTCGCCATCCTCAGCGGTGCGCGCCTCGCGCCGCGACTCGTGCAGCAGCATCAGCGCCAGCAGGCCCATCACCTCGGCCTCAGGCAGCAGTTCGAGCAGTTGCCGGCCCAGGCGGATGGCTTCGGCGGACAGGTCGGTGCGGGTCAGCGAATCCCCGGCGGACGCCGAATAGCCTTCGTTGAACACCAGGTAGATGACCCGCAGCACGCTGGCCAGACGCTCGGGCAGCTCGGCGGCTGCCGGCACCTGGTAGGGAATCTGTGCGTCGCGGATCTTCGCCTTGGCGCGGACGATGCGCTGGGCGATGGTCGAGGGCGTGGCGAGGTAGGCGCGGGCGATTTCCTCGGTCTTCAGGTCGCAGACTTCGCGCAGGGTCAGCGGCACCTGGGAATCCGCCGGCAACGCCGGGTGGCAGCAGGTGAAGATCAGCCGCAGGCGGTCGTCCACCACGCTTTCGTCGGCCTGTTCTTCCACGGATTGCGCGTCGATTTCCAGTTGCTGGGCGATCTGCGTGAGGGAGGCGTCGAAACGCGAACGCCGGCGCAGGCCGTCGATGGCCTTGAAGCGTCCGGCGGACACCAGCCAGGCACGCGGATTGGCCGGCAGGCCGTCGCGCCGCCACTGCTCGACGGCAGCGGCGAAGGCTTCATGCAGGGCTTCTTCGGCCAGGTCGAAATCGCCCAGCAGACGGATCAGCGTGGCCAGTACCCGGCGCGATTCGCGGCGGTAGATGTCGTCGACCACATCGCGCAGCGGCAGGGCGGCGTAATCGTGCATGGGCCGAAGGTCCTTGGCGTGGAGAGGTCTGCCTATCCTGCCCGGATTTCTGCCGGGGCGGGAAGTGACCGGACGGGCGAGACGCCGGGATGGTTGCGGGGTGTTGCCGCGAAGTCGTGTCGCGAATTTTCCCCGTAGGAGCGGACCTTGTCCGCGAAATCCATTGCGGCGGAATCCGCACTCACCGACGAAGATTGACCTGTTGTGCAGCTCCTACAGGAAAGCTCCGTGCAAGAGGGGGGGACAGGTGTTGGGCGTGGCCCTCACCCCAGCCCTCTCCCAAAGGGAGAGGGGGCCGTCCGAGCCGGCGGAAAGGATTGTTCCAGCCTGCGCCCAAGCAGTCCCCTCTCCCTCTGGGAGAGGGTCAGGGTGAGGGGAGGCCGTGGCTCCAGGCTTCAAGGCTTGGCATCGAACAGCAACTGCCCGGTCGCCGGATCGAAGGGGATGGAGAAGTGCTCGTGGGCGATCTTCCACTGCCCCGCCTCGCGGCGCAGGCCGACGGTGACGCGGACCCAGGAGGCGTTGTGCTGGCCCTTGTCGTCGGTGCCGCCGCAATAGGCCAGGTAGTGTCCGAAGGCCGTGTCGGCGCCGGCTTCGAAACTCAGCTGATGCATCTCGAAGGTCGGTTCCCTGCACATCTGCGTGCAGTCGCGCCAATGGCTGGCATAGGCCTCGACGCCCTTGAACTGCAGTTGTTTCACCGCATCGAAGGCGAGGATGTCGCGGGTGTAGTGGCGAGTAATGCCCTCCACGTCGGAGGCGCGCACGGATTTCAGCCAGCTCTCCAGCAGCGCATGCAGTTCACGGTGGGCGGCGTTGTTTTCGGCAGCGGTCATCAGGGTTTCCTCCTCGTGGAGATCGGGTCGGATCAGGAGCCGCAGCAGCCATGCGGCGGCTGGGTTTGCTCGTACTCGTCATGGAAGCGCGTCCAGTTCATGCCCTTGCCCTGGTAGTCGGGCATGCCACCCCAGCCTTCGCCGCGCCCCAGCGGGGTGAGGTCGAGCAGGTGGTAGGTGAACAGCGGCGCCTCCAGCCCGCGGCCATAGGTCGAGTAGCTGTGGAAGATCTGCTCGCCGTCGCGCAGGAACACGCTCAGGCCCGGCTGCTCGCCGCGCACGTGGTAGTCCTGGCCGAGGCGCTCCAGCTCCGCCTGGTCACGATAGTTGTATTCCACCGGGGCGATGGATTCGTCGACGCTGACGTGGAAGTCGTAGTTGAAGTCGCTGCCGAACGAGGAGTACCAGGGGAACTGCCAGCCCATGCGCGCACGGAACGGGGCGATCTCTTCCAGCGGCGCGCGGGACACCATGGCGAAGGTGGTGCCACGGGCGTGCAGGTGCTCCAGGCGGCCGAGGTTGTCAATCAGGTAGGAGCAGCCTTCGCAGCCCAGGCCCGTGTCGCGGTGGAACATGAAGTGGTAGACGATCAGCTGCGGCCGCCCTTCGAACAGGTCGAGCAGGCGCAGCGGGCCGTGCGGGCCTTCGAAGCGGTAATCCTTGTCGATGCGCACCACCGGCAACTCGCGGCGCTGGGCGTTGAGCGCGTCGCGGGCGTGGGTGGCGGCTTTCTCCTGTTCCAGCAGGCGGATGCGCGCCTGCCGCCAGGCGGCCTGGGAGACCACACGGGGCATCTGCGGAAATGAAGAATCTTTATCAGCCAGTTTCATGTCGCACGCTCCCGGGAAGCTTCCCGTTGCTCGTGGGGCCGGACGCGGCGTTTGCCGCGCAGGCGGGTGACGGCAAAGGCGCTGAGGCCGCCGGCGGAAAGGACGCTGGTGACTGCCAGCGTCAAGGTCGATACGCACAGAGGGCACATGGCTCACCTCCATCGGGTTGCGGCGGGATCAGCCCTTCTCGGCGAGCACCTTGAGGCTGGCCAGGCCCGCCTCGAAGTCCTTGCCGACCATGCGGTCCACGTCGAAGAACAGGTGCATGATCTTCGCCACGAAGGGCACCGGGCCGAACATCGCCCAGGTCACCTCGGTGCCACCGTCGCGCGGCACCAGGGTGAACTCGGCAGTGTTGCTGGCCTTGAACGGCTTGAGGAAATCCAGGGCGATGGTGGTGCGGCTGCCTGGATCGCTCTCGAGGATTTCCATGCGCCCGGCGCCCGCCTTGCCGTTGCCGGACCAGGCGTACACCGCGCCACGACCCTGCTGCGCGCCGGAGAAGGTGCGCTGCATGTCCGGGTCGAGCTTCTCGAAGGGCGACCACTGCCGCCACTGATGGAAATCCTCGATGTAGCCCTGGATTTTTTCCGGCGGCGCCTGGATGCGCAGCGTGCGCTCCACGCGGAAGGTGCCCGGCCGATTCGCCGCCAGCACCAGGACCACCGCCACGGCCAGTACCACCACCAATGCAATCCACTTGAACATCGCAATCTCCCTGTGTTGATGCCCGGCTCAGCGCCCGGCGAAGTATCGATCCCAGTCGCGCACCGGACGGACCTCGACAGCGCCCAAACGACCGCTGGGAATCCGCTCGGCGATCTGCAGCGCCTCGTTGAGGTCGCGGGCGTCGATCAGCACGAAGCCGCCCAGGTACTCGCGGGTCTCGGCGAAGGGCCCGTCGGTGATCGCCAGCCCCGCTGCGCCATGGCGCAGGGTGGTGGCAGTCTCCACCGTCTCCAGCGCTTCGGAGGCGAGCACCCGGCCGGCGCGGCGCTGGTGCTCGTCGTTGGCGAAGCACTCGTCCATCAGCCGGCGGTACTCGACCGCGGAGAGGCTGGCGAGCCGCTGTTCATCCACGTAGATCAGGCAGAGGTACTTCATGGTCGTCTCCCCGGAAGGTGCGCCTGCAGTTACCTCATAGTCGAAGCGCGCGCGGGGAAATCGACAGGGTGGGACGAAAATCTTTCGGGAAGGTGCGCGGCGACCCTGCGCAAGGGTCACCGGCCGCTCTGGAAAGCGGCTGCGGGCCGCTCGTCGGGCGGCAACTACGGCGGGGCCGGACGGCCCCGACTTTCATTCGTAGAAGAGCGTGAAGGTCGCGGTGGTGGACACCAGTCCTGCGCCCATCGCCGCCGCGCTGCCGGCGGTGCGGTAGTAGCGGGCGGTCAGCGGGATGCTCACCGGCAGATGGTCCGAAGCGGTATTGAGCTGCAGGACGCGGGTCGCCAGCGGCAGGCGCGCGGTGCTGCTCAGGCCGCCCTTGAACAGGGCCACGCCGACCCCGGTCGCCATCCCGCTACCGCCGGCGTTGGCCAGGACGTTGCCGTCGCCGGTGGCCCGCGCGGCATCGATCTGATAGCTGACCTTCACCCCGCTGTCACACTGCAGGTTGATCTGGAACACCCTGGCCTTGTCGTTGTTCCGCGGGATGGGCGAGTCGGCGAAATCACCCTTGTCGATGGCCGGCAGACGCACATCGATGTTGCGGCTGTCGGCATTCACCTCGCAGCCCAGGCCAGTGATCTGCGAGGCACCGGTGAGCGTCAGGGTGGCGACGCCCAGGTCGACATAGGCGATGGAAGACAGCCCGGCCACGCTGACCCGGCCGGCGCTGGCATCGATGTCGGCGGTCTTGATCAGCCGTACGCGCCAGTTGTTGGACAGCGGGTACCGCGTAGCCGAGACGTTCCAGGCGAGGCTGGGCAAGGGGGTGATCCGGGTCGGATCGGGGTTGCAGCTGGCGGTGCCCATGTTGCACCAGAACACCGAGATGCCGATGCCCGGAACGCTGGTCTGGAACACCGAGGGGAAGCCGTTGCTGGTGAAGCCGGGCACCGCCGCGCCGATGCCGCCGGCATGGCTGCCCCTGACGTTGCCGGAGGAGTTGCAGGTGATGCTGGTGGAGGCATAGGCCCTCCAGCCACTGTCCCAGAGGACCGTGCCGTTGCCGGCATTGCGCGGCACGCTCAGGGTGGCCGGCAACGCCAGGGAGGCCATCACGCTGGCGCTGCCCGACTGGAAGGTGCACACCGCCGCCAGCGCCGAGGGCGCGCCGCACAGGGCAAGGAGCAGGATCAGGATTCGCATGGGTAGCCTCTCTCGGTCAGCGGGCGGCGATCTGCGTCGGGCCGCTGCTGCGTGAGCACAGCGCCTCGGCCCTGGTGAACGCGGACGGGGTCTTCTCGGCCACTGGCGGCAGCTGGTAGCGGACGCGGCACTGGCGGTCCGCGCCCTCACCCCAGCGCACGGTCAGCTCGCCCGCGCGTTCGGCGGCACGGATGAACACGCGACTGCCCTGCCCCACCAGCGTCAGCGTGTTGCCCTGGGCATCGAGTACTTCGGCGCCCACCGGCAGCGCCTCGCCACGCTCGTCGCGCAGGGTCAGCAGCACCGGCTCGCCGGTGAGCGTGGGGTACTCGAGCATCACCACGGCGCCGAAGCGCGGCGCGACGTTCTGCGAGGTGAGCTGCAGCTCGATGTCCTCGGCGGTGCCCTTGGGGTCCAGCGCCACTTCGTTCTGCCGGTACGGCATCAGGCTCGACACCACGCCGTAGCCACTGCCATCCACCTTCGCGCCGCTGCTGTTGAGCAGCCGCGCCCCCTCGGCGCCCTTGGCTTCGACGATGGCGCGGGTCTCGCCCTGGGCCTGGCTGAAGGTGACGCCGCCCGGATGCGCGACCACGCTGCCCGACAACCCCAGGCCGACCTGACGGAAGCCATCACCTTCGCTGTAGCTGGCGGAGAGGTTGCTGGCCGCCGCGCGATATTGCGCATTGGCGCCGCCAGCGCTGCTGCTGTCGCCATCGGTTCGCGAGCGCGAACCGTAGACGCCGTAGCTGAATTCGTTGAATTCGCCCAGGGAGCCGGAAACCCCCAGCTGGCTGCTCGCATCGCCCTTGTCCGACCAGCTGGTGGAGCTGCTCAGGTACGGCGCGTGGCTGGAACGGCCCAGCGGCAGCGACAGGCTGAGCAGGTACTGGGTATCGGCCTCGCCGCGGTCCGTGCGCGTGCGGCTGGCCGACAGGCTCAGGCTGCCCCAGCGGTAGCTGTTGGAGTATCCGGCCTGGTAGCTGGTGTCGCTGGACTTGCCGTTCTGCCAGTAGTTCTGCGATGAGCCGCTGAGGAACAGGCCGCCGTAGCCGTCGGCCAGCGGCTGGTTGATGTTGACCTGCACGCGGTTGCGCTGGCGGTACGGCGCGGTTGCGCTGGCATCCTGGGCCTGGGCGTAGTCGCCGAAGCTCAGGTAGCCCTCGCTGGAGAAGCGATACGCGGCCACCACGAAGTTGGTGCGGGTGCTTTCCAGCAGCTTGCTGTAGCTGAGCCGGTAACTCTGGCCGCTGGAGTTGCTGTCCAGGCCGTCGCGCGCGTCCAGGCCGGAGGCCCGCGAATGGGTGGCGTCGAAAGCGACGGCGCCCACCGGCGTGCTCAGGGCCAGGCCGCCCTGCAGCGCCAGGTAGCGGTCGGCGATGATGCCGCCGGTGTAGCCGGTCCAGCTGTTGGAGATGCCGCGCTGGTAGGTGCCCTGGACGAAGTGCGGCTCGTCGGCGAGACGCTCGTCGCGGTACCGGCCGGCGCTGACGCTGTAGCGCGAGGTGCCGGGGCGCAGCAGTTGCGCCACCGAGGCGAAGGGCACGGTGAAGCGGCGCGTACGGCCGTCGGCCTCGGTCACCGTCACGTCCAGGTCGCCCGAGTAGCCGGTGTTGTACAGATCGTCGATGACGAAGGGCCCCGGCGCCACGCTGGTTTCGTAGAGCACGTTGCCGCCTTGGCGCACGGTGACCCGCGCGTTGCTTTCGGCGGTGCCGCGGATGGCCGGGGCAAAGCCGCGCTGGGAGTCGGGCAGCATGCGCTCGTCGGAAGCCAGCTGGGCGCCGGTGAAGGGCACGCTGTCGAACAGCTCCGAAGGCGTGAAGTACTCGCCCAGGGTCAGCTGCGACTTCAGCCCGGTGAGGTCGCGCTGGGCATAGCTGCTCACGGCGTCGTAGTGGCTGCTGCTCGGGCCGTTGCCGCTGCTGCGGCTGTAGCTGCCGTTGTGGCGCAGGCGCCAGTCGCCCAGGTTGGCCCCGGCGTTGAGGCCGGTGTAGAACTGGCTGTTGTCCTGGCCGCCGCCCTGGTTGCGGTAGGCGTTGGCGTTGTAGTCGACGAAGGCCGCGGTGACGCCGCGATCCCAATCCTGCGGGTCGACGTAGCCTCGGACCACGCGGCTCAGGTAGGCCTGGGGAATGCTCAGGTCCAGGCGCAGGCCGGCCAGGTCCAGGTCGGCACGGGCATTGGGGATGCGCTGCACGAGGTCGATGCAGTCCTCATCGACCTCGCTGCCGGCCGGCGCGGCCGGCAGCTGTAGGCTGTCCACCCCCAGGCTGGCGAGCTGCTTGCGGGCGAAGCAGTAGCTCGGCGGCTGGCCATCGCGCACGCGCACTTCCTGGCGACCGATCCAGTTCTGGTTGACGTAGACATCCAGCCGGTAGCTGCCCGGCGCCACCGGGTTGCCGTGTTCGAAGCGGCTGACGTCCACCTGCCGGCCCGCCGGGCCTTGCAGGAACTCCGGGTTGAACGAGGCTTGCAGGTTACTCTCGGCCGCGGCCTGGGCGGCAGCAGCCAGGCCGGTACCGATGAAACCAGTACCTACGGCCACCAGCAGCAGACGCTGGACAGGCGGCGATCCGCCGGCGGATATCCGCGGCGTGCGATTCGTTGGGGGCATGGTCTATCCCTACAGCCGGATCGGGGGAGGCGTGCGCCGGGGCACGCTGCGTCGAAGCTCAGCGCAGAGCGGCTTCCTGCTCGGCCGAGGCGCCGAAATCGCTCATCCAGCGATAGCGCAGCTTTCCACCGCTGCCGCCGGCGAAACCGGGCAGGGGAAACTCGTGGTGGCTCTGCGGCGCGATCATGCCGCCGCCGGTGTCGTGGCTGCGGCCACCCTGCTGCAGCGTCAGCGCACTGAAGGACAGGTGGTAGGGGCTGGCGTTGTCTCCGCGTAGCACATAGCCCGTGCCCTGCTTCTGCACGCTCCAGCGCACCTGTTCGATGGCGCTGGGCAGGTCGCCGGAAAGCCCGCTGGGACGGTAGAACAGCTTCAGCCGCGAGCGCACGGCGATCTGCATCAGGTTGGCGCTGGCGTCCTGGGGCATCGGCGGGATTTCCAGGGCGTTGAACCAGAACAGGCTCTCGCGATCCTGCGGCAGGCTCTCGCCGGTGAAGGCCAGGCGCACGCTCTGCCCTTTCTGCGGATCGAGACGGAAGATCGGTGGTGTGAGCAGGAATGGCGCGTCGGCCTCCTGCGGTTTGCCCTGGGCATTGCCACGGTCGACCCAGACCTGCATCAGCACAGGGGTCGGACCCTTGTTGGTGAGTTTCACGGTGACTTCGCGTTCCTTCGCGGGGTAGACAATGCGGGTCCCGTCGATCATGACGCCCGCCTGGGCGCCGGCCAGGCTGAACGCGCCCAGCAACACGCCAGCGAACGCGGACAACAGCCAGTGAGAGGGAACAGCCGACATCACATAGTCCTCTTGCGGCCCGGGGCAGATGCCCCGGGCCTGGTGGATCACTCGTAGGTCAGCTGGTAGTTCGCCATTGCGGCGACGTTACCGGCGCCGGCGCTGCCGGCCTGGGAGTAGTACTGGGCGAAGTACTGCAGGGTGACCGGGTTCGAACCGTTGACGGTGACCGCACGAGCCAGCTGCGAGGTAGCGTCGTCGGTGTTGATGTTGATCGTCGCGTGGTTCTTGTCGAGCAGTTGCACCTGCACGCCGGTGGCGCCACTGGCAGCGGAGTTCCGCAGGTTGCCGTAGGCATCGACGTGGCTGTCCGGGACGAAGGCGGCGGAGACCTTCACGCCGTCGGCGCAGCCGCTCACCTTGATGGCGAAACCGGTGCGGCCGGTGCTGCTCTGTGCAGCGGCCAGCAGGTCCTTGTCGACGGTCGGCAGCTTCACGTTGATGTTGGGGTTGCTGGAGTCGAGCACGCAGCTGGTTTCGGTGACCTTGCCGGTGATGTTGATCACACCGGTCTGCGGAGCCGCGGCAAAGGCCTGGGCACACAGGCCGGCAGTGGCCAGGCCGATCAGCGTGGCGTGCAGTCTGGATTTCATGGATTGCTCTTCCTTTTGCGAAACGATCAATTGGGTACGGCCGTGGGGCCGGCCGCTGTCCATTTGCCCAACTCCTGGCGCCTCGATGACGCCGGGGACTGCTCAAGCAGGGCGGACCTTGCCGCCCGATCGTCCGGGAGGGAATCTGACGAGTATCAATCAACAGTCAAACCAGAAGAATCCAGACAAAATCCAAGAATCAGCCCCTTGTAATTTCGTACAAGTCAGAACTCTTTAGGATTCGTCTCAAATACTCACCACTCTCGCCATAGCACTCTATGCACAGCGACTAATCGCCAACCTGAGGAGCTATGGAAATGAAACTTCGCGCAGCCGCCTTCGCTGTGCCGGGCCTTGCTTTCGCTGCCAACACCATCAACTTCAGCGGGGAAGTCACTGACCAGACCTGCTCGGCGGTGGTCGATGGCAATACCGACCCGACCGTGATCCTCGACAGCGTCCCGGTCAGCGCCCTGAACGGCACCGTCGGCCAGACCGCCGGTGAAACCAGTTTCACCCTGCATCTCACCGGCTGCGCTGCGCCGTCGGGTGACGAGCACTTCACCACGCTGTTCCAGGCCACCAACGCCACCTCCGCCGGCAACCTGACCAACACCGCCGCCAGCGGCGCCACCGGTGTTGCGCTGCAGCTGCTCGACGCTCCGGCCGGCACTCCGGTGAACCTGGCCGGCGGTGCAGCGGTAGAGGCCGGCGACATCGTCCTCGCCGATGGTCAGACCAGCACCAGCTATGACTACGCCGTGCAGTACGTCTCCGAAGACGCCACCGTGCCCCCCGGTCCGGTACTGGGTTCGGTGACCTACACGCTGCGTTACGAGTAATGCCCCCGCGGCACCGCAAGGTGCCGCCTTTGAACTTCGTCGCACTGCCCTGGGGTACCCACGCCCCGCGCGGTCCGGCAGCGAAGGTGATTCCGATGACTGCACTCCCACTGCGCCCGCTTCGCGCGGCGACGCTCGCGCTCGCCCTGCTGGCCACTCTCGCCACCCCGCTCACCCAGGCCAGCGTGGTGATCACCGGCACCCGTGTCATCTATCCGGGTGAGTCGCGGGAGAAGACCGTGCAGCTGACCAACAAGGACACCTTCCCCAACGTGGTCCAGGCCTGGATCGACGTCAACGATCCGGCCTCGACGCCGGACACCGCCAAGGCGCCCTTCCTGGTCAACCCGGCCGTGTCGCGCATGGCGCCCGGCAGCGGCCAGACCCTGCGCATCCTCTACACCGGCTCCGGCCTGCCCCAGGACCGCGAATCGCTGTTCCACCTCAACGTGCTGCAGATTCCGCCGCGCAACGCCGCCAAGGCGGACCAGAACCAGATGCTGCTGATGCTGCGCAATCGCCTGAAGCTGTTCTATCGCCCGGCCGGCATCGCCGGCAGCCCGGAACAACTGTCGGAGAAACTGCGCTTCTCGCTGGTACAGAACGGCAGCAACTGGAGCGTGAAGGTGGAAAACCCCACCGGCTACCACGCCTCCTTCGGCGGCGCGACGCTCAGCGTCGGCCAGCGCCAGTGGAAGCTGCAGGCGGACATGGTGCCGCCCATGGGCCAGGTGCAGTGGCGCGCCCAGTCGCCTTCGGCGCTGCCGGCCGGCACGGCGGCACTGTCCGCCCAGCTGATCAACGACTACGGCGCGCGAATGGACATTCGCCATGATCTGTCGCGTTGAGTTCCGCCGTGGACCGCTGGCCCCCCTCGCCCTTGGCAGCCTCGCGCTGATCATGGCCGGGCTGGCCAACGGTGACGCGGACTATCGCTTCGACGACAGCCTGCTGATGGGCTCGGGCCTGGCTGGCGGCAGCCTGGAGCGCTTCAACCGCGCCGACCAGGTGGATGCCGGCAGCTACCACGTCGACCTGTACCTCAACGGCCAGTACGCCACCCGTGCCGAGGTGGAATTCCGCCAGCGCGGCGAGCGCGCCGAGCCCTGCTTCAGCGAACGCTTCCTGCGCCAGAGCCTGGGCGCACGCCCCGACCCGCTGGCCGGCAAGGACGACCAGGGCATCTGCCACTTCCTCGGCGACCGCCTGCCCAACGCCACCTGGACCTTCGACACCGCGCGCCTGCGCCTGGACCTCGGCGTGCCCCAGGCGCTGCTGGACATCAAGCCGCGCGGCTACGTCAGCCCCGACGAGTGGGACGCCGGCACGACCATGGGCTTCGTCAACTACGACGCCAACCTGTACCGCTCGACTTTCGAGGGTTCCGGTAGCGGCGGCCATTCCGACTACGGCTACCTGGGCCTCAACGGCGGCGTCAACCTGGGCCTGTGGCGCCTGCGTCACCAGTCCAACTACACCTATTCCAGCTACGCCGGGAACACCCGCAGCGACTGGAACAGCATCCGCACCTACGCCCAGCGCGCAGTCCCCGACCTGCGCAGCGAGCTGACCCTGGGCGAGAGCTACACCGAGGGCAACCTGTTCGGCAGCATGGGCTACCGTGGCGTGCGCCTGGCCACCGACGACCGCATGCTGCCCGACTCGCAGCGCCAGTACGCGCCGCAGGTGCGCGGTACCGCGAACACCAACGCCCGCGTGGTGATCAGCCAGAACGGCAAGAAGATCCACGAGAGCACCGTGGCGCCCGGCCCCTTCGTCATCGACGACCTCTACGGCACCGCCTACGACGGCGACCTGGACGTGCAGGTGATCGAGGCCGACGGCAGCGTCTCGCGCTTCTCCGTGCCCTTCTCCGCCGTACCCGAATCCATGCGCCCGGGCCTGTCGCGCTACAGCGCCACGGTCGGCCAGGCGCGCCAGTACGGCAACGGCGACGACCTGTTCGGCGACTTCACCTACCAGCGCGGCCTGACCAACGCGCTGACGGCCAACCTCGGCGCCCGCGTCGCCGAGGACTACCTCGCGGTGCTGGGCGGCGGCGTGCTGGCCACGCCCTACGGCGCGTTCGGGATGAACACCACCTTCTCCAGCGCCACCGTGGAGAACGACCAGCGCAAGCAGGGCTGGCGCGTCGGCCTGAACTACAGCCGCACCTTCCAGCCGACCCAGACCACCCTGACCCTGGCCGGCTACCGCTACTCCACCGAGGGCTACCGCGACCTCGGCGATGCCCTGTCCGCCCGCGATGCCCGCGACCACGGCGAGAGCTGGGATTCGAGCAGCTACAAGCAGCGCAACCAGTTCACCCTGCTGGTCAACCAAGGCCTGGGCGAGTACGGCAACCTCTACCTGTCCGGCTCCACCAGCGACTACTACGACGGCAAGAGCCGCGACACCCAGCTGCAGGTCGGCTACTCCAACACCTGGCGCCAGCTCAGCTACAACCTGGCGTACTCGCGCCAGCAGACCACCTGGTACCGCGACGTCAACGACAACTACGACCCGTCGCTGCCGCCGCAGCAGAACCTGCAGAACGGCAGCAACCGCAACAACACCCTGACCCTGAGCCTCTCCATGCCGCTGGGCTCCAGCAGCCGTGCGCCGAACCTCAGCGCCATGGCCACCCGCCGCTCCGGCGACACCAGCGGCAGCACCTACCAGACCGGCCTCAACGGCACTCTGGGCGAAGACCGCACGCTGAGCTACGCGGTCTCCGCCGGCCGCGACAGCGAAGGCCAGGGCACCGACCTCAACGGCAGCCTGCAGAAGCAGACCGCCATCGCCACGCTCAACGCCGGCTACGCCGAAAGCTCCAGCTACCGCCAGGTCAACGGCGGCGTGCGCGGCGCGGCGGTGCTGCACAGCGGCGGCGTGACCCTGGGTCCTTACGTCGGCGACACCTTCGCCCTGGTGGAAGCCAAGGGCGCCAGCGGCGCCGGCGTGCGCGGCGGCCAGGGCGCGCGGGTGGACAGCAACGGCTATGCCGTGGTGCCGTCGCTCTCGCCGTATCGCTACAACCCCATCAGCCTCGACCCGCAAGGCATCGACGAGAACGCCGAGCTGGTGGAGACCGAACGCAAGATCGCGCCCTACGCCGGCGCCGCCGTACGCGTCGAGTTCAAGACCCTCACCGGCCACCCGCTGCTGATCCAGGCGAAACTGCCCGATGGCGAACCGCTGCCGCTGGGCGCCGACGTGCTCGACAGCCAGGGCGTGAACATCGGCATGGTCGGCCAGGGCGGGCAGGTCTACGCCCGCGCCGAAGGCGAGCAAGGTCAGCTGCGCGTGCAGTGGGGCGAGCGCGCCGAAGACACCTGCCAATTGCCATACGACCTCAAGGGCGCCGAACGCGATCAGGTCCTGATCCGCCTGCAAGGGACCTGCACGCCACTCCCGGAGGCCACATGAACCCTCTCCTGCGACTGCTTCCCGTAGCGGCTCTGCTGCTGGCGCCGAGCGCCTGGGCTACCTGCTACAAGGTCACCAGCGTCGGCAGCGCCAGCACCACCCTGACCTACCAGATCCGCCCCGGCGAAGGCACCGCTGCCGACTGGGCCGGTGCCTGCGACACCTGCAACGGCCCGCTGGGGCTGCCCAGCGTGATCAACGTCAGCGACGCCAGCTTCCAGCCCGACGGCACCCTGATCGCCAGCTCCGTGGCGCCGCTCACCCAGTACGGCGCCGCTGCCGGCTATGACCCGGAGCGGGTGTTCTTCCGTTGCGCCGCCAGCGATGCGGTGTACGAGATGTTCTCCACCAACGCCGACGACCTCTACAGCGGCTGGTACAACGGCGGCGACACGGTGGGCAACAGCATCGGCCTGTCCGCCGCCTACCGCACGGCCTGGCCCAACGTGCTGCTGCGCCTGGCGCACGTGGAGACCGGCCAGTACTTCACGCCGATCTGGCAGGAGCGCGTGCTCACCGGGCTGGACGTGGACTCGCGTGGCTTCCAGCTGGTCAAGGCGAAGAACCTCAGCGCGGTGCGCTCGGAACTGTTCCGCGCGCCGCTGGAAAGCCAGCGCTACTACTCCGCGACCATCGCCTCGCAGGCCTATCTGTACACCCAGCCGGCGGCCTACATCGCCATCAAGGGGCCGGGCCTGGCCTACCCGCGGGTGGGCGAAGTGCACTACGCCAACTACGACGGCTGGCACTACAACTGGCCGGGCGCTATCGGCCTGTATGGCGATGTCACGCTCAAGCGCTACCCCACCTGCGCGGTGACCAACGTCACGCCGCACGTGGTGTTCCCGTCGATCTCCATTGGCGAGATCAACGCCGGACAGAGCCGCGAGATGCCCTTCCAGGTCGATTTCAAATGCCAGACCGGCGTCATCAACAGCACCGCCGCCAACGGCACGGCGCTGGGCATCAAGGTCTCCGCCGGCGCGCTGGCGGCCTCCTCGGGTCTGGGACTGGTGAACGCCAATGGCGGCCTGTCCTATCTCGTCTCGGACCGCTACGGCCAGCCCGGCATCGCCCAGGGCGTAGGCATCCGCCTGCTGCGCAACGACAGCCCGATGAACCTGTTGGCCAACGAGGACTCAGCCAAGGGCAGCAATGCCGAGGCACGCGGCTGGTACCCGGCCATCGGCAACGCCTCGAACAAGACCAGCGAAGTCAGCGGCATCGCGCAATACACCGAGACCTTCCGCGCGCGCCTGGAGAAGCTCAGCCTGGGCAGCATGCCCACCGTCACTCCGGGCCGCGTGGAAGCCACTGCGCAGGTGGTGATCCGTGTCCAGTAACCTCCTGCGTTCAGCCCTGCTGGGCCTGGCGCTGCTGGCCGGCGCCACTGCCCACGCCGGCGTCACCGCCGAGCGCACCCGGGTGATCTTCGACGAAGGCCAGCGCGAAGCCTCCCTGGAGCTGGTGAACCAGAACACCTACCCGGTGATCGTGCAGACCTGGATCGACGACGGCGACCTGGAGTCCGCCCCGCAGAGCGCCCAGGCGCCGATCATGCCGCTGCCCCCGGTGTTCCGCCTGAACCCCGGCCAGCAGCGCAGCCTGCGCCTGCTCTACACCGGGGAAAAGCTCCCTGGCGACCGCGAGTCGCTGTACTGGCTGAACCTCTACGAAATCCCGCCGCAGCCCGGTGATGCACTGGCCGAAGGGCAGTCGCGGCTGACCGTGACCCTGCGTACGCAGATGAAGGTCATCTACCGTCCTCGCGCGCTGAACAAGGCCGCGGAAGAGGCGCCGCGCAAGCTGGTGTTCCGCCGCCAGGGCAACGCGGTGCAGGTGGAGAATCCCACGCCCTATTTCATCACCCTCGCCGGTGGCGAGGTACGCCAGGGTGAAGCCGGCACGCCGTTGCCGGCCGAACTGCTGGCGCCTTTTTCACAGCGCCTGCTGACGCCCTCCCAGCCCCTGCCCGCTGCCGCGAGCCAGGTTCGTTACCTGTGGATCGATGACGGCGGCAACAGCCAGCAGGGCGAGGCGCCTTTGCGCTGAGGCGCCTGCCGGCAGGACCGAAGGCCACGATGCCCATCGCGGACGGAGTCCGCTCCTACGCGGGGCGCAGGGCCTGGAGATTTCCCGGTGAGCACGAATTCCTCCGCGCGGGATTTCGCGGACAAGGTCCGCTCCTACGCTGCCGGATGCGTCGGAGACGACCTGTAGGGGCAACTGTCTTCTTCTGATCGTTCGTACCTCGGATTTTCCCTCTCCCCCGCCCTGGCTGCGCGCCCCGCTCCGAAGGGAGAGGGAGCTATCCGTGCCGGCTGACGTCGTGGCTTCAGCCGGCACCGAACCAGTCCCCTCTCCCTTCAGGGAGAGGGTTAGGGAGAGGGCAGTCCCCGCGAAGAACTTTACGTAGGAGCGGACTCTGTCCGCGATCTGCCGGCAAGGCCGGTGCATGCAGGGGAATGCGGAGCTGGGCGGGTTCGCGAGCAAGCTCGCTCCTACCGGTATGCCCACCGCCGTTACGACGGCGGAACCATCGCGGACGGAGTCCGCTCCTACGCCGCCGGATGCATCGGAGCCGACCCGTAGGAGCGGACTCTGTCCGCGATCTGCCGGCAAGGCCGGCGCATGGGGAATCCGGCGCTGGGCGGGTTCGCGAGCAAGCTCGCTCCTACCGATATGCCACCGCCGTTACGGCGGCGGAACCATCGCGGACGGAGTCCGCTCCTACGCCGCCGGATGCATCGGAGCCGACCCGTAGGAGCGGACTCTGTCCGCGATCTGCCGGCAAGGCCGGTGCATGCAGGGGAATGCGGAGCTGGGCGGGTTCGCGAGCAAGCTCGCTCCTACCGGTATGCCCACCGCCGTTACGACGGCGGAACCATCGCGGACGGAGTCCGCTCCTACGCCGCCGGATGCATCGGAGCCGACCCGTAGGAGCGGACTCTGCCCGCGATCTGCCGGCAAGGCCGGCGCATGGGGAATCCAGCGCTGGGCGGGTTCGCGAGCAAGCTCGCTCCTACCGGTATGCCCACCGACATTACGGCGGCGGAACCATCGCGGACGGAGTCCGCTCCTACGCGGGGCGCAAGGCTTGGGTATTTCCCGGTGAGGACGAATTCCTCCGCGCCGGATTTCGCGGACAAGGTCCGCTCCTACGGGAGCAACACCGCCGCCCTGTGTCGATTGGGGTCCCGGCTCTGGCTTTGGTTTTGGTTTTGGTTTTGGTTTTGGTTTTGGCACCTGGAGACTTCCAGAGAAACACCAAAGCACTCCGGAGCGCCCCTTTCAGGAGGCCTCGTTGAAGCGGAGTTTCAGGGGTTGAGCGGCATGGATGCCGCGAGAGCCGCGATGGGCCAGGGATGGCCCTTCGCGGCGTGCCCCTGAAACTTCGCTTCAACGAGGGAATTTTTCGCCTAGGCGAAAAACCGGATGGAGGGGCAAGCCTTCTTGGTTACTTCTTCGGCGTTTGGAAGAAGTGACTCGCCGAGGGGCGAAACAAGAAGCCAGGGCGCACACCGAAGCGACGCAGGAAAACCTCTTCCCAAGCAGACCAGAATGCAACGAGCCAAAAATCAACATTCGAGCAAGGACACACGCCAGCCTTGCAGTCGACTCACAGGCAAAGCCCGCACCAACAGGATTGGGCTACTGAAACAGATTGGCCTTCACACAGAACGTCAGCAACGCCTGGTCGGTCTCCACATCCAGCTTGCGCATGGCAGAAATCTTCTGCGCGCTGACCGTCTTCACGCTGCGATTGAGCAGCAGCGCTATATCCCTCACGCTCATCCCCGAAACGAAGTGGCGCAGCACCTCGTACTCCTTCACCGACAGGCTGGCGATACGCCCCTCCACATCATCCCCGCTGGCCAGCACACTGCTGCTGGACTGCATCCCCGGCCCGCGGTAGATGCGGTCCTGGGACAGCGCCTTGAGCGCCACCAGGATCTCGTTGAGGTCGCCATGCTTGAGGATCACCCCGGACACGCCCAGGTCGTAGAGACTGGAAAGGATCAGCGGATTGGAGAGCATGGTGAGGATCAGGATGCGCGTGTCGGGGAAGTTGCGCAGCAGGTACTCGATCAGCTTCAGCCCGTCGCCATAGGTCTGGTCGCCGGGCATGTTGTAATCGGTGATGACGATGGCCGGGCGCTGCTCGCGATACAGCGCCACCAGCTCGCTGGAATTGTGCGCCTCGCCCACCACTTCGAAGCGATCATCCCGATCGATCACCTCGCGTACGCCCATCAGGACGATGGGATGGTCGTCCGCTAGTACCACTCTGACTTTTTCCATGAGTTCTTTCTTGAGTCCCAACGTTTGCGATCATTGGCCGGCCACCAGGGCTCGGCCACTCATCTAGAGTAGCTGCTGTTGCCGGGCCGGCGCTCAGAGGCCGCTCAGCGCCGCCTCGATCCGTCCAAGCAGGGCGTTCACCGCCGCACTGAGTTCCGGCCCCGAAGGCTGGGCGATCAGGGCTTCCTCGACGGCGCCACAAGCATCGCTCAGGCCATGGGCCTGCACCACCGCCAGTGCGCCACGCAGACGATGCACCTGCTGGCGGACGGTGGCGAGATCATCTTCCTGCAGCGCATCGCGCACCCCCTGCATGTCCTGGTGCATGGTGCGGATGAACAGCTCGCGCATCTTCGGCGATACCTGGATAGTGTCGTCCGTCGCCGCGACGGCGCCTTGCCCTTCGCTTTCCGCAGTCGCCGCGGCCAGGTGGCCGCAGACCCTGAGCAGCCCGTCGTGCAGGGTGCGCAGGCTCATCGGCTTGACCAGCCAGGCATTCATGCCCACCGCCATGCAGCGCTCGCCTTCCTCGCGCAGGGCGTTGGCGGTGACGCCGATGATCGGCAGCCAGCTGTCGTGGCGGCGCAGCTCGCCGACCAGCTCGTAGCCATTCATCACCGGCATGTTGACGTCGGTGAGCAGCGCATCGAAGGCGCCGGGCGCCCAGCGTTGCAGCGCCTCCCGGCCGTTGCCGGTGAGGGTGACGCGGCAGCCCAGCTCTTCCAGCTGTTCCTTGAGCAGCGCCTGGTTGATCGGATTGTCCTCAGCCACCAGCACCCGCAGCCCCAGCTTGCCCAGCCGCGCCGCGCGCGGCGGCTGGTGCTGCTCGCCACTGCCGCCCTGCTGCGCCAGCTGCAGCGCCTGGGCGATTCCGGCCAGGTGATAGAGGCTGGCCTGCCAGCCCCGCGGCATCGCCTGCGGCGGCAGGCCGGACCTGGCCAGGGCGCAGACCTGCGGGCCGCTCCACAGCGGCTCGCCGTGGCCGTCGCCGAGCAGGTCGAGCAGCACCGCGCCGGGCGGCGTCGACGCCGGCAGGTCGTCCTGCACGATGGCCTCGCCGCCCCAGGTTTCGACCCAGGCAGCCAGGCTCTGCGCCAGTTCCCGGACCGGCGCGCGGACGTAGATCGGATCGTGGCGCAGGCGCAGGCCGTCCACCGGCGGTTGCGCCGCGTCGAGGACCGGCAGCGCCAGGGTGAAGGTGAAGCTGCTGCCCAGCCCGGTCTCGCTCACCACCCGCAGCTGCCCGCCCATCAGTTCGCTCAGGCGCGCGCAGATCGACAGCCCCAGCCCGGTGCCGCTGACCGTGTGTTCATGGCCATGGGCCTGGTAGAACGGCTCGAACAGGCGCTTCTGCTGGGCGTCGGACATGCCGATGCCGGTATCGGTCACCTGCCACTGCAGGGCCATCGCGCCCGACTCGGTGGCGACCCTGCGCAGGCGCAGGACTACCCGGCCCAGGTCGGTGAACTTCAGTGCATTGCTCAGCAGGTTGTTGAGAATCTGCCGGATGCGCGCGGCGTCGCCGCGCACCAGGCCGGGAACGTCCGCATCGATGCAGGTGTAGAGCTGCAGCTCCTTGCCTTCGGCCACCCCGGCGTAGCTGGCGACGGCGTCCTCGGCCAGCTCCAGGGGATTGAACGCCACCGCCTCCAGGGCCATCTGCCCGGCCTCGATCTTCGACACGTCGAGGATGTCGCTGATCAGTTGCAGCAGGGTTGAGGAAGAGCGCTGGATGGTGTCGAGGTAATCGCGCTGCTGCCGGCTCAGGTCGGTCAGGCCGAGCAGTTCCAGGGTCCCCAGCACGCCGTACAGCGGCGTGCGGATTTCGTGGCTCATGGTGGCGAGGAACACCGACTTGGCTTCGCTGGCGGCGTCGGCCGACAGCTTCGCCTCGGCCAGCATCTGCTGGGCCTGGCGGTGCGCGCTGATGTCGTTGAAGGCGCACAGCACGACGTTCTCGCCGTGGTAGCGGGTCGGCGCGAAGCCGGCGTGCAGCACCCGCCCCTCGACTTCGAAGACCACCTCCGAACTGCCCTGGCCAGCGCCTTCACCTTCGCGCAACAGGGGCTCCCAGTCGCGGCTCAGGCGCGCGATCGCCTCGGCATCGCCCAGCCAGAGCTCCGCCAGGCGGTTCATCATCACTACCTGATGGCTCTGGTGGCGCAGGACGCAGAGCGCCACGGGGGCGGTCTGGATCACCGCGCGGCTGAAGGCGTCGCTTTCGACGATCTCCAGGTGGGCCTGACGGGCCGGGCGGATCACCCGCCGCGAGTACCAGCGGATGGCGAACCAGCCGCCGGCCAGGCTACCCAACAGCAGCGCCAGGCCACCGAGGAACTGCAGCTTGGCGTAGCGGAAGAAGCTCTGGTAGCTCAGCCGGTAGAGCGCCACCCAGCCGCCGTCGGCGGCGCTGCGCACCTTGAACACCAGGCCCTGGGCGCCGATGTTCAGGCCATCGTCGTAGTCGCCGGCGGTACCGACGGAGTCGATCAGTACATCGCCGCGGGGCGAGATCAGTTCCAGTTCGTCGAACACCGGACGCTCGAGGATCTGCTCGAAATCGTTGATCCGCTCCAGGTCCAGCAGCGACACGGCGACCACCTGGCGATCCAGGTCCGAGTCCCACCACAGCTTGTCCGGCAAGGGCGCGCCGACATACGCCAGCAGCTCGCGACCCTGGCCACCGCTGTAGGCGTGCGCCTGGGCCCAGTGGACCTGGTGGTCGCCGCGCTCGGGCTGGCAGACTTCCAGCGCCAGGCGTATCCGCTCGACGACCGGCAGGTAGCTCTGGCGGGTCAGCGGGCGCTGCCCGCGGAAGTTGCCGATGGAGGGCACCGCCAGGCTGGTGGGGCCGCGCAGATCGAGCACCAGCACCTGCGGCGAGGGATAGGCCGAAGTGCTCCAGTAGCTGCTGTAGAAGTTCGCCAGCATCACCCCGAAGGAGAACGGCCCAGGCTTGTCCTGCCGGCTGCCCTGCTGCTGCGCCAGGGTGAACGGCATGGCAAAGGAGAACTCGCGCCCCTCGTGGATCTCCATGCCCTGCTCGCGTACCAGCAGGCGCCGCTGCAGCGGGATGACATCCTGGTCCTGGCGCTGGGTCGACTCGTCGCTCTGCTGGGCGATGCGGTGGAGGAAGGCTTCGTGCTCGTGGATATCGCCGATCAAGCGGCTGAAATGGAAGTGCATCTTGTCGCGCTCCTCCTGCACCACCCGGCCGAGCGCCCAGTAACAGGCGCCCACCAGCAGCAGGGCGAGGGAAACGGCACATAGCAGCACGACGTTCAGGCGCAGCGAAGTGCTGGCCAGTTTGCGGATCGAACCGTTGTCGGGTTCATTCATGCACAAGGTATCCGGAAATCACGGCAAGGGCGGCTCAGGGCCCCGCGCAGGGCGCCGGGCCGGCGATACCAGCAGACTGTAGATGCGCGCACGGCATTCGGCGAACCATCGGCCCTCGGCGAGCCGACGATCACCCGTGCAATTTCACTGTGCCTGCCTCAGATCAATGGGCAATGGCCGCACGCTCCTGCTGCAGCAGACGGGTGAGAACCGCCGCGGGCACCGGCTCGGAAATCAGGTAGCCCTGCGCGCAGTCGCAGCGCAGGCGACGCAGCAGCGCCAGCTCGTCGGGATGCTCGACCCCTTCGGCGATCACTTCCAGTCCCAGTTGCCGGCCCAGCTTGACGATGCTCTCCAGCGCCGCGGACAGCCCTTCGTCGTCCACGCAGCCATGGACCAGCGCGCGATCGATCTTCAGTTCCGTGAAGGGTGTCGAGACCAGATTGTACAGCGAGCTGTAGCCCTGGCCGAAATCGTCCTGCGCCAGGCCGAAGCCCTTCATCCGCAGGCGGCACGTGCCGGCGTAGTAGTTGGCCGGAGTCGCCGTGCTGCTGCACTCCAGCAGTTCGAAGACGATGTGCGCCGGCACTCCGCCACGGGCGGCGACGAAAGCCGCCAGGCGATCGGGCAGTTCCGGGTCGTCGAGCAGGTGGGTGGGCAGGTTCACCGCCACCGACAGGCGCAAGCCCATCTGCACCCACTCCGCCTGGGCCTGCAGCGCCTGGCCGAGCATCGCCCAGAGCAGCGCCTCGTCGAGCCCGGCCGCGCTCAACTGGGTCATGAAGCTGTTCGGTCGCAGGATGCCGTGCTGCGGGTGTTCCCAGCGCACCAGCGCCTCGGCGGCGACGATGCGGCCATCGATGAGCGACGCCTTGGGCTGGAACCAGGCGCGCAGCTGCCCCTGCGCCAGCGCCTGCTGCAGCTCCTCGCGGGTGGGCGCGGGAAGCGCCGGCTGGCTGCGACGCTCCTCGCGCTCCAGGCGCGAGACGAGCTTCTCCAGCAGGCGGCGGATGGCCGGCGCACGGGCCGGCTTGGCGATCTGGTCGAGCACCGTGATGCCGTGCGCCCGCGCCACCATGCAGGCGCTGCCCATCAGCCGGCGCGGTGCCGAGGTCATGATGGCCAGCAGCGGCGGCTGCCGCAGCGTGGCCAGCCGCTGGATCAGCTGGACGCCGTCCAGCCCCGGCATCATCAGGTCGCTGACCACCAGGTCGAATGGCTCCAGCTCCAGCCAGCGCAGCGCCTCGGCACCATCCTCGGCCGCGCGCAGGTGCTGCACGCCCTGCTCGCGGAACAGGTTGAGCAGGTACTCGCGCTGGAACGGCTGGTCCTCGACGATCAGGATTCGCTGGTGTCGCATGTCGGCGCCTCCATGGGCAGGCTGGTCAGGCATTGGCGCAGGGTGCGCAGGTCCACCGGCTTGTGCAGGCACAGGTTCATGCCGGCGGCGAGGCAGCGTTCGTTCTCTTCGTGCATGGCATTGGCGGTGGCGCCGATGATCGGCCCCCGGTAGCCGCGCTGGCGCAGCGCCCGGGTGAGTTCGTAGCCATTGAGGTGGGGCATGTTGACGTCGGTGAGCACCACGTCGAAGGTCTCGCCCTGCCAGCGCCCCAGCGCCTGCTTGCCGTCAGCGGCCAGTTCGACCAGGCAGCCGAGGGCTTCGAGCTGGTCGCGCAGGATCAGCTGGTTGATCGGGTTGTCCTCCACCAGCAGCACGCGCAGGCCCAGCGCCTTGTCGGACGGGGCTTCGGCCTGGCGTGACGTTTCCGTGCCGGTACAGCCCTGCGCGGCCGCCAGGGCGCGGCGCAGGCCATCGAGGCTGTAGCGGCCGACGTGCCAGTCGCAGCCTTCCTGCCGCGGCTGCTCGCCGCCCAGGTCGGACACCAGCACCCGGCAGCCTTTCCAGGCCGGCAGCGGCTTGCGGTCGTTGGGGTTGAAGCGCAGGTCGACCAGCACGCCCTCGGCCTCGTCGTCGAACGCCTGCCCGGCCGTCGCCACCTGGGCCTGGGCTCCCCAGCGGCTGACCCAGCTGCACAGGCTCTCGGCCAGCTCGCGGGTCGGTGCATGGACCCAGACCATCGCGTCGTCGAGCGGCGGCTGCGGCGGCTCCGGTGTTGCCGAGCATTGCAGCGGCAGGCTCAGGGTGAAGCTGCTGCCCAGGCCGACATCGCTGACTACCCGCAACTGGCCGTGCATCAGCTCGGTCAGGCGCTGGCAGATCGACAGCCCGAGGCCGGTACCGCCGGCGACGCGGGCATTGCCCGCGACCTGGTAGAAGGCGTCGAACAGGTGGTCCTGCTGGTCCAGCGGGATGCCGATGCCGGTGTCGGTCACCTGCCAGTTCAGGCGGTACTGCGCGCCTTCGGCCGACTCGACCCGCACGCGCAGGACGATGCGCCCGCTGTCGGTGAACTTCACCGCGTTGCTCAGCAGGTTGTTGAGAATCTGCTGGATGCGCGTGGCATCGCCAAGCATCCGTCCGGGAATGTCGGAGTCGCAGCAGGCGTAGATCTGCAGGCCCTTGGCACGGGCGGCAGCGGCGTAGGCCTGCACCGTGTCCAGGGTCAGCTCCAGCGGCGAGAACTCCACCGGTTCCAGGCCCAGCTGGCCGACCTCGATCTTCGACACGTCGAGCACGTCGCTGATCAGTTGCAGCAGGGTCGAGGAGGAGCGCTGGATGGCCCGCAGGTAGCCCGACTGCTGGTGGTCCAGCGCCGTGCGGCCGAGCAGTTCGAGGGTCCCGAGGACGCCGTAGAGCGGCGTGCGGATCTCATGGCTCATGGTCGCCAGGAACAGCGTCTTGGCCTGGTTGGCGGTATCGGACAGGCGCTTGGCCTCGGCCAGCGCAGCCTCGGTCTGCTTGCGCGCGCTGATGTCGCTGAAGGCGCAGCAGAGCACTTCCTCGCCCTTGTAGCGGGTGGGCGTGTAGCTCAGGTACAGGTGCCGGCCGGTGTGGGTCTCCACCTCCTCCGAACCACCCTCTTCACCGCTGCTGAAGCCGCGCTCCAGCCAGCCGTGACTCCAGTAGCGGCGTTCGTCACCGCTGCCCAGCCACTGCTGGGCGAGGCGGTTTTCCAGCACGACCTCGGCGTCGTTGCGCCGCAGCACGCAGAGCGCCACCGGCGCGGTCTGGATCATCGCGCGGGAGAAGCTCTCGTTCTCCACCAGGGCATCGAGGCGATGCTGCGCCGGGCCGATCAGGCGGCGGTTGATGCGCCGGCACATGGCCCAGACCAGCAGCGAACAGCCGACCAGGAAGACCAGCGAGGCGAGCAACCTGGGCCACATCGGCAGGAGCAGGTCGGAGAGGTTGAAGTAATAGATCAGCGACCAGTCGGAACTGCCCAGGTGCTTGAGCAGGGCCAGGTGGCTGGGCAGCAGGCCGGGGCCGCTGAAGGCGAAGTTGTCGCCCTCCCACAGGTCGCTGAACTGCAGGCCGAGCTGGGGCGTCACCGCGCTGCCGAGGATCGCCCGGTGCTCGCGGTCCAGCAGCAGGAAGCGCCCGGCCTCGGGGACGCCGAAGGCCGCGGAGAGATCGGCGCCGAACAGCTCCAGGCCGAGCCAGCCGTTGTCCTGCTCGCGGGTCACGCGGGTGAACAGGTACTGCCGCGCCTGCGGGTCGGTGGGGTCGGCCAGCCAGCGCACCTGCTGCTTTTCCCTGGGGGTGCCCGGCTTGCCCAGCGCCTCGAGCACCGAGGGCGGCACCACGGCGTTGAGCGCCGGCGCCCCGTACAGCCGGGTGACCGAGCGATCCGGCGCGGTGGAGACATAGATCAGGTTCAGCCGCTTGGCTTCCATCTCCGCCAGATCACGCCCGGACAGCGCCAGGCTCCAGCTCGACCCCGGCTCACCAAGGGTGACGTAGACCTGCTCGTGGGGCGGCACCGGCACGTTCAGCTGGCGCCACTGCACTACCGGCTCGCGGGCCTTCCAGGTGACGCCGCGGCTGATGTGCTCGAGCAGCGACTCGCGCTGGCCGAGGTAATCCTGGGCTTCGTACATGGCCGCGTTCATCTGCCGGCGCAGTTGCGACACTTCGCTGTTCAGGCTCGCGGCTAGGAACAGGCTGAGGGTGAAGAACAGGCACGCGATGACCACCCAGGCCAGCAGACGCAGGAGCTTCCGGGCCGCCTTGGGAGTCGAGAAGGACGGGTCCTGGGGTCTGAGGAACTGCTTCAATTTCATGGCCGCCAGCCTGGCGGAAAGCCGGCGAGGCGGACATCAGACAAATCTAAAAAGCCGGCAAGGACATGGGAGACTTGTACTATTTTCTCCCACAAAAACCGGTGAGCCCCCTCAGCGTTTCCTTGCTGATTCGTAGACCGCGCCGCCCTCACGCTTGCCAACAGCGATGACCAGCACCACCACCTTGTCGTCGAACACTTCGTAGACCAGCCGGTACCCGGCAGAAGCCAGCTTGATCTTGTAGCGATTGATCGGACCGTGGAGCCGCGCCGAGGGCACATGAGGATTGCGCAGGCGCTCATCCAGCTTACGAATGAATTGCTCCTTCACCGGTCCCTTGAGCTTCTTCCATTCCTTGAGCGCAGACTGATTGAAGGCCAGGCGGTACAGCAAATCAGAGGTGGCGGAGCTCATCGAGGGTGACTTCCACTGTCGGTTCATCCTTGCGCTGCTCGGCGATCCGGCCCAGCTGCAGGTCGTCGAGCAGATCCAGCATGCGCTCGTACTCCTCGGCCGGCACGGCATAGAACACCGGCTCATTGCGATTGAGGATGGCCACCGCGTGCCCCATACCGGCTGCAACGGTACCCATGGGGTCCTTCTTCAATTCGGTGATGGAGGCGGTGACATCCGCCAGCATGGAATGGGGCACAGTCTTCTCCCAGCACAAAGACACCTGATTAAGTGCTTTTAAAAGCACTTAATCAAGCATTTCTCGTCACATCAGGAAAGGTCCAGCAACCCGCTCGCCCGCTGCACCCTTCGCTCCGTCGCCGCTTCCAGCACCTGCCAGCCGCGCCCGGCGCTGGCCAGAGTGAACCATTTCCGCGCGCGGGTGATGCCGGTGTAGACCAGCTCTCGGGTGAGGATGGGGTTGAGGCTGTCGGGCAGCAGCAGTGCGGCGTGGGTGAATTCCGAGCCCTGGGACTTGTGCACAGTCATGGCGAATACCGTTTCCACCGCCTGCAGGCGGCTGGGCAGGATCCAGCGGATGGCGTCGCTGCCATCGCCCGCCGGGAAGGCCACGCGCGCCACCCAGCGCACCGAGCCGTCGTCGGCCTGTTGCGGCAGCGCCAGGGTGATGCCGATATCGCCGTTCATCAGGCCCAGGCCATAGTCGTTGCGGGTGACCAGCACCGGGCGGCCGGCGAACCAGCCGCTCGCCGTGGAAATCAGCCCTTCACGCTGCAGCAGTTCGCCGATCAGCGTGTTCAGCCCTTCCACACCCCAGGGCCCGCGACGCAAGGCACAGAGCAGCTGGAACTGACCGTGGGCTTCGAGCACCTTCCTCGCCCAGCCATCCAGCGCGGCCTGGTCGGCGTTTTCCGCCGGGCGCGAGCCGCTGACCACGCGCAGGTAATGGGCGTAACCGACCGGCCCGAACAAGTCGCCGCCGCGCCCACCGTCTATCACCAGGTCACGCAGGCTGCGGGTTTCCTGGGCATCCACGGCGATGCGGGCGAGGTCCTCGTGCTGCGCCTTCCACACCTGGCGCAGGGCCGGGATATCCCCGGCGTTGACCGCCTCGGCCAACTGGCCGATGCCGCTGTCGGCGCTGAAGCGGTGGCTGTGACGAAGCATGGCCACGGCCTGGTCGAGGTCGCTGCCGGAGTTGTCCAGCAACGTGGCGTCAATCGATTCGCCGGTGACGGCTTCCAGCCAGTCGCGGGTGGCCGGCCGGTAATGGCCTTCGCGGGCACGGCTGCACAGCTCGCCGAGCACGGCGCCGGCTTCCACCGAGGCCAGCTGGTCCTTGTCGCCGAGCAGGATCAGCCGCGCGCGCGGCGGCAGCGCGGCAAGCAGCGCGGCCATCATTTCCAGGTCGACCATCGAGGCTTCGTCCACCACCAGCAGCTCCAGCGCCAGCGGGTTGCCGGCGTGGTGACGGAACTGGCGGCTGTCCGGCCGGCTGCCGAGCAGGCGGTGCAGCGTGGTGACCTCGGTGGGAATCTCGCTGCGCACCGCTTCGCCATTGGGCAGGCCGTCGAGTTGCAGACGCTGCACGGCGCCAGCGATGGACTCGTTCAGACGCGCGGCCGCCTTGCCGGTGGGTGCGGCGAGACGGATGCGCAACGGCCGGCCGCCCTCCCCCAGCGCCAGGCTCTGCAGCAGGGCCAGCAGCTTGACCACCGTGGTGGTCTTGCCGGTGCCCGGCCCGCCGGTGACGATGCCGAACGCGTTGCCGGCGACCAGCGCGCAGGCGAGCTTCTGCCAGTCCGCTGGTGCGCCAGGCTGCTTGGGGAACAGCGCGTCCAGCGCCTGGCGCAGTTGCGCAGCCGGCAACGCCGCCCGCAGGGCGTCGCCCTGTTGCAGACGCTGGTCGATACCGGCCCGTACTTCCCGCTCGTACTGCCAGTAACGACGCAGATAGAGACGGCGGCCGGACAGCACCAGCGGCGTATCACCAGGGCCGTCGCCGACCAGGCGCGGATCGTCCAGCACAGCGCGCCAGGCATCGAGATCGAAGCCGTCCAGCAGCACGCCGGGCAGCTCCGGCGCGTCCTTGGCCGAGTCGCCTTCGGGCGGCAGGGACAGGGCAAAACGGCTGTCGGCCAGGGTCGCTTGCAGATCGAGGCAGACATGCCCGCGCCCGAGCTGGTGACTGGCCAGGGCGGCGGCGAGGATCAGCAGCGGATGCGCATCCGCCGCGCGTTCGACGAGGAAGATCGCAAAGGCGCGATCCAGCTCGCGCAGCCAGCCGCGCTCGGCCCAGCGACCGAGCAGTTCGAGCATTTGCGCGGCGCTGTTCATGCCGGCACCTCCGCGCGGAACAGGCGGTCCAGCTCATCCATCAGCGCTTTCGGCGGGCGCTCCAGGTACATGCCCTGGGTCGCCGAGGAACTGCCGCGCAGGAACAGGTACATCGCGCCTCCGATGTGGCGGTCGTAGTCATAGTCGGGCAGGCGCGCCTGCAGCAAACGGTGCAGGGCGAACAGGTAGAGCGCGTACTGCAGGTCGTAGCGGTGCTCCAGCAGCGCCTCGCGCAGCGCGGCCTCGGTGTAGGCCTCGTCGTCGGCGCCCAGCCAGTTGGACTTGTAGTCGGCCACGTAGTAGCGGCCTTCGTGTTCGAACACCAGGTCGATGAAGCCCTTGAGCATGCCGTTGAGCAGGTTCGCCTGCAGCGTCGGTCGCGCCAAGCCACCGAGGGTATGGCGGATCACCGCGGCGTCGAGGCGCTGGGTGTCGACCTGGCGGGTGGAGAACCAGAATTCCATTTCCTTCTGGAAAGTCGTCAGCCCGGCGAGGCTGACCGGCGCGCCACCGGGCACGCGGAACGGCGTGCGCTGGTACTGGCCGAGCCAGCCGGTGAGCGGCTCGATCCACTCTTCCCAGCCGCGCACGGCGCAGCGCCGGGCGATCTGGTCGCGCAACGCTTCTTCGTCGGCGTTGAAGCCTTCGTCGGCGGCCCACTCCAGCAAGCCATGGAGGAAGCTGCCGGGGTTCGCGCCACGGGGGAAGGCGTGCAGGCTGAAGGGTGCAGGAACGACATCCAGCTCGCGATGCTCCTCCAGGCTGCTTTCACGCAGCAGGTCTTCGCCGGCACTGATGGGTTCGTCGGCAGCCGGCGCCGGGGCGACTACGCTGTCGTCTTCGCTGGCCCCCGCAGACGCCAGACTGGCCAGCGCGGAGTAACTGGCGATCCACCATTTTTCCGCCACCCGGCGGCGCGGCTCGCGGGCGGCGCCCAGCTCGCCGGCCGGTACGCCGACGAAGACTTCCGTGCCGACTTCCGGCGCCGGCTCCAGGGCGATTTCCGCCTGGCCGGCCTGCAACTCACCCAGTCGGGCGCTGACATCTTCAACGCTCAGTGCGTTACCGCCACCGAGCAGGTAGCCCATGGCGCCCTTGTGCAGCTCGGGGTTCTTGCTGTTGCTCATCACCAGCGGCGCCACGCCCAGCCACACGGCATGGCGCGCGCGGGTCAGGGCCACGTAGAGCAAACGCATGTCCTCGCTCAGGCGCTCGTCGTTGGCCAGCTGGAAAGCCGCCTTGGCCAGCTCCTTGTCGCGGGACAATTCCACCACTCGCGCCTCGCCGGACTGGAAGCTCGGCGGCGTGCCGCTCTTGCCGTCGAGCTCGCGCCAGGTGCAGATGAACGGCAGCAATACCAGCGGGTATTCCAGGCCCTTGGATTTGTGGATGGTCACCACCTTGATCAGGTCGGCGTCGCTTTCCAGGCGGAGGATTTCCTCGCTGGACGGGCTCTCCAGCTGTTCGGCCAGCACCCGCAGCAGCGCGTGCTCGCCGTCCACTTCCACGGCCTCGCGCTGCAGCCATTCGGCCAGGTGCAGCAGGTTGGTCAGGCTGCGTTCGCCGTCGGTCTCGCGCAGCAGGCGCGCCGGCAGCGCGAAGTCGGCAAGCAGGCGGCGCAGCATCGGCAGCACGCCCTGCTGCTGCCAGAGCACGCGGTAGTCGCGGAAGCGCAGCAGCATGGCTTCCCAGAAGCGCTCGTCCTGGTTCAGCCGTTCCAGGGTTGCCCAGTCCAGCGCCAGGCTGCGGGTGGCCAGGGCGATGCGCAGCGCGCCATCGTCACCGGGGTCGGCGCAGGCGCGCAGCCAGTGCAGCAGGTCGACCGCTTCGGGGCTGTCGAACACCGAATCGCGGTCGGAGAGGTAGACGCTGGCCAACCGACGCCTGGCCAGCTCGCCGCGAATCGCCTCGGCTTCGCTGCGGCCACGGACGAGGATGGCGATGTCAGCCGGACGCAACGCGCGCCATTCACCATCGGCATCACGGAAGCCGCTCTGCGCGGAGCTCAGCCAGCGCTGGATGGCCGTGGCGCTGCGCGCGGCCATCTCCTGGCGATACAAGGTGGAGCCGCAGACCTGACCGTCGTTGTCCAGTTGCCAGAAGGTCATGGCCGGCGCTTCGGCGCCTTCCAGCAGCAGCCTTTCATCACGGCCGCGCGCCCCGACTTCGAGGAACGGCACCGGGTTGTCCTGGCCCTCCACGGCGAAGCGGAACGCCGCCCGCGGATGGCTTTCGGCGAAGAGGAAGCAGCGGTTGGCCGCGTTGACCATCGCCAGCGTCGAGCGGTAGTTGGTGCCCAGGGTGTAGTGCCGCCCGGCGGTGGCGGCACGGGCGCGCAGGTAGGTGTGGATGTCGGCGCCACGGAAGGCGTAGATCGCCTGCTTGGGGTCGCCGATCATGAACAGACCGAGGCTGCGTGGGTTCTCGCCGATCCGGTAGACGCGCTCGAAGATGCGGTACTGCAGCGGGTCGGTGTCCTGGAATTCGTCGATCAGCGCAATCGGGAACTGCTCACGGATGCGCTCGGCCAGGCGCTCGCCGCCGCTGCCAGCGAGGGCGCGGTCGAGGCGCACCAGCAGGTCGTCGAAGCCCAGTTCGGCGCGCTTCTGTTTCTCGACTTCGAGGTTGTGCCGCACTTCGCCCAGGGCGTGCAGCAACAGTTGCGGGGCGATGTCCGGGCGCCCTTCGGCGCGCTCGACCCAGGCGTCGATGGCCTGCAAGGCGGGGTGCTCAGGCACCACGGCCTTGGCCTTCACCTTGATCCGCGTCTGGCCGAACCTGGCGAGGTTGTCCGGTGCATCGGCGCCTTCGCTCCAGGCATCCAGCGCTTCGATCCAGCCGGCGAACACCGCGTCGTCATCCTTGCCGCGGTAGCTGTTGCCATTGAGGTCGCCGCGCAGGTTTCGCAGCAGTTCAGCGACGCCCTCGCGGTCCGCTGCCCAGGCTTCGCGGGCACGGCTTTCGGTGGCGGCGAGCTCGTCGTAGAACTGGCCGGTGGCTTCCAGCAGATCGGCCAGCGAGGCCGGAGCCGTCAGCGGCTGGTCGGCGTAGCGGAAGCCGGCCTCCTGCGCCGCCAGCAGCGGTTGCAGGGCGCGGGCCAGCGCTTCGGGGCCGGCGTAGCAATGGCGCACGGCGTTGGCCGCCGCCACACCCAGCGGGTAGAAAT
Source organism: Pseudomonas nitroreducens (assembly GCF_014204515.1). Lineage (GTDB taxonomy): Bacteria > Pseudomonadota > Gammaproteobacteria > Pseudomonadales > Pseudomonadaceae > Pseudomonas > Pseudomonas nitritireducens_A. Next base: position 20,556 of record NZ_JACHLI010000004.1, on the reverse strand, counting down.
TGCGCCGCCAGTAATCGCGCACGGCTTCGGCGAGCAGCTCGCTCTGGTCGGCGGCGAGGTCCTGGGTGAACAGGCTGCCGCTGTCGAAGGCGTGCTCGCGCAGCATGCGGTAGCACCAGCTGTGGATGGTCGAGACGGCGGCCTCGTCCATCCATTCGGCGGCCAGGCGCAGCAGGCGCGCGCAGCCGGGCCAGCGCTCGGGCGCATAGCTGTCGCGCAGCCTGACCAGCAGGCCGTCGTGCTTCTGCTCGGGCTCGGCGAAGCAGCGCGCAGCCTCGCCCAGGCGCGCGCGGATACGCTCGCGCAGCTCCTGGGTCGCGGCTTCGGTGAAGGTCACCACGAGGATTTCCGGCGGGCTCAGCGGTCGGCCGAATGCGGCCTGCTCGCCGCCGTGATCGAGCACCAGGCGAACGTAGAGCAAGGCGATGGTGAAGGTCTTTCCGGTGCCCGCGCTGGCCTCGATCAGCCGGCTGCCGTACAGGGGGAAGTCGAGTGGATTGAGCTCTTGTGAAGTAAAGGCGGCGGCGCTCATTGTTCGGCCTCCTTGCGCTGCAGGATCGCGAACAATGGCCCGTAGAGCTTTTCCGCCCAGGCAGCGAATTCCTCGCTGGCATTGAGCGTGGCGAAGTCCGGATAGACCCGCGCCAGCGCCGCCGACGACGCCGCCTCGCCGCTCAGGTTGAAGCCGCCGTCATAGCGCTTGGCAGCTTCGCGGGCGGCGCGGTCTTCGTCCTCACCGGCGGCCAGCCAGGCGAACGCCGCCTTGCAGGCCACCGGCAGCGGGCGACTCATGCCCTGGAACCACGCCTCCAGCAATGCATTCAGTTCCGCGCGGGCTTCCTGCGCCGGCAATGGCGGGAATTCGAGCGTGCCGGTGAGGCCGACCAGCACGCTGGTCACCGGCTCGCCGCACAGTTGCAGCGCGAGGTGGCGCACCCACGGGCGCACCAGTCCATGCCATTTGTAGCCCTTGCCTTCGTGCAGCTTGCCGCTGACCAGCTGCAGGCTGGCGAGCTGGCCGTCGGCGTTGCGGCGCAGGCCGCCGAGCCAATCGGCCAGTTCGATGCCGGCGTGCTCATGGTTGAGTTCGCGCTGTTCGTCTTCCACCTGAGCCCAGTGCTCCAGCTGTTCGCGGTAGCGCGCCAGCAGATCGTGCAACGGCGCCACCAGCGCCTGGGCGGAGAAGTCGCCGAAGGCCGCCAGCGGCAGCCGGCCTTCGCGGCGCAGGCGCTCGACCTGGGCGCTCAGTTGCGCGGCCAGTTGCTCGTCCTGCCAATGCTGTTCAACCCAGGGGCGCAGGCGCTCGCAGAGTTCGAACTGCAATTGCCAGACGTCCAGGCCGTTCAGCTCGAACGGTTCCTCGTCCTGGCCGATCAGTTGTTCTTCGCCGAAACGCACCTTGAGGCGCTGCAGGAAGAAGGCGCCGACCGGGTTGGCGAGGAAGTCCGAGAGCACGCGCAGGCCGATGGGCGCATCGAGCACCGGTGGCGGCAACGCTGCTTCGTTGGTCTCGCCGTCCTGCTCGCGGTGCACGTCACGCCACTCGCGGGCATAGGTGTAGAGGCCGTCGATCCCCTGGTCGCCAGGCGTTTCGAAGTAGGCACGGCTGAAGGGCTGCAGCGGGTGCTCCAGGGTCAGGCCGTGCAACAGGTCGCCACCGTCGGCGCTATGCCAGCCGGCGGCGAGGTGGTCGCGCAATTGGCCGACCAGCACCGACGGCGGACGCTCGCTGTTGTCGCGGATGCTCCGCCCGACCCAGCTGACATAGAGCTGGCGCCGCGCCGAGAGCAGCGCTTCGAGCAGCAGGTAGCGGTCGTCCTCGCGGCGCGAACGGTCGCCAGGGCGGTAGTCGTTGCGCATCAGGTCGAAGTCCAGCGGCGATTGCGGACGCGGGTAGTCGCCGTCGTTCATGCCCAGCAGGCAGACCAGCTGGAAGGGAATCGCGCGCATCGGCATCAACGTGCAGAAGCTCACCGCGCCGGCCAGGAAGCGCTGGTTCAGGCCACCGGCATCCAGGCCGCTGAGCCAGGCCTCGCGTACCACCGAGAGCGGCAACGGATCGCTGAAGCCGGCGTGGCCACAGGTTTCCAGCCAGCCTTCGAGCAGGTTCAGCAGTTGCTGGCGGAGCAGTTCGTCGTGGTCGTCGGTGACCTGGAAGAAGTCCTCCAATAAGGTGCGCAGGCGCTGCACCCAGGTCGCCGGATCGGCGTCCTCGGCGAGCAGCTCGCAGGCCTTTTCCAACGCGCCGAGCAGCCCGGCCAGCGGGCCGAGGGCGGCGGCGTCGAGTCCGCCGATTTCCGCGTAGGGCTGGATGCCCTGGAAGGCGTCGCCCTCGCCCACCGCGAAGCCCAGCAGCATGCGCCGCAGGCCGAAGCGCCAGCTGTTGGCTTCAGCGGCGGCGGGCAGGCCGAGGCGTTCGCGCTGCTGGCCGTCGAGGCCCCAGCGCACGCCGGCGCCGTCGATCCAGCGGCGCAGCAGCGGCAGGTCGGCGTCGGCCAGGCCGAAACGCTTCCGCACGGCGGCGACGTCCAGCAAGTCGAGGATTTCGCTCACCGCGAAGCGACTGTCGGGCAGCCGCAGCAGGTGCTCCAGCGCCACCAGCAGCGGCTCGCGGCCGCGCTGGCCCTGGTCGGCCAGGGTGTAGGGGATGAAGCGCTTGTCGTCGCGCGGCAACTGGCCGAACACGGCCTCGATGTGCGGCGCGTAGGGGTTGATGTCCGGGACCATGACGATGACGTCGCGCGGGCGCAGCGTCGGGTCGGCGTCGAAGCGCGCCAGCAGCTGGTCGTGGAGGATTTCCACTTCGCGCTGGGCGCTGTGGGCGACATGGAAGCGCAGCGAGTCATCGGTCTGCGGGTCGACTGCCGGCCAGTGTTCGCGGGTCTCGTTGATCGGCCGCAGTTCGAGGATATCGTCCTGCAGCTGGCCGAGCAGGCTGCTGGGCGTCACCTCGCTGAACAGGTCGATGCGTCCGTTGGCCACTGCGCCCAGGCGCGCGCGGTAGCTTTCCGGGTCGTCGTACTGGTCGAGCAGGTTGATGTAGTCGCGCCCCTGCTTGCCCCAGGCGGCCAGCAGCGGCTGGGCGTACTGGTGCTGCTGGTCGTCGCTGAGCAGTTCCGGGGTGCCGGCGCGGCGGCGCTGGCGGCGGTACTCGTGGCGCAGCAGGTCCTTGTCGGCAACGATGTCGGCCCAGTGGTGGCGACAGGGGTTGTGCACGCAGAGCAGCACCTGGGCGTGGCGCGCCAGCACCGCGAGGGCCTCCACCGTCTGCGCCGGCATGGCGGAGATGCCGAACACCACGACCCGGCGCGGCAATCCCGGCAGGGGCTGCTCGGCCGTCTTCAGCTTCTGGATGAAGCGCCCGTGCACGCCGGCACGGCTGGTGGCCAGGCCTTCGGCGCCGACATCCTCAAGCAGCGCGCGCCACAGCGCGGCCTGCCAGCGGTTGTCGGCATCCAGTGCCTTCACGCTGCCGTTGGCCAGGCGCAACTGGTCGACACCACGACTCCAGTCCTCCAGCCAGTCGGCGCGGTAGACCTGGTACTGGTCGAACAGGTCGGCCAGGCGCTCGGCCAGCTGGTGGCGCTTGCGCAGGTCGGCGTCATCGGCGAGGAAGCGTTGCAGGGTGGCGAATTCGTCCTGCTCCAGCAGGCTCGGCAGCAGGCGCATCAGGCGCCAGGTCAGCGGGCCCTTGTCGAGCACCGAGACCTCGGGGATTTCATCGCGGCCCAGCGCGCCGCGATAGGCGCGCCAGAGGAATTGCGCCGGCAGTTGCACGTCCAGCGCTGCGGTGACGCCGCAGCCGCCCTCCTCCACATCGCGCCCCAGCGCCAGCTTCAGCCACTGGGCGATGCCGTTGCTCTGCACCAGGATGACCTCATTTTCCAGCGGCGCCAGCGGGTGCAGGCTCATCCATTGCACCAGCAGGTCGCGCAGCGCTTCCGGATGGTTGCCGTGGATCACCATCAGGCCGGGGGTCAGTCGCTGCTCGCTCATCGTGTCTCCTGGTGCGGAGCGGGCAACTGGAAGCGCCCGCCGGGGATGACGGGCATTTCACCAAAACAGGACCGAACGGGATAGCTTTTTACGCCAGGGCCAGCCCGCTCGCCGGAACCTCGGCAGCCAGCGCCAGGCCCCAGGCCCGGCGGATTTCGGCCACGGCGTGGTCACGCAGCGCCTCGCGACGTCGGAACTCGCTGCGCCGCTGGCTCTTCACCTCGGCGATGTCGCGTTCGGCCTCGAGCTCGGGCAGGCGATACCAGCAGTGCTCGTAGGGCACGCCGTGCAGTTCCAGCCAGAAACTGTCGTAGCTGGAGCGCAGCTTGTCCGAGCAACTGTGTGCCGCGTCGCTGATGCCCAGGATCGAAGCACCACCCAGGCAGCGGGACAACTCGTAGAGCGCGGAGATCAGCAGGTTCTTCGGACGCAGGCCATGCATCTCCTTGCCCAGCCATTTGACCGTGCCTTCCGCCACGCTGGGGCGTGGCCCCTGCAGGCCGCCGATCAGGATGCAATCCTTGCCCAGGCAGAAGCTCAGCGAGTACAGGCGCTCTCCCAGCGCATCGCGCAGGAACACGCCCAACTCGCCCTCCTTGGCGAACTCCGAGGGTTCCAGGGACAGGTGCAACTGCCCGCCGCCCTTCAGCTCCACATCGCACAAGGCGATGCTCCGCAGGCCGAACAGGCGCTCCGCCCAGGCCGGAGGCAACTGCTCCAGCCGCTGATAGTGCTCGTGCAGCGCACGCAGGCGGCGAGCGATGTTCCAGTGCCGACAGAGATAGGTCTTGCGGTGTCGCCGAGCAGAGATCGTCTGGCCCTTGTAGGAGACATCCAGCAACGGATGCCGCTGGCGTTGGCGCGCCCATTGCCAGTGCAGATGGGGAGCAGTGGCCAGTGCCACCACCTTCTGGATGGAGTTGCGAAGGGAGCGCAGGTGCATGGCGAGCTCGCGGCGAAATGACGGCGGTAGAGTGCTCGGAGTGCCTTGCGGCTGGCTTAAGGAACGTCGAGCTCAGCGACTTTGCTGCGGTTTTCACGGCGAGGATGTAGGAATGCCAAGAAGCGGCAAGGCGAACAATCTGATCTCGCCTTCGCGCGGGATGTTCGAACCGGCTCGATCGCCGCCAGCCGCTATGCTCAATGCCACGATGCGTGTCCCAAGGAGGACGTGATGGGCAAGAAGAGCAAGGCAAAGAACCCGGCCCCCGAACAGGCCGTGAAGATGAAGAACAAGGACTACGAGGAGCACCTGCGCCAGCTCTCGGTGGAGCTGGTCAAGCTGCAGGAGTGGGTGGTGCACAAGGGTCTGAAGGTCTGCATCATCTTCGAGGGCCGCGATGGGGCCGGCAAGGGCGGCACCATCAAGGCCATCACCGAGCGGGTCAGCCCGCGGGTATTTCGCGTGGTGGCGCTGCCCGCGCCCACCGAGCGGGAGAAATCCCAGCTCTACGCCCAGCGCTACGTCAAGCACCTGCCCTCGGCCGGCGAAGTGGTGATCTTCGACCGCAGCTGGTACAACCGCGCCGGCGTCGAGCGGGTCATGGGCTTCTGCACCGAGGAGCAGGCGGACAAGTTCCTCGCCGTCACCCCGCTGTTCGAGCGCATGCTCACCGAGTCGGGGATCGTCCTGCTCAAGTACTGGCTGGAAGTCAGCCCGCAGGAGCAGGCGCGCCGCCTGGAGGACCGCATCACTGACGGCCGGAAGATCTGGAAGCTGTCGCCCATGGACGTGAAGTCCTACACCCGCTGGGATGACTACACCCGCGCCCGCGACCTGATGTTCGCAGCCACCGACTCGCCCTGGGCGCCCTGGTTCGTCGCGCGCTCGGAGGACAAGAAGCGCGTGCGCCTGAACGTCATCAGCCACATCCTCAAGCACGTGCCGTACAAGTCGCTGCCGCGCGAGGAAGTGAAGCTGCCCAAGCGCGGCAGGATCGGCAAGTACAAGAGCCCGGACTATCCGTTCCACTACGTCGACGAGCCTTTCTGAGGCCGCAAGGGCCCTCGTTCTGCCGGCCTGCTGTGTAGGAGCGGACTGTGTCCGCGATGGTTTCCGGTGCGACGCGGAGCTATCGCGGACGGAGTCCGCTCCTACGTGTTGCCCGCCTCAGACGATAGTTCGCAGGTAGCTTTCGACCTCGCCTGCCAGCCATCCGGCGAACGCCGCGACCTTGGCCTGGGTCGCCTCGCGCTCGGGCCACACCAGCCAGTAGGGGAAGCCGTAGGGCACGCGCAGGTCGCTTAGCGCCACCAGTTCCCCGCTTGCCAGCGCACCCGCCACCAGGCTGCGGCGTTCCAGGCCGATGCCCTGTCCCAGGCGCACCGCTTCGATGCTCAGGTTGGAATCGTTGACCACGAACTCCGCCGGCTCCTGCGGCACCGCCACGCCAGCGGCCTGGCACCAGTCCAGCCAGGATTCGAAGCCGGTGATGCGCGGGCAGCGAAGGATCTCCGCCGGGCTGCGGGGCAGCTGGCCGCCATTGAAATCCGGCGCGGCAACGACCACCACCTCGTCCTCGAACAGACGCTCCTGGGCCAGCCCTTCCCAGTGGCCCTGGCCGATGCGCACCGCGACGTCCGCCAGCCCCTGGCGCAGGTCCATCACCTCCAGGCTGGCCAGCAGGCGCAGGCGGTACTGTGGATAAGTCGCGCGAAAGCCCGGCAGGCGCGGCAGCAGCCACTTCTGGCCGAAGGCCGGGGTAACCGCCACCACCAGTTCGTCCTCGCCCGGACGCGCCTTGGCCAGGCGGGTCGCCTCGGCGATGTCGCGCAGGGCGCCGCGTACCTGCAGGGCGTAGAGCCGCCCTTCCTCGCTCAGACGCAGGCCGCGGCCCTCGCGCTGCAGCAAGGTGACTCCGAGCAGGCTTTCCAGCTGGCGTATCTGCTGGCTGACGGCCGAGTGGGTGACATGCAGTTCGCTGGCAGCGAGGGTCACGCTGCCAAGCCGGGCAACGGCTTCGAAACTGCGCAGGGCGGAAAGCGGCGGCACTGCGCTCATGTAAGTTTTCCTAACCGGAACGGTCATTAATCGTCGCTATTTCCCAGCGACCAAAGCCGCTAGATTCATGGCCAACGCGCGCACAGTCGCGCAACCAGGCTGCAATTTCCACTAACAGGATGTGCCCATGCAACAGAAGCTTCCGCACCTGATCGGCATGCTCGACTCGCCCTACGTGCGCCGCGTCGCCATCACCCTGCGCCTGCTCGGCATCGAGTTCAGCCACCAGTCGCTGTCGGTATTCCGCACCTACGAGGAATTCCGCGGCATCAATCCGGTGGTGAAGGCGCCAACGCTGGTCATGGGCGACGGCCAGGTGCTGATGGATTCCACATTGATCATCGATTGCCTGGAACACCTGGCCGGGCGCAGCCTGATGCCCACCGAGCCCGCCGCGCGGCTGCATGCCACGCGCCTGCTGGGCCTGGCCCTGGCGGTGATGGAAAAGGCGGTGCAGCGCTACTACGAGCAGCAGCGGCCGCAGGACAGGCAGCTCGCCAGTTGGCAGGAACGCGTCGACCAGCAACTGCACGCCGCCCTCGCACAGCTGGAAAGCGAGCTGCGCGGGATGTCGCTGGACCCCGGCGCGCCGCTGGACCAGGCCGGCCTGAGCATCGCCGTGGCCTGGACCTTCGTGCAGTTGCTGCACTCGGAAGACATCCCGGCGGACAGCTATCCGGCGGTGCGTGATTGGGCGGAACAGGCCGAGGCGCTGGAAGCGTTCCAGGCTTTCCCGCCCGTGTAAGACCCTGGCGTAGGAGCGGACTGCGTCCGCGATGGATTCCCGGCGCGCCCGAGACCTGTCGCGGACGGAGTCCGCTCCCACGCACCCTTGGGGTTCAGTCCTTGGGCAGCTCCTCGTGCTGCTGGCGGGTGAAGCGCAGCAGGCCGAAGCAGATAAGGAAGCCGCACAGGGCCAGCCCCGCTGCCACCAGGAAGATCGACGCATAGCCATTACGCGCGGCGACCAGGCCCATGAGCGGGCCGGCAATGCCCATCGCCAGGTCGAAGAACAGCGCGTAGGCCCCCAGCCCGGCGCTGCGGCTGCTGGCCGGGATGCGCAGCACCGCCTCGACGCCCAGCGAGGGATAGACCAGCGACAGGCCGCAACCGGTCAACGCCGCGCCCAGCAGGGCGAAGCCCGGTCCCGGTGCCTGCCACAGCAGCAGCAGGCCGAACACCTCCACGCCCAGGCAGACCACCGCCACGGCAAAGCCGCCGAAGCGGTTGACCATGCCGGAGAAGATCAGTCGTGCACCGACGAAGCAGACGCCGAAGGCAGTCAGGCACCAGGCCGGATTGGCCCAGCCCTGGCTGCCGTAATAGAGGGTGATGAAAGTCGCCAAGGTGCCGAAGCCGATGGAGCCGAGCATCACGCACAGGCCGTAAGGCAGCACGCGGCCGAGCACCGCGTGGAAAGCCATGCGCGTGCCGGCGATGGTCGGCACCTCGTCTCGTCCACGGGCGGCCAGCCAGCCCAGCAGAGTCAGTGCGAGGATGCTCACGCCCAGGCTCCACAGGCCGATCGACGCCGACATCATGACGCCCAGCGGCGCACCGATGGCGATACCGCCGTAGCTGACGATGCCATTCCAGGAAATCACCTTCGCGGTGTTCTGCGTGCCGACCAGGGCAATGCCCCAACTCGCCGTGCCGATCCCCAGCAACCCCTGGGCCAGGCCGAACAGCAAGCGGCTGGCGAGCAGCAGGATCAGGCTCATCCAGGGCAGCGCTTCCAGGCTGGTGGAGGCCAGCACCAGTACGCCACCGCCGCCCAGCACGGCCAGGCCCTGCAGCACCGCGCGCTTGGCGCCATGGGTATCGGTCAGGTAGCCGGCCAGCGGACGCGAGACGAGGGTGGCGATGTATTGCAGGCCGATCACCCCGCCGGCGACCACGGTGGAGTAGCCCAGCCCCTCGTGGACGAAACCGGGCAGCACCGGCAGCAGCAGGCCGATGCTCAGGAACAGGACGAAGGTGAAGAGGACGGTGGCGAGGATGCGCAGGGTGACGGCGGCGGTTCGCTGCTCGGACGAGCTCATGGACGGGCCTGACGGTGGGTGGCAGCACGAAGGGCAGGTAGATTGAAAGCAGGCTATCGATTTCCGCCCGACTTGCCAATCCGAACCTTGCGCGCCGCCAGGGGCTCCTATAGTTGTTCCCAGGCCGCGCCGCGGCGGCACATTCCCAGTCAACCCAGGAGATCGTCATGGATACCAGCCAGCACAGCCTGAGCGCCCTGTTCAAGCAACTCGGCCTGCCCGACGGGCGCAAGGACATCGACGCCTTCCTCGGCAGCCATCGCCTCGTCGAGGGCCAGAAGCTGCCGGAGGCGCCATTCTGGAACAAGGCCCAGGCGCAGTTCCTGCGCGAGGCGCTGCAGCAGGATTCGGACTGGACCGAGGAAGCCGACGAGCTGGCAGTGCGCCTGTCCAACTGATCGAGTTCCAGCAGCTGCTCCACTTCAAAGCGCCTGCAGTTGCCCTACTTCAAGGCGCCCGCTGCCGTTCTATTTCAGATAAGAGCGCAGCACGCCCATGACCTGCTCCAGGTCCTCGTGGCGCTGCACAGCGGTACGGTCCTCGGCGCCCAGGTGGTCGCGCAGATGGCCTTCGAGCACCTCGGCCATCAGGCCATTCACCGCCCCGCGGATGGCGGCGATCTGCTGCAGGATCGCCGCGCATTCGCTGCCGGCCTCCAGCGCCCGTTCCAGCGCCTCGCTCTGGCCCTTGATGCGCCGCACCCGGGTCAGCAGCTTCTTCTGGTCCTTGATGGTATGTCCCACGGCAAAACTCCAAAGGTATACTGGGGTATAGTATCTATATCGACTCTGTGGACCATCATCATGCAGCACGCCACCCACCCGCAAGACGGCCGCCACGACCACCAGTTCCACGAAGGCAACCCCCTGGCCGAACGCAACACCCTGCGCGCCGCGCTGCTGACCGTGGTGATGATGCTGGTGGAGATCGCCGGCGGCTGGATCTTCAACTCCATGGCGCTGCTCGCCGATGGCTGGCACATGAGCTCCCACGCCCTGGCACTGGGCCTGGCGTTCTTCGCCTACGTGGCGGCGCGGCGCTTCAAGGGCGACGCGCGCTTCGCCTTCGGCACTTTCAAGATCGAGGTACTGGCCAGTTACACCAGCGCCATCCTGCTGCTGGGCGTGGCGGCGCTGATGCTGTTCGAGTCCGTGGCGCGGCTGCTCGCTCCATCGCCCATCCACTACCAGCAGGCGATTGCCATCGCCGTCCTCGGCCTACTGGTGAACCTCGCCTGCGCCTGGCTGCTGCGCGGCGAACACCACCATCACGACCATGGGCACGGCCACGATCATCACCACGGACATGACCATCACCACGACCACGGCCATGACCTGAACCTGCGCGCCGCCTACCTGCACGTGCTCGCCGATGCCGCCACCTCGGTCGCCGCGATCATCGCCCTGATCGGCGGCCTGATCTGGGGCGCCGCCTGGCTCGATCCGTTGATGGGCATCGTCGGCGCCGTGCTGGTGGCCGTCTGGTCGGTCGGCCTGCTCAGGCAGAGCGGCCGGGTGCTGCTCGACGCGGAGATGAACGACCCGGTGGTCGAGGAGATTCGCGAAGTGGTCGCCGAACTGCCGGTCCCTGCACGCATCACTGACCTGCACCTGTGGCGCGTGGGCAAATCGCGCTACGCCTGCATCCTCAGCCTGGCCAGCGATGGCGGCCTGACGCCCGACCTGGTGCGCCAGCGCCTGCAGGTGCACGAGGAACTGGCGCACATCACGGTGGAGATCAACCAGGCCCCCGCCTGAATCCTGCCGGCGGCGCGACCCGAAGTCGTGGCGGCTTTGACGGCCGCCGCGCCGCTGCGGCCTAATGCACAGCCCGTCGAAACCGATTGCCCGCCCGCATGTCCAGCTCCCGCTTCTCCGCCGCCCAGCAACGCGCCAGCACCCTGCACCTGCCAGCCGGCCCCTGGGCGACCGTGCTGGACTGCCTGTGTGCACGTTTTCCGGCGATCAGCCGTGACACCTGGCTGGACCGCATGGCGCGCGGCAAGGTGCTGGACAGCGACGGCCAGCCCATCGGCCCCGAACATCCCTACCGCGAAGCGCTGCGCATCCACTACTTCCGCGAGGTGCCGCAGGAAACGCCGATCCCCTTCCAGGAAAGCATCCTGTATGCCGACGAACACCTGGTGGTGGCCGACAAGCCGCATTTCCTGCCTGTGATGCCCGCCGGCCAGTACGTCGAGGAAACCCTGCTCGCCCGCCTCGCCAGGCGCCTGGACAATCCGCTGCTGGTGCCGCTGCACCGCATCGACCGGCTCACTGCCGGGCTGGTGCTGTTCTCCGCCAACCCGAGCAACCGCGACGCCTACCAGGCGCTGTTCCGCGAGCGGCGCATCGACAAACTGTACGAGGCGATCGCCCCGGCGCTGCCGCAACTGGAATTCCCGCGGGTCCATCGCTCGCGGATGGTCGAGGGCGATCCGTTCATCCGCATGCAGGAAGTGGACGGTACGCCCAACAGCGAAACGCACATCGAGGTGCTGGAGCGGCGTGGCGATCTCTGGCGCTATGGGCTGCATCCAGTCAGCGGCAAGCGCCACCAGTTGCGCGTGCACATGTCGGGCCTGGGCGCGGCGCTATGCTTCGATCCGCTCTACCCGATCCTGCCGCCCCGGGACCAGCGCCCGCCGGAGGATTACGCCCGGCCGCTGAAGCTGCTGGCGCGCCGCCTGGAGTTCCGCGACCCGATCACCGGTGAAGCACGGCGCTTCGAAAGCCAGCTGGAACTGACCTGGCCTTCCATCAATTTCATCGATGGTCACCCTTAAGCCGATCCATTTCCGTCGATAGTGGCCCGGGTGTTTTCATAGCTCCACCCCAAGGAGAGAAAGCACCCGGAGCCGACCATGAGCTACAGCGCCAAGTCCTTTTCCGCCCTCGTCAATGCGCTGCGCGCCGATGGCATCACCCGCCCCGAACAGATGGCCCGCCAGCCCTTCCGCAATGCCCAGGGCTTCTGGTCCGCGGTGGCCAAGAAATGAACCTGGTGCGGCGACTCCCGCCTGCTCTACGCATGGATGCGGTGATCGTCCTCTACGCCCTGGCCACGGCCTGGCTGGTGTTCTCTGGCCTGTGATGCCGGGCCGGTGAAACAGACTCCATGAAAAAGGGCAGCCTCGGCTGCCCTTTTTCGTGTCCCGCGCGGCCCTGCCGCGCCCAGCGTCACTTCTTCAGACAGGTGCTCATGAACGCCTTGCGTTCATCGCCCTTGAGCGCCTTGGTGGTGGCGTCGGCGTTGCAGCTCTTCATCTTCGCCTGCTGTGGCGTCATCGCCTTGCTGTCGCCGCCGCCAGCCTTCAGGCAGGTGCTCATGTACGCCTTGCGTTCGTCACCCTTGAGCGCCTTGGTGGTGGCGTCGGCGTTGCAGCTCTTCATCTTTTCCTGCTGCGCGGTCTGCGCGGCGGTGGCGGCGAAGCCCTGTACCGAGAACAGCAGGGCCAGAGCCAGCAGCGGAATCCTAACGATGGTCATGGAGTGGTCTCCCAGGATGGAATTGCCACTCTGAGCGTAGCTCGCAGCCCGCTGTTGGCGAGGGCTTTGCTGTGACGCACCAATACTTCCAGCGCCCGCCGTGAGCGTCATCGCGGCGAATGAAAGATTAAAAGTTATATACAAATTCTAATTGATAATTTTTTGAAATAACAAAAATGCCGCAGTATGGCGCTGCCACCCATTCGGTACGCCAGGAACCTGCCATGTCGCTGTTGACCCTCCCCAATGCCCGCGAGCAAACCAAGTCGGTCCGCGCCACGGTGCTGGTGTTCAAGGACCCGCGCTCGCAGGAACTGCTCAACCGCATCGAACGCCTCGCGCCCAGCGAAGCCAATGCGCTGATCATCGGCGAGACCGGCACCGGCAAGGAGCTGGTGGCGCGACATATCCACAAGCTCAGCCGGCGCAGCAGCGCCCCCTTCGTCGCGGTGAACTGCGGTGCGTTCTCCGAGACGCTGGTGGAAAGCGAGCTGTTCGGCCACGAGAAAGGCGCCTACACCGGCGCCACCAGCAGCAAGGCCGGCTGGTTCGAGTCGGCCAACGGCGGCACCCTGTTCCTCGACGAGATCGGCGACCTGCCGTTGAACATGCAGGTGAAACTGCTGCGCGTGCTGCAGGAACGCGAAGTGGTGCGCCTGGGCTCGCGCACGCCGGTACCGATCAACGTGCGGGTGGTCGCCGCGACCAACGTCAACCTGGCCGATGCCGTGGTGGCCGGGCACTTCCGCGAAGACCTGTTCTACCGCCTGCACGTCGCCACCATCCGCCTGCCGCCGCTGCGCGAACGCCCCGGCGATATCCTGCCGCTGGCCGAGTTCTTCCTCGAGGAGCACTGCCAGCGCCTGGGCTACAACCGCGCATCGCTCTCCGCCGAAGCCGAGCGCAAGCTGCTGGGCCACAGTTGGCCGGGCAATATCCGCGAGCTGGAGAACGCCATCCACCACGCCCTGCTGGTGTGCCGCAACCAGCAGGTGCAGCCGGGCGACCTGCAGCTGGCCGAGCTGCCATCAGCGCCGCGCCACGACTCGCTGCGCCACGAAGGCCACGCCCTCGCGCCGCGCGTCGAGGCGACCCTGGAGCAGGCGCTGCTGGAACTGTTCGAAAGCAACCGGCCGGACCTCTACGAGCACATCGAGGAAGTGCTGTTCCGCACCGCCTATCACTTCTGCCATGGCAACCAGCTGCAGACCGGCCGTCTGCTGGGCATCAGCCGCAATATCGTGCGTGCGCGCCTGGAGAAGATCGGCGAACTCAACCTCGGCCGCACCGGCTGAGGTCTTCCCCCCGCGCCGCTGCTGGGCTGGCGCCGTCCGTCGGCAGTCCTCGCGCGATTCCCCCCCGGCAAAGGTTATAATCCGCGCCGTTTTCCGGCTGCCCCGGCGTTGCAAGGCTCAGCGTCTACACTGCCAGGGTGACGTCCAGGCGGGACGTCGCACGCCAACGAACAGCCCATTGCCTCAAGTCATCAGGACAGATCGTGACCAAAGACGAACTGCGCGCGGAACTGGAGCGCCAGGAGCAACGCTACAAGGATGAACAGGGCGGCGAAGTGACCCTTTACGCCGCCCAGCCCGAACCCGAGAAGAAGCCCTGGCGCAAGCGCCCCAGCGTGCAGGACAAGGCCTTCGACCGGGAACTGGCAAGAATCGAAGAAGAACGACTGAAAAAGGATCAGGACACCGCTTCCCTATAAACGCAGGTACGGCCCCGTCCGACACATCGTTGCCCAAAGCATCCGGGCAGCCAGGAGGACGCGGCAGGCGAGGTTCCGTGGGGGAGCCAGCCGGAGCGCCTGCAAACACTCATCCGACGGGCCGGCAGCCCGGCGTGGAAGCATTGCAAACTTTTTCCACCCTGCCTGAAAGCGCCGTGCGACGAGGCGTCGCGCATTTTGGAGAAACCGTTTCAGGCTGAATACGGTGCTCCAAGCTTCTGGCATAATCGCCGCCCCGTCTCCGACCGGTCATAGAATCTTCATGTTCGATCTCTTCAGCGGACTCGATCTCTGGGTGGGTATCAGCCTGGTGCTGGCACTCGCGTTCGTCCTCGCGTTCGAGTTCATCAACGGCTTCCACGACACTGCCAACGCGGTGGCCACGGTGATCTACACCAAGGCCATGTCGCCGTACCGCGCGGTGATCCTCTCCGGCATCTTCAACTTCCTCGGCGTGCTGCTGGGGGGCGTTGGCGTCGCCTATGCGATCGTCCACCTGCTGCCGGTGGAACTGCTGATCAACGTGAACACCGGCCACGGCCTGGCGATGGTGTTCTCGCTGCTCGCCGCGGCCATCACCTGGAACCTGGGCACCTGGTACTTCGGTATTCCCGCTTCCAGCTCGCACACCCTGATCGGTTCGATCCTCGGCGTGGGCCTGGCCAATGCGCTGATCAACGACGTGCCGCTGGCCGACGGGATCAACTGGGGCAAGGCCATCGATATCGGCCTGTCGCTGATCTTCTCGCCGCTGGCCGGCTTCATCATCGCCGGCGCCCTGCTGATCGGCCTGAAGTGGCTGTACCCGCTGTCGAAGATGCACAAGACCCCGGAGACCCGCCGCGACGTCGACGAGAAGAAGCACCCGCCGTTCTGGAACCGCCTGGTGCTGGTGATCTCGGCCATGACCGTGAGCTTCGTGCACGGCTCCAACGACGGCCAGAAGGGCATCGGCCTGATCATGCTGGTGCTGATCGGTATCGTCCCGGCCAAGTTCGTCCTCGACCTGAACAGCACCACCTACCAGATCGAGCGCACCCGCGACGCCGCCATCCACCTGCAGCAGTTCTACAACCGCCATTCCGACTCCCTCGGCGAAATGCTCGCCCTGGGCAAGGCCGATGACGCGGACATGCCGGACCTGTACCGCTGCGAGCCGAAGCAGACCGAAGCGACCCTTAAGGGCCTGCTCAAGGACCTGCATGGCGTCTCCAGCTACAACGACCTGAACGACGACGAACGCGTGCAGGTGCGTCGCTACCTGCTGTGCCTGGACGACACCGCGAAGAAGGTCGGCAAGCTCTCCGACCTGCCGTCGCGCGAGAAGGCGGACCTGGAGAAGCTGCGCAAGGACCTCACCAGCACCACCGAATACGCGCCCTTCTGGGTAATCATCGCGGTGGCCCTGGCCCTGGGCATCGGCACCATGGTCGGCTGGAAGCGCGTGGTGCTCACCGTCGGCGAGAAGATCGGCAAGCAGGGCATGACCTACGCCCAGGGCATTGCCGCCCAGCTCACCGCCACCGCCGCCATCGGCATGGCCAACATCTACAGCCTGCCTGTGTCCACGACACACGTCCTGTCCTCGGGTGTGGCGGGCACCATGGTGGCCAACCGCAGCGGCCTGCAGGGCAGCACGGTGCGCAACATCATCATGGCCTGGATCCTGACCCTGCCGGTGTCGATCGCCCTGGCCGCCGGGCTGTTCTGGCTGTCCTCGCGCTTCGTCGGCTGACCGCCAGCCCGCACCACGAAAAACGCCTGCATCCGCAGGCGTTTTTCTTTTCCGGCCTCCGCCATCAGTCTTCTTCGACGAGGACTACCTGGCGCGGCAGGCGGATGACGAAGCGCGCGCCGCCCTTGAAGTTGTCCACCGACAGGCTGCCACCCATGTTGCGGATCAGGTCGTGGCTCACCGACAGGCCCAGCCCGGTACCCTTGCCGATGGGCTTGGTGGTGAAGAACGGCTCGAAGATGCGTTCCATCAGCTCGCGGTCGATACCACCGGCGTTGTCGCGCACGTGCAGCTCCACCCACTCCGACTCGATGCAATCCTCCTGCGACACACCGACCCAGCGGGCGCCTTCGTTATCCCGTCCGAGCAGCGCGTCGCGGGCATTGGCCAGCAGGTTGATCAGTACCTGCTCAAGCTGGTCGGCGTAGCCGCGCACCACCACGCGCTGCAGTGGCGCAGCGGTTTCCAGGGTGATGCCCTGCTGGGTCAGGCTCTCGCCGAGCAGGGCCAGGGCGCCCTCGCAGGCGTCGTAGGGATCGAAGGGCGACGGCTCCAGTTCCGACTTGCGGCTGAACACCCCCATGTGGCTGATGACCCGCGACAGCCGGTCGATCTGCGCGTCGGCGCGGTCGAGCTTCTCCTTCAGGTACTCCGGCTCGCCGAGCTTCTGCCGCGCGTTGTACAGCGACATGCGCATGACGTGCAGCGGCTGCTTCATCTCGTGGGCCATGCCGCTGACCATCTCGCCCAGGCTGGCCATCTTGGCGCCCTGGGCCAGTTGCTGCTGGGCGTGGCGCACCGCGGTGTTGTCACGGCCCACCGCCTGGATCTCCAGCAGGCGGCCATCGGCGTCGAGCACCGCGCGGTCCGACCAGATCAGCCAGAGGTTGCGCTGGCCGGACAGGCAGAAGCGCAGTTCCCAGGAGTCGTCCACCCGACTCCGCGCGCCCCCGGCGAGGCGCGCGCGCAGGGCGCTGCAGTCCTGTTCCGACAGCCATTCGTCGAGGCGTCGGCCAAGCAGCGCCTCCACCGGCTCGCCCAGCACCTGGGCGAAGGTGTGGTTGATGAAGGTCAGCTGCAGGCTGGGGTCATAGCGGCAGATCAGCGCCGGCGAATCCTCCACCAGCACCCGGTAGCGCTCCTCGCTCTCGGCGATCTGCTGCGCGGCCAGGCGCTGCTCGGTGACGTCCAGCCAGAGCCCGACGGCCTCCTGCGGAATGCCCTGGATATCGCGCAGCAGCTTGGCTTCGTCGTACAGCCAGTGCCACTCGCCGGCGCTGTCGCGCAGGCGGTATTCCGTGCGTACGCGCCCTTCGCGCAGCAACTCGCGGCCACGGTCGAGGAAGGCTTCCAGGTCTTCCGGGTGGACCCGTTCGGCCAGCGCCTGCCAACTCTGGCCCTGCAGGTCGAGGCCGAGCAGGTTGCCGGCGCTTTCGCTGTAGAACTCCGGAATCAGCCGGCCCTCCTCCACCCGCTGCACGTAGATGACTACCGGGGCGCTGTCGATCAGGTTGCGCAGCCGCGCGTGGGCGGCCAGGGCCTGCTCTTCCTGCTGCTTGCCCTCGCTGATGTCGAGCAGCACGCCGTCCATCAGATGGTCGCCGGCCCGCGCCTGCATGCGCCCCTGCAAGCGCAGCCAACGGCGGGTCTGTGTGGTGTCGGCGACGCGCAGACGCATGTCCTGGACCAATCGCCCACCCGGCTGCACGTTGCGCAGGCGCAGGCTCAGTTCGTCGGCATCGGCCGGGTGCAGCCGCGCCAGCAGATCGGCCAGCGCCAGCTGCAACTGCCCCTCCGGCAAGCCCAGGCTGACAGCCACTGCCGGCGACAACTCGAATACCCCCGCGTCTACCTGCAGGCGCCACCAGCCGCCACCAACCATGTCCTGCAGCAGGCTCAGACGCCGGCTGCTGTCGCGCAGGCTGTACAGCTCGGCGCGCTCATGCACCAGGTTGGCGAGGATTTCCGCCAGGTACTGCCAGTCGCTGGGCGACGGCCCCGGCCAGGGCGGCGCTTGCTCCGCGGGCTCCGCCAGCAGGCCGGCCAGGCGCCCGCCGCGCACGGGGGCGGGAACCAGGTAGAGACGGTCGCTGCAGAGCGCTTCGAGCAGTTCCGAGCGGCCCTCGTCGACGTTCAGCAGGCACGCGCCGCTGGCCCCTCGCAGTTCGCCGTCGGGCAACACCAGGCCTTCGCGCAGCAGACTGTCGCAGCCCGGCGGCACATGGCAGGCGAAAACCCGCAGTTGCGAGTCGGGACCTTCCAGCAGCAGCGCCATGCTGCGCATGTGGAAATTGCTGCAGAAGGCCTCCAGCACCTCCCCCACCGCTTCGCCGAGGCGGCGCTGCGAGCTGTGGCGCAGGCGCCCGAGCAACAGCTTGCTGAGGTTCAGGCACTGCAGCTTGTGCTGCTGGCTGTCGGCCTGCCAGTTGAGGTCGGAGATATCGGTGCCCAGCAGCAGGCAGTGCTCCTCGGCCTGCAACAGCGCCTGGAAGCGGCACACCAGCGGCAGGTCGCCGGTGCTGCGCAGCACCAGGTCGAGCCGCTCGCCACCGCGCAGGACGGTCAGCGGCGTGCCACCGGGGGCGCGGCGGTCGAGATAGTCCGCCAGCTGCGGCAACTCGCCGGAACCGGTCATCGGCACCAGCAGGCGATGCACCAGGTGCCCGCCGCGAGCGATCACCCGGTCGCGGCTATCCAGTTCCAGCCACAGATCCCAATGAGCGGTGACATCGACCGCCGGCGCAGCCTCCGGCGGCAGCGCCGGCCGGCGGCGGGCGGCCAGCGGACGGGAAGGCGCCGCGGCATCCGCGGGAGCCTCGTGCAGTGCAGGACGCGAGCGCAGGAAGTCGAACATCGTGCGCCTCAGAGCAGCACGCTGGCCTGGCCCGTGAGGACCGCGGGCAGCTGGGGAACCGTGCCTATGCCCGGCAGCGTCAGCAGCGGCACGATGGGTGACGTCGAGTAGGGATAGTTCACGCACACGTTCACCCGCGTGTAAGTGCGGTTGTTGACCGTCTCCGTGGTGGGCGTGCCCAGGTACTGGCCGCTGTAGCAGCCGTTGCGCCAGGCAGCGGGCATCCAGCTCAGGCGCTGGTTGACGGCGGTGGTGACCGCGCTGCTCAAGGCCGCGGAATAGTTGCCGGCACTGGGGTTCACCGACACGGCGACCCGCGCCCCGGCGGCAGCGGCATCGTTGAACGCCTGCAGCATCAGCAGCGGCACGCAGTAGCCGAGCAACCCATAGAGCACCGCGAAGAACAGCACGAAGACGCCAGCGAACTCGATCGCGACCGCACCGCGCTGCCTGCCAAGTCCTCCGATTCCTTCCATGCGTAATACTCCTCGACCCACTTCCCACTTGAATGATCGTTCAACTTATCGGCGCCGCGCGGGATAAATGAAGATGTCCGCCGTCGGCTGAATACCGCTGTTGAGCAATACTAGGCGCTTCTTTTAAATTCGTCGCATGGCCACTCGGAATAACACTTCGCGCCACCACCAAAGACTATTGACCCGAATTGCAACTACCCAATCGAAGCGGGAAAACACCCGCAATTAAGCTGGCATACTGGATTGCAGCGGCGACGGAATAAGGACTTTCTCAGTGATCAGTTTCTGCCTGCTCGGCTGGTTCGCCATCGGCGCCTACCAGGATCTGACCCGCCTGCGCGTAAGCAACTGGGTGACCCTCGGCGGCGCCCTGGCCGCCGCCCTCTACCTGATCGTCCAGGGCCACAGCCTGAGCGGCGCCGATCCCGCCCTGGCCCTGGGCGCCTTTGTATTGGGACTGTTACTCAGCGTGCCGGGTTACGGCCTTGGCAAGCTCGGCGCAGCCGATGTCAAGGCACTGGCGGCACTGGGGCTGGCCAGCGATCCGCAGACGCTGCTGTACACCCTGGCCCTGGGCAGCTTCGTCTGCCTGGCACTGATGCTCGCTAGCAAACTTTTGATTGATTCGGACAAGTTACCGGCTAATTGCAATTCGCAATTAGCGAAACTGCAACCGTCAAAATTCAAGTCATTTCCGTTTATCTTTGCACTATTCGCCGGTCTTCTGACGTATATGTCGTTTATCCAGTAAATGACAGTGACCATTGGCATCATCCAGACTTAACGACTATATGCTAAGGGTTAATACCACCCGTCACAGGGAGGATGCGCCGGTATTCGGTAATTGAATGCCCGGCCGATAAAAACAATGGATAAAAGTAATTCTTAAGGAGCGTACAGTCATGGACAAAACGGCCAATCGTCGTTTCAGCGTGCTGGTCATCGACGACGAGCCCCAGGTCACCGCCGAGCTTGCCGAGCTGCTGGAGAACAGCGGCTATCGCTGCCTGGTGAGCGACAGCAAGGACAGTGCCCTGCAGAAGTTTCGCGACGACACCTCGATCGGCCTGGTGGTCTGCGACCTCGGCCTGGGCCGAGACAACGGCATCCGCGTGGTCGAGGCGCTGAAGGAGGGTAAGCGCTTGATTGACGACGTCCTTGCGATGCGAGTAGGCGCAGTTACTCAGTCGCGTTGAGGATCCAGGGCAGCAGGGCTTCATAGTCCTCGA